>JAXLYM010000024.1:0-157816 GCA_046351455.1 Polyangiaceae bacterium
CGCCTCAACCACGATCCGGAGGTGATCCGATGAACGCCTCGCGTCTTCGTCCGACCCCTCTCACGAACCCACGGGCTCCCTCTCTCGCGCTCACAGCGGGCGCGCGACGTCCCGCGATCGCGCTCGCGACGATCGCGCGCCGCCCCGTCCTCGCGTTCGCAGCGAGCGCGGCCGTCGCGTTCTTCTCGGCCTGCGCGCCCGACGAGACGGTGCACCCCGTCGAGACGTCCCCGTCGTACGCCGGCAAGCTCGACCTCGAGATCCGCGGCGCCGCGGACGTCACGATCGCGGGCGCGACGCCGCCGGAGACGAAGATGACGATCGTCGTGACCGGCGCGTCGGCCCCGCATCTCCTGGACGACGGCACGAAGCTCGAAGCCCCCGCGCGCATCGAGCCGTTCCCGGAGGCGGGCCTGGAGCTGCACGTCGCGAAGCTCACGCTTCCGCCGGATCCCGAGGGCCCGTGCGACATGAAGCCGCGCGCGGTGGCGATCTCCTTGTCGCGCCGCACGTCCGGCGAGCGCACCGCGGGCGCGATCACCGTCTACTGCGGCGACGCGTTCTCGGGCGTCCCGGCCCGCGTCTTCCGCCTCACCGGCGCGCTCCAGCGCTCGAAATAGCGAAGAACGAAGCGTCCGGATGCCGCGCGCGGCACCCCGTCAAATCCGCGCCGCGGCCTTCGTGGGCGCGTGGTAAGGCGCGCTCGTGCGGCGTCACCTCCCGATCATCACCATCGTCGCGTGCCAGGTGCTCCTCGCCGGGATCGCGGCGTTCCTCTTCTTCGTCGCGGTGCCGCAGGTCGCGAAGGTCTACGAAGATTTCGACGGCCGACTCCCCCGCCTGACGATGCTCGCGTTCACCGGGTGGTTCCTCCCGTCGCTCCCGGTCGTCGCGATCGCGTGCGACGCGCTCGCCCTCGTCGTCTCGAAAAAAACGACGCGCAACACCCTCCTCGGCGCGGGCCTGGTCCTGCCCGCGTTCGGCCTCCTCGCGGCGATCTGGGGCCTCTACGTGCCTCTGTTCGAGTCCGCGCCGGGCCCCTGAGCGCTCCGGTCAGGGCACGTTGAGGCTTTGCGCGGTGGCGATCGAACGGTAAGCCACCCGCATGCGCGCCCTCCTGGTTGTGATCGCTGCGACCCTCGCCGTCGGCTGCACCACCTCCGGCGGCGGGGAAGGCGGCGCCGGATCCGACGACATCACGTGCCGCGACGGCATGCCTCCCTCGCGCTCCATCGCGTGCGTGCAGAGCTTCAACCCCGGCGACGGCGCGGGCTACGGCGAGGACAAGTACCCCGAGATCATCTACGGCGAGCCGCAGGGCAAAGGCACGCACGCGGGCTCCACGGACGTCCTCTCGCTCGGCAAGGGCGGCACGATCGTCGTCGGCTTCGGCGGCAGCGACATCGCGAACGGCGACGGCCCCGACTTCATCGTGTTCGAGAACGCCTTCTACATCGGCGACGACGAGACGAAGCCGTTCAAGGAGCTCGGCGAGATCAGCGTCAGCGAGGACGGCGCGACGTGGTCGACCTTCCCGTGCGCGACCGCCGCATACCCGTTCACCGGCTGCGCCGGATGGCACGCCGTCTACGCGGGCTCCGGCCTCGACTACTCCGCGTACGACCCCGCCACCGCGGGCGGCGACTCCTTCGATCTCGCGGACGTCGGCCTGGATCACGCGCGCTTCGTGAAGATCCGCGACGTCTCGAACGCGGGCGCCGGAGGCAGCGCCGGCTTCGATCTCGACGCCGTCACGCTCGTGAACGCGACCGATCGCTGAGCGAACCGCTCACTCCTCGGGCGGCGCGACCGCGACCACCGCCGCGGCGGCGCTCGACGGGGCGTACCTCTCCACGATCTTCTTCGCGAGCCATCCGTACCCCAAACCAAGCAGCGCGCCGGCCGTCACGTCGGTCGGATAGTGCATGCCGTTGTGCATCCGGCAGAACGCCATCAGGAGCACGAACGCGAACGCCGCCGGCCTCCCGCGCGGGAAATACAGCGTGAGCGCCGTGAGCGCCGCCGCGGTGCTGGCCATGTGGCTCGATGGGAACGACGAGTCCGTGAAGCGCGTGCCGACGGGGACGATGTCCGATGGGTCCGCGAGGTACGGCCGGATCCGCATGTGCGAGACCGCGACCAGCGCGTGCTTCAGGAGCCCTTCGCTGATCACGAAATGGAGCGCGAGCGCCGCCACCATCGTCATCGTCGCCCGCTTGCCGTTCTCCTTGTCGCGCCGCACCGCGATCAGCGCGCACCCGATCCACAGCGCGACGAGGAACGGCACCTGGCAGAAGAGCTCCGTGAACGGATCGATCGTCGTGCGCCCGAACGCGTTCAAAAACCGCACGATCGAAAGCTCCATCGGCGCCTCACGGACATCGGCCCCTCCCCCGCCGCGACGAACGCCGCGCGGCGAGAGAGGTGCGTCCTCGCATCTTATCCGACGCCGCGCGGATCGCGCCGTCCCCGCGATTTCGGCGGAGCACCGTGCCTGTCCGATCCTGCGAAGAGGACCTTGCGAAGCGCCGCGCGGGCGTGTCTCCTCGGAGACGGAGACCGGGGAGGCGATCCGTGCATCCCCGGAGAACACAGGCCGCGAATGACCGCGCCCTGGGAGGAGACACGAGGAGACCGAAGATGGCCGATCCGTACATCGACCCGTGGGAGACACAGATCTACGGCAAGCACGCATGCGAGCAGATCGAGGCGATCTGCATCGGGCGCATCCCGAAGCTGGACGGGATGCTCAAGTTCGCGCGCGACACACAGGCAGAAGCGAACGCCGCGACGAAGGCAGTGCTCGACAAGCAGCCGAAGGCCGCGCCGGGAGAAGACGCGGCGACGCTGCTCGCAGAGGCGCGCGACAGCATCGTGCGGTTCGCGAGCTACTTGAATTCGCTGAAGGGCCAGCCCGTGCCCCTCTCGGCCTTCTTCCACCGTTCGGCCCCGAGCGAGGTCGCGCGTCGCCGCCTCGTTAAGCTGGCGGCCGCCGTGACCCACATCGCCGACGAGATCCCGAAGCACGACGCCATCGCGGACAAGACGTGGGGCAAGGACTTCACGTCGCTCGCGAAGCGCATGGGCGCGCTGAAGAGCGATCAGCACGCGGCCAAGGTCGAGAAGATCGATCTCGGCCCCGAGATGACGAAGGCCCGTGAGGACTGGCTCGCGACCTACAACGCGAACAAAGCGCTGGTCCGCGGCTTCCTGATGCACGCGGGCAAGCTGAGCTTGATGCCCCTCGTCTTCGACGACCTCGCGGAGGTGCACCACCTCGCAGGCGTGAGCGACGAACCTCCGCCGGACGCGAACGCCGCCACATCCGGCGCGAACGCGAGCAGCGACGACACCACCAAGCCGGCTTGATCCCCGCGGCGCGCCGAGCGCCCGTCCTTCCTCCCGAAAAAAGCGAACGTCCCCCTGATCAAGGACCGCACGTCGACCAGGCCATCTCCTACCTATCCGTCCATTTCCCTTCCTCCACCGACGTTTCTCACCCCTCGGACGGCTTCGTTTCGATCGCCGAATTCCAAAACGATTTCATGGAATTCATTCGTAAGTTTCCAGAAACGGGGCTCGGCGTGAGGTCGTTGCAAGGAATGTTGCAAGGACTGCAACGGCCTTCCGGGCAGGCCAGTCGACCGTTCCGAGCTCCGAAGCGGCGCTCCGGGCAAGCCGGGCGAGGCAAACAATGGTTGAAGCGGCGCTCTGAGCCGACCCTGCCGGCGTTTCGCGCAGTGAAAGGGCTCGCGGAGCGTCCGAGCCCACGGTCCGGGACGCGTCAACGCCAGGCTCACGCGACGGGGCCGAAGGAGCGGGCGACGAGGGGGTGATCGCACCGATCCAGGGGTGATCGGATCGATCGCCCCCGCGCATCGAAAAGCCCGCGGATGTTCCGGGCGGCGCGCTGGAACGGGACGTGGAAGGACACCACCGCGCCCCGACGGTCTCTTCACCTCAAGCCGGACTGGTATCCCATGCGCGCTCTCTCTTCCTTCTCTCTCACGGCTCTCTTCACGGTCGCGCTCCTCTCCGCGTGTGGCAACTCGGGAGGCACCTCCGCCAACCCCTCCGGCGGCACGAGCGGCGAAGGTGCCAGTGACTCCGGGGGAGCCGGGACGGGCGGCGATACCGGAGGCACGCTGTTCGGGACGGGCGGCGGCGGGGGCTCCGGCGGCATGACGAGCAGCCTCCCGCCCAACGTGACGTTCGTGCCCTCCGACATGGGATCGTACGGGCTCGGAGACCCCATCGGCGCGGACGGCGCAGCGAACACCGGGGTCACCGGCAACGGCGACGGGTGCAACATCCTCGTCGGCGTCGTGCGCGATTTCAAAGGGGCCGACGAGCCGGGCGGGCACCCCGACTTCGAGTCGTTCTCGGGCGACGCGGAGACTCCGGGGCTCGTCGCTCCGAACCTCGGCGCGGACGACAAGCCCGTTTACGCTTCTCAATGCGAGTCGAGCGGTCCCACAGGCAACTGCCCCTTCGGCCCGCAGACCACGAGCAAGGACGATTTCGACGCGTGGTACCGATTCGTCGACGGGGTGAACAAGCCCTATCTGGTCTACTTCCAGTTCGCGGCGAACGGGGCGATCTCCACCTTCGAGAGCACGCGGTTCTTCCCGCTGGACAACGCAGGTTGGGGCAACTCCGGCGAGGACGAGGACGGCGTGAGCCGCAACTTCCACTTCACGACGGAGCTGCACACGAAGTTTCAATACATGGGCGGCGAGACGTTCAGCTTCTCGGGCGACGACGATCTGTGGGTGTTCATCAACAAGCACCTCGCCATCGATCTGGGCGGCCTGCACCCCGCGCGGGACGGCCAGGTGGACCTGGATCAGGCGGCCGCGAACCTCGGAATCCAGAAGGGCAACATCTACGATCTGGAGCTGTTCCACGCGGAGCGGCACACGACGGCCTCGCACTTCCGGGTCGACACGAACCTCGCGTTCGTCGACTGCGGGACGGTGCTGCCGGACCCGCAATGAAGCGGGATCCAGCCTCGTTCGCCCGCCGGGCTTGCTCTCCGACCGGGCCGCTCTGGTAGCCTCGGCGCTTCGCCGCACGACGCGGCCCCGTTTGGAGGTTCCTCGCATGAAGGTCGCCAGCACGCTCGTCCTCGTCATCGCTGCTCTCACGCTCTCCGCTTGCGGCGGTGGCGGCTCCGGCTCCACCTCGGGCAGCGCGGAAGCGAAGCCCGCCGGCTCCGGCGCTGCCACGGCCGCGGCCACGGCAAAGCCTGCCGGCTCCGCGACCGGCGGCTGGTGATCCCGAGCGACGCGGCGCGCTCGACGCCGCGTCGCCGCCTTCGAAACGCATGCGTTCTCTCTCCGCTGTCGCCGTCCTCACCCTCGCGTTCGGGGTGAGCGCGTGCAGCTCCCGCCACCACGACTCCGGCGACGCCGCCACCGCGCCGACCTCCACGAGCGCCGCGAGCGCATCGACCACGAGCGCCGCCGCCGACTCCGCGGTCGACGAGCGCATCCTCGCCGAGCTGCGGCGCTTCGAGGCGGATCGCCGCACGCGCGCGGACTTCGGCGCGCTGCCCGCGTCGGATCATCGCCTCGGCGCGGATCCGTACGCGATCGCGATCGCGGGGCCGGATCGCTACGTGGGGCTCCTGCGCGGCGCGGACGCGGTCGTGCTGCTCGACAAGGAGCTGCACGAGATCGCGCGCGCTCCAGCACCGGGATCGCCCACGGGCCTCGCGGTGCGCGGCGACACGGCGTTCGTCGTCGGCGAGCTCGCCTCCGAGATCCGTCCGTTCCGCAGCGGCACATCGAAGCTGGAGCCGCAGCCGCCGATCGCGCTGCCCGACGCGCGCGCGCTCCGGGACGTGGCGGTCTCCGCGGACGGCACGCTGCACGCCGTCGAGATGGAGCGCGGGCGGCTCTTCACGGTCTTCTCGGATCCGAAGGCGAAGGGCGGCCACACCATCACCGCCACGCCCGCGTGCGACGGGGCGTTCCGCGTCGCGCGCATGAAGGGCGCCGTCGTCGTCGACTGCCTCTTCGATCACCGCGTCGTCGCGTGGCGCACCGACGAGCACGGCCTCCCGACCGGCGCGCCCGGCACGATCCAGAACGACGGTCCGCTGTGGTCCTTCTCGGCGCTCGAAGACGACGGCGGCCTCACCGTCGCGAGCGGCGGCGTCGAGAACAGAGCGCTCGATCGCACGCACGGCTCCTTCGAGAACATCGACTCGTTCGTGTTCATCGATCGCATCGCGTGGGCCGACGCGCCGAAGGTCACGCGCATCGCCGCGGTGAACGTGTCCGAGCACGGCGTGATCCTCCCGAAGGCCATCGATCTGCGCCGCGACGCCGACGGGATCGCGATCACCGCGCTCGGCTTCGGCGGGGAGGCGTTCGCGTCCATCCACCTCGACAGCGCGCCGCCGGCCGTCCCGGAGACGCGGGCGTTCCCGCTGCCCCCCGGCGCGAACGCGTTCGTCGAGAACGCCGCCGGCGAGATGGTGATCGCGAACCCGCTGCTCGATCGCTGGATCCTCTACAGAACGGAGCACCTCCCCGGCTTGGGAGTCGCCGTGCCGGATCCGCCGGGGTCTTCGCGATCCGCCGCGTCGCGCCTCGGCGAGGTGCTCGTCTTCACGTCGCTGATGGCGCCGTGGAACAGCTCCGCGGGCCCGCTCTCGCGCTTCACGTGCGAGACGTGTCACTTCGAGGGCACCGTCGACGGCCGCACGCACGCGACCGGCCGCGGCGACATCCGCGCGACGACGAAGCCTCTGCTCGGCCTCTTCAACAACCGTCCGCACTTCTCGCGCGCGCTCGATCCGGATCTCTCCAGCGTGGCGCACAACGAGTTCCGGGTGGCCGGCGCGCGCAGCGATCACGAGACGATCTTCGATCTCCACGTGACGGAGCGACCGTGGCTCGCGGACCTCGGCGTGACCGACGCGGATCTCGACGCGGTGTCGCTGCGCCGCGCGTTCATGGCGTTCCTGATGGACTTCACGCCGCGCGCGTCCGCGATCACGGCGGGACGCGCGGCCTTCACCGACGAGGAGCGCCGCGGCGCCGAGCTGTTCTCCGAGCGCTGCGAGCGCTGCCACGAGGCGCGCCTCGCGAGCGACGTCGCGGCCTCACGGCGCCCGTTCGCCGAGTGGGAGCGCGCGATCTTCTCCGAGGCGGCGCCGATCGTGTGGGCCCACGACGCGTACGAGAAGACGGGCGTCGTCCCCTACGTGCACGACAGCGGCGCGCGCGTGCCGTCGCTGCGGCGCCTCTACCGCAAGCACCCGTACTTCACGAACGGCGACGCGAAGACGCTCGGCGACGTGCTCGCGCGCGCTCGATGGAGCGACAAGGATTTCCTGCACGAAGGCGGCCCGGATAGCGCGCCGTTCGCGTCCTTCTCGAGCGAAGACAGGGCCGCGCTGGAGGCGTTCCTGCGACTTCTGTAGATCGCATTTTGACCGCGAAAGGCGCCGGGGCCTATCCTGGGGGGGCTATGGCCGAGTTCGCTTGGGAAGCCAAAGGGCGCGCCGGGGAGGTGAAGCGCGGCACCATGGAGGCCGAGAACGAAGCGGCCGTTCAGAATCGCCTGCGCGCGCAGCAGCTCAACCCCACCAAGGTGAGCAAGAAGGGCTTCAAGCTGGACATCAACATCCAGCTCGGCGCCCCGGTCGAGCCGAAGGACCTCGTCAAGTTCATCCGCCAGTTCGCCACGATGATCGACGCGGGCCTGCCCCTCGTGCAGTGCCTCGAGATCCTGAGCAACCAGGAGCCGAACAAGTTCTTCCAGAACGCGCTGCGCGACATCAAGTCGACCGTCGAGCAAGGCGCCACCTTCAGCGACGCGCTCCGCCGCCACCCGAAGATCTTCAACGACCTGTTCGTGAACCTCGTCCAGGCCGGCGAGATCGGCGGCATCCTCGACACGATCCTGAACCGCCTCGCGGTCTACATCGAGAAGAACGTCAAGCTGACGCGCCAGGTGAAGGGCGCCCTCACCTACCCGATCGCCGTCATCTGCATCCTCGCCGTCGTGATGGTCGTGCTCCTCACGTTCGTCATCCCGGCGTTCGAGAACATGTTCGCCGAGTTCGGCGCGAAGGACGCGCTGCCCGCGCTCACGAAGATGACGATCGCCGTGTCGAAGGGCTTCGTCTCGTACCTGCCGTTCACGATCGCGGGCTTCATCGGCCTCGTGTTCGGCGCGCGCCAGCTCTACAAGAACCCGCGCGGAAAACGCTTCGTGCACTCGGCGCTCCTCAAGATGCCGATCATGGGGCCCGTGATGCAGAAGATCGCGGTCGCCCGCTTCACGCGCACGCTGGGCACGCTCCTCGCGTCCGGCGTCCCCATCCTCGACGCGCTCGACATCGTCGCGAAGACGTCGGGCAACATGGTGATCGAGGAGGGCCTCATGTACGCCCGCGCCCGCATCTCCGAAGGCAAGAACATGGCGGAGCCGCTCGGCGAGCTGAAGGCCTTCCCGGGCATGGTCGTGCAGATGGTCGCCGTCGGCGAGCAGACCGGCGCGCTCGACACCATGCTCAACAAGATCGCCGATTTCTACGAGGAAGAGGTCGACGTCGCCGTCGCGTCGCTCACCTCGCTCCTGGAGCCGCTCCTCATGGTCGTCGTCGGCGGGATCGTCGGCGTCGTCCTCCTCTCGATGTACCTCCCGATCTTCGAGCTCGCCGGCAAGATCCGCGGCGACTGAAGCCCCTCCCGGGCACGTCTCCCCACCGCACGCACCGCACGTCGCCTCGCCACATGGAACTGGGCATCCGCGCCGAAGCCGACAGTCCGCTGTCCACGCGGCTGTCGATGCTCATGGGCCTGCGCCTGCTCATGCTGAGCATCTTCCTCGGCGTCACGGCGATCTTCTATTCGGGCGGCCTCCCCGCGGGCGGCTTCTCCAGCCGCGTGGCGCTCGTCGCGCTGGTGGCGGCGTTCGCGACGGCGCTCGTGTTCGCGCTGCTCCTGCGGCGAGGGCGCGGCCTCCAGCGCGTCGCGCTCGCGCAGCTCGTGACCGATCAGATCACGTGGACCGCGTTCGTCTACATCACCGGCGGCGTCACGAGCGGCGGCACCTCGCTGTACGGCCTCACGTGCCTCTCCGGCGCGATCCTCCTCGGCACGCCCGGCGCGATCGTCGCGGCGGTCTCCGGCATCGGCGCGTACGGCATCCTGTGCGCGGGCTTCGTCGCGGGCCTCCTGCCGCGGCCGACGGACCAGCCGATCGAGGCGTACGCGACGCGCTGGGCGGACGTGCGCTACCCGCTGTTCGTGAACCTGCTCGGCCTCGCGCTCGTGACGTTCCTCGCGGGCTACCTGGCGGAGCGCCTGCGCACGACGGGCGGTCGCCTCGCGCAGGCGACGGCGCGCGCGGAGGAGGCGGAGCGCCTCGCGGCCCTCGGTCGCATCGCGGCGGCCCTCGCGCACGAGATCCGCAACCCGCTCGGATCGATCGCCGGCTCCATCGAGCTCCTGCGCACGGGCGGCACGCTGTCGCCGCAGGATCAGGAGCTGTGCGGCATCGTCACGCGCGAGACGGCGCGGCTGAACGATCTCATCAACGACATGCTCGATCTGACGCGCCCCCGCGTCCCCGCGAGGAGCCGCTTCGATCTCGCGAGCGTCGCGCGCGACGTCGTCTCGCTCGCGTCGCAGTCCGGCCGCGGCTCCGACGTCGCGGTCCGTTACGAGGGGCCCGACGTCGCGGAGGTGGAGGCGGATCCCGCGCAGATGCGCCAGGTGGTGTGGAACCTCGTCCGCAATGCGATCCAGGCGAGCCCCGCGGGCGACGAGGTGCGCATCCGCCTCGACGTGGAGCCGCAGCGCGCGCTGCTCAGCATCTCCGACCACGGCCCCGGCATCCCGGCGGAGGCGCGCGAGCGCTTGTTCGACGCCTTCTTCACGACGCGCTCGCACGGCGTCGGCATCGGTCTCGCGGTGGTGAAGCGCATCCTCGACGACCACGGCTTCGCGATCGAGGTCGACAGCGTCCCGGACCGAGGCACCACGTTCCGCGTGCTGATCCCGCTGTCCGGCCGCCGCTCGATGATGCCCAAGCGCCTCAGCGGGTCGGCACCTCCGGCGGATCCGGCGGGTGAATCGTGAGCGAGCCGTCGTAGAGCTCCACCGCGCCGGCGTCGATGTAGATGCGGGGCTCCGTCCCCACGGGCGGAGGCAAATCCGCAGGCAAAAGGTACGGCGGAGGGGCCGGCGCCATCCACCCGAGCCAGCGCGCCGCGGCCAATCCGAGCCCGAAACACCCCGCGGCGAAGAGGAACAGCGCGAGCGCGCGGCGGGCCTTCACGTGGAAAGGCTGCCCCGGAAGCGCCCCGGCGAGAAGATCGTGCGCGTCGGGACGGCCGGAGCTTGCGGGCGGACGTGGCGCGCCCATAAGCGCCGGGCGGTGACGTCACGGGCCGAAACGAGCTTCTTTTGCGGTGTGCCGGGGCTGTGCTCCCGTTCCGGTGCTCGGCGTGAATAACTCGTTACGCCCGCCCGTCCTTGTCCCTGCGCCACGCGGAAACCATCGGCCTTCTTGCTCTTTGCGCCCGGTGCCCGACGCGGCCGACTTCTTGCTGAACATGCCGTGGAGCGCTAACGAAGGCGCTTCGAGGAGACACGCACAGTGAAACGCACGATGAGGAAGCTCCTGACGACGGCCACGCTGGCCCTGTTCGTGACCGTGGCGAGCGCCGCGTTTGCCGGCGCGGCCACCGACGTCGTCAAGGCGAAGCAGACGGCCCTGTTCGACCTGCTCAAGCAGTCGAGCCCCGACGAGAAGAAGATCGCGGCCGTCTTCGACGAGATGCTCGACTACGGCGCGCTGGCCGAGGCGTCGCTGGGCAGCGAGTGGGCGAACCGATCGGACGCGGAGAAGAAGGAGTTCAGCGATCTCCTCAAGCAGCTCGTCCGCAAGGCCTACGAGAAGAACCTCAAGAAGACGGTCAACTACGACATCACGTACGTCTCGGAGGAGCAGAAGGACGGCGCGTACATCGTCAAGACGACGGCGAAGAGCAAGACGGACGCGAAGGAAGACCCGATCTCGATCGACTTCAAGATGGTGCAGAAGGACAGCAAGTGGCGCGTGTCCGACATCTCGACGGAGGGCGTGAGCCTCGTCGGCAGCTACCGTTCGCAGTTCACGAAGATCATCAAGAAGGACGGCTTCCCGGCCCTCATCACGAAGATGAAGGACAAGATCGCGAAGGGCGACGTGTGACGGACCTCGTCCCGTCCCGCCCGCACGACTGACCGGCTCCCCTCTCTCGTTTCCCCTCCACGACCAGATCACTTTCGCAGCGAATTGCGTGTTCGCGGATCGAGCTTGGTACGATCGCGGCGAGCATGACGGCGGCTGCCTCTCGTAGCTATCGACCCGCGCGGACGGGGACGCCCCCCGAGCCTCCGGGGCCGGCGGGGGACGGGCCTCGGCTGCGGCTCGCGGCTGCGCGCGGGACGCTCGGGCTGGAGCTCGACGAGCCGTTCACCGTGCGGCCGCTGCGGGTCGTGGCGCTGTCGCTGACGTTCCCCAACATCCGGTTCCCGATCGATCTCTCGGGCGGCGTTTCGCGGTTCCGGCATCGGCGCGGGGCGCTCGCGCGGCTCGCGATCGACGTGAGCGCCGCGGAGATCGCCTCGTGGGCGGCGCCTCGGCTCCGCGGGATCCTGCGCGACGCGACGCCGGATCTGTGGGTGGCCGGGATCGAGGGCGGGCTCGCGGTCGGGATCGCCGATGGAGAGGCGGCGCTCGCGTTCGACGTGCTGGTGGTGCCGTCCGGAGAGGCGCTCACGCTCGTGACCGAGCGCGCGCGCGGGATGGGGCTCGGAGGGCCGCCGCAAGCGCTCGCGATGCGAGCGCTCGCGGCGGCCCTCCGAGGCGTCGCTTCGGTGGAGGACGGGGCGGTCCGGATCTCCGACGCGGCGGGCGCCATCCTGCGCGACGTGCTGCCCGCGGCGGGGGCGCGATCGCCGTCGGCGGCGGGGTGCACGTGGGGCTACCCGATGCCCGACGGCGACCGGCTTCTGATGGAGGCGCAGATCGACGCGCCGCCGCCGGCGCTGCCGGACCGGCTCGTGCGCGCGAACGAGACGCTGCTGCTCGCGGCGGTGGCGGACGACGCGGCGTACCGGGGCGATCCGGATCGAGCGCGCGACGGCTACCTCGCGGCGCTGGAGCGGGCGCCGCGGCACCCGGAGATCTCGGAGCGGCTCGCGTGGCTCGACGCGACGCTCGGCGATCGGGCGGAGGCGGCGCTGTCGACGCTCGTGGAGGTGGTGCCGGCGGCGTTCGCGGGCGTGCTCGGAGCGGAGCTGCTCGCGGCGGTCGGAGACGTGGACGGCGGGCGCGCCGCGCTCACGCGCGCCGCCCCCGCCGAGCCGTTCGGTCCTCTGGCCGCGCGCGTATGGATGCGCGCCGCGGCGCTCGCGGAGTCCCTCCGCGAGCGCCTCGCCGCCCTCGACGAAGCCGTGGCCCGCGTCCCCGCCCTCGCCGACGCGCGCTGGGCGCGGCTCGCGGCGCGGCTCGCGGCGGCCGATCCGCGCGCGGCGCTCGCGGACGCGGAGCACCTCGAAGCGGCGGCCCGCGGAGCGCGCGCGCGTCATGAGATCGCTCGGAGGGCCGCGCGGATGTTCCTCGCGGAGGGCTTCGCGACGGAGGCGCTCCGGCTGTTCGAGCGCGCGCTGCGGTACGTGCCCGAGGACGCCGAGGCGGTGGCCGGCCTCGCGCGATCGCTCGCCGCGCAGGGCGCGAAGCGGCGCGCGCTGGAGCTGTTCGCGCGCGCCCTCGGCCTCGCGGAGCGCGCGAGCGCACCGACCTCCGCGGTGGCGATCGATCTGGCGAAGGCGCTCGTCGAGGTGACGGCGGATCGGCCGGCCGCGATCGCGCGCGTGCGCACGGTGCCGGCGTCCGCACCGGAGGCCGCGGAGGCGCGGCTCCTCGAAGCGCGGTGGCGTTCGGAGCTCGGCGATCTCGCGGGCGCGGGCCTCGCGATCGGGCGGCTCCGCGATCAGGTCGAACGCGATCCGCTCGTGACGGGTGCGCCTTCGATCTCCGGGAGCGGCGCGTTCGGCGGCGGGCGCACCGGCGCTGACGCGGGCGAGGGCGCGGGCGTCGGTGGACCGGCCCCCGGAACGGCCGAGGCGGCGCGCGCTGCGGCGCTCGCGGCGCTGCTGGTGGAGGCGGGCACGATCGACGAGCGCGCGCGGGACGATCTCGCGGGCGCGCAGCGCGATCTGGGGCTGGCGTTGCGCCTCCTGCCGCGCGATGGGCGCATCCAGGCGTCGTTTCGCCGCGTGGCGCGAGAGAACGCTCGCCGCGCCGCCGCCCCTCGTCCCGTCGCCGGAGCGGCCCCCGCGATGCCGCCGCCGCCTCGCCGCGCAACGGCCGCGGCGCGCGCGCGCGCTCCGTCGCCGATGCCGCCCGTCCCGCCGCCGCCTCCGTCCGTCGATCTCGGCGTCGAGCTGCCGATCGTGGACCGCGGGCTGCGAGATCCGGATCGCTTCGACACGAGCGATCTGGAGATCGAGCTGCCGACGATGCGCCCGGAGGCGCTGCCGAGCGCGTCCTTCCTCGCCGAGGTGGAGCGCATCCGATCTCGCCAGGAGCCGACCGCGATCGAGCCGCCGCGCGACATCGACATCGCGGACCTCCGAGACGAGGACGACGAATCCGGAACGCCCTCCGTGCTTCAAGACTCGCGCGACGACGCTCGCCGCAGGATCAGCGCCGCGCACGAACGCGATGACGCTCACCGCGATCACGACGAGCCGCGCGACCTCGATGACGCTCACCGCGATCACGACGAGCCACGCGACCTCGATGACGCTCACCGCGATCACGACGAGTCACGCGACCTCGATGATGGCCGCCGCACGCATGAAGAGGCGGCGGACGACGACGCGACCTTCCACGCCGGCGCGGACGAGCACGCGGACGAGGACGAGGAGTCCGCGCTCGCGCAGGACGAGGCGCTCGCGCAGGAGCTGTCCGACAAACTGCGCGCGAACCCGCGCGATCGGGCCACGGTGCTCGCGCTGTGCGACGTGCTCGATCGGCTCGGGCGTGATCTGGAGCTGTTCGCGCTCGTGTCCGCGCGGATGGATGAAGGCGACGCCGAGGAGCGCGGCACGCTCGCCCCGATCCGTCACGCGGTGCTCGCGCGCCTCGCCGAACGGGCGCGCGCCGCGGGCAACGGCTCCGAAGCCGAGCTCTACGAGATGATGCTCGCCGCGTCGGAGTGAAGCGCGCCCCTCACCTCGTGAGGTGAAAGCACCAGCCGGTGCGCCGCGGGCCCGCGCTGTGTCGTCGCCGGTTCGGCGCTACTCGTCGCCGGTTCGGCGCTACTCGTCGCTGCCTGGCGCTTCCGGCGCGCGCCTCTCCGGGCGTGCTCTCGACGCGCGGTTTCGTGGGGCTTCGGAGAAACGAGGCTCCCCCCGATCGCGCGCAGGCGCTTGGCGCCGAGCACGAGCTTGGGGGGAGCGGGGCGGGCGGAGCCCGACCGTGGGGGGCATCCCTCTTCGGTCTGCTTGCGTTCTTTTTGAGAGGCGCAGGCGAGATGGAGCGCGACGAGCCCCCTCGGGAGGGCGCTCGAATTCGGCTCGATTTGCGGCGCGGTTACTTCGTGTCTTTGCGGCCGAGGAGGGCGGCTTGGCGGGCGGCGACCTCCTTGATTTGCGGCTCCAGCTCGTTCAGCGGCTCGTCGAACTGGACGCCGACGCTGTACGGCCACAGGCCCGCGGTCGCTGGGTCGCGGCGCTCGTGGCGGACGACTCGGCCGGCGACGGTCTGCATCGTCTCGTCGCCCGTGATGTAGAGGTTCAACGTGATGCGCTCGCCGACCTGCGCGCGCGCACCCGTGAGCAAGAGCGCCCCCGTCACGCTGAGGTCGCGGATGACGGCCGTCCGAGCGCCGTTCCACCGCTCCATCTGCAGCTCGGCGGCGAAGCACGCGAGGTGACGGATGCCCGCGCGGCGATCGCTCGCCGGGCCGGAGTCCATCGATTCGCTGTTCGGTCCTTCGCGATCGTCCTTGGCGGTGCCCATCCCATCCTCGTTGCAGGGGGTCTCGACGACACACGGGGCCCCAATGGCCCGCGGTTGTCCAACTGCGAATTTGCTCCTTTCCGCGCCCGTGGGCAATCTCTCGACAATGAAGCCGCGCCGGACCTCCGGGCTTTTTCTGTCCGCCGACCTCGAAAGCGCGGCCGCGATCGCCGTCCGCGATCTCGACGCCGCCCCTGCCGCCGTCGTCGCCTCCGCGGTCCGCAAGGGCGGGCGCTTCGTCGCCGGAGCCGGCGCCGCCGGGAGGCTCTGGTACGGCGACGACGCGCCGAAGGCCACGGTGGACACGCCGTTCGATCTCGCGTCCGTGACGAAGCCGCTCACCGCGCTGGCGCTCGCACGCCTTTCGCGCACCGGAAAGATGTCGCGCCGCGAACGGCTGCGCGACGTGCTGCCTGCGCTCGCGGACACCGCGTCCGCGGATCTGCCGCTGGAGCTGCTCGCGTCGCATCGCGCGGGGCTCGACGGGCATCGACCGCTGTACGCGCCGCTCGTCGAAGGGAAGGCCGTCGATCGCGCGGAGGCGCTGCGGATCGCCGCGGACGCTCGGCGCGCGGACGCACCGGGGGACGCGCCGGAGGAAGGGTTCGCGCCCGTGTACAGCGATCTCGGGTACCTGCTGCTCGGCGAAGCGATCGCGACGCGCGGCGGGGCGCCGCTCGAAGAGGTGGTGCGCCGCGAGATCACGGCGCCGCTCGATCTCGCGATCGGATCGGCCGATCAGCTCGCGCGGATCGATCCGGCGTTCGACGACGACGTGGCGCCGACGGAGATCGTCGCGTGGCGCGGAGGCGTCATCCGCGGGCGCGTGCACGACGAGAACGCGTGGGCGCTCGCGGGGCGCGCGTCGTGCGGGCACGCGGGGCTGTTCGGCGACGCGCTGAGCGTGCTGCGGCTCGGCGTCGCGATCCTCGAAGCGCTCGCGGGAGAACGTCCCGATTGGCTGGGGCCCGCGGATCTGGAGCCGCTGATCCGCGTGCGTCCCGGCGGCTCGCTGCGCGCGGGGTTCGACGGGCGCGCCGGCGACACGCCTTCTTCCGGCGCGCGGTTCGGAGCGCGATCGTTCGGGCACCTCGGGTTCACGGGCACCAGCATGTGGATCGATCCGGACGCGGAGCGCGCGTGCGTCCTGCTCACGAACCGGGTGCACCCCTCGCGTGACAAGCTCGCGATCCGCGCGGCGCGGCCGGCCGTGCACGATCGAATGGTCGAGCTGCTCGGGTAGCGCGAAGCAGGGGCGCGCCTGAAAAACTGGGGAGCTTCGCGGGGACCGGAACTATGCTCCGCCCCGTGGCCGCGTCGACCGAGACCGCGCTCGTGAAAGAGCCCCCTGCCCCGCGCTCCATCAGCGCGCGGCCGAACGGATCGGTCACGTTTCGCAGGCGCGCGGCGCAGCGGTGGCGCTTCTTCCGCGCGTACTCGACGACGTTCGCGGTGATCGGGAGCTACCTGTGGTTCTCGTCCCTGCGGCGGCTCTTCGGCGCGAGCTGGGCCGCGGCGCGCGAAGGGAGCGTGCACGCGAAGAACGCGGTGCGCGTCGAGCGGACCATCGTCGAGCTGCAGGGCCTCTTCATCAAGGTCGGCCAGCTCCTCAGCATCATGGCGAACTTCCTCCCGCGGGAGTTCCGCTCGGGGCTGGAGGGCCTTCAGGATCAGGTGCCGCCGCGGCCGTTCGCGGAGATCGCCGCGCGCATCGAGGGCGAGCTCGGGCGGCCCGTCGGCGACGTGTTCGCGCGCCTCTCGGAGGAGCCGCTCGCGAGCGCGTCGCTCGGCCAGGTGCACGAGGCGTGGCTGAAGGACGGGACGCACGTCGCGGTGAAGGTGCAGCACCAGAACATCGACGAGATCGTCCGGCTCGATCTGCTCACGATCCGCCGCATCATGGCGATCGTCTCGTGGTTCCTCCCGATCCGCGGGCTCGACGCGTACTACCACCAGATCCGCGTGATGATCCTGGAGGAGCTCGACTTCCTCCGCGAGGTCGGCAACATCGAGCGCATCGCCGCCTGCTTCTCGAAGCGCGACGACGTGCGGTTCCCGAAGCCGGTGCAAGGCCTCTGCACGAAGCGCGTGATGGTCACGACGTTCGTCGAGGGGACGAAGGTCGGCGACACCGAGGTGCTCGATCACAAGCGGATCGATCGCAAGGCGCTCGCGCGGAAGATCGTGCAGGTGTTCTGCCAGCAGATCTTCGTCGACGGCGTCTACCACGCGGATCCGCACCCGGGGAACATGCTCGTCGGCGAGGACGGCGCGCTCATCCTGCTCGATTTCGGCGCGGTGGCGGAGCTGTCGCCGCAGATGCGCGAGGGCATCCCGGAGTTCCTGGAGGCGGTCATCCGCCGCGACACGGACGCGATCATCAAGGCGCTGCGGAAGATGGGGTTCCTCGCGCGAGGCGAGGCCGTCGACGTCAGCGAGAAGGTCATCGAGTTCTTCCACCAGCGCTTCCAGGAGGAGATCAAGCTCGAGAGCTTCAACCTCAAGGACATCAAGATCGACCCGCAGAAGGGCATCGAGAGCCTCGTCGATCTGCGCAAGATGAACGTGGGGCTGCGGGAGCTGTCGGGCGCGTTCCACGTGCCGCGCGACTTCGTGCTGCTGGAGCGGACGATCCTGCTGCTCACGGGCGTGTGCACGCAGCTCGATCCGGAGCTCAACCCGATGGAGGTCATCCATCCGTACCTGCGCGAGTTCGTGCTCGGAAACCGCGACTGGGCGAAGATCGCGGTCGACGCGGCGAAGGAGATGGGCCTGAAGGCGCTCACGCTCCCCGACGACGTGCGCAAGTACCTCACGCGCGCGAACCGCGGCGAGCTGGAGTACCGCATCAAGGGGCTGCAGAGCGCGGCGGGCCTCGTGTACCGCGGCGTGCGTCAGCTCGTGTTCGCGGCGATCGGGATCGCGTCGGGGATGGCGGCGCTGCAGCTCTATCTGGCAGGGCACGTCGCGATCGCGCGGTATTGCCTCTACGGCGCGGGCGCGATGGGCGCGCTGCTGTTCGGGAGCATGCTGCTCACGCGGCGCGGGTAACGGGCGTTTCGGCAAGGTTCGCGCGGGCGCGCGCTGCCATTGACGCCGCACCGCGCGCAGGGGCAAAAGCGCGATCCTGCACCCATGATCATCCCCCGCTCCATCTTTCGCGAGTACGACATCCGCGGCGTCGCCGAACGTGATCTCTCGAACGAGCTCGCCGCCGCCATCGGACGCGCGTTCGCGGGCACCCTTCGCGACGGGCTCCCAGCCGGCAAGCCGCTCACCGTGGCGGTCGCGCGCGACGGCCGCCTCTCGTCCGAGCGGCTCTTTCAGGCGCTGACGAGCGGGCTCATGCAGCTCGGCGCGCGCGTCGTCGACGTGGGCGTGGGGCCGACGCCGATGCTCTACTTCGCGGCGCACCACCTCGGGACGGACGGCGCGATGATGATCACCGCGAGCCACAACCCCGCGCCCGACAACGGCTTCAAGCTCATGCGCGGCAAGGCTTCGTTCTTCGGCGCGGACATCCAGAAGCTCGCCGACCGCATCGAGGCCGGCACCGATGACAAGGTGTTGATCGACGGCGGCTCGCTCGAAGCGAAGGACGTCTCCGCGGAGTACATCGCGAGCGTGAAGGCCTCCGCGCGCGTCACGCGCACGGACCTCAAATTCGTGGTCGACGCGGGCAACGGATCGGCCGGACCGCTCGGCATCGCGACGCTGCGCGCCCTTGGTTTCCAGCCGGATCCGCTCTTCTGCGACATCGACGGCACGTTCCCGAACCACCACCCCGACCCGACGGTGCCGAAGAACCTCGAAGCGCTGAAGGCCCGCATGCAACAAACGGGTGCCGACGTCGGCATCGCGTGGGACGGTGACGGCGATCGCATCGGCGCGATCGACAAGAACGGCGACATCGTGTGGGGCGACAAGCTCCTCATCCTGTTCGCGCGCGGCCTGTTGCGCGAGCGCCCGGGCTCGAAGGTGCTCGGCGAGGTGAAGTGCTCGGCCACGCTGTACGCGGACATCGCGAAGCACGGAGGCCAGCCCATCGTGTGGAAGACGGGCCACTCGCTCATCAAGACGAAGATGAAGGAAGAGGGCGCGCTGCTCGCCGGCGAGATGAGCGGTCACATGTTCTTCGCGGACCGCTGGCCGGGCTTCGACGACGCGACGTACGCGGCGGTGCGCTTGCTCGAAATCCTCGGCGCCGAAGGCAAGACGATGGGCGAGCTGCTCGCGGACGTGCCGCTCACGTTCGTGACGCCGGAGATCCGCGTCGACTGTCCGGACGCGATCAAGTTCGAGGTGGTGCGCGCGGTGACCGAGCATTATCGCGCGACGCACCCGGTGCTCGACATCGACGGCGCGCGGGTCGATTTCGGCGACGGCGCGTGGGGCCTCTGCCGCGCTTCCAACACCGGCCCCGTGCTCGTGCTGCGCTTCGAGGCGCGCACGGCGGAGCGTCGTGACGCGATCCGCGCCGAGGTGGAGGCCGTCGTCGCGAAGGCCGTCGAAAAGGGCAACGGCGCATCGTGACGACCCAAGAGGCCGCGCCGCGCGAAGAGCCCTGGACGATCCGGCGCGTGCTCGCGTGGGCGGCGGACGATCTGAAGAAGCGCGGCAACACGACGCCGCGCCTCGACGCGGAGCTCCTCCTCGGAAAAGTGCTGTCCGCGCCGCGGATCAAGCTCGTGCTCGACGCCGACAAGCCGCTCTCGAAGGACGAGCTCGGGGCGTACCGGGAGCTGCACCAGCGCCGTCGCAAGGGTGAGCCGGTCGCGTACCTGCTCGGCGTGCGCGAGTTCTACGGCCGCCCGTTCCGCGTGGACGGCCGCGTGCTCGTGCCCCGCCCGGACACGGAGATCCTCGTCGAGGTGGCGCTCCGTCGATCGGCCGCGCGCTCGCTGTCGATGCGCGTGCTCGATCTGTGCACGGGCTCGGGGTGCGTCGCGATCACGATCGCGCGCGAGCGCCCGACGGCGACGGTGATCGGCACGGACATCTCGAAGGACGCGCTCGTCGTGGCGCGCGACAACCAGGTGCGTCTCGCGGCCTTCAACGTGGCGTTCCTCGAAGGCGACCTCTTCGCGCTGCCGCCGCACCGCGGCCCGCAGCGCTTCGATCTGATCACCGCGAACCCCCCGTACATCCCCGCGGGCGACGCGCCGGAGCTCGCCGTGGACATCCGCGATTTCGAGCCTGCGTGCGCCCTCTTCGGCGGCGCCGACGGCCTCGATCTGGTCCGCCGCATCGTGCGCGAGGCCCCGAAGCACCTCGACGAGGGCGGCGTGCTCGCGATGGAAATCGGCGCGGGCCAAGCCTCCGCGGTGGAGGCGCTCTTCGTGGAGCGCGGCTTCACGTCCGTGGAGCGCTCGAAGGACTACGGCGGCCACGAGCGCGTCGTCTCCGGCGTGCGGCCCGCGCGAGCCTAGAAGAGAGACGTTTCGTAGACGCGTGCCAGGAGGCGACAGACGCACTGTCACCTTTCCCGCGCCCCAAACAAAAAACCTCAAACCAAGGCGATCAGAAGTCCTTGATCTTCCAGACGCCGTGCTCGCGGACGAACGCGACCGTGCCGCCCGCGCCGTACGACATCGCCGCGCTGTCGCCGGTCTCTTCGATCTGGGCCGTCGGGAGCGCCGCCTTCACCGCCTGCACGATGCGCGTGATCTGCTCTTTTTGAGGGCCTTCCCACGCCGCCTTCAGCTTCTCGGGCGTGAGCTTCGGGTTGTCGTCCACCGGGATCTCCGGCGCGCCCTCGGGCTTCGGCGCGTTCGGATCCGGCTTCGGCGGCGGGGCGCCCGGCTCGCCTCCGAGGCTCGAAAGGCCTTCTTTCTCCGCGTCCGGCACGTAGCGCAGCACCACGTCGTAGCGGCGGCGCTCGAACGCGCGCAGGAAGCCGAGCAGCGCCTGTCGCGGCGTCGCCTGGCCGTAGAGGTCCACCGCCGCGGCGTCGATGCGCCACTTGCCGCCCTCGTACACGAGCATCAGCTCGTCGCCGCTCGGCAGGCTCACCGTCGCGCTCACGATCGGGTCCGCGGTCGGACGGCCGAGGGCGCGCGAGATCTCGATGACCTCCTGCGGGTTCTCCTTCACGGCGCGGCGGAACGCCTCCAGCGACATGGTGCGCTTCGCCTCGTCGGAGAGGAGGCGGTACGCGTCGTCGACGCGGCCATCCTCCAGCGCCCGCGAGTACGCGCGCAGCGTGTCGCTCGGACCTTGCTGCACGATCGCGCCGCCGCACGCCGGGAGCGCGCACGCGATCCCCACGAGCACCACGGAGCCGAACCGCTGGAACGATCCCTTCACGCGGTCCGGAATACCACAACCGCGCCGGGGCCGCGCCACCCTGCTGCTCACTCGCCCGCGACCGCCGCGATCGAAGGCCCTTCGAGCCGCATCGTGATCCACTCGCGGAGCGGCTTCGCGCCGAGCGATTCGTAGAAGGCGATCGCGGGCGTGTTCCAGTCGAGCACCTGCCACACGAAGCGATCGCACCGCTCGCGGACCGCCTCCTTCGCGAGCTCCCGCAGCAGCGCGAGGCCGATGCCGTTGCGGCGGAACGCGGGGCGAACGAAGAGATCCTCGAGGTACAGGCACGGCCGGCCGCGCCACGTGGAGTACGTGTAGAAGTAGAAGGCGAACCCCGCGGGCGCCCCGTCCCACTCGGCGAGGATCACCTGGAAACGCGGCCGATCCCCGAAGCCGTCGCGCAGCAGATCCTCCTCCGTCGCGACCGCCGCGTCGGGCTCACGCTCGTAGGCCGCGAGCTCGCGGATGAAGGCCAGGATGAGCGGGACGTCCTCGGGCCGCGCGGGCCGGAGCTTCAGCATCCGCGCATCGTCGGCTGCCCTCCCCTGGGTTCGCAACGCCTTGTGTGGGCGGCCCGGGCTCCATCGCCACGTGGCGACCGCGGCTGGTTGACGCCTCTCCTCCGCCGGGATAGTTCGCACACAAAACTTTTCCACGAACACGAACAAGAGGCGATCAGGATGGCGAGCGAGCTTCGATTCGACGGTAAGGTCGCGATCATCACGGGGGCTGGCAACGGGCTCGGGCGCTCGCATGCGCTTCTGCTCGCGAGCCGGGGGGCCAAGGTCGTGGTGAACGATCTCGGCGGCAGCGCGTTCGGCGCCGGCAAGAGCTCCGCGGCCGCGGACAAGGTGGTCGAGGAGATCAAGGCCGCCGGCGGCGAGGCCGTCGCCAACTACGACTCGGTCGAGGACGGCGCGAAGATCGTGCAGACGGCGCTCGACTCGTTCGGCCGCATCGACATCGTGATCAACAACGCCGGCATCCTGCGGGACACCACGTTCCACAAGATGACGCAGGACGACTGGGACCTCATCTACAAGGTCCACGTCCTCGGCGGCTTCCGCGTGACGCACGCCGCGTGGCCGCACCTGCGCGATCAGGGCTACGGCCGCATCATCTTCACCGCGTCCGCCGCGGGCATCTACGGCAACTTCGGCCAGGCCAACTACAGCATGGCGAAGCTCGGCCTCCTCGGCCTCTCCAACACCCTCGCGCTCGAAGGGAAAAAGAAGGGCGTCCTCGTCAACACCATCGCTCCGATCGCGGGCTCCCGCCTCACGGAGACGGTGCTGCCGAAGGAGCTGATCGACGCGCTCAAGCCCGAGTACGTCAGTCCGCTCGTCGCGTACCTCTGTCACGAGTCGTGCGCGGACACCGGCGGTCTGTACGAGCTGGGCGGCGGCTTCTTCTCGAAGCTGCGCTGGGAGCGCACGAAGGGCGCCACGGTCCGCCTCGGACGGCCGATGACGATCGAGGGCGTGAAGGCCAATTGGGGCAAGATCACGGGCTTCGACAAGGCCGAGCACCCGGTCGATATCGCGCAGTCGATGAACGCCGTGATGGCCAATGTGCAGGCCGGCCCGAGCAAGGGTGGCAATCAGTTCATCGACGTCGATCAGGCCCTCGGCTTCGAGTTCGAGCCTGTCAAAGCCTCCTACGACGAGCGCGACGTGGCCGTGTATGCGCTCGGCGTCGGCGCGGCGCAGAACCCGCTGGACGACGAGGAGCTGCGGTATGTCTACGAGATGCACCGCGACGGCTTCGTGGTGCTGCCGACGTTCGGAGTCGCGCCGGTCCTCAAGACCATCTTCGACCAGGCCAAACAGGGCAAGCAGGCGCCCGGCATGGCCTACGGATTCGACCGGATCCTGCACGGCGAGCAGTATTTGGAGCTCCGGCGGCCTCTCCCGCAGAAAGCCACGCTCGAACACCGGGTCAAGATCAAGGACATCTTCGACAAGGGCAAGAACGCCCTCGTGATCACCGAGGTGAAGAGCTACGACGAGGCGGGCGATCTGCTGGCCGTCAACGAGCTGACCACGGTTGTCCGCGGGGCCGGCGGCTGGGGCGGAGATCGCGGGCCGACCGGGGAGTCCAACGCGGCGCCGGAGAGGCCTGCGGACGCGGTGATCGAGGAGAAGATCAGCGACAATCAGGCGCTCCTTTATCGCCTGTCCGGCGACTGGAATCCCCTGCACGCGGATCCCTCGTTCGCGAGCGCGTTCGGCTTCCCGAAGCCGATCTTGCACGGGCTCTGCACCTTCGGGTACGCGGCGCGGCACGTGATCAAGAGCTTCGCCAAGAACAAGGATGCTCGGTATTTCAAGAGCATCAAGGCGCGCTTCGCGGACAGCGTGTTCCCCGGAGAGACGCTGATCACCGAGATGTGGAAAGAGGGGGACGGCCGGGTGCTCGTGCGCTGCAAGGTGAAGGAGCGTGACAAGGTGGTCATCTCCAACGCAGCGGTGGAGTTCTACGACGTCGTTCCCGAGAAGAAGACGCCCACCAAGGCCGAGACGCCCGTCGCGAAGGCCGCCCAGAGCGCGCCGCCCGCGGCCGCCGCGGAGCCGAACAGCGCCGATATCTTCGCCGGGATCGGCAAGTACCTGGAGAAGAATCCGGATCTCGCCGGCAAGGTCGCCACGGTCTACCAGTTCAAGCTCACGTCGCCCGACAGCGCGTGGACCGTCGACGTGAAGAACGGCGGCGGCAAGGTGGCCTCCGGCGCGCCCGAAAAGGCCGATTGCACGCTGGAGCTCTCCGACGCCGACTTCATGGCGATGTGCACCGGCAAGGCGGATCCGCAGAAGCTCTATTTCGGCGGCAAATTGAAGATCTCCGGCAACGTGATGGCCAGTCAGAAGCTGGAGTTCCTGAAGAAGATCGATCCGCAGATGGTGATCGACGCGATGAAGGCCCGCGTCGGCTCCGGCGCGGCGGCCCCGGCGGCGGCGCCCGCTGCGGCTCCGGCGGCTCCTTCCGGTGACACGAGCGCGGACGTGTTCGTGGCGATCGGCGATCACATCGAGAAGCACCCGGAGCTCGTCGCGAAGACGGCCACCGTGTTCCAGTTCAAGCTCACCGGGCCGGACAGCGCGTACGTGCTGGACCTCAAGAACGGCAAGGGCTCTGTCACCGCGGGCGCCGCGGAGAAGGCCGACTGCACGCTGGAGCTGAGCGACGCCGACTTCATCGCGATGGCCACCGGCAAGGCGGATCCGCAGAAGCTCTATTTCGGCGGCAAGCTGAAGATCTCCGGCAACGTGATGGCCAGTCAGAAGCTGATGTTCCTGAAGGAGATCGATCCGGAAGCGGCGAAGAAGGCCGTCAAGGCGAAGCGGGCGCAGGGCGCGGCGGCACCGGCGGCGGCGGCTCCGGCGGCGGCGTCGAAGGGCGCGCAGGCCGCGGAGATCCTGGAGAAGCTGAAGGCGCGGCTCGCCGAGACTCCCGATCTCGCGAAGGAGACGGCGGCGGTCGTGCAGCTCCGCATCAAGTCTCCGGACGCGGACTGGACCATCGATCTCAAGTCCGGCGCCGGCGTGAAGATCGGAGTCGACAAGGGCGCGGACGTGACGCTCACCTTGTCGGACGAGGACTTCGCATCCATGGTGAAGGGCTCGGAGTCGGCCCAGCACTTGTTCCAGGCCGGCAAGATGCGCGTCGACGGCGACATCCGCATCGCCGCAAACCGTCTCGGTTTCTTGAAGGGGCTCGCGTGAGCGCGGATCGGAATCGCAAAGAGGAGATGTCGATATGAGCAGGCGAGTCAATGTCATCGGCGTCGGCATGGTGAAGTTCCAGAAGCCGGGCGCGAGCGAGGATTACCACGTGATGGCGGCCAAGGCCGCGCGCGCGGCCCTCGCGGACGCGAAGGTGGAATACAGCGAGATCCAGGAGGCCTATGCCGGCTACGTGTTCGGCGACTCCACCTGCGGTCAGCGCGCGGTGTACGAGGTCGGCCTCACGGGCATCCCCGTCATCAACGTGAACAACAACTGCTCCACCGGCTCCACGGCGCTCTATCTCGCGCGGCAGGCGGTCGAGGGCGGCCTGTGCGAGTGCGTGCTCGCGGTCGGCTTCGAGCAGATGGAGAAGGGCGCGCTCGGGTCGAAGTACACCGATCGCACGAACCCGATGGACCAGCACGCGGGCGTGATGAACCGCGTGCAGGGCTTCAACCAGGCTCCGCCGACGGCGCAGATGTTCGGCGGCGCCGGCCGCGAGTACCAGTGGCGCTACGGCGCGAAGCGCGAGACGTTCGGCAAGATCGCCGAGAAGGCCCGCGCGCACGCGTCGAAGAACCCGTACGCGCTCTTCAACGAGCGCCTCTCGCTCGACGAGGTGATGGCCTCTCCGGAGGTGTTCGATCCGCTGACGCGCTACCAGTGCTGCCCGCCCACGTGCGGCGCCGCCGCGGCCGTCATCTGCTCGGACGACTTCGCGAAGAAGAAGGGCATCGCGAACCCGGTGTACATCGCGGCGCAGGCGATGACGACGGACTTCCAGTCGAGCTTCGGCGACAGCATGATCAAGATGATCGGCTACGACATGAGCAAGGCCGCGGCGCAGAAGGTGTACGAGAAATCGGGCATCGGGCCGAAGGACGTGAAGGTGGTGGAGCTGCACGACTGCTTCACCGCGAACGAGCTGCTCACGTACGAGGCGCTCGGCCTCTGCGGCGAGGGCGAGGCCGAAAAATTCATCTGGGAAGGCGACAACACGTACGGCGGCAAGTACGTGACGAACCCCTCCGGCGGCCTGCTCTCGAAGGGCCACCCGCTCGGCGCGACGGGCCTCGCGCAGTGCACGGAGCTCGTGTGGCAGCTCCGCGGAGAGGCCGGCGATCGTCAAGTGGACGGCGCGAAGGTCGCGCTCCAGCACAACCTCGGCCTCGGCGGCGCCTGCGTCATCACGATGTACCGGCGCGATTAGCGCTGATTCACGTCGCGGCGTTTTTTGCGATTTTACAAGGGGGCTCCGCCCCCTCGTATCACTCCCCCGCTTGCGCCGTGTGTGCTGGATACGAATCGAATCCGCTGTAAATCCGCTCCAAGCAACCCGGAACGTTCCCCTCCCTTCGCGAACGAGAGTGAGCGATTGGGTCGCCACGTTCTTGTCCCGGCGGAAGCCCGAACAGTTGCCCGAGCTCAAGCTCGCATCGGCAAGGCTGGGACGCGCTGGAGGCCGCCAACCGGCAGGAGAGTGATGACGATGACGGATGAGGGATCGTTCGTTGGGGTCGACATTTCCAAGGACATTCTGATGTCGCGGTGCGCCCGAGCGGCCAAACGAGACGCTTTTCGGCGGAGCAACTGGACGCGGTCGTGGCGTTCGTGGCGGAGCACCAAGCGCAGTTGGTGGTGCTCGAAGCCACTGGAGGACTGGAGATCGGGCTGGCAGCGAGCCTGGCGACGGCCGGGATCGCGGTGGCCGTGGTGAACCCGCGCCAGGTCCGCGACTTCGCCAAGGCGCTCGGCAAACTGGCCAAGACGGACACGCTGGACGCCTGGGCCGTGCTCGCCCACTTCGCGCAAGCGGTTCGACCGGGCAGCCGCGCCCTCTGCCCGATGAGCAAACGCGGGAGCTCGAAGCGCTCGTCGCTCGTCGCCGTCAGCTCTATCGAGATGCGCACCGCGGAGCAGAACCGGCTGCACGCTTGTCGCTCTTCGGCGATCCGCGCTCAGCTCACGCGCCACATCGAATGGCTCACCAAGCAGCTCGATGACCTCGACGGTCAGCTGCGTCGGAGCGTGCAGCAAAGCTCGCTTTGGCGCGAGAAAGAGGACTTGCTGCGCTCTTTCAAAGGGGTGGGCCCCGTCGTCGCGATCACTTTGTTGGTCGAGCTGCCGGAGCTTGGCACGCTCGACCGAAAGAAGATCGTTGCCTTGGTCGGAGTCGCCCCTTCAACCGCGACAGCGGAACGCTGCGAGGCCAGCGAAGCATCTGGGGTGGACGAAGCTCGGTGCGCACCGCGCTGCCATGGCCGCGATCGTCGCCACCACCCACAACCCCACCATCCGGGCCTTCTACGCGCGCCTACTGAGGCAGGGAAGTCGAAGAAAACGGCCTCATCGCGGCGCTCCGCAAGATGCTCACCATCCTCAACGCGATGATGCGTACCGGACATCGATGGAATCCGCAGCCTGGCATGACGCGCGGCGGATGCGAAGAAGCGGGGTCCGAAGGAAGGAACGCTCCCCTCCCATCGCGAACGACAGTGAGCGATTTGGGAGGGGCGGGCCGCGCGCAGCGAAGCGAGCACGGACCGGGGGTGGGCACCCTCGCCGACTTCGCGCCTCGCTCCATCGGCGCCACAAATCCAGGTGAAACCGCGCCGCGTCGGTGTACCCTCCGGCGCGATGCAGGACCGTGATCCCCCCGCTCCACCGTCCTCGCGAGAGGTGGCCGGCGAGGATTTCTTGTTCCACCTCTACCGCGGCAGCGAGCTGCTCCAGGACAACCGCGTCCACGACGCGAAGGCCGAGCTCGAGCAGGCCCTCCGCTTCCAACCGAGCGATCCGAAAGGCCAGGATCTGCTGGGGATCGTGTATTTTCGGCTGGGCCTCTACCCGCGGGCGATCGCGATCTACGAGCACCTCGTGCAGACGCACCCCGACGCGATCGAGCCGCGCGTGAACCTCGCGCTCTCGTACCTGAAGACGGGACAAGCGCAGTCCGCCCGCTTCGAGCTGGAGCGCGTCGTCGAGCAGAACCCGCACCACAGCCGCGCGTGGGGGTACCTCGGCCTCGCGTTTCAAAGGCTCGGCGACTACGAGCGCGCGAGCCACGCGTTCGCCGCGGGCGGTCACGACGTGATGGCGCGGCGGCTGCTCGACATGGCGATGCAGTCCTCGCCGAACGCGACCGTCACCGCGCCCGCGTCGCTCCTGCCGGACCCTTCGTCGCGCGAGAGCCGCCGCCCGCCGTCGTTCGAGGCGCGCTCCTCGCTCTCGATTCGCCCTGGAATCGAGGCGTTTCGCGATCCGGTCGCGTCCTTGTCACGGCCGCCTCCGCCCGAGACGACCGCCAGCACGTGGACCCCGATCGACGCCGACGAAGGCGCGCGATCGCCTTCTCCGCCGCCCTCGATCGAAGCCTCGGCGCCGCCGATCGAGCGCACGCCGCCGGCGCCTCCGGTGCAGATGGTGCCGCCGCCCGCGGCGCTGCCGACCGGCGCGAGCCTCGGGACCAGCACCATGGCGCCGCCCTCGTCGCGGGCCACGCTGAGCGAACGGCCGCGCGCCTCCGCGCCGACGCCGATGGCGCAGGCGTTCCGGGAGGCCCTGCTCGTATTCCCGCGCGCGCTCCCGGTCGCGCAGCACCCGTCGGGCCTCGTGCTCGTGCAGGCGGCGAACGGCTTCGCGGTGCGGCTCGACGTGGTGCGCTCGATGACGCTCGGCGCGCCCGCGGGCGATCCCCTGCCCCGCCGCGTGCGCGGTCGCGTCGTCGAGGAGCCGCTCGGAGGCGCCGCGTCCCCGCTCCTCGCGATGCCGCCGAAGAGCGAGCTCTGCCTGGCCCCGCAAGAAGAGCAGCGCCTCCTCGTGATCGCGCTCGCGGACGAGCCCTTGTACCTGCGGGAGGACGCGCTCGCGGGCCTGGAGCTCGACGTCGCGTACGAAAACGGCCGGCTCCCCGTGGGCGACGGCGAGGCGATTCCGATGGTGCAGCTCAAGGGCCCCGGATCCGTCGTGGCGTCGGTGCCGCAGCCGTGCCACGCCGTCGAAGTGATGGACGGTCGAAACCTCACCGTGCGCGCCGCGCACGTCGTCGCATGGACGGGACGCCTCCTGCCGCGCGCGCTCCTCGCGAGCGAAGCGCCGGCGGGCGCGCATCACCTGTGCACGTTCACCGGCGAGGGGATGGTGCTGCTCGATGGCCGCCGCTGATCGAACCGACACGCCGCTGCCGAAAGCGGAGCGCCGCGCGCGCGCCCGCGAGCGTCGACAGACGTTCTGGCAGGACGCGAAGAACCTCCCCAACCTGCTCACGTTCGCCCGCGTGCTGATGATCCCGGGCGTGCTCGTGCTGCTCTCGGCCGGCAACCCGCGGAGCTGCTTGTGGGCCGCCGTCGTCTACGCGCTGGCCGCGATCACCGACGCGCTCGACGGCTGGATCGCGCGGCGCCAGGGCCTCGTGAGCGTGCTCGGGAAATTCCTGGATCCCCTCGCGGACAAGCTGATCGTCTCGTCCACGCTCGTGTGGCTCGTGCCGATGGGGCGCATCCCCGCGTGGGCCGTGGTGCTCCTTTTGTGCCGCGAGATCACGATCACCGCGCTGCGATCGATCGCCTCGGCGGAGGGCATCGTGATCGCCGCGGGCGACGGCGGGAAGGCGAAGACGGGGCTGCAGATGGTCGGCATCATCTGCCTCATCCTCGGCTATCCGTACCGCCTGCATTACGGCTTCCACGACTTCGGCCTCGTCGACCTCGTGCACGTGGGCCGCATGCTCGTGTACCTGTCGCTGTTCTTCTCGATCACGAGCGCGGTGAAGTACATGGGCCTCTTCGTCGACGCGATCGACGCGGAGAAGAAGCCCTGAATCGCCGGCTTCTGCTTTCGTTCCCCTCTGTGTTTCAGGTCTGCTAGAGAGGCCCCTGTGAATCGCCCGCTGCTCTTCCCCGGTGTCTTTTTCGCTTCGATGATGGCCCTCCTCTGCCTGACTCCGGCCTGCGACAAGCAGGCGCAGGGGGAGCGCTGCGATCAGCTCAACGGCAACGACGACTGCCAGGACGGTCTCGTGTGCACGCCCGGCTCGCAGGTCGGGCAGAAGAAGGACGTCTGCTGCCCCGCGACGCTCTCGGAGGCGACGGATCCGCGGTGCACGCAGGGCGGCGGCAACGTCGGCGGCGCCGGCGGCGGCACCACGACCGACACCACGTCGAGCACCAGCACGGGCGGCTCCACGGGCGGCACCGGCGGATCGACCGGCGGCACCGGCGGCACGACCGCGACCGGCGGCACCGGCGGAACCACCTCGAGCGGCGGCACCGGCGGCATGACCGGCGGCACCGGCGGCATGTAAGCGCTCGATGGATCGCGAGACGCCTGTCCCCACGTCGCGTCCGACGATCTACCCGGCGGTGCGCCCGCCGCCGGGCCTGGTGAAGGAGCTCATCGAGTTCCTGGAGCACTGCGGGCAGATCGCCCGCATGACGTGGCAGATGGTCTTCGCCTTGTTTCGAAGGCCATTCGAGTACCGCTCCACCCTCCATCAAATGGAGATGATCGGCGTGAAGAGCGCCGGCCTCGCCAGCGTGACGGCGGTGTTCGTCGGCATGGTCATGGCCGTGCAGTTCGCGTTCGGCCTGCAGAAGTTCGGCGGCATGGAGTACACCGGCCGCATCATCGGCCTGTCGTTCGCGCGGGAGCTCGCGCCGGCGCTGACGGCCGTGATCGTCGGCGGGCGCATCGGCTCCGGCATCGCGGCGGAGGTCGGGTCGATGGCCGTGACCGAGCAGATCGACGCGATCCGCGCGCTCGGCGCCGATCCGGTGAAGAAGCTCGTGGTCCCGCGCGTGGTCGCCAGCGTCGTCGCGATGCCGGTGCTGTGCGCGCTGTCGCTCGTGCTCGGGTTCGCGGGCGCGATGCTGATCTGCTCCTTCGAGTTCGACATCCCGCCCGGGTTCTTTTTGCGGACCGCGCTCGGCTCCGTCAATTTCAAGGACTACGTGAGCGGCATGTACAAGACGCCCTTCTTCGGCGGCATCATCGCGCTCACCGGGTGCCACTTCGGGCTCGTCACGCGCGGCGGCACGGAGGGCGTCGGAAAGAGCACCACGAGCACGGTCGTCGCGGTCTCGATCGCGATCCTCGTCGCGGATTTCATCCTCACGAAGGTGTCGGTCCTGGTCTTCCCGGGGAGGTGACTCCACATGTCCGGCCTGTCTCCCGAAAAGGCCCCTTCCGTCTACGCCCCCAGCGATCTGGCCGAAATGCCGGGCAACCCGCGCTCCATCCGCGTCGGCGGCCGCGTCGTCCACGTGGAGGGAGCGTCGGTGATGCTCGCGGACGCGTTCGGCGCCGTCCGTGTGGAGGTGGCCAGTCCGGACCTCCCGTCCATCGGTGATCTGGTGGTCATTCAGGGGACGCCGCGCCCCGGCCGCGTGGTGCAGGCGCGCGTCGTGGAGCGCGTCACGCCCCAGCGTCCGCCGGGCACGTTCGGCTCCGTGGACTCCGCCCCCGTCGAGACCGAAACATCCCGTATTCAGGGCCGCGGCGTGGGCCGTTCGCTCGCGGCGCGGGCGGCGCTCTTCCGGGCGATCCGCAGCTTCTTCGACGCGCGCCACTTCCTGGAGGTGGACACGCCGTCGCTCGTGCCGTCGCCGGGCATGGATCTGCACCTCGACGCCTTCGAATCCCCCGGCGCGGGCTACCTGATCACGAGCCCCGAATACCAGATGAAGCGCCTGCTCGTGGGCGGCATCCCTCGGTGTTACCAGCTCGCGCGGTGCTTCCGTCGCGGGGAGGAGGGCAGTCGCCACAACCGCGAGTTCGTGATGGTGGAGTGGTATCGCGCCTTCGCGGACATGGATGACGTGATCCGCGACACCGAGGATCTCGTGCGCTTCGTCGCGCAGGAGATCTCCGGCACGACCACGATCGAGGCGGGCTCTGTGACGGTGGATCTCGCGGCCCCGTTCGAGCGGATCACCGTGGCGCGCGCGTTCGAGCGGTACGCGGGCATCGAGGAGGACCGGGCGCTCCGCATGGCGACGGAGGACGAGGACCGCTTCTTCCGCCTGCTGGTGGACCGCGTGGAGCCGAAGATCGCGCGGCAGGCGCGGCCGGTGTTCGTGACGGGTTATCCGGCCTCGCAGGCCTCGCTCGCGCGCCTGTCGCCCGCGGATCCGCGCGTGTGCGAGCGGTTCGAGCTCTACGTCGGCGGCGTGGAGCTGTGCAACGGCTTCGGCGAACTGACGGATCCGGTCGAGCAACGCCGGCGTTTCGCGCATGATCAGGAGGAGCGGGCGCGGCAGGGAAAGCCGGTGTACCCGGTGGACGAGCGCTTCGTCGGCGCGCTGGAAGAGGGCATGCCGCGGGCCGCGGGCAACGCGCTCGGCGTGGACCGCTTGCTGTCTCTGTGCCTCGGCGAGCGCGCCATCGGCGACGTGATGGCCTTTCCGCGAACGTGGCTGTGACCACCGACTCGGCACCTCCGCACGACTCGGCACCTGCGCGCGACTCGGCACCTCCGCACGACTCGGCACCTCCGCACGACTCGGCACCTTCCCTTCGGGCGCGGCTCGGGCGGCTGCTGCACAAATACGACGTGATCGCGGAGCTGCGGGCGGCGCGGGCGCGCGGGGAGCCGATCCCGGACAAGAAGGTGTTTCGGGCGCTGGCCGAGGAGATGCCAGGGGCGCTTCACGAGCTGGACAGGCTGACGACGGAGGTTATCGAGGCGCGTAGAGAGGCCCTCCGTGGAGCGTTGTCGGGGCGACACGCGGACATGTGGATGACGGCGATGGTGGAGTATCACGCCCTCTATCGTGCGGCGCTGTTCTTGAAAGTGCGCGTCCGGCGCGGGGAGACGCTCACGGAGGAGGAGACTGGCACGCTCGCGGACAAGGCCTCTCGGCACGCGGGCGCCCTCGTCGGTCCTGCGTTCGTGCGGGCGGTGGCGCGGCCTCCGGGGGGACGTATTGGTACCGTGGTCGTCGCGGAGACGGCGGCGCGCGCGGGCGTCACGCCGGCTGAAGTGCTACGAGCGATGTTCCCCACGCGGCGGAATTCAGGCGAGGATGGGTGAGATGGCGAACGAGCGAACGATCCGCAGACTGACAGTCCTCCAGAGCGACGCGGGCAAGGAGGCCACGCCGCAGCGGAAGTTCTTTCACATCGGCCAGCCCGAGATCGACAGCGATCTCGGGGAGTGTATTCCAATGATCTCGTGGGTCGAGGACAACCTGTCTCGCTTCATCGTGTCCGACGGGCCTTCGACCGCCTGGGGCCGCGGCGAATCCCCCCCTCGGATTCTGACCCTCCCGAACCGCAACGTGAAGGTGGAAGACGGCATCTTCCTCGTCACCGGGCCCGGAAACGACCACTCGATCCCCCACCCCAACGGCAAGAGCCAGATTCACTTCGTGCACCTGGGTGTACACGGCAAGCTCTGGGACAAGGGTCTCGTGAAGATCTACGTGTACCGGCTGGAGGGGGTGCAGATGAAATCGCTGCTGGAGAAGAAAGGGGCTTAAGGGTTCGACGTGAAGGTCACCGTGCGCTCCTGGACAGCGTGGAAATAGCTGTCCGGGTCGAGCGCCGGGTCCGTCGAGCCGTCGCGCGTGAAGGAGAGCTTCACCTCCACCGAGCAGCTCTCCGGCTTCTTGTCGTCGAGGTTCTTGATCTCGCCCTTCGCGAACGTGATCGACTTCGCGCTGCCGCTCACCGTCTTGCTCGTGGTGAAGATGCACGAGCCGTCCAGCTCCACGTCGCCGTCCACGCCGGGGGCCGTGTCCCACGTGATCGTGAGCTCGTCGCCGGTGCGAGACAGGGAGTCTGTCGTGGCCGGCTTCGTGAGCTTGAACGGGGTCGGCAAGGTGCCTTTGTTGGACGGGGCGTCGTCGTCCGTGGCTCGCTCGAAATCGACGCTGAAATCGATGGCTTTGCCGCTCGCGAACGTGGCCTCGTAGACGCCGGCGGAGACGCGCTGCAGATCCTTCGACTCCGAGCCTCCGGTGGCCTTCAGCGTGTCGCCGGACTGCAGGTCGACGAGCGTGCCGAAGGGGCCGCCGACCGCGAGCTCGACGTGAACCACGGAGTGATCGTCCGCGTCGGCCGTGACGTCGACGAGCGCGGCGATGCCGCCGGTGCGGATGAACTCCGAAGACGTGGTCTCACGACAACCGATCAGCGCCGGAGCGATGGCCAGCGCCGCACCGAAAAGAACAAGGGTCTTTTTCATGAAGAGGTCTCCCGCAGCCGAGGATACCAGAGGCGGGGCGCACGGCCGCAACCGGAGAGCGGCTTTTCCACGGCCCCTTTTCCCACGTCCCTTTCAGGACACGACGGGTCGGTCGCGCGGCGTGACACGCGGAAGGCACGTGCGCGACCGCGACACGCGCCGTCGATTTCGGTACGTTCGCACGGTGAATCGACGCGTCGCCGCTCTCCTCGTCGCCCTCCCCTCGATGGCCGTCGCCGTCGCCTCCTGCGGCGCGCCGGAGGTGCACCCCACCGGGCCGAGCCCGTACGAGCTTCACCAGCAGTGCATTTCCCGCTCCTACGCGACGAAGCGCAAGACCGAAGGGTGTCCTTCGCTCGCGAACCTCGGGCACCGCGCGGGGGAGCCGGCCGCCCCGTGGGATCACACGTCGCGCTACCCGGACGACAAGGAGCGGATCGCGCGCGACACGGCCCTCCGCGCGGTGCTCCAGGAGAGGCTCCTGGGGCTTGAATTCGAGGCGATTTTCACGGAGGCCGGGTACCTCGGCGCGCTCGCGCTCACCGACACGTGCGTGGGGCCCGCGGCCCCGCCGGTCACGACGAACGCGCTCGGGGTGGAGGATCTGGCGCTGATGGAAGGGCTGATCCGCGACAACGCGGACGTGATGGGCCTCCCGCCGTTCACGAAGCTGGAGATCGTCTGTGACTACGCCGACTACCACTATCCGTCGGACGAGCCGCCGAAGTCGCCTCTCAGCGAGTGCAAGGTGCTCCTCACGCCGACGCCGCTCGTGGATCCGCGCATCGTCTTCCGCCGCGAGGGAGCCCCGGATTCGCCGGAGACGGAGCGGTGCTCGCCCAGACTCCGGCTCTCCAGCATGGGATTGCCCGTCACGGCCGACATGGTGCCGCCGCGGAAGCTGGATATCGCGACGCTCGCGAAGAAGTACATGGGCCGGGAGGTCACGATCCCCGGGCGGCCCGAACAGACCTTTTGCATGCCCGTCGATCCGCTGCCGGGCCAGACCGCGAGCCCGCATTGCGAGAAGGTGCCGGGGACGCCCGATCAGAAGGTGATCGTCACTCGCGAGAACCTGAGCATGTCCGAGCAGTGGCTCGTCTACTGGGACAAGACGACGGCCACGTTCCGCGTTTACCGCCAGGTCTCGATCGGCCTGCCGTCGCGGGAGGGCGAGACGTTCTGGGACCCGGAGGCGCCGCCGCAGGGGCAGCTCCTGGCGGCCAGCATCTACCGGCCTTCGCCCCTCACGCTCTCGGTGGCCGCCCCCTGAAGAGTGGCAGTCGTCGCAAAGCGTGGCAGTCGTTCACCCCTCGTCGTCGAGGGCCGCGTTCGCCGCGTTTCGGCCGCAGGCGCCGTGCACGCCGGCGCCGGGGTGCGCGTACGACGAGGCCAGATAGAGGCCCTTCACCGGCGTGCGGTACCGGAAATACGGGAACACCGGGCGGAACACGAGCTGGTGGCGGATGTCCGCGGAGCCGCCGCCGAGATCGCCGCCGACCAGGTTCGCGTTCATCGCCTCCAGGTCCGGCGGCGCGAACACCGCACGTCCCAGAATACGCTTGCGGAAGCCGGGCGCCAGCTCCTCGATGCGCTTCTCCACGCGGTCCGCGAACGCCTCCTTCGCCGCGGCCCAGCCGCCCTCGATCCTGGACGGCACGCGAGAATACGCCCAGAGCGTTTGGCGGCCTTCGGGCGCGCGCGTCGGGTCGGCGATCGATTGCTGGCCGATCACCAGATAAGGGTGCGACGGCGTCTTTCCGGCGCGGACCTCGCGCGTGAAGTGGGCCAGATCGTCGAGGCTGTCGCCCGCGTGGATCACCGCCGATCGCGCGGCGTTCTCGTTCGTCCACGGCGCGGGGCCGTCGAGCGCCCAGTCCATCTTGAACGTGCCGAACCCGTGGCGGAACCGCTCCATCGCGCGCGTCACGCGGGCGGGCACGAGCGATCGATCGAGCAGCTTCAGGTACAGCGCCGGCGCGGCCACGTCCGCGAGGATGGCGCGGCTCGCTTCGATCTCGTCGCCGTTCGTGAGGCGCACCGCCGAGGCCCGGCCCCCGCGCACGATCACGCGATCCACGCGGGCGTTCGTGCGGATCTCGCCGCCGCGCTCCTCCACGCGACGCTGCAGGGCCTTCGCGATCGCGACGGCGCCGCCTTCGGGGACCGCGAATCCGCCGCTCGAAGCGAGCATCGCCAGCATGAAGCCGACCACCGCGCCGCACGCGTCGTCGGGCCCCACGTCGGTGTGCAGCGCGAGGCCCGGCAGCATGCGGCGCGCCGGCTCCGTGCGGAACATCGAGCACGAATAGCCGCGCCCCGACGACAGCGCGACGCGCGCGAGCTTGAGCAGGTTCAGCGGGCCGAACCGCAACATCGGCCCCACGGCGGGCAGCGTCGACAAGAGCGCGGAGAGCATCCGATCGCGCGTGCGCTGGTGCCATGTCGCGAGCCGCTCCCACGCGGGCCCGTCGTCTCCGAGGGTGCGCATGCTGGCCGAGAGATCGCGGCCGATCGCCGCGCAGGAGCCATCGGCCGAGGCGTGCGCCGAATCGAGCGGCGCGTGCCGCCACACGAGCCCCGCGCCTTCGAGATCCAGCGGCACGAGCGCGGGGCTCACCTGGCCGAACGGAAAGAACGCGGCGCCCACGTCGTGCAGGAAGCCGGGCAGCGTGAATTCGCGCGTCCCGACGGCGCCGCCGGGCCTCTCCTCGGCTTCGAGCACGAGCACCTTCATGCCGGCGCGCGCGAGGTAAGCCGCCGCGACGAGCCCGTTCGGGCCGGAACCGATCACGATCGCGTCGTGCATGACCACGCTCTCTAGTGCCTGTTCACCGTCGCGTCACCCTTCCCTCGTGCGAACGCGGTCGTGATCGGGATACCCTCGCCGCGTGAGCACGTCCGACCGCAACGACAGCACCGACGCCGCCTACGCCCCGCCCGCGGTCGTTGCGTCAGGATCCGCGGAAGAGAAGCTGGATCCGCGGCGATTTGCGGTGTTCGGGCTCACGTGGCTCTCGTACGCGAGCTACTACCTCACGCGGAAGAACTACGCGCTCGCGAAGAAGAGCCTTCAGGACGCGTACGGCCTCTCGAAGGATCAGCTCGGCGTCATCGACTCGGCGTACAGCGCCGCGTATGCGATCGGGCAGTTCCTCTGGGGGTGGGCGGCGGATCGCGTGGGGCCGCGGCGCGTGCTCGGCTTCGGGATGATCGGGACCGCGCTCTGTTCCGCGGCGTTCGGCTTGTCGAAGAGCTTCTGGGCGCTGCTCGTGTTCTGGACGATGAACGGTTTGATGCAGGCCACGGGGTGGTCGCCGAACGTGAAGGCGATGGCCGGCTGGTTCTCGCCGAAGGACCGCGGGCGCGTGATGGGACTCTGGACCACGAACTACACGGTTGGCTCCTTCGTGGCCAATCCGCTCGGTGGTCTGTTCATGGACAACATCGGTTGGACATGGGTGTTCTTCGGCCCCGCGATCCCTGTCGCGTTCGTGGGGATGATGCTGCTCTTCTTCTTGCCGGAGCTGCAGAAGAAGGAGACGGCGAAGGCCGGCACGAAGGAGCACGCCGAGGCGGGCGCGAAGGCGGCGGTGGAGCGGGCGGCGGCGCGCGCGCTGGTGCTCAGGAGCCCATTTTTGTGGGCGCTCGGCGTCGCCTATTTCTTCCTCAAGCTGACCCGGTATTTCTTCTGGAACTGGGCTCCGTATTACATGGAGACGGCGCTCAAATACGACAAATCCCAGGCTCGCTGGGTGCCTCTCGCGTTCGAGGTCGGGGGCGTGATCGGGGCCATCTCGATCGGCTGGATCAGCGACCGTTTCTTGAAGGGCCGGCGCATGCCTGCGGCCGTGGTGTCGACGCTGCTGCTCGGCGGCGTGCTGTGGATGTACGGTGGAGTCGCGGCTTCGGGCGTGACGGCGAACGTGGGTATCTTGCTGGTGTTCGGCTTCTTGTTGTTCGGTCCGGACGCGATCGTCTCGGCGACGGCGGCGCAGGACATCGGTGGTCCGGCGGCGGCGGCGATCGCGGCGGGCGTGATCAACGGCCTCGGGTCGATTGGCCAGATCGTGAGCGGCCTCATCGCGCCGAAGGCGTCGGAGGTGAACGACTGGAGCCACGTGTTCCGCATGCTCGGCGTCTTCACGGCCATCTCCGCGATGATCCTGCTGCCGTTCTGGAACCGCGGCAAGCGCACGGACGCCTGAGACTGCCAGTCAGCTCTTGCGAGGAGCGCGCTTGTCGGCCTCTTCCCGGGCCCTGCGAAGGCGATCGCTGACGTCGTCGCCACCGATACTCTTGTCGAGGTCGCGAACCCAATTCTCGATGTACTCCATGTTGAGAGTGCCTCTCGACACGGAGATGAGCTTGGTCAGATCTTCGAAATCCCGAGTGCGATCGGAGAACACCTTCAGCAGCGCAAGATCCTCGGCGGCCGCCACCCACCGGACTTTTCCTTCGAACGTCATCTTCTTTCGTCGATCCAGGATGGCGTCCCCCAGAGGGTTCTGCGCGTCGAAGATGTCGACGAAGACGTTCGTCGGACGATAAAGCGAACGGAACACGCCGTAGCGCTCCAGCTCCTCTTCCATCGCCGGGACCTCGAAATCACGTCGCTCCAGCGCTTGGCGGATGTTTTGCCTCATTTTCGAGGGTAGCTCCGCATAGAGATCCACGTCTTTCGTCGCTCGCACACCGCCCCAGATGCCGACCGCTATCCCGCCCACCAGCGCGTGGCGCAAAGAGAACGCGTCGAACACCCGCACCGCAGCGTCGAGCGCGGGTTCGAGAGGCGAAGACGTACTCATGACTTGCTCCAGCGTAACGGGGCGGCCCAGAGACGTGACTTCTCTTCGAGCTCTTCGAGGCGATCCGGCCCTTGCGCAGCCGGGTTGGCCCGCAAGAGTCCGATGCAGAAGTCACTCAGACCCAGCGTCGCGCGAAAACGCTCCTCCGGTGTCATTCGAATCGCTTGCTCGATCTCGTCGATGTCATCGAGCAGGTTCCGCTCGCGCATCCGTTCGCGGTCGAAAGGGAGCTTCATGGCCCTCATCCTACCTCGCTCTGCGGCCGCCGGAAGAGGCCTTTGCACCAGGCCACGATGGAGAACCCCGGTATCCGGCGGCGCACGACCGCCTCCGTCGCGAGCGCGAACCACACCTCCAGCAGCAGAAAGCCCACCGCGTTGCCGGCCGCCACGGCCTCGGGGGAGACGCGCCAGGTCGGCGGCAAGAAGAGCACGCCTGTCACGAACAGCATGATCGGCCACGCGACCGCGCTCACCACGAGGAGCGCACGCGACAGCAGCCCCGCACCCCAGAGGCACGCGGTCCAGCCGATCGCCGCGAGCGTGTAGAGCAGCGCCGCCTTCGACGCGGTGAGCGCGAACGTCTCGTCCTCGAAGCGCAGATACAGCGCAAAATCCGCCGCGGAGAGCTGCGCCCGCTGCGCCAGATCCACGCCCTTCGTGATCCACACGGCCTGCGCAACCTGGTCCGGCATCACCGCGAGGACCGTGAGCACGAGCACCGGAATCGACGCCGCGCGCGGGATCCACCGCACGCGCAGCAGCGCGAAGGCCAGCCACAGATCCGCGACCGCGCACATCTGCCACGGAGACCAGCCGAGCCGGAACAACCACGGATGAGCCGCGATGTCCGCCACCCGGCTCACGGTGTCCCGCTGCCCGCCGCCGGGCATCATCGGCGCGAGGACGAGCGCCATCGCCACCATCGCGAGGCCGTGGATCACGAAATTCGCGATCAACGCCCGTTCGAGCCACACGTCCGCGGCCAACGTGGCGTCCTTCTTGCGTGCTGAAGCCGGATTCGAAGGCATGTGTGAGGACCTCTGTCTTATGGCACGATCGGCCTGCGTGAAATCGGCATCTTCCTTCCTCTGGACGATTCTCCTCGGCGCGCCCCTCTTCGCGGCGGCCTGCGGCTCGGGCAGCGAGGGCTCCGGCGGCGCCACCACGAGCACCTCCACGTCAACGGGCGGCGCGACGGGCGGCGGCGGCGCGGGCGGAGGGCCCGAGTGCGCGGTCGACGACGACTGCGGGGGCGCCGTCAGCGAGTGCGGGCGGCGGCGCTGCTACGACGGGCAATGCGGCCTCGACAACGAGCCTCCGGGCGCGCCGTGCGCGACGGCCACCGGGCACGTGTGCGACGGAGGGGGCCAGTGCGTGCCGTGCAATGTCGGCGCGGATTGCAAGGACGGTATCTGCGTCGATCACGCATGCGCCGCGCCCCTGTGCAACGACGGCGTGCAGAACGGGCTGGAGGCCGCGGTCGACTGCGGCGGCGCGTGCCCCGGCTGCCCCGACGGCACGCCCTGCGGGGACTCCGCGGACTGCGCGAGCTTCCTGTGCATCGATTTCGTGTGCGCCGCGGCGACGTGCAGCGACGGCGTGCCGAACGGCGGAGAGGCCGCGACGGACTGCGGCGCCGTGTGCCCGACGGGCTGTCCGGCCGGGACTCCGTGCCAGAGCGGCGCCGATTGCAAGGGGTCTGTCTGCGAGAGCGGCAGTTGCGCGCCGACGTGCGGCGACGGCGAGAAGAACGGCTCCGAGACCGACGTCGACTGCGGCGGAGCGTGCGCGCCGTGCGGCCCCGGCGGCGTGTGCGAGTCCGCCAGCGATTGCAAAGGCCAGGTCTGCGAAAATGGCAGTTGCGCCCCGTCGTGCTCGGACGGCGTCCAGAATGCGGCGGAGACCGCGGTGGACTGCGGCGGCGGCACGTGCCCGGCGTGCGCGATCGGCGCGGGGTGCCTCGTCGACTCCGACTGCGCGAGCGGCCTGTGCGACGCCTCGATCTGCGCGGCCCCGCCGACGTGCAAGGACGGCGTCACGAACGGCAACGAGTCGGATACGGACTGTGGTGGGCTGGAGTGCTCGCCGTGCGACGCCGACAAGGCCTGCGTCGTCCCCGCGGACTGCAGCAGCGGAGTGTGCAAGAATAGCCTGTGCGCCGCGGCGAAATGCGATGACGGCGTCCAGAACGGCGGCGAGAGCGACACGGACTGCGGCGGCCCCTGCGGCGCGACGTGCGGCCCCGGCGAGACATGCACTCTGGCCGGCGATTGCAAGGGCTCCGTCTGCGCGCAAGGTGCCTGTGCGCCGACCTGCACCGACGGCGTGAAGGACGGCGCGGAGGGCGGCGTCGACTGCGGCGCCGCGTGCCCGACGCCGTGCGCCGCGGGCAGCACCTGCGGCGGCCCCGCCGACTGCGCGAGCCTCGTGTGCGCCGCGGGGTTCTGCGCGGCCGCGACGTGCAACGACGGAGTCCAGAACGGGGGCGAGAGCGATCTCGACTGCGGCCATGTCTGCCCGGTGGCGTGTCCGACGGGCGGAGTCTGCGTGGTCGCGTACGACTGCCAGAGCTTCGAGTGCAACGGAGTCGGCACGAAGACGTGCTCGGCCCCGTCGTGCTTCGATGGATGGCAGAACGGCGACGAGACCGACGTGAACTGCGGCGGCTCCTGCGCGCAGAAGTGCCCGCCGAACTACAGTTGTCTCCTGGGCACGGACTGCATCGGCGCGATCTGCAACCCGGTCACGCTGAAGTGCACGCCGACGTGCGCGGACGGCTACCAGGACGGCGGCGAGACCGACGTGGACTGCGGAGGCCCCTGCGCGGGCTGCCCGATCGGCTGGCACTGCTCCTCGAACGCCGACTGCGCACAAGGCAACTGCAAGCCCGACGGGCACTGTTACCCGCCCTGAATCCTCGAGCACGATCAGAGCTGGTTCACGTTGCGACGAGCACAGGCGAACAGACGCTTTTTTGTGATTCTACAAGGGGGCTCCGCCCCCTCGTATCACTCCCCCGCTTGCGCCCAATGTGCTGGTTACGAATCGAATCCGCTATCGTCTTCAATCAACTGGCCAGTTGAAAACTCGTTATTTGGGGTTGCGCACGCAGCGGAAGCCGAGGCCCGGCACCTTGTACGTGTGGATCGCGGCGCCGCGGAACCAGGCCATGATGCCGCGGACGCTGCGGTTCCAGCCGCCGCCACGCACCACGTGGGTCAGATCGCCGTCGCCGACGTGGATCGGGTCCACCTGCGGCTCCGTGGGGAAGCGGCCGTAGGAGTCCAGGGTCCACTCCCACACGTTGCCGGCCAGATCGTGGATGTGCCCTGTCGGCCACACGCGATCGCCCTTCAAATGCGTGCCCACCGGCGAGGGGCCGCCGCCGTGACAGCCCGCGTCGCCGCCGGGGCTCGGGAGATCGCCGATCGTGAAGTCGGCGTATTCACACGTGGGCGTCTCGTTGCCCCAGGGCCAGTCGCGGTCGTCGCCGCCGGTCGCCGCCCAGTGCCATTGGGCCTCCGTCGGCAGACTCTGGCCCTGCTTCTCGCAGTACTCCTTCGCGACATTCCAGTCGGCCATGTTGACGGGGTAATCGAGCTTCTTCGGGTACGTCGACCATCGATCGGTGATCGCGGGGGGCTTGCATCCCTGCTCGTTCACGCAGCGGACCATCTCCTTCACGATGACCTCGGTCGCGTCCATGCAGAACGGCTTCGTCAAGACGACCTTGTGGGGCGCGTCGCCGATGCCGTCCGCGGGCCGCCCGTTCTTCAGCTTCCCGAAGCCATAAGGCACCTTGCCGCGCCCCATCGTGAACCCCTCGGGCGGCGTCTTCGGGATGTACACCTCGTTATTGGGGCAATTCGGGACACACTGCCCACCTTCGCACTTCTCGATGGACAGGCACGTACCGCCGCAGTCCCCGCCCGCCGCCGGAGCCCCGGAGGCCGCCGGCGCCGCCGATGCCGTGCCGGACGGACTGGCCGTCGCCGAGGAGGTCGCGGTAGCCGCCGCGCTCGCGGCGCCACTCGGAGCGACCGCCACCGCAGTCGTCGCGGGAGGCGCGGAATTCGAAGCGCCCGAAGAAGAGCAGGCCGACACGCCGAACGCGGCCAGGATCCAGACGAGACGTCGCACGCGGCGCACCCTACACAAATCTTGCTCGGCACGTCAGGGGGCTTGATCTGATTTCTGGGTCGTCCGCGGGCTTGACAGGGGTGCATGCTTGTCGGTCGAATGCGGGCATGCTCAAGGAAGGCGACAAGGCGCCCGCGTTCTCGCTCCAAAGCGACTCCGGCAAGACGATGAGCCTCTCCGATTTCGCGGGGAAGAAGCTCGTTTTGTACTTCTATCCGCGGGACAACACGCCCGGCTGCACGCGGGAGGCCATCGCGTTCTCCGGCGCGCAGGCGGCGTTCGCGAAGGCCGGCGCCACCGTCGTCGGCGTGTCGAAGGACTCGATCGCGAGCCACTGCAAGTTTCGCGACCAGCACAAACTCTCGATCCCGCTCCTGTCGGATCCGGACCTCTCGGTGCACAAGGCCTTCGGCGCGTTCGGCTCCAAGATGATGTACGGCAAGCCGGTGGAGGGCGTGATCCGGTCCACGTTCGTCATCGACGGCAGCGGCACGGTCACCAAGGTGTTCCCGAGCGTGAAGGTCGACGGCCACGAATCGAAGGTGCTCGAAGCGCTCGGCGCCACAGCGGAGGCCGCTCCCGCGAAGAAAGCCGCTCCCGCGAAGAAGGCAGTCGCGCCCGCGAAGGCCGCTCCCGCGAAGAAGGCAGTCGCGTCTGCGAAGAAGGCCGCTCCCGCGAAGAAGGCCGCTCCTGCGAAGAAGGCCGCTCCTGCGAAGAAGGCACCAGCGAAGCGAGGGGCGTGAGCGATGGGAGAGCCGGTAGCGCGCAAGGGCGACAACACGCACTGTCCATCCACGCGGTGGATCATCATTCCGCACCTCGGCGGCCCCTTGGATCCCGCCTCTCCCGTGTGCATCGAGGTGAACAGCCTGCCTGTCATTCGCCTCGCCGATTATGCCCATTGCCACTTCGGCGCCCCGCTCGACGTGGTGTTCGAAGGGTCGAAGACGGTGACGGTGTGCGGGCTCCCCGTGGCGCGACGGCACGACGGGATGGCGCACGGCGGCGAGATCATCGAGGGGAGCCCCAATGTCGAGGTCGGAGGACCGAAGTTCTCTCTGCCCTCCAAGATGAAGGTCAAGGGGCCGTCGGACTTCCAAAACAAGACGATCCGCGACCTTTATCTCCTCTCGACCACGCCGTCCGGTCAGGACATGCTGGACCAGATCGACAAGTCCGGCAAAAACCTCACCATCCAGCCCTGTGACGATCCGCACAACTCCTTCGCTTCGGCCTCGAATTACCCGGACTCGTTGAACGGAAAAGGCAGCGACGCGACGGTGAGCTACAGCCCGGAGGTGGCTCTCTACGGCTACGACGCGGCCGGAAACCAGATCACGATGCCGCCGCAGGTGGTCCTCGGACACGAGCTGTCGCACGCTCTCCACGACATGACGGGCACCGCGCAGACGGAGAGCAACGCCGACCCGGACCCGAACGCGCCCAAGAGCCAGCCCAACATCGAGAAGGAAGAGGCGCAGGCGATCGGCACCGGAAGCTGGGACGGCACCTCCCCCACCGAGAACTCGATCCGCTCGGATCTCGGCCTCCCGCGGCGCGACAACCACTATGGCACCGACGGGCTGAAGCGCGACGCCAAGGGCAACATCACCGATCGAACCAACGAGCTGCTCGCGCCCACGGAGAACCTCCGGCCGGGCGACTGCAAATAGACTATCAGGATCCTGGCCATGGATAACATCTCGTTCGACTGCAAGCTCACGCAGAAGCCCGACGCGCTCGTGGTCGAATACACGATCAAGAACGAGCGCTCCGAGGACATCGGCGTCTTCAACCGCATCTCGGGGACGGCCATCGACGGGGCGCGCGATTTCTCGCCGAACAACGTGTATCGCGAGATCGAAGGAGAGGTGCTGAAGCTGCAGCACATCGCGCTGCCGATCCCGCCCGGGCTGCGGATGGCGGCGTACGTCCCGCCCCACGCGACGCGGATCGCGGCGGGCAAATCGGTGACGGAGACGTTCGTGGTGCCGGTCCCGGTGGCGGTGCGACAGCCCTATCTGCGCGCGAAGGTCTCGGGCGCGGGCGGCGAGGTGATCCCGGCGAAGCCCGTGACGCTGCGCGAGGTGGACGTCGTGATTGGCATCTTCCCGCTGACGGAGACTGGCCTCGTCGCCGAGCACCCGGCCTTTCCGGACGTGCTGACGGTGCAGCCGCCGTATCCGGCCTTGAGCGGTCAAGTCAAGCTGGGCGCCCGCTTCACGCTGGATCCGGCCGTCACGGTGCTCGATTACGAGCTCTTTCCCTGGCCGTGAATGCCACACGGGGGTATCGGGCGGGGGGCGACTCGGTGTATGAGCGATTCATGGGTATCGATCGGCTCCCGCGCGGGATCGCGCTCACGGTGGCTTGCGTCCTCCTGACTCCGCTGCTCGCGCTCGGCTGCGGGAAGAAGGGGCCGCCGCCGCCCGAGCGGTCCTCCGTGAGCGAGGTGATGCCCACTCCGGTGGAAGAGGCGCTCACCGATGACAGCTTTCGCGCGGTGTGCGACGGCAAAGGGGAGGCGCGCGCGAAGGGCTACGCGAAGGACGCCGCGGCCGCCCACGCCATGGTCGCCTTTCAGCGCGACGAACCGAAAGGCGATCTCCGGACCGCGAGCGTGATGAAGCTCGAGCGCTTCCGCCCGCAAAAGCTGGAGGACGTCGAGGTCGTCGTGTGCATCACCCGCACGCCCGGCGAAAAGACGGAGACTTGCACCTTCGACGACAAGCAACCTCCCTATTTCCTGGAGCTGCACAACGCGTCGTACGAGGTGTCGGTGCGGGAGGCGAAGACCGGCAATGTCCTCGTGACGAAGACGGTCAACACGGAGAACCACGGCTGTCCGATGTTGCACACGTTCTCCGCGCAGACGGAGTCGGATTTTCCGACGGCGGATCACGTGGTGACGGGGATCGCCGCGCCCTTCCTGCTGCCCGCGACGGTGACCGCAGATACGAAGTTTCCGAACGGGAAAGACGCGACAGGCGCGCTCACGACCTACGATCTGCCGCCCATCTGCTACGGATTGCCGGAGCCGCGCGCCGCCGCCTACGAGAAGAAGCCGGGGCAGACGTCGTTCGCCGCGATGCTCCACCGCGCGAGCGAGTCGGAGAACTTCATGGCGCTCACGTCCTTCGATCTGGAGGCGTGGAAGGCGCCGACCGACGAGCAGTACCAGCTCGTGATCTGCTCCACGGAGAAGAGCCGCAAGAAGAAGGAGTCTTGCAAGTTCGACGACCCGCCGCCGGTGCACGTCCTGGATGTGTATTCAGCCACCTACGAATCGGTGCTTCGAGAGGCGCGGACGGGGAAGATCCTCGCGACGAAGACCGTCAATATCCCCGCGATGTCGTGCCCCATGTCGTGGAGCTTCCGCGGCACGCACGAGGATCACATCCCGCGACCCGACGGCGAGCTGAAGGCGCCTTTCGGCTCGTTCGTCGGCGGGAAATAGCCCGTCATTCGCAGTTCGAGAACACCTTCGAAGAGAGGGCCTTTCCGAGGATCTCGTGCCCTTCCTTGCCGAAGTGGAGGCCGTCCTTGAAGGGCTCGGCCACCTTCGGACACAGCTTCTCGGCGTCTCCGCACGAGAGCAGCGCGTACGCGTCGACCACGTAATCGACGGATTTCGCCGCGACCTGCGCGGCGATCCACTTGTTCACCTCGCCTGTCGTCTTCGAGCGGTGGGCCGTGAAGTACTTACTGAAGCCGCCCCACGGCGACACGGTGATCGCGATCACCTTCATGCCCTTGCCCTGCGCGGCCTTGTACATGCGAAGGAGATCGCCCTCGATCTTCTCCGGGGTGCGGCCGGCCGTCTCGTCGCTGTAGAGGTCGTTCACGCCGCCGAAGACGATGACGTGGGTGTATGCGGGCTTGTCCGTCGCGCCCTCGCCGAGGACGTCGCGCGCGAAGCGCTTCCGCATCTGGTTCACCATCTCACCGCCCTTGCCGTAGTTGTCGAATCGGCTCTTCGGGCACTGTTTGCGGAGGTGATCGAGGTAGCCGCCTCCGTGGGATTTCGCGTCGGTGAGGGAGTCTCCGATCGCGGCGACCACGTACGTGCGCTTGCCGGAATTCACGGCGATCGGCGGCGCGACGGGCGCTCCGGACGAGACGACGGTGGGAGTCGGCGCGGGGGTCGGAGCGGGCGCGGCAGAGGGCGCGCCGCTCGGCGAAGAGGCCGGCGCGGTGGGCGCGGCCGTCGGCTTGGAGGACGGCGTCGCGGCGGGGACGGGCGGCGGCGTCCCGGCGATCGCGCGGCCCGCGAGGATCGCGATCACGACACCGGCCGCGGCATGAAACAGCGAGGGCGTGCGGACGAAGCGCGGGATCTCCACGCTCCGAGGCGTACCCGGATCCCCTTCATTTGTCGAGGATGCAGCACGACGACGCGACGGCGCCTCGGCCGACGACGTCTATCAGCCGGCGCCGGTGTGGAAGGCGCACCACATCGCGACGACCATCGCGGCGGCGATCGCGAGCGCGTACGTGACCCACGCGCGCACCTCGCGCGTCGTGCGACGGGCCGCCGCCACGCGGGCGAACGTGCCTGTCTTGCGGAGCTCCACCGGCGCGACGGGCGGCGGGATCGGGCTGCCCGCGGGCAACATCACGCGCGGAAGTGCCTTGTGAGTGAGGCCCCACGCGGCGCGCTCACGGGCGCGACGGAGCTCGACGATCTCCGTGCCGAAGCGCTCCATCAACCACTCGCCGAAGCGCAGCGGGCTCGCGAGCAGGCGGGCGCGCGCGGCGTACGACTCGAGGTCGCGGAGCATCGCCGCCGCCGTCTGATAACGGACCTCGCGGTCCACCTCGAGCGCGCGCGTCACGATCGCGAACAGCTCTTTTTCTCGGGGAAGGCCGCGCGAAACGAGCGGCTGGCCCTCGGCCCGGCGCGCCACGTCGATGAGGCGCTCGCCCTGCGGCGCGCGGTAATACCGGCGACCCGAGAGCAGCTCCCACAAGATGATGCCGGCCGCGAACACGTCGCCGCGCGGGTCCACCTCCTCGCCGCGGGCGTGCTCGGGGCTCATGTAGCCGGCCTTTCCGCGGATCGACTCGTCGTCGAGATCGCTCACGGCGTGCGCGCGCGCGATGCCGAAGTCGCAGATCTTCACCTCGCCCTCGAAGCTGATGAGCACGTTCGACGGCGAGACGTCGCGGTGCACGAGGCTGCGGCGATGCGCGTAGTCCAGGCCCCGCAGCGTCTCCATCACCATGAGGAGCGAGAACTCGACGGGCAGCGGGATCCGCGCGTGCGAGCAGCGGCGACACAGCTCGCGCAGGTCGAAGCCCTCCACGTACTCCATCGCGATGAAGAGGCTGCCGGCGTCGCGCCCGAGGTCCTCGACCGTAACGACGTTCGCGTGCTGGAGGCCGGCCGCGAGCTTCGCCTCGGCGACGAGCATCGACGAGAACGACGCGTTGTCGGCGTGCTTCGGGAGCACCTCCTTCACGACGACGCGGCGGCTGCCGCCGAGCTCCGTCTCGACGCGCGCCAGGTAGATGTCCGCCATCCCGCCGCGACCGACGTGATCGAACAGGAGGTAACGACCGAGGCGCGACGGGAGCGGGCGCGTCCCGAGGGCCGGCGGCCGGGCGAGCGTCCGCGCCGCGAGCAAGGTGGAAGTGGGCGCTGCGAGCACGGACGGGCCATGCCATCCCCGGAGGCATCGGGCCAAGTAACGCGCCGTCCATCGCGCGCCGCACGCGGAGAGGCCGAGCTTCGCACACGCTTCTAGCGGCCGGCGCGGCGCTCATTATGCTGCGCGCCCATGAGCCAAGTGCGCATGCGCGACGACCGTCGCAAATGGATCACGCTGTTCGGGCCCGCGCGCCGGATCGTGTCGGCCGTCCCCAGCGACACGTACAACCTGTTCGAGATCGGCGCCGGCGAGCGGATCATCGGCCGCACGCGCTACTGCGTGGAGCCCGCGGCCGACGTCGCGCGCATCCCGGAGATCGGCGGCACCAAGGACCTCGACGTGGACGCGATCGTCGCCCTCCAGCCGGACCTCGTGATCGCGAACCAGGAAGAGAACAGCGAGTCCGACATCGTGAAGCTCGAAGACGCGGGCCTGAAGGTCTACGTCTCGTTCCCGAAGCGCGTCGCGGAGGGCCTCGCGCACCTCGGCCGCCTCACCAAGATCACCGGCCTCGACCGCGATCCGAAGGCCGGCGCCCGCGCCAAGCGCGTCATCACCGAGGGGTACCACATCCTCCGCGAGGCCGAGGCGAGGCGCCAGAATACGCGGCCTTTGAAGGCTTTCCTGCCGATCTGGATGGAGCCGCTCATGACCGCGAACAAGGACACGTTCCTGTCGGACGCGCTGGATCTGTCGGGCGCGGTGAACGTGTTCGGCGATCGCGACAGGCTCTATCCCCTCGCGGCGGATCTCGGCGCGGCGCGTCCCCTGCCCCCGGAGCGCGTGATGGGCCGCGACACCCGCTACCCGCGCGTGACGCTGGAGGAGGTGCGCGAACGGTCGCCGGAGATCGTGCTCTTGCCCGACGAGCCACACCCCTTCACCGCGGCCGACGCAGAGGTGTTGCGAGGCCTCGACGTACCCGCGAGCAAGCATGGAAACGTGGTGTTCTGCGACGGCAAAGACGTCATGTGGTACGGCGCGCGCGCCCTCACCGGCGTCGCGAAGCTGACCGCGATCGTGGACGCGGCGCGGGCGCGCATCGACGGCGGCGGCGCTGCGTAGGGGCCTCCGCACGCGGGCGCCGGGACGCACACTTCGCGCGACGCCAAGAATTCCCTTTTTTCGAAGCCTGTACTAACAACCCCCGCATGCAGTTTACGCGGGAAACAGTGCGCACCGAGGTGCACGCGATCCTGAAGACGCACGCCCAGTCCGGCGTGAACGTGAAGGACGGCAGTCACATCGTGGGCGATCTCGGGATCGACTCGCTCGGCGTGATGGAGGTCATCGCCGACATCGAGGACAAATTCCAGCTCTCCATCCCGGACGATGCGCTGCGCGACGTGGACACCGTCGCGAGCGTGGTGCGCGCGATCGAGGGGCGTCTCCAGAAAGCGGGAAGGCTCCAGGGATGAGCGTCTACACGCCCCGCACGGTCGCGCAGGCCATCGAGGACGCCGCGTCGGCCACCAAGAACGGTTACCGCTTCGTCGAGGAAAATTCGGACGCCGAGCCCTTCTTCTCCCACGGAGGCATCGAGCGCGCGAGCGCGCGCTTCGGCGGGGCGCTCCAGGCGCTGGGCTTGAAGAAGGGCGATCGTGTCGCGCTCATCCTGCCGGACAACGCGGACTTCGTGTTCGCTTTCCTCGGCGCGGTGCGCGCGGGCATCATCCCCGTGCCGATCTATCCGCCGACGGGCCTCGGTAAATTGGCCGGCTACCTCGACAACACGCTTCACATCGTGGAGCGGAGCGGCGCGAAGGTGCTGCTCACGTCGTCGGAGATCAAGCTGATGCTCGGCACCATCGCCGCGAAGGCGCCCGCGCTGCAGAAGGTCGTCGCGGTGGAGCCGATCCGCAACGAGCGCGAAGAGCTGAAGCCGGTGAAGGTCGGCCTCGACGACGTGTGCTTCCTCCAGTTCACGAGCGGCTCCACCTCCCGGCCGAAGGGCGTCACGCTCACGCACGCGAACCTCGCGGCGAACGTGCGCGCCATCATGGAACAAGGCCTCACGGTGCGCGACGGCGTGGACAGCGGCGTCTCGTGGCTGCCGCTCTACCACGACATGGGCCTCATCGGATTCGTGATCGCGCCCATCTATCACCGCAACACGATCACGTTCCTCCCTCCGCTGCTGTTCTTGAAGCGCCCGGCCCGCTGGCTCGACGCGATCTCCCGTCACCGCGGCACGATCTCGTTCGGGCCGAACTTCGCATACGCCCTGTGCGTGAAGCGCATCAAGGAGCACGAGATGAAGGGCCTCGACCTGTCGAGCTGGCGCGTCGCCGGCTGCGGGGCGGAGCCGATCCGGGCCGAGAACCTGCGGGCGTTCGCGGACAAGTTCAGCAGCGTCGGCTTCGATCCGAAGGCCTTCGTGTGCTGTTACGGCATGGCGGAGTCGACGCTGGCCATCTCGTTCTCGAAGATCGGGACGGGCGTCAACGTGGACACCGTGGAAGGTGACAAGCTCTGGAGCGCGCACAAGGCCGTTCCTGCCCCGGAGTCGAGCGAGCGCGCCGCGCCGATCGTGCAGTGTGGTGGTCAGTTCCCGGACCACGAAATCCAGGTGTTCTCTCCGGATGACGAGGAGGGCAAGACGCCCCTCGGCGAGCGGGAGGTCGGCGAGATCCGGCTCCGCGGGCCCAGCGTCATGCAGGGCTACTGGAGCGAGCCGGAGCTGTCCTCGCGGGCGTTCGCGGGCGGCTGGCTGCGCACAGGCGATCTCGGGTACCTCGCGGGCGGGCTCGTGCACATCTGCGGGCGGTCCAAAGAGGTCATCATCGTCAACGGGCGCAACTACTATCCTCAAGATCTGGAGTGGGAGGCCGGGAGCGTGACCGGGGTCCGCAAGGGCAACGTGATCGCCTTCGGCACGATGAAGCCCACCGGGGATCGCGAGCGCGTGGTGCTCGTGTTCGAGACGCAGGTCACCGGGGACGAGGCGACGACCAAGCTCAAGGGCGAGGTGCGCACGGCCGTGCAGCAGGGCATCGGCCTCACGGTGGACGACGTGGTCGCGGTGAAGGTGGGCGTGCTGCCGAAGACGTCGAGCGGCAAGCTCCAGCGCTCGAAGGCCCGCGAGCTGTACGAGACAGGGGAGCTGTATACGCGGAGCAGCGCCCGCGAGATGGACCGGCTCGACACGGTGAAGGAGCTGGCGAAGAGTCAGCTCGGGTACTTCCGGACGGCCATCTTCGGCTCCGGCAAGTCCGAAGACTGACAGTCTCTATTCAGCTGCGTTTTCCGAGGCAGTGACGCCCGCGGATCGACGGGTGTCGGGGGGGCGGACCTGCGACTCCCAGGTTCCGGAGGTGGCGCCGGACTCTCCGCGGAGATCCTCGTCCTTCCCGTTCGGGCTCTCCACGAAGCGAACCGAGGTCGGCGAGGTGGTGAGCGCGGCGACGTGGGTCGCGGCGACGCGGGCGATGGAGATGCGCGCGAATCCGAGGGTCGTGTTCGTCGAAGAGAGCGCCACGAACAAGGCACACGAGGTCGCGTGGCGGAGAGGCCGAGTCACGAAGCACGTGCCGCCGACCACCGCGATCACCTCGTCCGCGCCGGGGCCCGCGGCCGCGAGCGTGCTCACGAGCGACCACGCCACCGCCGCGTTGAGCTGCGCCCCGAGCTGGAACAGGCACGCTCCCGTCCGCCGATCCAGCACCGCGGCGCACATGGCCCCTTCCGTCTTCATCGCCTCGTTGACGTACCAGCCGGCCTCGAACGAGCTGGGCGCGCTGGGGCGCGGGGACGGGATCGACGGGGCCGCCGCGGATCGCAGCTCCACGTCCGGGCCTCTCCGGGGCTCCGTCTCGGTCGCGTGAGAGGGAGTCTGGAGGGCCGGTATCTCGTCCGCGTGGATGCGGAACTGGCCGCTCGGCGAGCGCTTCTTCGGCATGAAGAGGGCGGCGGCGCCCGGGATTTCCAGCGCGATCCGCACGCGCTCCGCCACGAGCTCGCGCAGCGCAGCCTTCGCGCGTTCGGGCGCGAGGACTCCCCAGCTCACGAGGACGTCGAGGAAATTGGCGCCGGTCGCGCGACACTCCTCCTTCACGTCGGCCACGAGCTCCGGATCCAGCGCGGCGCCCGCGCGGCGAGCCACGTCCTCCATCGTCGTGGGGACGAAAGAGACATGCACCCAGACGATCTGGCCCTCTTGAAGGTGGATGATCGCCGCCTTGTCCCCGGCGCGGATCATCACCTCTCCGGTGCGGCGCTCGCGGACGGCCTCGTCCAGCGCGGCGCGCGGGCCCGGGGCGCCTCCCCCCGTCATCGCCCGGAGGCCTTTTCGCAGGCGGCCGAGCAGGATGCTGTTGCCGAAGGGCCGAGTCAGCACGTCGTTCGCGGGGCCGCCCATCGCGTCGGAGAGCGCGGCCTGGTGATCCGAGGCCCCGCCGAGCGCCACGATGTAACAGTGATCCGGCGGAGTGACCGCGCGGAGCGCGCTGCACAGCTGGATGCGCTCTTGCTGGTACTCATCGGGCCATTCGAGCAGGACGATCACGCGCTCTTCCATCGCGCGGACCCGCTCCACCGCCTCCCGCCGAGACGTGATGGCCAGTGCGAGCTCGGTGCCTTGAAGCGCCGTCTCCACCTTGCCCAGCGTCAGATCATCGAGGTCGACCCCGACGACCTTTGCCGCGACCCCGATCCTTGCGCTGTTGAAGCCTGGTGAAGAAGCCATGTTGCCCGAGCCCCGCGACTACTTTCCGCCTTCGTATCAGGCTGAGTCAATGGGATTCTGCGCGTCGGGCCGTGTTGATAATGCAAGTCAGAAGTGCCGTGACATCGAGTTGTTATCGAACGATCGTTCGGAGTCGTCGAGGGGTTATTCGACGCCCTTCCCCAGACTCCGACGCTCGAAGCACTCGGCAGGAAATGCCTGTTTCGCCCGCACGAGGGACGTGGCCTCCACGAAGCGGGCGGTCACCGGGTCGTGATAGCCGCTCGCCTCCGGCACATCGAGTCCGGACGATCGGTAATGGCGCACAATCTTCGCCATCAGCACCTCTCGGAGGTACTTGCCCACGAGCGAGGCGAGGCTCACGAGCAGATCGCTGTCGTCCGCGTCCATGACGAAGGCCAGCTCGCCGACGCCGGGGAAGTAGTAGCGGCTCGACGCGCGGCGCTCCTCGACCACCGAGCACAGGCGGCCGGACAGCGGGCCGAAGGCGCCCTCGTATTTGCCGAAGCCGCCGACCTTGCCGCAGATCGCGTGCACCTCGGCGCCGGCCTGCTCGCGGAGGCCCAGGATGAGCTCCTCCATCGCGTGCAGATCGACCGTGAAGCGGCTCTTTCCAAGGGTGAGCGCGTCGTTGAGGCGCTTCACGCAGACGATCCGGGAGCGCACGGCGGCGATGCGGACGCCCTTCGAGCCGAGCTTGTCGAGGTCCGCGTGCAGCGTGGCGACGAGGCTCGCGTCCGCGGAGAGCGCGTCGTCCCCGCCGGACCAGCAGTGATCGACGCCGCCGGGCGGGCACGCCGCGCGCAGGACGTCCCGCGTCTCGTCGGCGACCGCGTGCACGAGATCGTCGACGTTCGCAGGGGATCGTGACGCTTCGGGGCGGCCGCATCCTCGCTCCACGAGGGCGCGCGTCCACGCTTCGCCGAGCGCGACGTCGCCGTGCGCCACCAGGGCCTTCGAGTCGCCGAGGCGATCGCCCAGCTTTCCGCGCGGCTTCTTGCTCGCGACCGCGTGGCCCTCGGGCGTCACCTCCGCGAGCACCGCCGTCACGATCATGGGGCCGAGCCGCGGTCCCAGGCCATTTTCGTCCGCGCCGATGCGGAAGCGCTCGCGGGGGGTCTCTCTCGCCACGTGCGCACCGTAGCGCCGTTTGAAGGGCCGACGCGGGATCTTCGCGGCCCCCCATCGTGAATGCGCCGGGTGTATAAGGTCCCGCGATGCGAGTCATCCCTGTCCCCTGCCTCTCGGACAACTACGCGTACCTGGTGACCGCGGACGGCAAGTCCGCCGTCGTCGTCGACCCCTCCGAAGCCGAGCCCGTCGCGGCGGCGCTCGCGCGAGAAGGCCTCGAATTGAAGGCGATCCTGTGCACGCACCACCACCCCGACCACGTCGGCGGGAACGAGGGGCTGCTCGAACGCTTCGGGAAAATGCCTGTGTTCGCGCACGAGAGCGACGAGGGGCGCGTGCCCGCGCAGACGGACCTCGTGAAGGAAGGCGTCCCGGTGGAGGTCGCGGGCCTGTCGTTCACGCCGTTCCACGTGCCGGGGCACACGACGGGGGCGGTCGCGTATTACGGGCACGGCGCGGTGTTCACGGGAGACACGCTGTTCGTCGCGGGGTGCGGGCGGCTCTTCGAGGGGACGCCGGCGATGATGTACACGTCGCTGTGCGAGAAGCTCGCGAAGCTGCCGGCCGACACGAAGGTGTATTGCGGACACGAATACACCGCGTCGAACCTCAAATTCGCGCTGCACGCGGAGCCGGACAATGCCGCGGCGAAGGCGAAGGCCGAGCGCGTCGCCGAGATGCGCGGGCGCGGCGAATTCACCGTCCCGTCGACGATGGGCGAGGAGCTCCAGACGAACCCGTTCCTGCGCGTGCACGAGGCGGGGCTGCGCGAGCGGTTCCCCGGCGAGACGCCCGCGGACGTGCTCGGGGCCGTCCGCAAGGCGAAGGACACCTTCAAGGGTTGAGGACCATGTCGCAAGCACCGATCTTCGGGTTCAACCAGCACCGGGAAGAGATCGTCCGCGAGGTCGTGCACCGCGTGGTGAGCGGCACGAAGGACACGCTCCACGTCCTCAACGACGCGGCCTACCACGAGACGAAGCGGCTCGAATCGGCGCGCCGGCCCGACGAGGTGAAGGAGCGCGAGGAGTGGCGCACGCTCGCGCGATCGCTCGGCCGCATGGGCGAAGGCGAGCGCCGGCGCAGGCTCACCGAGCTCACGGAGCGCTACGGGTGGGACGTCGCGGGCAACTTCAATCCGCGCGTGTATGGCGTGTCGAAACGGCTACTGCCGCCGCTGGTCACCGCGCTGCTCCAGCCGACCATGTTCTTGAAGAAACCGCAGGAGCTCTTGCACCTCGACGTGCTGCGCTCGCACGTGTCGGTGGAGGGGCCGATCGCGAAGATCCAGAAGCTCGTGGAGAACGGGACGGCGGTGTTCGTGCCGACCCACCTCTCCAACTTCGACTCGATCGTGTTCGGCTATGCGCTGGAGGCGGCGGGGCTGCCGCCCGCGACGTACGGCGCCGGGAAGAACCTGTTCACGAACCCGGTGCTGTCGTTCTTCATGCACAACCTCGGCGCGTACCGCGTCGATCGGCGGCTGCGGCACAACCTCTACAAGGACATCCTGAAGACGTACTCGTGCGTGCTCCTGGAGCGCGGGTACCACTCGCTGTTCTTCCCCGGCGGCACGCGATCGCGATCGGGCGGCGTGGAGCGGCGGCTCAAGCTCGGGCTCGTCGGCAGCGCGATCGAGGCTTACGCGCGCACGCTGCTCGCGGGCAAGGAGCGGCGGATTTACTTCGTGCCCGCGACCATCAACTACCTCATCACGCTCGAGGGCGAGACGCTCATCGCGGACTACCTCTCGGAGGCCGGCAAGGGGCGGTACATCATCGAGGACGACGAGTCGTCGCGCTTCGATCGGCTGTTCTCGTTCACGCGGAAGCTCTTCGATATGCGGGGATCCGTGGTGATCCGCTTCGGCGATCCGATCGATCCGTTCGGCAACGCCGTCGACGACGCGGGCGGATCGCTCGACGCGCGCGGGCGCTCCGTGGATCCGTCGAGCTACGTGAGGAACCGAGAAGGCGTGGTGACGCTCGATGCGGCGCGCGACGCGCAGTACACGCGGGAGCTCGGCGAGTCGATCTGCGAGGCCTACAAGAAGGACACGGTCGCGATGTCGACGCACCTCGTGGCTTCGGTCGCGTTCGATCGGCTGCGGAAGGTCGCGCCGGCGCCGGATCTGTTCACGGTGCTGCGGCAGCGCGACGTGCTCACGGTGCCGCGCGACGAGCTCGCCGCCGACGTGTGCGCGCTCCGCGACAAGATGAAGGAGATGGAGGCGCAGGGGCTCGTGCGGCTGAGCGATTTCCTCCGGACGGCCTCCGGCGGCGACATCGTCGAGCGGGCGGCGCGCGCCTTCGCCGGGTACCACACGACGCGCGCGATCGAGTCGCGGTCGAACGGGATCGCGATCTGCGATCCGAATCTGCTCTTTTACTATCAAAACAGGCTCGCGGCGCACGGGCTCGCCTGGGACACGCTCGCTCCTCCGGGGATGTTGCCGGCGGTGCCGGTGCAGATCCGGCCGTCCGTCTCGGTGCGGCCGCCGGATCCGGAGGCGACGCCACCCTCGCCCAATTCCACGGAAAGGAGCGCGGCGTGAGCATCTCCGGCACCTCGCAGACAAGCATGCACCCGCCCTCGAAGAAGAAGGTCGGCATCCTCGGCGGCGGGCCGTGGGGCGTCGCGCTGGCGTTCGCCGCCGCGCGCGCCGGGGCCGACGTGATCATGCACACGCGCCGTCAACCGCCGCACAACGAGCAGGTGGGCGTCACCACGGACTACGCGGCGGTCGCGCAGGCGAGCCTCCTCGTGGTCGCGGTGCCGTCGACCGTCGTGCGGGACGTGCTGCGCTCGCTGGGCGATCACCTCGACGGGCACCACCTGATCGTGCACGGGATCCGCGGCCTCTCGCCGGACGGGCTCGAAGCCGTGTCGGACGTCATCCGCGCGGAGACGCCGGTTCGCCGGTGCGGCGCGCTCGGCGGGCCCGTGCAGGCGACGGAGTTGGTGCACGGGCGGCCCTCGGCGATGGTGGTCGGGTCGCGCTATCCGGAGGTCGTCGGCGCGGTGAACGACGCGTTCCAGTCGCCTTCGCTGCGCGTGCACGGGACGCACGACATCCGCGGGCTGGAGTGGGCGTCCGCGCTCGTGGGCTGCGTCGCGATCGGCGTCGGCTTCGCGAAGCAGGCGGGCGCGGGGCCGGGGTTGCTGGCGGCGCTCATCTCGACGGCGATCGACGAGTGCGCGCGCATCCTCGTGATGGCCGGCGCGGAGGATCGCACGATGCTCGGGCTCGGCGGGTACGGGGATCTGCTCGCGTCGATCGCGCTCGATCACCGGCCCGAGGTGGTGATCGGTCAGGCGCTCGCGAAGGGCCGCTCGCTCGACGAGGCCGTGACCGACGCGAAGCTCCGCGTGGAGGCGATCTCGCTGATCCCGCGGATCGTAGGGTTCGCGAAGGAGCACCGCGTGAAGGCGCCGACGTTCGACATCCTCGCAGAGATCCTCCACGGCGCGCGCCCCGACGCCTTGATCCCGAGGTTGTTCGCGTGAGCTCGTCGGGACCGCGATCGCGCCGCATCATCCCGCCGGGCCGGCGCGGCTCCATCGTGAGCGCGATCGGCCGGCCGATGCAGGCGCTGCTCTGGGACATGGACGGCCTGCTCGTCGACTCGGAGCCGCTCTGGTACCAGGTCGAGCGCGACTTCGCGAAGCGCCGCGGCGCCGATTTCACCGAGGAGCACGCGCGCCACAACATCGGCAAGGGCATCCGCCACACGGTGCACCTGATGCGCGAGCTGTTCGGCATCCAGGTCGACGTGGAGGCGGGCGTCGACGAGCTGATCGAGGACTTCATGGCGCGCACGTCGGAGCTTCAACTGAAGCCGGGCGCGCGCGAGCTCATCGATCGGACACGGGGCAACTACGATCTCGCGCTCGCGTCGTCGTCGCACCGGCGCCTCGTGGAGAAGACGGTCGATCAGTTCGGCCTCCTGCCCGCGTTCAACGCGATCGTGTCGGGCGAGGACGTCACGCGATCGAAGCCGGCGCCGGACGTGTTCCTGCGCGCGGCGGAGCTGCTCGACGTGCCGATCGACGAGTGCGTGGTGCTCGAGGACTCGCTCGCAGGCGTGATGGCGGGCCGCGCCGCGGGCGCGATCGTCGTCGCGATCCCGGAGCCGCCGCTCGACGGCCGCCCGTTCGCGGAGCACGCGGACGTCGTGGTGGACGATCTCTTCGAGGCCGCGCGCTGGCTCGATCTCGCTGACTAGCCGCACTCCACGCGCACGTTGGAGATGATGTGGCGGAGCGCCTTCTCCACGAGATCGGTGCGCTCGTGCCGGAGGATCAAGAAGCCGTCGCCGTCGTAGCTCTTCTTCTTCGCGTGGCCGATCACCGGGAGCCGCGAGCCCACGATGAGGTGGCCGACCTCGCGCTCGATGCGCTCCATGCCCTCGATCTTGCGGATCGAGCCTTCGCCCTGGCCGCGGAGGTACGCGATGCCCGCGGCAAACCGGCGCTTCGGCGGATCGAAGTCGCCGAACACCATGAGCCGCGCCCACGCGTAGCAGAGGTCGATCTCGTGCGCGACGGAGACCAGCGTCGTGAACTCGGCGCCGGGCGGGCGCGCGCCGACCTCGGAGATCGCGATCGAGCCGTCTTCGCGGCGAAACCACTCCATGTGGCTGAGCCCCGTGCGCATCCCGAGGGCGTCGAGGGCGCGGCCGGACGCCTCGCGGATGTCGTCGTACCGCGGCTCGTCGATCTCGCGCGGGAGCACGACGCTCCACTGGATCCAGGGATTTCGAAGCACTTCGAGCGGCGTCGGGTGGTAGTGCGTGAGCGAGTGCCAGACGTGCTTGCCCTCGATCGAGATCGTCTCGAACGAGTGCTCGGCGCCGACGATCATCTCCTCCAGCATCGCGGGCCGCTCCGGGGACGGCGCCAGCTCCGCGAGCTTCGCGCCGAGCTCCGCCGGATCGTTCACGCGGAACGTCGCCTCGGAGGACGCGCCCGCGGGCGGCTTCACCACGAGCGGGAACCCGATCTCGCGCGCCGCGACCCAGAGCTCGTCCACGGAGCGCGCGACGCGGTGGCGAGCGCACGGGATCCCCTTGTCCTGGAGGATCGATTTCATGCGGCTCTTGTCGCGAAAATTGTCGGTGGCGGCGACGCTCATGCCGTCCACCTGGAGCTGCTCGCGCGCCTCCGCGATCTGGATCTGGATCACCTCCACGATGCCGAACAGCCGATCGATCTTGGGCGCCCCGAGGAACCGCTGCAGCGCGCGCGCCCCGCCGATGAGCACGCCCGCGGTCTCCACCGACTCGACGGTCTTGTACGCCGCGACGCCGCCCACGAGCCGCGGCGGCAGCTTGTCGTACGGCTCCATGGTGAGCACGCCGAGGCGGATGTCCGGCAGCCGCGCGAGGGCCTCGATGAAGCGAAGGGTGACGTCGGTGAAATAGGGCGCGACGAAGACGACGAACGGCATGCGCGAGCGGCTCCGCGAGAGAAGGGCCGGCGATTATCGTCGATCAGCCGATGAGTCGCAGTCCGATCGGCAGCCCTTCGCCGAAGAACGCGGCGCGGTCGGACTCCTCGACGGGCTGGAATTCGCGCACGGCGCGGATCCACGCCTCGCGGGCGCCCTCTTTTTCGAGGCGGCGCTCCACCTCGCCGCGCACGCGCAACGACACGTCGCGCGCGCGATCGTCCGTGACGCGCGCGAGCTGCACGGCGGCGGCCGCGGCGGTCGGCAGGTCGTGCCATTTGTCGCGGAGGAGCTGATCGAGCCACTTTTCCGCGACGAGCGGGCTCACCACGTGGTGCACGCTCGCGTACGCGGGGACCCGCGCGCCGATCCGGCCGATCGCAGCCCACCAGCGCGGATCGCGATCCGTCCATGTTTTATCGAGGATCCAGGATCCCAGCTCGGCGCGCGCGGAGGCCGGCACGCGCTCCAGCGACGCGGCCATGTCGAGCATCTCGACGAGCGCGTCCGGCTTCCAGCCCTTCGGCTTCTTGAGGCGCTTTTCGCTCGGCGCGAGGTACGGATCGATCGCGTCGCGGATCGCGAGCTGCGACGCCTCGTCGAGGCCGCCGGCGACTCTCCGCCACGCGATCCAGAACTGCTGCCACAAGCGCGTTTCGCCCTGGAACGTGAGGCGCTCGGCGAAGAGCGGCGCGAGGATCGCGGCGCGCGCGCCGTCCCCCGGATCGCCGAAGCCGGGGCGCAGACAGTAGCCCGCGAGGAGCCAGAACTGGCGCTCGTGATCCGCGGATCGCTTGCGGCTCTGCGGCGACGTGATCAGCGCGTCGAACAGCGCGCGCGCGACCTCCATCGTCCAGCCGGCGCGCTCGCCGAGGATCTTCTCCAGCTCGCGCACCAGATCCTTCACCTCGCGCGGCGTCACGTCGGCGCGCCCGCGGCCGAACACGCGCAGCACCGCCTCCGTCGCCTGCGCGATCTTCTGCGCCGAGAACACGCGCCGCGGCCCCGCGTCCTTCGCGTCCTCCGAGGCGGCGTCGCGGAGCTGGAACGCGAGCCGGAACCTGCGCGGCGACGAGCCTTCGCGCGGCGCGGTCTCGACGCACGCGAGGTCCAGCGTGCCGACCGCGGACAGCTCGCCCTCGATGCCGACCTGCACCTCCGCGGGCCCGGGACGCACGGATCCGCGCGGATCGCGCGCCGCGGCCACGGGGCCCGCGTCGAACCGCACCGCGACGGGCGGCAGCTTCTCGAAGACGTCCTCCCCGAGCGTGACCACGTCGCCGGGGGCGTGCGACGCGCTGTCCGACGTGAACAGATCGAAGCGCACCGATCGGCCGACGGCGAGGGCGAACGTGCGATCCGGCGCCGCGTACCGCACGCCGTCCTTCGCTCCGCGCGGCACCACGCACACCGCGGGCCGCGGTTTCCCCGGCTCCGGCGAGAGGCCGACGTAGTACCCGCGGGCCGCGCCGCCCTCGATGCGCATGCCGCGCCCGCGCAGCGCGAGCCCGTACACGACCGCGCCGCGCGCCACCGCGAGATCCGGGTCCGTGTACGCGAGCCGCGTCACCTCGGCGCCGCTCCACGACGAGATCACGTCGAGGAGCCGCTCGCCGATCGCGCGGGCCCGGAAGACGCCGCCGTTCCAGAGGACCGCGTCGACGCGCGCGCCGCCCGCGAAGATGCCGTGCCGCGCGAGGAAGTGCGCGACGTGCCGCGTGATGGCCGGGTCCTTCTCGTACGGCAGCCCGAACGCGACGAGCGCGCTCCGTCCACGCGCGGGCCGCGCGTCGCGCTCCACCCGAGGAAAGAAGCCATCCAGCACGATGCGCTCCGCCTCGTCCCGCGAGAGATCCGCGCGCAACGTGGAGCCGAGGAGCCGCGACCCCTGCCCCGCGATCGCCACCGGCACCTGATCCGGCGCGCCGTCGCCGAGCAGCCGCTCCTTCGCCGCGCGGCACGCCAGCACGAGCTGCGCGAACCGCGACGGAGCGAGCCTGTCCGGGGCCGCGACGAGCCGCCCCTCCAGCGCGTGCGCGAGCGCCAGATCCATGTTGTCGCCGCCGAGCAGCAGGTGATTGCCGACCGCGATGCGCGTCACCTTCGCCTTCGTGACGGCCGAATCGTCGCGCTCCACGCGCAGCAGCGACAGATCCGTGGTGCCGCCGCCGACGTCGCACACGAGCACGTGCGCCGCTCCACCCGCGCGCTCCACGAGCTCCGCGAGCGCTCCCTCCGGCGCGCGCGCTACAAAATCGTAGAACGCGGCCTGCGGCTCTTCGAGCAGCCGCACCGTGAGCCCCGCGCGCGTCGCCGCCTCCACCGTGAGCTCGCGCGCGTCTTCATCGAACGAGGCCGGCACCGTGAGCACCACCTCGTGCCCCGCGAGCGGCTCCCCGAACGCGCGATCGAAGGCGGATCGCAGGTGCCCGAGGATCTTCGCGCTCGCGTCGATCGGCGAGATCTTCGGCAGATCGGCCGCGTCGTCCTCGGCGCCCCACGGGAGGATCTTCGCGGTGCGATCGACCGCGGCGTACCCGAGCCAGCTCTTCGCCGACGCGATCGATCGCCCCGGCACCTCGACGCCGCGCGCGCGCGCCGCCGCGCCGGCCCAGTACGGCGCGTCGCCCCACGGATCCTCCGCCTCCTCCCCCGCGATCGGCGCGTACAGAAACGACGGGAAAAGAGGGCGCGCCGCGATCTCCGTCCGCGACACGAGCTGCGACACGTCGAACGTCTCCACGCCCGCGGCCCCGCGGAACGAGCGCGCCTCGTCCGTCCACGCCATCACGGAGTTCGTGGTGCCGAGATCGATGCCGACGATGCGCCCGCCGCTCATGTCACAAAACCCCTTGTTTTCAAGACTCCGTACGCACCGACAGCTCGACCTTGAACCGCTCGGTCGGCGTGACCGGATCCTTCGGGACGGCCTCCAGCAGCAGCGTGCCGACCTCGGTCACCTGCGCGGTCAGCTCGACCGGCACCACGTCGCCCTCGCGGCGGCCCTCGGCCGGCAGCGTCACCTCGATGGGCGACAGCTCCTCCAGCTCGCCTTCTTTCCAGCGCTCCAGCTCGGTGCCGGCCGTGTCGTCGCGGCGCACGCTCGAGCCGAAGAAGCGGAAGCTCACCTTCTCTCCGACGACGACGCCCAGCTCGTGCGGCGGCAGCGCGGCGCGCGTGCCCTCCTCCATGCCGAACGGCGCCACGCAGAACGCGACGGTCGGAGGCTCGACGCCGGGCACCGCGGGCACCGCGCCCTCGATGCCGACGTAGTACGCGCGCGCCGTTCCGCCGCGGATCCGAAGGCCTTTGCCGCGCCGAGCGAGCCCGTACGCCGCGGCCCCGCGCGCCACCGCGAGATCGAGATCCGCCGACGCGAGCACGCGCACCGGCGGCGCGCCGTCCTCCGCGAGCCAGCCGTTCAACGTGTCGAGCAGCCGTTCACGCAGCGCGGTCGCCTTCATCACGCCGCCGTTGAACAGCACCGCCGTCGGGTGCAGGAGCCTCGCCCGATCGCGCGCGTCCCCGTGCCGCGCCCCCGCGAGCCCTTCGATCTTCGAGAGCGCGTCCGCCTGCCGCCCGAGGAAGGCCGCGAGGTGCTTCGTGACGGCCGGCTCCGAAGCGTACGGCAGGCCGATCGTCGTGAGCGCCGCCCTCGCGCGCGCCGCGGGCCGCGCCGTCGCCGCGACCTTCGGAAAGAAGCCGTCCACGAGCGTCGCGTGCACCTCTTCGCGCGTCACCTCGGTGCGCAGCGCGCTCCCGAGCAGCTTCGATCCCTTGCCGGCGATGGCGATCGGATACGCCGCGAGCTTGTCGTCGGAGAGCAGCCGCTCCTTCGCGAGCCGCCCCGCGTGCGTGAGCGCGACCATCTGCCAGCGATCGATCTCCTTGCCTTCCGCTTCGATCTTGCGCTTCGCCACGTGCGCGATCGCGAGATCCATGTTGTCGCCGCCGAGCAGGATGTGATCGCCGACGGCCACCCGGTGCAGCTCCAGGTTGCCGTCGCGCTCGATCGCCGCGATCGCGGAAAAATCGGTCGTTCCGCCGCCGACGTCGATCACGAGGATCACGTCGCCCGGCTGGAGCTCCTTGCGCCAGCGCTCCCCCATCGCGTCGATCCACGCGTAGAGCGCGGCCTGCGGCTCTTCGAGCAGCGTGAGCTTCTCGATCCCCGCCGCGAGCGCCGCCTCCACGGTCAGCTCGCGCGCCGCCGCGTCGAACGAGGCCGGCACGGTGAGCACCACGTCCTGATCGACGAGCCGCAGCCCTTCGTCGGCGAAGCGGTGATCGAAGGCCTCCGCGAGGTGCTCCAGGTAGCGCCACGACGCCTCGACCGGCGAGATCTTCTCCACGTCCTCGGGCGCGCCGATCGGCAGGAGCCCCACGTGACGATCCACGCCGCTGTGCGAGAGCCAGCTCTTCGCGCTCGAAACCAGCCGCGTCGGCGCCTCGACGCCGCGGGCCCGCGCGTGCTCACCGACCACGAACGCGCGCTCCGCGTCCCACGGGAGCGGCTGCGATCCTTCGCTCTCGTGCGGCAAATACAGGAACGAAGGCAAAAGCTCGCGCGCCTCGATCGACCCCGCCGCCACGAGCTGCGGCACGCGGATCACCTCCGGCCGCGCGTTCTCCGTGTCGATCGGCGCGATGGATACCGCCGAGTGCGTGGTCCCGAGATCGATCCCGATCGTGTATTTCGGCCCGCTCACAGCTCCACCTCCGCCGGGGCGATCACCGTCGCGTCGTGATCCGCGGTCGTCACCGGCACCGACATGTCGATCACCTTCCACCCTCGATGTTGCAGCTTGCCCTTGTACGGCGGCTTGCCCTGCACGTTGCCGATCAGCTTCACCTGCCGCGCGTCGTAGCCGTCCGGGATCGTGACCGGCGCGCCCTCGTCCTCGCGGAGGACAGGCTGGATCTTCGCGTGCTGTCTCAGCGCCTTGCGACACCCTTCGTGGACCACGCGCGCGGCCGCGCCCACGTCCGCGTCCGAGAAAGACGCCACGTCTTGCTCCAGAAAGTCGACGAGCCGCCCCTCGCGCTGGAGCGCCGCGAGCAGCTGCAGCGCCGCCGTGACGTTCGGACTCGAAGGCTCGGCGGGCTTCGCCTTGGGCTTCACGACCTCGGGAGCGGGCTCCTCGATCTTCGCTTTCTCGGCCGGTTTTGTGGCCTTTTCTTCCTTCGGCTCCACCTCCTTCGCGGGCGGCAGCGCGGGCATCGCGTCGCGCACGGTGAAGGCGCGCGCGGCGAAGGCCCCGTCGAACAGCACGCGAAACAGGCACGCCCAGGCGAACCACACCCGGGTCACGAACGGCAGCGGCGCAGGATCCACGGGCGCGGAGAGTAGCCCAGCCTTCGAACCGGGTCAGATCCTTGGCGAAAACAACCCCGTTCCGGCGACGCGGCCCCGGGACCGTCGGCGCTCAGCCGTGCCCGGTCATCCACCCTGCGCGGGCCAGCCAGTACATGACGACGAGCCTCGGCACCCGCATCAGGAGCACCAGCGCGAACAGCTTCGGCTTCACGCGGTAGATGCCGGCGACGTAGCACATGATGCTGAACGGCATCGGCGTGAGCGACGTGATCGCGAAGGCCCACACCCCGTAGCGCTCGAAGAGCCGATCCATGCGCGCGCGGGTCGCGTCGATCCGCCGTTGAAAGAAGGGTCGCGCGGAGAGCAGCGCCGACATCTTGTAGCCGAGGACGCCCGCGCACATCGACGCGACCGAGACGATGCTCATCGCGAGCAGGTGCGATCCGGACCCGGTGGCGATGATCACGATGTAGAAGAGCGGCGGCGGCGGCATCGAGAAGGCGTCCGCGAACACCATTCCGGCGGCGATCCCCGCGAGCCCGAACCGATCGACGAACACCTGCCCGGCGCCCTCGATCTGCGGCCCGAACAGCTTCGCGAGCGCGGCCATGAACGCGAAGAACAGCCCCAAACTGAGCGCGATCCGCGTGACGGCGCGCCGGACGTCCCACCGAACGGGCTCGTTCGCGGCGGCGTCGCCGATCGGCGCGGCCGCGGTTTGCTCGGGAGCTTCTTCCACGCGTCCCTCGTCCCGGAAGCCCGCCGGCGCGTCAAGCAAGAGCGACGGCGCGGCGCGATCTAAGCGGCGGAGCGGCGAGCGTCGCGCTCACGGAGGAACGAGAGCGCCTCCATCCGGTTGTCGAAGAGCTTGAGTGGGAGCCTCGCCGCGAACGCGACGGCCGCGAGCGTCATCCGCAGAGCGCTCGACTTCACGACGACCGCGAACCGATCGCCTCCGGCCTCGCGGAACAAGCGCAGGATTTCTCCCCCGGGCACGCGGCAGCCGGCGTCGAACGAGGAGACGCCGCCGAGGTCCAGGAGCCAGCGCGTGCTCGGCACGTCCCGGAGCACCTCGGGCGTGAGGGCCAGCACGCTCGCGACCGCAGCCTGGCTGCAGTAGCCGGTGTAACAAGACTCCACGATCGAACCCTCGATGTGCTTCGTCGTGACGGTTCCATGTTGGGGCCGCTCGAACACGGCCGTCGTCGTCTTGATCATTTTCTCCACCGCCAAAAAGGAACGTCGTTCAGCTTGGAGGATAGTCGAACGAAAACAACGCTGCCACGCGAGAAATTCACGCAATTGCCCGCCTCCTCGGGGGCGGCCGTCCCAGAATGCCGCTTGACCTCTTGTCCGAAAGGCAGCTATCGAAGGAGATCGGGAAAGTCGCTGGACTCGGTCCAGGAGGCAGGACGCGGCGCCGCTCAACCCAAGAAGACCAGCTCGACTGGAGGTCTGAATGGCTCGCGGTGCGCTCCTCGTGTCCCTTTCTCTCGCTTTGGCTCTCCCCGTCGCGCTCGCGGCGGCCCCCGCACAGGCGGCGAAACCCGCTGCGATCGCGGTAGATCGCGTCACGTTCCCCGTCACGCTCTCCGACGGCGGCACGTACACGGTCGTGGCGTATCACTACCACCGTCACGGCGCGCAGGGGCGCCCGCTCCAGGTGCTGGTGCACGGCGCTTCGTACGATCACCGCTACTGGGACGCAGGCTCGGTGGACGGCGTCAACTACTCCTACGCTCGCTACATGGCCTCTCGCGACTACGACGTGCTCGCGATCGACCAGCTCGGCGCCGGCGAGAGCGACAAGCCCTTCGGCTATTTCTTGAACCTCGCGGAGACGACGAGCAGCGTCGGACAGGTGCTCTCGAACTTGCGCTCTCCGCACAGCAGACTCGGCCACCCGTCGCATCGGCTCTACCTCGTGGGCCACTCCAACGGATCGCTGACTGCCATCCACGAAGAGGCGCAGAATCACCTCGCGGACGGCCTCGTCGTCACCGGGTGGGGGCACACCTACTCTCCGCTCCCCATCGATTACGCGCCGATCATGGCGCTCCTCCAGCAGCCGTACATCCCGGCGACGGGGTTCCCGCCTTTCCTGCGGGCGTTCCTGTTCTTCCACCTGCCGCAGACGGCCCCGGCGATGCTGGGGTACGACGCGAGCACGCTGGCCACGACGATCTCTTCGGGCCAGTTCCTCGACACGTTGATTTACACCAGCGTGCCCGACATGGATGGCGTGGGCGCGGTGACCGGGCCGGTGCTCGTGCAGATGGGCGATCACGACATGATCGCGCCCGGCGCGAACGCGCCCCTCGAGGCGGCTCATTGGGCCAGCGCATCCAGCGTGACCGTGCAGGGGCTCTCCGAGATGGGCCACGACGTGAACCTGCACCTCAATCACGAGCAGAGCTGGTCGCAGATCGACGCCTGGCTCTCCGATCAGCGCGAAGAAGAAGAAGACGACTGCGACTGACCGCCGGTCGGGGGGGCCAGTCTGATACGCTCGCGGGCCTCCGCTCTTCGAAGGAGGCCTTGCATGAAGAAGATTGCCTTTCTCGCGAACGCGATCATCCTTGTTTTTCCGGCGATCGCGTCCGCAGCGACCTACGTCGTCTCGCCCTCGGGGGACGACGGGAACGCCGGGGACGACGCGCACCCGTGGGCCACGCTCCAGCACGCCGCCGACTCCGTGAAGGCCGGCGACACCGTGACCGTCCTCGCCGGCGACTACCAGGGATTCAACCTCACCACGTCCGGCACCGCGGGCGCCCCCATCACCTTCCACGCCAACGCGGGAGTCCAGATCGTCCAGGAGAACGATCAGACTGGCATGGACGGCATCAACATCGAGGACACGGAGAACGGCACCACCATTGAATACGTCGTCGTGGAGGGCTTCTCCATCAGCGGGATGATGCGCGCCGGCATCCGCACCGCCGTCAGCTCCCACGTGACGATCCGCAACAACAAGACCGATCAGAACGGGGTGTGGGGCATCTTCACGGGCTTCGCGGACGACCTCTTGATCGAGGGCAACGTCTGCTCCCGCTCCGGCGAGCAACACGGCATCTACACCTCGAACAGCGGCGATCGCCCGGTGATCCGCAATAACCTCATCTGGGGAAACGCGGGCGCCGGCGTCCACATGAACGGCGACGCGAGCCAGGGAGGCGACGGCATCATCTCCGAGGCGCTGCTCGAAGGGAACGTCATCTACGACAACGGCACCGCGGGCGGCAGCGGCATCAACTGCGACGGCGTGCAGAATTCCCGCTTCCAGAACAACGTGCTCTACAGCGCGCACGCGAGCGGAATGTCGCTCTACGTGGGTGACGCCGCGGAGGCCGCGAAGAACAACGTGGTCGTCAACAACACGATCATCGTGGCCAGTGATGGCCGCTGGGCGCTCAACATCCAGCAGGACTCCACCGGAAACCACGTCTACAACAACATCCTCTTGAACCTGCACCCGAGCCGCGGCGCCGTCGACATCGCCCCCGAGGCGCTGCCCGGCTTCGTCTCGGACCACAACCTCGTGATCGACCGCTTCACGACGGACGGCGGCGACACGATCCTGACGCTCGCAGAGTGGCAGTCTGCGACGGGTCAAGACATGGCCTCGCAGCTCGCGGCGCCCCTCTTCCTGGACGAGAAGAACAACGACTATCACCTCACGGCGCAGAGCCCGGCCGTCGACAACGGCACCTCCACGGAGGCCCCTTCGACCGACGCGGACGGCGTGTCGCGCCCGCAGGGAGCCGCCTTCGACATCGGCGCCTACGAATTCTGCTCGCTCGGAGACTGCCAGTCTGCGGGCGGCACCGGGGGCACCGGCACCGGCGGAAACAGCACGGGCGGCGCATCCTCCGGCGGAAACGGCACGGGCGGGAGCGGCGCCGGCAACACGGGAGGCGCGACCGGCGGCGGAAACGGCTACTGCGGCCCGGATCTCACCACCTGCGGCACCGACGACAACCCCGGAAGCTGCGGTTGCCGAACAGCCGGCCTCCCCACGGAAGAGGGCACTTCACTCGCCGCGATCACCCTGGCAGCGATCGCGACGGTGTTCGCCCGCCGCCGCAAGACTTGAAAGGGGCCCTGGAGCTGCTTCGCGTCGCGACGAGCATAGACAGACGCTTTTTGTGATTTTACAAGGGGGCTCCGCCCCCTCGTATCACTCCCCCGCTCGCGCCGTGTGCCGGGGACGAATCAAATCCGCGATGGAGCGCCGCGCCGTTCCGTGAAACGGAGCGACGCTCTAAGGAGTGACCGTCAGCACAGGCATGCTGCCGATCTCGAACGACAGCCCCGCGTTCTGCCCGGCGCCGAAATCCGGACCCAGGTTCGCGTCGCACACCGTCCAGCTCGTGCCGTAATCCAGGCTCATCCGGTACACGTAGCGGTAGTCGCCCGGGAGCGGCCCGAAGAACGATGTCATGTATTCATCGTTGTTGCCGGCCTGCGTGTTGTACGTCGCGTTGAGCCACGTGAAGCCCCCGCCGAGCTCCGGGTTCTTCGTCGACAATCCGTATCCTAGCTGCGCGCGCACCGCCGCCGCCGCGCCCGCCGCGGGCGTGACGCCGAGCTCGTAGACCTGGCCGTACACCATCCCGCTCGACGCGTTCGTCTGGATCGAGAGCGACGTCGGGAACTGCACGTCACAATAGTCCACCTCCGCCGCGACGTTCGACTCGTTGCGCGTCAGACAGCCGCACGCCACAGGGCTGTTCGCGCTGCTGAGCGGCACCACCGTGCTCTGGAAGAAGTCGAGCGTGTTATCGTCCACGTCCGCGCAACCGTTGTTCTGGCGATACACCGACTTCGACGACGTCGTGATCGGCGCCGGCCCCGTGCCCTCCCAGCAGTTGACCGTGCCGGCCGCGCCGTACCCCACGAAATCCACCACGGCGCCGCCGAGCGGGCACGCCCCGGACAGGAGCACCCCGTTCGACACGAGCGCCACCTTGCCCTGCGCAGACTGCATGTTGATGCTGCCAATCAGATCGGGCCCCGGCAAATCGTAGGTCCCGAGCCCCGTCGACTCCTGGATGAGGTAGTAGCCGCCCGGCGCGATGGAGCCTGTCAAATCCGTCTTCGCCCACGTCGTCGCGAGCGCCTGCGCATACTGCAGCGACCACCCGTCGACGCTCACAGTCGTCGTGCCGCGGTTGTGCAGCACCACGTAGTCGCTCTTGTACGTCGCCGAGGCCACGTTGCCGCCCCCGTACACCTGCGCCATCACGATCGAGCCGGCGCACAGATCCGGGCTCGTCGTCGAGAAGCCGTCCGCCTGCGTCACCGCCGCGAACAGCGGTATCCCGACCGCGCTCGTCGCCGCCGTCGTCACGCGGATCTTGTACGTGCGATTGACCATCACGCCCGGCGTCGCGAACAAGGTCGCGGTGGCGTTGCCGTTCGTCATCGAGGGCGCGCCCGGCAGCGCGATGCAGCTCGCGAAATCGTCGAGCGACACCTGGATGGCCCCCGCGCACGCGCCCGCCGTATTCTGGCCCACGAGCGTCGCCGGGTTCATCGCCTGACTGAAGGTCACCGAGATCGGGGTCGCCTCCACGGCCGTGATCGAGGCGAGGTTGTCCGGAGAGACCGAGACGACCACCGGCGTGACCACGCAGGCGCCCGCGCCGTTGCACAGGTTGCCGCCGCTCTGGTTGCACGCCGCGCCCTGCGCGAGCGGCGGATTCGACGGGACGCCCGCCGTGCACACGTCGCCCGTGCACTGGTTCCCGTCCACCGGGACATCGTTGTTCTGCGGCACCTGCCCGACCCCGCCGGAGCCGTCGCATACATTCAGTTTACAGTCGCCCGTCACCTGCGCCGCCACCGGCGTTCCAGAGGCCGTGTTCGCGAAGGTGCAGCCGTGGGCCACGCACGCGCGCACCTGGCACTCCCCGTCCATCCCGGGGCACTGGGCCGCCGCATTGCATTGCACGCAGGTCCCCGTCCCCGAGCACACGCTGCCGCCGCCTTGATTGCACGGCAGATCCGCCGCGACCGGCGGATTCGACGGGACGCCCGCGGTGCACACGTCGGCCGTGCACGGATTGCCGTCCACCGGAACATCCGTGTTGTCCGCGAACGTGGAGACCCCGCCGCCGCCGTCGCACCCGTTCACTTGACAGTCGCCCGCCGTCTGCGTCAACACCGGCGTTCCAGAGGCCTTGTATACAGTACCACATGCGCCCGCGACGCACGTGCGATGTTTGCATTCGTCGTCCACGCCGGGGCAGTCGTTCGGGGTCGCGCAGCCGGTGCACCCGCCGTTCACGCACGTGAGGTTTTGTCCGCACGACGTCCCGTTCGGCACGCTCACCTCGGTCGGCGCGCCCTGGAAACAGAGGTCGTTCGTGCAAGGGTTGTTGTCGTTCGGGGTGTCGTTCGGGTCCACCTGGACGACGCCCTGGCCGTTTCCGTCGCACACCGTCACCTTGCAATCGCCGGGCGTCTGGCTCGCCACCGGGGTCCCTGGCAGGGTGTTCTCGATGCCGCACACGGCGCCGGTGCACGTGCGATGGTGGCAGTCCGTGTCGCTGCCGGGGCAGTCGGTCGCGGCCACGCACGGGACGCACAGGCCGTTTCCGTCGCACACGTGGCCATTCGCCGCGACGCACGCGGTGCCGGCGGGGGACGGCGGGAACCACGGCATCCCCATGTCGCAGAGGTTGTCGGTGCAGGCCTTTCCGTCGTCCGCGACGTCGGTGGCGTCCTCCACGGCCGTCACGGCGCCTCCCACGCACACGTTCTTCTGGCAGTCGCCGTTCACCTGCGCCTTGGCGGGCGTGCCGTCCGCGACGTCGTCCACCCCGCACACGCCGGCGATGCACGTGGCCACCTGGCAGTCCATGTCCGGAGGCAGGCAGTCCGAGGGCACGAGGCATGGTGTCGCGACACCGCCTGTTCCGCCGGTGCCGCCGGTCACGCCCCCGGTGCCGCCCGTCCCGCCGGTCACGCCCCCGGTGCCGCCCGAGGAGGACGTGGTGCCTCCCGTGTCGCCGCCGGTGCCGCCGGTGCCGCCGGAGGACGACGTGGTGCCCCCGGAGCTCTGCGCGCCCGCGCCGCCCGTGGACGACGTGGTGGCCGCGCCGCCCCCGCCCGAAGATGAGCCGCTGCCTCCACCGCACGCGGAAAGGAGCAGTACCCCACACACGACGACTCGGCGCATCCCCTATCTCCTTGGTTCGGCCCAGGGTACACGAGATGCGCTTTGGATCGCTATTTCATTGTCACGGGGCGAGGACGACAGCGCTCCTCGCGGGGATCGTGAGCGTGACCTTGCCCACGCCCGAGACGGCGACGTCCGGCCCGCCGAGCGCGTCGTGGAGCGGCTTCGCCGAAGAGAGGCCCAGCGCCGCGCCGTCCACCGTCACCTGCTGCGGCGTCGCGGAGCGGGTGATGCCGACGATCGCGGCCTGTCCGAGGCTCAGGAGGCGCCCGAACACCAGCGTGTCCTCCTGCGCCGAGAGCGTCACGTACGCGCCCCTCTGCAGCGCCGGGATGTTCATGCGCGCCTGCCCGACTTTGCGGATGAAGCCGAGCGTGTCTTTCTCGTTCTGCGTGAGCGACGCCTCCGGACGCCAGAAGAGCCGGTTGTTCGGATCGGCCCCACCCCACTGTCCGTATTCATCACCATAATACATCAGCGGCGCCCCCGGCAGACCGAGGAGCCACGCGAACCCGACGCGCGCGCGCCAGTAGGGCTCTCCGTCCGTCGGCGCGACCGCGGTGTTGTCCCACTGGTTGCCCGGGATCCCCTTGGAATGCGCCGGATCCTGATCGCGGTAGTCCGCCATCGTGGCGAAGCGCGACGTGTCGTGGCTGCCGATGTACGGAGTCATGACAGCGCCCTTCGGCCACTTGCCGAGGCCGTGGTTGGTCCAGTAATCCGCGTGGATGAAGCCATTGTTTCCCCACGCGAAGGTCCGGTACGACACTCCGTGGTAGAGGACGAAGTCGAACTGACCGTCGAGGCCGTGCGGGCCGATGTACTTCGAGATGGTGCCGTAGTTCTCGTCGTTGCAGGGATCGTTGCAGTCGTTCCAGCCCATCGCGGTCTCGCCCATCAGGAAGAAGTGGGTGCCCGCGTGCTCGAAGGTCTCGCGCACCTCGGCGGAGAGGTTGCGTGTCGCTATTTCCTCCACGTGCTTCACCGCGTCGACGCGGAGCCCGTCCAGGTTGAACTCGTCGAGCCAGAAGATGCCGTCCGACGTGAACTGCGCGCTCGCCTCGGGCACGGTGTGGTTGATGTCCGGGAGGTACGGCGCGAACAGGCACGTGAGGGCCTTTTCCGTCCAGTCGCAGCCGGCCGTGCCGCAGACGCAGCCGTTGTCGAGGGTGTGGAACCATTCGGGGTGCGCCTTCACGTACTCGTGCTCTTCGTGAACGTGGTTCAGCACGAAGTCCTGGAGGATGCGAATCCCATGCTTGTGCGCCTCCTTCACGAGCGCGTGCAGCGCCGCGTCCCCGCCGATGCGCGGATCCACCGAGCGCGCCTTGATCGGCCAGTAGCCGTGGTACCCCGTCACCTGGTGAACTCCGTCGCTCGCCGGATAAGCCCCCTGAGGGTTCGTCTGGAAGGGGGTGATCCAGATCGCGCGCACGCCGAGCTTGTCGAGATCGCCGGCCGCGATCGAGGCCGCGAGCCCCTGCAGATCGCCTCCCTGGTAGTCGCCGCGCGGATCGGCTCCGGGCGTGGCAGCGGCGTTGTTCGACGAATCGCCGTCCTTGTAGCGGTCCGTCATCACCATGTAGATGAGCGCGCCGTCCCAGGTGAACGCGGTCGCCTCGATCCAGAACACGAGCTTGAGGGGCAGCGACTCGTGCCCGCTCTTCGACTTCGCGGTGACCTCGACTTTGTATTTGCCGTCTTCGAGGCCGGCGACCGAGACTGTCACTTTGCCGGTCGCGGGATCCACCGAGAGCTCCGCCGCGGTGAGCGCGCGCGCCTCGTCCTCGTGGAACAATTTCCCTGTGAATCCAGCCGTATCGGACCCACTCTCGTCGATCGCATCGTGGTAATCGAGGGAGGCCGTGAACGTGCCCGCGCCGGCGGAGGGGCGCTTCGCCTGCGTGCTTGTCTCGACCAGCGACGGGCGACTGCAATCGGCCACCTTGATCCCGCTGTTCTCCACGCCGCCCACGTATTTGCGGCGTCCCTGGTCCGCGTCCAGAGACCACACGGTGGAGCCGCCCTGATCGTAGATGACCTTGTACCCCTGCAATCCAGGCTGGAGCTTCAGCGTCGCGCGATAGGCGCCGTCCGCGTCCGGGCCGGTGAGAGGCGTCGCCGTCGCGAGATCGAAGCTGTTCCATTCACCGGCGACTCGCAGGTTGGCCGCGCCGGACGGGGGGTGCGTGACGACGTCCACCGGGCAGAGGCCGTCGTAGGTGCTGCCGCCCGTGCCGCCCGTGCCGCCGCCGCCTCCGCCGGTCGTGGGCGTCGTGCTGGTCGAGGTCGAGGTCGTCGCTGTCGTCCCGCCGGTGCCGCCGCCGGAGCTCGACGCGGGGTTGTCGCCGCACCCCACGAACATGGCTGGAAGAAGGAGGCTCGTGATCGAAGGCAGCGCCCGAAAAAGCCACAATCGCATGCTCGAAAGCCTACGAGAAAGTCCCCGGCGAGAACAGCCCCAACGCCATCTTTGGACCAAAACTGGGCCCGTTCGCGCGCCCTTCGGTAGCGTCGCGCCGTCCGCGTATGCGCTATCCTCGAAGGTCCCTCCCGGTCCCCGCGCTGTTCCTCTTTCTCGCTGGTGTCGCCGGCTGCTCCAGCACGCCGCCGCCCGCGGATCCGGGGCCTCCCAAAGCCACGTCCGCGCCCGCGGTGACGGCCGCGCCGGCCCCGACACCCACGGAGACAGCGTCGGCCGCAGTGACCGCGGCGCCCGCGCCGGATGCGCCCGCCGCCCCGCCTTCGAAGTGGGCCGCGTGCGAGAACGCGCCCGTCGGCATGGTGTGTGTCCCGGGAGGCCCGGCGATCATCGGCTCCAATGACCACGAGGCGCGCGAGAAGCCGCAGCACACCGTGGAAGTGAGCACCTTCTACATCGACCGATACGAGGTCACGAACAAGCAATATGTCGCGTGCGAGGACGCGGGAGTCTGCCCGAAGCGGATCATGCCCGACAAGATGTTCCTCCACGACGATCAGCCCGCGGTGCCGGTGACGTGGTTCGGCGCGAGGGCCTATTGCAACTGGGCCGGCAAACGCCTCCCGACCGAGGCCGAGTGGGAGAAGGCCGCGCGCGGCGGCGACGATCGCGTGTACCCGTGGGGCAACGAGGCCGCGACGTGCGATCGGGCGCAGACGGAAGGGTGCGCGCCGAACACGACGAAGCCTGTCGGCAGCTTCGCGGTGGGGCCGTATGGCATCTACGACATGGCCGGCAACGGCTACGAGTGGATGAACGACTGGGCGAGCGCCTGTTACGGGGAGTGCCAGGAGTCGTGCGGGGCCGCGTGCTCGGGAGAGGATCCGTGGGGTCCGTGCGGCGGAGCCCCCGTGTGCAAAGGCAACAAGATGCACGTGCTGAAGGGCGGCTCGTGGCGATGGGCCGCGACCGAGGCCCGCGGCGCGTGGCGGCGCTTCGAAGAGCCCGGCACCGGCGCACATCGGCTGTCCGCGCGGTGCGCCGCGTCGACCCCGGAGCTCGCGACGTGGCCCCCCCTCGCGATCTCGGATCCGCCTGCGAGCCCCGGCGATCCGGCGGCGCTCACGGACGATCTTCTGGCGAAGTTCAAGGACGTCGTCGAGGACACCGACATCAACAAGATCCCCGCGTGCGAGAAGGCCGGCGGGTCCACGACGATCTGCCGCGATCCGAACAGCTATCTCACCACGAACGAGCCGGATCTCCACCTCTGGGAGCCGTTCGTCCGCAACATCGCGGGCGGGTACGTGGGCGTCGGCGCGGACCAGAACTACAGCCTCCTCGCGGCCGCGAAGAGCCGATATGCGTGGCTCTTCGACTACGACCCGATGGTCGTGAAGCTCCACATCGTGCTGCGCGCGGTGATCCTCGCCTCCCCGACGCCGAAGGATTTCGTCGAGGCGTTCGCGCCCGGCAATTACCAGAAGACGAAGGAGATCGTCGGAAACGGCACGCCCGCGGCCGACAAGGACAGCGCGCTGCGGCTCCTGCAGGGGTCGCGCGAGCTCCTGTATACAGACTACTCGAAGCGCCTCGCCAAGACGACGGACCCGGCGCGGAAGAACTACGACTGGCTCACCAACGCGGAGAGCTATCGGTACATCCGGCTGATGTACCAGCAGGGTCGTATTCTGCCGCTCAAGGGGAACCTCTTGACGGACAAGATCATGCCGAGCATCGGCAAGGCCGCGCGCGCGCTCGGCACGCCGATCCGCATCTTCTACACGTCGAACGCGGACGATCAGTGGAAGATGACGCCGCAGTTCAAGGCCAATGTCCTCGGCTTCCCGTTCGACACGCGCAGCGTTTGGCTCCGCACGGTGTACCCGCGCGAGAAGCAGCGCACGAAGGTGCTCCCGTGGGAGTACGTGGTGCAGTCCGGCCTCGACGCGCAGCGGAAGATCAAGCACGACGGCTGGGACTGGGTCTGGTACTTCAACAAGGACGCGCACCACGTGGGGCCGGAGAACCTCCTGGCGGTGGCGCTGCCCGCGAAGACGGAGCGTGAGAAGGCGCCCTCCGGACAGGCCTCCACACAGGCACCTTCCGGACAGGCTCCCTCCCCTGCCCCGAAGGCGCCGGAGCCGAACATGACGCCTGCGAATCCGGCCCCGGCGACCTCGACGCCGGCGGCTCCGACGTCGACGGCTCCCGCGACATCCGCGGCCCCGGCGACGAGCACGGTGCCGGCGACGACTCCTCTGCCCGCGTCCAGCACGCCTATCGCGGCGCCCCCGAAGGCGAGCGCGCCCGGCGCCCCCTGAAAACACCCTTCCGTTTCACGAAACGCCGCGAAAGCAAGGCGAACGGGGGGACTCTCTACCTTCCTGACTCGATGTCACGGCGCGGAGCCGCGCGCGAACATCACTGCTTCGGCAGCTTGCTCTTGTCGACCACGGGCACGATGCGCACGGCCGGCACGTCGTTCGTCGCCCCGCGGGAGGCGCGTTTCTGCGCGCGGGCGAGGGCGGCGCGCACCTTCTTCTCGTCGATGTCGGGCAGCCCGAGATCGACCCCGGCCTTCTCCATCTCCTCGGCCACGAGCGTCTCGATCTCCTTCTTGCGCTTCGGGTTCTTCGAGGACACTTCGATCTTGAAGCCGTGGAACCCCACGTCGGCGAGCTGTTTTTTGTAGAACTTCGCCTCGGCCTTGTCGATGACGGCCGAGCACTCGTCGTAGAGCTTCTCGGCCTCCGGCGCGCTCACGTGCGCGAGGATCTTGCGGGCCTTCTCGTGCTTCCCCGCCTTCATGAGGGCGCGCGCTTTTTCGAGGTTCTCGGCGTCGGACGGGAAAAACCAGCTGAGGAGGCCCATGTCGCCGAGGGGGGTTAACAGGCCCGAGCCCCGCTGTCGAGCCGCGACCGAGAAATCGACGCGATGCCCACCCCCGGTCGCGCTGCGCGCGCCCGCCCCTCCCAAAGCGCCTGCTTCTCAGGCGCAGGGAGGGGAACGTTAGGCTTTTCTGTGCCGTCGTGTAGGCTATCCGTGTGCCTCCCTGGACTGGTCTCGTCGTGGTTGTCGCGCTCCTCGTGGCGCTCGCGATCGCCGCGCGCCTGGCTGCCACCGTGCTCCATGTCCGGGCCGAGGACGGCGCCATCGTCGCGCAACGGGGCCGCGCGCACGGGGAGATGCTGCGCGATCTGGCCGATATTTTCCGACGAAACCGCGCGACTGGCACGCTCGAGTTGCGCCTCGACTCGGGCTCCGTGACGCCTGCGATGAGCGGATTCGACGAGGCCACCGCGCAGCAGATCCGCAACGTGGTGGGGCGCTTCCCGGCCGCGCGCATGAAGACGGCCCCGCGCGTGAAACGGCTTTGAATCAGGGCGATCCGTGGTGAATCAGGGCGATCCGTGGTGAATCAGGGCGCCTCGTAGAGCCAGTCGAAGACCTTCTCGAAGGTGCCCTCCGGGTCGTCTCCCATGTAGCCGTGCGCGGCCCCGGGGAGCGGGAAATAGCGCGAGCGCACGCCCGCGGCGGAGAGCGCGCGACTGCCCTTGATCATGAGGTCCTGTGCGTCCTTCGTGCCGGCCATGGTGGCGACGGCCACGGTCTTCTGGAAATGCCACGGATCCGGCTTCGAGGGCTTCGCCATGAGCACGACGCGCGTGTATTTCTCCGGCTCGCGCGCGGCGAGCAGCTCGGCCACGCTGGCCCCTTGCGAATACCCGATCAGGAGCACGTCGCGCGCCTCCCCGAGGCCGAGGCCGCGAAAGGTCCTGTCGATGCGCGCGGAGAGGGCGTCGAGATCGAACTTCCACCCACGAAACTCCCCGGAGCACGGTTTATCCCCGCGGAGAGCCACGAGCTGCACGCGCCGGGACGCCGCGATCTTGATGGCGTCGATGTACCCTTGCGGCTGCGCGCAGATGCCGCCGAAGAGCACCGCCTTGCCGAGGCCGGCCCCGCCGCGCACGACGAAGCCTTGCTCCGCCGGGAATTCCTCGACGACGATCTCCGCCGGCGCCGGCGCCGCCGACGCGGTGAGAGAGGCAGTCACGGACGGAGCCGCGGACGGCTCCGGCGTGGGCTGGGAGGTGGAAGGAGAAACGAGAGTGGTGGAGGACTGGCCTTCTTCCGGAGACTCCGAAAGGCTCGTTCGACAGCCGGTGAGACAGACGATCAGAATCCAAGCCACCACGTCCCGAGGGGGTGGGCACTGTGCGGTCATGCCCTCTCGTCGCCCGGCGGTCGCGGAGTGTGACAGCGCTCGCGAATTCAGCCGCCGGCGGGGTAGAAGTAGCTCCAGAAGAAGCACATCTCGTCGTTCGCGGAGAGGCCGCCGTACACGGCCTTGTCGGTCGGGTTCTTCCAGTGGCAGTCGTACGCGAAGCTCTTGCTGCCGTCGGCCGGGAACTCGATCGGCGGGTCGAACGTGACGAGCGGCGGGTCGCTCCAGGACGTGCTGTCGGCCACCTGCGTCGAGAGGTCGCTCGCGTCGGTCGAATACCACACCTGCATTCGAGTCCCGAGGTGGTGCTGGTGCGTCGTGAGCGCGAACACCTTGGCTCCGGGGTTCACCTGCTGCATCAATACGCCCGTGTCCGCCTCCCCGTGCGCCGGGATCGTCGGGATGCTGAGGTTGCCGTAGAAGGCGAATCCGGCCTTGATCACGTTCGCCGACTCAGGCAAGACATCCATCGACACGGTGCCCGAGACGTCGAGGGGCGCCGCCGTCGCGTTGATGTAGTGGACCTCCATCACCAGCGATTGATGCGGATTGAGCACCAGGCCGACCGGCAAGCCGCTCGCGTCCGTCGGGAACGTGAGGGCCGACTCCGCCTGCTGCGCGATGAAGATCGCCGACCCGCCGACGCCGAAGCTCTGGCACGAATACGGGGTCGGGTTGGGCGGCAGGTCGGTGGTGTATACAATCATGTGGTGCGACCCCTCCGCGAGCGTCGTCTGGAATTTCCGGACGATCACGCTCTCGTCGTTGCCGGCGTCCACGACGATGCACTTCACCGCCTCCTCGCCGCTCGGGATGGTGAAGGGGCCGGCCTGCACCTTGAGCGTGGAGAGGCCCGTCTCGGTGCTGCCGCCGGAGCCGCCGGAGGCCGTGGTGGAGGGAGTCGTGGTGGCGCCGCCCGCGCCGCCGGAGGCCGTGGCGCCGCCCGAGCCGCCACCGGCCTCCACGTGAGGGGTGCAGCCGGCCACGACGAACGCCGCGATGGCGAGGAGGACGGGACGATTCGATGGTTCCATGAGAGCGCTCCTTCGTGAAGAGTCGGCAGCATGCCAGTTTTCTGCCGCAAAGCACCTTAGTCGTGCCTTAATTACGCAGGTGCCTGGCTCGTCTTCGGGGGAGTGAACGAGGGGGCTCTGCCCCCTTGTAAAAACGTCGAGGCCTGCACCCACTCAGCTGCGGACTCCGCGGAGCCAAGCTCCGCTCCGCCTCCGCTGAGCGGGCTCCGGCCTCCCAGTGGCGCCCCTTGTAAATCCATGACGATGCGACGAGCTACCTCACAGGTGCGACGGCGCGAACAGGTGCAGCGAAATGGGCACGGTGCGCGCCTCCCGCGGCTGGATGTCGAGGTCGAACATCACCGTGACGCTCGTGTGCTGGTGCGCCGCGACGTCGACGACGACGGAGGTCGCGCTCGTGTAGATGCGCGCCATCCCGAGGCCCGCGCCGCCCGAGGACGTGTCGAGGAACTGGCCGCCGCCCGCCGTCGCCGTGCGCCCGCGCGCGATGCCGTCGAGCACGTGCCGCCGCAGCAATCGGCCGAAACGATCCACCACCTGCAGGCCCAGCGTCATCCCGTCCGTCGCGAAGCGGAACGTCGGCACCTCGTCGGGCGCGAGCGTGATCTGCTGCTTGCGATCCATCGAGTAGACGAGGTTACCGTAGTGATCGATCGGCGCGTCGTACATCGCGTTCATGAGCAGCTCGTGCGCGACCTCCCCGGCGCGGATCGCGAGCTTCTGCGTCGCGCCGACGCGCTCGGCCAGCGCCTGCACCTCGGCCACGACGAGATCGCGATCGCGCGAGGATTGAGGGCGATACTTCACGAGCGTCGCCGTCGGCATCAGCATCTCGTGCACGTGCGGCGGCGACGCCTCCGCCGACGTGACGCGCCTCACGATGCCGCCGATCTCCCACGGGCGCGGCATCGATCCGAACGGCGGCACGCCGATGAGGCCCACGAGCGCATCGTTCTTCGCCGCGGCGTCGAGCAGCGGGGCCATGTCGCCGTTCGTCCACGCGGCGACGCGCATCGACGGGTACAGCTTGCGCGACCACTCCAGCGCGAGATCCAGCTCGCTCGCGTCGCACAGAAGGAGCGATGGGTTCGCCCCGAGGAGGGCGCGCAGCGTCGCCGGCTCGTCCGAGACAGCCACGTTCGCGAGCCGCACGGAGGCGCGCGCCACGCGGGCCACGCGCGCGCCGAGGAGGCGGTTCCGCTCCAGCACGCCGATGGTGGCGAGCCCGTCGGCCAGGAGGGGCGATCGTTGCGCGGTGTTGGGAGGCGAGCTGGTCAAGGAGGCATCTCCGTGGCTTCGTTGTCGGCGCGGATCAAGGCGATCGCACGACGACGGCCTCGCGACCGCGCACGACGCGCAGCTCGGGCTCGGGGGACGTTACGTTGTTCGGTAGCTCGGACGGCGAGAGGTCGCGCGGGCCGACCGCGATGACGCGATCGCCTTCGTGGAGCGGGCCGTTCGGCGCGGCGCGCACGACGATCCAACCCGCGTCGCCGACGGTGGGCAGCGCCGGCACGACCGAGGCGCCGCGGAACGGCTTCGCCTCGCCGAAGTACGCCACGGCCTGCGCGAAGGCGGCGTCGCTCACGCGGAACTGCGCGGCGAGCGCGCGATCGCCGGAGGCGCTGACAGGGCGCGCTCCCTTGCGCTCCGGCGTGGCGCCGACGCCGAGGTGCGCGAGGAAGCGCCGCGCGATCTCGTCCGCGGTCGGGAACGGAGCGGCCGCCTCCTCGACGGCGCGCACGTCCTCCGGCAGCGCCGCGCGCACCGCGTCCACGAGCAGCACCACCGCGCGCGCCCGCGCCGAAGCGAGCGCCGCGTCGTCCGTGGGGCCGCGGCCGATCGCCGTGATCTCGCGCGCCCCATCGATTTTTTCGATGCCCTCCGACGGGGCGTTTTCCAGCGCGCCGGAGCTGTTCGTCGCGTTCGCCTGCCCCGCGACGGAGCCGGACCCGACGGTCGCGCCGATGGATGCGGAAGGGGCCGGATCGCTCGAATCGGACCGCCGGAGCCGGAGCCACCCCACGACCGCGACGAGCGCGATCGCCGCGCCGACGAACAGCGCGGTGCGCCCGCCCGTGGGTGCCGGTGCCGCGGCGCGCGACACGGCCTTCTTCGCGTCGCTGCCAGGAGCGTCCGCACGATCTCCGTTTGGCTGTTTTTTTGGGGGGTGGAGCACCACGTCCCCCGCGCTCGTGCCGGCCCGCACTTGAGAGGTCTCCCCCGCGGCTGCACCGTCGTGCGCCTTCCCCGCGGGCGCTCCGTCGCGGGGAGGCGCGGCGTCCGCCGGCGCCGGCGCCGCGCGAGGATCCGTGCCGTTCGGAGGGGTGGAGCGCTTCCCGGAGCGGGCGGCGCGGCGCGAGGACGGGACGCTCTTGTCCGACGTGGGCGCGGCGTCCGGAGCCGGCGGCGCGAGCGTGGTCGCCTTCTCCGTCTGCCGCGAGAGGATCTCCACGCGCTTCGATCCGCCGAGCGCCGCCGAAAGCGCGGCCGGAGCGCCCTGCACCGCGATCGACGTCACCTCGGGCCCGAGATCGAGCAGCGCCCGCGCGAGCTCCTGCGCGCCCTTCGCGTCGAGCGCCGCCGGATCGCGCACGTCCACGCGGAGGTGCCCCTCGATGCCGTCCAGCACGCGGCGGAAGCGCATGCGCCGACCGACGCCGCGGCGCAGCCGGACGTGCGTCTCGGTGCCGAGGACGATCTTCTCCACCGGAGGCGGCGCGCCGTCCCCTTCGCGCGCGATCACCGCGAGCGCGGCTCGAACGGAGGCCTCGATCGGCTTGCCGAGCCACGGTTTCGTGAAGCGGAGGCTCGCTTCGTCGTCCTCGGCCCGCGTCTCGCCGCCGCAGTGCTCGCACGTGCCCGGCGCCGGCGCGCCCGCCAGGAGCTCCGCCGCGTCCGTCTCCAGATCCACGAGGCGCACCGAGGACGCGTCGCACTGCGAGCAGCGGTACGAGAGCACGAGGCTCGCGACGCGCGCGTGGCCCGCGAACCCCGGGATCATCGAGAGCTGCGCGACGATCGGCTCCGCGCACCGGGCGAGCCACAGCTCGGTCTGCTTGCACGCGCCCATCATCGCGATCCACTCGCGCACGCCGTACGAGGTGACGCGCTCCACGCCCGCGAGATCGAGCACGACGCGCTTCGACTCCGCGATGGTGCGGCCGATCTCGTTGCCGTCGAAGCTCTCGTTGATGCGGCCGGAGAGCGTCGCGAGCACCGCGGTCGCGAGCGGCCGGCGCGACAAGCTGTGCTGCGCGCCGCTCGATCGCTCCTCGGCGGCGGGCTTCGCGCGGCGCGCGGTCTCGACGTCGTCGTCCTCGTTTTCGGCCTCGCGGCGGCGCTTCTCGGCGAAGGCGAGCTGCTCGGCCAGCTCCACCGGCGAGGCCGCGCGGCGCAGCGAGTCGATGCGCTCCGCGAAGTTCGCGCCCATCCACCGCGCGAGCATGTCGCGGCCGGAGGGCAGCTTCTCGCGATCGCGGAAGGCGATGAGCTCCTTCGCCAGCGCGGCCGCCGTCGGGTGGCGCCGCTCCGGGCTGCCGGAGAGCGCGCGCATCACGATCGCCTCCAGCTCCGACGGGAAATCGCGGCGGATCGTGCTCGGGAAGCGCAGGTCGCCGTGCACGATCGCCATCATCAGCGCGAACTCGGAGGGCGCTGTCATGTAGTAAGGCCGCTCGCCGACCGCGAGCTCGTACAGCACGACCCCGAGCGCGTAGACGTCGGTGCGACGATCGACCTTCTCCGCGCGGATCTGCTCCGGCGCCATGTACGGGATCTTCCCCTTGAGCACGCCGTGCTTCGTCTCGATGCGCTGGCGGGCGCTCTTCGCGATGCCGAAATCGAGGACCTTCACGTCGCCCTCGAAGGTCACGATGATGTTGTGGGGCGAGACGTCGCGGTGGACGATCTGGAGCGGCTTGCCGCCGGGCCCGCACAGCTCGTGCGCGGCGTGGAGGCCGTCGCACGCGCGGATCAGGATCTCCACCGCGATCTCGAACGGCACCACCTGACGCTTGCGACGGATGGTGCGCCGCACGGTGCGGACGTCCTCGCCTTCGAGGCGCTCCATCACGATGTACGGCTCCCCTTCGGCCGTGCCGTGCTCGAACGTGCGCACCAGGTTCGGGTGGCGGAGCAGCTCGCCGAGGTCCGCCTCGTCCTGGAACATCGCGACGATCTCGGGCTCCCCGAGGTGCGCGCGGAGGAGCCGCTTCAGCACCACGATCCCATCCGCGCCCGGCGAGCGCGCCAACCACACGTTGGACATGCCGCCGGATCCGAGGGGCGCGATGAGCTCGTAGTTGCCGAAGGTCGTCATGGCGAGCAGCGCGCGAAATGGCTCATTTCGAAGGCTTCGTGAAGCGTACGGTGTGCTTCGCGCCGGCCGACTCGATCTCGACCGTCATCGCGCCGCCGGGCGACGTGCGCGCCCACTCGTCGCCCATCTGCGTCTTGAGCGCGTCGACGGACGGAGCGGGCGCGCCGCCGACCGAGGCCAGGAAATCGCCCGCGCGCACGCCGAGCACGTCCGCCGCGGAGCCCTTGTCGACCGAGAGCACCACGATCTCCGACGACGAGTGGATGGTCGCCTCCAGCGACGGGAAGTAGCGCCCGAGCTCCATGCCCTGGAAGCGGTTCGTGTCCTTGTACTCCGCGACGACGCGCTGGAGCGACGCCTTCGCGAGCTTGAAGCGCACGAACGCCTCCACGCCTTCGGACCGCTTGCGAAGCGTCGTCTCCACGCGCTCGGGCGTCGCGAACGAGCCCATCTGCGCGAGGAACCGCTTGCCGATCTCGGGGCTGTCCCGCTTGTCGGCGGCCGGCTCGCGCGCCTTCACGAATTCGTGCGCGGAGCCGGGCGCGAGCTCGCGCTGGATCTCGCCGATGAGCACGCGGATCGCGTCGAGGCGCGCGGCCTGCACCGCGGCCTCGGGCGTCGCGGCGCCGGTCGCGTGGCCGACGAGCGTGAGGTCCGGATCCCCGGCGACGAAAGGCTGATCGGCCCACGCCGGCGGGAGATCCGCGGGCGCGAGCCACCCGTCGCCGCCGGACGCGCTCGCGGACGGAGACGGAGGCGCCGCCGCGACCGCGGCCGATCCCGACGCGGCGGGCGCGCCGGTGGCCGCCGGAGGCCGCATCTGAGAATACGCGATGATCGCGAGCAGCCCCACGACCGCGAGGCCGAGGCCGATCGTGACCGGCGACGTCTTCGCCGCGGCCGAAGCCGGCACAGGCACCGACGGAGGCGGCAGCGAAGGCGTCACGGGCGCGGGCGCAGGCGTCAGCGAAGGCGTCGGCGCAGAGGCGGGCGGCGCCTTCGACTCGATCGGCTTGCCGGGGGCCTTCGCCAGCGCGAGCACCGCGGACCGCTCCTTCACCTCGAGCAGCTCGCCGCAGCGCTTGCACTCGGCGCGCGCGTCCGGATCCGCGACCGAGACGACCGCCGGACGGTGCGCCGCGCACGACGGGCAGTAGCCGTCGCACACGACCGATCCGATCGACGTCTGCGCGGGCAGCTCCCCACGGCTGAACGACTCCAGCACGCCGCGCGGGCAGCGCTCGATGCGGATCGACGTGATCTCGGGGCCGAGGGCGCGGAGCGCGCGCATCAGCGAGGCCGCGCCGTCCGCGTCGAGGTTGGCGCCGCCGATGTCCAGCTCCAGCCGGCCTTCGATGCCGTCGAAGATGCGCTGCCACCGGACCGCCTTCGCCGCGCGGTGGATGTGCACGCGCGTGAGATCGCCGTCGACCGTCTTCTCGACCGCGTCCTTCGGCCCCTCGGGCGGCGCGAGCGCGTCGAGCGCGGCGCGCACGTCCGCGGGGAGCGGCACCCCCGCGTGCGAGAGCGCGAACGCGAAGAACGTCTTCGCGTCGTCGTCGAACCGCCCGCTCCCGGAGCACCGCGGGCACGTCGCGGATCCAGGCTCTTTGCCGCGGATCGTCTCCGCGTCGTCCTCGCCGTCGAAGAGCCGCTCGAACGGCTCCCCGCAGGCCTCGCACAGGTACGGCCCGAAGAACGACGTCACGAGGCTCGCGCCCGCGAACGTGCGGATCATCGCGAGCTGGTTCACGACCGCGTCCGGGCACCGCGCGAGGTACAGATTCGAGCGCCCCGCGGCCGCGCCGAGCATCGTGAGCCACTCGCGCACGCCGAACGACGTGATGCGCTCCACGTTCGCGAGATCCAGGATCACCGTGCCCGAGAGCTCGCGGCCGAGCGCCTCGCCGCGGAACGACTCGGTGAGGCGCCCGCCGATCGTGACGCTCGTCACGTCGCCGCGCGTTTCGCGGGTGATCGTGGGCGCGCCGGTGCTCTGCGACGTGATCGGGATCCGCGTCGTGACGGCCGGTCGCACGCGCGTCGAGGCCGGGGCCGGCGTGCGCGTGGACACCGGCGGGGCCTGCGGCGTCGCGATCGCGGGCGGCGGCGCGCTCGGAAGAGGCACCGGGCGCGTCGTCTCCGGCCGCGTGGGCGGCGCCACCGAAGGAGCCGCGGCCTCCGCCGGAGCGCCCGCAGGAGCCATGCGCGTCGGCAGATCCATCACCGCGGGCGTCTCGGGCGGGAGGGAGCGCGCCACGCGCGGCGGCAGCGCCGTCTCCGTCTCGCCGATGACCGTGATCGTCATCGTCTGGTTGTGCAGATCGCAGTGCCCGGACGCGTACGGGCTGATCTCGCCGTACGAATAGAACCCGGTCACGTGGAGCCCGCCGTCCGCGCGGAGCGTGTCGCCGACGGCCTCGATCTCCTCCTCGGTCCGATCGCCGAGGACGAGCCGCCGCCCGACGCAGCTGATCGCGATCACGAGCCGATCCGGCACCTCGCCCTTCGCCATCGTGTCGCGCGCCATCGCGGAGGCCAGCGACGCGCCGCCGATGAGCCGCTCGAAATCGGCCTTCATGAGCTGCACGAGCGCGCCCTTCGGCAGATCGCCCGCGAACGTCATCGACTGCCGATCGTGATCGACCGCGAGCAGCGTGCGCACGAGCACCTTGTCGTCCTTCGCGTTCTTGCGGAGCGACAGAGGGAACAAGAGGCCGCTCGCCGGCAGATCCTTGGCGCGGTCGCCGAGGTACTCCTTGTACAGCGCGAGCGCCGGCTTCCCGTCGAGCTCGTACAGCACGTTCGCCTCGGAGCGCGTGACGACGCGCTCGGGCCCGAACTTGTCCCATCCGCCCTTGGATCCGTGGCCGATCACGACATGATCGCCGTAGAGCCCGATCGCGGCGACGAGGTTCGGCCGGATCTTCCCGCCGATCGCGACCCACGTCTTCTTGAAGCGCGTCCCGTCGCCGGAGAGGCCGCCCGTCACGATGATCGAGTCGTCGAGCACCGCGTTCACGCCGCGCACGAGCTCGCTCCCGTTCACGTTGAGGCCTTCCGACAGCACGAGCACGCCGCGCAGCCCGGGCTTCTGCAGGAGCCGTTTCGCGAGCGCCTGACCGACCGCGTACGAGTCGCCGGGCCCCGCCACCTCCAACGACACGAGCTTCAGATCCGTCTTGTCGAAGCGCGAAACCGCGGCAGAAACCGAGCGATCGCGCACCGTGGTCCCATGGATCTCGCCCGCGCTGGAGCACCCGACGACGACGGACCGCGGGTACGCCTTCGCGAGATCCTCGAGCGGCGCCGTCTGATCCGCCACCTCCGGCGCGCCGAACGCGAGCACCAGCGTGCGCGGCGAGTCCAGCGCGGGCAGCGGCGCGGACCACGTCCCCGTGTCGAGATCGTACGACCGATCCACCACGACGAACCCGGTCGCCGGGATCGCCGCGGGCCCCTTCGCGACCACCGCGCTCGACGGCACCTCCGACTGGCGCGGAGACGCGGGCGCGACCTCGGGCGCGGCCTTCGCCGCCGCAGCGGACGCGACGGGCGCAGCGGGCGCCGCGGGCCTCGCCTTCGCGACCGGCGTCACGCGCGCGGTCGTCGGCGGGGACGACGCCGCCGGCTTCGCGAGCGCCGCGGGCCTCCCGGCGGCCGGCAGAGGCGCCGTCGTCTTCGGCGCCTTCACGGTGGTCTCCGTGGTGGAGTCGAACTTGCGAACGTCGGTCGAGAGATCGATGTCGAGCTCCCCCACCCGAGCGGTGCTGTCCGGCGCCGCGTCGTTCGCCGGAGCCTTGTCTTTCAGGCCCGCGCGCGCGAGCGCCGACTTCGACTCCGCGATCACCGTCAGCGTCATCGTCTGATTGTGAAGATCGCAGTGCCCCTTTGCATACGGGCTGATCTCACCATAGGAGTAGAACCCGGTGATCGCCGGATCGCTCCCCTCCGGCAGCGCGTGGCGCACCGCCTCCACCTCTTCCTCCGTGCGCTCCCCGAGCACGAGGCGCCGCCCGACGCAGCTGATCGCGATGACGAGCCGGCTCTTGTCCGCGTCGCCCACGGGCGTGTCGACGGCCATCGCCGACGCGAGCGACGCGCCGCCGATCAGCTTCTCGAAGTCCGCCTTCATGAGCTGCACGAGCGATCCCTTCGGCAGATCGCCCGCGAACGTCATCGAGCTCTTCTCGTGATCGACCGCGAGCAGCGTGCGCACGAGGACCTTCTCGTCCTTCGCGTGCCGCCGCATCGCGAGCGGGAACAGAAGGCCGCTCGCCGGAAGATCCTTGGCGCGATCTCCGAGGTACTCCTTGTACAGCGCGAGCGCGGGCTTGCCGTCGAGCTCGTACAGCACGTTGCCCTCCGACCGCGTGATCACGCGCTCGGGCCCGAATTTGTCCCATCCGCCCTTGGATCCGTGGCCGAGCGAGACGTGGTCCCCGTAGAACCCGACGGCCGCGACCACGTTGGAGCGGGCCTTTCCGCCGATCGCGACCCACGTGCTCTGGAAGCGCGTCCCGTCGCCGGAGAGGCCGCCCGTCACGACGATCGACTCGTCCAGCGCCGAGTTGAGCCCGCGCACGAGCTCGCTGCCGTTCACGTTGAGGCCTTCGGACAGCACGAGCACGCCGCGCAGACCGCTCCGCGCGAGGAGCTTCTTCGCGAGCGCTTGCCCCGCGTTGAACGACTCCGCCGACGCGGCGACATCCATCCACGCGAGCATCAGATCCGTCTTGTCGAACCGCGTGACCGTGACCGAGAGGCTGCGATCGTGGATCGTGGTGCCGTGGATCTCGCCCGCGCTGGAGCAGCCGACGAGGATGCTGCGCGGGTACGCCTTCGCGAGCGCGGCGAGCGGCGCCTGATCGCCCACGACCTCCGGCGCGCCGAACGCGAGCACCAGAGTTCGAGGGGAGTCCAGGGTCGGAAACGGGGATTTGCTCCAGCTCGCGCTGTCGAGATCGTAGCCCAGAGATTCGACGAACATTCAGTCTCCTGTTCGACTTCGAAAAGCCTTGATACCGGCGGGCACAGGCCATGATCCGCGAGGGATCACGGCGGGTAGCCCCTAGGGCACACTCGACACGACGAGGGTGATGTCGTCGCCGGCGTCCTTGTCACCTGCGAAGTCACTCAAAGTCTGGATGACGGCGTCGCGCACGCCGGGCGCCCCCGAGGACGAGGCCCGCTGACAGGCCACGCGGAAGCGCCGCTCGGAGAACTGCTCGCCTCCGGCGTTCTCGCACTCGATGAGGCCGTCCGTGTAGAACACGAACACGTCGCGCGGCCGGAGCGACAGCTCCATCGACTCGTAGGTGGCAGTCAGATCCGCGCCGAACGGCTGCCCCTGCACGGCGAGCGGCTGCACCATGCCCTCGCGGAGGAGGTACGGGAACGGGTGCCCCGCGCCCGCGATCGACACGACGCCGGTGTGGCGATCGAAGAGGGCCGCGCACGCGCTCATCATCATTCGCTGCTGGGCGGAGCGACAGAAGGCCACGTTCATGAGCCGGAGCAGCTCCGCGGGAGTCAGCGCCTCACCGAGCATGTGGCAAGAGAGCTCACAGGCGGCCTTCGCGACGCCGGTCATCAGCGCAGAGGCGATGCCGTGCCCGATGACGTCCCCGATCACCACCAGATCGCGGCCGCCCGGCAGCGGATAGAAACCCCACCAATCCCCGCCGCACTCCGACGCAGGCTGGAAGTGCGCGGCCACCCGCAGCACCGATCCTTCCGCGGTCTCCGTCGGCGGGACGAGGAGCTGCTGGACGGTGCGCGCCACCGCGAGCTCCCGGTCCAGAGCGGCTTTCGCGGCGGTGCTGGCGAGGAGCCGGATGAGCTGATCGGCCAGCCGCACGAGGTTGGTGCGCATCCCCGACAGCTCGGCAGTCGTGTCGTCGTCGTCCCCTTCGACGGCGAACGCGTCCGCGAGGCGCACCGAGAATTCCGTCTTCGCCGACTCGATGCGGCTGCGATCCAGCTCGGCCTCGGAGCGGGCCAGCTCCTCGAACATCGAGAGTGCGTCCGACACACCGAGCATGGCAATCCGGAGCTGATCGCGCTGCCGTTCGACGCGGCGGCGCAGCTCCTCCAGCTCGGCCGTGGACAGCTCCATCGAGCGCGTGAGGAGCGCGCGATCGTCGGCCGCATGGCGGTAGTGATCGTTGATCGAGCGGACCAGCTTCGCCCACGCTTCCTGGGTCGGAGGCGCATCGGGCGACGCGCCGGCGCGCGTGAGCTGGCGTGCGAGGAGGGGGTCGATTGCGCCCTGGATCGCAGTGCCTTTCATTGGAAACGGAAACGCTAACGGACAGCAGACCAGCCTGTAAAGGGCCTACGCGGCGGAATCTCAAAAAGACACGCGCGTAAGATTGTCCAGACAAAGGCGACCTTTTTGTGGACTTTCGCGGCACGGGGGGTTGAGGACAAAACCACTCACCTGCGCGGCTCCCCGGGGCTGTCCGCGTGAGATCGTCGGACACCGTCGCACCCGGGCGCCCTCTGTGGCAGAATGCCGCGTGGCGTTCGTGTGGTCCCCTCGGCTCCTCCGTCTGGCGCATTGCATCCTGTGCGCGTCGTTGCCTGTGCTCGCGGGCTGCGGCGCCGGAGCCGGGACGGGCGACAAGCCACCTCCGCCGACTCCCTCCGTCACGACGGACACAGCCTCTGCGTCGGCCCCTCTCCCGACCACGACCACCGTCGCCGCGGCCACGACGGAGCCCGCGCCGCCGCCTCCGCCGGAGCCTCTGCGCGCCCGTTTCCTCTCCGTCGGTGACGTCATCTTCGGCCGGCGGATCGCGAAGGTCCTGGCGCGCACAGGAGATCCGGAGTTCCCCTTCCGCCCGATGGCGGCGCTCTATCGAGAGGTGGACTTCACGTTCGCGAACCTCGAAAACCCCTTCACCACCGCGAAGAAGCCGAACGAGACGCCGCCCGGAAAGCGCTACGCGGTCCTGTGGGCCCGCCCCGAGCACGCCGAGACGCTCGCCAAATACAAGTTCAACGCCGTGAACCTCGCGAACAACCACGCGATGGATCAGGACCTCCGCGGCGTGAAGGAGACGCTCAAGGCGCTGGACAAGGCGGGCGTGCAGCACGTGGGCGTCGGCCTCGATCTGGAGTCCGCGTGGACTCCCATGCTCGTGGACGTGCGCGGCCTCAAGATCGCCTTCATCGGGGCCTCGTTCGCGTCCAAGAACGACATGGGGATCACCCGCAACGACTACGTGGCTCGCATCGAGGACGAGAAGCGTCTCCGCGCGGCGTGCAAGAAGGCGCGCGAGGAGGCGGCGTTCGTGGTCGTCACGTTCCACGCGGGCGACGAGCACAAATTCGCGCCCAACGACGCGCAGAAGAAGTTCGCGAAGGCGGCAGTCCAGGCCGGCGCCGACATCGTGATCGGCGGCCACCCCCACGTCGTGCAGCCGGCCGAGAAGATCGACGGTAAGTGGGTGTTCTACTCGATCGGAAACTACATCTTCGATCAGGCCGCCGTCGACAACAGCGAGGCCATCGCGGTGGAGCTCGTGGTGAAGCTGCCGGAGGGCGCGACGCACGCCGAAATCGAGCGCCTCCGCGTGCACCCGGTCGTCATCGCAGAGGGCGCCCCCACCCCCGCGGACGACACGCGCGCCGCGAAGATCCTCGGCCGAGTCGGCGTACCGTCCCGCGACCTGGTACCCTGACGTTCGAAGATGTTTTTGGGGGGGCGCGGCTGACGTCTTCGCTCGCTCGAACCTCCCCTAGCGCGCTGGCTCCTTCCAAACCCCGCCGAAACCTCATCGAGGACAATGGCGCTTCGGTGCGCTTCGTCGGTCGAAAATCACACCTGTATTCAAACACGCGATGACGCACCGTGTCCCGCGCGGCCCGAGATCGACCGGGCGGTGAATTTTCAACTAGGCTCTACGACTGACACGGTCCGGGGGACATATTTCGATCGCAGGGGGCCATTTCGCGGGTTGCGCGCGGGGACTTTGGGGTACCATCCGGCGAATATGCGCTCTGCCTTCATCGAACGGTCCTCCGCTTTCGTCCTCCCGCTCCTTCTCCCGGCGATCGCCGCGCTCTCGGGCTGCGGCGGCTCCGACACGGGCTCGTCCGGCTCGGGCGGCACCACCACCACCACGACCACCGAGACGACGACCGAGACGCTCACGGGCGGCGCGGGCGGCGCCACCGACACCGGCGGCACCGGCGGCGTCACCGACACGACGCCGAAGCCCGAGGCCCTGAAGACGCTGAAGGGCGACGTCACGTGGAACGTCACGTTCGACGACGCGGCGAAGGCCACGGGCGCGACGGACTGCAGCTACACGCGCCACTACGAGGCGACGGAGGATCGCTCTGCGCCGTGGCTCTGCCCCACGTGCGAGGTGATGTTCCGCGCCGACGTGACGGTCACCGACGGACTCGACACTTGCTACAAGCAAGTCTCTTCCAGCATGCCGTCGAAGACGGAGTGGATTGGCTGGTCGAACGGCAAGTACTTCCGCAGCCCGATGGGCCCGACGAGCGAACAGGGCACCGCCGTGGTGAACGGATCGACGGTGGACATCGCCAATCAGGTCTTGATGCAGCCTTTGATGGCCGGCGGCAACCTCGACTTCAACGTCAGCGGCCAGATGACGATCGGCGAGATCATGGGCGACCCGCAGAACGGCTTCAACCCGCCCGGCACGTACGCCTGCGGCTGGCCGAAGGCGAACCCGCCCGCGTACACCGGCGACTACGTGCTGGCGAAGGGCGCCGTTGTCCCCGACGGCGTGTTCCTCGACAAGTGCAATGAGCCGGTGCGTATTCACGACTTCAAGGGCACGTACCTCGTCATCGACATGTCCGCGATCGACTGCCCGCCTTGCCAGCAGATGGCGACAGAGGAGGAGGCGTTCGTGACGGCGATGAAGGCGAAGGGCATCGACGTGCAGGTGATCACGCTGCTCGCCCCGTCCTTGAGCGACGTGTTCGGCGTCACCTCGCAAGCCAAGCTGACGACCTGGACCACGAAGTACAAGCTGGAGTCCCCGGTCCTCAACGACCGCGGCTGGGGCGTGGCCGAGTTCGAGCCGGCGATCGGCGCCGACAACATCGGTTATCCGAGCTGGGTGGTGGTCCGCCCGGATCTGACGGTCATCGACTTCATGACGGGTTACGGCGGCTGGTCGGAGATGCAAACCCGCATCGAGACCGACGCGATGCCCTGAGCACACTCCAAACATCGCGGGACGTTCCCCTCCCTTCGCGAACGACAGTGAGCGATTTGGGAGGGGCAGCCGACCGAAGGGCGGCTGGGGGTGGGCACCTCGAGATTCATTACACTTGAGAGGGAGATGACGGCGCGGGGGGTTGGGGCGCGCGGGCCTGCGTGAGACCGCGCACGTGCTGACCGCCACTGGGAGGCCGGAGTCCGGTCCGCGGAGGCGGAGCTCCGCCTGGCGGAGCGGAGTCCGGAGCGGATCGGACGCAGGCCTCGACGTTGCTCGCGTCCTGCTCCGCTGCGGGAACTCGCTCCACCGGCGCTCAACTTCGTTCGCGCCTACGTTCGCTCAGACACGGTCATGGCGTAGCAGGCCGCTGCGCTCGTGCGCGGTCCCACTCCGGCCCACGCCGTTCCAAAAAGTCTTTGGAAAAAGGGGATTCGGAGATGGGAGGAATGCTCGGGTGGGCACCCTCTTTTTCCCTTCGATTCGGGGGCATCGCGGGGTATTACTCCGGGCCATGAAGGCACTCCGTCCGGCGCTCGCGGCGCTCCTGCTCACCGGGTGCGGCGCTGCGCCCGGCTCTTCCCAAGGTGGCAGTTCCATGAACGCGACTCCGCGAGAGGACGCCGTGATTTATTTCGGCGCCACGGTGCATACGCTGGATCCGGCGCATCCCCACGCCAAGGGGGTCCGCGTCGAGAATGGGCGCATCACGCATGTGTTCGATGGGGATCCGGTCGATAGTCTTTCGGGGCGTCGGGTGAATCTCCATGGCGCGGCGATCTTGCCCGGGCTCGTGGATGCGCACTTGCACCTTCGGTCGCTCGGGGCCGCGCAGAGAGAGGTGGATCTGCGCGGGACCACGTCTGTCGCCGACATCGCCTCTCGCATCCGGGAGGCCGCGAAACAGGCTCCGGCCGGCGCCTGGATTCGCGGGCGCGGGTGGGACCAGAACGATTGGGATAAGCCGATGTTTCCGACGCACGCCGCCCTCGACGAGGCCGCGCCCGGACACCCGATCTGGCTGGAGCGCGTCGACGGACATGCGGTGTGGGTGAGCGGGTCCGTGCTGACGCTCGCAGGGGTCGGCGACGCGACGAAATCGCCCGCCGGCGGGGAGATCCTGCGCGACGACAAGGGCGCTCCGACTGGCGTGTTCGTGGACAATGCGGTGAACCTGATCGCGGAGAAGCTCCCGCCCGCCTCCCCGGCCGAGCTGCGAGCCGACCTGGAGAAAGGCATGGATCTCTGTCGCCGCGCCGGGCTCACCGGGGTGCACGATATGGGGACGGATCCGGCGGCGCTCCGCGAGCTTCAGGCCCTCGAAAAGGAGGGGAAGCTGACGTTGCGGGTGTACGCCTATCTCGGCGGTGACTGGCCCTCTGTGGAGGCGCTGCTGCACGCGCCGAAGGGCCCCGCGGACAGCCTCGTTCGCGTGATGGGCATCAAGCTGTTCGCGGACGGCGCGCTCGGCTCCCGCGGCGCGGCGCTGCTCGCTCCGTATTCCGACCGGCCGGACACGTCGGGTCTCCTCGTGACGCCCGCGGAGGAGCTCTATCGGCGCGCGAAGATCGCGCACGACGCCGGCTACGACGTGACGATCCACGCCATCGGCGACAAGGGCAATCGCGTCGCGCTGGACACCCTCGCTCGCGTGGAAGGACAGGACCGCTCGCATCACCACCGCGTCGAGCACGCGCAGGTCGTCTCGCCCGAGGATATCCCGCGATTTTCGTCTCTCGGCGTCATCGCGAGCATGCAGCCCACGCACGCGACGAGCGACATGCCCTGGGCCGAGGCGCGCGTCGGGGCCGATCGTATCAAGGGCGCTTATGCCTGGCGGACGATGCTCCGCGCCGGCGCGACTCTGGTGTTCGGATCGGACGCGCCGGTGGAGGACGAGAATCCTTGGTATGGAGTATACGCCGCGGTCACCCGCACGGACGCGAAGGGCTCTCCGAGAGGCGGGTGGCGGCCCGAGGAGCGACTCGATGTCATGGAGGCGATCACGGCTTTTTCCTGCACCCCCGACGAGATCGCGGGCGCGAAGGATCTGGGCGTGATCAAGCCGGGCGCCGTCGCGGATCTGACGATCGTCGCCGCGGATCCGGCGCTCGTCCCGCCTGAGGCGTTAAGGAACATGCGCACGCTCCGCACGGTCGTGGGAGGCCGAGAGGTGTACTCCGAATGAGGCTCTCCCGCGCCCGCACCGACGGCCCTTGTCCGTGCTAGAAGGCGGCGCGTGCCTCCGGAAACCGCTTCTCCTCCCGAAGACTCCATGATCCACCTGCGCGGCCTCGAAAAGAGGTACGCGTTCGGCGACACCCACGTGGAGGTGCTCCGGGGCATCGATCTGGACCTCTCGGCCGGTGAGTCGTGCGCCATCATGGGGCCCTCCGGCGTCGGCAAGAGCACCCTGCTCGGGTGCGTGGCCGGCCTCGTCGCCCCGGACGCCGGGACCGCGCACGTCCTCGGGGAGGACGTCGTCGCCGCGGACGACCGCAAGCGCACCGTGCTCCGGCGGCGGATGGGCATCGTGTACCAGTTCTTCCACCTCGTCCCGAACCTGACGGTGCGCGAGAACGTGGCGCTCCCCTTCCTCGTGGACGGGCTGCCCGCGGACGACGCGGCGGTGGACGGCCTCCTCGATCGCGTCGGCCTCAAGGCGCGGCGCGGCCACCTGCCGGCGCAGCTCTCCGGCGGCGAGATGCAGCTCGTCGCGATCGCGCGCGCCCTTGTAAAAAAGCCGAAACTGGTGCTCGCCGACGAGCCGACCGGCAACGTCAACGTGGAGACGGGGCGGCGAATTTTAGCGCTCCTCCTCGACGTGCTCGCGGAGGCCGGCGCGGCGCTGCTGCTCGTGACGCACCACCCGGAGCACGCGGCCCGGTTCCAGCGCGTGGAGTTCCTGAAGGACGGCGCGCTCGCGAAATATGCGACGCTCGCCGGGCCCGACGTGTCGCCTGCGGCTGTGCACGATCGGCTGAAGAGCCTCGGGATTTAGGGGGGACACGTGCTCGCGAGCTTCTTCGCCGCCCTCTTCGGGCGATTCGCGGCGCTCCTCAGCGCGCGCAACCTGCGGTCGGATCGCTTCGGCACGTGGGCCGCGATCCTCGGCGTCGCGCTCGGCACCGCGACGGTGAACGTGGTCCTGGTGCTGGACACGAACACGCGCGCGGTCGAGGCGAAATCGTGGGTCACGAACCCCGAGCTCGACGTGACGCCGACGACGGTGCGCCTGCAGGGCGTGCGCGCGGACGGCACGCCGATCCAAGCGGCCGACGCGAAGGTCGAGACGCACGAGGACTACGAGGTGATGCGCTCGGCGATCCGGCTCGGCTCGCTGTCCGCGTACCTCGTCGGCGCGCTGATCGTGTTCTTCACGTTCGCGGCCGTCATCGAGCGCCGCAAACGCCAGGTCGCCTTGTATCGAAGCCTCGGCGCGCAGCCGGAAGAGGTAGCGGCGATCTTCGTGCGCGAGGCGGTGATCGTCGCGGTGACGGGCGCCGTGCTCGGCGTGATCGGGGCGATCCCGCTCTCGTACGCGGCGGCGATCGCGGGCATGACGACGACGGGTCGCGCGCGCATCCACGTGCACGGAATGACGCTCCCGCTCGCGCGGATGACGATCGTCGCGGCGATCGGCGGCGCGACGGCGCTGCTCGGCGTGATCCGTCCGGTGCGCGACATCCTGAAGCTCCCGGTGGCCGACGCGCTCGCGGGCCGCGCGCACGAGAAGGTGACGGGCCCCACGCGCGTCCGAGGCCTCGCGCGCATCGCGATGCCGTTCGCGGCGCTGCTCTTCGTGCTGATGCGCCCGTTCTTCGAGCGCGCGCTGCCATCGCTCGCGTTCTTCGCGCTGGAGGCCGGGATCGTGTGCGCGCTCGCGCTCGCGACCGTGATGCTGGTGCCGGATCTCGTGGGCTGGCTCGGCGGCGCGATGGCCCGCGTGATGCCGTCACGATCGTCCGCCGTGCGCTTCCTGGTGGCGCGCCGCGTGGAGCGTCGCGGGGCCGAGCTCGGGCTCCCGGTCGCGGGCATCATGCTCGTGTTCGCGCTGCTCCTGTCGCTGCACATCGCGACGCACGCGCTCAAGCAAGAGGTGATGGCGTGGGCGCACGGCGGCGTCGAAAAGTGCGTGTTCTTCGTGCCGGATCTGCAAACGGATCGGCGCACGGGGAAGCTGCGTTTGCCGATCTGCAAGCCGGATCAGGATCCGGGCGATCCGGGCTGCGAGATCCCCGCGGCCGCGCGCGTCGCGAAGCACCTGTCGCCGCGCGCGGTGGCGATCCGCGTCTCGTCGCGCACGCCGTGGCCGAACGCGATCCACGCGGTGGAGAGCGGCGGCCTCAAGCGCTGGGCCGCGACGCTCGGCCGCCCGGATCTCGTGGCGATCGCGGATCGCTTCGGCCCCGGCACGATCCTCCTCTCGCGCATGATGGCGCGGCGCTACGGCGTGGCGGAGGGCGACTTCTTCGACGTGTCGGGCAAGGGCGGAGCGCGCCGCCTCCGCGTGATCGGCGTGACGGACGACATCGGCTATTCGCTGGTGCTGGAGGCGTACCGCAACAGCAAGACGTACGGCGTGATCGACGAGGCCGACGCGGATCTGATCGCCCCTTATTCGCGGCCGATCGGTGATTCGCTCGTGGTCCTGGACGGCGAGTCGCCCGCGCAGCCCGACATCCTCGCGCTCGGCCCCTTCCCCTTCGGCGACCGCGCGAAGACGGACGCGGGCCGCGATTTTCAAGCTTCGCTCCGCGGCGTGCGCGTGATGCCCGGCGAATTCTACATGGCGGAGCGCGTCCGCGAGACGGGCCGCGACTTCCAGATCTTCGACGTGATCCTCTTCCTCACGACGCTGCTCGCGGCGATCGGCGTGGCGAACCAGCTCGCGATCTACGTGCACGCCCGCAAGAACGAGCTGCTCCTCTACCGCACGCTCGGCATGACGGCGCCGGAGGTGCGACGCCTCGTGATCGGCGAGGGCGCGTTCACGGGCCTCGTCGGCGGCGCGCTCGCGGTGGCCCTCGGCGTACCGTTGGGCTTCGCGAGCGTGGGCGCGCTGCGAGCGGTCTCGGCCTTCGACGTCACGTTCGATCTGCCGCCCCGGTACATCGTGCTCACGCTCGTCGCGGCCGTCGTCCTCTCGCTCGTGGCGTCGCTCTATCCGGCGCGCCGCGCGAGCGTCTCGACCGCGCGCGTGGAATCGGATTAAGAGAGAGGCTCCGATGAGCGACGAAGGCTTCAAGCGCGACGACGCGCCCCGCCACGAGGGGCCCGCACGATCATCTCCGTACCCCATCTCGCGCCTCGCGCCGGTGCACGATCTGATCGACGTCGCGCGCGAAATCCAGGAGGCCGACCGCGTCCTCGGCACGGTGACCGGCGGCAAGCTGCAGCTCCTCGCGCGGCAGATCCGATCGCTGCAGGAGCAGGCGCGCGCCCTCCTGGAGCAGGCGCACCGCGACGCCGAGCTGCACCGCGCGACGTGCAATTTCAAGCGGCGCCCCGGGCACACGTACCACTTCTATCGGCGGCCCGACGGCAAGCTCTACGTGTCGATGCTCTCTCCGGAGGACTGGCGCGGTCACCCGCCGCACGAATTCGTGGGCTCCTACCGTCTCGAACAAGACATGTCGTGGACGCCCGAAGAGCAGATCGAGTCGGTCGACGCCGAGCGATCGAAGCTGCCGCCGCTGCTCGGGAGCTGAGCCGTCCGGCCCTCGTGACGACGACACCAGCCTCGGGGAAAAAAGGGGCAGCCGGGGCAGAATCCAGGTGAGAGCATGTAGGCGCGTCTGTTAGACTTTGGCCTATGCTTGCAGTTTTCCGTGCTCGTTCTCTGTTCGCTCGCACCGCGGTCGGCCTCGCCGCCGGTGCGACGCTCGTCCTCGCGACCGGCGCGGCCTCCGCGGTCGATCCGGTCCTGCGCCATCAAGAAGACACGCGGGGAGATGTTCGGGTGTTCGGCAGCACCCTCGCCTTCGACTGCGGCGCGGGCGTCTCGGCTCCCGCCGGCGCGGTCGCTTCGTGCGCGAGCGAGCTGAACGTCACCGACACGGCCCCCGACATCTACTTCCGCGACAACACCGCGAACGCGTCGATCAACCCGACGGACGCGCGCACCTCGGCGACGCTCGATCTGCCGCCGAACTCGATGGTCACGTACGCGCGCCTCTACTGGTCCGCGCTCAAGCAGGGCCCGGATCCGGACCCGAACGCGACGCTCGACTGGCTCGGCGGGCCGCAGCAGGAGATCACCGCGGACCAGACGTGGGTGATCCCGTACGGCCTCCCGGCGCACCCGGACTGGTACTATTACCAGGCGACCGGCGACGCGACGGACTTCGTGTCGACGTGGGGCGCCGGCGATTTCCGCGTGAGCGACGTCGAGTCGCTGGTGTTCGCGGGCCTCGAGGTGGACCGCGCGTTCTCGGCGTGGACGCTCGTCGTGTTCTACGAGGCCGACGGGGAGGAGCTGCGCAACCTCGCTCTGTTCGACGGCTTCACCGCGATCGATCCGGGCCTCGCGCAGCCGAGCGCGGAGGTCACGCTGGACGGCTTCGTCGTGCCGCAGGGCTTCACCGCGAAGATGAGCGCGATCACGTACGAAGGCGACAAGGCGTACACGGGCGATCACTTCACCTTCAACGGCGGCCAGCTCACCGACGCGCTGAACCCGTTCGACAACTTCTTCAACTCCTCGCGATCGAACCTCGGCGTGCCGATGTCGGGCGCGGCCGACGTGCCGGCCTTCAGCGGCGCCCCGGGCTCGATGGCCGGCTACGATCTCGACACGGTCGACGTGACCGAGCTCCTGAACCCCGGCGACACGTCCGCGACGGTCGGCGCCGATTCGAGCCTCGACATCTTCTTCCTCGGCGGCTTCGTGACCTCGGTGACGAACCTCGCGCCGAAGTTCGCGGTGACGAAGACCGTGCAGGATCTGAACGGCGGCGCGGTCGTCACGGGCGACGTGCTGGAGTTCACGATCAGCGCGACGAACGTCGGCAACGACACGGGCGCGAAGGTCACGATCTCCGACTACGTGGGCCCCGGCATGCAGTACGACGCCGGCTCGCTGCAGATCACGAAGGGCGGCGGCGAAGGCAGCAAGACCGACGCGGTCGACAACGACGAGGCCGAGTGGGTGCAGAACCAGAAGACGGTCTTCTTCTACGTCGGCCAGAACGCCGTCCCCGGTGAGGGCGGCGACGTCGCGCCGGGCGAGATGGTCGAGGTGAAGTTCCGCGTGAAGGTCACCGCGTCGAGCGGCCAGACCCTCACGAACCAGGCCGTGCTCGGGGCCGAGGGCGCCGCGGGCGGGCCGCACAAGGACTACCTCTCGGACAGCGATCCGCAGAAGGTCGGCAACCAGCCGCTCGTGGTCCAGGTCGATCAATGCACGATGGATTCGCAGTGCAGCGGCGACACCCCGCACTGCGACATCGAGACGCACACGTGCATCGGCTGCCAGACCGACGCGGACTGCAAGGATCCGAAGGCCCCCGCCTGCCAGCCGAACGGCTCGTGCGGCGAGTGCTCCGCGACGAACGACAAGCTCTGCATCGACGACAAGCCGGTGTGCAACGTGATGGCCGGCGTCTGCGTCCTCTGCACGAGCCAGGATCCGTCGGCGTGCCTCATGTCGCCGGACGGCCCGCAGTGCGTGGGCGGCATGAACGGCGCCGTGCACTGCGGCTGCTTCCAGGACTCCGACTGCGGCGGCGCGAACAGCGGCAAGGTGTGCGATCCGAAGGCCGAGATCTGCGTCGACGGCTGCAAGGGCGAAGGCGGAAACGGCTGCCCCGATGGCAAGGAGTGCTCGTCGAAGGACTCCACGATCGGCGCCTGCGTGGACGTGATGGGCACGGGCGGCTCCGGCGGCTCCGGCGGCGGCTCGGGCACGGACCCGGGCGACAACGGGCAGTGCGGCTGCTCGATCCCCGGCGGCGACACGCGCGACGCCGGCTTCGCCATCGCGGCCCTCGGGCTCGCGGCGTTCGCGGCTCGTCGTCGCAAGAACCGCTCGGCCTGAGAGCGGCTTCGGGGGGGTTCACCGCCACGGTGAATTTTCGTCCACCCGTAAATCATTTACATACGAAGAGTCATCTTTACGACGCGCGAGCTTTCCGCTTATAGGAAGAGTGGGAGCACCTATGCAGCGCGCGCAGATGGCACTTTTCTTCGGGAGCGTCGGCCTGTTCTTGATCGGCCTCAACTGCGCCGAGGGGTCGCGCAACAACACGGGCGGCTCGAGCGCCGGCGGCTCGAACACGGGCGGCTCCGTGATCGGCGGCAGCACGAGCAACGGCGGCAGCGGCGGCTCCACGACCACGTCGACCACCAGCACCACCTCGACGACGACCACGCCGTCGATGACGACGACCACCACGACGACGACCACCACGACGACGACTTCGAGCGGCAGCGCCGGCTGCGACATGATCACGTGCACGCTGATGTGCGTGCAGAGCAACGAATGCGGGCAGTGCCAGGGCTCGACGTGCATGTGTGTGCCGTTCGACCAGTGCTTCCCGTCCGGCGGCGTCGGCGGCGGCTTCCCCTCCGGCGGTGTCGGCGGTGGCTTCCCCTCCGGCGGCGTCGGCGGCGGCTTCCCCTCCGGCGGCGTCGGCGGCGGGTTCGGCGGTGGCTTCGGCGGATTCGGCGGATTCGGTACCGGCGGCGCCGGCGGGATGTGATCCGCACCCAATCCGCTTGGCCCGCCGGCCGGGCCCGGATATTCCTGTCTTGAGCGTGCGACGCGACGAGCTCATCGGTCGAACGATCGCCAAACGGTTCCGCGTGAAGCGCGTGCTGGGCGAAGGCGGGATGGCGACCGTCTTCGTCGCCGAGCAAGACGCCGAGCCGCGGGAGATCGCCCTCAAGATCCTCCGCGCCGAGCTCCTCTCCGACAAGACGTTCGCGAAGCGCTTCGAGCGGGAAGCGAAGGCCGCGGCGCGCGTGCAGCACCCCAACTCCGTCACCATCTTCGACGCGGGCGTCGAGGGCGACGTGAGCTACATCGCGATGGAGCTCCTGCGCGGCGACGATCTGTACGCGCTCCTGGAGCGACACGGCGCGCTCTCCCCGCGCGCGGCCGCGACGATCGTGGCCGAGGTGTGCGACGCGCTCGCGGTGGCGCACGGCCTCGGGATCGTGCACCGCGATCTCAAGCCCGAGAACATCATGGTCGTGCGCGATCCGTCGACGAGCGAGGCGGACGGACCGGTCAGCGTCGCGCTGCCGGCGGGCGCGCGCGTGAAGGTGCTCGACTTCGGCATCGCGAAGCTGCTCGACAAGCAGAACGACGGGCCCGGAGCGCCGGCGAATCGCCTCGAATCGCAGACGGGGTACACCGCGGTCACGCGCGTCGGCACGCTCATCGGGACGCCCGCGTACATGTCGCCGGAGCAGTGCGCGCTGCAGCAGGTCGACACGCGCTCCGACATCTACACGTGCGGCCTCCTGCTGTTTCAGATGGTGTCGGGCCGGCTGCCGTTCGACGGGCCGACGCCGCTGCACATCGCGACGAAGCACCTGCACGAGGACGCGCCCGCGCTGCGGACGTTCGTGCCGGACGCGCACCCGACGCTGGAGGCGATCATCCGCAAGACGCTGGCGAAGCGGCCCTCGGATCGTCACGCCACGGCGAAGGCCCTCGCGGTCGCCCTCCGCCGGCTGATCCCGGAGCTGCCGGATCACCCGTACGCGACGCTGAACGACGAAGACTCCGCGGCGACGCCGATCGTCGTCGAGGACTCGATCACCTCCGTGCACGGAGAGGTGCTGCCTTCGCTCGCGACGCCTTCCTCCGAGGTGATGATCGCGTCGGCGAAGACGATGGTCGCGGATGGGCTCGCCGCGCCGCCGCCGTCGGTCGTCGTGCGCGACAGCGATCTGCCTCGGCGTCCCGGCGCGATGGCGCCCCGACCGGCCGCGGGATCGAGCCCGGTCGCGATTCCGCCTCCGCCCGCGGAAGAGGCGACGACCACGTTCGACGATCCGGATTCGACCGATGTGGCCTCCGGGCCGACGGCGCTCAAGATCTCGGCTCCAAAGCCGCCTGCGCAGGACGCTCCGCCGCTAGCGCCCGCGCGCGCGCCCGGAGCCCACGCACGCTACGCGCCGCGCACCCCGCGGATGGCTCGGAGCGAGCCCCCGACGAAGCAGATCGCTTCGCCTATCGCGCGGCCCGAGCGCGCCGACACCGACGCGCCCGCCACGCCGACGACCCAGTTCGTGCCGGGCGTCGAGGCCGAGCCGGAGGATCTCGCCTCCACGCTCGTGCGGCCGCAGCCGAGCGAGGCGGTCGCGGAGGCGCGCGAGTCGTTCCCGCCGCAGCGCCAGACGACGATGCAGTCGCCCGCGTCGCTGCCCGCGCCGGAGCGGCCTTCGCGCGTCAACGTGATGAGCGCGGCGCCCGCGCCGTCACCGCCCGCGCGCGAAGCAGGCAACGTGCAAACGCTGGTGTCCGGTCAAGCGGCGGCGGCGGCTTCCGTGATCGCGTCCGTCCCGGCGAGCGCCCACGCGCCGGCCGAAGTCCGAGTCGCCCCGTCGCGCGGCGCGAACGATCCTCGCGGCAACGCGCCGATCGCTGGCTCAGCGGCACCTGCGCCCGGCCCCGCGCCGTCGATGCCGGTCGCGAGCGTGATCCTCTCCCCCGCCGTCACCGGGCCGGGATCCGCCGCGGCGCCGGCGGCCGTGGCCGTTCCGCAAGCTCGACCGAGCGGGCCGGGACCGACGTTCGGCATCCCGCCCCCGCCAGCCGCGCCGCTGCCGCAGCCCGTCGTGCAGGCGCCGCACGCGGGCCCGACCGTGAGCCGCGCCCTGCTCCTCGGCGTGCTCATCGGCGTCGTCGGATCGGCGCTCCTGTTCGCGCTCGCGTACGCCGTGCTCCTCGCGAAATGACGTTCTGCTTCGCCGGACGCGGGGGCCGCTGTATCTTCGGTCCTTCTTTCGAGGTTCACGCATGCTCCGCGTCGGCGACATTGCTCCCCCCATCGATGCCGTCACGAGCCTTGGTACGCGGTTCGTGCTGGCCGAGCAGCAGGGGCTCTGCACCGTCGTCTACTTCTTCCCGAAGGCGTTCACGCCCGGCTGCACCGCGGAGGCCAAGCACTTCCGCGACAACCAGGTGGAGCTGGAGCTCGCGGGCGCGAGCGTCGTCGGCGTGAGCACCGACGCTCACGAGACGCAGTGCCGCTTCGCTCAGTCGGTGGACGCGCGGTTCCCGCTCATCGCGGACGCGGATCGCCGCATCTCGCGAGCGTACGACGTGCTGTGGCCCCTCATCGGCATCGCGCACCGCGTGACGTACATCGTGAGCCCCGAGCGCGTGATCGAGGCCGTCTTCCGGCACGAGCTCGACGCCGACGCGCACCGCGACGACGTGCTCACCTTCGTGAACAAGAAATTCCGCGCGCTGCGGAGCGTGGGATGACGCGCGCGCGGAGAGCCGCTGCTGCGATCGCGTCGATCGCGATCGGCGCGATGCTCGCCGCGGGCTGCATCCCTCCCGAGCTGACCTTCGGTCAAGGCGGCGCGACGAGCACCAGCACCGGCGCTTCGGGCGGCACGACGAGCCCGACCACGACCGTGGGCGGCGGCGGCACCACCGGCACGACCGGCGGCACCGGAGGCGTCCCGATCACGGGCGGCACCACCCCCGGCGGCAGCGGCGGCGGAGGCGGCGTCACCACGTCGAGCACCACGACCACCACGGTGATCACGCCGATGGAGTGCCCGAACGTGTGCCCGCAGGCCGGCGGCGTGTGCGATGTGAACGGGCGGTGCGTGTTCCTCTGCGACGCGCCTTCCTCGTGCGCCGCGAAGGTGGTGTGTCCGGAGGGCGTGGACTGCATCGTGAAGTGCAGCGGATCGGGCTCGTGCGCCGGCGGGATCGACTGCGGATTGAGCACCGGGTGCGACGTGCGGTGCTTCGGCGATCTCGCGTGCCGCGGGACGGTCCAGAAGCCGTTTCCGCTCACGTGCCCGCCGCTCGGGTGCTCCGTCGACTGCAACGCCCCCGGGTCGTGCGACGAGAGCAAGATCGACTGCAAGGCCGGCCCCTGCACGATCAAGTGCCACGGCGGCACGGATCGGTGCACCACGCTCGCGTGCGAGGGCGCGTGCGACATCGACTGCAACACCTCCGGCGGCTGTCACTTCGTCACGTGCTCGGGCGGCCCTTGCAAGATCGGCTGCAACTCGCAGGGCACGTGCGACGAAGTGGACTGCAGCCTCGCGTGCGCCTGCGACGCCACGTGCTCGAACGGAGCGTGCGCCTTCGCGCCGAGCTGCCCCGGCGACGTCGGCGCGCCGGGCCCTTGCAACCTGAAGCCCGGCTGCACGTCGATGGGCCAGCTCTGCAACACCTGCCCTTGAGCGAAACGTCGCTCCAAAGCGCCGCTCCGAATCGCAGAGCGGCGCGCCAGGGCTCGCGAGCGATTCAGAACGTGGCGTAGAACAGCGGCACGCGGACCTCGCTGCCCTGCTGCACGTTGTACGTCCACACCTCGCGCTGCGAGTAGAGCGGCTTCACCTGCACGGCGGGGATCCCCATCGCGACGGCGCCTTTGTAGACGTCCACGAGCGAGAACGCGAAGTGCTCGTTCGGCCGCTGCAGCGTGCGGCGCGTCTGCACGGGCGCGGCGCCGGGGCTCGGCATCGGAGCGGGCGCGGGGCCGGTCGAGGGCTGGTTGTTCGCCGGCTCGCTCGTGACCTCCGGCGGCCTGTACATCGTGGCGTTCAGCGAGACGACGAGCGTCGGGATCACGAGGGCCATGCCGCCCGCGAGCATGTACGCGTCGACCTCGGGCATCGTCGCGGTGTTCTGCTCCACGAAGTAGCCGCCGATGCCGCCGCCCACCGCGCCGAGCGCGCCGAACACGAGGTAAGGCCACCCGCGGTTCACGCCGACGATCCCGAGCGTCAGGTCGACGACCTCACCGCCGAGCAGCGCGCCGCCGACGATGCCCTTGCCCGTCGGCTGCACGGCCTCGGACGGGGTGGTCTGCGCGGAGGCGCTGCCCGTCGCGAGGAACATCGCCGTGGCGGTGAGCCCCGCGGCGATCGCACCCAGCGTGCGGCGATGACGACGGCCCGACGAATTGCTCTCGCGGAAGGAAGGGATCATGGGCACCTGAGGTTGGTTTTCGATCCGGTCGCGGACCAGCGTTCTTCTCGAACGGACCGTGATCCGCTTTCTACATCGAGTGGCGAGTCCCATCAAACCGAAGACGTATCGCTGATGAGCCGCGCCGGGGCGGAACACCCCGAGCGTGGCGTTCCGACCACGCTAGTTGCGCGGTGAGCCTCGGACATTCCGTGAACCCGGCCGTTGCGAGGCAGGTGGGAGGATGGTACCTATCGCGTGTCGCGCTCTGCGACGCGGCGCAAGGCGCCAGGAGCAGTTTTATGGGTCGTCTCGGACCGATGGAGATCGTCCTGATCCTCGGCGTCGCGCTTCTCCTCTTCGGCGCGGGCCGCATCGCGGACATCGGAAAAGGCCTCGGAGAGGGCATCCGCAACTTCAAGAAGGGCCTCAAAGACGAGGACCCGCCGCAGCTGCCGTCGAAGGAGAAGGACTCCACGACCGGCGGCGAAGAGAAGAAGTCGGCCTAGCCGCACACCTCGATCTTCCCCACGCGACGCGGCGTCCTCTGCGGCGCTCGCTCCCCCTTCCAACCATCCATCCGCTCCACGGCGGCGGCCCCCAACACAAAAAAGCACGAGGGGCCAAGTCGACCGGGGGCCCTCGACGTCTATACTCCCCCACGATGCGAATCTTCGAACGCCTGGGCAAAGTCCTGGTCATCTTCGCTGCGTTTGCCCTGGCCACCTACTTCGCTCTGCAGTTCGGCTCGGGCGGTTTGTGGAAGGGCTTCGAGCCTGCGCTGGCGGTCACGGGACAAGCGGCGCGGCCCCCGTACGATCTCACCCGGCTGGAGGCCGTGAACGAGACGCTCCGGATGATCCGCGACAAGTACGTGGACCCGGATCGCGTGCGGCCGAAGGAGATGCTCCTCTCCGCGCTCAACTACGTCCAGCGCGACGTCGCGCAGGTCATCGTGCTGACGGACGATCCCAACGAGGTCACCGTCCGCGTGGAGACCGCGGAGAAGAAGTTCCGCATCGACAACGTGCAGGCGCCCTGGGACGTCGCCGGTCGCCTCCGCGAGATCTTCGCCTTCCTCCAGCAGAACCTGAAGGGCTCCGACGTCGACCTCCGCGAGGTCGAGTACGCCGCGTGCAACGGCATGCTGCACACGCTCGATCCGCACAGCGTGTTCATGAGCCCCGAGGCCTACAAGGAGATGAACCTCTCCACGTCGGGCGCGTTCGGCGGCCTCGGCATCGTCATCTCGATCCGCGATCAGCAGCTCACCGTCATGAACCCGATGCCGGAGACGCCGGCCGGTCGCGCGGGCCTGAAGCGCCTCGATCGCATCGTGAAGATCAACAACGAGTCGACGCTCAACATGCCGCTGGAAGACGCGGTGCGGCGCCTCCGCGGCGAGCCCGGCACGAAGGTCACCGTGTGGGTGACGCGCGACGGCGACGCGACCCCGAAGGCGTACGAGCTCGTGCGCGAGATCATCAAGGTGAAGAGCGTCGAGTACCGCGCGCTCGACAACGGCATCGGCTACATCCGCCTGAAGCAGTTCCAGCAGTCCTCCAGCGACGAGGTGTCGCTCGCGCTCGAAGAGATCCGCCAGAAGGCGCCGATCCGCGGCGTCGTGCTCGACCTGCGCGGCAACCCCGGCGGCCTCCTCGATCAGGCTGCGAAGATCGCGGACAAGTTCCTCGCGGACGGCGTCATCGTCTCCACCGTCGGCGCCTCCGAGGGCCGCGACGAGAAGCGCGCGAAGGGCCCCGGCACCGAGCCTCCGTACCCGCTCGTCGTCCTCGTGAGCGGCAACTCCGCGTCCGCGTCCGAGATCGTCGCCGGCGCGCTCAAGAACCACGACCGCGCGGTGATCGTCGGCCAGACCACGTTCGGCAAGGGCAGCGTGCAGCTCGTCTTCCCGGACGTCACGCCCGAGAAGGCGGCCCTCAAGCTCACGATCGCGCAGTACCTCACGCCCGGCGACATCTCGATCCAGGGCGTCGGCGTCACGCCGGACGTGGAGCTCGATCCGATGACCGTGGACGAGCTGGAGATGGATCTCACCGTCCAGCAGAGCGGCCTCCGCGAGCGCGATCTGTCGGCCCACCTCTCGAACGCGCGCGCGCAGCAGGGCGGCAAGCCGCTCGAGACGGTGCGCTACCAGCTCACGAGCGCCGATCGCGAGGCGCTCCGCGATCGCGGCGGCGACATCGACGACGAGTTCGCGCTCGACTTCCCGATCCGGTTCGCCCGCGAGCTCGCGTCGCGCCTCCCCTCCGGCGCGAAGCGGCCCGAGCAGGTGAAGGCCGCGCACGACTTCATCGAGCAGACCCGCAAGGACGAGCTCGCGAAGGTGAGCGCGGAGCTGACGAAGATGGGCGTCGACTGGTCCGAGGCGCCCGCCGCCGCGGCCGGCGCGACGGAGAAGAAGACGACCTTCGAGGTGAAGGCCGAGACCGATCGCTCGAACAACGAGGTCAACGCGGGCGAGCCGATGGAGCTCACCGTGACCGTCAAGAACACCGGCTCGGAGCCCGTGTACCGCCTCCGCGCCGCGACCGAGAGCGACAACCCGTACTTCGATCGCAAGGAGCTCGCGTTCGGCAAGATCGCGCCCGGCGCCACCAAGACCGCGAAGGTGCCGCTCGGCTTCTGCGAGATCGAGGGCCGCAAGATCGACTCGACGAAGCCGCGCTCCGCGAACGAGAAGCGCGCGTGCAAGATCCCGATGGACGCCCTCTCGCGCGCGGACGGCATGAAGGTCGTCTTCGAGTCCGGCGGCGGCGGCGCCCCCTCGGCGAGCGAGCTGCGCACGAACATCAAGGCGCTGGATCGCCCGCTCTTCCAGTACAGCTACCAGATCGTCGACGACCGCAACGGCAACGGCGACGGCCGCGTCCAGAAGGGCGAGGGCGTGAGCATGTACCTGACCGTCAAGAACGTCGGCAAGGGCCGCTCGTACGAGACGCAGGCCAACATCGCGAACCTCTCCGGCGACGGCCTCCTCCTCCGCGCGGGCCGGTTCGACATCTCGAACATGAAGCCCGGCGACACGAAGCAGGTCGTCTTCAACTTCGACGTGCAGTCGCAGCTCGCGGACAACGAGGCGACGCTCTCGCTCTCCGTGGGCGATCGCGATCTGCGCGAGTTCGCGACCGAGAAGGTGAAGTTCCCGATCGAGGCGCCGCTCGCGATCGAGAAGGCCACCGGCGTGAAGAAGGCGAACGACGGCGCGGCGCTCCGGCCCTCCGCGGACGGCAACGCCCGCGCCTTCGGCAAGCTCGCGGCCGGCGCGCTCGTGAACGTCACCGGCAAGGCCGGCGACTTCTGGAAGGTCGACCTCGGCGCGGGCCGCTTCGGGTTCGTCGGCACGAAGGAAGTGGCCGACGCCTCGGGCGACGTGAAATCGCCTTCGTTCGACGCGATCTACTCGCACGCGCCGCCGACCCTCGACGTCGCGACCTCCGACATGGCGACGCGCAACGACAAGGTGAAGATCACCGGCACGGCGTCGGACAGCGAGAAGGTCTCGGACGTGTACGTGTTCGTCGGCTCGCGCAAGCTCTACTACCGCTCGAACCGAGACGGCCAGGACCCGCGCAAGACCTCGTTCGAGTTCGACGCGCCGCTGCGCCCCGGCGTGAACTTCATCACCGTGGTCGCCCGCGAAAACCCGGACACCGTGACCCGCCGCATGATCGTCGTCCGCAAGGACGGAGCGGACGGCGCCATCCTCAAGACGCCCAAGAGCGACGACCCGGTGGACGACTGGGTGGGCGGCGAGGCCTCCGACGAGTAACATCCCTCCGCAGCCGGTCGGGCGCGCGCTCGACCGGCCTTCCTCATTCACATCACCGACCGGGCGTTCCTCGGCGCAACCCTGATAGGAAACGAGCGTGGGGCTGCTCTCGTGGCTGAAGAGGGGGGATGGCTATCCGAACCTCGACGCGCTCATGCGGGACCTCCGCAAGGCGCTGCCGGACGACGAGAGCATCTTGCTCCGCTACATCGGCACCGTGGTCGTGCTGCTCGGCAAGGTCGCCTGGGCGGACGGCGGCGTCACGCCGAAGGAGGAAGAGAGCCTCCGCGCGCTGCTCGCGCACATCCAGGGCCTCGCGCCCTCGGGCGTGGACGCGGTGTGCAGCGTGCTCCACGGCAAGATCCCCTCCTTCTCCGACGGCGAGATGGAGCTCGTGTACAGCGAGCTGCGCGCGATCTGCGACGGCAACGAGCGCAAGCAGATCATGCACCTGCTCCTCAGCGTGGCCGCGGTGGACGGCCGCCTCGCGCCCGCGGAGCACCGCGAGCTCGCGCTCATCGCCGAGGAGCTGGGCGTCGATTTGAAGGAGATCGAAGGAGAGGCCGCGGCGATGCAGGCCGCGGCGCCGGTCACGAACGAGGAGCCGAGCTGACGCCCGTCAGCCCACGAGCTTCTTCAGCAGCTCCAGCCCGAGCAGCGCGATCGCGGGCGACCAGTCGAGCGGCCCCGGGATCTTCCGCGCGTACGGGCGGATGAGCCGGAGCAGCGGCTCCGCCGGCGCGCGCACGAGGCGGACGAAGAGGTTCTTCGAGTCCAGCCCGAGCCACGTCGTCACCACGTAGGCCAGGATGCACAGCTGGTAGGCCCAGATGACGTTCCCGAGAAACCACGAGATCGGCCAGAACATGAGCACACCTCCAGTCCGCAGCGACCGAAGCTAGTCCTCGCGAACCGCGCTCGCAAGGCGCGGAGCACGCCATCACCGCGCGCGCCCCACCGGACGACGCGGAACCTCAGCCGCCGTTCGCGGTCGCCTTGCGCGGGCGCAGCGCGGACAGCGCGACGAACAGCACGAACACCACCGCACCGACGCACGCGACGAGCGTCCCGATGTTGAAGGCGTAGTGCGCTCCGGCGGCCCCCGCGACGCCCATCACGAAGATCCCGAGCAGCGTGATCCCGGCGCCGATCACCGGATCCGGCCCTTTTTCGGCCGCGTTCGGCTCGTGCGTGGGTTCCGTTCCAGTCGAGGGAGGCGCTTCCGACATCGCACCGCAAGTGTACCAGAAGCCGCGCGAGAGGAAACGTCTCCGCCCCAAAAGAAGGGACCGACCGCCCGCCCCGGAGCCGCCGTGCGGTAGGCTGCGCCCCATGAGCACCCCGAATTTCGGCGGCCTCCCCGTCGTCACGTTCGAGGCCCGACGCGCCACGGAAATGGGCTCCCTCATCGAGCGTCACGGCGGCGTCCCGATCCTGGCCCCGGCCCTGCGCGAGGTCCGCAGCCCGCCCACCCCCGAAACCTTCGCGTTCGCCCGCGACCTCGCGGCCGGCGCCTTCGACCTCGTGATCCTCCTCACGGGCGTCGGCACCCGCGCCCTCGCCGAGGAGGTCGCATCCGAGCTCCCCAAGGAGCAGCTCCTCGAGGCCCTCCGTCGCGTCCGCGTGGTCGTGCGCGGCCCCAAGCCGGCGGCGGTGCTCCGCGAGTGGGGCGTCCCGGGCTTCGTGCTCGTCCCCTCCCCCAACACGCACCGCGAGCTCCTCACGACGCTGGACACCACCTTTGGAGCGTCCCTGTCCGGCATGCGCGTGGCCGTTCAGGAGTACGGCGCTCCGAACGAGCTCCTCTACGAAGGCCTGCGCGCCCGCGGAATGACCATCACGAGGGTGCTTGTCTACACCTGGGCCCTCCCGGAGGACACCGCCCCGTTGCGCCGCGGCCTCCGCGCCCTCGCGAGCGGCGAATCCAGGATTGCCCTGTTCACGACGCGCGCGCAGGTCGAAAACGCCCTCCTGGTGGCCGCGGAGGAGGGCATCGAGTCTGAAGTTCGCGCCGCCCTCAAGCGCGGAGTCGTCGCCTCGATCGGCCCCGTCTGCTCCGAGACGCTGCGCGCCGAGCACCTCCCCCCGGACCTTACGCCCGAGCACCCGAAGATGGGCCACCTCGTGCGCGAGTCCGCGGAGAAGGCGACTGCCATCCTCGCCGCCAAGGACCATTAAAAAACGAAGAGGCCAGTCCGAGCCGAAAGCCATCGACTCAATAACTGGCCGCTTCAATCATTCTCTATCTCGCGGTAGCCCCCCGTCGCACCGACCCCGCGCGTTCGTGAGAGTGAGCCCCTGTCAATCTCAATAATCGTCGTCCGCGCTCGCGATCGCGGGCTGCTTGTGCGACTCGTGGCCGGCGTCGACGATCTCGGCCTTGTAGATGACCTTGCCGTTCGCGCCCGTGATCTCCGCGCCGACCTCGCCCCAGGCGAACGCGTCGCTCTCCGTGGTGCGCATCGTGGCCGTCTGCTTGCCGACCTTCACGCGGTACGTCGCGCGCTCGCAGGCGATGGTGCCGTGTCCGGCGACTGCCAGCTTCACCTTCTCGGTGCCGAGCTGCGCCTCGTTCTGGTCCGCGACCAGCGCCACGCGGCCGAGCACCTCGTCGTAGAGCGCGAGCGGAGCGGCCTTCTCCACGCCCTTCACCATGCGGCCGACGCTCACCACGTCGCCGTGCATCGGAGAGTCGCCCTTCATGTGCGCGCGGATCGACTCCTTCGCGGTGCCGTCGTCGAACGTCACGTCGAGCGTGAACGCGTCGCCCTGACGCGCCACCACCTTCTCGGTCAGCGTGACAGGCGCCTTGAGGAAGCTCCCGCTGAAGCGGTACACCACGAAGTCGCCGGTCGCCCACGGCGCGACTGCCACCTTCGCCTCCGCGGCCTTCTCCGCGGGCGCGTCCGTCTTCGCGTCGGCCGCCTTCAGGTCGGCCGCGTCCGACTTCGCGTCGGCCTTCGAAGCGTCAGCGGCCTTGTCCGCGGCGTCCTCACTGGCACTCTCCGTCGCGCCCTTGGTCGCCTCGGTCTTCGGGGCAGCGTCGCTTTGGGCGGCGTCCGCGGTCTGAGGCGTCGTCATCGAGGCAGAGCACCCGACGGCGGCAAACATGGAGATCACGGCGGCGGCGGAGAGGATGCGCTTCATGGATTGGCCCGGTACCTGACCCGCGCCGCGAGGGCCGACTTTTCGGATGCGATTTTTCCGAGAGGCCTTGTTTCGCCGCGTCCGCATCTGCGGCGCTCCGCACGACCTGGGGAACGGGGATCCCCCCGGGATGGATCACGCGCGCTCCACCCGATGCGCTTCCACCGCGAATTCAGGTCCGGAGGAGGAGCCAAGTCCGCGAAATCCTCTCGCCCTCCATATTTTTCCAACAGCGCTGTTTGGCCCGCTGGTTGCAATTCTGCTCCCCCGGAACGCTTCACCCTATGAGCACTCTTCGAGCCCCCCAAGCTGCGCGCAACCCCTGGACTCTGGTCCTCGTGGCGGCGTCCGCTCTCGGCATCTCTGCGGCTCTCTCGGCGACGGGCTGTGACGACGCGCGACCGAACCTGATGCCCACGGGCGGCGGCGGCGCGGGCGGCAGCAACGGCACGGGCGGCAGCACCACGACGACGACCACGGAAGACAAGGCTGAGAGCCTCTTCAATGGCCTCGTGGACGAGATGATGACCGCGTGCGGCCCCTGCCACGACGCCGGCGGCATCGCCGACACTCCCTTCCTCAAGGACCCGCGCTACGAGTCGATCACGAGCTGGCCCGGCATGGTCACGAAGGATCCGGCCGAGAGCAAGCTCCTCACGCACGCCGTCACGGGCGGCGGCCACGGCGGCACGAACCTCGACTCCGCGGCTCTCAAGGACACCCTCTTCCCGAAGGTGAAGGCCTGGCTGACCGAGGAGTCGAAGGCCATCGCCGACACTCCGGTGGATCAAAAGGGCAAGTCGGTGGACCCGTTCGCGCCGATCCTCGGCTTCAACGCGGTCTATCTGACCAGCATCAGCGCCGACTTCTCCGGAATGGCCATCACGTTCAACGCGAACGAGCTCACGGGCACCTCGCTGGAGCTGACGGACATCCAGGTCCACACGACCTCGAAGATGGGCGTCCACGTCGTGCACCCGCTCTTCTCGGTGTACCCGAAGGGCGGCAATCCGAACCCGGATCCGGCCGACTCGTTCTCCAACGTGGACCAGTACATCGACTACGGCAAGTCGGACGCGCTCGGCCCCGGCACGCTGATCCTCACGAACTGGAACACGGACGGCAAGCTCCAGATCTCGTTCGAGACGATCGAGACGTACACCTCGATGAGCGGGATGGGCGGCGCGGGCGGCGGCGGCGCGGGCGGCGGCTGCAACGATCTCGACTCCTTCATGACGAACGCGAAGGGCCAGTTCGGCGCGTGCCTCGGCTGTCACGGCGGCTCGAACGGACAGGCCACCTCCGCGGTCGACATGACCGGCCTCGTCAATGACGCGGACGTTGGCGCGGCGTGTGCACAGATCAAGAACCGAGTCACCCCGGACGACCCGCCGTCGAGCCAGCTGTTCGTGACGACGGACCCGGATGGGAACGCGGCTCACCCCTACAAGTTCGGGCAGAACAAGACTGCCTTCAATGGATTCAAGTCCGCGGTTTCGACGTGGATCGCAGCGGAGAAGTGAAAGGTAGGCCCATGATGCGACGGATCTCGATGCTGTTCGGCCTCGCAGTAGGCGCCGTGCTCGCGGCCGCTGCGTGCGACTCCTCCCCCACCGGAACGCCCACGGGCTCGGGCTCGGGGACGACGTACAACCACCCTGTCACGGACGGGACCGACAACCCCGAAGCGAGCCGCCCCGCGGTCACGCACACCGTGCTGGATCAGCGCGTGAAGGACTACAACGAGGCTCTCCGGACTGCCTCTCTCAAGCTGGTCCGCGCGCTGCCGACGCTGGAGCAGATCAAGAAGGTGCAATCCTCTTCGGATCCGCGCCGCGCGTACGAGGAGGAGCTCGACAAGATGCTCGAGGATCCTCGCTTCACGCTGCGCATGATCAAGTGGTGGAAGGACACGATGCGCATGGCCGGCGGCGCGAACGGAGACGCCCCGAGCCGCAACACCGCCCCGAACCTGGCCGCGCGCATCACGGTGGAGGGTCGCCCGATGACCGACCTCTTCACCCAGGCCAGCAACAACTGCCCTGAATACGACACGGACACCAACCAGTTCGTCGACGGCGAGTGCAATAACGGCGTCCCGACGGAGGCCGGCGTCCTCACGAACCCGGGCGTGCAATACCAGTTCTACGGCAACATGGCCTTCCGCCGCGTGCGCTGGATCCAGGAGACCTTCGTCTGCACGAAGTTCCCCGCGGAGTACTCGGACAAGCCGCAGACCAAGAACGGCGCCGACTACGTGTCTCCGTGGCCGTTCGAGTCCATCGCGACTGCGCCCATCGATTTCCAGGACACGAAGTCCGTCGTCTGCGCCAACTGCCACACGACGATCAACCACATCGCGCCGATGTTCGGGCACTTCGACAAGAACGGCAAGTACACCGACGCGTTCGCCGTCATGACGCCCACCGCGGACCCGGTCCCGACGGAGCTCTCGCACTGGCTGCAACCCGGCGAGACGATGCACTGGCGCTTCGGCGAGGAGGTCAAGGACTTCGCGGAGCTCGGCGCGGCGATCGCGGCCGATCCGGACGTCAACGAGTGCGTGGTCACCCGCCTCTACAACTTCGCCATGTCCAAGGAGGACGTCGTGAACGATCTCGCGACGGTGCCTTACGAGGTCATGGATGAATACATGATCGACTATTACCAGAGCGGCATGAACCTCAAGGCCACGCTCCGCGCGATGTTCACCGGCGCGGACTTCATCCGGTTCTAGGCGAGGAAGAGAGACAGCGATGAAGACCCTGCGAATCAGCCTCTTTGCCCTCGTGGCCTCTCCGGCCCTGCTCGCCGCGGCCTGCAACGACGCGCGCCCGAGCTACATCGATCCGAACGCGTACGGGACCTATCAAGAGGACCCGACCAAGGCTGTCGAAGAGAAGCCGGGCGCGTACGCGGGCGGTCAGAAGAACACGTTCGATCACATGGCCAGCCTCGGCACCGACGCCGCGAAGGATCCGTTCGAGGTCCTGAAGGAGCGCGAGGAAGAGGGCCCGGCCGAGGTACGCACGCGCCTTCACTCCTGCCAGAAGATCCAGGTGACTACTCTGCGATCCATCCTGGTGGGGTTCGGAGTGAACATGGACGCGACGGGTGATCCACCCACCGCGGGCCAGCTGCTCAAGGAGGGCTCCGGCGCGCTCGGCGCGGCGAACTACGACGCCCGCGTGGGCGAGACGCTCGTGTGGACGGCGGCCGGCGCGGCGAAGATGTTCGACATCCTCGTGCAGGCGGCGCCCGAAATCATCGCGAATTTGCCGAATTCTCCGCAGTGCCAGATTGGCGGCGTCGGCCCCCAGGTCTTCGACGAGAACAACGAGTGCGTCGAGGACGCCGTGACGTGCCTCATCGGCCGGCCTGCGACTCCCGATCACCTGGCCATTTGCAACAGCGCTGTGCAACAGGCCTCGGATGTGGAGACTGGCAAGAAGATTGCAATCGCTGCCTTGCTGAGCGCGGCTCACTCCTGCGAGTAACGGAGACGACCATGGCAAACGATCGGCTGAAGAACCTGCAAGGCAACTCCCGTCGTAGCTTCCTCCGCTGGGCGACCGCGGCGGGCGCGGCGCTGGCTCTCGACCGCTCGAAGGTCCTCGACGTGATCGCGGACTCCGGCGGCTCGGCGCTCGCGGACGAAGGCAGCTGCAGCCTCACGAACCGCTCCGTGCACATCGTCGCGGGCGACGGCGGATTCTCGTGGTTCCAGCTCCTCTGGCCGCACGTGGACATCGCGCGTTCCAACAACGGCAACTACGCGTTCCACGCCTTCGGACAGACCAAGACGGCGAAGGACACGGACAACGACTTCGAGTTTGCGCCGGAGTCTCCGTGGCAGTCGCTCGACAAGACGAAGCGCATCACCGGCTTCATGGCCGGCACCAACCAGACGCACACGCCGACTCCGGGGTCCGCGGCGCAGCTCGGTGGTGGTCAGTCGCTCCTCGCCGTGTGCGCGGCGATCCAGCGCGCGACTCCCTCGCTCCTGCCCGTGATCGGCATCGATCCGGTCAACTTCGGCTCGGCGAAGGGCGCGCCCGACATCGCGACCGTCGGTAATGCGGACGGCCTCGTGCAGCTCTTCAACAGCGCGGCGTCGCGCCAGATCCTCGCCGTCCCGCAGGACGCGGCGCTCTACGAGGCGTATTACAAGGCGTTCGTGGGCCTCAACAAGGCCGCTCCGCGCCCGACGGTGCAGCGCCCGCTCCGCATCGGCAAGTCGAGCGCGAACTTCCTCGGTCAGAACCTCGCGAAGGAGCTCCAGCCTTCGGCGGAGGATCTGCAGAGGTACGGGATCGACGACGGCACGCCGACCAAGCTCTCCGAGATCGGCCGCACGCTGATCACGGCGTCGAAGGCGTTCCACCGCGGCCTCACGCAGAGCGTGATCCTGCCGGCGATGCGCGACGATCCGCACGGCGCGTTCCAGAACATGGGCAACCTGAAGTCGACGGTGGCCTCGCTCGGCAAGATGCTCGACCAGTTCTACAAGGACATGGCCGAGATGCAGGATCCGCTGTGCAGCGCGAAGACGATGGCCGACAGCGTGGTCCTGACGGTCCACGGCGACACGCCGAAGGACCCGATGAACAACAACGGTTGGCCGGACGGCACGCCCAACAACGCGAACTGGATCTACGTGATGGGCAATGGCTACGTGAAGACGGGCTGGTTCGGCGGCGTGCGCGGCAACGGCTCGACGGACGGCTTCGACCCGACGACGGGCAAGAACGTGCCGAATCAGCAGGCCAGCGCGACGAGCGACGCGGCCGGCGCGGCGGTGGCGTTCGCGGTCGCGAAGGGCGACATGAAGCGCGTGCAGGAGTTCTATTCGGGCCCCGGCATCGACGGCATCGTGAACATCAACCCCATTCAGTGATGCTCTGACAGCAACTCTGGATTTGCAAAGGGGCTCCGCCCCTTCACACATCCCCGCCCCCGTCAGCTCCCCTCCTCCTTCGACTGCCTCTTACCGCTGGACTCCCCCCTTCGACTCAACGCATCGATGGGTACAGTTGTTCGAGGAGCGACGTGCGGAGTCCCTCCACCGCCTGCGCCACCTGCGAGAGGTCGATCGACGACGCCATCTGGCCCCACGTCGAGAGGCGCTCTGTCGCGCGGGACAGCGACTGTCGCAGATCACGCTCCGTGATCACCGGGGCGGCCGCGGCGCGGCCGGCGGTCGCGGCGAGGCGCTCTTCTTCCTCTTCCCGCAGCTTGTCCAGGAGCGATTGCACGGCGGCCTCCACGCGCTCGGCGTACTCCGCCACGTGCTCGTCCGACGGCTCCTCTCCGGGGACCGCCCCCTTCGGCACCTCGACCGGCTTGCCGATCTTGTAGCGCAGCGTCGCGGGCGTCGGCAGGTGCGGCAGCGGGCCGATCCCGAGGCCCCACGGCAAGGAGAGATGCACGGGGAAGATCTCCGCGCGCGCCACGTCGGGCAGGCCGATCGCCTTCGCGAATTTGCGACCGTCCGTCAGCACGAGCAGCGTCTCGTGCGCGCCCGCGTTCGCGACCGGCACCACCGGCACGCCCGTCCGCAGCGCGAGCTTCGCGTACCCGCGCCGCCCGCCGAAGCGCGCCTTGTAGCGATCCGAGTACGGCCGCCACGTGTCGATATCGCCGCCCGGCATCACCAGGAGATCGCGCTTGAACCGCGTGAGCACCGCCTCCGCCACGCGCGGGTTCGCCTTCAGGACTCCCCGCTTCGAGAAGAAGCGCGCCGTCAGCTCCGTCGCGAGGATGATCTCGTGCGCCAGAGGGTGGCACGGGCGGCCCGCACCGAAGCGGCGGTACCAGCCAATCAGGAGGCCCCACACGTCCGGGATCGTCGTCCCGCCGGAGTGGTTGGAGACGAGCATCGCTGGTGCGGGCGGCACGTTCTCCCACCCCTCGATCTCCAGCCCGAAGTAGCAACCGGGGCCGAAGAGCCGACCGATGCTCGAAACTGTCTCTTCCACGAGGGCGGGGGTATACTCGCCCGGGTCGGTGCCCCAGTGCGCGCCGCGATTCCCGAGGAACCACTGCAAAAAACGCCCCTTGGGTCCCGCGGTGTGGGGAGTGCTCTCGGTCATCTGCCAACCTCTTTGCGCGGCTTACCACGCGCATGCACATGGTGCGAACCCGTTTTCGCACTTGATGGAGATTTGTCTTGGCCGCGATAACGGACCACCTCGCCCGTGCTGCTCTCCAGGCCCGGTTTTTCCGTAGCCGGCGCATCCGGACGTCCGTCGGGCGGATGCACCTGCTCGAAGGCAGGGGCGAAGGCCGCTTCCCACCAGTCGTGCTGTTGCATGGGCTGTCCTCGACGGGTGTTCATTACCTTCCGCTCGTCACTCACATTCGTCCGCACGTCCGGAGAATCTTCTTGCCAGATTTGCCGGGACACGGATTCAGCGACCTCCCCGCCGGCGGGATGCGGCAGGAGGCGCTCACCGCGGGCCTTCGGGAGGCGCTGGACGCCGTGCTCGACGAGCCGGCGGTGATCTTCGGCAACTCGCTCGGGGCGCTCGCGGCCATCCATTACGCGCGGCTGCGGCCGGAGCGGGTGCGCGGCCTGTTCCTGTGCTCGCCGGGCGGCGCGCCGATGGAGGAGCCGGAGCTCTCGCGGTTTTTGTCCACGTTCAAGGTCGATTCGCACGGCAGCGCCGTCGCCTTCGTGGACCGCGTGTTCGGGACGCGCGTGCCGATGCGGCATTTCCTGGCGTGGGGCATCAAGCGGCGCATGCGCCACCCGGGCGTGCGCGGGGTGCTGGAGAACGCGACCCCGGACGTGCTCCTCACGCGCGACGATCTCGCGGGCCTGAAGATGCCGGTCGTCCTGTCGTGGGGCCGTCGCGACGGCGTGCTCCCGCGCGGCCACCTCGACTTCTTCCGCGAAAACCTCCCGCCCGGAGCCGAGGTCCACGAGCCCGAGAACCACGGCCACAGCCCTTATCTCGAAGACGCGACCGGCGTCGCCCGAGCGATCGTCCGCTTCCTCGGCGAGGTCGATCGCGCGCGATTGACGACCGGCGCCTGATCGCTCCGGAACCCCTCAAATCAAAGGTGTTGCAGCTCGTCCGTGCAGGCGGTCGGCTCGGCGCCGTCCTTGTCGTACGCGCCGGTGATCCAGTTCACCAGGCACACGTCGCCGGGGTCGCCTTCGTTCCAGATGAGGCCGCCCTTGTGCTTCTCGCGCAGGCGGGCCTTTCGCACGAGCGTGAGGCGCTCCGGATCGTAGCTCGCGGGCTTCGCGCAGTTCGTCACGTAGTCGAAGCCCTTGCACGCGCCCTTCCCCGCCGAGCAGCAGTACACGACCGTGAAGAGCTCCGGCTCCAGGCCGCACAGCGCCTGCCAGTTCTCGATGCGCTCCGACGGCGTCGTGCCGACGCCGCCGCCCGGGTAGTACTGCGCGTAATCCGAGATCGTCGCGTCGATGCAGCCGAGCCCTTGCTTGCACACGCGGCCCGCGCCGCCGCACTGCGAGTCCTCGGTGCACTTCTCGGTGCCGAGGTCCGGCTCCGGGCGGCGCAGGCCCGCGTTGCCGTAGATGCGCATCGGCCGCGAGGACGAGCCGTGGCAGTCGAGCGTGGCGCACCGGCGCTCGATCACCTCCGACACGCTCACGAACGGATCCGAGGTGTCCTGCGGATCGAACGGGACGCACGCCGCCGAGACGGACGCGGTGGCCGTGTCGCCGAGGCAGCTCGACGTCACGACCGTGAGACCGAACAGCGCGGCGCCGAGCGCCGTCGTCATCGCGATGCGGCTCGCCATCAGTTCTCTCCCACGGTGGGCTTGCAGTCGGTCGGCTCCTCGAACGTCGGCGCGCTCGCGGTGCGCTGCGTGCAGTACACCCAGCCCGGCGACCCCTGGTTCGGCCGGCCCACGTGGCACGCGTTGCACGAGCCCTCGCGGCTGATGCGCGTGCCCATCGAGACGCGCTCGCCGTTCGGCTCTCCCTCGACGGGGTAACGGATCGCGACGCGCAGGGGAAACGAAGGGTTCCATTGCTCCTTCGTCAGGTAGAAGTTGCCCGCGCAGTTCGTCTTCACGGGCGCGCCGGGCGACGTGCCGAACGAGTCGCTGATCTCGATCTCCACGTCCGCGACCGGGATCGGCTCGTCCTTCGCGTGCGCCGCGTCCCACGAGTAGCCGTAGATCGTGCCCGCCACCGTCATCTCCGGCTGCGCGCCTTTGTACGGCCCGTGGCAGAGCAGGCACGGCTGTCCGGGCCGGTGGATGTCGCTCGGCGGGACGGCCGGATCCTCGCCTCCGAGCGCGTCGATGCGCGCGTCCTGGACGGGGTTGCCGCACGCGGCGAGCGCGATCGATGCAGCGAAGACGAAGCCCGCGGCGAAGGCGGGGAGCGCGGCGGATCGCATCAGTCGAACTCCGCTTCGAGGGTGGTCGCGCCGAAGTAACCGAAGCGCTGCAGGATGTAGAGGTGGTCGAGGAACCGCGTGTACACGAAGTCGAACGTCGCGGTGAGCCCCCACATCGAGTCCTTGCCGAAGCCGATGCGCGCGCCCGCGCCGAGCGTGAGCCCGAGCAGCGGACCGAGCTCCCGATCGCCGGTCCGGTAGTACGGCACGACGAGGTTCGTGAGCTTGCCGCCCGTCGACGTCGTCTTCGCGGCGTAGGCGATCTGCCAGAAGTCCACGCCGTCCTGCGCGTGCACGCGGACGTGCGGCCACAGCCGGAATTCCTTCGTCGCGTCGACGAGGAAGCGCGCGTCCGTCGTCGTCGCCTTGAGGCCCCACGAGTCGATGTAGAGCCGCTCCTCCGCGCGCAGCGTGCTCGACGCGAAGCGGTGCGCGATGCGCGCGGCGATGGCGTAGCGCTGCCGCGTCACGGGGAGCTGCTCCAGCACGCGATCGTTCAGGCGGTACTGGTTCACCGCCTCCGGCGTGAGCCCCTGCAGGCCGTTCTTGATCTGGTTCGCGATGTCCTCGGAGAACATCGGGATGTAGCGGTACGGCTTCGACGAGTCGCCGCTCTCGAAGACGGCGGTGACGCTCGGCGTGAAGAACGTGGCCTTGTCGACGACGAACGTGATCGACGCGTCGGCGCTGTGGCGCAGGATCGGGTGGCTGAAGACGCTGAAGCTCGTGCCGGATCGGCCCGAGAGATCGTAGCCGAAGCCGTACGCGAGCGCGGGCGTGACCGTCTTCTTGCGCAGGTCGACGGAGGCGCCGACGCTGCCGCCCGCGGAGATGTAGTCGGGCTCGATGGAGGCGCCGCCGCCGAGCGAGACGTCGACGTCGCCGAACTTCTTGTGGCCGCCGAGCGCGGGCACGTAGCGCGTCTCCGTCCAGCGGGGCGAGGCGTTCGCGATGATGTCGGCGGACGCGGTGGTGACGACGTCGATGAGCAGCGAGCCGTTCACGCCCCAGCCGCCCGTCGGGCTCTCCACCTTCATCAGGATCGCGGGCGTCACGACGTCGGTGTGGTCGGAGTCGTGGTAGGCCGAGAATTCCAGGCCCACGCCGTAGTTGAGCGAGCCCTTCTCGTTGCCGCCGGAGCCGACGCACCGCGCGAACTCGTCGGGCGTCTTCGCCTCGGCCATGCACTTGAGGACCGTCGCGTCCTTGAGGCGCGCGCCCGGTGGCAAGAGCTTGATGTCGACGGTGACGGTCTCGAATTCCTGGATGTCGACGACCTGCTCGAACTCGCCGTCGACGCCGTCGACCTTGCCGCGCGCGGTGATCGTTCGCTGGCCGGGGTTCACCCACAATTCGCCGCCGAGCTTGTCCGCCGCGATGTCGTTGCCGTTGAGCTTCACGACGAGGCTCGTGGCCTTCGCGGGCTTGCGGACGATGATCTTCGGGATCTTCTGCGCGAGCTCGTCGGCCTTCGCCTTCGCTTGCCCGGCGACGTTGCGCAGGCCCGCGGCGCCGCCCGTCTCCGCGACGGTGGCGTAGTCCGTTTGCGCCTCGATCCAGAGGCCCGCGCGCTCTTCGCACGAGGCGGCGAGGTAGCGCGTGGTGACGCGGCTCTCCGCCGCGACCGAGGCCTGCGCGTACGCGGCGCAGTCGGCCCAGTCGTGCGCTCCCTCCGACGCGACGGCCTCCTGGTAGAAGAAATACCCTTCGCCGGTGCGCCATCCGCGGCCGGGCTTCACGTCGCCGGGGTACGCCTTCTTCGGCTTCGGCACGCCGCCTTCGGAGCTGCCCTTCGGCTTCGCGTCGCCGCTGCCTGCGCCGCCCGCGCTGGAGCCGCCCGTCGATGCGCCCGCGGTGCCGCCGCCCGCGCTGCTGCCTGCGCTGCCGCCGCCCGCGCTGGAGCCGCCGGACGCGGTCGATCCGCCGGCGCCGCCCGTCGCGGTGCCGCCGCCCGCGTCGCCGCCGCCGGCCTTCTTCGCGTCGTCGAAGGCCTTCTGCGTGTCGCCGGTCGCGAACTTCGCGGGGAGCGTCGCGTTCGGATCTTCCTTCAGCGCGAGGATGAACGCGTCCTTCGCGGCGGACTGCTTCTTCTTGCCCGCGGCGAGGACGATGCCGATCGCGACGTACACCTTCGCGCGCACCTTCGCCGAGCACGCGTTGCCTTCGCAGGCTTGCTTGGCGCCTGCGAGCAGCTCAAGCGTGACATCCGGCGTGGAGGTGAACGAGTCGTCGGCGAGGGTGCCGTCGACGAGCTCGGTGACTTCTTTGTCGTTGGAGCCGGCGAACGAAGGGCCGGCGCTCGCGAAGAGCGCGAGGCAGAGGAGGCTGGCGAGGAGGCGGACGCGCACGCGCGCTGGACTATATCGGCAAGGGAAGGCTTCTTGAAACCTTCGTGACGGGGATCGCGCGGCGCCTAGTTGCAGCCGCAGCCGGAGCCGGTGCCGCCGGAGCCGCCGATGGCGCCTTCGGAGATCGCGCGGAGGTGCGATTCACCGAAGCCGGCCATGTCCGCGGCCGACATCGTCGGGTGAGCGAGCTTGCCGCGTTCGTACGGCTGCACCGTGCCGCAGCCCGTGGACGCGACGAGGGCGATCGCCGTGAGCGCGACGGTGACGACGGTTCCAGCGATCTTCTTGGCGGTCTTCATGGCTTCGCTCCGTGACTCCTTCATCCCGTTGTGCAGCCGACGTGCCATCCGGCCGGTGCGCAAAAACAAGGACGAGCGTAAGGAAACCAGGTTCGGTGGGGATCGAAAAGTGGTGTGCGGACGATCCATCCCCTGGTGATTGGCTCCCCCGCCCTTCGCGAACGCAGAGAGCGATTTGGGCGGGGCGGGCCGCGCGCAGCGAAGCGAGCACGGACCGGGGGTGGGCACCAAAATCAGAGGCCGCCGCCGGAGCCGCCGCTGTCTGCGCCGCCCGCACCGCCGCCGCCCTGCCCTGTCATCGTCTTCATCGCCGGGGCCGGTTTGCCGCCGCACGCGAGCCATTTCTCCACGAGGGCGATGTCCGCGTTCGTCATGCGCGGGGTCGCGCCCGTCGGCATCAGCTTGCCGGCGTCGCCGCGGAGGTTGCAGACCCACCACGATTTCTCGGAATTCTCCGGGTCGTAGTACTTGCGGCCGATCTCGCCTTTGTAGACCGAGAGCGCGTCCAGCATCGACTGCGGGTCGCTCGCGGCGAACGGGGCGATGCCTTTGATCGAGCTACTGTGGCAGCCCGTCCCGTTGTTGGCGCAGTTGCCTCCGTCGGCCGCCATCATGCGCGGGTAGACGTCGGCGAAGGTCAGCTTGCACTCGTCGCTCGCGGGGTCGAGCTTCGTGATCAGGGGGCAGTCGGGTGCGTTGCTGTTGCTCACCTTCGGGCCGCCGGGGGGACCGTAGGGGCAGTGATCGTTCGGGTCGTTCTGGTTGTAGGCCTCGGCGCACGATTGGTCGCCCGTGTAGCAGGCGGAGAACGCGAGGCTGGCGGCGAACGCGAGCGCGGCGGCGCCGAAGAGCACGGGTCGCCCGACCCAGATCCGGTGCGTCATGCGTCGAGGAGAGTGCACGCGGCGAGCCACAAAGTCGATCGATTCATGTATCGTGCGCCGCACCCCGAGCTACGTGGGTTGGCTCCAGTAGCTCCGCCGTTCGAAGGAGACCTCTTTAGATGACAACGAAGCTTCATCGCATCCTGGCCGCTGTCGTGGCCTCCTCTGCCATCGCTGTCGCCGCGGTCGGCTGCGGCCCGTCGCAGGACGCGAAGGATCCCTCGGCTGAAGCGGGCGCGGCGCAGGCGCTCGTCGGCAAAGCGGCCCCGGAGTTCGCGGCGGAGTCCGTGACGGGAGAGGGCCCTGCCACGCTGAAAGACGCGAAGGGCAGCGTCGTGATCCTCGATTTCTGGGCGACGTTCTGCGGCCCCTGCAAGAAGAGCTTCCCCAAGTACCAGGCCCTCGTCGAGCAGTTCGGCGGAGAGGTCAACGTCCTCGCGGTCAGCGTGGACGAGCCGGACAGCGTGACGAAGGAGCAGATCGCCGAGTTCGCGAAGAACACCGGCGTGAAGTTCGCGGTCGTCTGGGACAAGGACCAGAAGGCCGTGAAGCTCTACTCCCCGCCGACGATGCCGACCTCCTTCATCATCGACAAGGAGGGCGTCGTCCGCCACGTGCACTCGGGTTACAAGGACGGCGAGGAAGACAAGATCGCCGAAGAGGTCAAGGCTCTGCTCGGCAAGTAGCCAGCGCGCTTCGCAGGGAGCGTTCGCGGCCGGTCTGTCTCGCCACGTCGGGACAGACCGTTCGTCTTTTGTGGGCTCGCGGATCGTGCGCCCGCGGATCGTGCGCCCGCCTTCGGGCTGCGAGATCGCCTTCAGGCCGCGGCGATTTCGGACGCCGACTCGACGATGCGGAGGGCGGGACCGTTGATGCGGGCGCGCTCGGTGGCGACGACCTCGAGCAGCTCGTGCTTGGTGGCCTGGCCGCCTTCGAGCATGGCGCGCATGTAGCCGTCGACGAAGCCGTGCGTGCGGGCGAGCTTGGTGAAGCTTCCGCCCTCGGCCTGAGCGAGGAGGCACTCGCGCAACAGCTTCCGAAGCTCCGCCATCATCTCCACCTTCGAGCGCATCGCCTGCTCCTTCCGAAATCGGGACCGGCGCGCGCCCTCACCCATGGGGCCGCGGCGTCCGATGAACGAGCCCTTATCGGAGGCGGCGGCGCGGGGCCAAATTTGGGAGACGTTTCGTCGCGACGCGGGGCGCTAGAAGAGGCGCATCGAGGTGGGGGCGAAGGCGGCGGCCGGGGGCTGGTGCGTCTCCACTTCCGGGTTGGGCCACCAGTTCAGGAACGTCTTTCGGTAGAGCGTGAGGCGCAGCAGATCGATGGAGATCGTGCCGCCGAAGCCGAGCAGGTAGTGGGTGCCGACCATCACGTCGAACGAGGCGGCGATGCCGAGGGGCGCGCCGAAGGTGACGGAGCCTGCGAAGCCCTGCGAGATGGTGCCCCAGGTGCGCGCGTAGGCGCCTGCATCGAGCGAGACGCCGAAGCCGCCGACCTGGAAGCCGCGCGTGCAGACGCGGGCGAGGAAGGCCATGTCCGCGCCGGTGTTCGCGGCGAGCAGCGGCGTCACGCGGAAGACGCCGCCGACCAGGACCGGGAAGCGGTCCGGGATGCCGATGCCGGCTTCGATGCGCATCGTCGGGTCGATGCGGAAGTCCTGGCTGGGGCCCCAGGTGGGGACGCCGCTCGGGTTGTAGATGTCCTCGTGGGCGGTGGGCGACACACGGACGCGATCGCGCCAGCCGAGGACGCCGCCGCCGACGGCGACCCAAGCGGAGGGCTCGGCGTGGACGAACGAAGGCGCGAGGAGGCCTCCGGCGAGGACGGAGCCGACGATCGCTGCACGAAGCGGGATGCGCACGGCGCGCCTCGTAGCACGCCGATGCAGCCATGGGTATGGCCCCGCACGCCGCGGACTTGATCGGACCGTGCGATGCGCTTTTCTTGTGTGCGCGGCCCTCCGATAATCGCGGGATGCGGCGACTTGACTTGTGGGCGTGCGGGGGCGTGATGTGGGCGCTGGCGACGGCGGGGTGCGGGCCGACGATCCGTTACGAGGGCGGCGGCGCGGGCGGCACCACCGCGACGGGCGGCGCGGGCGGAGCGGGCGGCGAAACGACGACGACCACCACGACATCGAGCACGACGACGTCGAGCACGACGACGACGCCGGGGACGTGCGTGACCGGCTCCGAGTGCACCGCGCTCGACGGCCCGTGCGTGAAGGGCGCGTGCGTGAACGGCATGTGCACCGCGCTCCCGGCGAACGACGGCTTCGCCTGCGACGACGGCCAGTTCTGCACGGCGAACGACGCCTGCAAGAACGGCACGTGCGTGGGCGGCAGCAACGTGGCGTGCCCGTCGACCGGCCCGTGCACGGCGGGCGCCTGCGACGAGGCCACGAAGACGTGCCTGCAGGTGCCGGCGAACAACGGCGCGCAGTGCGACGACGGCGACCCGTGCACGTACTTCGGCGTGTGCCAGGGCGGCGCGTGCACGAAGGGCCAGACGGTCGACTGCACCTTCCTGAACGGCACCTGCACGAAGGGCGTGTGCGACCCGGTGCAGGGCTGCGTGAGCGCCCCGCAGAACGACGGCTCCCCGTGCGAAGACGGCCAGTTCTGCACGACGAACGACACGTGCTCGGGAGGCCTCTGCAAGGGCGGCCCGCCGAAGCAGTGCGCGCCGCCGGGCGGCTGCTTCATCGGGACGTGCGACGAGGCGACGGACTCGTGCACCTCGGTGCCGGGCAACAACGGGGCAGCGTGCGACGATGGCAGTCCGTGCACCGCCAATACGACGTGCAGCAATGGAGTGTGCGGGAACGGGATGGCCGTGAACAATGGTGCGGCGTGCGATGACGGCAGCTCGTGCACGGTGAGCACGACGTGCTCTGCCGGGGTGTGCACAGGCGGGATGGGGCCGACGATTTACTTCGCGGACGACTTCAAGGATGCGTCGAAGGGTTGGACTCTCGGGCCGGAGTGGCAGATCGGGCCGGCGGCGGCGTCGCCGGTGTTCGTGGGCAATCCGGACCCGGCGACGGATCACACGTCGACGGCGGACAACGGGGTCGCGGGCGTGGAGATCGGGGGGAACGCGACGACGAACATCCACCCGTATTATTATCTGGAGAGCCCCGCGTTCAATACGGCCGGGGCGCCGGGAACCGTGGTGTTCGGGTTTTATCGGTGGTTGAACAGCGATTACGACCCGTTCATGCACAACACCGTGGAGGTGTACGACGGCACGAAGTGGGTCGCCGTGTGGGAGTCCGGCCAGCCGCCGGGGATCATGGATGCGGCGTGGACGTACCAGTCCTTCGATGTGACGGCGTACAAGAACGTGGGAATGCGGGTGCGGTTCGGGTTCAACATCGGCAATCAAGGGGTGTTCACGATCGGGTCGTGGAACGTGGATGACGTGCTGGTGGCGTCCGCGGCTTGCCCGTGATTGCAGGCGTGCCCGGGAGTGCGGGCGTGCCAGCAGTGCGCACGTACCGGGAGGGTTTGTGAAGCGGTGATGAGGGAGACGCGGCGGCCCGGAGGTGGGGAGTTGGGGCCGCCGCGGGGGATTGGCGTGTGGGGGAGGAAGAGGACGGGGGCGGTTACTGGGGCGCGTCCTGCGAAGTGGCCGTCTTCTTGGTGGGGGCGCGGCGGGCGGCGGCGCGGCGGCGGCGTTGGTAGGCGCTGGTGACTTCGCGGACGATGTCCGGGGTGCCGCGGAACACGAAGCGAGCGGCGGAGCGCACCGTGCTCATGCGGGCGTGGAGGAGGTTCGCGACCCGATTGCGGAGGGCCAGCGCGTTCACCGAGGCCTTGGAGCCGGCCGCGGGCGTCGCGGGTCGTTCGCGAAGCGCGGCGGCGAGCTTCTTGGCCTCATCGATGAGCGCCGCATCGAACCCGCCGATGCCGTCGATCTCCTTGCGGTAGCGCTGCGCGAGGGCCGCGTAGTCCTCACACTCGGCCGCGAGCGCATCGGTGGAGTCCGGCGTGTTCTCGTGTGCCTTCTGGAGCATCGCGAGCTGGGCGTCGCGCTCGTCCTCCACGCCATCGTCGAAGTGCCATTCGAGCACGGCAGTGATCTCGTCCACGACGAACCGCGCGCGGTCGACCGGAGCGGCGCCGGAGGGATTGGTGGGCGTCGCGGACTCCACATAAGCGGTGTTCGCCTCGTGGAGGGCTTCGCGAAGAGAGCGGATCTCCTCCGCGGTCTTGGCGGTCAGCCCGCGCTTGGGATCGAACACGCTATCGAGCCCGGGACGCCCCGGCTCGTGCCCGTTCGGCTTCACCGTCTTCATGTACTTGTCGAAGAACCTGGCGACGTCGATGGCCTCCCCATTGAGGACATGGAACGGCACGGTGACCTGGAGATCCGAGGTGGGGAGCGCCTGAGCCTCTTCAGTCCAGCGGGCGAGATGCGATGCGCGGTCGGAATGCGATGCGCGGTCAGGATGCGATGGGGTGGTGTTCGAATGACGGGGCATGGTCAGATTTCCTTTCTGGTCGTGTGATCCGAAGGTGCGAGGCGAGTCGGTGGTGGCGCGCGAATCGCGCGGTGTCAGGCGCGCGGTACCTTCCGGGGAAGGCCGGGCGGCCGCGGCGGGGGTGGATAGGATACGGGGCGAGGACAGGGTAACCTCTGGATATTGCGAAGATTGAGGGGCCGAGATGTCTCAGACGGGGCGTTTCTTGTCTCAGACGGGGTTTTCCATGTCTCAGGCGGCCGGTTTCATGTCTCAGACGACGAGGTCCATGTCTCAGACGGGTGGTTTCCTGTCTCAGGCGAGCCGTTTGTTGTCTCAGGCGGAGCTCTCCATGTCTCCGGGGAGCAGTTCTCGGTTTTCGGAGGCGTTTCCCGGGCGCCGGACGGCTGGTTCGTTGTTGCCGATGGGGTTCCCGCGTTCTTCTCCGGGTGCGTCTTCCTCGAACCTGGTGAGCAGGACGTGGAGGAAGTGGTGGCCCTTTGGATCGCGGGTGGCGTTCTTCGTGCGATGAAGCGACGTGGGCGCCGAAGTCGGGTTCTCCAATGTCCGGCGCCGGTTCTTCCCTTCCCGAAAGCGTATCGTGGCGTGAGCGCCGAGCGCGGGGACCGTCCCGGGGCCCACGACGCGTATCCGGCAGCGGCGGGGAGACGTCCCGAGTGGAACCAGGAGCGTCCGAGGCCGTGCGCGGAGCTTGATAGCCTTCCCGACAAGAGAAGCTACCGAGTCTGTGCGTGGTTGTCTACGGGTATCTTGCGAAGAATACCGCTGCCTTCGAGACGCAGGCGCGTGCCGCATACGTGGAGGGGTTGGACCTCTCTGGATGGGAGCTGGGCATGCGCCGCGAGCGTGACGTCCTGGGAGCGGCGGAGTAGAGGTGGGATGTTGTGAGGACGAAGGGGCCTGGCGACGCTCGCAAGACGAGAGGTCCGCTCCGGGAGTTGTTGGTCACGGAGGGCGCGGGCTCGTCTTGGACGGATCGGGCCGTGGCGAATTCGGCGGACCGGCAAGGCGCGGATGGGGTCGAGCTAGATGGACCTGCCGATGGAGGACGCCGGAGCGCTTGCCGGTGCTTGCCAGGGTGCGCGGCGCCATGAGACGCTCCCGCGTATGGCGGTGGCGAGGAAGGAACAGAACCAAGTCGGGACAGGTCTCCTTCCAGGCATCCCCCCGATTCGGCGGCCCGCCCGAAGCCGTCCGCCGAACCTCAACGGCGCAGCTGCCGAGCATCTCCTGCGGGCGCTCGCTCGGGCTGCAGATCAAAGCGTTAGGCGAACTGAGAGTGCAGCATGCAGAGCGTAACCGACTCCGAAGCTCACTTGACGCGGCTTGCACGTAATGCGTTTTTTCGCCTGTGGAGCTATCCGAATCTCTACAACGATAAGAGCAGACACGGAAACCAACGTCAGGGCCAGGAGCTTTGCGACCTATTGGTTGTCTTCGGCTCCGACATCCTGATATTCTCAGACAAGGACTGCACCCTAAACCTGTCTGAGGATACCGAGACAGCTTGGCGAAGATGGCACAAGGCGGCGATTGGCAAGTCGGCCACACAAGCAGCCGGGGCCGAGCGTTGGATCCGAAACTACCCGCAGCGCATCTTCCAGGACAAACTCTGCACCATCCCACTCCCAATTGCGGTGCCTACCGATGCGACCTTTCATCGCATTCTGACTTGCCGCGGCGCAGCAAACGCAGCACGTCAGGCCTACCCCGGCAGTCGGGGCAGCCTCATGATTACCAACGAGCCGCTTGCGGCGACGGAGCGAACTCCATATCGCATTGGCGCATTCGGCGACGACGGCAGACTTTTCCATGTCTTCGACGAAGTCGCCCTGGATGCTGTGTTGCGCACTCTTGATACTGTCAACGACTTCGTCTCATATCTGCGGAGACGAGAATCGCTATTCCGCAGGGTCAAGCGCATTCTCAGCACTGGGGAGGAGGACTTGCTTGCGTTTTACCTTCTAGGAAGCGTGGATCACAACAGCGCGCATCAGTTTGACGTTCCCGAGGATGCCGACCTCATCCTGATCGAAGAGTCGCACTGGAACCGTTGGATAGAGAGTCCACAGCGCGCCGCCCGGGACGCTGCAAACGACATCAGCTACTTCTGGGACTATCTCATTGATCGATTCTCCACGCATGCGTTAGCTGGTGATCTGGCCTTCGCGGAGCCGCGAGAGATCGGATCGCAAGAGGCGCTTGTTCGTTGGCTCGCGATGGAGAACCGTCTTGCTCGGCGGGCCCTTTCAACGACACTCCTGGACATGCTCGCAGCAGCTGAAGTTGGGGACATTCGCAGGAGGTATGCCGTCCCAGTCGGCCCGACCGAGCCATATCGAGTCTTCCTGGTTTTTCACCGTCCGCCTGACCTCGACCGAGAGTCATACGGAGAGACCCGCCGCACAATGCTGCAGAGTTGCATGTACGTGGTGAAGCATCTGCACGACGACGCCCGCGACATCATCGGCGTCGCGATCGGGCTTGATGACGGACAGATGAGCGAGGATGCAATTTACTTGGATGTTCGCACCTGGCCAGCGTCCGCTGCACAGCTCGCCCAGGAGCTACACCTCGGGCTCGGGATCTTTAGAGAGCCTAGACGAATTCGCCAGCATACCGACGAATATCCCCTCCCGCCGTCGGAGGATCAGAATGGTTGAATACGAGCATCTCTCTGCCAATCAAAAGGCACCAACGTCTGCTACGAGTACGGCAGAGTCGCCTAACCAGCCATTGCTTCCGACAAGCCCCGTCGCGGCACAGGGCGTCGTTCCGCCGCCCTGTTTGCTCTCGGAGCTTGCGGCAGAATGGCACGTTGGACTAAGCGCTTCGCGCGGCGGTCGTCGCGTCCTGTTCGCGGGGAGGTGACGGCGGGCGGGGGCGCCCGCCTGCGGAAACGCCGCGCGTAACGCGTCCCCGCGGCACGTCCTCGGCGATCCTGGTCGTCCGGTATCCCTCCGGAGACAGGACTTCTGCCATGGACGACGTTCTTTCTCGCATGACTCAGGATCTCAAACTTCGAGGTCTCGCCAAGCACACCACCTCGGAGTACTTGCGTTACGCGCGGCTCTTCGCCACTTACCACGGACGAAGCCCCGACGTCATGGGCGAGCGCGAGGTTCAGCAGTTTCTCATGCATCGCCTCGTCGATGACCGCGTCACCCACGCCACCCTCAAGGTCACCGTCGCCGCCCTCCGCTTCCTCTACGGCACTACCCTCAAACGACCCGAGGTCGCCGTCGTCATCGCCTATCCCAAGGTCAAGTCCGCTCTGCCCGATATCCTCAGCGGGTCCGAGATGGCCCCTCTGCTCGATGCCCTCGAAGAGCCCATGTACCGCGCCATCGTCATGACCACCTACGGCGCCGGACTCCGCATCAGCGAAGTCTGCTCGCTGCGCGTCAGTGACATCGACTCCAAACGCATGCTCCTTCACGTCCGCGACGCAAAGGGCGGGCGCGACCGCTTCGTTCCCCTTCCCGAGCGCGTCCTGTTCATGCTCCGCCGCTACTGGGTCGCCGCGCGACCTCGCGGGCCCGAGCTGTTTCCTGGCAAGGAGCCGGGACACGCCATCAGCGTCGACGCCGTACGTCATCACCTCCACGCCGCCGCTCTCAAAGCCGGACTCCAGAAGCGCGTCACTCCCCACGTCCTGAGACACTCCTTCGCGACTCACCTCCTCGAGCTCGGCACCGATATTCGCGTCATCCAGATGCTCCTCGGGCACGCCTCCATCGCCACGACTCTCCGTTACGCGCGCGTCACCCCCGAGCACGTCGCACGCGTCCAGAGTCCCATTGACGTGCTCGGCACGCGGCGCGCGAAAAAGGCCCTCGGCTAGCACGCCGTGGACAGCGACTCGTGTCCCACCACGAGCGTGGGCACGCGGCAAAGGCCTTCGCTGGAGGTCGCGGACATCGTCCGTGCTCACGGCGAGGCCTTCGCACGCGCTCACGCTCTCACGCCCCAGCAACGCGCCGTCCTGCGCGACATCGTTCGCTGCAGGACGGCCGAGCTCGGCGGGCACAAGGACGTCTGCGCCTCCTGTGGACACGTCCAGTCCCTCTCCTACAACTCCTGTCGCAACAGGCACTGTCCTAAGTGCCAGTCCATCGCTCAGGCTCGGTGGGTCGAGCAACGCATGGCGCGCATGCTCCCCACCCACGCCTTTCATGTCGTCTTCACCTTGCCCAAGCAGCTTCGACGACTCGCTCTCGCCAATCGCGACCTCGTCTTCGATCTGCTCTTCTCCTGCGCTGCCGCCTCCCTCCAGGCCTTTGCGCGCGACCCACGGCGTCTCGGCGCCGAGCTCGGCATCACGACCGTGCTCCACACCTGGACGCGCGACTTGCGCTTTCACCCGCACGTCCACTGCATCGTCACCGGAGGAGGCCTGTCCGTCGATGGGCTGCGATGGGTCCCCGCTCCTTCCCACTACCTCTTTCCCGTCCGCGCGCTCGGAGCGCTGTTTCGTGGAAAGCTCCTCGACGCTCTCCGCGGCGCTCATCGGGACGGACGGCTCCGCTTCGACGGGCCCGCCGCATCTTTCGCCGACGCCGAGGCCTTTCGCCGTCTCCTCGACAGGCTCCATCGGATTCGATGGGTCGTCTATTGCAAACCGCCCTTCGGCGACCAGGACCAGGTCTTTCGCTACCTCGGGCAGTACACTTACCGTGTCGGCATCAGCAATCATCGGCTCGTCGCCATGGACAGCCGCACGGTCACCTTCCGCACACGCGGGGACGCCAAGGTCACACTCGACGCCGACGAGTTTCTTCGGCGCTTCGTCTTGCACGTGCTCCCCAAAGGCTTCGTCAAGGTGCGCCATCATGGCCTGTTTGCCGCCGGCAACGTGGGCTCTCGACTCTCACTCGCACGCGCCCTGCTCGCGCAGGCTTCTTCGGCGGCTTCCGCCGGGCCTCCCTGCGCGCAGCCGCCCGACGCGCCACTCCGCGACTATCGCGACATCCTCTGCGCCCTGACCGGGCTCGATCTCCGCGCCTGCGCTCGATGCGGCGCCTTCGACCTCGTCCGCTGCGCCCTCGACTCCGCCGCCAACTCCCTGCACACCTCCGACCACCCGCCGAGCGACACCTCTTGAACACGATCGCTGTTCCCTCGCGCCCTCCTCGGCGGTATCGTCCTCGTCACCGTGTGGGAACCGTCCATCTTCCGTGGCTTCGCGGCCCTTCGGCGGCCGCTCCACGCGCCGGTCGCGCCGCTGACGTCGCCTTCGCTGACCGCCGCGAACCGGGCGCGGACGGCCACAACGCGCGCGATGTCGCTCCGAGCTGGCCCACGGCACGGCGGCCCGGGCCACTTTCCCCATAGCGCTCTGCCCGGACCTCCGGGCTCGCCGCACGAAGCGTTTCGTCCAACGTGCGTTTGCGACGAGGGAGGGGGTCACTTCGGGTCTCTCTCGCGCAAACGGCTACTTGTTGTGCTGGTCCCCGACATTGAAAGCACTGAGTTCGGCCGTGCAATGGACAAGGTAGCGTGGGATGGGCTCATGCATCCACGGGTACAACGCAGACTACAAGTTACTCGGGATCTGGATCCGTGCTGACATCCGTGGGGAACAGCCGATGACCTTCGAAGACCGTGAGCACCTGAATCTCGTCTCCTCTGATTCGATAGACGATTCGGTAACTCCGCAGCAACAGCTCTCGGATCTCCGTGCGTCCGAACTCCGGCACGACGCGCCCGGCATAGGGAGTCCACGCAGCTTTGGCCGCGTGGTCCACCAGGCGGTTCACCCACCGCTGCGCAGCGATCGGATCATCGGCCGCGATGTACGCGTCGATCTCCTCCAAGTCCAAGATCGCGCGCTGTGTCCAGCGCAGCCGAAACTTCGGAGAGTTCGACGAGCCGGCTTCGGCCGCAGCTCCGGCCCGTCGGTCTCGGGGACGACTCATCGAGCGCTGCGGCGCTGGGCACGGGAGCGCATCTGCGAGACGACCTGCTCATGGTCGGTCAGCCGCCCCGCGTCCGCATCCGCGAGACCTTCGCGTACGGAAGACACGAAGCGGGCGCGCTCGGTCAGTCGGTCGAACTCCCCAGGCGAGAGGACGACGGCCGCTGCCTTGCCATTTTGCGTGATGACCAGCGGTTGGCCTGTCTCGGCGATCCTCCGCAGACACTCGGCGGCCTGGGCCTTGAACTCGCTGACCGGAACGATATCCTCGGAAACACGGACGGTGCGCATGGTCATCCTTCGGACCGATACTAGACCTTTAACAGTCCGGGTCAAGCGGATGCTCTTGCCCCGTTCGTTCGACCCGCAGCACGAGGGACGGCACGCGGACCTTACCGCGAGACGGGGCGCGCGGGCTGAGCGAACGCCTCCCGTGTGTTCGTGCGACCGCCGCAGACACATCGCGACGTGCCGTGATGCGCCTACGCAAGGGCATCTCCGGAACACCGCATCCGGCCTTCGCCGAGTGCGCCGCGGAGATAGACCTTTCGGGGAAGATCATGGGTCACTTGAGGATCATCATCTTCTGTCACTTGAAGCGCCACAGCACAACAAGCCATTGCTGCTGTCAACCGCCGCCAAGGGGAAGTCGGGACCTTCATGCACGTTGAACACCGGCGCGGCTGGGCCCACTCACTTCCTTGGTGGAAGTGGGCCCATCCGCGCCTTCTCTCCTCCTGGAGCTCCAGGTGCGGCGTTTGCAGCAGAATGGCACGTTCGGCAGACCGTTCCAGCTCAACGCGCGCGAACAGGATTGTGATGTTTCCCTCGAGAATCATACTCGTCGACCGCCTACACGATCTGATTTCTGCGTGGTCTCAGGCGTTTGCCGGCTTCGAGAACGTCGAAGTCTGTGAAGGTGATCTGTTCGCTCATGAGGCGGACGCCATCGTGAGCCCGGCCAATAGCTTCGGAATCATGGACGGAGGATTGGACGCGTCGATCCGCGCTACGCTCGGCGCCGACGTCCAGACCGCAGCGCAAGCGGTGATCTTGGAGAGGCACCATGGGGAGTTGCCAGTGGGCACCGCGGAAGTGGTTCCTACGGGTCACGCTCGTTGGCCTTTCCTCGTAGTTGCTCCCACGATGCGCGTTCCCGAGAGTGTCGCGCTCACTGTGAACGCCTACCTCGCGTTTCGCGCTGCCCTCCTGGCCGTGATGCGGCACAACGACACGCCCGGCGTCAGATCAATTTCCGTACTCCTCGTTCCCGGACTGGGGACCGGCATTGGCTCGATGGCCCCGCGTCGTTGCGCGGCTCAGATGCGAATCGCGTTCGATCATGCCTCCAAACCGCCGCGAATTCCTAGCTTCTCGCTGATTCACCAGATTCATCACAAACTACGCTCTGCCATCTAGGCGATGGTTCACCGATGACCCAACCAATGAGCGTCGAAGATCTGAACCGGCGCTGTGAAGAGCGCCCGTGCATGGGCGACGTGGGACCCGGCTATTATGCGCACGCTGCCGCTCGAATGCCGCCCATCCGTGGGGAGATTCTTCGCTGGTTTCGTTCGGCCCTCGCCGACGACTCAAGGAAGTGGGTCGCGGCAGCCCTCCTGCGGCTCAAGCCGGAAGCCGTATCCTCACTTGCCTCGGACCTACTCTTGGCCGCGATGAGCGAACCTAACCCCAGCTTCAATCGCGCTTTCGTGCGCCCGTTGCGGGGTGCAATTGACTGGCAGACTGCCGTTGACTCGCTGCTCCGTCTCGCGAAAGCGACTGACCCGCTTGCGCGCGGAGGAGTCGCCCGGACATCGTACTGGCTCAGGGTCGAACTTGGCCCCCCTGATCCTACCAGCGCACGTATGCTGAATACTTGGATCCTCAGGGAGTTTCTACAGACCTCGGATGCCTACGCCGAACGGTCTCTCATCGCCGCCATCGTGTTTGATGAACAGCTCATCGACGACGATGCGCGCGAGCTCCTGCCCCAAGCCGTCACGAAGGCGCGTGCTCATCCCGATGAGTACGTGCGCCACCGACTAGCAATCAACCTCAAAGAATCGACCGGGCCCTTCATGGCCCTCACGAGGGACTGAAATACCCTTGCGGAGAGCCCAAGCGGTCAACGTCGTGGGCCGCGCTTGCGGGCCTCGATTCTCTGGTCCTCCTCGGTCTTTCCCGGGGTTTCGCACTGGCATGTGTATTGACGAGGTGTTCCGCATGATGGCAATCTCGATCCGAGGAGCTCCCTTCGCGATTTCCACCGTTCTAGCGATTCTAGCGATGGCCATCCTCACAGCTTGTGTGCCTCGCCCCCCCGAGCAGCCCCAAGGGCCGGTTGCGCTGCGACCCCGGCCACCTGACCCCAAGCACATGGCGCAGTGCCAGGCCAGCGCGGAGCGCCCGGCACCTCCGCCGCCCTCTTTCCGAAAGGACTACGACCTCCCAGTGCGCCGGAGCTTCGAGGACCGAGAGCAGATCCTCGAAAGGGTGCTCGCAGCAACCGGCACGCGGGGGGACCACGGGGTGATCGACGAGATCACGTTGGACCGCGCCGCCGGCACCGTGTCTGTTGTCGCCGACGCGCGCGGGCACGAACGGATCGTCCTCCTGCTCGGCGGCTGCGTCCTGTACGATGAGGACGCGCGCGAAGGGTGGAGCACCGCGGTCGTCCCGCTCATCAACCTCGCCGCAGCGGACGGCGTTCTGGCCTCCGGGGCTCCGTCCGAGGGCGTGAGAGTCGTCGCCGACGTTCCGACCAATTCCGTCGTCCTCTACGGGCCGGACGGTGAAGTGGCTCGACGGCGAGCGCTCATCTGGACGGCGGATTGTCTCGCCGCCCGGCCTGCAGCTCATGCGCCCGTTCGGCGGGCCAGAGTCGGACATCCCAGTGAGGCCAAAGTGCAATGACCCAGCTACAACTGCTCGGCTACTGGATGGAGTCGCTGAAGGACTCCAGGTATTTCTTGCCGCTCTGTCCGCGGTGCGCTCTCGATGCAGGCGGTGGGGCCGAGCTCAACGACGGATACTTTCCCACAGCGTATCTCTACTACCTTCATGAGGTCTTGAGGGCTGCCAGGACCTGTCCTTCCTGAACGCTGAATCGCTTCGGTTTCGAACCAGTGCTGGAACAACACCTTCGGCCACGGAGGCCCAGATGGCAGGCATCGAGTCGCTGACGTTCGATCTCACCGGTTGCTCGCTCCGAGAGCAGAGTCGCAGCCATCGCGGCTGGATGAATGCCGCCCATGTGGCTCACATGCTCCGATTCCACCTCGGGCCGCCGGACTGGCCGTTCGACCTCACCAAGCCGGCCGAGGCCGGGGAGCTCTACCGGAAGCAGTGCGCAGATAACGGCGGAGTGATGCTGGCGATGGAGATCACGACCGCGGCAGGCGTGGAGGCGCTCCGCGGGTTGTTCAAGTACCGCGCCCCCGTCCCGCGTAGTCTGGCGATGTACTACGTCGGCATCCTGTGGCTGCCGTTCCAGGAGTGCCTCTTTCAGGTGAACATCGAAGCGATGGAGGCGGGGACGACCGGCACCCGTGAGGCTGCGGTGATGCTGATCGAGGGCGACCGGTGGCCCAAGCCACCGGCTGACACCCCGCCGGTCGTCCTCCAGAGTGCCGAGGAGCTGTTCAAGCGGTTAGGGTCGGCCCCGGTCCGGCAGCTCCCGTCGGACGACGAGCGGTACGATGCATTGGTCCCCGACCATCCGCTGTCGCAAGTCCGGGCGCGGTTGACAGACGTGGTGGCATCTGCCCAGTTCGAACCGCATACGGGCCGGCTCACGCCGTTTCGCGTCCAGCGTGGCAGGCGGTGATGGTTCAGGTCACGCGCTACTGTCGACGAGCGGGGCGCGCCCTGTTCAGAACGTCGCTATCGCGTCGCCTGGGTGCTCTCAGGGCATGCCCAATGAGCGTCGTTGAAGACGCGGCCCGGCGGGAACGGACTCGGCTCTTTCCAGGGCGCATCACTCGGCCTTTGACATTCCACAACTGGCATGATCGAATAGGCCTCGCTGTCTTGACATCTCCTCCCACAGAGCACGTCAGACGACCTCTTCAGGATTCGCAATTCGGGTAGCAAAGATGCACGCCTCGCGAAGAATAGCGTCCAAGCCTGATACGCGACAGCGGTGCCACGTCTCTGCGGTCATCCTCGCGCGTCATGCCCCTCTTGGCATCATTTTCCTGCGCGCTCCGGCGAGCTGGACACAGATCATCAAGTGGAACACCGCCACCGACGTGTTTGACATGGGGCAGTGGTTCAGAGGCCGAATCTATGAGCGGCGCTGCGACTTGAGTCCGTCAGGCGAGAAGTTGATCTATTTTGCTGCGAAGCACCATTTGCGCAACGCTCACCCTGCGTACACGTCCACCTGGACCGCGGTGAGCAAGATTCCCTATCTCACCGCATTGGCACTCTGGCCCAATGGGGGAACTACCTATCATGGCGGCGGATTATTTGCCACAGAGAACACAATCGGCCTCAACTCCTACGTCCATCGATACTCGAACCCTGCGAGCGATTCGCCAGCAAAGGCCCACCCCGAGCATGCGCCGCCACCAGGCATCCAGATCGTGCCGCTCGTGTTCACGTCAGGAGACAATCTCTTCCCCCTGCGTCTGGTGCGCGATGGTTGGGAGCTGACGACCCCCGGAGATGTCCAAGTGGATGGGTCGGTGAGCCGCGGTCGTCTCGTCCGATCGAGCAAGCATCAGCCGTACCGGCTCCAGTTGGATTTCGACTACCAGAAGACGAAGTACTCGCTGACGGACACCACCACGGAGCGGCCTGAAAACGACATCCTCGACGGTGCGAGCTGGGCGGACTGGGACCACCATGGCCGGCTGGTTTTCGCGAGGGACGGTAAGCTCTTCAGGATGTGTGCGGATCCCTCGTTGGAGTGTCGGCTCCTTGCCGACTTTCATGACCGACGACCGAACAGGCTCAGCGCGCCAGAATGGGCACGGACGTGGTGACAAGATCGCAGTCGTGTAGGATGTTGGGCGCTGAGATGTCCCGAGACAGGAGCCGACAAAATGAACAAGAACGCGCTTATCAACGGAGATTTCCAGATCTGGCAGCGGGGAGTCCTGTTCAAGAACCCAGGACACCTGGAACACACCGTCGACCGCTGGAACGTGGACTGGAACGGCGCTTCGAATGGGGCGTTCCAGATCGTTCGTGAGGAGTTCGCCCTCGGGCAGACGGAGGTGCCGGGAGAACCGCGCTACTACGCGAGATGGGAGCAATTGGAGCTGGGTTCCGGGAACACGTTTCGTGACTTTTCTCAGCAGATCGAGGGCGTTCGAACGCTTGCGGGTCAGACCGTCACGATCTCGTGCTATCTCCGAACATCGAGGAAGGTGGACCCTCAAGGTCATGGGGTTGGACGCCCACCGGCGGTGGCGCCGAAGGAGACGGTCCACCTGGTCACCGAGCAGTTCTTCGGAGGTGGCGGCTCGAACGGCATCCGCGTCAACGGCGTCGAGGGGACTGGTCTATTCAGGACGAGCGATCCCTTCGTTGTCACTGGGCAGTGGCAGAGAGCCGTCTTCACGACGACGCTCCACAATATCGTCGGCGCGCGGATCGGACCGGTGGGAGATGACAGTCTCAACGTGATCATCAGCATGCGCAACAATCCGGCGAATCACGTTGATTCTGCGAATCACCTTTCATCCCTCGACATCGCGGACGTTCAAATCGAGCTCGGTACAGTAGCCACTCCATTCGAACGGCTCAGCGTCGGCCGGCAGTTGTCGGATTGCGAGCGATATTTTCAGAAGAGCTACGATCTCGATGTCAAGCCCGGGTCGCCGTCCTACCCTGGTACAGAGAACTGTCGCCAGAATACCGAGCACAACGTGATGGGAGTGCGATTCCGCAAGACGATGCGCCGTCCCCCCACGGTCAAACTGTACAATCCGGCCAGCGGAGCCGAGGGAAACTGGCAATCACTCGCGATTCCCATCGTCGTGTCACCGGGTGATGTCGGAACGAACGGCTTCCATGTGGACGTCGCCGCAGGAATCCCCGGAGAGCCTCTGGCCGGACATTGGACCGCCAACGCCGAATTCTAGCAACGTCTCGAGCACACGGCTGCCGAACCAGTCTCGGGGGGGCGGCACCCTTTTTCAGAGCGTTCCTTCGGCTTTTTCGTTCGCCGATGGACGAGTCGGCGAGATGCGTTGATCTCGTGGGGCCATCTTGGGTAGCATCGTAGACACCAGGCGACAGGAGCAAGCACAGTACATGACGAACGTGAATGTGATCGAACAGTGGGTCGAACGCTTCAACAACCGAGATGTGGACGGCTGTGCAGAGCTCTACTCGGAGGATGCGCTCTTGCACGTCACCTTCGTCGATCCCGTTCAAGGACGTGCCGCGATTCGTGGGATGTTCGAGGGGTACTTCTCAGCCGCGCCGATGCACTGCATCGTCAAGCGCATGTACTCCGCGGACGGCGGGCGGGTCGTGCTCGAATGGCAAGACAAGGTCGGTCTGCTCGGCGTCAACATCTATGACCTCGTCGACGGCCAGATCCGGCATCAGCGCAACTACTTCGATCAGATGAGCTTTTTCCGACTCAACGGTTTGCCGTTGCCGGCGGCATAGGGCCTCGGCCCGGTTCGCGCGTTCGGGCTCGCGCCCGCGCCGCCACGCCTGCTGGAGCGTCCCTATTCGCGCGATCTCAATCTACTCGCAACGGCGCCCGCGCTCGAAGGCCGAAAAGCCGAGATGCAGATCCCACAGCGGTCTGCTTCGCGCGAGCACCGTCGCGCATCGCCGCAGCTTGCGGTAAGCTGGGCGCATCATGACGGAGCTCGAAAGTGTCCTGGCCGCTGCGTTGCGCTTGCCCGTCAAGGCGCGAGCCGCCGTCGTGGTGGAGCTGCTCGAGAGCCTCGACGCCGTCGAGCAGCCAGCCGAAGAGGTCGAGGCCGCCTGGGCCGAGGAGATCCAGAAGCGACTGGATGAGGTGGATGCAGGCACCGTGACGCCGGTCCCGTGGACAGAGGCTCGGCGCCGCATCGTGGCCGCCGCCAAGGGGCGGCGTGAAACCCCTTGAGCTTCACCCCGCGGCCATCCAAGAGGGCGAAGAGGCGGCAGCCTGGTATTTCGAGCGCGATCCCCGCGTCGCCGACCGCTTCGTCCGCGAGCTCGACGCGGCCTTGGAAAAGATCGCCCACGCCCCGCAGCGATGGCCCGTCTACCTGCATGGTACGCGACGCGTTCGGATGACGCGCTTTCCGTACCTGCTGCCCTATCGCGAGGAGCCCTCCCGGATCCTCGTGGTGGCGATCGCTCACGCGAAACGCAAGCCGGGCTATTGGCGCCAGCGGTGAAAGGCGTCGTCGCGCGCGCGGGGTGACGGCCCTGGGAAAGAGCGCCCCAGTCTGAACGGGTCTGTGCCTTAAAGTCGATTGGAGTCGAGGAGACGGCCCAGCTCCTCCGCGACCTCGCGGGGCATCCGCTTCAAGAAGGTGTCCGCCTCCGAGCGCGGCATCGCCGGCAGCATCCAGCCGAGCATCATCTTCTGGTCCCCCGGCGCCGTTCGCTCCACCGAACCGCGGCTGAAACCTGCGAGGGCGTCCACGTCCAGCGCCGCGCGGATCTTCGGCTCGAGCTCCTGCTCCTCCTCCCGCATGTGCTCCAGGTAGAGCGACACGAAGGCTCCTGTTCGAAGGTGAAGCTCGTGCACCGGCGCCTCCGCCGCGCGCGCCTGGAGCGTCGCGAACGCGTCGTCGATCCGGCGGTGCGCCTCCTCCATCCTCGTCGCGATCTCCGGCGCTCGGCTTCGCAGGAGCGGCAGAAGCAGGATGTCCTCGTTCTCGCCGTGGTGCGCGACGAAGCGCAGAGCCTCCTTCAGGAGCTGCCGCGCCGCCACGTCCTGCTCGCCGCCATCCCCCGCGCGCCCGAGCGCGAGGCACGCGTTGAACAGCGCACGGCGAATGCCCTTGTGTACGTTCGTGAAAATGTCGGGGGTCGTCGTCATGATGTCCTCTCTTCGGAGAACACCCTGCGACGCGCGCGCGCCGCGCAATTGTACGGATCCGACATTTCAGCCCGTCCGGCGCAGATCTCCCGGCGTCATCCCCGCGAAGCGGCGGAACTCGCGGATGAAGTGCGATTGGTCGTAATAGCCGGCGTCCTGCGCGATCCGGCCCAGCGGCGCGCCCGAGCCGACGAGCGCCGCCGCGCGCTCGAACCTGCGGAGGCTCGCGTAGCGCTTGGGCGTGCTGCCGACACGCTCCAGGAAGCGGCGCTCGAACTGGCGCTCACTCATCGAGAGCGCGCGCGCGATCCGGGCCATCGATGCGTCCTCGTCCGGCCCGGTCTCCAGGAGACGGAGCGCCCGCTCGACGAGCGGATCCGTCGCGAAAGGGCGCCGCGCGAGGAAGTCTTCGACGATCGCGACGCCCTCCGCGACCGTGCCGGCGCCCTGGAAACGCTCGACGACCTCGCGCACGCCGGGGAGCAACGCATCGAGCGCCACGCTCTCATTCGAGAGCTCCGAGGCCGGCACGCCGAGGCAGGCGACGCCTTGCGGTGTGAAGCGAACGAGGACCGACCGCGTCGCGCCGACGTAGTCGTAACGCCGCGCGCACTTCTGAATCCCCGTGACGCCGGCCACCGAAAGCAGCCCGTCCCCCGCGCGGACACGCCCGCAGAGCTGCAGGCCGAGCACCGCATTCCCGCTCGGGAGCACCGTCGACTCGCCGCCTTCATTGTCGACGACGACGATCGAGGCGACGCGGTCCCGGATAGCGGCGCGCGGAGGAAAGCTCAACATGGCAGAGGCTCATTCAACAATGGATCCACTCTGGCACCTTGGTTCGCCGTCGACGCTGACTCCCATATCGGTGTCTTCACTGGCCCGTACGCGGCCAGGCCTGCGGCGGCTCCAGCGGGACAGCGCCCCGCCCCCGCCGCCGGCGTCATCCGTTCGCGGAGGTGCTCAGGAGCTGCGCGTACTCGGCGAGCAGCCCTCCATAAGCCTCTTGAGGCGGGAATTCAGCATAGCTGTGGACGGCGGGGGTCACGACCCACGGGAGCTTCTCGCGCGTCCAGGTCTCGATGAAAGGCATCGACCAGCGAGGGTCATCCAGCATCGTCGGGCGGATGTTGACGAAGAAGTCCATGCCCTCGGGGCGAGTGAACAGCCAACTCATGCAGCGAGAACAGAAGAAATGGCGGGTGGCACCGTGGAGACCGCCAATGACGGGCTCACCCTGCGTCACGGCGAATCCCTCCGTCGGGATGGCGGCGGTCAGAGAATAGGCGCTCGCGCTCATGCGCTGGCAGCCGGTGCAGTGGCAAGCCATCGTGAGCAGCGGCGGCCGCGTCACGCGGAAACGAGTCTGACCACAACGGCAGGTGCCTTCCAAGGACAGCGGGGAAACGGGCATCGCAACGAACTCCGTACGGTGAATCCCAGGATACAGGTCGGACAAGCCGGTGTCTACCGCCCATGCGCCTCGCCGTCAGTCGGCGACGGAGCGGCGGATGTGCTAATGGCTCTCGGGGAGGACCGCATGAAGATTACGAAGACGTCCACGCCGAAGAAAGTGGCGCCCGCGGCAGAGGCGCCGACGCTGTCGTTCGCCACTCCGCGCGCCTTCTCCGACTGGCTCGCCGACTACCATCCATCCTCCCGCGGCATCTGGCTCAAGCTCGCGAAGAAGGCGTCGGGCACAGCGTCGATCACGTACGCCGAGGCGGTCGACGTGGCGCTCGCGTGGGGCTGGATCGACGGCCAGAAGCAGCGCTGCGATGAAGAGTCGTGGCTCCAGAAGTTCACGCCGCGGGGCGCGAGGAGCGTGTGGTCCAAGATCAACCGCGAGAAGGCGCTGAAGCTGATTGAGGCGGGCGCGATGCAGCCGGCCGGGCTCGCGGAGGTCGAGCGCGCAAAACAGGATGGCCGATGGGACGTGGCCTACGACCCGCCGAGCCGCGCGACCGTGCCGGACGACCTCCAGGCGGCGTTCGCGAAGAATACACAGGCAGCGACCTTCTTCGGGACGCTGGATTCGAGGAATCGATACGCGGTCTTGTGGCGAGTGCAAACAGCGAAGAAGCCCGAGACGCGCCAGAAGCGAATCACGGATCTCGTCGCCATGCTCGCACGGGGGGAGAAGGTGCATCCGTGATCTCGCCGCCGTCTCCGTGGGTGACGAGTGGGCGTATTCACCAGAGACCGACGCGGAGAGCCTGCAAGTCTACTGGGTCCCCGGCGACGGCACCTTCGAAGAGGCCGCGAGCGGGAGCCTGTCCGTGATCTCGCTCGATCTGACGTCGCAACAGGCGACCTTCCAGTATGCCTTCCAGACGCTGGGCGGCGTCTCCTACGGCGGGACGGTCACGGTCCTCGTCTGCGGCCCCATCGACGAGGTCTATTTTTGCAATTGACGACCGGGGCGCCCGTCGGCCGCGCGCGCCTCTCCCCGGAGCGCCTTGCCAGGAGGGGACTCATCGGATAAGCGTGAGCGCATGACGCGAGTCCTCCTCGTCTGTGGCAGTCTCCAGCGAGTCTCGGCGAACCGCGCCGCGCTCGACGTAGCCCGAACGGCGATGTCGGACAATGGCATCGACGTGACCGCCTTCGACGACCTCGCGTCGATTCCGCCGATGAATCCCGATCACGGCGATGCCCCCGGTGACGCGGTGCTCGACTTTCGCGCTCGGATCGGCGCGGCGGACGGCGTGCTGATCGCGGCCCCGGAGTATGCCGGCGCGGTGGCAGGAGTGGTGAAGAACGCGCTCGACTGGATGGTCGGCTCCGGTGATCTCTACCGCAAGCCGGTCGCCCTCCTGAGCGCGGGGACCAGCGGCGGTGTCCGCGCGCGAAGAGACCTCGTGCGGACGCTCTGCTGGCAAGGCGCGCACGTCGTCGCGAGCCTCGGTATCGCCGCGCCCAACACGAAGTCGGTGACGGAGCCCGACGGCGCGCGCCGCTTCACGGATGCGGCGACCGTGGCAGAGATCGGAGCCCTGACATCGACTCTGATCGCGGCGATCCATCAGAGTCCGTCGGAGCGGCTCACCGCGATGACGAGCCTCGCGCTCGACGCAGGCGTCGACCCGGCCCCCCTCGCCGACCACGTCGCCGGCCAAGGCTCCGAGAGCACGGAAGGCACGCGATGAAGCCGCCCGTACATCCTCTCGCCATGCCCACGATCACGGTGGCCTCTTCCGACTCGCAGCTCGCGCAGATCCTCGCGCTGCAACGGCGGTATTCGTATCGCTCGCTCTCCGCTGAACAGCAGCACGCCGAAGGGTTCGTGTTCGCCGAGCACACGTTGCCCGTGCTCCGGCGCATGGCCGCGGAGCTTCCGCAGGCCGTCGCGCTGGCCGACGAGAAGGTGGTCGGCTATTGCCTCTCGATGCACCGGTCCCTGAAGGCGGAGGTGCCGAGCCTCGCGCCGATGTTCGCGCAGTTCGAACAATGCTCCTTCCGCGGCAAACCCCTCTCCGAATACCACTTCATGGTCGGCGGTCAGGTGTGCGTCGACCGCGAATTCCGCGGCCTCGGGCTACTCGCCGGGCTCTATCGGGAGCTCGGGCGCGCGCTGCCCCCACACTACGAGCTCTGCGTCACCGAGATCGCCACTCGAAACGAGGTGTCCGTGCGCGCCCACCAGAAGATGGGGTTCGAGCCCGTCGCCACCTACCGAGACGACAAGGAAGAATGGGTCATCGTCGCGTGGGATCTGGCCCGCGGGCACAACTGACTTCCCGTGGTACGGAGAAGACCATGACAGCCACCGACGACCTGCACGATCCCTTCGACCTGACCCGCTTCCTCGTCGCTCAAGCGCACAACTACGAAGACGCGCTCGCAGAGATCACCGCCGGACGGAAGCGCTCTCACTGGATGTGGTACGTCTTTCCCCAGATCGAAGGGCTCGGCGGCAGCGACATGGCGCGGCGCTACTCCATCAAGAGCCTCGAAGAGGCGCGCGCCTACCTGGATCATCCCGTCCTCGGGCCGCGGCTCCTCGCGTGCGCGGAGGCCGCCGTGCGCGTCGAAGGGCGCTCCGCCTCGGAGATCTTCGGCTCTCCCGATGATCTCAAGCTCCGGTCGTGCGCCACGCTCTTCGCGACGCTCCTGCCCCGAGACTCCGTGTTTCAGCGTATTCTGGACAAGTACTATCGGGGCCTTCCGGACGAGCGGACGCTTCGTCTCCTCGACGCGATGAAGTGACACGGCACATCCTGAGCGGGTGACCGCACGGGGCTATGGACAGGACGCGATGTTGCGTGTACCCCTGCCCGCCCATGATCCGGTCGTCGCGTATTCTGTGCCTCCCCGTCGTTTCACTGGTGCTCGCGGGCTGCGGGCTCGTCACCGTTCACAGCAGCAGCCCGGGCGCCGCCCCGTCCCAGTGCGACGCGGCCGTCCCGGTCGAGACTTCGAAGCGCGCCGACCGCATGAAGGTCGTCGCCGAGGCCGAGCGCGCGCGGTTCGTCACGGCCGCACAAGGCTTCAACGACTCCGACAACGACGGTAAGTTCGAGGTCGCCCAGAACGAGCCGCTGCTCGTCACGCGCTGCAACCGGGACGACATCACGCTCTACACGCCCCTCGGTCGCGTGGTGCGCTTTCCGATGAGCCAGGCCGGCGAGCGCCTCCTCGAACAGCCCACGACGTGGAACCTCGACGAAGAGAGGTCCCCGACCGACAACTCGACGGAGAGCCTCCTGGCCAACGCCACCAAGGAGATGCTCGAAGAGGTCGCCGCGACGAACCTCGTCAAGCAGCGCGCGCACTGCCAAGAGGTGGAGCTCGCTGCGTGCCAGATCGCGAAGCAGAAAGTGGAGCAGGGGCCGCTCGTCGCGGACCCGGAGGCCGCCGCCACCAGCGCGTGCAGCTCGGCCGGGGAAAAGGCCTTCGCCGAGTGCTTCGACGTGAAGGACAAGCGCTGGCTCGCCACGCTGGCCGCCCTCCGCACCGTCGAAGGGAAGGCCGACGAGGCGCAGAAAGACCTCGTCCGCCGCAAGCTTCAGTAGTCGTATTCTGCCACCTGCGCGGCGCCCGCCGTCAACTGGCCGGCAAGGCCGCCGACACTTCCCGCGTCGCCTCGCGCTTCTCCAGGATCATCGGCAGTCCGTTCCGGATTCCGAGGGTGCCTCGCATCTCCCATTTCGGCGCGTAACCAGGCATGAGGCGAGGCTCGAAGCGCTGGCCCAGCATCGCCAACAGCAGGTGACTCTCCAGGAGAGAGAAGTTGTTGCCGATGCAGATGCGCGGGCCGGCCGCGAACGGGTGGTACGCGTACGGGTGGCGCCCCGCCTCGCGCTCCGGGGTCCAGCGGTCCGGATCGAAGACCTCCGGCGCGTCCCAGAACTGCGGGTGTCGGTGCGTGAAATACGGCGACAACATCACCGCGGCGCCCGCCGGAACCTCGTAGTCGCCGATCGTCGTCGCCCCGATCGCGTCGCGCGCGTAGAACGGCGCGGCCGGATAGAGGCGCAACACCTCCTTCACCACCTGCAGCGTGTACGGCAGTCGGCGCAGATCCTCCGCGGTGGGCAGTCGGCCCCCGAGCACCCTGTCCAGCTCGGCGTGGAGCTTCGACGCGACTCCGGGGTTCGCCGCGAGCGCGTACCACGTGAACGTCATCGTGCGCGCCGTCGTCTCGTGGCCGGCGAAATACGTGGTGATCGACTCGTCCCGAAGGAGCGTGTCCGACATCGGTCGTCCCGTCTCCTCGTCGCGCGCCTTCATCAGACGCGACAGCAGATCATCGGGCCAGTCCGACTCCTCCATGCCTCTCCGCTGCGCGATGAGGCCGGTGATCAGGCGGTGGATCATGTCCCGCGCTTCGAGGTAGTCTCGGTTCTTCTTCGTGGGGACCCAGAGCGGCAGTCGGACGCCCGTCATCGGCGTCTCGGCGAACGCGAGCATCGCCTCCACGGCGCTCTTCGTGCGACGGATCGAGTCCATCGACTCCGTGCTGAACATCGCCTTGAGGATGATGGAGGCCGTGACGAAGGTCATCTCCTCGGCGATGTCGACCTCCGCGCGCCTCTTGGCGAGCTCCTCCCAGCGGTCCACCACGCGGGCCCCGTCGCGGATCATCAGCTCGGCATAGGCCTGCACGCCCTTCGGCGTATAAAAGGGCGCCATCAGCTTGCGCTGGCGGCGCCAGAGATCGCCGGTGCTCGCCACGAGGCCCTCGCCCGTGAGGTATTTGCGCACGACATCGTAGCTCGCGAGCTTGTCGAAGCCCTGACGGCCGGTCACGGTGACGTGCTCCACCGCGTCGGGGTGCATCACGAAGAAGAGGATTTGCGGGCCAATCTTCACCTCGAACGCGTCCCCGTAGCGGCGCCACGCCTGCCTCACGAAGTCGAGGAAGCCGAGGCTGTTGACACCGTAAATGAACTCAAATAGGCCGAGTCGTGGAGCCTTCTTCATCACGGGGATCCAGGTTATGACACCGAGTGCCACAAAGCAAGCCACAACGAAGCGCGGGCGGCCTTCGGAGACCGATCCGCAGGAGGTGTCGCGCGTGGCGCTCGGACTGTTCGAGCAGCGCGGCTTCGATCAGGTGACGATGGAGGAGATCGCGGAGGCGGCGTCGGTGAGCCGGCGCACGTTGTTCCGGCGCTTCCCGTCGAAGGCGGACCTCGTGTGGGACGGCGTCACGGCGGTGCGCGACCTCGTGAGCGCGCGGGCCTCGGCGCTCGCGGGCGCGACCCCGGCGGCCCTCATGACGGAGCTGCTCGTGCCCGTGTTGCGCGCGCTGGACGATCCGGCGGCCGCGGACGTGGCGCGGCGGCGACTGCGGCTCATCGGCAGCTCTCCTGCGCTCCTCAACCACGGAGTCCTGGTGGAGATCGAGCAGGAGATCGGAAAGTGCCTGTCGGGGACGACGCTCCCCGGCGCCGCGCCCCCTGCCCTCGCGGCGCGCGCCTTGGTAGCCGCGGCGTTCGCAGCGCTCTTGTGGTGGGCCGAGCACGGCGACAAGATGAGCGCGATGGATGCGGTGCGGGCGGCCCTCGGGGTCACGGCGCTCGCAGGCGCGTTCTGAGGCACGGAGGTCCCATGACATCTCTCCTCGATCTCCTCGGTATCGAGCTGCCGATCCTTCAAGCCCCGATGGCCGGCGTGCAAGGCAGCGCGCTCGCCGTCGCGGTCTCCAACGCGGGAGGTCTCGGCGCGTTGCCGTGCGCCATGCTCGGGATGGACGCGCTCCGCAACGAGCTGTCCGCGGTGATCGCGCAGACGTCGCAGCCGTTCAACGTGAACTTCTTCTGTCATCCGCAGCCCGCGCCGGACGCCGCAAAAGAGGCCTCCTGGCGAGAGAGGCTGTCACCGTACTATGCCGAGCTGGGGATCGACACGAGCGCTCTCCCGTCCGGCCCGGGGCGACTCCCGTTCAGCGAAGAGGCCGCGAGCGTGCTCGAAGAATTCCGGCCCAAGGTGGTGAGCTTTCATTTCGGATTACCGTCGGAAGCGCTGCTCGATCGGGTGCGCGGCTGGGGCGCGAAGGTGCTGTCTTCGGCGACGACCGTGGCGGAGGCGCGCTGGCTCGCGGCGCGCGGCGTCGACGCGATCATCGCGCAAGGCACCGAGGCCGGCGGTCACCGTGGCAGTTTCCTCTCGGAGGATCTGGACCGGCAGACTGGCACGTTCGCGCTCGTGCCGCAGATCGTGGACGCGGTGAAGGTGCCTGTCATCGCCGCGGGCGGCATCGCGGACGCTCGGGGCGTCGCTGCCGCGATGGCGCTCGGCGCGGCGGGCGCGCAGATCGGGACAGCCTATCTCCTCTGCCCCGAGGCCACCACGAGCGCCGTGCACCGCGCGGCTCTGAAGAGCGAGGCCGCCCGCGTGACGGCCCTCACGAACCTCTTCACGGGCCGCCCCGCGCGCGGCATCGTGAACCGCGTGCTGCGCGAGCTCGGCCCCATGAACGCGCAGGTCCCGGCGTTTCCGCTCGCGACCTCGGCGATCGCGCCGCTCCGCGCGAAGGCCGAGAGTCTGGGCAGCGGCGACTTCTCCCCGCTGTGGGCCGGCCAGAACGTGAGCGGGTGCAAGGAAGTCCCCGCGGCCACCCTCACGCGCGAGCTCGCGGCGGGCGTCCTCGGGAATCCGGGCCAGGGACATCCATGATCGACGTGGATCCCACGGAGATCGCAGCACGGGCGCGCGGATCCCGGCGATCGCCGCCGCGGACCGCGCGCGACCCAGCGACGCTCGGCCTCCTTTCATGGCTGTCCTCTGCGCGGGGATGATCGGGTGTCCCCGCGGATCACCCGCAACACCCCCACCTGCCCCGCGGCCGACTTCGACTTCGGCCCCGCCGCGGCAGCCCCCGCGATGGTGTTCGCGGAGGACGAGATCGAGTACGTCTTCGATCCGGAGCGACGAAAGGGCTCGAATCAGCCTTCCGCCATCGACGGGATCGCCGAGAAAGCTCTGAAGGAGACGAGCGCGCCGGATTCATGGTCGGCGTCGTCATCGACGGGGAGCTCGCGTACGCCAAGGGCTTCGGATACGCCGACATCGGTCGGGCAGGCCCGATCTGGACACGGTGTATTCTCTGGCGTCCACGAGCAAATCGTTCACGGCGCTCGCGGCGCTGGCCCTCCACGCGACGACAGCGCGCTCACGCTCGAAGATCCCCTGACGCGGTGATTGCCGGGCGAGCGGCCTCGTGTACCCGTCCACGACTCGACGCCGATCACGCTGCGGCAGATGCTCGTGCACACATCGGGTCTGCCACGGATCGGTCGCTACGAGAGGGCAGGTACGATCACGCGGCACGGAGCAGAAGCTCCTGGCCTCGCTTTCAGGTTATCGTCTGGATTATCCGCCGGCAGCAAGTTCCAGTATTCCAACTTCGCGTTCGGCTCCTCGGCTTCCTCGTGGGGCGCGCGTCACGGCACCCTCGAAGGGTTCGTCCAGAATCATCCTCGCCCTCGGGATGACGTCGACGGGCTACGATCCCGACAAGCTGCCGGCCGCGCATCGGGCCACGTATTATCGGAAGAACAAGGCCGGCGCGTTCGAGCCGGTCGCGGCGCGCCTCGGCCTGCTCCGGCGCACGGGCCTTCAACACGACGCGACGTAGAACGCTACCTGGCATTCCAGATGGCCGCTTATCCGCCCCCAGCGGGCCGGACACCGGGCCGTTCGCCGAACACGCTGCGCGGGCGACCGGATCAAGGGAAGGCTTTCCCATCGGGGTCAGCGCGACGACCCCGCGACGAGGAGGCCTCGTCTCGATGACGCGTCCAACTACGGATTCGGCTGGGTCGACACCGAGAGCTGCGATTCGATCGCGTCGTGTGGCACAACGGCGGAGATATCGGCGGCTACAACTGGGTAGGTTTCCTGCCCGAGGCGGCGTCGGCGTGCGGCGTTCGCGAACCATGGGCGGGCCACTCAACCAGAAGGTGCTCGCAGCGCTGAAGCCAGACGGCATATCGAGCGGAGCCCCGGATGGCGGGCTCTCTCCCGCTTCTCGCGACCGCGATATCGAACGTCCTCGCCGTGCTCAACAAGTGGGAGGAAGGCGTACAAGGCCATGCTGACGACTCCCCGCTTCGTGCCCATGGAGGACGAAAAGAGGAGCTCGCGGGTATCTGCGCACCCACGGCGCCTGCACGGCTTCGCACCCATCGCGATCTCGTCGCCGACGTTCGCCCGGTTCGAGGTGCGATGCGGCAGGCGAAGCTGGAGATGGAGATGATCTCAATCAAAGCGACATGTTGATCCGCGGCTTCACGGGCATCTCCCGGGACGTCGCGCCGCCGCCCGCGCTCGCCGAGGGCCGCGGCCGCGTCGCGAGCCTCATCGGCAAGTGGGACGAGAAGTCTACGAGGAAGCACCTCGCGCCGAAGATCGCGGCGACTCGAGCGTCCACGGAGGCGTCCTTCGCGAGGATGCGAGAGGCGCGCGGCGCGTGCAAGGTGAAGTCGTTCTGGCGCTGGGCTGAACCAGCCGCGGTTCACGCTGAGCTGCGTCGCGGCGGCGATCTGGACCTCTCGGTCGCGACGGACGACAAGCGCCCGGAGCTGCTCGCCTTCCTTCGCTCGGAGAAGGTCGACGTGTTCGCGCCAGTGAGCCTCCGCGGGCCGGTGATCACGCGCCGCGGGGCTTCCTCGGGATGCGGCGGTACAGCGTGCTGCGGGCGACTCCCAGCCTGCGGGCGGCCTCGCTGACGTTGCCGGCGCTCTCGCGGAGCGCCTCGTCCATCGCGGCGTCGAGGATCTCGTCCCGGCTCCTCGGCGCGGCGGACGGCGCCATCGACGGCGACGGAACGGGCCGGTTCATCATCGCGTCGAGCCGCGGGTCCAGGAGCACCGGGCGCGGGAAACAGGCCGCATCCACGACGCCGGAGCCCTCGCTCATCACGATCGCGTGCGCCAGCGCGCTCTTCAGCTCGCGCACGTTTCCAGGCCAGTCGTGCTCCAGGATCCAGGCCACCGCGTCGTCCGAAAGCTCCGGACACGGCACGTCCTGCTCGGCCGCGAGCTTCGACAGGAGGCCCCGCGCCAGCACCAGCCGGTCCGCCCGCGCGCGCAGGGGCGGGATCGTGATCGTGACCCCTTGTATACGGAAGAAGAGATCGCGCCGGAACGCCCCCGCGGCCACCATCCTCGGCATGTCGCGGCACGTCGCGCACACGAGGCGAAAATCGGCCCTTCGCGCGCGCGACTCCCCGACTCGGTAATACGAGCCGTCCTCCAGCACGCGGAGCAACGTGGCCTGCAGCGAGGGCGGCATCTCCGCGATCTCGTCGAGGAACAACGTGCCTCCGTCCGCCGCCGCGAGCTTGCCCATCGCGCCCGACCGTTGCGCCCCGGTGAACGCCCCCGGCGCGTGACCGAACAGCTCGCTCTCCAGCAGGCTCGGCGCGAGACCGCCGCAGTTCAGCGCGACGAACGGGCCTCCTCCGCGCGGGCTCGCCGCGTGCGTGGCGCGCGCGAACAGCTCTTTGCCAGTTCCGGTCTCGGCCAGGAGCAACACCGGCAGAGGCGCCTTCGAGAACCGCGCGGCCATCTTCTTCGCGGCCACGAGCTCCGGATCCGTCCCCAGGATCGCGTCGAACGCGGGCGGCAGCGGAGAAGCCGTCCTCTGCGCGGGCGCGGACGGCCGCGGCGAGGGCGCGCGAACCTCGGTGTCCGGCTCCAGATACACGATCATCGAGAGCAGCCGCCCCTCGGTCCCGGCGATCGGCTCCACGTCGAGCTTGTACCGCCCCTGCGGCGTCTGGAAACGTGCCTGTTCCGCGTGAAGGCGCGCCGCCGCTCGCAGCGGAGAAGGCGTATTCCCCGACATCCCGAGCGCCCGCAGCGCGTCCGCGCCGACCCCGAACACGTGCTCCGCCTGAAGGCCCCTCGGGAGCGGAGGCTCCGAATCTCCGGGCGCGCGCCGCGGATCCGACGCGCCGAGCCCGAGCGCCGCGCGGGCCGCCGGGTTCATCGCGAGCACCGCGCCGTTCGCCTGCACGAGGAGCGCGGGAGTCGACGTGCGGTGAAGGAGCCGCTCGATCACCGCATATCCACCAGGATTCACCGCAGCGAATTCGCGCAGCGCGAGCGCCCGCGACAGGGCCGATCCCGCCGCCTGCACCGCGACGCCGATGGCCGCGCTGTGCTGCTCCGCCGCGCCCGTCACGTCGAGCACCGCCGCGAGATCGCCGTACGGATCCAGGATGGGAGTCGCGTAACAGAAGAGCCCGCGATTCCGCTCTTCGAAGTGGGCCCCTCCGATCACCGCGACGGGCCGCCGCTCGACGATGGCGGTCCCGATCGCGTTGGTGCCGCGCGCCGCCTCGCTCCAGCACGTGCCCTCCGCGAGCCGCACCTTGGCCGCGTGCGCATTGAAATCCCCGCCCCCGCGCGACAGCAGAACGACGCCCTCCGGATCCGTGAGGATCGCGAGCATCGACCGCGCGGACAGCTCCTCCGCGAGCGGCGACAGGATCTTGGACTCCTCGCGAAACACCGCCTCCAGCCGGTCCCTCCGCACGGCCAGATCGGCGCCGGCCGGTCCCTCGGGCAAAGCCAGCGAGTCCGCGCGGACTCCGAGGTTCGCGGCGCGCGCCCACCGCGCGAGGACGGGGTGCGCCTCGATCTCCCGACGATCCAGATCGCCTTCGAGGAAGCGCTCCGCGAGCGCCTGGCCCGGCTCCACGAGGTGCAGCACCGAGCGAGCATGGCACGAGACCGCGCGCCCCGTCACCGCCTTTCGCTAGAAAAGAAGCCGATCCGAAGCCTCACATCCGATCGCCGCGCCGCGTCGGCGGGCCGCCCGACTGTAGCGATTCGCGACACCCGACCAGGTGTAGCGCCGCCTGCAAGGTGCCAGTCCCTCTCCGGATCGCCTTCTTTTCAAGCCGATCGCCGATGACGCACCCGCTGGCACGCCCGCTGCGAACAGGCCCCGTCGCAGGTCGTCGAAAACAGCGGAGGCTCCCATGGTGTACGTCGCGCCGAATCAGAGTGGATCGAAGGTCACGTTCCGTTCCCGTTACCAGAACTTCATCGGTGGTGAATGGGTGGAGCCCGCGAAGGGCCAGTATTTCGAGAACGTGACCCCCGTCACCGGAAAGCCGTTCTGCGAGATCCCGCGCTCCACGTCGGAGGACATCGACAAGGCGCTCGACGCGGCGCACGCGGCGAAGGCCGGCTGGGGCAAGACCAGCGTCGCGCAGCGCTCGCTCGTCCTCAACAAGATCGCCGACCGCATCGAGCAGAACCTGGAGAAGCTCGCCGTCGCCGAGACCTGGGACAACGGCAAGCCGGTGCGCGAGACGCTCGCCGCGGACATGCCCCTCGCGATGGACCACTTCCGTTATTTCGCAGGGTGTATTCGGTCGCAGGAGGGCACGGTCGCCGAGCTCGACGACGGCACGGTCGCGTACCACTTCCACGAGCCGCTCGGCGTCGTCGGCCAGATCATCCCCTGGAACTTCCCCATCCTGATGGCCGCGTGGAAGCTGGCCCCCGCGCTCGCCGCCGGCAACTGCGTCGTGTTGAAGCCCGCCGAGCAGACCCCCGCCTCCATCCTCGTGCTCGCGGAGCTGATTCAAGATCTGCTGCCGCCCGGCGTCCTCAACATCGTGAACGGCTTCGGCCTCGAAGCGGGCAAGCCCCTCGCGTCGTCGAAGCGCGTCTCCAAGGTGGCATTCACCGGCGAGACGTCGACTGGCAAGCTCATCATGCAGTATGCGTCGGAGAACCTCATCCCCGTGACGCTGGAGCTCGGCGGCAAATCCCCCAACATCTTCTTCGACGACGTGTTCGCGAAGGACGATGATTTCGCCGACAAGGTGATGGAGGGATTCGCGATGTTCGCCCTCAACCAGGGTGAAGTGTGCACGTGCCCGTCGCGCGCCCTCGTGCACGAGAAGATCCTCGGCCAGTTCCTGGAGCGCGCCGTCCTCCGCACGAAGAAGCACGTGCCGGGCAACCCCCTCGATCCGAAGACGACGGTCGGCGCGCAGGCCTCCAAAGAGCAGCTCAACAAGATCCTGAGTTACCTCGAAATCGGCAGAAAAGAAGGCGCGAAGGTGCTCGCGGGCGGCGAGCAGGCGACTCTCTCCGGCGACCTCGCGGGCGGTTAT
>JAXLYM010000025.1:0-157233 GCA_046351455.1 Polyangiaceae bacterium
CCTCTCGTCGAAATACGGAGTCGGCGCGGCCGTCCAGCTCACCGTCTACGACATCACGAGCGGGAACGGGCTCATGCACTGGCTCATCGCGTCTCCGTACGGGGACCACGACATCGCGCTTCCGGACATCTCCGGCCTCGTGTCGGACTTCGGGGCGCTGCCGCCGGGCCCCGTCGTGATCAGCGTGACCGGCGGCACCTACGACGCCACCTTCGACTACGCGAAGCTGCGGTATCGCCACATGCGGCCGGCCGGGATGGCCGCGTATGCGACGGACACGTTCGCGGCCCACATCGATCCATGACGAGCAAGCAGAAGACGTTCGGCGGAGCCTTCCTCCTCGGGGCCGCGGTCCTCGCCGGTTGCTGGAACACCGGGCAACGCTGGGTGCTCGACGACGGCCCCGCCCCCGAGCCCGTCTGCACCATCGGCGAGACGCGCTGCACCCCCGTCGCGTGGGAGACGTGCGCGGCCGACGATCTCGGCGTCGCCGGCTGGGTCACCACCGAAGAGTGCTATTCGAAGGGCCTCGTCTGCGTCGAGTCGCTGAAGCGATGCGCGGAGTGCACGCCCGGCGCCCGCACGTGCAAGGGGGATGACGTCGTCGACTGTGGAGACGACGGGACGCTCGGCACGACGGCCATCAAGTCGTGCGACACGTCGAACGGCATCGCCTGTCGCGACGGCGCTTGCTACGATCTGTGCCTGTTCGCGCAGACCGAGAAGAGCAACGTCGGGTGCGAGTACTGGGGAGTCGATCTGGACAACGCGCGCATCAGCGCGTCGAGCAACGCGGCCGCACAGCAGTATGCGATCGTCGTGTCGAACCCGCAGCCGGACTTGCCGGTCGACGTGCACATCTATCAGGACGACGGCAATCCCGGCGATCCGTCGGCGCCAGTGGAAGTGGCATCCAGCATCATCGCGCCCCTGAATCTGCAGGTGTTCAAGCTGGGGCCGCGGGAAGTGGACGGGAGCGCGCCCGGCACGTTCAACACGGGGACGCACACGGCGCTCACGCGTCACGCCTTCAAGGTGACGACGAATTACCCCGTGGTGGCCTATCAGTTCAACCCGCTGGAGAACGTCAATGTCTTCTCCAACGACGCCTCTCTGCTGAAGCCGCGAGAGGCCTATTCGTACGACGACAAGGTCCTTCAGCCGACGTACGTGGTCGCGGGGTGGCCGCAGACGATCGCGATCACGGACGACCCGAACACCAACTTCAACCCGAGCGATCCGATCGCGCTGCGGGCGTTCCTCACGATCGTGGGCACGACGGACGCCACGCACGTCCGCGTCACGACGAAGGCCCGCGTGGTGCCCGGCGGACCCGTGGCCGCGACGCCCATCGACGGCGTGATCGAGGCGGACCTCGGCCCGTTCGACGTGCTCAATTTGGAGTCGGACGACTTCAACGGCGACTTCACCGGATCGGTCGTGGAGTCGGACGGCCCGGTCGCGGTGTTCTCCGGCGGGGAGGCCTCCGACGCGCCGCATTTCGATACGCTCCAGGAGAGGCGGTGTTGCGCGGATCACCTGGAGGATCAGCTCGATCCGATGCGCGCCGCCGGGAAGAAGTTCGCCGTCGCGCACACGCCGAGCCGCACCACCACCGTCGTGAACGCGGGCGCCGACACCGCGGTCGTGCCGGAGCCGGACTACGTGCGCCTCGTCGCCGTGAGCGAGATGGGCGCGACGATCAAGACCACGCTGCCCGCGCCGGACGACGAGATCGTCCTCGATCACATCGGCGACTTCCACGAGGTGACGGCGTACCGCGACTTCATGATCGACAGCGACGAGCCGATCGTCGTGGGGCAAGTGATGGCCAGTCAGGAGGCGGCCGGCATCAAGCGAGGCCTCCCCGGCGGCGATCCGAGCCTCGTCATTTACCCGCCGATCGAGCAGTTCCGGCCGGATTATACGTTCCTCACGCCGGACAAGTACGCCTTCGATTTCGTGTCGATCGTGGCGCCGCGCGGGGCCGGCGTGTACCTCGACGGCGCGGAGCTCACCTCCGATCGCTGCGTGATCACCCCGACGGACGGCCTCACCGACGCCGAGCGCGGATCCAGCGAGCCGCCGTTCCTCACGTACACGTGCCAGCTCTCGTTCGCGACGATCGACCCGCTGAAGAGCGCGCCCGACAACCTGACGCCCGGCCTCCAGAACGACGGCGTGCACCGCCTCGTCTGCACGGAGCCCGCGGGCGTGCTGCTCATGGGGTTCGACTCCTTCGTGAGCTACGGATACGCGGCCGGCACGGAGCTCAAGGACATCTCGACGCCGGAGTGATGCGGAGTCGCTCGCGCCGACGGATGCGCGCGAGAAGCGATTCGGCGCGAGGGGGGTTGTTCCATGTGGGTGTCTGTCGGCCTCACAAATAAAATGGTTGATTGAAACTTTTTGTTGCAATCACGGTCGAAGGGCTGTATTCGTTGCATTTAACGAGTCCTCGTCATGCGAACCTTGTACGCCCACCTCCATGTTGCCCCGCTGTCGCGCCTCTTCGGCACGACGGGCGCGCTCGCGCAGGGACCAACGCGTCGGTGCGGCAAGGGAAACAGCGACGTGGCCATCGGCTTCGGCGGTGAAGACTCTGCCCCGAAGGCGAACCTGGAGATCGATCAACTGAGGCGGTAGCTGCCGACGACCCAATCGTCGAATCGCGGAGGCCGCCTCGGGAAACCCAGGCGGCCTTCGGCGTTTCTGGACCTGCACACGTATCCTTGTCTCTTGTTTCTTGGCTCCGGCGCGCATTGCGCGTCGCAATGGATTCGTGCGCGCTCCTCTCTCAATGAGGGGCGCAATCGAAGATGAGATGGAGTGTGTCCATCGCTCGCGGAGCGGTGGCCTTCGCTCGAAACGGCCCGTTCGTCCAGCGGTGAGGATCCGGGACCTTCAATCCTGGGATGAGGGTTCGATTCCCTCACGGGTCGCTCTTTGTTTTGTGTGTTTATCGGGATGAGGCCCAATGGTGGGGCGCCTCGTTTGGGACGAGGAGGTCGCTGGTTCGATTCCAGTCATCCCGACCGTCGCGCCCGGATCCATGCAGTCTGTGGGTCCTGGCCAATCACGGCTCCGGCTCTCTCCGTGGGGTCTCACCACGTGGGAGTCGGGGACGTCCGCCGCGGTAGCTCAGGAGTAGAGCAGTTGACTCCGACGCCGCCTCCTTGTCCGGCTCCTCCGCGCCCTCGCGACGCAGGGGAAACGGGACGACAGGTGTTGGTTATCGTTAATCAAAGGGACACGGGTGCGAATCCCGTCCGCGGCACGAAGCGACGTTCCGCCCCGTCTTTCGCGGGGCGGTGGAGAAGACCGGTGAAGAAAAAGAGACGTTGAGGAGATCGCCATGACGACATCGACTTTGCTGCTCACGCCCTGGATGGCCCCACACAAGATCATCTCCTGGCAGACCGCCGTGGTGATGAGCTTCCTGGGAAAGGTGGAGGTTCTGGAGGAGTACGACGATGTCGTCGCCTCGCCCTCGGTCGCCCTGAAGACGCCCGCCGTCGTGCGGCTGAAGAGGAGCGGCGTCGGCCCGAAGCGAGGGGTGAAGTTCTCGCGCGCGAACGTGTTCACGCGCGACGGTTTCACGTGCCAGTACTGCGGCAGCCGCAAGTCGCCGCGGGAGCTCAACTACGATCACGTGATCCCGCGCGTGCAGGGCGGCAAGACCGTGTGGGAGAACATCGTGACGTCTTGCTACGACTGCAACGGCCGCAAGCAGGGCCGCACGCCGGAGCAGGCCGGCATGAAGCTCCTGCGCCCGCCCGTGAAGCCGAAGTCGCTGCCCGCGACGCTGGTGCACTTCGGTGAGTCGCGGCTGCCCGCGCGGTGGGCTCCGTACTGGCAAACCGGTTGAGGCCTGCGGAGCAGGAGAGGTCGCGCCCCCCTCGCCGCGCGCAGCCACGAAGTGGCGAGCACGGCGATTGGGGGGCGCGGCGCGCGCAGCAGCGGTGAACGGGTGACGTGGGGGTCAGTCGATCGCGTGGCCTCGGTGAACCGAGGGGGCGCGCCGGTGGGGGGCAACAAATGAAGAAGCTGCGAGGTGCACTGTACGAAGGGTGTGTGAACGTGTACCGTCCGGCGAACCGATGGATCCCCGGGAAATTGAAACGCTGATCCAGCGCCTCGTGGCGAACCCCCACGACGAGGAAGCGTTGAACTACGCGCATCGAGCCGGCACGCAGGATCCCCGCTCGTATGCGATGCTCCTCGAGCGCGTGGGCACCGCGACGCCCGATCCTGCCTACGCCGCGCACTGGCTGAGCGAGGCCGCCAACGTGTGGTCGACGACCATCGGTGACGCGCACCACGCCGCGCGCACGCTGATGATCGCGATCGAAAAAGATCCGACGCAGCGGACCGCCGCCGAGCGGCTCGCTCAGCTCTACCGCGACAAACAGGACCAGAAGGCCCTCGTCGCGCTGCTGGAGCGGCTCGTGAAATCGCTCACGCCGATGATCCACGAGCGGCCCGACGTGCGCGAGCAGCTGCTCGGATTGCACGAAGAGCTGGGGCGCCTCTGGAGCGAGCCGCCGCTCTCTCGACCCGATCGCGCGTTCGAGAACTGGCGCCGGCTCGTGGAGCTGGATCCGCGCCAGCCGTACGCCGTCTACGCCGCGCGCGAGTTCCTGAAGGCCAACGCGCAGTACGCGGAGGCGGTCCCGTATTTCGCGCTGGAGCAGGCGCTCGTCGACGATCCGGCGCGCAAGATCGCCCTCTTCCGCGACGAGGCCGAGGTGCGCAGGCGCGCGGGCGATCTCGCCGGCGCGACGCAGGCCCTCCGCAGCGCGCGCGGTCAACAGCCCGATGACGTGGGGCTGATGCAAGAGGTCGGGTCGCTCATCGTGGAGCGCATCGAGGCCGGTGAGCTGGTCCCGCCGAACGAGCGCGACGAGGCCGCGAACCTCTTCGTCGGCCTCGCGGAGATGTACCAGGGCGAGTACGGGATGACGTACTCGGTGTACGCGCTGCGCGCGGCGCCCGCCCACGATCGCGCGATGCAGCTCGCGGATTACTACGCGGCGCAGCTCGGACGCACCGCGGAGCTCGGGCCGCAATACGCAGCCTATTTGCAGTCGAATCCGAACGGGTTCATGGCGCAGGAGGCGCGCGCGAAGGTCGGGAACGCGCAGCCGCCGCCGCCCCCGCCGCCTCCGCAGCCGCGGGCCTCCGTCGCGACGCCCGTGCCCGCGTCGCCTCCTGTGGAGTCGGGATCGCGATCGGGGCCGGGGTTCGGTCAGCCGAGCGCGCAGCCGCCTTCGTTCGGGCAGCAGGCGCAGGCCGCGCAGCCGCCCTCGTTCGGGCAAGGCGCTCCGCCGTTCGGGTCGTCGCCACAGTCGCAAGGCGGCTTCGGCGCACCGGCCGCGAGCGCGTCCTCCTCCGGCACGCACCAGGCCGCGGGATCGCAGGGCGATCTGCAGGCGCTGCTCGAAGAGGCCCAGCAAGAGGCCGCGAAGGGTCGCAAGCCGCAGGCGCTCGTGAAGTACCGCGAGGCGCTCAAGATCGATCCGGCGAACTCCGAGGCGCTCTCGTGGGTCGAGGAGCACCTCCGCCAGAAGCGCATGTACGCCGATCTGCGCGACGTGCTGCTCGCGGCGTCGCGCGCGCCCGGGGTCTCGAACGACACGAAGAAGCAGCAGCTCCGCGACGTCGCGGGCCTGTGCGAGACGCAGCTCCGCGACGTGGAGACGGCGATCAGCGCCTACAAGCAGATTTGCCAGATCGATCGCGGCGACGAGCAGGCCCGCGAGCAGCTCCGCAGGCTCCTCGAGCGCGCGGCGCGGTGGGACGATCTCGCGACGCTGCTCGAGCAGGAGGCGATGGGGGCGCCCGACGTCGAGCAGAAGATCGCGCTGGAGAAGAAGCTCGCGACGCTGCACGAGCAGAAGCGGAAGGACCCGGCCGCGGCCGCGGAGGCGTGGGGCCGCATCGCGCAGCTCTCGCCCGAGGACGAGACGCCGATCCAGACCGCGGTGAAGCTCTACGAGAAGGCGGAGCGCTTCGACCTCGCGGCGCAGGTGATCGGCGACAACATCGTCGCGATCCAGGACAAGAACACGCGCGGCGGCCTGCTGCAGAAGCTGGGCGAGCTGCGGCTCAAGGTGAACGACGCGGCGGGCGCGGGCGACGCGTTCTCGGAGGCGGCGTCCGCGCTCGGTCAGGCCAAGCTGTGGGAGCAGGCCGAGAAGGCGTACCTCACGGCCGGCAACTTCGCCGAGGCCGCGCGCTCCGTCGACGAGCGCGCGCAGATCTCGGAGGGCAAGGCGCAGGCGGCGCTCTACGCGCAGGCGGCGGACCTGTTCTTGAAGGCGAGCGATCCGCAGAGCGCGATCGTGAAGCTGGAGCAGGCGGCCGAGCTGGATCCGACGAACGACGGCTACGCGCAGGGGCTCGAGGAGCAGTACCGGCGCGCGGGCCGCGAGTCGGATCTCGTGACGTACCTGCTCGCGCGGGCGCAGCGGCTCAACGACAAGGGTCGACGCGTCGCGGCTCGCAGGGCGGCGGCCGACGTGCAGCGCTCGCTCGGCGACAAGGAAGGCGCCCGCGAGGCGCTGATGCTCCTGCTCTCCGACGGCGACGATCCCGACGCGCTCTCCGCGCTCGTGGCGGACGCGGCCGAGCGCGGCGATCACCAGGAGCGCGTGGAGCTGCTCCGGAGGCTCGGCGCGCTCACGAAGGATCCGACCGAGAAGGTGTCGCTCGCGCTGCAAGAGGCGGATCTGCTCGCGGGCGAGCTCGACGACGTCGAGGGCGCGATCGAGCGGTACGAGGCGATCTTCAAGAACCTGGATCCGAAGAACCGCAAGGCGCTGCGCGCGATCGCGGATCTGCAGGATCGCCGCAGCAACCCCGACGGCGCGGCCGCGGCCCTGGAGCGGGAGATCCTGCTCGCGGACGGCGAGGAGCGCGTCGAGATCGCGCAGCGCCTCGCGACGATCTACGAGAGCCAGCTCAAGAACCCGCGCGGCGCGATCAAGGCGCTGGAGGTGGTGCTCGCGGCGGATCCCGAGGATCTCGACGCGGCGGCGCGGCTGCTCCGACTGTCGGAGGAGGTCGAGGATTGGCCCCGCGTGGCGACGCTGCTCGGCGTGCTGATCGAGACCGAGGGCGACGAGGAGGAGGCCTCGCGCATGACGCGGCGCCTCGCCGACGTGCTCGCGGACAAGCTCAAGAAGGGCGACGAGGCGCTCGCGGCGCTGGAGCGGATGGCCGATCAGGGCGACGCGCCGTGCCGCGACGCGTACGTGGAGCTCGGCGATCGCCTCGGCTGGAAGGGCATCGTCGCGACGAAGATCGTCGCGTGGAACGAGTCGACGATGGGGCCGGCGCGCAACGAGGCGCTCCGGAGCGCGTTCGCTCGCTTCCTCGAGATCGGCCGCGAGGCGGACGCCGCGCGCGTCGCGATGGAGCTCGCTCGGTCGAAGGGCGCGGACAGCGAGATGGCGCAGCGGCTCGAAGAGCTGGGCACGCGCCTCAAGAACCTGGACGCGCTCTCGGTGGCGCACGACCTGCTCGCGAAGGAGCTCTCGGGCCCCGCGCGCGCGGCCGAGCTCGTGCGTCAGGCCGAGGTGCAGGTCGCGGCCGGCGTGGATCCGACCGAGGCGATGCAGCACGGCGAGTCCGGGCTCGCGAGCGTCCCAGCGGCCGAAGTGGAGCCGCTGCTCGCGCGCCTCGCGAAGCTCACGGGCGCCCCGGGCCACGTGATCGACCTTTACGAGCGGCAGATCGGGCGCTGCCGCGTGCCGGCGGATCGGCTCGGCGCGCTCGCGCGCGCGGCGCAGATCGCGGCGGAGCGCGGGGCCAACGATCGGGCGCGCGCCTTCTTCGAGATCGCGCTCGGCGGCGGCGTGCAAGAGGACACGATCGTGATGCTCGAGGACGCCGCGAGGGCCGGCGACGAGCGCGCGGGCGGCATCGTCCTGCGGTCGATCCTGGCGGACGCGCTCGCCGCGGGCGGTCAGGGATCGCGCGACGGCGGACGCACCCGAGCGGCGCTGCTCCGCCGCGGCGCGAAGCTCGCGTTCCGCGATCTGAAGGACGTGGACCGCGCCTTCCACTGGCTCGGCGACGCGCTCATCGCGCACGTCGACGACGCGACGCTCGACGAGCTGGAGGCGCTCGGCCGCGAGGTGAGCCAGCTCCCGCGCGTGGAGCAGACGATCGGCCGCGCGCTCGAAGAGGTGTTCGACGGACCGCTCGTCCGCAAGCTCCTGCACCGCCGCGCGAAGCTCCGCCGCGACGTGCTCGGCGACAAGAAGGGCGCGGCGATCGATCTCAAGAAGCTGCACGATCTCTCGCCGGCGGATCAGGAGGTCATGAACGACCTCTCGAACCTGCTGATGAGCCTCGGCGACCACCGCGGCATGATCCAGCTCTACGAAGATCAGATCCTCCGCGGCCGCGATCCGAGCCAGCGGGCCGAGCTCGCCCGCAAGGTCGCGCGCCTCTGGGAGGAGGAGCTCGGCGACGCGCGCGAGGCCGCCGACGCGTGGCGCCGCGTGCTCCGCATGAAGGCCGGCGATCAGGACGCGACGCAGGGCCTCGAGCGCGCGAAGAGCGGAAAGCTGAAGCGCGCCGAGCCTCGCCCGGCGCAGAACGAAGCGCCGCCCGCAGCGGCCGCGCCGCCTCCGATGACGGTGGCCGCAGCGCCGCCGCCCGCGGAGCAGCCCAAGGCCGAAGCGCCGCAAGCGCCCGCGGTGGAGCCGCCCGTGATGATGGCCCCCCCGCCGATGGTGGCCCCTCCCGCGATGGTGGAGCCGCCCGCGATGGTGCAACCACCGGCGATCGTCACGCCGGTCGCGTTCCCGCACGACGCCGCGACGCCCGTCGCGCCGCCCGTGGCCGAGGTCGCCGCTCCGGACACCGACGCCGGCTCGGGGTACCGCCACGAAGCGGCGCCGCTCCCGACGTATCCCGATCACGACGTGCCTGGTCTGAACCAGACGGGCCGCCACACGCAGCCGGACGAGCAGGCGCCCCACGCCTACGACGCGCACGCGCAGCAGAGCTACGACGCGCACGCCCCGCAGGCGTACGGTCAGCAGCCCGAGCAGCAGGCGTACGGTCAGCAGCCCGAGCAGCAGGCGTACGGCCAGCAGCCCGCGCAGCAGGCGTACGGTCAGCAGCCCGAGCAGCAGGCGTACGGCCAGCAACCCGCGCAACAAGCGTACGATCCGCAGGCGTACCAGCAGGCGCCCGCGCAACAAGGCTACGACCCCGCGGCCTACGCGGCGTACGCGCAGCAGCAGCCCGGTCAGCAGCCGGCCGAGCAGGACCCTGCGGCGGCGTATGCGGCGTACCAGGCCTACTACGCGCAGCAGGCGGCGGCCGCGGCCGCGGCTCAGCAGAACCCGGGGCAGTACGGGCAGCAGCCGTACAACTACGCGCAGCAGGGCTACAACTACGGCCAGCAAGCCTACGATCCGCAGGCGTACCAGCAGGCGTACGGCCAGCAGCCGCAGTACGCGCAGAACGCCTACGCGCAGCAACCGGCGCAGCAGGGCTACGCCGCGCAGCAACCGGCACCGCAAGGCTACGCCGCGCAGCCGCCCGCGTACCCCGCCGCCCAGCAGCCCGCGCCGGTGCCGCCGCTCCCGACCGACGACGTCGACGAGGTGGTCGACGACGCCGAGCTGATCGAAGACGACAACGGCTCCTGAGGCGCTCTCGGACGCCCGCAGCGCGCGACGCGACGAGCACCGCGGCGCGCGCAGATCCCTCCGCGCTCCCCTCCCCCGAAGATGATCTTTCCGCCGCCGCTCCGGCCAGGTGACACCGTGGCCGTCGTCGCCCCCTCCGGTCCGTTCCCTGTCGAAGCGATCGGGTGGCGCGGCCTCGGCTTCCTCGCGGAGCGGTACCGGCTGCGCTTCGACCGGCGCGCGCTCTTCGCGCGGAGCGGCTACCTCGCGGGCTCCGACGACGTGCGGCGGCGCGCGCTCACCTCCGCGCTCACGGAGCCGGGCGTCTCCGCGGTGCTCGCTGCGCGCGGCGGCTACGGGGCGAACCGCGTCGCGCACGGCCTCGACTTCGGCGCGCTGCGCGAGCGTCCGCGATGGATCATCGGCTTTTCCGATGTGACGGTGCTGCACCTGGAGGCGGCCCGCGCGGGCGTCGCGTCGCTTCACGCGAGCAACCTCACGGCGCTCGGCCCGTGCGATCGAAGGGCGCGCGCGGAGCTCCTGGATGCCCTGGAAAACCCGCTCCGAACGCGCACCTTCGACGACCTCGAGACGGTGGTGCCCGGCCGCGCTGAAGGCCCCCTCTACGGCGGCAACCTCGCCATGCTGCACGCGTGCGCCGCGGCCGGTCGCCTCGCGGTCCCGGACGGAGCCATCGTTTTTTTCGAAGACATCACCGAGAAGCCGTACCGCGTCGATCGCATGCTCACGACGCTCGCGGTGGGCGGCCACTTCGATCGCGCGGCCGGCTTCCTCGTCGGCGATTTCGCGCAGTGCGACCCGGGACCGGACGGCGTCACCGTCGCGGACGTCGTGCGCGATCGCCTGGGCGCCCTCGGCGTGCCGGTCGTGGCGGACGCCCCCATCGGCCACGGCGCACGCAACCGCCCTGTGGTCCTCGGCGCGCCGACGCGCATCGAAGCGACCTCACGGACCGCGCGCGCGACCTTCTTCCCCTGAGGCTGCGCGCCGCGGACGAGCCGCTCAGCTCGTGACCGCGTCCCGCAGCGCGACCAGCTTCGTGCGCGCTCCCTGGTGCTTCTTCTCGAGCGCCGTGAACCGCTCGCGCGCCGCGGTGAGGTCCCCCACGGCGGCGGCGCGCTCGATCGCCGCGCACTCGAACATGAGCTGCTGCGCGCCCATCTGACCGGCCGATCCCTTCAGCGAGTGCGCCGCGCGCTCGAGCGCCTTCGCGTCGCCCCTCTCGGCCGCGCTCATCATCTCGGAGATCAGGCGCCGCGCCGTGTCGATGAACTCGTCGATGATCTGGCGCATCACCTCCGGCGAGCCCTCCGTGAGCCGGCGGAGCGCGTCGATCTCCTTCGCTCCAAGGGCGCTGTCGCGCGGCTGCGGCGTGCGGCCGCGGCACGCTCGGAGCGCGCGCTCCAGCTCCTTGGCGGTCACCGGCTTGCTGAGGAAGTCGTCCATGCCCGCCGCCTGGCAGACGGTGCGATCCTCCGTCATCGCGTTCGCCGTGAGCGCGATCACCCGCGGCTGCCGATCCTTCGGGAGCACCTCGCGGATGCGGCGCGTCGCCTCGATCCCGTCGATCTCGGGCATGCGCACGTCCATCAGCACCACGTCGTAGGGCCGCGCCTGCACGGCCTCGATCGCCTCCGCTCCGTTGCCGACCACGTCCGCGCGATACCCGAGCCGCTCCAAGAGCAGCAGCGCCACGCGCTGGTTCACCGGGTTGTCCTCCGCCACGAGGATGCGCAGCGGGAGATCGTTCGCGAGCGGCGGGAACCCCGACGAGCGCGGCAGCGGCGTCTCGTCGAGGCCGAGCGCGCGGTGCACCGCGTCCTTCAGAGCGGCGCGCCGCACCGGGATCGCCACGATCTGCGGCTCCGGCCCCCATCGTTCGCGCAGCGCGCGGCGCGCCGCCGTGTCGCGACCGGCCGTGGACAGGATCACGAACGCGGGCTGGCGGTGCATCTTCGCGACCGCGTCGTGCACCTCGCGCGGCGACGCCACCTCGTCGACGACGACCACGTCCGGGCGCAGGTTGCTGAGCGCCCCGCGGATCTCGTCGGCGCGCGCGCACTGCGCCACCGCGACGCCCATCGCGCTCATCTGCGCGGCCACGGAGCTCCGCGTCCCCTCGCGCGGCGACACCACGAGCGCGGCCTGCTCCGCGCGCTGCGACAGATCGCCCTCCTGCAGCGCCACCAGCGAGCGCGCGGCGAACGTGAAATGGAACGTCGACCCGGCGGCGCGCTTGCTCTCGGCCCACACGCGCCCGCCCATGCGCTCCGAGAGCGTGCGGCAGATCGCGAGGCCGAGCCCCGTCCCGCCGAAGCGCCGCGTCGTGGAGGCGTCGACCTGCGAGAAAGGCCGGAACAGCCGCTCCAGGTGATCCTCCGGGATGCCGATGCCGGTGTCCGTGACCGCGCAGTGGAGCCGCGTGTCCGCCTCCCCGTTCGCGCCGGTGATCGGCTCCGCGTCGATGTGGACCCGCACGCTCCCGCGCAGCGTGAACTTGATCGCGTTCGAGACCAGGTTCACCAGGATCTGCCGCACCCGCCCGGCGTCGCCCTCGCACCGCGACGGCACGTCGGAGGAGACGTGGCACGACAGATCGAGCCCCTTGTCGTGCGCGACGGCCGCGAACAGATCGATCGCGTCCTCCACGCAGTCCACGACGTCGAACGGCGCGCGCTCGAGCTGCAGTCTCCCCGCTTCGATCTTCGAGAAATCGAGGATGTCGTTGAGCAAGAGCAGGAGCGAGTCGCCGCTCGTGCGGATGGTGCGGACGATCTCTCGCTGCTCCGGCGCGAGCTGCCCGTCGAGCAGCACGCCCGCGAGCCCGAGGACGCCGTTCAGCGGCGTGCGGATCTCGTGGCTCATCATCGCGAGGAAGTCGCCCTTCGCCCGCGACGCGGCCACCGCGGCGTCGCGCGCACCGAGCAGCTCCTCGTTCTTCTTCGTCAGCCCGCGCGCGAGATCCCGGATCGTCCGCTCGCGCCTGCGCAGCTCCGCGAGCTGCTCGCGGTGGAGGCGCGTCGTCAGCGTCGCGAACGCGAGCACCACCAGCGCCAGCACGACGACGCGCGGCCAGATCTGCGCGTCCGAGATCGGCTGCTCGGGCGTGAGCGGGTGCCACCTGCGGATCGCCTCGATCCCCGCGATCGCGAGCGCCGTGACCGCCGTCCAGCCGACGGCCGCGCGCGTGCCGAGCATGTACCCGGCGAACAGCGGGACGCAGACGATGTACCAGATGGCCGGTGACCGCACGTCCCCCGTCCCGAGCGCGAGCCCCGCGACGAGGAGGATCGACACGCCGATCCCGAGGTGCGCGACGGGCCGCCACGTCTTCGGTCGAGCGCGCACGATCGCGTAGAGCGCCGCCAGGAACGCCGTGCACCCGCCGCGCAGCGCGAGCAGCCGGAGCGACGTCGCCCCCGAGGCCGCGGTGAAGAGCGCCCACGTCAACGCCGACACGCCCACGAGCCCGCGCGCCCGCGCCGCGTTGGGATCGGGCGCGTCGCTGTCCGCGCCGCCGACTTCGGACAGCGCGGCGAGCGCGGCCTCGGGATCCGTCACATCCTCCCGAGGTCCGGCTTCGTCGCTCAGCGTGGGTTGCTCATGCGGCGTCACGGGATCCGCGCATGATAAACGAATGGCGGCGGGTGTGTTCTGCCGTCAACTGCCCGCGATGGCGCGCGCGAAATCGATCCCCGTGAGGACACCGATCACCTTGTGATCCTCGGTCACGAGCACGCGACGCGCCCGCGTGGCGTGCGCGTGGGCCGCGGCGCGGTACAGCGGCGTGGACTTGTGGAGGCAGAGCATCGCGTAGCTCAGCAGATCCTCCAGCGTCGTCTCGGGGGGCTGCTCGCGCGCGAGGAGCGCCTCGGTCTGGGTGAAGACGCCGACGGGCCGCTCCTCTTCGTCCGTCACCACGAGCCCGCCGACGTGCGCGCTCCACAGCCGATCCATGGCGCGCGCGAGCTCCGTCGTGACGGGGATCGTGAACGCGGGGGTCGACATGTGATCGCCGATCGGCGTCGCGGGCCGCTCTTCGCGGATGGCGACGAGCAGCTCCTTCGTGCTCAGCACGCCGATGAGCCCGTCGTTGTCGCCCACGAAGACGCGGTGGATGTGCTGCTTCGACATCGCGCGCGCCGCGGCGGAGATCGGCGACTTCGGCGTCACCGTCACGACGCCCTGGTGCATCTTCTCGCCGGCGGTGGCCGCGGGCCACGAGATCGCCTGCACGCGCCCGAGCGGCCCCATCGAGAGGCGACCGAGCTTCAGGAGATCCGTGCGCGAGATCACGCCGACCGGGTGACCGCCGCCGTCGACGACGGGGACGCACGAGACTCCGTGCGTGGTCATCACCAGATGGACCTCTTCCAGCGAGGTCTCCGGGCGGACCCAGATCACCTGCTTGGTCATGTACGTGGACACGGGCATCGCGAAGTGCGTCATCGCGGCGCAGTCTATTGAGCCGCGAGCGCGCGGTCCACGATCGTCCCCGCGTGCCGGAGCGCGTGCTCCAGATCGAAGCACCGCGCGAGCTCCTCCGCCGAGAGGAGCGCCCGCACCTCCGCGTCCTCGCCGAGGTTCGCCGCGAACGCGCCGTCGCCGTGGAGCGCGCGCATCGCCGCCCGCTGCACCAGCTCGTACGCGGACTGCCGCGCGCGCCCCTTGTCCACGAGCGCGAGCAACACGCCCTCGCTGAAGCAGAGCTGGCCCGTCCGATCGAAATTCCTGCGCATCCCGTCCACGTTCACGACGAGCCCCTCCACGAGCGCCGCCGCGCGGTCCAGCATGTAGCCGAGCGTCGTCGTCGCGTCGGGCGCGATCATCCGCTCCACCGACGAGTGCGAGATGTCGCGCTCGTGCCAGAGCGCCACGTCCTCGATCGCGGGCGTCAGCGCGCCCCGGACCACCCGCGCGAGCCCGCACAGGTTCTCGCTCACGATCGGGTTGCGTTTGTGAGGCATCGCGCTCGATCCCTTCTGACCGCGCGTGAATTTCTCCTCGGCCTCGGCGACCTCGGTGCGCTGCCAGTGCCGCACGTTCGTCGCGAGCCGCTCGATCCCCGCGGCGATCAGCGCGAGCGCGCCGAAGAACGCCGCGTGCCGATCGCGCGCCACGATCTGCGTCGCCACCGTCTCCGGCGAGAGCCCGAGCTTGCCCAGCGCCGCGGCCTCGATCTCCGGCGAGAGGTGCGCGTACGTCCCCACGGCCCCGGCGATCTTGCCGACCGCGATCTCCTCCCGCGCCGCCCGGAGACGCGCGCGCCCCCGCTTCGCCTCCGCGAGGTGCCCGGCCAGCACGACGCCGAACGTCACCGGCTCCGCGTGCATCCCGTGGCTGCGCCCCATCATCACCGTGGCCCGGTGCTCGTCGGCCCGCGCGGAGAGCGCCGCCACGTACCGATCCATCCGCGCGAGCAGCAGATCCGCCGCGCGCGACAGCAGCACCGCGAGGCTCGTGTCGAGCACGTCGCTCGACGTCATCCCGCGGTGCAGCCACCGCGCGTCGGCCCCGGCGCGCTCCTCCACGTGCGTGAGGAAGGCGATCACGTCGTGCTTCACCGTCGCCTCGATCTCGTCGATGCGCGCCGGATCCAGCGCGATCTTCTTGTCGCGGATCGCAGCGGCGGCGCCCGTCGGCACGAGGCCGTGCGCCTCCAGCGCCTCGCACGCGGCGAGCTCCACGTCGAGCCACACGGCGAACCGCGTGTCGGGCGACCACAGCTCGGCGAAGTCCTTGGGAGTGTAACGAGGGATCATGGCGGCGCCCCCATCGCCCCGTCGCCGCGGGAAATCAACCGCCGCGAGCCTCCCCGCGGATCCGCGGAGAGGCCTTGTCGAGAATACGGCCTGTTAAATCGGGGAGAAGATCGTCAATGCGTCGCGACGTCGGTGGGAGGGAGCACCGTCGCGAAGTCGTGGTTGATGCGATCCATGTAGTGATCCATCCGCGACTCCAGCCGCTCGACCGAGTCGGCGCGGAAGATCAGCCCCGCGTGGTATGCGTTCCCCTTGAGGTGCCAGACGACCTCGGGATCGTTGTACGCGCTCATGTCCGGCTCCTCTTGCCGCGCGAGCGACACGATGAGCCCCGCGTATCCCTGCCGCCGCTCCGGCAGCGTGTACGGCTTCTCTCCCTGCGCGAGCTCGATCTTCGCCCACTCGCGCCACAGGTTGATGCCGGTCGACGCCTCCACGAGATCCGAGATGTGCACGCCGCCCACGCGCGCGGCCGTCTCCAGGAAGTAGATCTGCCCGTCCTCGGCGCTGCGGATGTACTCCGTGTGCGTCACGCCGCGGACGAAGTTGAGGTGCTCCACCACCTTGTCGTGCGTCGTGAGGAGCATCTTCTCGATCTCGCTCCCGCGCGGCATCGTGCGCGTCCCGAAGATGCCGCCCTGGTTCACGATCTCGAACAGCGGCCGCTTGTAGCCGTGGCACTCCGCGAACACGACCTTCCCCTCGGAGACGATCGAGTCCACGTGGAACACGTCGCCCGGGATCATCTTCTCGATGAGGTAGTTCGACTGCAGATCGCCGAGCTCGTGCACCGTCTTCCACACCTCGTCGGCGTTGTGGAACTTCTTGATGCCGAGGCTCGACGCCTCGCTGCGGGGCTTGAGGAGCCACGGCCCCGGCACGGTGCGCAGGTACTCCGCGATCTGATCGTGGTTGCACACGTGCACGAAGGCCGGCACCCGGATCCCGCGGTCCTTGCAGCGCGCGCGCATCGCGAGCTTGTCGCGGAAGTAGCGCGCGGTCGTCTCCCCCATGCCGGGGATGCGCAGGTGCTCGCGGAGGTGCGCGACCAGCTCCACGTCGTAGTCGTCGAGGGGCGCGAGCCGCGTGAAATTCCGCGTCCGCGCGAGGTAGGCGACCGTGTTCACGACGGCGCGCCGATCGTTGAACGAGGGCAGCGCGTACACCTCGTCGATCGACTGCCGGACCCACGGCTTGGTGAGGATGTTCTCGACCGTGAGCAGCACCACGTGGGCGCCTTCACGCTTGCACTGATCGAGGAAGTCGTTGCCTTTGAAGAAGCTGGAGAGGCACAGGATCATCGGCTTTCCGCCGCTCCCCGAGCCGATCACGGTGTCTTGCGGTTCCAAAGTGGCGGACCCCTTAGCCGCGTTGGGATTGGAAAGAAAGCGCCCCGATCCGAAGGCGACGGACAGTCCAGGCGAAGCCGCGGTAAGGTGACGACCGATGCCGTTCGATCCGCCCCGTCCCGAAGGGCCCTCCGCGATCCCGCCCGCGCCGCTCAGCATGCCTCCATCGCAGGTCGCGGATCAGGCGCTGCGCGGCTTCCTCGGGCACGAGGTCCCTTCGGAGGTCGGCCAGGGCGTGCGGTATCGCCTGCTGTCGCGCATCGGACAGGGCGCGATGGGCGTCGCGTTCTATGCCGTGCGCGTCTCGCCCGAGGGATCGACGCCCGTCGTCATGAAGGTGATCCGCCCGTGGTTCGTGCAGCAGGCCGGCCAGGCCGCGGCGCTCCTCGTGCAGAAAGAGGCCGTCGCGCTCGGCCGCCTGAACGAGCGCGTCCCGCCGACGCCGTTCGTCGTGCGCCTCATCGACACCGGGACCACCGCGTTTCCAAGCGGATCGGGCAACATCGATCTCCCGTGGATCGTCGTCGAGTACGTGCACGGCGGCGCCGAGGGCACGACCCTCTCGGATCGCGTCGAGCACTCCATCCGCACGACGGGCTTCGCGTTCGACAGTCAGCGCGCGGCGCACGCGGCCTTCTGCCTCACGCAGGGCCTGCTCGCGGTGCACGAGGTCGGCGTGATCCACCGCGATTTGAAGCCCGACAACGTCCTGTGCTGCGGCTTCGGGGACGACGAGATCTTCAAGATCGCCGACTTCGGGGTCGCGCGCCCCGCGGGCGTGCAGGCGACGTTCGGCGGCATGATCGTGGGCACGCTCGGCTTCGCCGCGCCGGAGCTCATCACGAACGACGCGCGCGCGATCGGCCCGTGGAGCGACGTGTTCAGCCTCGCGTCGGTGCTGTTCTACGCGCTCACCGGAGAGGAGTACTTCAACGTCTCCAACCCGGGTGAGCTCGTGCAGGCGGCCGTCAGCCCCAAGCGCAAGAGCATCCGCGACACCAAGGGATTGTCGCCGGAGATCCGCGCGAACGACGGAGCGTGCCGCGCGATCGACTACGCCTTCCTCTGCGCCACGAGCGCCCGCATCGAGCACCGACCGCAGCGGGCGGACGCGCTCGGCGCGATGATCGAGCCGTGGCTGCGCACCGAGGGCCGTCGCGTCGACGTCGCGGCCCGCAGGCTCACGCGCATCCGCGACGCCGACGAGCTCACGCAGGCGGTGGGCCTCTCGTGGACGACCGCGAAATCGAACCGCCCCGGCCAGATCGTGCGCAGCGTCGCGTGGGACGGGGACGGCCGTTGCCTCGCCGCGACGAACCTCGGCCTCGCGTTCTGGAACGGCGCGAGCTGGGTCGACGCGAACATGGAGGGCCTCCCGAACGTCGCGGGCATCCGCTTCGTGCGCCGCATCGCCGCGGGCAAATGGCTCGTCGGAGGGGACGACGCGACGCTCGCGACCGTGACCACGAGCGGCGTCAGCGAGGTGCGCAAGCTCCGCGACGACGGCGGCCGCTTCGATTTCGTGAGCGGCGAGCTGGAGGACCTCGCGGTGATGGTGCGCGTCGCCCAGGGAGAGCCGCCGACGTTGTGCACGATGATCGGCCGCCGCTGGCTCCGCCCGATCGCGCTCGACGACGTGGCGGTGCTCTCGTCCCTGTCGCGCATCGACGACTCGAAATGGCTCCTCGCCGGCCGCGGAAAGGACGGACGCGGCTATGCGGCCTTGTTCCTCCCCCTGGAGTGGGACGTCCTCCGCCTGCGAACTCCGCATGTCCGAGCGTTCCTGTCCACCTCCGGACACGTGGACTCCAGAATCGGCCTCTCGACAGGCGCGGAGGGCGCGGTGGTGTGGAGTCATGGCCCGGTGCTCTCGACCGAGACGATCGACGGAGGACACGACCTCTCCGCGTCGAGCGTGGACGCCGTCGGCCGCGGTTACGCCGCAGGATTGGGCCGGATCTGGATGCACCAGACCTTGGTCCCGCCGACGGAGGTGCAGCCCCCCGTCGGCCGCTGGGACTGCATCTACAGCGATGATTCCTGGACAGCCCCCATCGTCTCCCTCTTCACGGATCTCGGCACGGTGATCGCGATGACGGCGGACGGAGGCATCATCGAGGGCCGAATCCGCCCCAGGAGCGACATCAGCCAGCTCCCGGCGGAGCCCCAGGATCCGCCGCCCCCCCGCAAAGTCCAGCCCACCCTCATCGACGACTGAGACTCGATATCGGGAGACCGCGAACAGCAGAGAGCCAATCTCCCGCAACCTCGATAGCACGATGGACGCCGAGCACCTCCCGAACAGCGTTCTTTCTGGGCGCGATGAAGCCCCTCCTCCCGTGACGCCTTCCGCGCGCGCGGCAGCGGATCGTAGCGCGCCCGCCGCCCGGCTCCTGGACCGCGTGCGAGATCTCCTGTCCATCGGCCGGGTCCACATCGTGGCGATCGGCGCCCTCGGCACGTTCACGTTCGGATACCTGTTCACCGCGAAGCACCTCTTCGGCCTCGCGGCGGTGAGCGGCCTCGACTGGTTCCTCGTCAACTGGCTGAACCGCGTCGTCGACCTCAAGGAGGACACCGCGAACGGCATCCGCGGCACCGCGCTCGTGGGCCGTCATCCGCGGGCGTTCGCGATCTTCGGCTTCGCGGTCCTGTTCGCGTCGTTCATCGCCCTCCACCTCGTCTACCCCGAGATCACGTGGCTCCGCGCCGCGTACCACACGCTCGGCCTCACCTACAATTACCCCTTCCTCCCCGGCAAGCGCCGCATCAAAGAGCTGTATTTCTGGAAGAATACGGCAAGTGCAACAGGCTTCCTGATCACGGTGTTCGGCTACCCGTTGGCGGTGAGCGGCGGCGTGTTCCCGGCGGGCATCACGCCCGTCACGATCGCGCTCGCGGGCCTCTTCTTCTTCGCGTTCGAGCTTTCGTACGAGGTCATCTACGATCTCCGCGACGCCCCCGGCGACGCCCTCGCGGGCGTGAAGACCTATCCCGTGGTGCACGGGGAAGCCGGCGCGGTCCGCATCATCGACGCTCTGCTCGCGACGGCGGGCCTCGTGCTCGCGGGCGGCTACGCGGCGGGCGCGGTCCCCTGGCGCCTCTTCATCATGATCTGCGCGCCCTTGATTCAGCTCGTCGTCTACAAGCGCGCTCGCAAGCGGGGCATCACCTCCGCGACGTGCATCGGCCTCACGTGGCTCGGCGCTGGCCTCCTCTTCACGTACCATCTCTGGATCTACTTCGGCCTCCCCGGAGCGAGCCTGTAGGCGCAAATGGTCGCCCTCCAGATAGCCTGTTTCGCGATCGTCGCGACGTTCGTCTTCTTCCGCAGCCGCCTGGAGGCGCGCCCCAGCGCCTTGCTCCTCCGCCTCCTCGTGCTCGCGGTGTCGGCGTGGATCGGAGAGGACACCTGCATCCGCGCGTACGGCTTCTACGAATACAGCGCCGGATGGTGGTTGTTCCTCGACAAGGTGCCTCTGCTCATCGTGCTCATCTGGCCCATCGTGGTGCAGAGCGCGCGCGATCTGGCCGTGTGCCTCTGGGCCGGCCGCGAGCGCCCGCGCCCGCTCAAGGTGGGAGCCACGGTGTTCTGTCTGGTCCTCGCGGACGCCTCGTTGATCGAGCCGATCTCGGTGAAGGCGGGCCTGTGGCGTTGGACGGAGCCGGGCCTGTTCGAGGTCCCGCCGATTGGCATCCTCGGATGGGCCTATTTCGCCGCCGTCGCGATCGCGGTGCTGGAGGAGGCCGCGTGGCGCTACCGTCCGTGGCTGTCGGCCCTCGCGCTCACGGTGGCCCCCGTGACGACGCACGTGGCGCTGCTCGTCTCCTGGTGGGGCTTGTTTCGCTGGGTGAACGTCACGATCCCCTCGTGGGTGCCGGTGCTCCTCGCGTGGATCGCGAGCATGGCAGTCGTCTCCCGCTCCCTCCGCTCCGTGACGAGGCGTCGAGTCCCCCCCGCGCTCCTCTGGATCCGAGTCCCTGCGGCCCTCTTCTTCTTCGTGCTGCTCGGCCTGCACGGCCGCGAAGACGCCTCTCTCGTGCTGTATGCGCTGGCGTTCGCGCCCCCGTACCTATCGGTCCTGTCCCTCGGAGCGGCCCGCCCCGCCCCCGGAAACGTCTAGAAGCATCCTCGCGATCCGCTCGATCAGCCGGCCTCCTGGGCCTTCCGTTGCTCCAGGGCGGCCTCGATTTCGGCGGCCTCGATCTCTCCGTCCAGCGCCTTCTCGATGGCGATGCGCGCAGGCTCGTCCGCGCACGCGTCGAGGGCGATCCGCACGCGACCGCGCACCTCCGGCTCCGCGTCGGACAGGGCGATCGCAGCGGCGATCCGCTCCTCGGCGTCGGCCTTCGCGTTCCCGACGACCGTCACCAGATCGCGCCCGTCCAGCCACCCGCTTCGATACCCACTGTCCTTCTCCGCGAGCCCCCTCACCGATCGGAGCCATTCGGGCACGGGCCTCCCGCGACGCGCCAGGACTCCCCTCTCCTCGGCCGCGGTTCGCCCCGGACCCGCGAGCTCCAGGACGGCGCGCACGCGCTCCAGGATCGCCTCCGCCGTGCTCTCGTTCTGGGCCTTCATCGAGAGCTTCGTGCCGCTCCGGAGGCTCACGAAGAGCCTGGCGCCCGAGCGCGTCGCAGACTCGATGTCACGCGCGCTCACGAAGGTGCGTCTCCACGGCCTCCGCACGGTGATCCCGTCCGCGCCCACGTCGATCTTGGTGGTGACGAGATCGAACGAGGCCAGCGCGTCGAACAACAAGAAGCACGTGATCAGAAGCGCTGGACCCACGCTCACGCCGCCGATCCCGGATCGCCAGTTGAGCAGCAGCGCGAGCGCGGCCAGCGCGATCTTCGGCGCGTGCGTCTTCGAGTCGCGGAGCCACGCGCCGGCTCCGCTCTCCTCGACGCGCGCCTCCACGGACGAAGAGACGAGGTGCGTCGACAGCACGCGACTCTCGGGGCCGAGCCGAATACGCCGGAGCAGCTCCTCGGCCTCCTCGGTCGACCCCACGCGGATCGCGATCGTCTGCCAGCGCATCCGGAGCACCGCGAACGGCCCGTCCCGGTGACCGACGAACCCGGAGAGGATCTTCGTCCGCGGGATGCGCCGCGTCTTGCTGCCCGTGGTGAGGCGGATCTCGTCCCCGTACACCTCCGCGCGCCCCGCGCGCCCCCACGATTTCGTCGCCAGGAACGGCGTCTCCACCACCCGCGTCGCGATCGAGCTGAAGAGCAAAAGCAAGAGCAGAAGTTGGTTGTGCTGCCACGCCCCCCAGTGGAGCTCCTCCTGCGCCAGCAGCAGCAGAATGACGCCGAACGCGAAGAGGATCGCGTACCCGCACCACCGCAAGACCCCCATGGCGACGCCGCGCAGAGCGGCCGTCCACACGCGCCGAACCGCGATGTTCCTCGACTCGATGACGAAGGGCTCGTTGTCGTCCAAGGCTGATTGTCCCGCGCGCTGCTCGTGCCCCTTCGGGCGTTATCCCGTGAACCGCTCGTGCCCTTCGGGGAAGCGGAAACCGTCCGTCTCCACGGCGCGGGACAGGTCCTCTTCGCTCGCCGCGCCCTCCGCGACCCGCAGCAGCGCGATCCGCAAACGCTTCTGCGACACGGCGCGCGCCACGTCCCGGAGCCGAGCGCGGGAGTCCACGTCCGCGCCCGAGGCCACCGCGAGCGCCGCCCCGAGCCGCTCCTCGGCGCCGAGCCGCGGATCCCGCACGGCGTCGAGCAGCGGTGAGATGTTGCCTCTCCCGTCGCGATACCCGCCCGTCCGCGCCAGCGCCCGCACCGAACCGGCCCACTCTTCGAGCGAACGCCCGCGCCGCGGCAGCTCCGGCCGCAGCGACGTCTCGCCGAGCGCCGACGGAAGCTGCCTGTCCAGCACCTCGAGGATCGGCCCCGCGCTCTGCGCCGGAAACTCCACGTACGTCACGTCGAAATCCGTGAGCAGCGACAGGCAAACAGCCCCTTTGCGCGCCCCGTCGCGGACGCGATACCCGCAGATCTGCTGCATGGGAATCCGGACGTCCGCCCCCTCGCCGGAGAGCGCGACGTGCTCCGGCGAGACCTCCAGCATCACCTTGCGCGCCCGCTCCCGCGGGTTGAGCCCGAACACCACCATCGAGAGGATCGTGAGCGCCCAGAATACTGGCAGAGCGATCAGCCCCCAGAAGAACCCCCACGTGAGCGCCCCGACGACGAGCAGCGCGATCGAGAGCACGAGCAGCGGCCCCACGCTCTTCGCGAACCTCTCCCGCTGCGTGGTCACGTCCGGCGGGATCCACACCCCGACTCCAGGCCTCCCCCAGGCGAGCGCCGGCACCAGCCGCTCGCCGCGCGACTCCCCACCAGGAGCCCCGGAGTCAGCGGCGCGCGAAGGCCGCTCCGCGTCGCGAGGCTCCCCCGCCGCCCGAGCCGACCCGTCCCCCGAGATCACTTGCTCTCCGCCGTCCCGGTGATCTCCGAATTCGGATTCCAGGGGTGGCAGAACGTCTCCGCGGCCTCTTCGATCTCCGCCGCCGTGAGCAGGAACTTCTTCGCGGGCGTGCTCATGCGGAATCGACACCACGAAAGGCCCCCCGCGTCAACGCGCCCCCCACCCGAGGCACGATGCCCACCCCCCGAGGCGCCGCGGAGAGCAGCGCCCCGGCCCGGTCTCATGAGATTTGGTCGGAGCCGTCTTCAGGGCACGACGAAGATCGCGCCGTACATCCCGAAGGCGTAGTGGAAGTCGCAGTAGTAGCCGTACGTGCCAGTGTTGGGGAACGTGAACGTCGCGGTCGTCCCGCTGGTCGTGTGCGAGATCGGCCCGCCCATCTCGGGGTACGCGACGCTGTTCACGACGGTGCCCTGCGAGAGCGGGTGTCCGCTGTAGTTCGCGTCGATCTTGACCTGCTTTCCAGCCTTGATCTTGATGCACTGCGGAGCGTACGAAAACCCGCTCTGCGTCACCGTGGTGAGGTTGTCCCCCGTGTGATCGACCGCGTTCGCGAGCGTGCACCCGTTGATCGACGACTGGCACACAGGAGGCCCGAGGCAGAAGCCGCCCGCGCAGTCGCTCCCGAGGCCGCACGTCTTTCCGTCGACGCAGTCCGGGCAAGTCGGACCGCCGCAGTCCACGTCGGTCTCCTGTCCGTTCTTGAGGTTGTCGTTGCAGCTCGGCATCGCGCAGACGCCCGCCCCGTTGCAGAACAGGCCGCTTGCACAGTCCGTATTCATGCCACACGGCAGCCCTACCGCGCACCCCATGCACCCGCCGCCGCAGTCGAGGCCGGTCTCGCCGCCGTTCTTGACTCCGTCCATGCAGGTCGGCACCTGGCACGTCTTCGGGTTTCCCGAGCACACGCCGCTCAGGCAGTCTCCGGCGACGCTGCACAGCTTGCCGTTCATGCAGTCACCGCACACGGGACCGCCGCAGTCCACGTCGGTCTCGTTGCCGTTCTTGACGACGTCGTTGCACGTCGCGTCCTGGCACGTGAGCGGGTTGCCCGAGCACACGCCCGTCGTGCAGTCCGCCGCCGCGCCGCAGCCTTTTCCAGGCACGCAGTCCGGGCACGGACCGCCGCAGTCCACGTCGCTCTCGACGCCGTTCTTCACCGAGTCCGAGCAGCTCGGCGCGCTGCACGTGAGGCTCTGCGGATCGCACACGCTGTCGATGCAGTCGGTCCCTTTCGCGCATGCCTTTCCGGTGGGGCATTTGCCGCACACGGGACCGCCACAGTCGATGTCCGTCTCTTGCCCGTTGCTCACGCCGTCACCGCACTCCGCCGGCGCGCACGTGTGATCGGCCGAGCACACCCCGGTCGCGCAGTCGCCGGGCAGGATGCACTCGACACAAGCCTTCGCGCCGTCGCAGTAGGCGCCGCCCATCGAAGCGCAGCTCGCGCCGATCGGCTTCGGATCGTTCACCGGCGCGCCCGCAGCGCAGGAGTCGTCGGTGCAGTCGTTCAGATCGTCGAAGACGTCCGTCGCATCCTCCATCGGCGAGACGGCGCCCGCCCCGTCGCACACGTTGACCATGCAGTCGCCGGCCGCCTGCGCCGACACAGGAGTCCCCGCGGCGGTGAACGACTCGTTGCATGTCCCCGCGTCGCACGTGAAAGAGTGGCAGTCGTCGCTCTGCCCACAATCTTCGGCCGTGACGCACTCCGGGGCTCCGCCGGTGCCGCCGCCGGCCGTGTCGCCGCCGGTGCCGCCGCCTCCAGAGGTGTGACCGCCCATCGCTCCCATGCCGGCCATCCCGGTCGTGGTGGAGCTGCTCGTGGTGCCGCCGCCTCCGGACGTGCCGCCGGAGGAGGATCCGGAGCCGTCGCCGCACGCGACGACCGAGGTGGATACTGCGAAAAACAGCGAGAGAAAACCAAGCCAGGCCTGTTTGCGCATGGGGCAAGAAGCTACACGAGTTTGCGTCGAGCACGGCAGCGACGTGAATCGGTCAAGAGCAGGGCCGTCGGACGGCGGTTGCTTTCGGCCGCGCTTTTCCTTTAATGGGCGCGGCAAGTTGCCCCCCGGAGGTCTCGCGTATGTCCACTCGTCTGCCCATCCTGGCTTCTCTCCTCGGAGTTCTGGCCCTCCCGCTCGCGACCGGCTGCATCGTCGTCCACAAGGGCGGCGGCGCCAAAGAGGCGAAGCAGGCGGTCGAGCTGCCCGCCACCACGGCCGATGATCGCCCCGCCGGCTTTCAGGAAACCTCGGGATACGGCTTCTGGATCTGGCGCGGCCCCAAGGGCGGCTGGCACGTCCGCACGACCACGCAGGGCAAGGAGCACCACTTCCACGGTGAGGTCGCGGTCCGCGGCAACGGCGTGATGACGAACCTCAAGGCGAACCGCACCGAGCTGAACGACCGCGTCCGCGGCAACCCCTCCGGCGCCGCCTTCGAGTTCAAGACGGCCGGCTTCGAGGACGGCATCGACTTCACGGTGGAGCCGGGCAACTGCCTCGAGTTCGACCTCAAGATCGACGGCAAACCGCAGGCGGACAAGATCTACATCGGCGGCCGGCAGGTGAACCCGTCGTCGTACTGGTTCAAGCTCTGCGACTGATCCGCGCTGATCGTCCTCTCGTCTCCGCGCCGCCCTCTCTCCCGCGGCGCGTCTCTCCCCCGAAGATCACCGTTCGACGCGCCGCTCCCGGCGTCCGCACGCGCATGGCCGTCGACACCGTCGGCCACGAGCGCTAAGCAAGCGCGCGAGGACGCTGAGACAGCGAAGGACAGGGCACCATGAAGATCTTCATCGACTCGGGAGACATCGCGGAAATCAAGGAAGCTCAGTCGATGGGCGTCATCGACGGCGTGACGACGAACCCTTCGCTCCTGTCGAAGGCCGGCAAGCCGACGAAGGTCGCGATCGCGGAGATCTGCGAGGTGGTCGACGGCCCGATCTCCGCGGAGGTCGTCGCGGTGGACAAGGACGGGATCCTCCGCGAGGGGCGTGAGCTCGCCAAGATCCACAAGAACGTGGTGGTGAAGGTCCCGCTCATCGACGAGGGCCTCAAGGCGGTGCGCGTCTTCACGTCGGAGGGCATCAAGACGAACGTGACGTTGTGCTTCTCCGCGTCGCAGGCGCTGCTCGCGGCGAAGGCCGGCGCCACGTACATCTCGCCGTTCGTCGGCCGCGTGGACGACATCTCGGGCGACGGGATGGACCTCATCGGCCAGATCTGCACGATCTACAAGAACTACGATTTCACGACGCAGGTCCTCACCGCGAGCGTGCGGCACCCCGTGCACTTCGTGCAGGCCGCGCTCATCGGCGCGCACGTGGCGACGCTGCCCCTCAAGGTGATCAAGCAGCTCACGCGGCACCCGCTCACCGATCTGGGGCTCAAGCAGTTCCTCGAAGACGCGAAGAAGATCCCGCAGAGCTGACGCGCGCAGGATCGATGATGAGCGCCCGCGCCGCGAAGAAGCCGCCGTCGAAGAAGCCAGCCGCGCCGAAGAGCCAGGTGCGCGTGTGCACGCAGGGGGGCCCGTTCCCCTCGGTGTCCAACGCCACGGTGAAGCGGCGCGCCGACAAGATGCTCGCCTCGCTGGAGCTCACCGGCGCCGAGCTGTCGGTGGCGCTCGTCGACGACGCGACGATCCACGCGCTCAACCGCGACTATCGGCACAAGGACAAGCCGACGGACGTGCTCGCGTTCGCGATGGAAGAAGGCGAAGCCGTCCCATCCGCGCGCGACGCGGGCGCGACGGCTCGCGTCCTCGGTGACGTGATCGTCTCGATCGACACCGCCACGAAGCAGGCGCAAAAGAGGCGGCGACCCCTCCTGGACGAGCTCACGATGCTCCTCGCGCACGGCCTCTTGCACCTGCTCGGATACGATCACCAAGACGACGAGCAGGAGCGCGAGATGGTCGCGAAGACGCGCGAGCTCGAGGCCGCCGCGAGCGCCGTCGCACGCCGGAAAGCGCCAGTTTCGCCGGGACGCGCGCGCGCCTGATCCGGGATTCGCGCAAAAAAAGCATGACTCGCGCAGGGTTTCTTCCTTGCGCGGCCGGGTGAGCGCTTGATATAGCGGCGGCCCGTTACCTGAGGAGACACTCGAAATGGCCGCTTCCAACAAGCTCACGAAAGCTCAGTTCATCGCCGCGCTCGCCGAGAGCGCCGGCCTCGACAAGAAGACGGTGAGCAACGTGCTCGAGACGCTGGGCGATCTCGTCAAGAAGCAGCTCGCGGAGGGTGGCCCTGGTGAAGTGACGATCCCCGGCCTGGTGAAGCTCAAGGCGAAGTCGACGCCCGCCACGCAGGATCGCGAGGGCATCAACCCCTTCACCAAGGAGAAGACGATCATCAAGGGCAAGCCGGCCTCGCGGAAGATCCGCGCGTCAGTCGTGAAGCCCCTCAAGGACTGATCGTTTCACCCCACCGCGCGCCGAGCACGGCGCGATGAGCGTGTGCCCGCGAAGACGAAAGCCCCCGCATCCTCGAAAGGAGCGGGGGCTTTTCGTCATGCGCTGGTCGATCGTGAGCGGTGCGCGGCTCGCCCTTTCACGCGGGCGAGCCGCCGCGACTTGTCACCACCAGAAGTTGAGACCGCCGCGGAAGAGCACGCCGCCGGACGTGTTCGTCGTGCGGCCGGTCGAAGCCTCCACGTACTCCACGCCGCCGTTGTCGTCGGTGCGCTTGCGGATGAAGCCGAGCACGTCGAACGCGAGGCCCACGCGCCGCCCGAGGCGGAACTCCAAGCCTGCGCCGCCCTGACCGCCGAAGTAGCTGTAGTCGGCGCCCCAGCGACCGTCGTCCGTCGCGTGGAGCAGCGGGCTCTGCGAGTCGCTGCGGACCTGCGCGTGCGAGAGGTGACCGCCGCCGATGAGGTAGAACTGAACGCGGCTCCGCGGGTTCACGAAGATCATCGCGTTGAACGTGAACGGCGTCTCGATGCGGGTGAAGCCGTTGTAGTCCTTGCCGCCGATCACATCGACGCCGACATCGAAGCCGAACGCCGGGATGGGGCGGTAGCGAAGGCTCATGCCGAGTCCGCCCATGCCCGAGTTGACGTTCGCGCCGTCGCCCATCGCCGCGCCCTCTGCGCGGAGGTTGAGGCCCCACTTGCTGTAGAGCTTCGGCCCGCGGACCATCGGCGGAGGCGGCGGCATCGGAGGCGCGGGGACGTACGCGGGACGCGCGCGCGGCCGCTGACGCGTGACAATCACGACGTTCGGAGGCGGCGTCGCGTAGCCGCCGGGCTCTTCCACGACGACGACGTTGGGGCGATGAACCGGACCGCGATCCGGATCGATCGTCGGCGCGTCCTCGTCTTGCTGCGGCCGCGCGTTCGGCAGCTGAGGCGCGTCGTCGCTGTTCGCGTTCTCGTTCGAATCTTCCGTGGGCGGGGCCGCAGGCGCCTCGCTGCGATCACAGAACCAGCCGCCGGGAGGGCAGTTCTTGTCCTGTGCGAAAGCGGACAGCGGGGTGAGCAAAGCAACCGCGAAGACAGCAGGCATCAAAGGACGGCGCATGACGGCTCCTCGTTCGTGCTGGGCAATCGTAGCAACCGAAGTGCCACTTTCCATCCTGCTGTGCGAGCCGGAACGCTGCTTTTCTTGCTCGGGGATCTGCGCCCATCTCCCCACCCTGGGGCAAAAAGGCCCCGGGATTCCGCCGTGGAGTTCGCGGCCCCGTGTGAATCAATGTTCACGGACCGGGAAAAACGAGTAGCTTCGCGAGGCCAACGTGCTTCCCGTCGTCACGCTCAAGCCCGGCCACATCCAGCCGGTTTGGTCCGGTCACCCTTGGGTCTTCGCGCAGGCCATCGCGCACGTGGAAGGCGGGGCGCTCCCCGGGGACGAGGTCCGCGTCCTCGACCCGCACGGCGGCTTCCTCGGACGCGGGCTCTACACGCCCCGCTCGTCGATCCCGGTGCGCATCGTCACGCGGGACGACGTCCCGATCGACGGGGCCCTCATCCGCAAGCGGATCGAGCGGGCGATCGCGGTGCGCCGCGATCTCGGCCTCCCCGGCGGCGCGCACGGTCACGAGACGACGGGCTACCGGCTCGTGCACGCGGAGGGCGACGGGCTGCCTGGTTTGATCGTGGACGTGCTCGGCGACGTGCTCGCCGTGCAGATCGGCACCGTCGGGATGAAGCGCCGCGAAGGCCTCGTGTTCGATGCGCTGCTCCACGCGCTGTCGCCGCGCGCGATCCTCGATCGCACGTCCCAGGGCGCCGCGAAGATGGAGGGGTTCGAGGCCGCGTCCGGCGTGGTGCGAGGCGACGCGACGCTCTCGTCCCTCTCGTTCCAGGAGCGCGGGTTCGCCTTCGATCTGCCGCTCGCGCTCGGCCAGAAGACCGGGTTCTACTTCGATCAGCGGACGCTCCGCGCGCGGGTCGAGCAGCTCGCGCACGGCAAGCGGGTCCTGGATACGTACGCGTTCGTCGGCACGATCGCGATGGCCGCGGCGCGCGGCGGCGCGACGGAGATCGTCGCGGTCGACGAGAGCGCGCTCGCGCTGGAGGTCGGCGCCGAGCAGGCGCGGCGCAACGGCCTCGCGGAGCGGATCGCGATGCGCAAGAAGGACGCGCGACACGCCCTCGCGGAGGCCTCGGCGGAGGGCGGTTACGATCTCGTCATCTGCGATCCGCCGAAGCTCGCCCCGACGCGCGGCGCGAAGGACGGCGCCACGGGAGCGTACCGAGCGGTCGCCTCCGCGGGGTGCCGCGCGACGAAGCCCGGCGGCGTGCTCGTGCTGTGCTCCTGCTCCAGCGCGATGGGGCTCGACGATCTCACGCGCGCGCTGGCGCTCGGCGCGAGGGACGCGCGCACCTCCGCGACCATCTTCGACCGATGCTTCCAGGGCGCGGATCATCCGGTGCCGGCGGCGTTCCCGGAGGGCCTCTATCTGAAGTGCCTCCTCGCTCGCATCGACCCGCTCTGACGCCGCGCGCACAACAAATGGTAGAAGCGAAGCCCCGCGTGCGTCGTGCACGCCGGAAGGCTCGCATCGCGCATGTTGCCCCTCGATCAGCTCACCGCCGACCACGTCGCGCCGCTCTCGGGCGTCGTCTTCGATCTCGATGACACGCTCCTCGATCACGGCCATTTGACCGAGGCCGCGTACAGCGCGCTCTTCCGCCTGAAGGAGGTCGGGTTCCGTCTCATCGGATCGACCGGCCGCCCGTACGGCTGGGCGGATCTGCTGGGCCGGCAGTGGCCCGTGGACGCGATGGTGGCGGAGAACGGCGCGGCCGCGATCGTGCGCGACGAGGACGGCAAGCACCGCTCGCTGATCGCTCCGGCCGGCGGGCCGCGCGGGGCGCTGCTGGCGCTCGCGGACGAGCTCGTGGCGCGGTTCCCGGCCGCGCGCATCACGGACGACAACGGCGCGCGCGTGGTCGACGTGACGATCGACATCGGCGAGCGGTGCCGCGTCGCTCCGGAGGACGTGCGCGAGATGCACGCGATCGCCCGGACGCGCGGGGTCGTCACCGTCGCGTCGAGCGTGCACTTCCACCTCTCGTACGAGGCCCCGGACAAGGCCGCAGGCACCGTTCGCGTGCTCGGGGAGGCCTTCGGGGAGGACGCGACCGCCGCGCGGCTCCGGTACGCCTTCATCGGCGACAGCGGAAACGACGCCACCGCCTTCGCGGGATTCAAGCTGACGTTCGGCGTCGCGAACGTCCGGACGAGCCGCTCCACGCTGACCTTGATGCCACGGTTCGTCGCGCCGTCCGCGATGGGGCGAGGCTTCGCCGAGATCGCCGCGGCGCTCGTCGCGCTTCGCCGTGCCGCGACGGTGCGCCAGTAGCTCATCGATCTTTGACGCGTGCCCGAAATTGCAGACGCGTCTCGCATCCGCTGAGCGCCGTCATCCAAGCCACCGCACAATCGTCGCCGAGGCGCGTTCGAGAGCCGAAAATCCTGGCGTGCGAGGGCGCCCCTTCCCTAAAATGGGCGTCTCGTTCGGACATAACTGTTCGTTCGAACGCCGGAATCCCGGTGAAATGAGCGCGGAGGGGCCTTCTCGGCCTCTCCGTGCGTTCGCGATCCCAGGGAGCTCCGCATCTCCGTATGGCGCGGAGGGTCGAGCTCCGTCGCAAGCACATGGCCGCGCGTAACCCCGCCCCAGGCATCGTCGTCGACTCCAAATATCGGCTCGCCGAGCGCATCGGCGGCGGTGGAATGGGCGACGTGTACCGCGCGGAGCACGCCACCACGGGCCGCGCGCTGGCCATCAAGTTCCTCCACCCCGAGCTGTCGGACAACCCGGATCTCGCGCAGCGCTTCTTTCAAGAGGCGCAGGCCGTGAACCGCATTCGCCACCCGAACATCGTCGACGTGATCGACGCGGGCGTGGGTGAGCTCGGCCCGTACATCGTGATGGAGTTCCTCGACGGAGAGTCGGTCGGCGCCGCTCTGTCGCGCCTCGGCCGCTTCGACACCGAGGCCTCGATCGGCACGGCGATCCCCGTCCTGGAGGCGCTCGACGCCGCGCACCGCGTGGGCGTGATCCACCGGGATCTGAAGCCCGAAAACGTCTTCATCGCCTACGACCCGAACAAGGGATGCGCGGTGGTTCGGCTGCTCGACTTCGGCATCGCGAAGATGCTGGACGGCACCGGCACGATGCCGCGCACGCGCACGGGCGTCGTCTTCGGCACGCCGGATTACCTCTCGCCGGAGCAGGCCACCGGAGAGCTCTCGCTCGACGGCCGCAGCGATCTCTTCGCGGTCGGCGTCCTCATGTACGAGCTGCTCACCGGCACGCGCCCGTTCCGCGCGCCGACGGCCGTCGCCACCGCGTTCCGCGTCGTCCACGCGGAGGTGCCGAACCTCGCCGCGACGGGCGTCTACGTCGACCCGCGGCTCGAGGCGGTCGTGCAGAAGCTCCTACAAAAAGAGCCCTCGCGTCGCTTCCCCACCGCCGGCGACGTCGTGAAGGAGCTGAACCTACTGCTGCCGGATCCGCAGCGGCGCACGGTCGCGCTCGGTCGCGTCATCAACGTCGCTCGCCGCGCGGCGATGGCGAGCGCCGCAGGCGTCCAATCCGGGGAGCGCCGCGCGGACACGGGGGTGAGCAGCAGCCGCAGGCCGCCGCCTCCACCCGAGACGCCGACGCCGGTCCCCCCGACGCCGCTCGTGCCGGCGCCTCGTCCGGCAGCGGTGCCGATCGTGCCGCCGATGCCGCGCATCGAGCCGCCGCGTGACATTCGCCCCGCGGATCCCACGCTCACGTCCCGCGTGATCGAGGCGCGCCGCCGCACGATGCCCGACGCGCGCAACCTCCCTTCGGCCTCCTCGAGCTCCGCGGCGTCGGGCAACCTCTCGGTGTCGAGCTCGCGCGGCCCCGCGGTGCGCCCCTTCCCGGAGCGCTTCGCCGGCAAATACAAGGTGCGCGGCCCCGTCCTCCGCAGCGTCGATCGCGGCCTCGTGGATCTGTACGGCCAGCGCGAGCGCGACAGCATCGTCCGTCACATCCCGCAGCCCTACGCGGCCGACTTCGTCCAGAACTCGATCAACGCGATGGTCCGCTACGATCTGGAGGCGCTGGACGCGTACATGGAGCTCGCGACCGAGATGCTCCTGCACGACGTGGAGAAGTGGCGCGAGATCGGCCGTCACGCGGTCGGCGGAGAGCTCTTCAACGTCGTGCGCTCCTTGCTTCGCCCGTCGCCGGACTACGCGTCGCTCGTGCGGCGCGGCGCGCTGATCTGGGCCCAGCTCTTCAGCTTCGGCACCTGGCGCACGAGCACCTCCGCGAGCGGCCGCACCGTGCTGCAAGTGGCCGATTTCGAGCCTGCCGCCTCCTCGCTGCGCCACTGGGTCGCGGGCATGGTGGAAGAGACGGTCCGCCGCGCGATCGGCGCCGAAGCGAAGGTGACCATCACGGGCGGAGAGATGGCCTTCACGCCCGAGCTCACCTGCGAGATCGTCTGACCGTCTCGGTCGGAGAGAGCCTATCCAACAGCGAGCTCGGCGCGCCTCGTGCGTGCCAGTCGTCGGCGGCCGCGTTCACGCGACTGACGTGGTCGAGACTGCCACTCTGAAGGAGCGTTGTGGACAGCGCGGCTCGGGGGACGCCCGCTCGTGGTCGCGCGCGCCCGAGCGAAGGACGGTGTTCGAGCGACTGCACATCATCGTTCGGCGTGGTAGGCAATCTGGATGGGGGAATTAAACAGCCACACTGGAGCGGTCCAGTTCGAGTCTCCATATCTCGCCTCTGCGTTTCCGCTCGCGGAGGGAGCGCCGCGCGCGCACGGGCTCGCGCTCGCGGTGCACGGTCGTTTTCGTCAGGAGGCGTTGCGCGCGCGGCTCGTGGCGGATCCGAACCCGGAGGACCTCGCGGAGGCCTCGGCGAGCCTCTCGCACCGGCGCCTCCCGTCGCGCGTGTACGAGGTGGCGCTCACACGGCTGCGCGCGCCGACGCTCGCGGGCGGCGGTCGCACGGTGTTCGCGGTGACGGGCGCGGACCTCCCGGACGGCATGACGCTCGTCCTCCATCCGCACGGTGATCGCGTGTACCTGAAGCACGACGAGTCCCTCGCGCCGATGCACCTCGCCGGCACCACGACGGGCGTCTGAGCGCCCGCGTTTCGATGCGCCTCGCCGGCACCAGGAGGGGCGTCCGAGATCCCGCTCTCCGCGGGCGCCGAATGTTCAACCGCGCCCCTTCTTCGGCGCCTTCGGGGTCCGTTGCATCATGTGTTGGATCGCCTGCACGAGGATCCAGAACGTCGTCGCGGCGGTGTCCGGCGGCGGCGCCACCGGGGCCGGTTTGGTGAGCGTTTCGGCGGGCACGAGGCCGAACAGCTCGGCGGTGATCGCGCGGTGCTCACGCGCGAGCTGAAATCCGCGCGGCGTGAGCTTGAAGTACCTCCGCGGCCTCCCGCCCCGCTCGGGAGTCGGCGTCCCGTCGTAGCTCTCGGCCAGCCCGTCCCACTCCAGATCCTTCAGCGCAGGGTAAACGCTGCCCTGTCCGAGCGTCAGCTTGCCTCCCGTGAGCTGCTGCACGCGCTGGATCAGATCCAGTCCGAACCCGCTGCCGTGCGCGAGGGCCTGCAGCAACGCTGCCTTCGCCGTGAGAGGTGATTCCATGCGAGAAAGGAGATTATTCTCAAACCTTGAGGTTGCAAACCTCGAATCTTGAGGTTGCTGGTTCGCGAGGAGCGAGCTCCAAATCGTGTTTCGAGGCGCCGATGCACACGACCGGCGCGACGTCGGTGCGGCTGGAGGCGCGACTCCGATCATGCAAAGACGCGGTGCATGAGCCGCGCACCCGACGACGAGCGCTCCATCCCCCGGCGCGTGACGAGGGGCGATGTCGATCTCGCCGTGTTCGAGCGCGGCGCCCCGGACGCGGAGACGATCGTCCTCGTGCACGGCTATCCGGACAGCCACGTGGTCTGGGATCGCGTCGCGGCGGTGCTCGCGCGGAGGTTTCATGTGGTCGCGTACGACGTCCGCGGCGCGGGCGACTCTTCGGCGCCGCGCTCTCGGGACGGCTACCGCATCGAGGAGCTCGCGGCCGATCTGCGCGCGGTGATCGACGCGACGAGCGCGGGCCGTCCTGCGCACGTGGTCGCGCACGACTGGGGGTCGATCCAGTCGTGGGAGGCGGTCACCGACGAGCGCATCTCGCCGCGGATCGCGAGCTATACGTCCATCTCCGGACCTTGCCTCGATCATGTGGCGCTGTGGCTTCGCGAGGGCGTCTCGTCCGGCTCCTACGGGCGCGTCGCGGCGCAGCTCGTGCGCTCGTGGTACGTCGCGTTCTTCCAGATCCCGGGCGCGGCCGAACGATTGTGGCGCGCGGGCCTCGCGCGGGCCTGGCCGGGCATGCTCCGGCGGACCGAGGGCGTGACGGATCCGGCGCCGGTCCGTCCGGACGACGGGGTGCGCGGTCTCGAGCTGTACCGCGCGAACGTGCCCCGCCGACTCCGGGCCCCCCGCGATCGCACCACCCGTGTGCCGGTTCAGATTCTGATTCCGCTCGGGGACCGATTCGTTACGCCGCCTCTCGCGCGCGCCGCCGAGCGCTTCGCTCCGCGCCTCACCATCCACGAGATCGAGGGCGGTCACTGGGTCCTCCGCGACGCCCCCGACACGATCGCGGAGCACGTGATCGCCCACGTGGACGCGGCCGCACGACTGGCACCTTGACTCGCGAGGGGCGCTGTTCAGCGATAGACAGAGTCCAGGTGGCGCGCGAACCTCTTGAGGAGGCGGCGGAAGAGGAGGCTCAGGGTCGTGCGGAGCAGCCAGCCGGTGCCGGGGAGCTTCGGGATGAACGAGACGCGCCAGCGGATCCGCGTGCCTTTGCCCTCGCTCTCGAACTTCACCACTCCATGGTGCGCCGAAAAAGGCACTGGGCCCGCGGTCACAGTGTATTCCTGGAGGCGCGGCGGCTCGAAGCGGGTGACCTCTTCGTGCAGGCCGGGGGCCGCGGAGAAGGCCCGCACGCTCCCGAGACCGTGACGCACCGGCGTCCCCTCGCGCGCGAGCGTCACTCTCCCGAAGCCGGCCCAGCGAGTCCAGTCTTCATGATCGGTGTAGCGCTCGAACACGCGCTCGATCGGGTGATCGAAGACGCGCTCGACCTCGACGAATTCCTCACCTGCCATGGCGAGATTGTACGCGAAACGCCATGGCGGACCACAGCAGAAGAGGGCGCGACGCCGCGGCGTCTATTTGAGGTAGATGTTGCGAATGAACCAGAAGCGCGACTGTCCGGGCGCCGCGTTCTTCGCGCCCGCGCCCTCGTAGACATCGAATTTGCTGACGCCGTCGGGGAGCGGATCGAACGTCAACGAGAAGCGCTGTTTCTCTCCGGGCGCCACGCGATCCTCGTTCGGCTTCACGGAGATGCCCTCTGCGCTCTTGTTTGCGAGGCGGCGCCCGTCCGGCAGCTCCACGAACATCGCGTTCGGATCGCCGGGCGGAGAGACCTTGATCGTCACCGTGGAGCTGTCCTTGTTGTTGAACACGAAGTCGAGCCGGAGACCCGTGGGCTCCTTGGTCACGCGCGTGAGCACGAGGCGCGGATCCTCCTTGAAGGGCCGGTTCATCGGGAACACGGTCTTCGGCGGCGCGGGCTCCTGCGCATCGCCGGGAGCGGCCGTGGGCTGCTCGGACGCCTCCACCGCGACCTCGATCACCGGCGCGGACGTGCCCGCGGGCGGCGACGCCGCATCCGGCGCGGGCGCGCTCGCTCCGCCGCAGCCGGCGGCGAGCGCTCCCGTCGTGAGCATCGCCGCCGCGAGGATAACCGCAAGAACCGACGCACGCATACCGCCGTCAAATCACGTCTCTCGCGCCCCGACAAGCGGCACCAGCAGGGATGCTGCCAGAGCGCTGCATGAAATCACCGGATGGTGCCCACGCGCAGGACACTGACTCTCCTCGTCGGAGGCGGAACAAGGCATCTCCTTCGAGACAAGGCATCTTCTTCAGACACCGTGTCTGCACAGGAGACAACGCGCCTCTCTCGGAGGCATGAGGCGACCTCCGTGAACACGGCAGTCTCCCGCCACCGACAGCGACACCGCTTCTGCGCTCCGGCGTCGGCCGCTCGGCCGTATTCAACGCGGAAAGAGCGCCGTTTCGAGCCTCGTGAGGCTTCCCCGCCCTGAGCTCGCGAAGCGAGAGATTTGGGCGGGGCGGGCCGCGCGCAGGCCGAGCACGGACCGGGGGTGGGCACCTTTTCTCGATTCAACGGCGCCAGGTGCGCTGACTGCTGAGCTGCTTCCCCCGTGTGTCGTGAATCTTGGAGCCACCTTCGAGACTTGAACTCGAGACCTACGGTTTACGAAACCGTTGCTCTACCACTGAGCTAAGGTGGCTTACCGCTGCAAGGGCGCGCCATAATATCCGCGGCCGCGCTACCGTCAACACAATTTTTCGAGCGCCTCCTTTTTGTAGAATTCGAGCCGTTTTCAAGCGAATCGCGCGCGTTCGCTAGCCGCCGCCGAAGCGCTCCCACACGGCGCGGTGCGCGGCGAGCGCGGATTCGGGGGTGTCCGTTCGCTCGTCGCCGAAGAGCTGGCGCGGACGGTAGCCCGTCTCGATGGACGTGACGCGGATGCGCCGGCCCTCCGCCGCGAAGCGCGCGCGCCAGTCCTTCACCGCGAGCACGAGGCCCCCGTCCACCTTGCGGATCCGACGGTACGGGTGCGGCTGCGGGCCGAGCACGAGGACGCTCCGAATCGACGCCTCCAGGTCCACGCCGAACTCGACGCGCAGCACCTCGAGCGCCGCGAGCGCCCTCCCCTCGAAGACGACCTCGAAGCCACGCTCCGGATCGCGCGCGGAGGTCTTCGCTTCGATCGGCGCGGCTCCATCGATGCGCGCACCGGCGTCCTCCGCGGGCGGAGCCTCGTCCTCCACGAGCGGCGTCAACCAGCCCACGCGCGCCTCGGGGACGCTGTCCGTGTACGGGACGTACGGCTTCACGTCGAGCACCGGCGTGCCGTCGAGCATGTCGACGTCGCGGATGTGGAGCGTGAGGCCCTCCACGCGATCGAGGCGCACCACCGAGAGGCCGATCGGGTTCGGCCGGTGCGGCGATCGCGTGGCGAGCACGCCGCGCCGCTCCCCCGCGCTGCGCGGCGGCAGCACCTTCGGGCGAAAATCATGGGCCTCGTGGAACCAGAACACGACCCAGAGGTGCGTGCAGCTCTCCAGATCGCACGCCGCGTGCTCCATCCCCGGCGACGCCGTGAGCTCGATCCGACCCACCACGTCGCGCGCCGCGGCCGGCTGACGAGGAGCGCTTCTTTTTTCCGTGAACGGCGAGCGCACGACGCCGATAGGGCGAACCGTGAACACAGCCCCTTCCCCCTCACCGCCACCCGCCGTCTCGCTCTTCGTCAAGTCACTCTTTCGCGCCGACATGTGTGCACACCTTGGACACATCTTTTTCTGTCTTAGACAAAGACAAGACAGCCAGCAGTTGACGGGAGGCGCGGAAGGCCTCATGAGACAGAAGGCCGTTGTGGGCGTAAGCTGCAACGCGTTTCACCATCGCCGGGATCTCCCGGTTTATACAGGCTTCGGCCAACATGAAGGAGAGCGAGATGCACGTCCCTTCGGCGGGTATCCGGCCTCAGCTCAAGATCGTCGCCCAAACCAGCCTTCCAACCACCTTCGGGCCGTTCGAGATGATCGTCTTCCACTGGGAAGACGGGACCCAGAATGAAAACGGCCTCCCGCGAGATCACGTCGCGCTCGTCCGCGGCGACGTCCGCGGGCGCACCGCGGTCCCCGTTCGCGTGCACTCGGAGTGCATGACGAGCGAGGTGTTCGGCTCTCTCAAATGCGATTGCCGCGAGCAGCTCCACGCGGCCCAGGCGGAGATCGCGCGGCGCGATCTCGGCGTGCTGCTTTACCTGCGCCAAGAGGGGCGCGGCATCGGTCTCCCGAACAAGATCCGCGCGTACCAGCTTCAAGCGCACGGGCACGACACGGTGGACGCGAACCGCATGCTCGGCCTCCCCGACGACGCGCGCGACTACAGCGCCGCCGCCGCGATGCTCGATCAGCTCGGCGTGGCTTCGATCCTCCTCATGACGAACAACCCCGAGAAGGAAGAGGCGATGAACAAGCTCGGCGTCGTCGTGGAGTCGCGCGCGCCCTCGCTCATCACGCCGAACGAATTCTCGGCGCCTTACCTCGAGGCGAAGCGCGCGCGCATGGGGCACGCGCTCCCGTTCTACGGCGATCTGCAGGGCGCGTTCGAGGCTCTCCGCGCCGGCCGTAGCTGCGGCGACGCGGAGTGAGCCACGGGCCTCCGGCGAGTCACTTCTTGCCGGACGCCGCCTTCAGCTTCGCCTTCAGCCTGGAGGCGTAGCCTTCCTTGTTCTCCTGCTTCACGCGGGCGATCGCGAGCGCGTCGCCGGGGACGTCGCGCGTCACCGTGGTGCCGGTCGCGACGTACGCGCCGGCGCCGATCTTCACCGGCGCGACGAGCTGCGAATCGCTGCCGATGAAGGCGCCCTCGCCGATCTCGGTGCGGTGCTTCTTGAAGCCGTCGTAGTTGCAGAAGATGGTGCCCGCGCCGATGTTCGCGCCCGCGCCGACCTCGCCGTCGCCGAGGTACGCGAGGTGGTTCGCCTTCGCGCCCTTGCCGAGGCGCGTCTTCTTCGTCTCGACGAAGTTGCCGACGTGCGCGTCCTCGCCGATCTCGCTGTCGGGGCGCAGGTGCGAGAACGGGCCGATCTGCGCCTTCTCGCCGATGCTCGACGTGGTGCCGATCGTGTACGGCTTGACGTTCGCGCCGGCCGCGACCGTGACGTCCGTGAGCACGCTGCCCACGTCGACGATCGCGCCCGCGCCGATGCGGGTGGCTCCGCGGAGGACCACCCCGTGCTCGATCGTCGCGTCGGGCTCGACCAGCACGCCCGCGTCGATGCGCGCGCTCGTTCGGATGGTGGCGCCGGCGCGGCGGTGCGCGTCCGCGATGCGGCGGTAGAGCACGTCCTCCGCCTCCGCGAGCTGCGCGCGGTCGTTGATGCCGGCCACGTTCATCGGCTCCTTCACGAGCGCGGTGGGCACGCGGCCGGCCTTCGCGGCGAGCGCGACGACGTCCGTGAGGTAGAGCTCGCGCTGCGCGTTGTCGGGGCGGATCTGCGGGATCGCTTCGCGGAGGAACGCGGCGCGCGCGACGTACACGCCGGGGTTGGTCTCGCCGATCGCGCGCTCCTCCGGCGTGCAGTCCTTGTGCTCGCGGATGCCGAGGACGTCGCCCGCGGCGTCGCGGAGGATGCGGCCGTACCCGGTCGGATCCGCGGGGCGCACGGTGAGCATCGCGAGCGATCGCGAAGGCTCGGCGCGCAGCAGATCCACCAGCGATTTGAGCTCGCCCGCGTCGAGGAGCGGAGTGTCGCCGCACAGGAGCAGGAGGAGATCCGCGTCGTCTCGCACCTGCGGGAGCGCCATGCTCACGGCGTGGCCAGTGCCGCGCTGCTCGGACTGCACGGCCGTGCGCACGCGATCGCCGAACGCCTTCGCGAGGTACGCCTCCACGAGCTCGCGGCCGTGGCCGACCACCACGACGACGTCGTCCGCGCCGGCCTGGATCGCGGCGTCCACGACGTAGTGAATCATCGGTCGACCGGCGAGCGGGTGCAGGACCTTGGGGAGGGCGCTCTTCATGCGGGTGCCTTGGCCCGCAGCGAGGACGATGGCAGTGGCGCGTGTGGTCATGGGGTCGCGCAGAGTATCATCGCCGCGGGATTTTTCGGACGCCCCCTCCCCGCGCGCTCGGAAATACGGCTACGCTCGGCGCGAGGGTTGACATGAAACGTCGTCGTCTTGGCCTCTCGTTTCCCCGCACCGCCATGCGTCTCGGTCCGGTCCTCGCCATCGCCGGAGCCGCCTCCTGCACCGAGATCGACACGGCACGACAGGCCGGGCCCATCGCCACGCTCGGCGACGATCTGTACGGCGTGCTGTGCGATCGACTGGGCGCCTCCTCGCTCGCGGAGGACACGTCCGGGGAGAGCTACCAGGGGCTGTGTCATCCGTCTTCGGCGGGCAAATACGAGGACGACGTGGACGTCCGGCTGCTGCCGCCGGTGTCCGGGGACAAGGCCACGAAGGCGCGCGAGCGGTCGATCGCGAAGATGCGCGCGATGGCTCGGTGGCGCGCGGATCTCGTGCGCGCCTTCAACGCGACGTTCCCCGACGTGGAGATCGACGACGTCACGACCGACACCGAAGGCGACAAGGTGCGGCTGCACGAAGGGCTGATGAAGCTCGGACAGGCGCTGACGCCGCTCTACGAGACGAACCCGTTCGAGGAGGGCAAAGATCCGCTGCTCCCGTCGACGACGCGGGCGCTCAAGAAGGTGCTCGACGCGATCGCGAACAACGACGAGGCGAAGGCGGCGCTGTCGCGGATCTGGGCGCGGCGCGCGTACCGGCCGTTCACGTCGGAGCTCGGGGCCGTGCAGGCGGCGCTCGGATATCCGAGCCTGCGCGCGTTCACGAAGGCGTCGCTCAACGTGCTCGGGCCGAAGGGCGCGGCGGCCGCGCAGCTTCAGCAGCTCTTCGCGGTCGGCAAGCACGAGCTCGCGAACGCGACGGTGACGGACTCGGCGCTCCCGCCGCTGCACCTCGACGATCCGGCGGCGAACCAGCTGAATCGGCCGCGCACGGCGCTGGAGTTCAGCGCGGGGCTGATGCTCGCGGAGGACAAGGACTACGCGGGGGACCTCTCCTCGGAGTGGTACATCGCGGCGCGCGATCGGCGCGGCCTCGTGATCCCGTTCGGCAACGTCCCCGGCGATCCGGCCACGGTCAGCTCTCCGTTCGCGGACACGAACAAGGATGGATTCGCGGACGTGGACGGATTCGGGCGGTTCGTCGACGGGTCGGGGACGCCGCTCACGCTCGACAGGGCCTTTGCGTACCCCGGAGTGACGGCCGGGCCGGTGGACGGACAGGGGCGGCCGCAGACTCCCATTTATCAGTACATCAACACGGCCAGGACGCCTCTCGCCGCGATCACGCGGAGCCTCAAGACGCTTGCGGATCCGCAGAACGGCGCGCTCCTGGACGCGCTCGCGGGGGCGCGCGTGCTGTTCGGGCCGCGGGAACAGGCCAGGTACGATTATACGAAGGACTCGGCGAACGCCATTCTGGGGCCGGGGCAAGAGTGTCCGACGGTGCCGGCGGACGCGTGCGTGGACTACGAGCGGTTCAAAGGCGAGGAGTCGCCGCTCGTCGATCTGCTCTACGCCTCGGGGCCGCTGCTCGCGGATCCGGACTCCGATGCTCTGCTCGCGGGGCTGTCGGATCTCGTGGAGAACCACTCCGAGGACGTGGCGCGGCTGCTCGGCGCGGCGCTGAAGATCCGGCAGATCGCGCTCGATCACGACAAGCTGGCGGAGCAGGGGAAAGAACCGGTCGCCGGCATGGATTACAAGGTGCCTATCTGGGACGAGATCGCCGAGATTTTGTGGCACATCAGCGAGGAGCCGAACCTGATCCAGAAGCTCGTGAAGGGCTTCTCGGACCCGGTGCTCACGTCGCCGCAGGGCAGCTCGCCCGACATGGGGCACACGCTCGCGACCTTCATCCTCAACAAGGATTCTTTCAACTACGACACGAACAACATCAACGGTCCGTCAGTGAACCTCACGGACAACGCGGCGGGCGGCTCGATCGCGGATCCGAAGCACCTCATCGACCAGACCAAGCCCAAGACGGGCGACAACGTGTCTCTGTTCGAGCGCACGCTCTCGCTCATCCACCTCGTGAACCGCGTGAAGATGTGCAACAAGCAGGACGCGCACGTGTTCGCGGACGTGTTCGGCGGGTGGGTGATCCCCGGCGGGTACGATGAGTGTAACCTGGTGAAGTTCGAGAACCTGGGCGGGTTCTACGTCGACGCCATCCTGCCGGACGGGCACAAGAAGCGGTCGAGGCTGGAGATCCAGAATGGCACTCTCCAGGACCTGCTCAACGTCGTCGGCATCTTCCAGAGCCCGGACGATCTGTTCCAGAATTCGAGCGGGATCACGGGGATGACGATGACTCCCACGCTCCCGGCGCTCAATCGACTCGTGTTCTTCGGGGCCGAGTCGGACCTCTACAACATGCCGGACATCGACCCCAACATCAACGGGAAGAACGATTATCCGAACCAGTTCATCAGCAACATGCTGAACCCGGCGCCGACCGTGCTCTGCCCCAAGAAGCCGAACGGCGTCAACGAGTGCACGAACGCCGACACCACGCTCCGCGTGATGATGCCGAAGACGATCTTCGCGTGGGAGCGGCTCGGGTTCTATTCGTACCTCCGGCCGGTCGTGCAGCCGTTCGCGGAGGTGTCGTGCAACTCCGACGCTTCGTTCTGCCCGAACAACAACCCCGTCGATTACTACCGAGGTGAGGAGTACTTCCTCGATCTCATCGACGCGCTCTACAAACACTGGTCCAAGGACGGCGGCAACACCTACGAGCCGATGCTGGCCGACTCGTTCGTGACGGACATGCTGCCGGCGCTGCAGAAGTTCTCGGACATCGCGACCAAGATCTCCAAGGTGACGGTGAGCCGCGGGCCGAACAAGGGGCAAGTCTTGACAGGCGGGGACGTGCTCGCGAAGACGGCGCGCATCCTCTTCTCGCGGGACTACGCCGCGGGGATCGGCCTCACCGATCGAAAAGGCAACAAGGCCGGCAAGTGGACGGACGGCACGCCGCAGGATCAGGTCACCGTGTATTCGCTGTTCGCGGACGCGCTGCACGGGATGGATGTGCGGTTCGACACGGCGTGTGATCTGCTCACCGGGTCGGAGAAGGACGCCTGTGTGACGGACACGCAGGATCGCAAGGCGAAGTGGAAGAGCGCGCGCTCCCGGCTCGTGGACGAATTCCTCGCGGTCGACGGGACGGGGCCCGGCGCCACGTGGCACAACAAGGCCACTCCGAAGGTGCTCGCGACGACGCTCACGCTCCTCCGGCAGCAGGTGAACGCGCACTGCCCGAACCGCGAGAACGGCGGCGGCTGCGACTGGGCACGGAAGGAGATGCCGGACAAGCTCGCTCGCACGCTCAGCGGGCCCTTGTTCGCGGCGTTGATGGATCTCCTGGAGCCGCTCCGCGTCGACGACGCGGCCCGGCTGGAGACCGAGAAGCTCCTCGTTTATCTGATGGACGCCGCCGGACAGCCCGAGAAGGCGCGGGCGATGCTGGCGACTCTGGTGGACGTGGTGCAGGTGCTGCAGGACGACGCGGACGTGGCCCCGATCCTGCGGGCGGCGGCCCCCGGGCTGAACCCCGCGAACGATCCGGACGGCGCGGGCGTGGGCGACACGGCGGTCAAGATGCTCCTCGCCGTCACGGACGACAAATACGACCCGTACCACGTGATGGACTACGTGCTCCCGGCGGCCGTCAGCCCGATGAAGGACGCGAGCGGAGCGCCCGTGGATCGCGCGCCGATCGAGATCTTCATCGACGCGATCACCGACATTCACCGCATCGACGCCGCGGCGGACGCGGAGGACGACAGGCCGCTCGACACCGGGGATTACGGCACGATCTTCGACAACGTGCAGCAGTTCCTGAGCAGCCCGACGCGCGGTCTGGAGCAGTTCTACTTCATCGTCCAGCACCGCCCGAAGCCCGAGTGAGGGCGCCTGTCACGCCGGGCCCAGAAGCATCCACCGCAGAATCAGCCGGTCGAGAAGCCTTGTCCAACCGAATCCCCCTCACCAAGCCCTCTGTCCGAACAAGCCTCTTCGCCTCCGTCCTCGCGGGCGCGGCCGCGCTCACGGCCGCCTCCCCGGCGGACGCGGCGGGCCTCTATTTGCCGGATCGCGGCGTCCGGCCCCTCGGTCGCGGCGGCGCGTTCGTGGCCGGGGCGGACGATCTCGGGGCCTTCGCGTACAACATCGCGGGCACGTACGACGCCGGCGGAGCGGTGCTGTTCGACGCCTCGTGGGTCAACTACACCACCGACTACACGCGTCAGGCGATCGTGAATCAGGTGGACCCGAACACGGGAGAGACCGTCGGGAAATACCTGCAGACGTACCCTTCGGTGAGCGGGTCGACTCCCTTCTTGCCGATCCCGACCTTGGCGGTCTCGTTCCAGCCGCACCCGCAGTGGGTGGTGACGCTCGGGGCGTACGCGCCTTACGCGGGGCTGCCCACGTATCCGGATCAGGTGAACGGGAAGGCGGCGCCGCAGCGGTATTCGCTGCTGTCGCTCAACGGGTCGGCGCTCGCGTTCATCGGCGCGGGCGCGGCGTTCGCGCCGAACCCGGAGTGGCGCTTCGGCATCGAGGCGGGCGTGCTCGCGGGCACGTTCCAGAGCACCGTCGCCTTCTCCGGCTGCGTGCCCGAGAAGTTCCTGTGCGCGACGGAAGATCCGCAGTGGGACGTGCTCGCGGAGCTGAAGGCCGTGCCGATCGTGGCGCCGACAGGGCAGATCGGCGCGCAGTGGATCCCGAGCCCGAAGATCCGCGCGGGCCTCTCTTTCCAGCTCCCCGTGTTCGTGCGCGCGGGGGCCACCATCCGCACGCGGCTGCCCGCGACTCCCGTGTTCGAGAAGGCCAGTCAGCAAGGGGACGCGGCCGACATCGCCTTCGATCTGCCGTGGAGCCTGCGCGCGGGCGTCGAGCTGCGGCTGCTCGAGAACCTCCGCGTCGAGGTGGGCGGCGGCTACGACGCCTGGAGCATGCACGACAAGATTCACGTGGCGGCGAAGGGCGTGGCGCTCAAGAACATCGCCGCTTTCCCGGAGACGTACTACATCCCTCCCATCGATCTGCCCCGCAAGTTCCAGGACACGTTCTCGGTGCGGGCCGGCGGAGAATACACTTTGTCCCTCGCCGGCTTGAGGTGGGAGGGGCGGGCCGGGATCGCCTACGAATCCAGCGCGGTGCCGACGGATTACCTCCATGTGCTCACGCTGGACGCGGACAAGATCGTGCCGAGCGTCGGAGTGAGCGTGCACTTCGGCAAGCTCCGGCTCGACGCGGTGTACGCGCACGTGATCATGTTCGACAGGCAGGTGGATCCGGCGACGGCGAAGATCGCGCAGGTGAGCCCGGTCGTCGCGAATCCGCCCGCGCAACCCGACTATGTGAACGGCGGGCTGTACTCCGCGCGCGCCGATATCGTGGGGCTCGGCCTCACGTACCAGTTCGGCGCGGTGCCCAAGGAGTTTGCGGCGCCGGAGAAGGCTGCGCCCGAGAAGGCCGCGCCGGAGAAGAAGGACGAGGCCACCGAAAGGAAGGAGTAGGGTGATGGCGTCCCGTGCTCGTGTGTTCGCGCTGCTCGCGTTCGTCGCTCTCGCGGGCGTCTCCTGCAACAACGCGCCTCCGCTCGATCCGTCGCAGCGGAACGCGGTGGCCATCGCGGCGATCGACGTGCGCATCCGCGGCACGTGGGTGCTCACGGCCTACACGCCCGAGACTCCGCTGGAGCCGGTGCTCGCGGCGATGCTCGGCTTCTCCGTCGGCAACATGGTGATCACGTTCGACGGACAGCGCGCCTCCACCAACTCCGCGGGCGTGCAGGCGACGCGGGGATACAAGGTGATCGGCGCGCAAGGGGACCAGTTCCAGATCGTGCTCCTCGACGATCAGAACGTGGCTTATCAGGCAGCGGGGCTGTTCGTGGGGGACGACGAGATCCGGTTTCGCTCGTACACGATGCCCTGGCAAGGGAGCGGCTCGCTGAAGCGCCAGGGCGCGGCGCCGACTCCCTCGGTGATGCCGCTGCCGCCGCCGCCTCCGCCGGCCCCCTGGTGACGGGTCAGTAGGGCTTCGCCTCCGCGAGGAGCTTCGCGAATTCGGCCGGGTCCGTGACTGGCAGTTTGCAGGCGCCGAGGATGCATACGTAGGCTGTCGTGCGGCCCCCCTTTGCGGGCTTGTCCTTCGTCCACGGGAGCTTCGAGAAGGACGCTCCGCTCAGATCGGCGGCGGCGCCGACGGCGAGCGCGGCGTTTGGGATGAAGGCTTTTTGCAGGATATCCAGCATCGGGCGGGCCTCTTTCGACAAGGCCCCTCGCGCGGCTCCGTCCGGCAGGACGATGGCGATCTGCTTCGGTGAGTCGGTGGCCAAGTCGAGCGCCGACAACATCGCATCCATCGCGCCGGTGCGGCCGGCGAGCGAGGTCGCGAAGGCTCGGAACGTGGACTCGGCGTGCGCGCGGTCCGCTTCGGTCTCCTGGAGGACGGAGAGGCGCTGCCAGACGAGCGCTGCCATCGAGTTGCCGCTCGGCGTGGGGCCGTCGTCCGACGGCTTGTCGCGCGCGAGGAGCGGCTCCGCGTCGTCGGCGGTCATGAAATAACCGCCGTTCGTCTTGTCCGAAAACCGCTTCTCGACGGCCGCCATCAGCCTCGCTGCGTCGTCGATGAAGGCCGGGTCCGCGGTGAGATCGAAGACGTCCAGGAGCGCGTTGGCCAGCGTCGTGTGATCGTCGAGGTACGCTTGGCCGCTCTCCTTGCCGTTCGTCCACGCGTGCGCGAGGGGGCCGCCCGCTCGCCACGTCCGCGTGAGGGCCTGCGCGCACTTCACCGCGGCGTCCTCGTACCGCGCCTCCCCGAGGACGATCGCCGCGCGCGCAAAGGCGCTGATCGCGAGGGCGTTCCACGCGACGAGGGCCTTGTCGTCCCGGAGCGGAGGAGGCCTCTTCGAGCGTGCCGTATACAGGCCGACACGAGCCGCCGCCACCGCCGTGGACAGGCGCGCCGCGTCCCAGCCGAGGTCCTTCGCCACGTCCGCGGGCGGCCGCGCGACGTGCAGGATCGAGCGGCCGTCCAGATCGCCTCTCTCCGTGACACCGAAGAACGCGAGCGCGGCCTTCTCTGCGTCGCCGTCGAGCGCAGACTCCACCTCTCGGGGGGTCCACGTGAAGAAATAGCCCTCTTCTCGCTTGCCGTTCGGAGCGAGGCTGTCCGCGTCCGTGGCGCCGTGGAACGTGCCGTCCGGCGCGCGCATCTCGCGGAGGAGGTAGTCCAGCGTCTCGCGCGCGGCCGCGAGGAAACGCGCCTCTCCCGTCGCCTGTCCCGCCTCCAGATAGGCCATCGCGAGGAGGGCATTGTCGTACAGCATCTTCTCGAAATGCGGGATCCGCCAGGCCGCGTCCGTCGCGTATCGGTGGAAGCCGCCGCCCGCCTGATCGTGAATGCCGCCGGCGAGGATCGCGTCGAGCGTGGCTGTCGCCATCCGGAGCGACATCGCGTCTCCCGAGCGCCGCGCGTGCCGGAGGAGCAGGCGCACCGGGAAGGAGGACGGGAATTTCGGCGCGCCCTTCGGGCCTCCGTTCACCGGGTCAAAGCGCTGCTGGGCCTCGATCACGGCCTTCTTGACGACGTCGGCAGAGGGCATGTCGCCGGCGGCCTCCGGGGCGGAGAGCTTGCGGGCGCGCTCGGCGAAATCCTTGGCGTCGCGCGCGATGCCGGCGGGGTCCTTCGCGTAGTCCGAGGACAGCTCGCGGAGCACCGACAAGAGGCCGTGTCGCGCCCCGCGGACGCCGTCGCGAGGGGGGAAGTAGGTGCCCGCGAAGAATGGCTCTCTCGCCGGGGTGAGCCACACGTTCATCGGCCATCCGCCGTTGCCCGAAAAGGACATCACCACGTTCATGTAGACCGCGTCGACGTCGGGCCTCTCCTCGCGATCCACCTTGATGGCGATGAAGTGCTCGTTGAGGTAGGCGGCTATTTCCTCGTCCTCGAAGCTCTCCTCCTCCATCACGTGGCACCAGTGACAGGTGGAGTACCCGACGGAGAGGAACACCGGCTTTCCGGCGGCGCGCGCGGCGGCGAAGGCCTCGTCTCCCCAAGGATACCAGTCGACCGGGTTGTGCGCGTGCTGGAGCAGGTACGGGCTCGACTCCAGGATGAGGCGGTTCGTGTACTTCGGGGTCCCGTCCGGGTTCTTGTGCCGAGTCCGAGGTGCGTAGTCAGGGCCCTTGTCGCGAAGGGCCTTGTCGAGCCGCGCCTGAAGCGCCGGGTCGCGTCCTTTCGCGGACGTGGGCGCCGTCACGGGAGACGACGTCGCGCCGCACGCAGGTCCGCCGCAGCCGCTCGCGAGCGCGACGGAGAGCACCACGAGCCGCGGCCAACCAGCGCGCACGTCCCTCATGCGGCGCACCTTGCCCGCGCGCCCCTCCGGCGTCCACCGCGAGCGGCGACAGGAAACGACGTCACGGGCTCCGTCTTCGCAGGCGTTCGCACGCACCCGCGCGCACGTCGGCCTCTCAATCGAAATCGCGTCGATCGCGGCGCGGTGTGCCCTGCGTCGTTTCACACATGAAAGGCAGGCCCCGGCGACGAACGTGCATGTTTGCAAGGCATGTTCAGGTGGATTGCGCCGCGGCCGGGCATCGTCTAGGTTTTGCTGGTCGTGCCGTGAAGTACGGCGCGGGGAGTCGCACAGTCCGGTAGTGCACGAGCTTTGGGTGCTCGTTGTCGCGGGTTCAAATCCCGCCTCCCCGACCGCAGTTTTCGAGACAATCCCACGGGGCGCTCCGTCGACCGCCCAAAAGCGCTGTTCCGAATCGAGCGAGGGTACCCCGCCCTGAACGAGCACCGCGAGAGATTTGGGCGGGGCGGGCCGCGCGCAGGCCGGAGGCCGAGCACGGACCGGGGGTGGGCACCTCGGACGAGATCAGGTTTCGGTCGAGGGACGGCGCACGCGCCTTCCGGCGGGGACCTTTCCGATGCGCGGATCGCCGCGGCGGATGAGCTCGCACGCGTGCAGCACGGAGGCCTCGAAGTCGTCCGCTTCGGCCGGGAGGTTCTGCCAACCCGTCACGCCCTCGCCGAGGACCGTGATCGATCGGAGGCTCGGGAGCTCGGCGCGCAGCGCTTCGTGGTGCTGCTCCGTCGTCGCGATCCACACGCCGTTGTCGTGCGGCGATGACTCGCGATCGCGGAGGATGAGGACGATCTTGTCGCCCACGTACACGCCGATGCAGCCGAACATCGGGCGCGTGTCGGGCGCCATCTCGGAGAGCTCGTCCAGCACGAAGTCGAAGGGGACGCGCTTCTTCGGGTGCGCGCGGAACATCTCGACGTCGCCCATCGGCACGCGCGGCCTTCGTGGGGGCGGGCGCTTCGGTGATGGCTTCTTCGCGGGGGCCGCGGCGCGTGACGGAGGCTTCTTCGCGGGGGCTGCGGCGCGTGACGGAGGCTTCCTCGCGGGGGCTGCGGCGCGCGTCGGGGGCTTCTTCGCGGGCGGCGCCATCAGGGTACTCCGAGGCCGAAGCCGATGCCGGGGCCCATGTACGGCGAGCCGTACGGGGAGCCATACGGGGTGCTGTACGGCGTCGTCGGATAGCGGGTGAACGGGCGCGACGGCTGGTAGTGCGTCGCGACGAGGTACGTGACCAGCATGCACGCCTGGAGCGTCACCGCGTAGACGTCGCACCCCGCCCACGAGCCGAGCGCGCGCTGATCGCCGTCGTCACCGTAACGGATCACCTGGCCGCCGGGCGCGATCGCGATCGACGCGCTCTTCGCGCCGGGGAGCGCCGCCGCCGTGGGGCCGACCGCGCCCCAGTCCTCGTTGCCGGCGCCGATGAGGCGGCCGTCGGGGCGGAGGAGCGCGACCGGGTTCGACTCCGGATCCAGCACGCGACCGGCGCGATCGATCGCGAACGTCTCCCGGCCGTTGATGATCACGCGGCCGTCCGGGTAGAGCTCGATGGTGTGGTACGCGTGCGTCCAGGTGGCGCGCACAGGGAAAATCGCGGCGCCTCCTTGTTGCCAGCCGGGCGGCGGCGTCGCGCCGGCGCACCCCGTGGCGAGGGCCGCGGCGCCTGCGACGGCGAGCGCCGTGAAGATCGATCGAGCGAGGCTCACGCGCGCATCATACCGCAGATGATCCGCGATATAAGGGCCGCATGACGACAGGCTCGCCGCGGTCGCGGGGGATGTGGATCGGCGCGATCATCGTCGGCGCGCTCGCGCTCGTGGGGTGCGTCGACGAGGCGCCTCCCGCCGCTGCGCCGACGCGGCCCGCTCCGCTGGAGGAGCCCGCGTCGACGCCGCCCGCGCCGGGGATGGTGTGGGCGCCCGGCTGCTGGCACTGGGACGGCTCGGGGTACGTGTGGCTGCCCGGTCACTGGGAGTCGCCACAGGCTCACCCCCCCGCGGCGCCTCAGCCCGAGTGACGCCCTCCGCGAGAGGCCGTATTCGTGGGGCCCGGCGGCTCTTGCAAGATCACGAAGAAGACCGCCAGTCGCGTCCACGGGGAGCCCTCGGGCCGGTAGCGCGCGACGGCCACGCCGAGGCGGAGATCGGACGTCGCGAGGATCTCGGAGGGGAATTCCAATTTGTCCACGGAGCTCGCCGTCGCGACATAGCTCTTCACGCTGCCGCGGCGGATGAGCTCGATCGACTTCGAGGTGGTGCGCTTCAAGGCCTCTTCGAGCGAGAGGCCCGTCTCCACGCGCGCGGTGACGTCCGCGAGGACCGGGTCGAGCTCGCTCGCGATCGCCGGCGCCGGGCGCTTGATCTTGCCGCGCAGCTTGGTGAGGCGCGCGAGCACCGCGGAGGCGCTGTCGGCCTGTCCCGTGGCGTCGATGAGCGAGTAGGTGCTGAAGACCGCGCCGAACGCCTTGCCCTCCTTGTCGATCACGGGGCCGAGCGCGACGCGTGACGCGCGCGGATCGAGCAGCGTCTCGCGGCCGAACGGGCTCGCGATCGCGGCCTCCACGAGGCTCTGCACGTCGCGCTCGTAGCTCCACACCGCGCCGAAATGGCCCTCGCGAACCTGGCCCTCCACGTCCCACCCCGCGAGCAGGCCGAGCGCCACCTTGTCGGATACGCCCGCGTCGCCCGTCTGCAACGAGGCGAAGTAATACGGCGCGAGCTGCGCGGCCGTGCGGCTCTCCGCCGCGGAAGACGTGACCGCCGGGAGGCCCGCCGACGCCCGCACGTCGTTGATGCCCTTCAGCATCGCGGCGGGGAGCGCGTCGCCCTCGGGGAGCGCGTCCGACGAGGCCGCCGTATGCGTGTACTCGAGGTCGAGCTTGCCCGCGGGGTACACGCCGAGATCGATCACGCGATCGCCGAGCTCCCGTCCCTCCTGGAACGCGGCGACTTCGATGCGCGCGGTCGGATCGTCCGGAGAGACCGGGCACTCGATCGCGAACTTCGGGAGCTGGAGATCCACGTCGCGAACGCACTGCTCGTATCCAAAGCGGCCGCGCGTCACGAGCCCGAGCACCGTCGCCGCCGTCGACAGGAGCTCTCCGCGCAGGACGACCTTGCCGCCCTCGGGGACGAGCGGCACGTCTTCCATCTTCACCCACCGCGCGGAGAAGGCGATCGCGAGGGCGGCGCGCTTGCCTTTGCGGACGAGGCCGATGCCCGCGAGGCGCGGCCCCGTGGCGAGCCCCGCCGGGAGCGCGGCCTTCACCTTCTCTTCCCAGCCGGCGTAGATCTCTTTGTCCGAGGTGTCCTCCGGGACCTCCTGCGTGAGGAGCGACATGCCGATGCTCGTCGACGGGACGCCGCAGCGGGCCGTCATGAAGCGGACGAGCGGCGACGCCGGCAGCGCGTCCTTCTCCGCGGCGAAGGCGGCGATCTGGCGCGCGACGCAGGCCATCCCGCGAGAGGCGACGACCTGGCCGGGGCGCGCGGAGATCACGTCGACGAGGGTCTGCGTCCAGGGGGACGTGTCGTCGGTGACGCTGCTCTCCACGGCGTCCGGCAGCGGACCGGTGAGCTGCCAGCGCTCGGCGTCCACCGCGCCTTTCTGGAAGAGATCGGACGGCGGCGGCGCGGTCGCGAGGTCGGCGAGGTCCGCTTTGGTCGGGAAATTTCCTGGTTTCGGTGCGCCGCCGCACGCGACGGAGGCTGCGGCGAGCGCGCTCAGGACGGCGACATGGGCCGCCTGGCGAAGGCGTGATGCGATGTTCATGGATGCCAGTTCCTCCCGCGGAAGGCAGCGTGGAGTCGCCGCCGCGTGAGCACCCTTATCAGCGCTGGGAGGCCACGGGAAGAGGCAGAGTCGCAGGAGGGTCGAAGGTGGGAGTCGGTCAGTGTGCGGCGGGCGCGGGGAGCTGGACGGCAGGCGGCGCCTTGAGCGGATCCGCGGCGGCGTCCGGCGCGCCCATCGACAGGAACACGCGCACGAGCGCGCCGAACACGAACGCCGCGAGCGCGACGAGCTGGAACGTCCGATCGCGGGTGAGGCGCAGGCGCAGCGGCCTCTCGGTGATGCGCTCCGACGACTCGACGACGGCGGGCTTCGTCTCGGCGGGCGCGGGCTGCACGACCGGCGCAGGAGCTGCGATCGCGGCGGGCTGCGCGGCGGCGGCGCGACGAACGGAGGCCGGCGACGGGCGCGGCGTCATGTCGCGCGACGGCTTCGACACCGGCACCGGGTAGTCGTCCTGCGCGTCCGTGGCCGGGCCGGTGATCACGAGGGCGCTCTGGGACGGGTGCGTGCCGAGCAGGTGCTCCGACGACATCGAGGGCTTCGTCACGGAGGAGGGCGGCGTGCTCTCCTCGTCGATCACGCGCTCGTCGTCGCCGTCGTAGCCGCGCTTCATGGCCGGGTTGATCGGGATGAAGCCCGAGACCGAGTCGCTCTCGTGCACGGCGATCTCGGACGGCGGCGTGATGAAGCGCGACGCGGTGTCCTCGGCGAGCGGGCGCACGACCTTGAGGCCGCCGTGCGCGGGGCGCTCCGCGGCGAACACGTCGGCGATGCGCTTGCGGCGGGCGTTCACGCGGTCGCCGACGACGCGCATCACGTACGCGGCCACCTGCTCCTGCGTCGCGATCTGGTCCGAGCGGCGGGCCACGAGCTCCAGCGCGGCGCCGAACGCCTTCGCCGTCGCGAAGCGATCCTTCGGGCTCTTCGCGAGCGCCTGCGCCAGCACGTCCGCGAGGTCGCGGGTGACGGAGCGCACCACGTCGGAGAGCAGCGGCGCCTCGGCGTACATCACGTTGCGCAGCGTCTCGTGGCCGTTCTCGCCGCGGAAGAGGCGCTGGCCCGTGATCATCTCCCACACCACGACCGCGAGGCCGAACACGTCGCTCGACGCGTTCGCGGGCTGGCCGTCGATGTACTCGGGCGCCATGTAGCCGAGCTTGCCCTTGAGCGTGCCGACGCCGGAGCGGCCCTTGCCGAAGGCCGTCTTCGCGATGCCGAAATCCGTGAGGCGCGCGACGCCGTCCGTGCCGAGCAGGATGTTCTGCGGCGACACGTCGCGGTGCACGAGGCCGAGGCTGCGCCCCGTCGCGTCGCTGAGCGAGTGCGCCGCATGGAGACCCGCGCACGAGTCGAGCGCGATCCGCACCGCGATCGCCGCCGGCATCGGCTCGGCGCCCGCGTTGAGGACGTCCGCGAGGCTCGATCCCTCGATGTAATCCATCACGAGGAGCAGGCGGCCGTCGGTCTGATCGATGTCGATCACGGGGACGACGTTGGGGTGATGGATGAGGGACGCGAGGCGCGCCTCCTCCACCATCATCTCGCGGTTCGACGGATCCACTTCGAGGTGCGCGTGCGCGACCTTGACCGCGACGAGCCGCCAGAAGCCGGCGATGCCGCGCAGCCGACCGAGGTGCACGGACGCGGTGCCGCCTGCGGCGAGCGGAAACAGCAAGTCGTAGCGAGAGGGCAGCGCGATCGCGGACAGGTTCGACACGGCACTTCGCATGGCTCACGGACCTCAATCCAGAAAGCCGCTCTCCCTCGTTTGCATACGGGGGCGGCGCCACGGTGCGTTCGGCTGCACCGCTCGGTGGTTTAGCAAGCTGCGATCCAGTTTGATGGTCCAGGACGACGTTCACAATTACGTGGCAATTACGGCATGTCGTGAAGAGGACCATCCCTGTCGCGCGGCGACGATTCTCGATTCGCTTCTGGCCTGTCTCACGGTGAATCAGGCGCGTCTCACGAGGCGGCTCGGGATGTGAGGCTCAGAGTGAGACGCTCGCGTGAGACAGAGGTGCTTGCAGGGCGGCCGCCGCCATGGTCCTTTCGGCCCGTGGCCACGCTCCTCGAAGAGATCGAAGCGCTGTCTCCCGCCCAAAAGGAACGCCTCGCGGCGCGCGGCTTCTCGGCCGATGCGCTGCTTCGCAACGCGTCCGTCGCGGGCAAGGATCGCGACGGACGCAATCGTCTGCGCGGCGACGTGAGGCCACCGCTCGCGTCGGACGTGCTCGACGCGCCGGATCCGGCGTCGACGGAAGGGCAGCGGCTCCGGGACAAGGGGCTCGCGGCGATCGCGCGCGGGGAGCTCGCGCTGTGCGTGCTCGCGGGCGGCATGGCGACGCGCATGGGCGGCGTCGTGAAGGCGCTCGTGGAGGCGCTGCCGGGCCGCACGTTCCTGGATCTCCGCCTCGCCGAGATCGCGCACCTCTCCGCGCAGGCGGGGCGCAACGTGCCTTTCTGGATGATGACCAGCGAGGCCACGTTCGGCCCGATCGCGAAGGCCCTCGGCGATCGGCTGGACGGCCGCGACGTCGCGCTGTTCGAGCAGCACGTGTCGCTGCGCCTCGCGCCGGACGGGTCGTTGTTCCGCGGCGCGGACGGGGAGCCCGACGTGTATGCGACGGGGCACGGCGATCTGCCGGACGCCCTCCGCGCGAGCGGCCTCCTGAAGACGTTCCGCGCGAATGGCGGCAAATACGTGTGGATCGCGAACCTCGACAACCTCGGCGCGAGCGTCGATCCCGCGCTCCTCGGCTGGTTCATCGAGCGCAAGGAGCCGCTGCTCGTCGAGGTCGTGGACAAGGTGAAGGGCGACAAGGGCGGAGGCCCCGTGCGCTTCGAGGGTCGCCGCATGATCGTGGAGGAGTTTCGTCTCCCGCTCGACTTCGATCCTGCGACGGTCCCCGTGTTCAACACGAACACGTTCCTCGTCGAGGCGGACGCGCTCGACGCGCTCGCGATGGATTGGACGTACGTCGAGGTCGAGAAGAAATCGGACGGCAAGACGGCCATCCAGTTCGAGCGCCTGCTCGGCGAGATCACGGCCGCGATCGAGCCGGTGTTCGTGCGCGTCCCGCGCGAGGGGGAGCGCTCGCGGTTCCTCCCGGTGAAGGACGTGCCCGAGCTCGAGAAGCGCCGCCCCGAGATCGATCTCGCCCTTCGATCCCGCGGGATCTTGCCGCCCGCGTAGGTCGCGCGGTCTCCTTCTTTGGTAGTCTCACGAGGCCCTGTGCGATTCGAGATCAGCCACGACTTCGACGCCCCGCTCGACGCCGTCGAGCTCGCGGTGCTGTCGCCCCTCGTCAGCGAGACGCTCACCCGCGCGCTCGCGCAGACCAAGATCGAGAGCGTCCAGACGATCGAGCACGATCTGCGGGACGGCGCGCTCCGGCGCGTGCTGCGCTACCAGGCATCGGCGCCGTTCGCGTTCCTGGAGAACCGGGCGATCCCGCGCGACGCGATGATGTGGCAGGAGCACATGACGTACCTCCTCGCCGAGCACCGCTCCACGTGGCAGGTGCGCCCGAAGGAAGAGTATTGCCGGTACTTCCGCTCCGAAGGCACCTACCGCCTCACCACGCTGCCCGACGGCCGCACGCGCCGCACGGTGGTCGGTGAGCTACAGGTGTACGCTCCCATCCTCGGCACGATCATCGAGCGCCTCGCGATGGTCGAGGTACGCCGCGCCTACGACGCCGAGGCCGACACGTTGAAGCAGCTCACCACCCTATGATCCAAGGCTCGCCGAAGCGAAGGCTCGGCCGCGCGCTCGCGGCGATCACCGGCGTCGTCGCCGCGACGGGGCCGCTCACCGCGCACGCGCAGCGCCCCCCATGGACCCCCGCGGAGTCGATCGCGTCTCCGGGCCGCACGGTCGCGAGCGCCGACGACGCCACGGCGATCGCGGTGAACCCCGCGCTGCTGCCGTTCGTGCCGGACACGGAGCTGCGATGGAACTGGACGTGGGCGAGCGACGACGCGCTCACGCCCGCGCGCGGCCACGCGTTCAGCCTCGCGACGCCGCTCTGGTTCCTCGGCACGGGCCTGCGGCTCGACGCGCTCGATCCATCGAAGGCCCTGGGTTACCCGTATTCGACGCCGTATTACTGGCTCCGCTGGGGCCTCGGCGCGAGCCTCGGGGAGACGCTGAGCGTCGGCGCCACGTTCGGCTGGAGCTTCGCTCGCGAGCGCGTGCTCGACAACATCGTGACGATGACCGCGGGCCTCGCGTACCGCCCGTCGCGCTACCTCTCGCTCGGCCTCGTCGCGCGCGACTTCAACCAGCCGTCGACGGGCCCCGTGGAGCGCACCTACGACGCGGCCGTGGCGCTGCGCCCGATCGAGGGAAATCGCCGCCTCGAATTCGATCTCACCGGCACCTGGTACGAGCGCTCGCAGATGGCGGTGCCAGGGATCACGGTGGGCGTCGACGTGCCGTACGTGGGCCGCGCGCGCGGGGACGTGCGCGTCTTCGATCTCGGGTCGGATCCGAAGATCGCGGTGACGGCGGGCCTCGACGTGAACATCGATCGCGCGGAGATCTCCGGCGGCGTGGTGGCGGGCGACGCGTACGGTCCGTCGCCGGGCTTCTATGCGGGCGCGGCGCTCCACCCGTTCCGTTCGCCGGGCGTGCCGCTCCCCGCGCGCGTCGCGAAGATCCGCCTCACCGAGACGCCGGGTCCGCGCGGCCACACGCGCCTCCTCCGCAGGCTGTGGCGCATCGCGAACGATCCCGAGATCGACGGCGTCGCCTTCGTTTTGCGGGCGGAGCCGGCCTCGTCGTTCGCGCACGCGGAGGAGCTGGGCGACGCGATCCGCCTGCTCCGGCTGAAGGGCAAGAAGAGCTTCTGCCACCTCGAAGACGCGGGCGGTCGCTCGCTCTACGTCTGCGCGCAGACGGATCACATCTCGATGAACCCGGCCGGCGGCCTCCGTTTCGCGGGCCTCGCGTCGCGCTATTTCTACCTGGGCGGTCTGCTCGAAAAGGCCGGCGTGAAGGCCGATTTCGTGCGCATCGGCGCGCACAAGACCGCGGCCGAGCAGTTCACGCTGAAGACCTCCACGCAAGTCGCGCACGACGATCACCAGGAGACGATCGACCAGATCGAGCGGGTGTTTCTGAACGACGTCGGCGGCGGCCGAAAGATCCCGGTCGGCGAGCTGAAGAAGTGCCTCAACCGCGGCCCGTTCATCGCGCGGGAGGCGAAGGCGCAGGGCCTCGTCGACACGCTCGCGTACGAGGACGAGATCGTCCGCGTCGCAGAAGAGGTGTTCGGCCGCGCGGTGCGCCTCGCGGACGACGGCGGGACGACGCGCGCGCCCACGTACTGGAGCGACGCGCCGAAGATCGCGCTCGTGTACCTCGCGGGCGACATGGTGGACGGGGAGAGCCAGACGGTCCCGTTCGTGGACATCAAGCTCGCGGGCTCCGCGACGATCGCGAGGGCGCTGCGGCGCGCGCGCGAGGACCGCAGCGTGAAGGCCGTCGTGTTCCGCATGGAGACGGGCGGCGGCTCGTCGCTCGCGGCGGACGTGCTGTTGCGGGAGGCGCAGCTCACCGCGAAGGTGAAGCCGTTCATCGTCTCGATGGGCGGCGCGGCGGCGAGCGGCGGCTACTACGCGTCGATGGCGGGCGCGCCGGTGTTCGCGTCGCGCACGACGATCACGGGCTCGATCGGCATCTTCTACGGCAAGGCCGACGTGCAGGGGTTGATGAAGCTGCTCGGCGCGAACGTGGAGACGATCCGCACCTCCCCGCGCGCCGACGCGGAGTCGTTCTACCGCCCCTTCACCGACGACGAGCGCACGGAGCTCGGCGTGAAGGTGAAGCAGTTCTACGACACGTTCATCGGCCGCGTCGCGGAGGGCCGGAAAATGAAGCCCGAAGACGTCGACGCGATCGCGCGTGGCAAGGTGTGGACCGGCGAGCAGGCGCTCCCGCTGCACCTCATCGACAAGCTGGGCGGTCTGCGCGAGGCCATCGCCGAAGCAAAGCGCCTGTCCGGCGCGCCGGACGAGACGATGATCCTGGAGCTCCCCGAGGAGGACGACACCCTCCTTGGTGCCTTGTTGAAGATGGTGGGCATCACGTCGGCGAGCGCGGGATTGCTGGGCCCCGGAATACCGCCCTTGTTCCTGGACGTGGCCCGGAGTCTGGCGCCCTTCATGATCTACGGCGATCGCACGCCGCTGGCCCTCTCGGAGATGACGGAGGAGGTCAGCTTCGGCGGCCTCTTGACGGCGAAGGCCCAGAGCCCCGACGAGGACGAGAAGCAGCCTCCGCCCCGCGCCCGCGCGATCCCGGATCCGTGACCTGCCCGCGGATGTGGTGAGTCGCCACAGCCCCTCTCCGCCGAGCGCGCACCAGAACACCCCTTGTCGCCTTCTGCCACGGCCCTCCTCGTGGCGAAAAAGAACAGCCCCTATTCCATCGTGGTGAGGCGCCACACTCCCCGTCTCCACGACAGCCCCTCTCCGCCCCGATCGTGGTGAGTCGCCCCACCCTCCCCTGTCGCGAAACTGGACATCTCGCGCATCGATCGCAGCCAGTCGCCACACCGCCTTTGACGCGCGGCGAAACGGGTCACGAAGATCGCCTCGTGGGCAGGATGGGCCAGCGTTTCCGGGCAGATCGCGGCGATTCGACGCCTCCACCACTGGCATGTACGTTGCCAGGTGCGCGGTGTCACCCGACCTGTCTTTCACAAGGTTGGATCGCCCCCTATGATTGACGATATCCTCTTGCGGTTCTCGCTGAAGAACCGCTTCGCCGTCGCGGTCTTCGTATTCTTGTTGGCGGCAGCCGGATACTTCGCCTACACCCAGCTCACGATCGAGGCCTTTCCGGATCCGACGGACACGCAGGTCCAGATCATCACCCTGTTTCCGGGGCAGCCGACGGAAGAGGTGGAGCGCCGCGTCTCTCTGCCCCTCGAACGCGCGCTGAACGGCACGCCGAGCATGAGCCGACTCCGCAGCATCTCGCTGTTCGGGCTCTCGTTCGTGACGCTCACCTTCGAGGACGGCGCCGACGTCATGCGCGCGAGGCAGCAGGTCTCCGAGCGCATCGCCGGGGCCGATTTGCCGACGGGCGTGCAGCCCGCGCTGGGGCCGCTCGCGACGCCGATCGGGGAAGTGTACCGCTACACCCTCGACTCCAAGACCTCCGATCCGATGACCTTGCGCACGCTCCAGGACTGGACGGTTCGACCTTATCTCCTGCAGACTCCGGGCGTCGCCGACGTCGTGGTGTACGGCGGCCTCCAGCGCGAGATCCAGGTGGAGCCGGATCCCCGCAAGATGGTGCAGCTCGGCGTCGATCTGACGGCCGTGTTCGACGCCCTCCAACAAGGCTCCTCCAACGCGACGGGCGGCTACGTCGAGCGCGGCTCCGAGATGTTCGTCATCCGGTCGCTGGGCATCTTCCGCGATCTCTCCGACATCGAGGACGTCTGTGTCGGCTACCACGACGGAATCCCGGTCACGGTGCGGGACGTGGCGCAGGTGCGCGAGGGCTACACTCCGCGCCAGGGCGTCGTCACGCGCGACGACAACGAGGACGCCGTCGAGGGCATCGTGCTCATGCGGCGCGGCGAAAACCCCACGATCGTGCTCGGGGCGCTCCGCCAGCGCATCGACGAGCTCAACGGCCGAATCCTCCCCAAGGACGTGCGCGTCAACGCCTTTTACGACCGCACCGAGCTCGTCGACACCACGCTGAAGACGGTGTTTCACAACCTGGCGGAGGGCGCCTTCCTCGTCACGCTGGTGCTCTTCGTCTTCCTGCTCGACATCCGCGCGGCGCTCATCGTCGCCTTCGCGATCCCGCTCTCGCTCGCGTCCGCCTTCATTTACCTGTCCGTCCGCGGGATGAGCGTCAACCTGCTCAGCATGGGCGCGGTCGATTTCGGCATCATCGTGGACGGCGCCGTCATCCTGGTGGAGCACCTTTATCACCGGCTGGCGCCGCACAAGGGCCATCGGTACGTGCCTATCGAGCCCGCCTCTCTGCCGGACCGCATCTACCACGCTGCGCGGGAGGTGGCCCGTCCGACGCTGTTCTCTCTCCTGATCATCATCGCGGCCTATATCCCGATCTTCTCGCTCCAGCGGGTGGAGGGGCGCATCTTCTCGCCGCTCGCGCACACCATCATGAGCGCCCTCATCGGCGCGCTGCTCGTGCGGTTCACGCTGGTGCCGCTCCTCACGATGTACGCCCTGCGGAAGCCGCGCGTGCAGCGGGACTCTCCGGTGCTCGTGGCGGCGCGCAGGGTGTACGAGCCTGTCCTCGAATTCGCCATGCGGCAGCGCACGATCATCCTCGTCCTCGCGATCGGCGCGCTGGCGTCGGCGCTCGTGCTGGCCAATCGCATCGGCTCGGAGTTCTTGCCGGAGCTCAACGAAGGCGCGCTGTACGTGACCTTCACGCTGCCCAAGAACACGTCGCTCACGGAGGGGCGCGCGCTCACTCCCCGCATCAAATCGATCCTGAAGCGGACTCCGGAGGTGACCAGTCTGCTCTCCCAGCTCGGCCGGCCCGAGGACGGCACGGACGCGAAGCTGCCCAACAACCTGGAGATCTTCGTCAAGCTCAAGCCCCTTCACGAGTGGCGCAAAGACAAGCCTCTGCTCGACGACCTCGTCGCGGAGATGACCAAGAACCTCGAGGAGATCCCCGGCATCGAATACAACTTCTCGCAGCCCATCCGCGACAACGTGAACGAGAACATCTCGGGGCAACAGGGCCAGATCGCGGTGAAGGTGTTCGGGGACGACCTGGAGCAACTCCTCGCGATCGCCAACAAGGCAAAGGAGGTGATCGACACGGTGCCCGGGTCCGCGGACGTGGGCATCGTCAAGAGCAGCGAGACTCCGCAGCTCGCGGTGAAGATCAACCGAAAGGCCCTCGCGCGGTGGAACCTCTCGCTCCAGAACGTGCAGAACTACATCGAGACGGCCATGGGCGGGCACGTCGCGAGCGAGCTGTGGGACGGCGAGAAGCGGTTCGACGTCACGGTGCGTCTGCCCGTCACGACGCGCGAGGACATCCAGGCCATTCGGGAGGTGCGGATTCCGCTCCAGGACGGCTCGCTCATCCCGTTGTCGGCGGTGGCGGAGGTGACGATGGGCACCGGCCGCGCGGCGATCACGCGCGAGAACGGCCGGCGGTACGTGGGGATCCGCATGAACGTGCGCAACCGGGATCTCGGCACCTTCGTGAAGGAGGCGCAGGACAAAGTGTCCGCCGCGATCCCGCTGCCGCCCGGATACCTGATGACGTGGGGCGGAGAGTTCGAGAACCAGCAGCGCGCGATGGCCCGCCTTCAAGTGGTGTTGCCGGCGACGCTCCTGATCACGTTTCTCTTGCTGTATTCGGCGTTCGGGTCCTTCTTCGACGCGGCGCTGATCCTCATCAACGTGCCTTTCGCGCTGATCGGCGGCGTGTTCGGGCTCGCGGCGGCGCACATGACGTTGAGCGTGTCGGCGGCGGTCGGCTTCATCGCGCTCATCGGACAGGCCACCTTGAACGGCGTGCTCGTCGTGACCGCGGTGAAGAACAGGCTCGCTCAGGGAGAGGGCTTGTACAAAGCGGTGGTCGAAGGCACGAAGGAGCGGTTACGAGCGGTGTTGATGATCGCGCTCCTGGCCTCTCTCGGCCTCGTGCCCGCGGCCATGTCGCACGAGATCGGCAGTGAGACGCAGCGCCCCATCGCGGTCGTCGTGGTCGGCGGCACCATCTCGGCGGCGGTGCTCACGCTCGTGGTGCTCCCGGTCACGTACTACATCGCGTGCACGCTGCGCGACCGCCTCCGCGCCCGTGACGAGTCCAAGGACGTGGTGCCGCAGCCTTCCTGAGGATGCGCGCCGCAGCCTGAGGATGATCGAGGGCCGCTCGCCGCTCGTGGTGTAGGCTGCGCGCGAGCATGAGCGGCCCCGAGACGACCCCGATCCTGTCCGCCGAGCACGCCCGCGTCGCGGTCGACGACGTGATCGCGATCGAGGACCTGAGCCTCACCACGCGCGGCGATCGCGTGCTCCTCGTCGGCGATGTCACGGTGCTGTTCGCGGCGCTCTCCGGGGTGCCGCTGCTCGCGGTGACGCCGGATCCGAGCACGAACGAGGCCGGGCTCGCGGGCGAAGCGCGCTTCGTCGGCGGGGCCGCGCGGCTCGACGGGCTCGACGTGATCGACGGGGCGCACCTCGCGATCGCCGGGTTCGCGCCGCTGGATCCGCCGGTGCCTCGCAACATGACGGCGCTCGCGTACGTGGAGTGGGCCGCGCGGCTCGCCGCCGTGAAGCCGCGCGCCGCTCGGGAAATGGCGGCGTTCGCGATGAAGCGCGTGGGGCTCTTGGCCTCCGTGGGGCGCGTCGCGGCGACGCTCGGCCTCGCGGAGAGGCGCGCGCTGCAGCTCGCGAAGGCCATCGTGAACGATCCGCGCGTGCTCGTCGCGGAGGCGCCGCTCGATCGGCTGGAGGGCGCCGGCGCCGCGTTCGTGACGGGCGCGCTCGCCGCGGCCACGGAAGGGCGGCGCACCTTGTTGTCGGCGCGCGCGATCGAGCCCGGCACCGCGGAGGGCGCCCTCGCGCGCGGCGCGTCGCAGCTCGTGTTCCTGGGCGATGCGGGCGTCGTCGCGGAGGGAGCGCCCGCGTCGTTCACGTCCGGCGCGCGCGTCTACCGGCTCACGGTCGCGACGAACCCGGACGCGCTGAAGGCCTCTCTCGCGGCCCGCGGCCTCACGCTTTCGGCCGGCCCGGTGCACTTCACGATCGCGCTGCCGGAGGGCACGACGACGGCGCCAGTCGTGGAGGCCGCGAGCGAGGCCCGCGCCGCCGTCGTGGAGATGGTCCCGATCGCGCGCTGAGCGGCTTCAGTTCGTGTAGGGCGCGCAGCCGTCGGTGTTCGGGTTCTTGTTGCAGTACGCCTTGTAACAGTCGGTGCGGTGGAGGGCCTCGGTCGCGCAGTCGTAGTCGGCGTTGCACACGTTTTCGAGCGGGCTCAGGCACTCGTTCCAGGCCGCCTCTTCGGCCTCGCATTTGGCCGCCTTCGCGAAGACGTCGGCCGCCTTGCACTGCACCTCGCACGTGTCGCCGCTCGGCATCACGTCGGGGCACGCCTCGCGCTCCGCGCACAGATCGACGCAGCTCTTGGTGCCGCTGCAGCCAGCGCCGAACGGCGACGCAGCGCTCAGCGCGAGCGACGAAAGGACCCCGATCCAAAAGACGCGCTTGGTCATGTCTCTCTCCTCGCGCGGCCGCGTAACACGGCCGCCACGCCGCCGCACAACGTCGAGGACTGCGTCCGTTCCGCTGCGGACTCCGCTCCGAAGCGGAGCTCCGCCTCCGCGGAACGAACTTGTCCTCCCAGTGGCGGCCCGTAGTAGGGTCGAGGCGATGCCGAACCCCGCGACCTCGACGCCTAGCTCGATCGACGCCACCGCCTTCGGCGCGCCGCCCTCCGGACGCCTGGGGCTCATGACCGCGTTCGCGGTCGCCGCCTCCGTCGTGCCGGTGCCGATCGTGCCAGACAAGATCGTGGATCGCGTGCGCGGCGCCATCGCGTACGACGCGTTCTCGCGCCACGGCTACAGCCTCACGACCGAGGCGCGCGCCGTCCTCGCGGCCCCCGGCGGCATCGATCAAGCGATGGCCATCAAGGCCGCGCAGGCGCTGATCGCCCAGATTTTGAAGCGCCTCGGGCCCCTCCGCGCGGCGGTCCCCGTGGCCCGCGGGCTGGAGACGTTCGCGCTCGGACACCTGCTCGACCGCTACCTCGTCAAGCACCGCACCGAGCGCGGCGTCCGCATCCAGGCCGAGGAGGCGCGCCACGTGCGCTCGCTCATCGATCGCGCGATCGTGCGGTCGTTCTCGCCGAACCTGCAGCCCGCCGTCGCGCTGCTGCCCGCCCCGATCGAGGACGTGCGCGACGAATGGACGCGGTGGACCGACGCGGTGCTGCTCACGACCGCGACGCTTCCGAGCTACATCGAGCGCCGCCTCGACGCCGCGTTCGATCAAGTGATCGCCGAGGAAAAGGCGCATGGCTGAGGTCTCGCACGCGCCGGCCGCCGAGGTCCGAAAGGGGCTCGCGGCGTGCCGGCGCATCGTGGTGAAGATCGGATCGAAGAGCCTGGCCGGCGACGCGTGGGACCGGCTCGCGACCGAGGTGCAGAAGGCCCAGTCGGTGAGCGCCGCCCGCAAGAAGGGCTCGCCGAAGGACGCGCGCAGCGTGGTGATCGTGTCGAGCGGCGCCATCGCCCTCGGCGTGCAGAAGCTCGGCTTCGGATCGCGACCGAAGGACATGGCGCGCCTCCAGGCCGCCGCCGCCGCGGGGCAGAGCGTGCTGATGCAGCGCTACGAGGACGCCTTCGGGAAGGTGGGCCTCAAGGTGGCGCAGGTGCTCCTCACGCACGCGGACCTCGCGGATCGGACCCGCGCGAACAACGCCCGCAGCGCGCTCGCGGCGCTCCTCGGCGCCGGCGCGGTCCCGATCATCAACGAGAACGACGCGGTCGCCGTCGAGGAGATCAAGTTCGGCGACAACGATCAGCTCGCGTCGATGGTGACCCCGCTGTGCGACGCGGACCTGCTGCTGCTGCTCTCCGACGTGGACGGCCTGCTCGACGAGCAGAAGCAGCGCGTGCCCTTCGTGCGCAGCGTCGCGAAGGAGGCGCGCCACCTCGCGGGCGGCTCCACCTCCGGCGTCGGCACCGGCGGCATGGCCAGCAAGGTGGAGGCGGCGCGGCGCGCGACGCTCGCGGGCGCCCACGTGGTGATCGCGTCCGCGAAGGAGCCGGAGGTGCTCGGGCGCGTGCTCGCCGGCGAGGACATCGGCACCTTGTTCGCGGCCGCGCACCAGAAGCTCTCCGCTCGCAAATACTGGATCGCCTACACGCTGCGGCCGCGCGGCGCGCTGCTGCTCGATCGCGGGGCCATCGCGGCCGTGGTCGAGAAGCACAAGAGCGTGCTCGGCGTCGGCGTGCTCGGCGTCCGCGGCACCTTCCACCCCGGCGACAGCGTCTCGGTCCTGGATCCGGAAGGGAACGAGGTGGCCCGCGGCCTCGTGCGTCTGGGGACCGCGGACGCGGCGCGGGCAGCGCATCGCAAGGGAGAGGCCGGCGCGGATGAAGAGCTGATCCACCGCGACGATCTCGTGGTGCTTCCTTCCGAGTAGCGTCACGCAACGTCGAGGACTGCGTCCGTTCCGCTACGGACTCCGCTCCGAAGCGGAGCTCCGCCTCCGCGGACCGGACTCCGTCCTCCCAGTGGCGCCCGGTGCGCACCTATCCCACCCATTTTCGAAAAAGTTGTCACGCCCCGGAACCTCGGCCCCACTGATGGCGTCCACCCACCCAATGTCGTTCGCTTCGATGGAGGTCAGGATGCGCGCGGGCAAGCTTGTGCTGAACGGGTTGGTGATCGCCGCTGCGGCCTGGATGTTCGTTCACGGCACGGAGAACAGCGCCTCGGGTCTCCTCCCCGCGCACGCGCGCGCCCCCATCGCGACGGATCCCGGCCTCGCGACCCTCGAAGAGCGCGCCGCCCTCTCTCCGGACGTCGACTCGGTCGGCAAGCTCGCCGGCGCGTACCTCGATCGCGAGCAGCCGGGCCTCGCGTCCGCCGTGATCGAGAAGGCGTCGCCCGCGGTCCGCGCGACCCCGGAGATCGGTCACCTCTACGCGCGCGCGCTCCTCCACCGCGGCAAGGTGCCCGAGGCGCTCGCGACCGCGCGTCAGGTCGAAGCCGCGTGCGAGCCCGCGATGGACGCGCCGCACGGAACGGCCGCGTGCCCGAGCTGGCTCCTCGCGCGGAGCGCCCGTCAGCTCGCGTTCCTCGAAGAGATGAGCGCCGCCGGCATCGACGATCCCGCGCTGAACCCCGAAGGCGCGCGCGCCGCGTACGATCGCAGCGCTCACCAGATCCACTTCGTCGCGATGCGCTGAGACGCAGCGACGCTCCGATCCAACCCGCGAGGTCCGGATCCGACGTCGATCGATGGGGCAACTTGCCCGATCGATGGATGGCTTCGGATCCAGGCAACCTCGCGGCGTTTTTTTGCTGACGTTGACCCAATCCACCCAAAACGGTGTTGTCGAACGACCCAACTTCGCGTTGTCTTGCTTGAGGCCCTGACACCCGTCTCCGGAAAGGCCCCCCACCGCGTGGAATCCGAAGCTCGTGCCTCCCTCTTCCGATCGCATGGGGCGTTCCTCGGCGCGGCGGCGCTCCTCGCGTCCTGCCTGACGGGCTGCTTCGAGCCGATGCAGATGGGCGGCGTCGCCACGCCGGCCGCGCAGATGGCAGACGTCCCGGATCGCCCGCTCGAGGTCGCGGGGCCGATGAAGCTGACGGTGAACATGGACGCGATCGTCCGCATCGTCGCGGGCGACGTGACCTGCAGCGGCACGCTCATCGCCGAGGATCAGGTGCTCACCGCGCACCACTGCGTCTCGCAGCGGGACGACTCCGGCAACGTGATCAGCGACGACGTGGAGCCATCGAAGCTCGAGATCGAGCTCGGCGGATCGCACCTTCCGTGGGGCGAGGTCGGCGCGCGCGCGATCGTGAGCCCGAACTGCGGCTACGAGCGCGGCGAAGGCGACATCGCGATCATCATCCTCGATCGCAAGCTCGTCGGCATGCCCACGTTCCTCGCGCGCGTGGACGCCGCGCCTCCGAAGGGCGACGCCGTTTATCCGTGGGGCTACGGGCGCTGCGGCATGACGCGCGAGCCGATCCACCTCTTCTCTCGCAACAGTGGATCGGTCGACTCCATCTATCGCGCAGAGTTCCTGGGACAAGCGGCGATCTGTCCGGGCGACTCGGGCGGTCCGGCGCTGACGGTGAACAACGAGGTCGTGGGCGTCATCTCCACGAGCGTGATGGACAACGACGAGCGCACGCTCGGCCTCACGCACTTCACGCGGCTCGACGTGTGGCGCGGCCTCTTCGCCGCCGCGCGCGAGATCTCGCAGGGAGCCAGCCCGAGCGAGCTTCCGCCGTACCGCTCCTGTTCCTTCTGAGATCCCTCGGAAAGTGACCTTCGCGCGAGGGGTTTGCTACCTTCGCCGATCATGCAGAAGCTGACGCGCAACCTCGGGTGGGTGGTCGGCGTCCTCGTCGTGTTGACCCTCGTGCTGCGGCTCGTCGCGTTCGACGTGTGGACGATGCCGTCGGACCCGTACCTCGTGTCGGCGGCGCCCACGCTGGGGCCGGCGGACACGGTGATCATGCTGCGGCGCGGGACGCCGGCGTTCGGCGAGCTCGTGCGCTGCACGGATCCGCAGGACGCGAACGCCTGGGTCCTCGGGCGCATCGCGGGCATGCCCGGCGACGACGTGGAGATCGAAGGCCACCGCCTCACCGTGAACGGCACGACGTACCGCGGCGAGACCGCGTGCGCGCAGCAGAAGGTGTTCGTCACGCACCCCGACACGCTGAAGGAGGTCGAGCTCGCGTGCGAGGTCGTGCCGATGGGCGGCGGGTGGCACTACGCGCTCTCGGCGATGGGGCAGTTCACCGAGCAGAAGAAGACGGCGCACGTCGGGGCCGGCAAGGTGTTCCTCGTCAGCGACAACTCCTCGATGCACGACGACTCGCGCGACTTCGGCCTCGTCGACTTCGACACGTGCACGGCGCGCCCGCTGCTGCGTTTGTGGGGCACGACCGCGTGGGCCGACGACGCGAACCGCTTCTCGTGGGTGCACTGACCGCGGGCGTCGCGCGCGCGGCAGCGTCGATCACTGCGTCTGCGGGGCCGCGTCGCGGGCCTTCACGCCGACGCGCACGACCTTCCACGCGCCGTCGATCCGCGCGAGCTCCACGTCGGCGTCGCGCACGACGGTGCCCGAGTCGGTCTGGATGTCGATCTCGTACGGGATGCGGATCCGCTCGTCGCGCGGGGCCGACTCGCCTCGGTGCACGGCGACGTTGACGGAGGCGGGCTCGTAGCCGTCCTTGCGGACGTCCTGCACCTCTTTCAGCTCCGTCTCCAGCATCTTCGTGGCGCCGAGCGCGGTGAATTCCTTCGCGCGCTGCTGGTCCATCTGGCGGAAGTAGGCCTCGACGAAGGCATCGGCGACGCCTTCGGGCGTGCTCGGGGCGGATTTCTTGCAGCCCGGGGCCGCGGCGAGCGCGACGAGGAGCAGGGCGGCAGCGGCGCGCGGCGCCCGCGGCGAGGAAGAACGCCCCGAGAAGAAGGAGGATCGGCGACCGACCATGGTCGGAGCTTGACCGTTTCCCGTGGGGCAGTAAAGCGGTGCCGCGCGCGCTACCTCGGACGAGAAAGACCGGGGCTCGGCGCATCTCTTCGTCGTTTCATTCACGGGCGACGCGGCTTCGTGTAGAAAGATGACGCGCGAAAGGCACGTCGAGGACGACTTTGCGGACCGAGATCGGCATCGTCTGCGGACACTGTGACACGTGGAACGCGATGGGCGTCCTTCGCTGTTCGTCGTGCAACAACGACCTCTCCCTCTTCACGTCGGGGCGCGGCTCCCCGTCGCCGCCGCCGCAAGCTCCGGGCAGCGGGACGGCGGCCACGTCATCGGCGAGGAGGGCGACATCGCGCGACGCCGGGCAGTTCGTCCCGCGCGGCAAGCTGGCCGAGCTGAAGCGGACGCCCCCGTCCACGGCGATCAAAGATTTCTCCGCGCTATCTCAGGAGGAGCTCATGGAGCAAGCCCGTAACTTCGTCTGCCGCTCGTGCTCGAGCGTGGTGCCCACCGGACACAAGTTCTGCGGCCGCTGCGGCGCCGCGGTCCCGCCCGAGATCCTGAACGCGCAGACGCTGTTCTTCGGGGACATGCAGAACCCTGCGAAGGCGAAGCTGATCCTGATCCGCGGCGAGGGCATGGAGGGCCTCAGCTTCCACCTGAAGGCGGAGCAGCACGTCGTCGGCCGCAGCGGCCAGCTCGTCTTCCCGGACGATCTCTTCGTCTCGCCGAAGCACGCGAACTTCTTCTACCGAGACGGCAAGCTCGTGGTGCGCGACGAGGGCTCGCTGAACGGCGTGTTCGTGCGCGTGCGCGGCACGGTCGACATCTCGCCGGGCGACATCTTCCTCGCGGGCGAGCAGCTCTTCCGGCTCGAGGCGACGCCGCGCGCGACGGACGGCCAGGATCCGGACGGCACGTACTTCTACTCGTCGCCGAAGCACCCGAGCCCGTTCCGCCTCGTGCAGGTGTTCCAGGGCGGCGCGATCGGCATGATCGTGTGCGCGCGCGGCAACACGCTGCAGATCGGCCGTGAGGGCAGCGACCTCAACTTCCCGATCGACCTCTACATGTCCGGCGCGCACTGCAAGATCGACGAGCAGGCCGGCAAGTTCACGTTGACGGATCTGAGCAGCCGCAACGGCACGTACATCCGCATCAAGGCGGAGCGCGAGCTGGGCCAGGGCGACTACGTGTTCGTCGGCCGCAAGCTCCTGCGCGTGGAAATGAATACGAACTGATTCTCGTGCCCACCCCCGGCGCATGCTCGCTTCGCTGCGCGTGCGCCACCCCTCCCAAATCGCTCACTGTCGTTCGCGAAGGGAGGGGCCAATCCCCTCCACCACCACATCGCGTCAGGCGCGCTTCTTCGACGACGGCGCGGGCGGCTGCGTGATCGGCTCCAGGCCGAGCGCTTTCCGCGCCGCTGCGCCCGCGAGCTGGAGCACGTCCGGCGGCAGCAGCTCCAAGAGCTGCTCCAGATCCATCGGGCCCTCGATCGCGGGGAGCATGCCCATGTAGCCGGCGAAGTGATCGTACTTGCGCGACAGGTCCGAGAGGCGCGCGCGGAGCGAGTCCGCCTCTGCGCCGGACGCGTCGCCGAGGAGGCCGAGCGCGCGCTGACAGAGCGCCTGCTTGTCGTGCACCACGCGGCGGAGACGCGCGATGTACGCGCCGATCACGACGTCGGGGTACTTGCCGCGCAGCGTGTACGAGTCGTGCCGCGCGCCCGAGGAGCGGCGGCGCTCGATGATGCCCGCCGCTTCGAGGCCGCGGAGGTTCGCGAAGATGTTGCTCTTCGATCGGCCGAGCTCGATCGACAGCTCATCCATCGAGCGCGGTCCGTCGGAGAGGTAGAGCGCCGCGACCACCTGGCCGCCGAGCCGCGTGATGCCCGGGAACGACGCCGCGATCTCCGCGCCGACGCCTTCGAGCAGCGCTCTGCGCGCCGAGGACACGCGATCGTCGATCGCCGCAGCGGGGGAGCGCCGCGCGCGCGGGGCCTCGAGGGGCGGCGTCGACGCGGGGGCGGCGGACGCCGATGCGGCGCGCTCGCGCCTCCGTGCAGCGGGTCGTGGGGTCACGGCCATGAGGCGCGATATTAAGAGGCAGCCCGGGCCGCCGCGCAATGGTCGCGAACAGCTCCGCCTTCGTACGAGCGGCGGTCCGCGCTTCGCGAGGGGTTCAGCCCTCGTCCGGGCAGAGGCCCGCGAACTTGCCGCGCGGCGCGCCCTTGAAGAACTCCACCGGACAGCCGCCGGTGCGCTGCACCATCTCGCCGATGTTGATCACCGTCGCCTCGGACCAGTCGCGCGCGCCGTCGAACCGAGCGCGGATGACGCCCTTGCCGTCGATGATCCACGTCTCGGGGAAGAGGCGCGTGCCGAACACGTCGCGGACGATCTTCGCGTCGGGATCGATGAGCACGCGGAACGAAGGCTCCTCGTTGAGGACGACCTTGAGCGTGTCCTTCACGTCGGCCGGGTTCTCGTCCGTCGACACGGCGAGGAGCACCATGTCGCTGCGCTTCTGGACGACCTTCCCGAGCTCCAGCAGAGAGGGCATCTCCTCCAGGCAGGGGCGGCACGTCTTCGTCCAGAAGTTGAGGAACACCGTCTTGCCGCGGAACTGCGACAGGCGCACCGGCTTGCCGTCGAGATCGGGCAGCTCGAAATCGGGCGCGATGCGATCGCGCGCGGCGTAGTCCGGCCGCATCTGGCAGACGGCGGTGCACGCGCTGTAGCGCTGATCGTTCTGCGCGGCCCGCACGAAGCCGTACACGGTGACCGCGGCGGCGGCGATGAAGGCGACCTGGGCGATCGGTCCGACTTTCACCCGTGAGCTTCTACATCAGCGCTCGCTCTGCGCAAACGGGGACCCGCGGCAGTGTTTTCCGGACCGCCGGGGATGCCTACTCGCGGAGGCGGCGGAGGAGGCGTTCCTTGTCGACGCGCCCCTTCGCGATCTTGCGGCCGTCGAGCTCCACGACCGGCACCTCCCAGTCGTAGGCGGCGCGCTTTTCGGGGGGAGCTTCGCGATCGAGGTCGAGGACGACGAGATCGAACGGCTCCTCCGAGCGCGCGCGCTCCACCACCGCGAGCGCTTCGTGGCAGAGGTGACAATCGACGCGCGTGTAGAACGTGATCGTCTTCACGACGAGCCCGCGGCGGACGCGAGCGGCAACGATCTGCGCGTCGCGTTGCCGGTGGCGCTCGGCGTCGCGGCGCGCGCGAACGGCTTGCCGGCGGCTCCGGCGCCCGCGGCGGCGAAGGCGGATTTGTACGCGGCGAACGTGCCGCCCTTCCGCACGGCCGCGAGCACCGCGCGGCCTTCGGCCTCTCCGCCGGTCGCGAGCACCGCCTCGACCCAGGCCCACTTCGCGCTCGTGGATCGCACCTCGGCGCGACCGCGCAGGCCGCGGCGCAGGCGATCGAGGAGCGTCTCGACGACGCCGATGCCCGCGAACGGCTCGTGCGCGAGCGGCGTGTTGCGCTTCGGGCAGAAGGGCGCGATGCCGAGCGCGACGGGCACCACCTTGGAGAGCGCCGTCACGAACGCGGCGCACTCGTCCACGTCGGCCTCCGTCTCGCCGGGCACGCCGATCATCAAATAGAGCTTGAGGCGGCTCATCTGGTGCGCGCGGGCCAGCTCCGCGGCGCGCTCCAGGTGACGGATGCGCGCGCGGCGCTCCAGCGTCTCGCGGACGCGCTCGCTCGTGCCGTCCATCGCGGTCGTGAGCGTGCGGTAACCGACGCCGCGCAGCGCGGACACGAAGTCGTCGCTGAGCCGATCCGGGCGCAGGCTCGACAGGCCGGCCTCGATGCGGCGATCCGCGAGCGCGCGCAGGAGCGGCACGATCTTCGGGTGATCGCTCACGGCCGCGCCGACGAGGCCCACGCGCGTCGCGTCCTCGGGCAGGAGCGACAGGATCTTCTCCATCGGCACGACGCGCATCCCGCCGTTCGTGGAGCGGCGCATCACGCAGTACGTGCAGCCGCGCGAGCAGCCGCGCTCCGCCTCGATGAGGAACATGCTCGACAGCTCCGCCTCGGGCGCGCGGATCGGGCCCCACGCGGGCAGGAGATCGTCGTCGCACTGCGCCACCTGGGGCAGCGCGTCGCCGTGGCGCGAGGGCACGAAGACGTGGGGCAGCGCCGCGAGCGCGTCCAGCGCGGCCTCGCGATCCGGCGCCTCTCGCAGCGCGCGCACGCAGTCGATCGCGAGCGTGTCCGCCTCCCCCATCACGATCGCGTCCACGAACGGCGCGAGCGGCAGCGGGTTCGAGAACGTGAGCGGTCCGCCCGCGAGCACGAACGGGTGCCGGCCGTCGCGGTCCTCGCGCAGCGCTGGGATGCCGGCGCGATCGAAGAGGCCGATGACGCCTGCGATCTCCAGCTCGTACGCGACGCTCAGCGCGATCACCGGGAAATCGGACAGCGCGCGGCCGCTCTCGTACGCGATCGGCGCGCCCTCTTCGCCCTCGTCGGGGAGGAAGAAGCGCTCGCACGCCATGTCGTCCTCGCCCTGGATCCGCCGATAAATCTGCTGAAATCCGAGCGACGACATGCCCGCGCGGTACGGCGACGGGTACGCGAGCGCGACCGTGAACGGGGCGTGCTTGTCGATGCGCCCCACCTCGGAGGCGAGGCGTCGGCGGATCGTGGCGGCCCTTCCGGTCGGCTGCATCAGCCCGACGCTGTGCCTCAGAAGCGCTGGTACGGCAAGGGGCGCCACTGGGAGGACGGAGTCCGCTCAGCGGAGGCGAAGCGGAGCCTCGTTCGGCGGACGACACCGAGCGTCAGGTGCGCGGGCGTGGCGGCCCCGCCCCGCTCCGCGCGGAGATTTCTGATACCGTCCGGGGGCGTATGCGCCTTCTCATCGCGGACAAGATGGAAACCCAGGCCCTGGACGACCTGCGCGTCCTGGGCGTCGAGCTGGTCTACAAACCCGAGCTGACCAAGGAGACGTTGCCCTCCGCGCTCGACGGGATCGGCATCCTGATCGTGCGCTCGACGCAGGTCACCGCGCAGGCGATCGAGGCCGGCCGCCACCTGAACCTCGTGGTGCGCGCGGGCGCGGGCGTGAACAACATCGACGTCCCCGCGGCGAGCGCGCGCGGCATCTACGTCGCGAACTGCCCCGGCAAGAACGCGATCGCCGTCGCCGAGCTGACGATGGCGATGATCCTCTCGATCGATCGCCGCATCGCCGACGCGACCGCGGATCTGCGCGCGGGCCGGTGGGAGAAGACGAAGTACTCCCAGGCGGACGGCGTGCTCGGCAAGCGCATCGGCGTGGCGGGCCTCGGCGCGATCGGGCGCGAGGTGGCGGAGCGCGCGCGGGCCTTCGGGATGGAGCCGTACGCGTGGTCGCGCTCGCTCACGCCGAACAAGGCGTCGAAGATCCCGGTCGGGTACGCGCGCTCGCTCGAGGACCTCGCGGCGATGTCGAACGTCTTCACGGTGCACCTGCCGCTCACGTCGCAGACGCGCGGCGTGATCAGCCGCAACGTGATCTCGGCCTTGCCGGACGGCGCGGTGCTCGTGAACACGGCGCGGGCGGAGGTGCTCGACTACGTCGCGCTGGAGGAGCTCATCCCGAAGAAGAACCTCCGCGTCGGCCTCGACGTCTTCCCGGACGAGCCGGACAAGGGCAGCGCGCCGTTCGTGTCGTCGCTGATGTCGAAGGGCCTCGTGTACGCGACGCCGCACATCGGCGCCTCGACGGAGCAGGCGCAGCGGGCGATCGCGGTGGAGACGGCGCGCATCGTGCGGGCGTTCCTGACGGAGGAGGACGTGCCGAACGTCGTGAACATCTGCGCCACGTCGCCCGCGCGGTACGCGGTGGTGCTGCGCATGCTCGACAAGGTCGGCGTGCTCGCGAACACGCTCAGCGTCCTCAAGCGCCACGGCATCAACATCGAGGAGATCTCGAACACGGTCTTCGAGGGCGCGATCGCGACGTGCACGAAGCTGCGCGTCTCCGGCCGCCCCAGCGACGCGTGCGTGAAGGAGATCGGCGCCTTCGCCGAGGTGCTCCACGTGGATGTCGTCCCGCTCCCGAACCTCGCGTAAGAGGCCTCCACTTCATGAGATCGACGTGCGCTCGGGCGGTCGCGATCGCCCTGCTGGGGCTCGCCGCGTGCGGGGACGGAGCTTCCGGATCCGGGGCCGCGGAGGGCGCGTCCGTGGTGGAGGCGCCGCCTCCGCCTGCGCCCGCGGATCTCGCGATGGAGTGGGTGATGCCGACGCCGGACGCGACGTGGGCCAAGGCGCGCGCGCAGATCGGCGGGGCCGCCGCCTTCTTGCCGACGACCGCGGGCGGGCTCGTGGCGGTGACGATGCATTTCCCGCTCGCGATCTCGGAGGCGATCGACGGGCGCGTGCCGGCGGTGGGAGCCGCGACGATGGCGAAGGACGCGGACGCGCCGCGCGTCGTGCTCGGCGTGCATCTGCGGTGGCCGGATCGATTGATCGACGGCCTCACGAAGGGCGGCGAGGCGCGGTTCAACGCGCGGACCGACGCGGCGACCTCGATCCAGATCCTGGAGGCGCGCGATCCGAAGGACGCCGTCGCGCCGTGCGGGGTGCTCGGGAACTACCTGCTCATCGCGTCGAAGGCGGAGGATCTCACCGCGCTCGGCGGATACGTGGCGCGCGGGATGCCCGTGCGCGCGAAGGATTTCCCGACGGCGGGCGTGCGCATCGCGGGGGCCGACGAGACGCCGCCGATCGATCTCGTCGCGCGGGTGCCGGGCGAGGCGATCCGCGGCCCGATCGCGTCGGGCGCGTCGCGCGCGTGGAGCACGTTCGCGGAGCGCATCGCGGAGAAGGTTCCGGTTCCGCTGCCGTTCGCGGGGGACGCGGCGTCGACGTTCGCGGTGCTGCCGGACGTGGAGTCGGCGGAGCTGCGCGTCTCGCTGACCGACGCCGGCGCGCGCGTGGATGCCACGGCGAAGATCCGCAAGGGCACGTCGGGGGAGGTCGCGGCGAAGGCGCTCGCGGTGGGCGACGCGTCCCCGCTGCTCGCGTTGCCGAAGGACACGCTCGTGGGCGTGCTCGCGCGGCGCGTTGCGGGCGCACCGACGAACGGCGCCGCTCCGGCGAACAGCGCGGCAGCAGCGAACAGCGCGGCAGCAGCGAACAGCGCCGCTCCTGCGAACAGCGCGGCTCCGGGCGCGAACGGCGCGGCTCCGGGCGGCGCGAGCAATGCTTCGGTCGCGGCGATCGCGAAGGCGCTCGGCGTGGATGACGCGAAGGAGGCGGCGAAGATCGAGGCCGTCGCGAAGGCGTTCGACGATGCGCGCGGCGGGTGGACGACGGCGGGGTTCGCGTTCGATGGGACCGGGCCGAGCGCGTTCGTGCGGGCCTCGGTGCGCGACGCGGGCGCGCTCGACGGGGCGCTGAAGGATTTTCTCGCGCTCGCGGACGGCGCGCGGCCAACCGATCCGGTGAAGGGCGCGAAGCTCAAGATGACCGCGGGGAAGACGGTGCTGGAGAACATCCCCGGCGACGTCTATCGGCTCCGCATCGGCCGCGGGAGCGACGCGAAGAAGGGCGCCGAGCCGCCCGCCGCGCCCACGGAGACGCCGAGCGCCGTGGACCTCTTGTTTCGCCGCGCGGACGACGTGCTCGTGGCGGCCGCGGGGTACGCGTCGCGCGACGCGCTGCGCGCGGTGCTCACGGCGCCGACGGGCGACAGCTTGCAGAAGGTGCCGGACGTCGCGAATCCGCTGACGGCGCTCGGGGCCGGCGTCGCGATCGCGGCGTTCTTCGATCCGGTGCGCATCGACGCTAGCCGCGCCGGGAAGCCTGGATCCGGCACGCCCGCGCCGGTGGTGATCGGCCTCGGTCGCGAGGGCACCGACGCGCTCACGATGTACCTCCGCGTGGAGGCGCCGAGCAGCGCCCTCGGCGAGCTGAGCCGATGGCTCGCGCCGTGACGCATCGAGCAGCGCCCTCGATTCGTGAGCCGCTGGCTCGCGCCGTGACGCATCGAGCAGCGCCCTCGATTCGTGAGCCGCTGGCTCGCGCCGTGACGCGGGGATGAGACTGGCCGGACGCGCCGCGGAGGTCACATCGGGACGCCACGCTCAGCGCGAACCCCCAAAAAACAGCGGACCATGACGCTCGACGCTCCCCGGCCGAGAGGCCGCTGCGTCGGTTTTCCGCTCGCTGGGATCTCGCGGCGCGCGGGTGGTATGGTCGCGCGATGCGGCGGACGGCGCTCTTCGTGGGGATGCTCGCGGTGGTCGCGACGACGGGCGCGTGCATGACGCAGGGCGGGCGCACGTGGGTCGAGGACGTGAACGACGCGCGCTCCGATCAGCCGCGGCCCGCGCGCGACGTGGAGCCGCTCACGCAGGCCGAGCCGCCGCTGGATCCCGCGCAGGACGGCTATCCGGCGCTCCCGGTGGAGAGCACGTGCGCCGCGGGCGAAGGCTGCGACGAGGGCGCGATCGTGGTGCGCGACTACGGCTCGGGCGCGCGCGCCGTGATCGACTCGGCGCTGCCGGCGGACCTGTTTCGCAACACGTACTACGACTTCCCCGCGGAGGGCGCGGGCACGAAGGACGCGACGCTGTTCGACGCCGCGTGCAAGCCGATCGCGCAGGTGCCGCGCGATTTCCACGATCGCGTGTGCGTGCAGGGCAGCGGCAAGCTCGCGTCTGGACGCACCGTCAGCTTCGCGAAGCGCGACTGCACGTGCGCGGACATCTGCCCGCGGACCAACCAGAAGATCTGCTTCGAGGCGCTGGATCCCGCGAAGTTTCCGAGCGGGCGCGGCGCGACGGGGAAGCCGATCACGCCGCTCAAGACGATCGCGGTGGACTCGTCGGTGATCCCGCTCGGCACGCCGGTGTTCATCGCGGAGTTCGTCGGCCTGCCGCGCCCGGACGGCACGAAGCACGACGGCTGCTTCCTCGCGGAGGACCGCGGCACGCGCGTGATCGGGCGCCAGATCGACGTGTTCACGGGCGATCCGAGCGTGACGGCCGCGTGGAACAAGCTCGTGCCGTCGAACAGAGGCGTGCGGGTGTCGATGAACGATCCGCGGTGCGCCAAGGGGCTCTGAGGTCCTCGACTACACAGTACTCCCTAGCGTGAACGGGTGACGCGACGGCGTCGGCTCCCTCTGGTGCGCTGGCCCGCATGCAACAGCGTTCGTACACGACACGGGATCTCATCCAGCTCCCACGCCTGTCCGCGCGGCAGGCAGTGGTCCTCCTCACGGAGGTCATGACCGCCGCCGCGCAGGCGAAGAAGGACCTTCATCTCAAGGCGTTTCCGAAGCCGATCGAGCGCGCGCACGGCCGCCTGGAGAAGGCGCACGACGAGCTCGCGCAGCTCCTCACGCCGAAGGCGAAGGAGGGCGACACGCAGGCGAAGCGCAAGGCCGATCGCGCCGTGGACGGCGGGTGGGCGGCGCTGTTCTCGTGGCTCGACGGGTGGTGCCAGCTGCCGCCGGAGCGCAACCCGCACCGGGATCAGGCGCTCGCGCTGCGCGATCTGGTGTTCGCGACGGGCCTCGAATTCACGCAGCTTCCGTACAAGATCGAGTGGCACGAGTCGAAGGTGCGGCTCGACGCGATCGAGCGCGACGGGCACGAGGCGACGATCGCGAAGCTGGGCGGCAAGGTGTTCCTGGAGCATCTGCGCGAGGCGCAGGCGAAGTACGGCGAGGCGATCGGCGTGACGGAGGTGCTCCAGGAGGCGACGGAGAAGGCGATCCGGGTGCAGCAGATGGCGGCGCTCGACGCGCTCCGGCTCTACGTCACGCGCGCGGCGTCGCACGCGGATCCGGAGGAGCCGGGGTCGGAGGAGCTCGCGGACAGGCTGCTTTCGCCGATCGTGAGGTGGGAATCGGCGCCCGCGGGCGCTGCGGAGGGCGCGGGGACGGAGGATGCGCCGGCAGGAGCGGCCACGCCGCACGCGCCGGCAGCTCCGGCGGCGCCGCCCGCGGGGTGAGCGATTTCACGAGTTGTTTCGAGGGTCGGAACCTCGACATGCGTGAGCACGCTGGGCCTCGGTGAGGTTCCGACCACGCCTCTGGTGAATCCATTCGACCGCGGTGAGGTTCCGACCTCGACGACGCGCGCTGCGTTGAGCGCACGCGAGGTGCCGACCTCGGCAGATGCGAATCAATTCGGCTGCTGTGAGGTGCCGACCTCGACGATGTGCGGTGCGTTGAACCGGAGCGAGGTTCCAACTTCGACGACGCTCACTGCATTGGACCGGAGCGAGGTTCCGACCTTGAGCACGGGCCGTACCTCGAGCCGCGGGGCGTCCTCCGCCGAAGGTCACGAAATGGGGCGTCGAGAGGGCGTGTGGTAGCCTCGCGCGCATGTCGCAGCACGGACCCTGGGAAGAGGTTTGGAGGCGGTTCGATCCCGAAGAGCCGGCGAAGGATCCTGCCTGGCGGGCCGACCGGCCGCATTCCCCTGTGCGCCGCATTCTCCGCAAGCTCGGGTTGCCGTTCGCGGGCGCCAACACCGCGATGCTCCTCTCGGGGACGACTGGCTCGGGGAAGTCGACCGAGCTCCTCCGCGTGCGTGACGCGCGGAAGGGAAATGACCTCGTCCTCTTCTTGGATCTGCTGCGCCATTTCCGAGACATCGGCGACGCCGATGCGCTTCAGCGCGTCGAAGCGTGGGAAGTCGTGTATCAGGCGGGCATCGCGGTGCTCGGGGCGGCACAAGAGACGCTTCCCTACCCCGTTCCCCCGGAGTTGATCGATGGCCTGACGAAGGCGTGGGAGCGCGTCGCGGACGCCACGCAGACGCCGAAGGTGGAGCTGGATCTCGGCAAGATCGCGAGCGGCATGATTGCTGCGGGATCCGTCCTCCTGCCGCTCTTGGATCTGCCGGCGGGCGGAGCTACGGCGCTCGCCGTCGCGACCGGCGTTGGCGCAGCGAAAGCGACGGCCGATGGCGTACGACGCATCGTCCCGATCGGACGTTCGCAGAAGTCGTTGCCTGATCAAGACGAGGCCGTGGAGACGCTGCTCGGCGCGGTCAACCTGATCATCGGCCATGTTCAAATGAACGCGCGGCGCGTCGTGCTCGTGATCGACGGGCTCGACTGGATCCGCGGCGAGGAGCGCCAGCTCGCGCTCTTCGATCGGTCCGAGCTCCTCGGTCGCCTCGCGTGCCCCGCGCTCATCTGCGCGCCGTACACGCTCCTCAGCTCGACCCGCGCTCGGAACCTCCGCCGGTTCGATCCCTTCGTGCTCGCCAACGAGCCGGTGCTCGATCGGGGGAATCTGGAGCAGGACGGCCCCGGGGTGACGTTCTTCCGCGAGGTCTACGAGCGCAGGACGAGGGACATCGACGGTGGTTTTCTCATCGCGGACGAGCTGGTTCGCGAGCTCGCGTACTTCTCGGGGGGACGCGCTCGTGAGTTCACGAAGCTCGTTCGGGAGGTCGCAGAGCGCGCATTCTCTGACGGCTTGGAAAAGGCGACCCAACAGCTCGTGGAGGAGGTGATCGCGGACGCGCGCCGCGAGTGCGAGCGCGGTCTGCACGCGGGGCACGCGGAGGTGCTACGCCGCGTGCGCGAAGATCCAGCTCGCTTGCCTGAGAGCCCTGAAGCGCTGAAGCTCATCGAGAACGCACGCCTGCTTCCGTTCGACAACGACGCCCCATGGTTCGCTCCTCACCCGTTGCTGCTGAAGCGGTTCCTCCGCGAAACTGGCTCGACCGGCTGAGCGCGATCCTCCGCCTCGCGGGCGATCGAGGCGTGATGGTGCTGGTCCGGGGAGGCCCACCGCGCCTCGGTGATCTGGTGCGCAAGGTGATCGAGATCGCGCCGGACGCGGACGTGCTCGTGCGCGCGGACGCGATGGCGAACCTGCCGCCCCACAGCACGGTGGTGGTGTGTCTGCGGCGGCAGGACTTCGAGTGGCTGAACATCTCGCGGCCGGTGGTGCGCGGGCATCGCGTGATCTTGTTCGGCGACGCGGAGACGACGCTCGCGCTGGAGCGGGAGGCGTTCGACTTCTTCGACTGGATCTCGCACAAGATCGACGCGCCGGAGGGTCCGCCGGCGTTCGCGGTGCGGGCGCTGCGGAGCGCGGCGTGCGCGCGTGCGAACGTGATCGCCTGGAAGGGAGGAGACCTCGACGCGACGTTTCGAGAGGCGCTGCCCGGGCGAACGCTCCGCTACGTGTCGGCAGCGCAGCCGTATGCGGACCTGGTCGAGGCGATGCGGCCGAAGCCGCACGACTGGGTGGCGATTACGGATCTGGTTGAGGAGTTCCGCGTGCGGCGGGCGCGGTGGGCAGCAGCGGAAGCCGGGAGGCTCAGTCGAACCATCCTTGTCGAATCGGGTCTGGACACCTTGATTGTGACCAACGCCCACGCGCTGCCGATGCCGATCGAAGAGGCCCACACGCGTCTCGTCAGCGCGGGTATTGTTCGCGGAGCCAGGGTTGCTGCGCTATTGGACCTGGAGCCCTTTGCGCTGGAGGCCGCCGAGCAAATCGCACGAGCCGGCATGAACGACGCGGTCGTGGAGGGCGCCTCCCCAACCCTCATGAACCGGGCGAGGCCTCCGAAGGGCCGCGCGGACACCCGGCTTCCCAACTGGGCGTCAAGGATCGCGGATGCGTTTCGGCGCGGCGATCACGAGGTAGCGACACATTGGGCCGCCTCATGGAAGGAACGCGAGCCGCAGAACGCGGAACCGGCGGCGGTGCTCGCCTACCTTAGTTGGGGTCAAGACCGGCTCCCGGAGGCGGAGTCACTTCTGGAGGAGGCGCGCCGTCTTGCTGGGCAGTCCCCGTCCGACTCCACCGAGTTTGCTTTGCGCCGCGCAGAGGCGTTCATTCGAGCCGACAAGGGCGATTTGGAAGGAGCTCTGAGCTCCGTCGAGAAAGCTCTCCGCGTTCTCCAGCGCGCGGGAGGCACGCAAGACGACCTGGATGAGATTTATCTCGCTCGGTTTCGGCTCTTGCAGCAGCTCGGGCGACCCAAGGAAGCAGATAAGACTCTGGCAAACTGGCCAAGCCTCTCCCTTGACAAACCGAAGATTAACCCTGCCGCGCTCATCGCAGTGGCAGCTTCGAAGCTCGCCGGCGGGGCCCCCGATGCGGCCGCGGACTTGCTCCAAGCGACGCTCGATCGATTGGAGATGAAGAACCACCCGAATCGCGGCCCGCTCGTGCAGTTGCTCGTGCAGGCCATGCTCGCGCAGCATCGATATGCGGACGCAGAGCGACTGTCTCGCGAGGCCATCCTGGCGGAGGAACAACAGGGCCGCAGGAGTAGCGCCCTCAAGCATGAGCACGCCCGCGCCCTCTTCGGTCTGGGACGTTTTGCCGAAGCCGAAAGGCAGCTACGTGAGGTCTTGCCGAACGCGCGCCCCGGAGTCGATAGGGCGTTCACGCTGAACGAGCTAGCTCGTTGTTCCACCCAGCAAGGACGTGCGGAGGACGCCGAGCGACTGATTGATGAAGCCATCTCGGAGATGAAGGTGGTGGATGCCAATCATCCCGGCATGGCAACTCTGCTCCACGAGAAGGCGACTCTGCGGAGAAGACAGGGTGATCCCCAAACAGCCGTCGTGCTCCTGCGCCAAGTCTTGATGGTCGAAGAGCGCACACTCGGCTCCGAACACCCGACGCTGATCGTCACGCTCAACTCGCTCGCCATGAGCTTGCTTGAGGCGTCAGCGCACAAGGAGGCCGAACGATTGCTGAGACGCGCTTTGCGGCTGGCCGAACGCGTCAATGACCACCTCCGTGTCGCCAGGACGCTCACGAACCTGGCGCTCGTTCAAGCCCACAGCCGCCTTCCGCAAGCTGCAGACACGGCACGACGAGCCCAGGCAGCCTGGGAAACCATCGGTGATTCAGAGGCCCTCATCTCACGAGAGGAGCTCCACCGGATAGCGACGGGTACGTGGGCTCCCGCCTGACGATCAACGCTCGCGCCGCAGCACGAAAAAGAACGGCTTCGGCTCGTCGCGCAGGTCCATCAAGCCGAGGCGCGTGTTCGCGTCCACGCGGCGGAAGTGGTCGTTGATCGGCAAGTAGTCGTAGATCATCGCCACGCTCAGCACGCCGCGGTGCTCCACCATCCGCAGGCGCGCCCTCGGCTCCGTCACCCGCGCGAGCTTGCCGACGAGCGGGAACAGCGCCTTCGTGATCGATTTCGCCGCGGCGCTCGGGCGGCGCATCACGCTGATCGGGAGGCCCTTCGACTCGACCGCGAACACGTCCTTGCCGTCCGTGAAGAGCAGCGGGTGCACCGTCTCCGCGTCGAGGAACTCCTTGCCGTACCAGCCCGTCGCTTCGAGCATCCCGTCCTGCGGATGGCCCGTCGGCAAACCCGAGCCCTTCCACCGTCCGATCATCTCCTCGATCCTCACCGGCGGCAGCGCGTCGAAGAAGGCGAGCGCCTCCTCCGAGGTCGTCCCGCTCGTCTGCCGCTCCCGAAGCCACGCCGCCCGCGTCTCGTCGTCCTTGTGCGCTTCCATCGTCTCACGATAGCGGCGCGGCTTTCCGGCGTCTCATCTGCGCTCACCGGCACGCAGACGCTTCCCCCTCCCTGCGGCGGTGGAGCCGGCGGCGCTCAGCCGCTGCGGCGCTGCATCTCGGCCACCATCGTCGCGACCACGAAGGAGGGCTGCGCGTTGCGGTCCAGCTCCACGATCGCCTGCTGCACGGCCTCGTAACGGGCGGCGGCGCGCGGGGCCACGTGCGACGGGTCCGACGCCGCAGCGCGAGCCTCGCGGGCCAGCACCGCCGAGAGCGCGCGCAGGTTCTGGCGAAGGACGTCCTTGTCCTTGTCGCCGGTCTCCGCGAGCGTCACCGCAGGGCCGAGGCTCGGCGCCTTCACCGCCGCGAGCGCCGCGCTCACGAAGGCGTCGCGCTGCGCCGTCTCCTCCGCGTCCGCCAAGGAGAGCGCGGCCGATGCGCTGCCGCCGGAGAGCTCGATCGCGAGGTCCTGCCGCTCCGCAGGGACGCCGTGCTTCGTCAGGATGCCGCGCAGGATCGCCTCCGACAGCGGCGCGAAACGAAGCGGCAACGTGCGCGAACGGATCGTGGAGAGCAGGCGATCCGGCCGCGACGTGAGCAGGATGAAGTGCGTGCCCTGCCGCGGCTCCTCCAACGTCTTCAGGAGCGCGTTCGCGGCCCCGGTGCTCATCTCCTCGGCGCGACGGATGATGAACACGCGCGCGCGCCCTTCGTGCGGGGGGAACGCGGCGTTCGCGAGGACGATCGCGCGGATCTGGTGGACGCTGATGTCCTTCGTCTCCTCGTTGCGCTGGCCGAGCACGTCCGGCGGATAGAAGCCGCGCTCGACGATGCGCACGTCCGGGTGCAAGGGCGATCGCGGGCGCTCCTCCGCGAAGGTGACGGCGCGGCGGCACGCGTCGCACCGCTCGCAGCCGAGCGGATCGCCGCCCGTGCACACGAGGGCCTGCGCGAGCGCGAACGCCGCCATCTCCTTGCCGGTGCCGTCCGGCCCTTCGAAGCGGTACGCGTGATGGACGCGGTCCGATTGCAGCGCGCGCGCGAGCGTGGCGACCGCCGTCTCCTGCCCGAGGATCTTCGAAAAACCCATCTGTGAGGCTCGTTTCCTATCGCCCGCGACGAACGGCGCAACCCGTCGCGCGGGCCGGCTCGGTCGGGACGACCCGCGCGATCACTCGCCGCCGCCGAAATGGACGAGCGAGTAGATCGAAGGCGGAACCGCGGTGTTTTCGAGCAGGCGCCTGCGGCCGTCGAGGAAGTCGAGCTCGACCACGAAGGCGTACGCGATCACCTGCGCGCCCTGTCGCGTCGCGAGCGCGGCCGCCGCCGACGCGGTGCCGCCCGTCGCGAGGAGGTCGTCGACGATGACGACGCGCGCGCCCGGCTGCAGGGAGTCGACGTGCATCTCCAGCTCGGCCTCGCCGTACTCGAGCTTGTAGGCGACGCGGTCCGTCTTGTACGGCAGCTTGCCGGGCTTGCGCACGGGCACGAAGCTCGCGTTGAGCCGCGCCGCGAGCGCGCCGCCGAAGATGAACCCGCGCGACTCGATCCCGATCACGGCGCGGAGGTTCTCGCCGAGGAAGCGCTCCGCGAAGAGGTCGATCGCGATGTGGAACGCCTTCGGATCCGCGAGCAGCGGCGTGATGTCCTTGAAGAGGATGCCCGGCTTCGGAAAATCGGGGATGTTGCGCAGCCGCGACTTCAGATAACGGACGGAGTGCTCGGACGGAGGGTGGTTGAGATCGCTCATCGCGCGCGCAGCGTACATGCGACGCGCCGCGGTTGAAACGGCCGCAAAGATCACGGGCCGATTCGGCTGGTGCTTTCAGAGCTTGGCGGGCGGCGATTTGGGCCTACGCTCCGCGGCTCCGATGCAGACTCGTCCTCTTGTCCTTCTGTCCAACGACGACGGCTTCAACGCCCCCAACCTGCTCGCGATGCGCGACGCGCTCGCCGCGTTCGCGGACGTCGTCGTGTGCGCGCCCGAGTTCAACCAGAGCGCCACGAGCCACGCGCTCAGCATCCACCGCAGCCTGCGGTTGAAGAAGATCAGCGACGGGATCTTCTCGCTCGACGGGACGCCGGCCGACTGCGTGTATGTCGCGATGAACGCGGGGACGCGCATCCTGCCGCGGCGCCCGGACATCTGCGTGTCGGGCATGAACCACGGGCTCAACCTGGGGATCGACGTCTTCTATTCGGGCACGGTCGCCGCGGCGCGTGAGGCCGCGATGCGCGGCGTCCCGGCGGTCGCGACGTCCGCGGATCACGAGGCCGATCTGAAGGCCGCGGCGGCCCTCTCCGCCGAGATCGCGCGCGAGCTGTGGGAGCGTTCGCGCGGCGTCACGCCGGCCCCGCTCGTCAACGTGAACATCCCGGCCGGCGATCGCTGGACGGTGCGATCGACGCGGCTCGGCGCGCGGCTCTACGACGACAGCGTCGTGTTCCGCACGGATCCGCGCAACCGCGAGTACCTGTGGATCGGAGGCTCGGAGCCGCGCCACACGCCGGTCGCCGGCTCGGACACGGACGCCTACGACGCGCGCGAGGTGAGCATCACGCCGCTGTCGCTGAACCTGTTCGACGCGGACCGCGCCGCCCTCGCCGCGACGATCGCCACCGCGACGACGAAGCCCGCGCTGTGAGGTGGAGGATCGGGGGGAGGCTCAGCCGCCGAAGAGGCGCTTCGGGAGCGCGCCGAGCAGCTTGAAGAAGGCGCCGATGCGGCCGAAGAAGCCGGCGCCGCCGCGGAGGCGGGCCATCGCGAAGGCGACCGTGCGGAGGACCGGCGTGTACGGGTACCACCACAGCTCGCGCGCCGCGCCGTTCGTGTCCTCGAGGACGAAGCGCGGGCGCGTCAGCTCCGCGAGCGCGTGCGGGCTGTTCGTGATGCCGTAGCCGCTGTCGCCCGTGCCCGTCCACGGAGCCGCCGCGAGCGCCGCCGTGAAGCCGTGGTTGTTGATCGTGACGACGCCCGTCTTGAGGCGCCGCGCCACGTCGCGGCCGCGGCGAACCTTCTTCGTCCACACGCTCGTCGTGAGGCCGAAGCGCGAGGCGTTCGTCTTCTCGATCGCCTGGTCCAGCGAGTCGACGACGACGATCGGCAGGATCGGGCCGAACGTCTCCTCCTTCATCAGCGCGCAGTCCTCGTTCGTGACCTTCACGACCGTCGGCGCGAATTCGAGGGAGCCTTCGGCCGGCGCGCCGCCCGCGAGGATCTGCGCGCCCGCCGCGACCGCCTCCGCGAGGTGGCGATGCACGATCGCCGCCTGCTTCGCCGTGGTGATGCGCGCCGTGTCGACGCCGGGGCGGAGCTTGTTCGTCAGCTCGACCACCTTCGCGATGAGCTGATCGGCGATCGGGCGCTCCACGTAGACGCGCTCGATCGAGGCGCAGTTCTGGCCCGCGTTCGTGAAGGCGCCCCACACGAGGCCGTTCGCCGTGCGCTCCAGCTTGCAGTCGGACAGGACGATCGCCGCGTCCTTGCCGCCGAGCTCCATCGAGCACGGGATGAGGCGCTCCGCGCACTGCACCGCGACGCGACGGCCCGTGGCGACGCTGCCGGTGAAGACGACCGCGTCCACGCCCTCGTCGAGGATCGCCTGCGCGGCCTCTCCGTCGCCCTGCACGAGCTCCAGCACGCCGGGCGGCAAGATGTCCTGGAACAGCGACGCCACGAGGGCGCCCGCGCGCGGCGAGACCTCGCTCGGCTTGAACACGACCGCGTTGCCCGCGAGGAGCGCCGGCACCAGCGTGCGCAGCGGGATCGCGACCGGGTAGTTCCACGGCGTGATGAGCGCGAGGACGCCGCGCGGATCCTTGTGGATGCGGCCGATCTTGCCCGGGTACGACATCGCGTCGAGCTCGACCGTGACGCCTTCGAGGAGCTCCTCGGCGTTGAGGGTCCAGTAGTCGACGAGGTCCGCGTTGGGCAGCACCTCGGACAGCGCGGCCTCTTCGATCGGCTTGCCGCACTCCTCGTGGAGCGTGTTCGCGATCTCCTCCGCGCGGGCCAGGATGCGCTTCTTGAGCTTGGCCACCGCGTCGATGCGATCGCGGATGGGGAGGTCGCCCCACGTGCGCTGCGCCGAGCGCGCCTTCGCGACGATCTCGGGGATGCGCGCGAGCGGGGTCGGATCCGTCGAGACGACGGAGGGCGCGACGGGCGGCGGAGCCTCGGCCGCGGGGGGCGTGAACACCTCGGGGAGCGGCGCCGCTTCGGCCGTGGTGCCCGCCGGGGCTGCGCCGGCGTCGGGCGCGTTCGGGGGGGTTTCGGCGGCGTTCGGGGGAGGAGCGCCGGGATCTGCTTGCGGTTGGGCCGCGTCCATGGGGCGCGCACGCTACACCGGCTTCGTGGAATCTGCGAGCAGAACGGCCCGCTACGAGCGGGAGCCGATCACAACGTCGAGGACTGCGTCCGCTCCGCTACGGACTCCGCTCCGAAGCGGAGCTCCGCCTCCGCGGAACGGACTCCGTCCTCCCAGTGGCGCCCTCAGTAGGGATCTCCGCCGCCGCCCGGGGGACGCGTGCCGCCGCCGGCGCTGTCGGGCCACGGGCCGGTGCCGGCCGGGATCGCGATCGTCGTCGACGCCTTGCACGGCAGCGGGATGCTGAGGCCCGGCGCGCTCTTCCACTCGATGCTGCCGTTCGGGAGCGGCGCGCCGATGCGGATGAGGCCGACGCCGCAGGAGATCTCCAGGCGCTGGTTCACCGAGCCGATCTTCTTGCCGGTCACGTAGACGAAATCGTTCCCGCCGGAGAGGACCGTGAGGAACGCCTTCGTGGCGTTGAGCTTCGCGGTGTCGTCGTTCTTCTCGACCACCGGGATGCCCGGCTTCGCGTTCGCCGCAGCGGCGGACGTGCCGGCCGCGGGCGGCGCATCGGCGGTGGCGGACGTCGTCGCGGTCGCGGTCGTCGCCGGCTCGGCCGTGGGCTTTCCGCTGGGCACGGCGTTCGTGGTGGCCGCGGTCGACGTCGTCGCGGGCGCCGTCACCGCGGGGCCCGTCGTGGTGGTGACGCCGCTCGACGGGAGGCCGGACGGCGGGTTGCTCGAGTCGAACCAGCCGGCGCGCAGGCCGACGAACACGGTGCCGCCGACGAGGAGGACCGCGACGACGAAGAGGCCGAGGAGGCCGGTGTTGCTCTTGCCCTTGCGCTCGCGCTCGCGGGCCGCGCGCTCGCTCTCGACCGCGTCGGACGTGAGCTGCACCATGCGGCGCGAAGCCGTGGTGACCTCGTCGCGCGGGCCGTCCTTGCGCTCGGCCTTCGGGCGCAGCGCCGCTTCGCGGGCGGCCTTCTCGGCGGCTTCGCGCGCGGCTTGATCCGCGGCCTCCCGCAGCGCGCCCGCGAGCTCGACCTTGGGCTCGTGCACGCCGGGCGACGACTTGGGACCGAGATCCGGCGACGAACCGGGGCGGAGAGGCGGCGTCGACACGAGATCGCCGATCGCGATGACCGGCGCGGGCGCGATCGGCGCGTCGCCCTCTTTGCCTTTGATCGTGAGCTCGTCCGGACCGGCGTCGCGGAGCAGCGTCGCCGCGTCCTCCTCCTCGTCGTTGAGCTCGCCGCGCACCATCGCTTGATCGTGCGCGCTCGGGCGGCGAATCACGGTGGGCTCGTCCGGCTCCGGCGAGCGATCCAGGCCGGTGAGCGGGGCCAGCACGACCGTGGGCGCATCGCCCGTGGGCGGATCCAGGATGTCCACGCCGTACGTCTCGGCGACGCGGGTCGGAGCGTCGCCGGAGAGCGTCGGCCCGTCGGCGTCGTCGGCGCGCGCGCCGAGCGGGAGATCCGCGGACGATCCGACGACCGTGGGGTGCTCGGCCGCGTCGAACGTGGGCTCGTCCTTGATCTCGGCCGGCTTCACGGTGATCTCGGCCGGGCCGGAGGTCGGCGCGGCCTTCGAGGGGACGGGCGGCGGGCCCGCGTGCACCGGCTTCGGCGAAGGCGTGGGCGTCGCGGTCCGCGCGGCGGCGGCCAGCTCCGCGGAGTCCTGCTTGCCGACCTTGGTGGGCTCGCCGGTGAACTCCAGCTCGGCGAACAGCTCGTCGATCGTGGAGGGCTGCTTCTTCGGCGGGACGGCGGCGGCCTCCTTCGCGGCGCGATCCGTCGCCTCCTTCGCGGCGCGCTCGGCGGCCTCCTTCGTGGCCTTCTCCTTCGCGGCCTTCTCGATCGCCTCGCGCGCGGCCTTCTCCTTCGCGGCCTTGTCGGCGGCTTCCTTCGCGGCCTTCTCCTTCGCAGCCTTGTCCGCGGCTTCCTTCGCGGCCTTTTCCTTCGCGGCCTTGTCCGCGGCTTCCTTCGCGGCCTTTTCCTTCGCAGCCCTCTCCGCGGCTTCCTTCGCGGCGGCCTTCTCCGCGGCTTCCTTGGCGGCCTTCTCGGCAGCTTCCTTGGCGGCCTTCTCGGCGGCTTCCTTCGCGGCCTTTTCCTTCGCGGCGCGCTCGGTCGCCTCCTTCGCGGCGGCCTCCTTCGCGGCGCGCTCGGCGGCGTCCTTCTGCGCGCGCTCGGCGGCTTCGCGGTTCGCGCGCTCGGCGGCTTCGCGGGCGGCGGCGGCGATCTCCGCGGCCTCCTTCGCGGCCTTCTCGGCGGCTTGCTTCGCGGCGCGCTCGGCGGCGAGGCGCATCGCCTCCATCTCCGCGGCCTGCTTCGCGAGGGCCTCGGCGGCGGGGCTCGCTTCGTGGACGCTCACGCTCGGCGCGCGCGCGGCGGCATCCATGTGCTCGTGCACCGAGCGGCGGGGGGGACGCGGGAGCTTCGCGTTCTCCTGGATGCGGCGGTTCAGAGCTTCGAGGCGGGCGACTTTCTCGGCGGTATTCACGCGCGCCCAGCATACCGCGGCGAGCGCCGCGAGGGCACATTCCCCGCAGCGGAACAGGCAAGGCCCGCAGAAACGACGCGGCCCCGGCGCCAGTCTTGACGGCGTGCGACCCGCCCCATAAGTGACCGACCGGCCATGAATCCTACGAAAAAGTCGGGGCTACGTGTCGTTTCTGGTCTCGCGGCGGGGCTCGTCTGGGCCCTCGCTGCGTCGAACGCGGCCGCGCAGCCGGCACCCGCGAAGGCACCGACGCCCGCGACGGCGGCGCAGCCCGCGGCACCGCAGCCTGCGACCGCGGCACCAACCCCGGCAGCGCTGCCTGCCCCCGCCGCCCAGCCGACGCCCGCGGCCGACGCGCCGAAGCCCGCGACCCCGACCAAGCCGGACCCGATCGCGATCGCCCTCGCGAAGGAGCCGGGCGGCCTCACCCTCGACGAGGTCGCCAAGCTCGCCCTGAAGACGAAGCCCTCCCTGCGCGCGAAGCAGGCGGAGCTCAAGCAGGCCGCCGCCAAGGTCGATCAGGCCCTCGTGAACTACTTCCCGCGCGTGAGCGTGTCCGCCTCGTACACGCGCCTCTCCGAGGTCGACACGAGCCTCAAGATCAAGCCGGACGCGAACAACCAGGTCCCCGGCATCGTGAGCACGATGGTCGACGCGACGACGGGCTACGGCGCCGTCATCACGAAGCCGTGCGATCCGCCGTACCAGAGCCAGACCTGCCTCGTCTCCGTCAACCCGAAGAACCCGACGCAACAGAGCCCGGTCGTGGCCGCGCCCTTCTCGCTGTCGTTCCCGCTCGTGCTCGACGTGTACTCGTTCACCGCGCAGATCGCGGTGCCCGTGAGCGACTACCTGCTCCGGATCACGCAGGGGCACTCGGCCGCGAAGCACGGTGAGAAGGGCAAGCAGATCGAGCTGGACGCGCTCACGCTGACGGAGGCCGCCGACGCGAAGGTCGCGTACCTCAACTGGGTGCGCGCGAAGGGCGCCGTCATCGTCGCGAAGGAGGCCGTCGCCACCGCGACCGCGCACGGCGAGGACGTGAAGCGGCTCAAGGTCGTCGGGTACGCGTCGGACGCGGATCTGCTGCGCGTGCAGGCGCAGATCGCGACCGCGGAGCAGACGCAGGTCCAGCTGGAGGCGTTCGAGCAGATCGCGGAGGAGCAGGTGCGCATCGGCCTCGGGCTGCCGAAGGACAAGCCGCTCAGCATCGGCGTCGACGTGTTCGGCGTGTCCCCCCCGGCGAGCTTGCCGCAGCTCACCGCGGCGCAGGATCAGGCGCTCCAGAAGCGGCTCGAGATCCGCTCCCTCGACGAGACGGAGCTTTCTTTGAAGGAGGTCGAGAACGTGACGCGCGCCGGCCTGTACCCGCGCGTCGACGCGTATGCGGACCTCAACGTCGGCAACCCGAACCAGCGCTACACGTTCGCGGGCGCCGTGACGAACACCACGTGGGACGCGGGCGTCCGCGCCTCGTGGACCTTCAACGACACGTTCACGGCGATCGGCGCCTCCGCCGAGGCGAAGGCCCGCGTGACGCAGGTCGCCGAGCAGAAGCAGCAGCTGCGCGACGGGCTGAAGATGGAAGTGGTCGCCGCGTGGGCCGAGATCAAGAAGGCCGGCGCTTCGATCGACGCCGCGAACCGCGGCCTGACCGCGTCGGAGGAGAGCCTCCGCGTGCGCCGCGAGCTGTTCATGCAGGGCAAGGCCACGAACGTCGAGATGCTCGACGCCGAGACGGAGGTCACGCGCGCGCGCCTCATCAAGCTGGACGCGCAGGTCGGCCTCCTCGTCGCGCAGATCAAGTACGACCACGCGATCGGCAACGACATCGGCACGCAGGGCACGAGCGCGCCGGAGGGCGTGCCCACGCCGGCGAAGCCCGCCGACGACGCCTCCGCGAAGAAGGTCACCGACGTCGCCGCGGCGACCCCTGGCCCTCTCCTTCCGCTCGCGAAGTGACGACGCTCCCCTCCCTGAGGCTGTGAAACAGCCGATTTGGGAGGGGCGGACGCGCGCCAGCGCGGCCGGGGGTGGGCATCACCAATCGATCTTCAGCCGCCGCACTCGCCCGAGGCCGGACGCCGCGTCCGCTGCGAAGAACAGGTTCGCGGCGGTGCGGTCCGCGAACGTCGGCGAGATGTCCGTCGTGCCGACGCCGGGGAGCGTGAGGAGCGTCTTCAGGCCTCCGGGCTGCGCGGCCGCGCTCAAGTCGAAGGCGTCGATCCACAGCGCGTCGCCGCCGGAGCGGCCCACGATCACGTGACAACCCTTGTCGCCGCACGCGAGCGTCGACGACACCACCACGTGCTTCGGATCGCCGTTCACGCGCGTCGACAACGTCGGGGAGCCGCGCTCGTCGAGCACCGCGAACCGCACCGAGCCGCCCGCCTCCGCGCCCTCTCCGGGCTCCTCGATCCACGACGCCCACACCGAGCCGCTCGGGCCCGACACGAGCTGGGGCGACCGCGAATGCATCGGCGTCGCCGCGAGCCGCGTCTCGCTGCCGATCTTGGTGAGGGCGCGCGTGTCGATGCGCTGCACGTAGATGTCGCCGCGGCCCTCGTCGCTCTTCTGGCGCGCGTCGGACCACGCGAGGAACGTCTCCTTGCCGCGCACCAGGATCTGCACCTCCGCCGCGTCGCCCGCGGCCTCCGTGATGCGGTGATCCGGGCCGATCTTGTTGAGGTTGCGATCGAGCTTCGCCGCGTATACCTCGGCGTTTCCGTCGCGCGTGTCGACCCAGGCGACGATCCAACCTTCGACCTGGTCCGCCGGCGACCACGCGATCGCGACGTCGGAGGCCTCGCTCGCGGCGGCGTTCTTCTTCGCGCGCGGGATCACCGTGAGCTTCTTCTGGCCGAGCTTCTTGCCGCTCTCGTCGACCTTCGTGACGTAGACCTGCGACTCGCCCTTCTCGCGCGCGACCCACGCGACGGCGATCTCTTTCTTGTCGCCGCCGACCGACGGTGACACCGCGACGCCGCCCACCGAGACGGCCTTCTTCGAGAGCGAGATCGGCGCGGGGAGCGGGGCCGTCGCGTCCTTCGGCGCGGCCACGATCTCGACCTCGGCGCCGCCGTTCTTCTTCGCGCGGGAGCCGGGATCGCCCTCGGGGAAATACGTGGTCCACGCCGTCAGCACGCCGCCGCCTTCGAGCTGCGTCGCCGCGACGCGCGCGATCTGATCGCCGTTGTGCAGCGACGTCAGCGACGCGGCCCGCGGAGGCGCGTCGTCCGTGTCGCGCATCGCCGGCGTGGTCCAGTCCGCCTTGCGCGACGCGAGCTGCACCATGCCGACGTGCGCCGGCTGCGACGCCGCCACGCCGACCGCCGAGCACGCGCCCGCGACGCACGCGAACGAGCGCGGATCCATCGAATACGGGAGGCCGTCCTCGCCGAAGAGCTCCGCGCGGATCGGCTCCGCCGACTGCACCGTGAGGTCCGCCCCGAAGCGCACGAACGTCGGCAGGATCGTGGGTTTCTCCGGCGCCTCCGAGCCTCGCCACATCGGCGCGAGCGTGATCACGCCGAAGCCGTTCGCGTCGGCCGCGATCGCGGGCTCGGGGGGCGCCGCGTTCGCGTCCTCGTTCGCGTCGTCGTCCTCCGTGCGCGCCAGGAACTTCACCGTCGCGCGCTCCTTGCTCAGCGCGCCGTCCGATCCGATCGTCGCGAGGTGGATCAGGCGCTCGTCCGTGGGCGTGCGCAGCACGTCCTCCCACGCGAGCAGGCCGCGCGGCACCGCGCCGCTCACCGCGGATCCGCCGGCGATCGCGATGAGCGCCTGCTCGCCGGTCGGGGGCGTCGCGCGCTTCGCGGGGGACGTGATCGCGCCGTTCTTGTCGATCGTGGCGGTCCACACGGCCGCATCCAGATCGCGCATGTCCGTCCACACGAGCACGATGCGCCCGCCGATCTCCGCGACCTGCACGTCGGGCTGCGCGGTCGGCGACGCGCTGATCTCGACGAGCGGCTTCGCCTTGCCGGACGCGTCGAGCGGCACCACCGCGACCTTGCCCGTCACCACCGTGCCGGGGTCGCTCTCCTCTTTGCCGGGCGCCGGGAGCACCACCGCGATCGCATCCGCCGAAGGCGCCTTGAACCACGCGAGCACCCCGCTCGCGAGCGGCGCGGCCGGCCCTGTCGCGACGCCCTTCGCGTCGAGCGGCACCGCGACCACGTCGCCGTGCTGCAGCTGCTGCGACCACGTCTCCCACGCGACGAGCGCGCCCGACGCGCGCGGCAACACGTCGAGCGCCCACACCTCCTCGGCGATCTCCGTGAGGTTCGCGTGCGCTCCGCGCGGCGCGCCGGACGCGTCGATCGCCTGCGTGACGATGCGCGTGCGGCCCGCCTCTCGCTCCGCCCACGCGAAGACGTAGCCGTCTCCGACCGGCGCGAGCATGCCGAGCAAGAGCTCCACCGCGCCGGACGGGGCCGCGCCGATGTCCGTCGCCTGCGCAGCTTTCGGGAGGCCGTCGGTTCCGGTGGCCCGCGCGAAGAAGCGATCGCCGCGCGCGAAGACGAGGATCGCGCCGTCCTTCTGCCGCGCGAAATAGTGCGCGTTCGACTCGCTCTCGAGGTCCTCGATCGCCGTCGCCGCGAACGCGCCGCCTTCGAGCTTCGGGGCGGTCTTCGCGGGGGGCGTGACGAGCTTGGTGTGTCGCGGCGGCATCGCGGCCTTCGGCGGGACGGGCCCGCAACCGGCGGCGAGAGCGAGCGCGAAGACGGCGGCGGCGGTGCTTCCGCGGCGGCTGGCGAAGGAGCTCATGTTCATGACGGGCGCGACCATACCGCAGCAGGACCCTTTCGTGACGTGCCGGTCCCGACGCGGGATCCCGGAGCGTCCGCGGAACCAGGACCCTCGCCCATCTCTTCCTGCGATTTCACGTTCACGTGAAAGAGCGATCTCCGAAGCCGAATCGCTCTGCCCCGGGCGTCGCGCTCCGAGGCCGAATCGCGCGGCCCCGGGCGTCGCGGTCCGACGGTCAATCACCGCGCGGCGGGCTTTGCCGGATCCTTCTCCCGAAAAAGGAGAATCAGTTATCGTCGACCAACCACCACTTTATTGGGCCTTTGGGCTCGTTTCTTTGCGCGGAAAGGGACACCTCGTATGAGCCAAGCACGCTCCAATGCTTGGAGAGCGATCGCGCTCCCAGCGGTCATTTTGCTCGGCGCGGCCACCATGGGCTGCCCGAGCGCGAAGGGATCCGGCACCGGGGCCACCAGCGCCGGCGGCGGCGGGGCGGGGGGCAATGGCGGATCGACAGCAGGCGCGGGCGGCAACACGGCAGGCGCGGGCGGCGCCACGTGCGTGCCCGAGACCGAGATCTGCGACGGCAAAGACAACGACTGCGACGGGCAGATCGACAACGTCGCCGCCGCTCCGAGCGGCTGCGCGTGCAATGACGGCGCGACGCAGGATTGTTACACGGGCCCCGACGGCACGTCCGGCAAGGGCGCTTGCAAGGCGGGCACGCAGACGTGCGCGAACGGCGCGTGGGGCGAGTGCGCGGGCCAGGTCGTGCCGGCGAAGGAGGAGTGCAACCTCATCGACGACGACTGCAACGACGCCGTCGACGACATGGGCACGACGATGTGCGGCGTCGGCGCGTGCACGGCCGTGGTCGACAAGTGCGTGAACGGGCAGGCGCAGCAGTGCATCCCGAACATGCCCTCCGTCGAGGTGTGCGACGGCATCGACAACAACTGCAACCAGCTCATCGACGAGACCGACCCGATGCTCGACGCGAACTGCGATTCGGGTCAGCTCGGCGTCTGCGCGCCCGGCAAGATGAAGTGCATCGCGGCCGCGCTCACGTGCCAGCCCTTCGTCACGGCCACGACCGAGACGTGCAACGGCAAGGACGACGACTGCAACGGCGCGGTCGACGACAACATCGCGGGCACCGGGAGCGCGTGCTCGACGGGCGCGCTCGGCGTGTGCGCGGCGGGCACGCTCTCGTGCCAGGACGCGGGCGGCGGCAACTACACGATCGACTGCTTCCAGGACGTGGCGGCGTCCGCGGAGACGTGCGACGGCCTCGACAACGACTGCGACGGCACGGTCGACAACGGAGATCCGGGGGGCGGCGGCGCGTGCGACACGGGTCTGCTCGGTGAGTGCGCCGCCGGCACGCTGCACTGCCAGAACGGCGCGATCACGTGCGTGCAGAACAAGATGCCTTCGACCGAGACGTGCGACGCGAAGGACAACAACTGCGACGGCATGGTCGACAACGGCAACCCCGGCGGCGGCCAGGCGTGCGGCTGCGGCGGCGCCGGCGTGACGGCGTGCCAGAACGGCGCGATCGTCTGCAACGGCGGCCCGACCACGTACTTCTTCGAGGACTTCAAGGACAACAGCAAGGGCTGGACGGTCGGCCAGAACTGGCAGATCGGGCCGGCGATCGCGGGCTGCGCGGGCTGCACCGGCAACCCGGATCCGGGCGTCGATCACACCGCGACGGCCGACAACGGCATCGCGGGCGTCGTGCTCGGCGGCCCCGCTCCCACCGTCGTCGCGGCGGGCCAGTTCTATTACCTGACGAGCCCGACCATCAACACGGCGGGCGCGGCCGGCTCGGTGTACCTGCAGTTCTGGCGCTGGCTGAACAGCGACTACGATCCGTTCATGCACAACGTCATCCAGGTCAGCACGGACAACGGCACGACCTGGGTGACGCTCCCCTACGGCGCGACGGGCGGCTGCTGCGGCGTCCAGGACTCGGCGTGGACGAACCACGGCCTGCCGAACCCGCCGGTCAACCCGCCGACCAGCGCGGCCCAGTACCCGACGCAGTTCGACCTCACGGCGTACAAGAGCGCGACGATGAAGATCCGCTTCGGCTACGACGTGGCGAGCTCGGGCGTGTACACGATCGGCTCGTGGAACCTCGACGACATCCTGATCGCGAGCGCGATCTGCCCTTGATCTGAAGCCTCTCCTGCGAAGTCCGCGCGCGCCTCTTCCGCGCGCGGGCCGGCTCAGGAGCGCCCTTCCCGCCGCTTCACCACCCTCGTGTAGACGTCCTTCTTCGGCACGCGGAGCACCAGCGCGAGCTCCTCGGCGATGTCGCGCGCGCGCCTGTTTTTGTCGAGCGCCTCGTCGATGCGGCGGTCGATCTCGGCGTCGTCGATCGCGGGCTCACCGACGCCGCCGTCGCCTTCGCCGAGGACGATCGTGACCTCTCCGACCCACTCGCGCTGGAGCGCCGCGATCTCCGAAATGGCCCCGCGGACGAGCTCTTCGTGCATCTTCGTGAGCTCGCGCGCGACGACGGCGGGGCGCGACGGGCCGATCTCCGCGAGGGCGCGCAGCGTGTCCGTGGTGCGCTCCGGCGACTCGAAGAGGACGATCGGATCCACGTCGGACGCGATCTTCTCCAGCGCCGCGCGCCGCTCGGGCCCGGAGCGCGGGAGGAACCCCACGAAGCGGAACGCCCCGTTCACGATCCCCGAAGCGCACACCGCCGCGAGCACCGCGGACGCCCCCGGGATCGGCACCACGCGCAGCCCGCGCGCGGCCGCGAGCCGCACCAGCGCCGTGCCGGGATCGCTCACGATCGGCGTGCCCGCGTCGGTGACGAGCGCGATGTCTTCGCCGGCCTCCAGCCGATCCGCGGCGCGCGCGAGGGCGGCCTCCGGCGCGTGCGCGTCGAGCCGATCCACGGGCTTGCCGCCGATGCCGAGGTGCGAGAGCAGCGCGAGCGATCGCCGCGTATCCTCCGCGAGCACGCGGCTCACGGATCGCAGCGTCTCGATCGCGCGGAGCGTGATGTCCCCGAGGTTCCCGATAGGCGTCGCGACGACGTAGAGCGTGCCGGCCACGCCCGGGGCGTACCAGAGCGTGAGCAAGGAAGCATCGTCGAGCATCAGGGTTTTGGGTGCCCACCCCCGGTCCGTGCTCGCTTCGCTGCGCGCGGCCCGCCCCTCCCAAAGCGCCTGCTTCGCAGCCGCAGGGAGGGGGGCGTTCACTGTTTCGTGATCCCGATCAGCGGCGCGCACGCCTCCGGCCGAGACGCATCGCGAGCGCTGCGGCGGCGACCGCGAGCCAGGGAGAGGCTCCGGCGCCGCTAGATCCAGGCGTTTGATCAGCGGCGCGGGCGCCTCCGGCCGAGGCGCATCGCGAGCGCTGCGGCGGCGACCGCGAGCCAGGGAGAGGCTCCTGCGCCGCTAGATCCTGGCGTTTGACAACCGCAGTCGCCTTCGTTCTTGGTGCCGCCGGTGCCTCCGCTGGAGGTGCTCGTCGAGCCGCCCGCGCCGCCTTCTCCGCCGATGGGCGGGAGGTTGGAGTCGACCGTGATGTTCCAGGTGATCGCCTCCTTCATCACGCCGTCCGGATCGTCGCGCACCAGCGCCGTCGCGTCGTACACCGCGAGGCCGATGGCGTGCGGGCCGTCCGCGAGGCCGAGCGCCGACGGATCCACCGCGAGCGTGCCGCCCGTTCCCACAGCCGGATTGCCGTCGATCGTCCACGTGATCATCAGGTCCGACAGCGCCGGGATCGTCGCCGAGAACGACGTCGCGCCCTTGCCGGGGATCGCCGCGTCCAGCGCGGGGGACGGCGCGTCGATGAGCAGCGACAGCTTCGAGAAGCCGATCACCATCGCCTGCGCGCACACCTGGCAAAACGTGTGGTTCAGCTCGCGCATGAGGCAGTTCGGCGTCGGGCGGAAGACGCCGGTCGTCTTGTAACGAGCGCCCTCGAACGCGCCGACCGGATCGTGATCGCCCTTCTTGTCCGCGATCGGCGTGGGGATCGCGACGCCGTCGGTGAGCCAGCTCGACCACTTCACCGGATCGAGGTGCGCCGCGGACGCGACGTTCGGCTCCGGATCGCCGTCGGGGAAGCCCGGGTACGGCGCCGTGTACTCGTCCGCGAGGCCCGCGATCGTGTGGCCGATCTCGTGACGCGCGATCTCCAGCGAGTTGCCGTCGAGCGAGACGACCGCGACGGATCCGCCCGATCCGCCGTACGGCTTCGCGTTGACGATGCACAGGACGAGATCCGCCTCCGGGAAGCGCTTGTTGATCTCCTGGTGCACCTTGCCGTCGTTCACCGCGAGCAGGTAATCGATGCCGTTCGTGTCGTACGACGCGTCGAACGCGGTGCTCACCGAGACGCCCGCCGACGGATCGTCCGCGCCGCTGTCCTGCGACGGCGTGAACAGCGCCCACGCGTTGAAGACGGGCTTGTACGCGCCGTACGTCTCCGAGCCGAGGATGCCGTCCGCGGCCGTCTGCGCGTCGGCGAAGAACTTGTCGCGCTCCGCCGCGGTGTAGCCGTCGCCCACGATCACGAAATCGATCGACGCCGCGGTCGATCCCGCCGTCGCGAGCTCGGAGCAATCGCCGGCCTCCGCCGGGCACGCGCCCGCGAACGCTGGACGCGCCGGGGCCAGGATCGCGGCCGCCGCGAGGGCGATCGCGCACGCCAGACCGCGCGCCTTCACGGCCACCTCGCGACGAGGCTGGAGCCGCCGACGGGGGCGATCTCGATCGTCTCGCCCGGCGCGGGCTGCGGCACCTTCACCGTGAACGCGACGTCCTGCTTCGGCACGTTCACCGCGGGCGCGCCCTGCGACTCGTTCGGCGGCGACTCCAGCGCGCCGCGCGCGACGATGTCTCCCGACGCGATCACCTCGCCGTGCGGGCCGAGCAGCTTCCACGTGTGCGTCGCCGCGCCGGTGCCGTTCCACGAGGCCGCGGGGCCGAGCGCGGATCGCGGGCGGCGCGCGCTCGACGTCACGCGGAGCGAAGAGGCCGTCTGCTCGACGACGAGGATCGCGACGTCACGCGCTTCGAGCGCGACGGCCGGTCCGCTCGCGGGGTGGTTCGGCGTCCCGTCGCACGGCACGTTGGATCCGTTCGGCGGATCGCCGTTCGCGGCGCACGCGACGAGGCCGAGCGCTGCGAAGAGAAGCGAAAGCATGAGGGGAATGCGCATGTCCCGAGCCTAGCGAACCGAGGCCCCTTTCCCATCCCGGAGCGGCCGGCCGCCGCGCTCTTGCCGCATTCCAGGTTCGCGGGCCGGATCCGATTTCGCCGAGGCTTGGGAAAACACTTGTTCAGTGCTAGAGGGCCGGGCCCATGACGAACCGCGCTTCGGTCCACGACGTCCGCCAGTCGATCCCGCGCGAGCCCGCGTTCATCGAGGTCCTCGGCGCGCGCGAGCACAACCTGGTGGTCGACCAGCTCCAGGTGCCGAAGAACCGCCTCGTCGTGTTCACGGGCGTGAGCGGGTCCGGCAAATCGAGCCTCGCGTTCGACACGCTCTACGCCGAGGGCCAGCGCCGCTACGTGGAGACGCTCTCCTCCTACGCGCGCCAGTTCCTGGGGCAGCTCGAGCGGCCGCACGTCGAGCGCCTCTCCGGCCTCTCGCCGACCGTCGCGATCGAGCAGAAGAGCGCGAGCGCCAACCCGCGATCGACCGTCGGCACGATCACCGAGGTCTACGACTACCTGCGCGTCCTCTACGCGCGCGCCGGCGAGCAGTTCTGCCACGAGTGCGGCGAGCGGGTGAGCGCGCAGACGTCCGAGCAGATCGTCGCGGAGATCTTCGCGCTGCCGGCCGGATCCAAGCTCACCGTGCTCGCGCCGATCGTCGACCTGCGCAAAGGCGAGTTCCGCGACGTGCTGGAAGGCCTTCGGGACAAGGGGTTTTCGCGCGTGCGCATCGACTCCGAGGTGGTGCGGCTCGACGAGTCGATCCCGGCGCTCGACAAGAAGCGGAAGCACACGATCGATCTCGTGGTCGACCGCACGAGCGTGCTGCCGGAGAACCGGGCGCGCGTCGCGGAGGCGATCGAGAGCGCGCTCAAGGAAGCGGACGGCGAGGCCCGCGCCGAGGTCGAAGGCGGGCGCACGCTCACCTTCAGCCAGAAGCGATCGCACTGCGGCGTGAGCTTCCCTGCCCTGTCGCCGCAGAGCTTCTCGTTCAACAGCCCGCTCGGCATGTGCCCCGCGTGCAGCGGCCTCGGGATGCGGCTCGACGTGGATCCGGATCTCGTGGTGCCGGACAAGGAGAAATCGATCCGCGAGGGCGCGATCGCCCCGTGGGCCGGCGCGATGGCGCGCGGCGAGGGCTGGACGCACCGCATCGCCGACGCGGTCGCGAAGGCCGTGAACGTCGACCTCGACGTGCCGTGGAAGAAGCTCGCGAAGTCGAAGCAGGAGAAGATCCTCTACGGCCTCGACGGCAAGCGCATCGCGGTCTCGTGGGGAAAGGAAGGCGACGCGAGCCACGGCACGTGGGCGATGAAGCACGAGGGCGTCGTGCACACGATCCTGCGCCGCTTCCACGCGACGACCTCGGAGCAGATGCGCGAGGCGTACCGCGCCTTCATGTCCGAGCGCGTGTGCGAGGGCTGCGGCGGCCGGCGTCTCCGGCCCGAGACGCTCGCGGTGAAGATCGCGAAGAAGAGCATCGCGGACGTCACGGCGATGACCGTGAAGGAGGCCGCGGCGCACTTCCATTCGCTGAAGCTCGCGCCCGCGGCGGCGGCGATCGCGGCGTCGGTGCTGCGCGAGATCGACGCGCGCCTCACGTTCCTGCTCAACGTCGGCCTCGACTACCTCACGCTGGATCGCTCCGGACCCACGCTCTCCGGCGGCGAGGCGCAGCGCATCCGCCTCGCGAGCCAGCTCGGCAGCGAGCTCAGCGGCGTCATGTACGTCCTCGACGAGCCGTCGATCGGCCTGCACCCGCGCGACAACGAGCGCCTCCTCGGCACGCTGCGGCACCTGCGCGATCTCGGCAACACGGTGCTCGTGGTGGAGCACGACGAGGAGACGATCCGCGCGGCCGATCACGTCGTCGACTTCGGCCCCGGCGCCGGCCACCTCGGCGGAAAGGTCCTGTATTCCGGCCCGCCCGAAGGCCTCTTGACGAGCGAGGCCAGCCTCACCGGCGCGTACCTCTCCGGCCGGATGCGCATCGAGATGCCGACGAAGCGCCGCGATCCGAAGGGCGAGATCGTGGTGCACGGCGCGCGCGAGCACAACCTCAAGGACATCGACGTGAAGATCCCGCTCGGCGTGCTGACGGCGGTGACGGGCGTGAGCGGCGCGGGCAAATCGTCGCTCGTGAACGGCATCCTGCTGCCGGCGCTCGGGCACACGCTGCATCGGTCGACGGATCCGGTCGGCGCGCACAAGCGCATCGCGGGGATGCAGAACATCGACAAGGCGATCGCGATCGATCAGAAGCCGATCGGCCGGACGCCGCGCTCCAACCCCGGCACGTACACGAAGGTGTTCGATCAGATCCGCGAGATCTTCGCGAACCTCCCCGAGGCGCGCGCGCGCGGCTACGACGCGGGGCGGTTCAGCTTCAACGTGAAGGGCGGGCGCTGCGAGGCGTGCGGCGGCGACGGCGTCGTGAAGGTGGAGATGCACTTCCTCGCGGACGTGTACGTCCCGTGCGACGTGTGCGGGGGCAAGCGCTACAAGGCCGAGACGCTCGCGGTGCGGTACCGGGGCAAGAGCATCGCGGACGTGCTCGACACCGACGTGGACGACTGCCTCACGCTGTTCGCCGCCTACCCGACGACGAAGCGCATCCTGCAGACGATCGCGGACGTCGGCCTCGGGTACATGAAGATCGGCCAGCCCGCGACGACGATGAGCGGCGGCGAGGCGCAGCGCGTGAAGCTGTCACGCGAGCTGTCGAAGGTGCAGACGGGCCGCACGCTCTACATCCTCGACGAGCCCACGACGGGCCTTCATTTCGAGGACATCCGCAAGCTCCTGGGCGTCTTGCAGCGCCTCGTGGACGCGGGCAACTCGGTGCTCGTGATCGAGCACAACCTCGATGTGGTGGCGTGCGCGGACTGGGTGATCGATCTCGGCCCCGAGGGCGGCGAAGGCGGCGGCCGCGTCGTCGCGGAGGGCACGCCGGAGGCCGTCGCCAAGGTGAAGAAGTCCTACACCGGCCAGTTCCTCGCGAAGATGCTCGGCTAGTTCGCCTTCGTGGGGCCGGCGGTCGCCTTCGCGGCGGTGATGCCTTCGCAGGACTCCTTGCGCTGATCGGCGCCGGGGCCCTCGCACACGTGCTTCACGATCGCCGTGGAGAGCGCGTCGTAGGTGGCGGTGCACTCGGGGCGCGTCTTCGCGAGCGCTCCGACCGCCTCGATCAAGAAGCGCGCGGCGAGCTCCGGCTCCGCGTGCTTCTGCGGATCCAGGATCACGGCGTCGCGCAGGAAGACCGACGCGTCCTCGAAGTGCTGCGCGTTCATGTAAATGCGGCCGAGATCGAAGGCGACCGCCGCGTGCTCGTCGTCCATCTCGCCCGGCGCCGCGCGGCACAGGAACGCTCGCGCCGCGGACGCGGCCTTCTCTTCGTGCGGCAGCAGATCGCGCTGGCCCGCGCCCGCCTTCGGAGGAGGCCCGAACGGACCGGCCTTCGCCATCGCGTCCATCGCGTTCGCGACGCCGCTGTAGTCGATCGCCTGCGCGCCCGGCTCGCACTGGTGCAGGTCCTTCACGATGAAGTCCGGCACGCACGGGTGCATCGACGGGAGGGCTTCTTTCGGAGCCTCCGGCGCCGCGGTCGCGGTCGCGGTGGGAGGCGGCGCGACGGCCGTGACGGTCGGCGCGGGCGCCACCACCGGGGGAGGCGGCGAGCCGCACGCGCACAGCGCGATCGCGCCGATCACAGGGAAATAGAAGGAGGTTCGCATCAACCGGGGGGTCCGTCCGGGTGATACACGGGAGCCTCGACCGCGATTGGCTCGATGCCCCAGATCTCGCGCGCGTACTCGCGGATCGTGCGATCGGACGAGAAGGCGCCCATCCGCGCGACGTTGAGGAACGCCATCCTCGACCACGCGTCCTGGTCCTGGTACGCCGCGGCGACCGCCTCCTGGCACGCCGAGTAGGCCGCGAAATCGGCCATGATCATGTACTGGTCGCGGCCGAGCAGCTCGTCGAGCAGCGGGCGGAAGAGGTCGCGCTCCTCCGGGTTGAAGAAGCCCGACTCGATGAGCGAGATCACCTCGCGCAGCTCCTCGTTGTCCTGGAGCGCCGCCGCGCCGGGGATGTTCGCGCGCTTGCGGGCCGCCACCTCCTCCGCCGTCATGCCGAAGAGGAAGAAGTTCTCGGCGCCGACCGCGTCGCGGATCTCGATGTTCGCGCCGTCCAGCGTGCCGATCGTGAGCGCGCCGTTCATCGACAGCTTCATGTTGCCGGTGCCGGAGGCCTCCATGCCGGCCGTCGAGATCTGCTCGGACACGTCCGCCGCGGGGATGATCTTCTCCGCGAGCGACACGCGGTAGTTCGGCAAGAACGCGACCCGCAGCGCGCTGTTCGAGCGGTCGCCGTTGATCACGTACTGCACGGCGTGGATGAACCGGATGATGAGCTTCGCCATCCGGTAGCCGGGCGCCGCCTTCGCGCCGAACAGGAACGTGCGCGGCGTCACCTTCTGGCCCTTCTTCAGCCGCAGGTAGAGCGCCACGATGTGCAGCACGTTGAGGAGCTGGCGCTTGTACTCGTGCAGGCGCTTGATCTGCACGTCGAAGATCGAGGCCGGATCCACCTCCACGTTGACGAGGTACCGGATGATCTTCGCGAGCCGCTCCTTGTTGGCGCGCTTCACGCCGCGGAGCCGGGCGCGCGCCTCGGGCTCCTCCGCGTGCGGCACGAGCTTCTCCAGGAGCGACAGGTCCTTCACCCACTCGCGGCCGCCCGTGTAATCCGTGATGAGGCGCGCGAGGCCGGGGTTGCACTCGAACAGCCAGCGCCGCGGGGTCACGCCGTTCGTCTTGTTGTTGAAGCGATCCGGGTAGAGCTCCGAGAAGTCGCGCATCAGCTCGTCCTTGAGGAGGCGCGAGTGCAGCTTGGCGACGCCGTTCACCGAGTGCGAGCCGACCACCGCGAGGTACGCCATCCGCACGTTGCCGTCCGGCCCGTCCTCCACGATCGACATGCGCCGCTGCCGCGCGTGATCCTGCGGGTACGCGTCCATCACCGTGCGCAAGAAGCGGCGGTTGATCTCGTGGATGATCTCCAGGTGCCGCGGCAAGAGGCGCCGGAAGAGCGACACCGGCCAGCGCTCCAGCGCCTCGGGCAGGAGCGTGTGGTTCGTGTAGCCGAAGGCCGCGTGGGTCTGCTCCCACGCCTCGTCCCAGCCGAGCTTGTTCTCGTCCACGAGCACGCGCATCAGCTCCGCGATCGCGATCGCCGGGTGCGTGTCGTTGAGCTGGATCGCGACCTTGTCCGAGAAATGATCGAAGCTCGGGTGCGTCTTCTTGTAGCGCCACACGATGTCGTAGATGGAGCAGGCGACGAAGAAGTACTCCTGGCGCAGGCGCAGCTCGCGGCCGGCCTCGAAGTTGTCGTTCGGGTAGAGCACCTTCGAGACGACCTCGGAGTCGTTCTTCGCCTGCACGGCGCGCACGTAGTCGCCCGCGTTGAAGAGATCGAAGTCGAACTCCTCGTGCGCGCGCGCGGCCCAGAGGCGCAGCGAGTTCACGTGCGGCGTGTTGTAGCCCGCGATCGGGGTGTCGAACGGGACGCCGACGATGCGCTCGCCGGGGTGCCACACGACCTGGTACTTGCCCTGGCCCTCGTGCCGCATCTCCGTGTGGCCGCCGAAGCGCACCGGCACCGAGTACTCCGGGCGCTCGATCTCCCAGGGGTTGCCGAAGCGGAGCCACTCGTCCGCGCGCTCGACCTGCGCGCCGTTGCGGATCGCCTGCTCGAAGATGCCGAATTCGTAGCGGATGCCGTACCCGTAGCCGGGCATGCCGAGCGTCGCGATCGACTCCATGAAGCACGCCGCGAGGCGCCCGAGGCCGCCGTTGCCGAGGCCCGCGTCCGGCTCCAGCTCGACGAGATCGTCGAGGTCCACGTTGAGGTCGCGGAGCACCGCGCGGTACGCCTCCTCGACGCCGAGCGCCTGCAAATTCGTGAGGAGCGCGCGCCCGAGGAGGAACTCCGCGGAGAGGTAGTACGCGCGCTTCGCGTCCTTCTCGTAGTACGTGCGCTGCGTCGCCGACCACCGCGAGACGAGCCGATCGCGCACCGCCAGCGAGAGCGCGACGTAGCGATCGAACGGGGTCGCCGCCTCCACGTCGCGGGACCGAGAGAACTGCACGTGGTCCTGGAACGCACGCCGCAAGGCCGCGGGGTGCAAGCTCGTCCGGTCGTCTTCGACGCGGACCGGCGACGAGGGCGGGATGGAGGTGGGGCGTGTGCTCATGCGGCGCGCAGCCTACCAGCGCTGGCCGGCGCGAAGGCGGTTTTGCGCAACCCGCGGTGAGGCTGTGGTAGACGCGGGCGAGATTGGAGAAACCGATGGCACCGCGAAACCCCGGACGCATTTTCGGCGCATTGACGCTCCTGGCCGTGCTCCTCCCGCTCACGACCGTGGCCGGGTGCAAGCTGTTCAACCGCTCCAAGAAGCAGTTCGGGGAGGACTGCACGACGGACCTCGACTGCGACTCGATGGAGTGCGCGACGTACGGCTCCATCTGCACGAAGACGTGCGTCTTCGACAAGGAGTGCGGGTCCGGGTACGTGTGCCGCGCGCGCGACGGAAAGCCCGGCGACGCCTGCGCGAAGCCGACCGGCAACGCCACCGGCCAGAACTGCACGAACGCCTCCGAGTGCGCGACCGGCAACTGCCTGAAGCCCGTCGGCTCCGACGCGAGCACCGTCGGCTTCTGCTCCGCGCACTGCCAGACGGACGCGGACTGCCCCGAGAATTTCAAGGTCTGCCACGACATCTCGGACAGCGGCGGCGTCGGCTTCTGCTTGCCGGGCGGCGGCTCGGTGGCGATCCCCGGCTCCACCGCGAGCGCGATCCCGGTGTACGTCGCGCCGCGCCCCGTGACGACCGCGAAGACCACGACGACGAGCACCACCACCACGACGACCACCACCACGCCGGTGCCGGTGCCGACCGGAAACTTCCTGCACCCGAACGGGACCGCGACCGCGACCACGACGGCCGCGCCCACCGCGACCGCGACCGCGACGACGAAGGCGACCGCGACGCCCACGGCGACCGGCAAGCGCCCGACCATCATCCTCAAGCCCAAGAAGTGAGGCGCGCGCGATGAAGACGTACGCTGTATTCACGCACTTCGTGGAGAACGCGGCGGAGAAGCGCGCGCCGCACCGCGAGGCCCACCTCGCGCACCTGCGCGAGCTCCACGCGGCGGGCAAGCTCGTGCTCGGCGGCGCCCTGCAAGAGCCGATGGATCAAGGCCTGCTCGTGTTCCGCGCCGAGTCGAAGGAGGAGATCCTCGCGCTCCTCGCGACCGACTCGTACGCGCAGAACGGCATCTGGACGAAGATCGTCATCCGCGAGTGGACGGTCGTCGTGGGCAACCCCGCGGCCTGACAATCTCTCGAAGCCGCCCCTTTCTCCGAAAAAAATTCCTCGATAGGCTCCGCCCCATGGAACAGCACCGCCTGGGACGGGACGTATTCATCGCGCTCGCCGCGATCGCGTGGGCCGACGGCCAGCTCGATCCGGACGAGGCCGACGCCATCGTGCGCACGGCCATGGAGGAGGGCCTGGAGCTCGAAGAGATCGGCGAGATCGACGCCGCCACGAAGCAGAAGGTGGAGCTTCACACGATCGATCTGCACGCCATGAGCAAGGCCGATCGCCTCTTCGTCTACGCGGTCGCCGCGTGGATGACCCGCCTCGACAACAAGGTCACCGACGCGGAGTCCGCGGTGCTCGACCAGCTCGGCGCCGCGCTCAAGATCCCGGACGCTCCGCGCAAGCACGCGGACGCCATCGCGAAGGAGATCGCCGAAATGGCCGAGGGCGATCGCCCGGATCGCTACGATCTGCCGGCGCTCCGCCGCACGATCGCGGAGCGGCTCGAAGAGGCGCACCAGGCGCGCCTCGCGATGAAGGAGCACGAGCACGAGGCCGACCAGGCGGATGCCGCCGCGCCGGAGCCCCGCGCCGAGACAGCCGCCGAAGACAAACCCGCCGCCGACTGATCGCGACGCGGCGTCCCCCCGCGGCGTTTCACGGCTTCTTCGCCGTCATCCCCGTGCCGCCGCCGAGCTTGGCGGTGAGCTGACTCTGCAACATGAGGCCCTGCTGCCGCTGCCCCGGCTGCGCGGGCGGCTGACCGGGCGGCGTCACGCGCGCCGCCATGTCCTGCTGCGCGTCGCCCTTCTGCGCGAGGAACTGGTCCGCCTTCCACACGACCGCGCCGCTCCCCTTCGAGTCGAACGCGTTCATCGTCAGCTCCTGCGCGCCGGTCTCGTCCTGCAGCTTCACGGTCTGATCGGCCGAGTACTGCCGCACATCCATCGTCATCGTGACAACGTCGCCCTCGATCTTGAGGACCTTGAACACGCGGAAACGGAGCACGTCGAGGCCCGCGTCGCCCTTCGCGCGCTCGGACGCGATCCAGTACGCGCCGACGCCGACCGGCTTCGGCGGGAGCGCGACCGTGAACAGGCTCATCGCGTTCGCGAGCGCCTCCAGCACCGGGCGAAGGCCTTCCTGCGCGCCCTTCGGCACGTCGATCGCGACGTTGGACACCGCGCCCATCGCCGTGAGGTCGTACTTGATCGTCGCGCCCTTCAGCTTCACGACCTCGTCGACCGCCTCCTTCGGCGCGCCCTGACCGGCCGGTACGCTCACGCCCGTCACCGTCGCGACGAGCGGCGTGCTCGCGGGCGCCTCGGCCTTCTCGTCCTTCGGTTTGTCCGCCTTGTCCTTCGGCTTCTCGGGCTTGATCGAGAGGGCGAATTCGATCTCCGGGAGGCGCCCCTGCCCCATCCGCAGCGACGCGCTGATCGTCGTCTTCACCTCGCCGGCGTCGAGCTTGTACGCGAGCTGGACCTTGTTGCCCTCACCGTCGCTCATCACGTCGATCTTGGGGGCCGCGCCCTTCGGCTGGCGCTTGTCGGCCTCTCCCGGCGCGAAGATCCCGCTCTCCGGCGGCTCGTCCCCCTGCGCGCTCTTCGCCTTCGCCGGGGTCGCCGAGGACTGCGCCGCGGCCGACGCGATCGCGGCGCCGAGCTTCCCGCCGACGATCGGCTCCTTCCCCGGATCGGGCGCGCCGGCGTCGGCGGGCTTGGGTTTCTCGTCCGAACCGCACGCGGCGAGCGCGAGCGAGAGGCCGAGGAGACACGAACGGAGGAACCGGGACGCGTGGATCATGCCGCGCCCGGTGTAGTCCGATCCGAGCGGCGTTGCCAAGGCCGAGGACGCCCGTATGCCGGAGGACTGGCCACCTCCAACAAGCACGCAACCTCCCCCGGCCTGACTGACTACCCCTGTCGGCTTACGACACCGTGACACGCGATAACACTTGAAATCCCCTGGAGACGAGCGCCTCCTACTCCTACTCTCGACTCCCCAGTACCCGCCCGGGAGGCCCCCACGATGCCGTCCCCACTCACGCCGATCGACTTCGAGGTTGTCTTCAACGCGACGCCCGGTCTCGCGATCTTGCTGTCGCCGGACCTGCGGATCCTGGCGATCACGGACGCGCTGCTCGCCTCCGCGCACGCCGCGCGCGAGGACATCCTCGGACGCCCCTTGTTCGACGTGTTCCCCGGCAATCCGAACGACGGGGACGACGGCGTGAACAACCTCGGCGCGTCGCTCCACCGCGTGCTCGCGCACAAGAAGGCCGACGCGATGGCCGTGCAGAAATGGGACGTCGAGCGCCCCGCGGCCGAGGGCGGCGGCTTCGAGGAGCGCTACTGGAGCCCCGTCAACTCCCCCATCTTCGGCGCCGACGGCGAGGTCCAGTACATCCTCCACCGCGTCGAGGACGTCACCAACTACGTGCGCCTCCGCAAAGAGCAGACGGCGATGGAGCGCATCACCGAGGATCTACGCACAGCGGCCGGCGGCATGGAGGCCGAGATCCTCCGCCGCGCGCAGCAGCTCCAGGACACGAACCGCGAGCTGCGCGTGCTGCAGGCCGAGCTGGAGCACCGCGTCTCCGACCGCACCGCCGATCTCACGCGCGCCAACGACGAGCTCCGCCGCGAGGTCGCCGAGCACCGCCGCACGACGGAGGCCCTCGATCGCAGCGAGGCGCAGCTCCAGCAGTCGCAGAAGATGGAAGCGGTCGGCCGGCTCGCGGGCGGCATCGCGCACGACTTCAACAACCTGCTCACGGTCATCCTCACGAACGGGGAGCTCGTCCTCATGGACCTGCCAGCCGCGGATCCGCTGCGCGGCGACGTCGAGCAGATCGTGGCGGCCGGCAAGCGCGCCGCGGACCTCACGCGCCAGCTCCTCGCCTTCAGCCGCCGCCAGGTGCTGGAGCTCAAGCTGCTCGACCTCAACGAGATCCTCATGGACCTCAGCAAGATGCTGCAGCGCGTCCTCGGGGAGGACATCGACCTCGCGATGAAGCTCTCGAAGGCGACGGGCAAGATCCGCGCGGATCGCGGCCGCATCGAGCAGGTGCTGATGAACCTCGTCGTGAACGCGCGCGACGCGATGGGCAAGGGCGGCAAGCTCTCGATCGAGACGTCCGAGGTCGATCTCGACGACGCCTACGCGGCGGAGCACCACGGCGTCGCGCCGGGCCCGTACGTGCAGCTCGCGGTGAGCGACACGGGCTGCGGCATGGACAAGGCGACGCAGGCCCGCATCTTCGAGCCGTTCTTCACGACGAAGGAGCGCGGCAAGGGCACGGGCCTCGGCCTGTCGACGGTGTTCGGCATCGTCAAACAGAGCGGCGGCAGCGTCTGGGTGTACAGCGAGCCGGGCGCCGGAACGACCTTCAAGATCTACCTCCCGCGCGCCGAGCGCACCGCGATCGTCCAGACGTCGATCCCGCCGACGCCGTCCTCGCGCCCCGCGACGGAGAGCATCCTCCTGTGCGAGGACGACGATCAGGTCCGCGCCGTGGCCGCGCACATCCTCCGCCGCGCCGGCTACGTCTTGCTGGAGGCGAGCACGCCGGAGCAGGCGATCGCGCTCGCTAGCCAACCCGCCGCGAAGATGGACCTGCTCCTGACCGACGTGGTGATGCCGCACCTGAACGGCCGCGCGCTGGCCGATCGGATCCTGGAGCTGCGACCGGGCCTGAAGGTGCTCTTCATGTCGGGCTACACGGACGACGTCATCCTCCACCACGGCATCGTCAACGAGGGCGTGAAGCTCGTAGAAAAGCCGCTCACCCCGGCCGTCCTGAACGCGAAGATCCGAGAGGTCCTCGACGCCCCCTGACGCAAACTGCCACTCTGCAACCCCGGAGTGATGAGCGCCAGTCTCTCTCCCACTCTGTCTTGGGGCGCCCCGCCGCCGTCGCGCTTCACCGAGCCCCCCGTGCGCCGGGCAGCCCTCGCAAACCGGGTAGCCCCCGCCCGAAGCAGCCTCAGAACACCCGCGTGAGCCCGAGGCCCGTGATCACCGACACCCGCCTCGGCGCGTCCGCCGTGAAAGCCCCTGTCGTGTCCGTCCCGCTCGCGGCGATGCCGGTGAGGTGGCCCATCACATCGCCGAACAGCCTCGCTTCGAAGCCCGCGGCGATCGGGATATCCACTCTGGCCCGCGCGCCGAGCCCGAACAAGACTCCATCGTTCCCCGCGCCCGAGGCCCCCGTGAGCCACACGCCGCCGAGCTCCACGAGCGCGCAGCCCGCGAGCCACCTGTAACGCACACAAGGCGAGACGAGGCCGCTGACCGCGCCGACATCCACCGTCGCCCCGCTGGCGAGCGACAGAGCCCGCGTCGGGAAGAGGCCTCTCGCCTCCACCGCGAAAGACCACCTCTCACTCCGAGCCTCCCCGGAGAGCCAGAATCCAGGGGCCGGGTCCGCGGCGAGCTCGAACCCGAACAAGGCCCCTGCCCCGAACGCGGCCCGCACCGAGCCGGGCGCCGGGACTGCCTTCTTCGCGTCGCGCGCCGCCTCGTCCCGGAGCTTCGGCAGCTCCTCCGCGCGCACCTCCCGCTTCACCTCGTCTTTGAGGGCGATCCGCACGGCCGAGCGGCACTCCTGATCGCACCCCGGCTCCGGACAGGGCGGACATGGCGGCGGCGCCGCTGGCTTCTTCGGCTGGAGGAGCAGGGCAATCGAAGCGGCCAGTTTGAGGTGCGCCCCGTCGCACGTCGAGTCCTCCACCTGCGAGACGCCGAGCGACGCCCCGGCCGCGTCGAACAAGGCGAACGTCGCCCGCACTCCGCCCGGCGCCGCGCGCACGTCGACGCGCAGAGAGAAGGCCCCTTTCTGTCCGGCCGCCACGAACGGATCCTGGTGCACCACCCCCACGATGAGATCGCGCACCTCCGCCTCGTCCCGCTGCGAGCAATCCCCGACGCCGGACCCCTTTGAATACAGGAACGCCACGGACCCGTCGCTGGGCAGCGACACCGGGCCTGCCGCCCGCGCGAGAGTGCCAGTGACGAGGCCCGCCGCGAGCGCCGCGACTGCCACGTAGAACCGCCCCCCGAGCCACCGCGCGACCCCCTGAACGCGCCGCCCGCCAAAGGCCCCGCGATGGACCGCGGCGCCGGCGCTCTTCGCGCCGTTTGCCCTGATCCATCGAGGTTTCTGCCTTTCCATGACGCGGACGAAGGAGGGTACCCGAGAGCGGGAACCTGTTCAAGTGTACAGTGCCAATCCCGGAGCAAGTGCTGGATTCTCCATGCCGCGACCCGGCAGGAGTCCGCCGAAGAGACGCCGCGGTTGGACCAGGTGGCCCGCGTTTCGTCAAGAAACGGCGAACCACCCGGGCAAACGCGAGCGAAACGGTGCTTTTCGGGGGAGGCCCGGAGGCCGGACGGGGAGGTTACTGGACGTTGATCTTGAGGCCGTACTGGAACTTGCACGCGAACCCGAAGGACGTGTTGCACAGGTCCGAGACGGCCGCGTGCACGTAGTACTTCGCCGGCGGCAGATCCGCGTGCGTGACGGCGGAGCACCAGTTGGCGTTGCTCACGTCGTCGTTGCTCTCGATGGTGGTGCCGTCCGCGCCCACGAGCTCGATCGCCGTGTCGATCTCGCCGGTCGGAGCGCAGGAGTCGGCGCCGTACCCGATCACGCTGACGCTGATCGTCTTGTTGCCGACGAGCGCGGTCGTGTCGATCACGTACCAGTCGTCGTTGTCGGTCGCCTGATCGGCGGCGCCCACCGGGATGGCCGGCAGCGAGCTGATGTTGACCGTGTTCGCGGTCGAGGGGCCGGGGCTCGGGCCGTCGTTGTTCGGCTCCGTCTCGGGCTGGACCGAGAGGAGGGTCGCGGACAGCGTGTAGGCGCCGGCGTTCGGCGCGTCGTCGGAGGAGGAGCCGTCGACGTAGACGTAGAACGTCTGGTTGTTCGTGACCGAGATGTACATCGCCTCGGGGTCCGCGCCGCCCGTGAGGCGGTTCTCGCACGCGAGGTCGCCCGAGCCCGCGCAGTCGTTGCGAGCGTAGATCGAGAGGTCCTCGGCGGAGACGAGCGTCAGCTCCAGGAGGCCGTCTTTTCCGGCCTTGTTGGTGACCTTGAAGACGTTCTCCTTCTCCGCGCTGCCGCTGCAGACGCCGGCGAAGAGCGAGGTGCCGTTCGTCGTGTCGCCCTGCTTCGAGGCCGTCGCGTTCGCCTGGACATCGAGCGCCACGGCCGCGCCGCACGCCGCCTCGATCATCGCGGTGCACGACGTCGCGCAGTCGGAGTCCTCGCAGTCCGCGAGGCCGTCGCCGTCCTCGTCACCCGGCGTCGCGCAGTCCTCGGGCACGTAGCAGGCGCCCGTCGTCGTGTCGCACTTGCCGTAGCCCTCGCACTCCGAGTCCTTGGTGCAGAAGGCGTAACAGAAGGGCTGCGAGCCATCCATCGGGTCGAAGCAGGTCTGGCCGGGGCCGCAGTCCGCCGGGGCGCTGCACGACTTCAAGCAGAAGCCGCCGGCCGAGAACGTGACGCACGTGCTCGCGGGGTCCTCGCAGACGATGAGCGAGTTGCACGCGCCGGTGCAGTATCCGTAGGGCCAGCCGTACTCGCCCTGCGAGATGCAGAAGGTGCCCGCGCACTCTTCGTTCGAGGTGCAGGGGGAGCCGTCGGCCAGACCCGGGGTGGTGGTCGTGGTCTCGCCGCCGGCGCCGCCCGTGCCGCCCGAGGGCGTCGTGGTGGTGGTCGTGCCGGAGCCGCCCCCGCCGGATGCGCTGGTGTCGCTGCCGCCGCACGCCGGGAGGAAGCCGACCGTGCCGATCGCCACGAGACCCAACCACGCCGTGCTCCAAGGGATTTTCTTCATGATGCGCTCCTTCGAAAAGAAAGGCCGCCGCGCACGCCGCGCGCTCGGGGCGCGACCTTCGTGCGGAGAGGCTGGAAAAAACCGATACCAATGCGCGACGCCCGCGCCAACCGAGGAATGGGGCGAAGGGGGACGCGTGTCCCGAAAAGGACCGACCGGGGCGATCAGCGGGCGTCGCGGCGGGAGGACGCGGCGAGGAGCTCGTCGAAGGCGCGGCGCAGGGCCCACGCCGCGCCGTCCGCGTCGCGGGGTGTGGCCTCCTGCACGGCGGCGCGGAGGCGCTGCGCCACCGGCGCGCACGCGGGGCCGACGGCGATCTCGGCGATGATCTGCTCGGCGGCCTGGCGATAGACGCGCGCGCACGTCGTGGGGTCGCCCGCGTTGTAGGCCGGGACGCCGTACTGCAGCGCCTGCACGATGCGCGCGGCCACCGCTTCGAGCGCCGGGCACGCGGAGAACGTGGGCACCGACACGTCCCCGAGCGACTGCGCGGACGCGAGCGTCGTGTCCATCCCGCGGCCGAGCGCGGACAGCGACTCGTGCAGGAACGCGAGGGACCGCTGGCCTCCGCCGCGCGACGCCGCCGAGCGCGCGACGCGATCCAGGTACTCGGCGGCCGCGGACTGGGGATCGCCCCCGCGCAGCGTCGACGCGATCTCCTCGACGAGCGCGAGGTAGTAGTCGCCGATCAGATCCACGTGGCCCGCGGCGTAGCGAGGTCCGCCGATCACCTCCGCGAGCGCGATCTCCGTGGCGACCCAACCCGCGGGCGTGTCGGCGGGGCGCGGGGCCTGCGTGGCCGCGTACAGATCGTCGAGGGCGTACCGCATCTCCCACGCGGCGTCCGAGGGCGTCGTCGCTCGGGCCGCGCGCGCGAGGGCCGCTCGCACGCGGGCGCGACCGGCGACGGGGCCCTGCGCGAGCTCGTAGTCCACGAGCTGCTTCGCGGCCTGCGCATAGAGCGCCGCGCACCCCGCGTAGTCGCCCGCGTTGTACGCCGGGGCGCCGCGCAGGATCGCCGCCTCGATCGGGCCGCACACCGCGGGCGGGATCGCGCGCTCCGGCGGCTTCGAGACCGGCACGGACACGGGCGCCGGGGCCGCGGGGGCCACGCCCGCGAGGGGCCGCAGCGCGTCCAGGAGGGCGCGCGCCGAGGGGAAGCGATCGTCCGGTGACTTCGCGAGCAGGCGCGACACGATGGCTTCGAGCTGCGCGGACACGTGCGGGGCCGACGCTCGGAGCGACGGCGGCGGCGCCTGCGCGTGGAGGCGCGCCATGTCCGCGAGCGTCGGCGCGTCGAACGGGATCGCCCCGGTGAGCAGCTCCTGCATCATCACGCCGAGCGAGTACAGGTCCGCGCGCGCGTCGACGTCGGCCCGGAAGAACTGCTCCGGCGCCATGTACTGCGGCGTGCCGAACACCTGCCCCGCCTGCGTGAGCCGCTGCTCCGTGCGGATCTGCGCGAGGCCAAAATCGAGGATCTTCGCGACCTCCTCGTCCTCGTCCTCGCGCACCACGAGCACGTTGTCGGTCTTGAGGTCGCGGTGCACGATGCCGCGCTCGTGCGCGTGCGCGAGGCCGCGCGCCACCTGCCGAGCGAACATCACCGCGCGGCCCTCCGAGAGGCGCCCCTCGCGCGCGAGCACGCCGGAGAGGCTGGATCCGTCGACGTACTCCATCGTCAGGTAGAGCAGGCCCGCGGGCGTCTCCCCGAAGTCGAGCACGCGCACGATGTGGCGGTGCGAGAGCAGGCTCGTCGCCTCCGCCTCGCGCTGGAACCGCGCGCGCATCCCTGGATCGAAGGCGAGATCGCCGTACAGGACCTTCACCGCGAAGAGGCTCGCGATGCGCGCGTGCGCGGCGCGGTACACCTGGCCCATCCCGCCCGCGGCCACGCGATCGAGCACGCGGTACCGATCGCCGATCACCTCGCCGAGCAGCGGATCCGCGAGATCCGCGCGCGTCGGGACGCGGTCCTTCGGGCACGTGGAGCGCGACTGGAAGGCCGCCTTGCACCGCTCGCAGTACCGCATCACGCCTCCTTGTCGCCGCCGTCTCCGGCGTCGCCGCCGCCCTCAGCCTTGTCGTCCGGAGCCTCCGCCGCCGGCCCGTCCGCGAGCGCCGGCTTCGCGCCGCCGGGGCCCTCCATCGCGCCCTTCGCGCGCGTCGCGACGAGATAGAGGCCGACGCCGATCGCCGCGAACCACACGCAGCCGGACGCGTCGTGCGTCGCGTATTCACCGATCTTCTTCGAGAGATCGACGTCGCCCTCCTTGCCGAGCCCCTGCACGAGCGCCGACGCGAGGCCCGCGATCGTGCCGCCCGCGATGTAGCCCGAGCTGAGCAGCGTGCCGGGGCTGAAGTCGTCGTCGCCCGTCCCCTTGCGGCGGCGGTCCACGATGTAGCGCAGGATGCCGCCCGCGAAGATCGGCACGCTCGTGGAGATGGGCAGGTACACGCCGACCGCGAACGGCAGCGACGCCACGCCGCACAGCTCCATCACGATCGAGATCATCACGCCGACGCCGACGAGGCTCCACGGCAGCTTGCGCGTGAGGATGCCGTCGATGATGAGCGCGAACAGGCTCGCCTTCGGGGCGTCGAACTTCTTCACGTCGCGCAGGTGGAACGCGATCGCGCCCTCCACCGCGAGGTACTGGCCGGCCTCGATCGCCTTCCCGGTGGGCACCTCCACGATGTCGTACCGCTTGCGATCCGGCCCTTGCATCGTGCCTTTTCGCTCGCTGCCTTCGGGCACGCGCGGCGAGCCGTCGACCTTCTCCGGCGTGAACGGCACGCGCCCTCCGACGCCCGGATCGACCACGAACGCGATCTTCCCGTCCGGCTCGACGAGGTACTTGCCCTGCGGGACGGTCTGCCCCGACTGGTTCTGGAACGCGACCTTGTAGTCGACGCCGTCGGGCCCCTTCATCGTCGCCGCGTTCTCCGCGATCGCGAGCTTCGTCTCGTACGTCTCGGCGCCGATCGTCGTGTAGCTCTTGTTCAGGAAGAGCAGCGTCATCCCGATGAACACCGCGCTCGTGATGACGCCCGCGAAGAGCGCGAGCTGCTGCTTCTTCGGCGTCGCGCCGACGAGGAACCCGGTCTTCAGATCCTGGCTCGTGGTCCCGCCGTTCGAGGCCGCGACGCACACGATCGCCGCGGTGGTGAGCGCCATCGCGCGGTACTGCGGGCCGACCCAGCCGACGAGCAGGAACAGGAGGCACGTGATGAGCAGCGTCGCCACGGTCATGCCGCTGATCGGGTTCGACGACGAGCCGATCTCGCCGGTGATGCGCGACGACACGGTCACGAAGAAGAAGCCGAAGAACAGGATCAGGATCGCCGGCACGAACGAGATTTCGAGCTGCGGCAGCGCCCACATCGTGACGAGCAGCGCGAGCGATCCGATCGCGACCACGTTGAACGACAGGTCCTGCCGCGTGCGCGGGACGGCCTCGGCCTTGCCGCCCTTCTTGCCGGTCGAGAGGTTCTTGAGCCCCGCGCGGAAGGCCTTCACGATCGTCGGCATCGCGCGCCCCAGGCTCACGAAGCCGCCCGTCGCGACCGCGCCCGCGCCGATGTAGAGCACGTACTTCGATCGGATCTCGTTCGGGCTCATGTTCGCGATCAGCTTCGTCGCGGGGAAGATCGGCACCGACACGGCGTCCCCGAAGAACGCGATCAGCGGGATCAAGACGAGGTACGCGAGCACGCCGCCCGCCATCATCTGGTTCGCCGTCTTCGGCCCGATGATGTACCCGACGCCCATCATCTCCGGGGAGAGCTCGCCGCCGATGCTCGCGCCCTTCCAGCTCTTGAAGGCGCGCTCCGGGTTCATGTTGAACACCTTCAGCGTGTCGCCGAGCAGCTTGTAGAGGAACCCGATCCCGAAGCCGCCGAGCACCGTCTTCGCGTTGGTGCCGCCCGTCTCGCCGACCACGAGCACGTCCGCGCACGCGGTGCCTTCGGGGTACGTGAGCTTGCCGTGCTCCTCGACGATGAGGCCGTGCCTGAGCGGGATCATCATCAGCACGCCGAGCAGGCCGCCGAGGAGCCCCACCATCAGCACCTTCGTCCACTCGAGCTCGTAGCCCATGAGCAGCAGCGAAGGCAGCGTGAACGCGATGCCCGCGGCGATCGACTCGCCCGCGGATCCGGCCGTCTGGACGATGTTGTTCTCCAGGATCGTCGCGCGCCCGAAGGCCCGGAAGATCGTGATGGAGAGCACCGCGATCGGGATCGACGCGCTCACCGTGAGGCCGACCTTGAGCGCGAGGTACACGCTCGACGCCGCGAAGATGACGCCGAGCACCGACCCCACGAGCACGGCGCGGATCGTCAGCTCCGCGGGCGCCTTCGAGTCGGGGATGTACGGCTTGTGTTCGTGGTGGCCTTCGCCGGCGGCGGCGTCCTTCGATCCCTCGGCCTTCATGGCGGCGAGGGTATCAAGGATGGTGCGGGACCGCGCGGCCCGCGTCAGCGCGTCGTGGTGGGCGCCTCCAGAGCGGCGGTGGCGCTCGGCTCCGCGGTCGCGGGAGGCCTTCGTTTCCAGGGCCGATCGGCGTCCTTGCGGCACGGCCCCATCTCTTTGAGCAGCTCATACGGCAGCGCCACGTCGACGGTGAACGCGCCCCCGCCCGGCCGCACCTTCGCGAAATCGAGGAGCTGAGCGAGCTTGTCGTCGCCGTCCTGCTGCGCCTTGATCCGCCCGACGGCGAGCGCCGCGCCGAACGACTTCGCGAGATCCTCCATGTCGTCGGCGTTGCCGTCCCCGCGCCCGCCGCGCACGTCCGCGACCATCGCCACGTCGTCCGCGGCGTCCATGTGGAAGTCGACGCGATCCACGAGCTGCTTCACCTTGTCGGCCAGCGCTCTCTGATCACCGCCCATCGACTTGGCGAGATCCTCCGGCGACAGCACCCCGTACACGTCGCCGTACGCCTGATAATCCGAGAGGAGCGGCCGCTGGCTCGGATCGGTCGACTCCAGCCGATCGATCGCGTCCTGCACGGCGTCGGCGGAGTCCGGGTCGCCGCTCACGAGCATCATGTCGGGCCCCCACAGCGCGACGACGCGGCCGCTCACCGGGTTCGTGTAGATGGTGCCTTTCTCGCCGTAGGTGCGCTTGTCCCAGCTCGCCGGGTCGAACTTCGCTTTCCCCACGTTTCCCTGGAGGATCATCAGCTTCTCGCTCGACATCGCGACGCGCTCGATGTCCTCGAACGGGTCGACGCCGAGCTTCTCTTTGAAGCGCTCCATGTCGCGGGCGTCGCCGTCCTCCCGCGCCATGACGCAGTCGAGCCAGGCCTTCATGATGGGCGACTCTTTCAGCGCGTCGAGCTCGAACACCAGGGCGGATTTCTTCGGATCCGTGGGCAGCGCGACGAGCAGCGGATCGCGCTTCCGGTGGAAGCCCTCTTTGCTCGGATCGTCGAGGGAGGGCAGCGAGCGCCGCTTGTCGTTGCGGTCGCGCTCCTTGTCGTTCTGGCCGCGCGGAAACTCCACCTTCGGGGGCCGGACGGTGGGCTTCTCCGTGTCGCCGCGCGACATCAGCCACGCCGAGAGGGCGAGCAACAGGACCGCGACGCCGAGCCAGATGCCTCTTCGCTTCATGACGATACGCCGCGACCACGGTATCCGGGGCGCGACGGCGCGCACGCAAAATAACGTGAAGCCGGTACTCTGCCTCTCATGATGCACGTGCGATCGAGTCACTTCGCGGCGGTCAATCTGGTCCTCGGTCTCGCGCTGTCCGGCTGCGGCCCCTCCGATGCGTCTTCTTCGTGCGGCGGAGGCGCGGCCACCACGACGAGCGCGACGGGCGGCGCCGGCGGAGCCTTCGAGTCGCCCCCGTGGCTCGAAGACGCCCACGTCCTCGTGTCGCGGATCACGGAGAACGTGGACTGCACCACGGACATCTGCCGCCACAACGAGAATACGGATCTCCTCAACTGGCAGGGAGCGATCTGGCTCGTTCACCGCACCGCGAAGAGCCAGATCCTCGGCCCCAACTCCTCCCTTCGCATCTCCAGGTCGACGGACGGCGGCAAGACCTTCGATCTCCAGTCGATCGTGTCTGCCCCCACCCCGGAGCCGGACGGCCGCGACATCCGCGATCCGCACTTCTACGTGGTCGGAGACACGCTCTTCCTCAAGACATTGTGTCGATTGCCGGTCCTGAGCACCAAGGACTCCGACGTCGATACTCTGCCGATGTACATGAGCAGCAAGGACGGAGTCACGTGGACGCCTCTCCAGACATACACGGACGGCGCAGGCATGGAGTGGAACACCCACTCATTCTGGCGCATCAAGGAGCGGGACGGCGTCTATTACTCCGCGGCTTATCTGGACGGGGACAAGAGCGTCACGCTGTTCTCGTCGACGGACGGGGTCGTGTGGCAGAAGGGCGCCGACGTCTACACGGTGGCGGAGGACACGCCGCTGGAGACGGAGCTCACGTTCATGCCCTCCGGCAAGCTGCTCGCGCTGGTGCGGATGGATGGAACGAGCGATGAATTGCTCGGCACCCAGGGCAGGCTCCGGACGAAGATCTGCTGGGCGGACCCGCCGTACGACGCGTTCGACTGCCCCGATGAATTCATGGGTCAGCGGCTCGACGGGCCGCTCACGTTCTTCCACGACGGTCGCCTGTTCGTGGTGGCGCGGCGGCACCTCGGGATGGATGGGCGCAAGCGAACGAGCCTGTTCGAGATCACGGGCGATCTGGAGGGCGGCGCGCTCGACATCAAGACCTGGGGCGACTTGCCGAGCGCGGGCGACACCTCCTATGCGGGCGTGGCCGACATCGACAAGGACCATGTCTTGTTGACATGGTACGCGGGCGATCTGGAGCTGGACGAACAGTGGTTGTTCGGCATGCTGAACGCGACCGACATCTGGCAAGGCACGGTGGATTTCACGAAGCTGACCGCGCCCTGACAGGGACCGCTCACGGCGGCAGGCACTTGAAAGGCCCGTTCGCGACAGGGGGGATCGTGCTCAGGTATCGACCGATGTCCATGAGGTCGGAGTTGCTCATGCCGCCGAGCTTCATCGCGCCGCCGGGCATCGGCGCGCAGAGGATCTGGGCGCTCGTCTTGTCGGTGTTGGACTTGACCGCAGAGGCGATGTCCATCGCGCTCCAGCCGGCGATCCCCGTCGCGTCCAGCGTGATGTTCGTGGACGTGTATACTTTGGGGTCGCCCGCGCGGCGGATCGTGCGGCCGCCGGCGAACGCCTTCGTCATGTCGAGCACGCCCGGCGAGAGCTCCGGCGTGTGGCACGAGAGGCACGCCACCACCGCGATGTAGCGCCCGTTCTGCGCAGAGGCGTAGTTGGGATCGGCCGGATCCAGCGTCGTCTGCGGCACCTCTGCGAGATCGATCGCCGGCGCGGGTGCGTCCGGATCCGGCACCAGGTCCTCTGGCACGACGTTCGGATTGGCCGCCACCGTGCGCAGATAGGCCACCACCGCGGACGCGTCGTCGGGAGTCAGGTGGGCATAGGCCGGATAAGGCATCACCGGCCACAGGGTCGCGGCCTCGTCGTCGGTGCCTTGCTGGAGCGACGTCAAGATCTGCGGATCGGTCCACCCGGCGAGGCCGTGCAGGTCGTCGTTCGTGAGGTTGGTGGCGTTCACGGTCACGTCGCTTCCGTTGTAGTCGAACACCCAGTTGGGGCTGCCGGCCAGGTACAGGCTCATATCCGGGGTGCCGTCGACCTTGTTGGGAGTGTGGCACTGACCACAGACCATCACGTGGTCCACGAGGTACTGGCCACGTTGTTGTTCGGGGGTGAGGGAGCCGCCGGTGCCTCCGGTCGTCGTCATTCCGCCGGTGCCGCCCGTGGTGCCGCCTTCGGAGGTGGTGCCGCCGGTGCCGCCGGTGCCGCCGCTCGTCGTGCCGCCGGACATCGTGGTGCCGCCCGTCGAGGTGGTGCCGCCCGTCGACGTGCCGCCGCCGCCGGAGCCGCTCCCGCCGTCCCCGCACGCGCCGGCCCAGAGCGCCAATGGAATGGCCACCACCATCGTGGAGAGTCGGATTGACTTCACGTCGAACCTCCTGAGACGCCCCCGAAGCAAGACACACCCGCGAAGCCGCCGAAACAGCCCACAACGCGCCGAGGCGACCCCGGAGGACCCGAGGCGTCGACGGGGATGATCGCTCTTTGACGTCTCTTTTGTGGCGAAGAAATTCCGCGATCCGCCCGCCGGCGCCGGTCAATCCGAGGTTGCGAACGGCCGCGAGTTGAGGGAAAACGCGGCCCGTGAGCGAGCAGCAGACACCGAACGACGATGAGGCGCCCCCGGATCTGGCCCAGAAGCCGCCGACGGCCGAGGAGCTCGCGCAGAACCGCCGCACCTCGGCGCGACTCAAGATCATCTTCGGCGTCTTCGCCCTCGTGGTCGTGGTGTTCGCCGTCTGGATGACGACGCTCCTCGTGCGCGCCTCCAACGGCCGAAGGGCCGCGGGCGAGAACCCCGACGAGGACAACCCCTGGCAACACAACCCGTATACAGCCGCCCCGTCCGGCTCCGCTGCCCCCACCGGCGGACCGTCCCGGGGGAAGTGACGCCGGGCGCTCCCGAGCGAGAGGAGCGCCGGAGATCGCGCGCCCCGGAGCCGAGCGGCGCCTCGCGCGGAGAAGGCTAGTTCGACGGAGACGGCGGAGGCGGCGGATCCGCGCGCAGCGGCAGCGCATCGAGGCCGCCGATCGGCAGGACGAGGCCCGCGGGCACCGCCGCCGCGAGGGGCGCCGCGCCGAGCAACGCGGCCGCGAGGACGCCTGAATACGAATACACTCGAACGAGCTGGAGCCGCTCGCGATTCTCGGCGACCGTGCCCGGGAGGACGTCGCCGCGCACGAGGGGCCGATCGCGGTACGCCGTGCCCTGCGCGCGCTCCCCGAAGACCACCACCGGGCCGGGCGACGGCATCGAGGCCGCGTCGCACCGCGCCGTCGCGCCGCCCGGCAAAAGGATCCACCCGTCGTCGCCGAGGACGCCCTCCGTGGCCGAGCGGAGCTTCGCCTCGTCGTTCGCCGCCGTGCGCGCCCGAACGAGCAGCGCCGCCGCGAGCACGAGGCACACCGCCGAAAGCACGAGCAGCTCCCGCGGCGCGGACAGCCGGCGCGCGATCGGCCGCGGATCGAAGCCCGCGGGGACCCAGCGCCCGTCCTCGTGGCGCAGCTCGGAGCGGGGCATCCCGTCCTCCCGGTCGCGGAGATAGACCTTGCCCGCGGCCCGATCGCGCGTGACGAGCAGCGTCTCGTCCCAGGCCTGAAAGGCCCCTGCCTCCGCCGCGCGATCCGGCGCCGCGCTCGAGGGATCGATCACGCTGACGCGGCACCCGGCGCGGACGCAGTCCTGCACGATCACGACATCGAGGAAGGGAGTCTGGTAGATGCCATTCGGCCCGAGCTGCTCTCTCACCTGGGACGGCTCCTCGGGCGGTTCGAGGCTGCCTCTCCCCGGGGCCTCGCTGCCGGGCGCCGAGAGCGCGCGCGTGACCCCCCGGAGCAGCCGCATCTCGGCGTCGACATCCTCGGATCCAACAGCCCGTATTCCAGCGGCGACGAAGAGCGCAGCGCACGCGGCGACGGTCGCGAGCGCCGCGCTCCGGAGGCCCCGCACGAGCACGTCGCGCCGCAGCCGGCGCGCGACGACGCGGCCGAGCGCCGAGCCGAGCGTCACGACGAAGTGCGCCGCGACGACGAAGAGCAGCGCTCTCCCGAACGAGGGCGGGATCCCCCGAAGAGCGTCCCTCCACGCGGGCGCGGGCCGCAGAAGGACGATCTCGAGCCCGAGCGCGTCCCTCACGATCGCCGCGACCAGGAGGGCGAACGCCGCGGCGCCGAACGCCGTCGCCGCGGGCAGGAGGGGCTCCCCCGCCCACGGCGCCATCGAGTCGACGGCGCGCCTCGCGAGCAGGACGCCGCCGACCACGATCCCGGCGACCGGCGCGATCGAGACGAGCCACGCCGGCGAGCCGAGGACGAAGACGATCGCGACCGCCGCCGCGAGCCCGAGGAGCAGCACCGCGCACCCCCAGCGGCCGGATCGCAGCGGCGCTTCCGCGGGAGGCGCTGTCGCAGGCGTGTCACCGTCGTTCGTCATGGCCCGGCGACGCGCATCCTATCGAGCAGCCGGCCCGCGCAAAAGCATCCTCGACCGCGGGTGGCTCCAGCGTGAGCGGACACCGGACCTGATCGGGACAGGCTCAGTCGCAGGTGGGATAGGTCTGCTCGGCGCACTTGCCGTCGACGCACATGAGGTTGACAGCGCAGTGCATGTTGTTCCCGAAGCAAGCCTCCCCGAGCTGCGGGCGCGCCACGCATTTCTGGCCGTCGCAATTCCCGTCGATCGAGCACATGGTGAGCGAGTCGCCGCAGGCCTCTCCGACGGCCGCGACCTTCAGCCGCGTGCACTTTTTCGTGGCGTTGGCGCAGGCATAGCCGTTGGCGCGGTCGCAATCCATTTCGCTCGTGCACGCGCCTCCCTCCGGAATCGGAGCGGCGCACTTGCCGTCGACGCAGCGGAGGCTATTGCCGCACCAACCGGACGCACAAGCGTCTCCCTCTTTGATGACCGGAATGGCGGCGCACTTGCCGTCCTCGCCGCAGTACGAACCGGACTCGCACACTGGGGAAGCCGCCGTGCAGTCCGCGCCGAGGGCCGCGGTGGGGGCGCAGACGCCGCACTCGGCGCCGCCCGCGACGCTGCAATAACCACTCGCGCACTGCACGTAAGCGGCGCACGCATCCTTCTCGGCGCGCGTCCCGACCATCGGGCAGTCGGGGTTCGCCATGGAATACGAATAGTACTTATCGCAGCTCGCCTCTCTCATGTCGTCGGCGCAGCGCTGGACTTGATCGGCTCCGAAGTCGACGTCGGGGAGCGCGAACATCCACTCCATCTCGGGGCTGTAGAAGGTCTCGCACGTGACCTGATCCTCGAACGCCAGCACGAGGACTGGCGTGCACTTGAACATCCTCGCGCACATGGCGGAGACGTAGGTCTTCGCTGCTCCCTCCATCGTGGCATTGCACCCGGGCGCCACGAGGATCGCCGACGTCGCCGCCATCATCGCGAGCGCCCCGAACATGGTCGTCCTTCTCATGGGGAACCTCCATTCTCGACCCGAAACGAGCCTTCGCGATCGAGGGGTCAGCGAGAATCGTGCCACCGTATACAGAATGAGATCTATTGCTGGAGAAAGGCGCGGGTCCGCACCCTCTACGGTCTACACCCCGCGGCGGCGCGCGTACGTTGCGGAGCACTGCACGCGAGGCGCGGAGCGCCCCCCGACAGGCTCAGTCGCAGGTGGCTGGAACGGGAGCGACGCACTTGCCGTCGACGCAGTCGATGTCCCCCACGCAGGGCACTTCGCTCGGTGAGCAGGCCTCTCCGACCTTGGGGCGCGCGACACACCGGTCCTCGGTCGACTCGCAATAAGTGGTGCCGATGCACTGGGTGAACATTTCGGAGCACGGCGCGCCGAGATTGACGAACCGGACTCTTACGCATCTATTCAAGTAGGGAAAGCAAGCGAGGTCATCGTAATAGTTGCAGACGCTATCGCTCCCACAGGCGGCTCCCTCCCCGAGCATCGCGACGCACTTTCCGTAGTTGCAGGCCAGGTCGCCGCCACACAGGTACGAACAAGCGTCTCCCTCATTCTGCGGGACGACGACGCACTTGTGGCCCACGCCGCAGTGCGTGCCGTTCTCGCACGGCACGGACGGGTCCGTGCAGTCCGCGCCGGGGACCTTGAGCGGGACGCAGACGCCGCAGCTGTAGCCGTTGTGGTCGCAGTAACCGCTCTGACACTGCACACCGAGGGTGCACTCGGTCTGATCGGCCCGCGTGCCGACGAGCTGGCAGACCAGAGGCATCTTGCGACCGCGGTATTCGTCGCACGTCATCGACCGGATCGCGTTGGCGCAGCCCTGGACTTGGTTCTCGTCGAAGTCGATGTCGGGGAGCGCGAACATCGCCTGGATCCAGGGGCCGGACACGGACTCACAGGTGGCCCGATCCCCGAAACCCTGCAAGGCCGAGAATGGATAGCATTGGAATTCCTTCTCGCAAAGGGCAGCGTTGTAGCTCTTCGCCGCGCCCTCCATCGTGACGGTGCACCCCGGCGCCACGAAGATCGCCGCCGTCGCCATCAAGGAGAGCGCTCCGAACAGGATAGTCGTTCGCATGGCGAGCCTCCAGCGTCGAGCGGACACCGGGCCTGCTCGGGACAGGCTCAGTCGCAGGTGGGATACGTCCGCTCGGCGCACTTGTTGTCCACGCACTCGAGGTCGCGGGCGCAGAGCACGTTGCCGTTGCAGTCCTCTCCGACCTCCGAGCGCGCCACGCACTTCTTGCCCTCGCAATTCCCGGCGATGGTGCACGAGTGGAGCTGGTCATCACCGCAGGCCTCTCCGACGTCCGCGAACGTCGCCTGCTTGCACGTCATCGTGGCGTCGTCGCAGACGTAGCCGTTCGTCAGGTTGCAGTCGAGGAGGCCCGTGCACGCGGCTCCTTCCGATGCTGCGCATTTGCCGTCGACGCACATGAGGGTGAGGCCGCACGGGCCGGACATACAGGCATCTCCCTCCTTGACCGGGATGGTGGCGCATTTGCCGTCGCTGCCGCAGAACGTGCCGGGCTCGCACGCGAGCCAGTCCGCCGAACAGTCCGCGCCCAAGGCCACGCGCGGGGCGCAGACGCCGCACCCGTCGGCGCTCGTATAGCGGCAATAGCCGCTCGCGCACTGCACGGCAGCAGCGCACGGCTCCTTCTCGGCGCGCGTCCCCACGAACTGGCAATCAGGGTTCGTCCCGACATAGGAGTAGAGCTCATCGCAGCCGATGGACTTCAGGATGTCGGCGCAGCGCTGGACTTGATCGGCTCCGAAGTCGATGTCGGGGAGCGCGAACACACGCTCCATCTCGGGGCTGTAGATCGACTCGCAGGTGGCCTGACCCCCGAGCCCCGCCGCCTGGCCCGGCAAGCACTTGGAAATGGACGCGCACAGGGCAGAAGCGTAGCTCTTCGCCGCATCGTCCATCGTGACGGTGCACCCCGGCGCCACGAAGATCGCCGACGTCACCGCCATCATCGTGAGCGCCCCGAACATGGTCGTCAGTTTCATGGGGACCTCCATCGTCGAGCCGAAACAGGCTCTCCCGAACGAGGAGGTCAGCGAGAATCATGCCACAGTATACAAACTGTAACCAATCCTTGATCCCATCGATCGCGGTCCGCCCGCGTTGCGCGGACCCGCACGGCAGGCGCGATGAACGAGGGCGCCCGGGCGCGCTGCTTCGACTCACGCCCTCCGGATCACGCGAACGAGAGGAAGCGAGACGCCGCCGCCAGGAGCATGAAGGCCCCGGTGATCATCGCGAACACCACGAACACGGTTGTCTGTCGCATGGAAGACCTCCGGAGTGGACCGGAATTCCGGGTTGCTCGGACAGGCGTTCCGAGCGAGAAGCGTGCCAGCGCACAGCCACGGAGAACAGGCACGGATCCGCGGCTTTTGTCGAAGGCAGAGCGCGACGTCGCGCCCGCGTTGCGCAGGCCCGCACCGGAGGCGCCCGAGCCCCCCCCAGAGGCTCATTCGCGGGCGCGGGACTGGCTCATTTGCAGGTGGGATACGTCGGCTCCTCGCACTTGCCGGCGTCGGAGCACTCGGAGCCGAAGGCGCAGTCGATGGCGTCCACGGTGCACGCCTCTCCGAGCTTCGGACGCGCGACGCACTTGTTCGTCATGGTGTCGCAGCTCGCGTCGCCGGCGCACACCGTGAGAGGATCCGTCCCGCACGCCTCCCCGACGGCCGCGACCTTCATCTGGACGCACTTCTTGGACGTGGAGTCGCAGGTGACGCCGTCCGAGTAGTTGCACTGGAAGAAGCTCTCGCACGCGGCCCCGGCGCCGAGCAGCGCCGCGCACGTCCCGTTGTTGCAATAAAGGCCGCCCGCACAGACGCCGTTCGGGCAGGCGTCTCCCACCTTGGTCGGCGTGGCGACACACTTGCCCTCCTGACTGCAGAACGCGCCGGGCGCACAGACCTCGTTCACGACCTGGCACGTCTCGCCGACGGCCTTGCGGATATTGCACGTGCCGCACTTCGCGTCGCTCGACCCGGAGCAAGAGCCGCTCTCGCACTGAATGCCAGTCGCGCACGCGCTCCCGGAGGGCCGCGTCCCGAGGATGTCGCACTCGGGGAGGATCTGGCCCGCCGCGTACTCCGCGCACGTGGCCGAGCCCATCGCGTCGGCGCAACGCTGGAGATCGTCGGCCGAAGACGCGATGTCCGGCAGCGTGAAGAGGTCGAGCGCCACCGGCTCCAGGCCCGCTTCACACTCGTCCTGCGTACCGAACGTGGCCTTGGCGCCGAACGGCGCGCACTCGAAGGCCTTCGCGCAGGAGTTGGTGACGTAGCTCTTCGCCGCCCCCTCCACCGTCGCGCCGCACCCCGGAGCCGCGATCATGCCCACGATCGAGAGCATGGACAGCGCACCCAACATCGTTGTTTTTTTCATGAGATCCTCCGTGCCGGACGAGCCGAAGACAGGCTCTCTCCGACGCGCCGCCTCTCAGCGAGAATCGTGCCCGAAACTGGGATTTTGCGAAAACGGGCCCCGGGCGCGCGCGTCGCTCTCTTCGCACCGTGACATCCGGGGCACGGTGCGCAGGATCGTGCACAAAACACCGCTCCTTTCGCGCCGCGGACGCGGCCCCGCCGGCCTCAGAAATCCTTCTGCTCGAACAGGTGGATCCCGAGGGCCAGCGCCGCGAAGCCGAAGACGAGGAGGCCTGTCATCTGACTGGCCAGCACCGGGACGCGCACCGACGCCGACGCCGCGATGTCCGCCGAGGCGTCCGCGAGGGCCGAGACGCGCGGCAACACGAACGTGACGGCGCGGAACGACTCCCGCGCTGCGCCGGACTCGAAGAACGTGTCCAGTCGATCTCGATATCCGGCGATGATGCCGAGGATGAACAAGACCACGCCGACCGCCGCCGACAAGGCAGCGCTCCGGAGGGCCACCGCCGCGGTCAGCATCGCCCCGTAAATGCCCGCGAACGTGACGCTCGCGAGCAGCGCCGCCGCGATGGGACGCAGGCTCCACGAGCCTGTCTTGATCGCGAAGATGAGGGTGAATCCGCCCGCGCCGTACACCGCCCCCATCATGGAGAGCGCGAGCACGCCGAGGAACGTACCCAGGAGCAATTCGTGCCTTCGGACTGGCAAGGATAAAAGATACTCGATGCGGCCGGGAGCCAGCAAACTGGGCCCGAAGTCGGCACAAGCCACGATGCCGAACGCGAGGCCCCCGTAGAACAGCACGTAGGCGGCGGCCCGGTAGACGTAGCGCAACGCGACGTCGACGCTGAGGATATCGGAGCGCACCGTCTTGCCGAAGATGCGCGTCGCCGCGAGCGCGCCGTCCACCACCTCCAGCCGGAGCGCGAACCCCAGCACGAGCAGCGCGGCCGTCACGCCGACGCCGAGCGCCAAAAACCACCTGCGACTGCGGGCCTCGCGGAGGAGATCCGCGGCGACGGTGAAGGCGGCTCTCATGCGTTCTTCGGCTCCTCGGCCCGCTGCGCGAGCGCCTCCGTGAGCACGTCCTCCAGATCGCGGAGATCGCGCGACAGCTCGATCAACAAGGCACCACCGGCGCGCGCGGCGTCCAGCTTCTGATTGAGGGCCACGGGGTCCGGCGCTTCGATCCGATAGGCCCCCTCGACGTCGGTGGACCGGAATCCGAGCGCCGCCACCTGCGAGGCCGCGAATCCCGGGGCGAAGCGGACGCGATAGGCCGTCTCCGAACCGCAGAGATCGAGCAGCGCGCCCTCGCGGACGAGCAGGCCTTTCGCGAGGATGCCAATTCGATCACAGACGCGCTCCGTCTCCGAGAGGAGGTGGGAGTTCAGGAACAACGTGGTTCCGCGGGCGCGCTCTTCGGCGAGGAGCTTGCGGATCTCGGCGCGGCCGATCGGGTCCACGCCGTCGGTCGGCTCGTCGAGGATGAGGAGCTCCGGCCTCCCGAGGAGCGCCGCCGCGAGGCCGAGGCGCTGCCGCATCCCCTTCGAAAAGCCTCCGATCCGACGATCCACCGCGTCCGAGAGGCCCACGCGATCGATCTGGGCGCGGAGGTCCGCGTCCGTCCACGCGACTCCCTTCATGCGCGCGACGCTCGCGAGAAATTGCCGCGGAGTGAAGGCGTTCGTGAGGAACAACCGCTCCGGGAGGTAGCCGATGCGCGCGCGGATGGAGGGCTCTTCGGGGTCGCCGCCGAGCACGCGCACGGAGCCGCTCGTGGGGCGCACCACGCCGAGCAGCGTCTTGATGAACGTGGTCTTGCCCGCGCCGTTGAGCCCGATCAAGCCGAACGCGGAGCCGCGCGGGATCGCGATGTCGAGGCCCGCGAGCGCGGTCTGACCGCCCGTCCGCTGGAAAAAGCCGCGGTACACCTTCCGGACCGCGCGGGCCTCGATCGCAAGCACGACGCGACGATCGCACGAAGGACCCCCACCGCAAAAGAGAGGTGATACCGTTGCGCCGTGGGTCTTCACCCGGGCGCCCTCATCGGCGCGAACGTGCGCCTCGTCCGACCGCTCTCGCGCGGCGGCATGGGGAGCGTCTGGCGCGCGGAGCACCTGACGCTGCACACCGAGGTCGCGGTGAAGTTCGTGTCGGACGCGCTCATCGGCGACGCGGGGTTCCTCGCGCGTTTCAACCGGGAGGCGGTCGCGTCCGCGCGCATCAAGAGCCCGCACGCGGTGCAGATCTTCGATCACGGCGTCACGGCGGACGGCATCCCGTACATCGTGATGGAGCTGCTCGAAGGGGAGGATCTGCGCACGCGCCTGGCCCGCGAGAAGAGGCTTCCTCTCGCGACGACCGTGAAGGTGATCACGCAGGTGGCGCGCGGCCTCGCGCGGTCGCACGCGGCCGAGGTGGTGCACCGCGACATCAAGCCGGGCAACATCTTCCTCATGGATCAGGACGGGGATCTGTTCATCAAGATCCTCGATTTCGGCATCGCGAAGCGCATCGGCGACGTGGAGCAGCAGGTCACGATGACCGGGCAGATCATCGGCACGCCGCACTACGTGAGCCCCGAGCAGATCCAGCGGCCGCGCGACGCGGATCCGCAGAACGATCTGTGGTCGCTCGCGGTCGTCGCGTACCGCTGCCTCACGAGCGAGCTGCCGTTCGAGGGGGAGAGCGTGGGCGCCGTCGCGATCGCGATCGACAAGGCCGCGTACGCGCCCGTGACGTCGCGCGATCCGAGCTTGCCGAAGATGCTCGACGTGTGGTTCGGCCGCGCGTTCAGCCGCGCCGTCTCCGGGCGCTTCGGGACCGCGAAGGAGATGGCCGCCGCGTTCGAGGCCGCCGCCAAGGACGAGCCGCTGCCGAGCCTGCCGCCGGACAGCGTGTCGCTCCCGTCGCGCGCGGGGACGGTGCTCTCCGCCGTGGCGCGCCTGTCGCCGGCCGCGCCCGACATCACGCCCGGCGCCGTGAACCTGCGCGTGTCCGACGCGCCCGCGGAGCACGCCGAGGCGCCGACCCGCTCGGATCCGCCGGAGCCCGCGGAGGCCCGCAAGACGAAGCCCGAGGACCGCACGACGCGCCCCGACGTGGGCGGGACCGCGGCGCCGCCGCAGACCGCGACCGAGACGCCGCGCCGCGCGGACACGCCGCTCACGATGCACGAGCCGACGCTCGCGCACGGGACGGTCTCGCAGATCGACACGACCGCGCACCCGCGCCGCACCAAGCTCTATGGCGCGGCCATCGCCGCCGTCGCGATCGGCGGCGCGCTGCTCGTCGGGGTGCTGTCTCAAAAAAGTGAGACAGGCGCGACGGCCGGCCCCGACGCGACCGCGAGCGCCGCCGCGACGTCGAGCGCTCGGGCCCCGACGCCCGCCTCCGCGAGCGCCACCGCCGCGCTCCCGGCGGACCCGGCCGTCACCGCGACGTCCGCGCCGAAGCCCACCCTCGCGCCCTCCGCGAGCGGCGCGCCCCCGAAGAACCCCAAGAAGAAGGATCGAGGGTTTTGATCCGGCACCGCGCTCCATTCCGCTCGTCCATCGGTCCCTGGCTGCGGCCCTCCGCGCTCCTCCTGGCCTCGTCGATGATCGCGAGCGCCGCCCTCGCGCAGCCCGCGCCGACCGCCTCCGCGCAGCCGACCGCGAGCCCCTCCGCGCAGCCCGCCGCGCCTTCGAAAGAGGACCGGCAGCGCGCGAACGATCTGATGGATCAGGGCGACGAGGACGCGAAGAAAGGCGACCTTTCGTCGGCGCTCGCGCGGTACCAGGAGGCGCACGCGATCATGCACGTGCCGTCGACCGGCATCGAGGTGGCGCGCGCGCTCGACAAGCTCGGCAAGCTGATGGAGGCGCTCGCGGCGGCGCGCGAGGTCGCGGCGATGCCGCCCGTCGCGATGCCCGGCGGCGCCAGCGAGCCGAAGGCCTTCACCGAGGCGCGCGACGCGGCGAAGGCGCTCGTGACCGAGCTCGAGGCGCGCGTGCCCACGCTCACGATCGTCGTGACCGGCGTGCCCGGCCGCACGCCCGTGGAGGTGACGCTCGACGGACGCAAGCTCACCTCGGAGGAGCTCGCCGCGCCGCTCACGCTGCCGCCCGGGAAATACCACGTGATCGCGAAGGCCGACGAGCACACGCCCGCCTTCGCCGACATCGTCCTCAAGGAGCGCGACCGCGCGCAGGCGACGCTCGCGCTCGCGCACGTGCTCGTGATCGCCCCGGATCCGACGCCGACGCACACGGCGCCTCCGCCTCCGCCGCCGCCGAAGGGCGTGTCGCCGCTCGTCCCCGCGGGGTTCACGATCGCGGGCGTGGGGCTGCTCGCGGGCGCGATCACCGGGGCGCTCGCGCTGTCGGCCGCGGGTGAGGCGAACACGCGCTGTCCGAAGGGCCTGTGCCCCGACGAGTCGGTGAAGGCGATCGCGCAATCGAAGTACGGCACCGCGGACACGCTCGCGATCGTGTCCGACATCGGGTTCGTCGTCGCGGTGGGCGGCGCGGTCCTCGGGATGTACGGCCTCGCGAACCCTCCGAAGGCGGCCGCGCCGGCGAAGCCCTCCGCGACGCTGCTCGTGGGGCCGACGAGCGCGGGCGTCCGCTTCCAGTTCTGAGCCAAAGCGCCGCGGCTTCGTCGTCTCGCGGCGTCACCGCCGCTTCCGCTGTCACGAGGGCGCGAGGATCGCTATCCTCACGCGTCACATGCTCGACGAGCGGACCCTGCCGTTCACCGTTCACCAGAGCCCGGAGCCGAAGCTCTCGATCCGCAAGATCCGCGTCGAGGTCGTGAAGGGGCCGGACGTGGGCCTCGTGGTCGAGGTCGCGGGCAGCGAGGCGCGCGTCGGCTGCGGCAAGACGTGCGACGTCGTCCTCAAGGATCCGACCGTGAGCCGACTGCACCTCTCCGTGCGGGTCGAGGGCGACGCGATCCGCGTCACCGACGCGGGCAGCCGCAACGGCACCTTGCTCGACAACATCCGCGTGGCCGACGCGTGGGCCCGCCCGGACTCCACGATCACGATCGGCGCCACCACGCTGCGCCTGCGCATGTCGTCGGACCTCGTGGAGCTGCCGCTGTCGCGCCGCGATCGGCTCGGCGGCCTGCTCGGTCAGAGCATCCCGATGCGCCGCATCTTCGCGCTCCTGGAGCGCATCGCGCCGACCGACACCACCGTGCTCGTCGAGGGCGAGACCGGCACCGGCAAGGAGCTCGTCGCGGAGGCGCTGCACGACGAGAGCCCGCGCGCCCGCGGCCCGTTCATCGTGTTCGACTGCTCCGCCGCGTCCGCGACGCTGATCGAGAGCGAGCTGTTCGGGCACGTGCGCGGCTCGTTCACGGGCGCGACCGGCGATCGCCCCGGCGCGTTCGAGGCGGCGAACGGCGGCACGCTCTTCCTCGACGAGATCGGGGAGCTGCCGCTCGATCTGCAGCCGAAGCTCCTCCGCGCGCTGGAGAACCGCGAGGTGCGGCGCGTCGGCTCCAACACGCCGCACAAGGTGGACGTGCGCATCGTCGCGGCGACGAACCGATCGCTCGTGCATGAGGTGGATCGCGGCCGTTTTCGTGAGGATCTCTTCTATCGGCTCGCGGTCGTGCCGGTGCGCCTGCCCCCGCTGCGCGAGCGCCTCGGCGACGTGCCGCTCCTGGTGCGCCACTTCGAGGAGAAGCTGCGGCGCCCCGGCCAGACGCCGCTGCCGGACAGCGTGGTGGACGATTTCTGCGCGCGCTCCTGGCCCGGCAACGTGCGGGAGCTGCGCAACGCCGTGGCCCGCGCCGTGTCGATCGGCACGCTCGCCGCGGCGGAGCAGTCCGCGCCCGCGTCGACCCCTGCCCCGCTGTCCACGCCGACCGCGGAAGAAGCGATGAAGGTGGACCTCTCCGAGCCTCTGTTCGTCGGCCGCGAGCGCGTGGCGGAGGCCTTCGAGCGCCGGTACCTCTCCGCGGCGCTGAAGCAGACCGGCGGCAACGTCTCGCGCGCGGCCGAGATCGCGGGCGTGAACCGCAAGTTCATCCAGCGCGCGATGAAGCGGTTCGGCAGCTTCTGAGACGCCGGAGAGCGTCAGTTTGAGACGACCCCGCGTCGGCGGGCGAGACTGACACTCTCTGCGACAACACCGCTCCAGATCGAGACTGGCAGTCGCTGCCGCCGCGCGCGTAATGGCACGGATCCTCCCGCGATCGAGCGCGCCGAATCCGCACGGCCCGGTGCGTGCAATGCGCCCGGCCCGTGGACACCTATTCTCCGAGACGCCAGCTGGACGAGATCACCGCCGGAGCGCCGCACCCCACGTCGCCCTCGCGCGGCCAATGGAGCGTGGTGGAGACCGACGCGTCGCTCCACGCCGCGGTCACGAACGTCGCCGCCGAAGCGGGCCGGCTCGGCATGTCCGTGGTCGATCTCGCGGGCTACGTCGACCACATCGCGCAGGAGGTGGCGATCGAGACGCGCGCGTTCGACGATCTCCACCGCGAGGTCGACGATCTCGCGAGCGCCAACGGCCAGATCGTGGTCGCGGTGCAGTCGGCGGACCGCGCGGTCGATCGCAGCGCCGAGGCGATGGGGGCGTCGCGCGGGCGCATCGGACAGGCCGTCGCCGACATCCACGCGCTGGTCGCGGCGAGCGGCGACATCAGCCAGGAGATCGGCGCGTTCCGCGACGCCCTGGAGCACGTGAGCCGCATCGCGCAGGTGATCAACACCATCGCTCGGCAGACGAACCTGCTCGCGCTGAACGCCACGATCGAGGCCGCGCGCGCCGGGGACGCGGGCCGCGGGTTCGCGGTCGTCGCCGGCGAGGTGAAGGCGCTCGCGCGGCAGACGGCGGACGCCACCGCGGACATCGATCAGACGCTGACGGCGCTCGGCCGCAGGGCGCAGGCGCTCGACGATCGCAACGAGTCGATGCGCAAGCGCGCCGCCGCGGCGGAGCAGGGCGCCGGCGAGATCGGCAGCGGGCTCGACGCGATCGGCGCCTCGTTCGACGAGGTCTCGCGCGTGGTGCACGACATCGACTCGCGCGCCGCGCAGGTGGCCTCGTGCAACGACCGCGTCCGCACGGGCGTCGAGGGCCTCGGCGTCAACGTGGCGAGCATCGCGAGGAGCCTCGATCTGGCGCGCGATCGCTCCACGGGCCTGCTCTCGGTGACGGAGCGCCTGCTCGGCCTCACCGCGAAATCCGGCGTGGAGACCGTCGACTCGCCGCACATCCGCACGGTGAAAGAGGCGGCCGCGCGCATCGGCCAGGCCTTCGAGGACGCGGTCGCGAAGGGCCAGATCGACATGATCGATCTCTTCGATCAGAGCTACCAGCCGATCCCCGGCACGAACCCGCAGCAGCACACGACGAAGTTCACGTCCCTCGCGGATCGCGTGTTGCCCGGCATCCAGGAGCCGATCCTCGAGTCGAACCCGACCGTGGTGTTCGCGGTGGCCGTCGACGTGCGCGGCTATCTGCCGACCCACAACCGCAAGTTCTCTCTGCCGCAGGGCTCGGATCCGGTGTGGAACGCGGCGAACTGCCGCAACCGCCGCATCTTCAACGATCGCGTCGGCCTCGCGGCGGGCGAGAACCGAGACAGCTTCTTGTTGCAGACGTACCGGCGCGACATGGGCGGCGGCGTCTTCGCGCTGATGAAGGACGTCTCGGCGCCGATCATGGTGCACGGCCGTCACTGGGGCGGCTTCCGCCTCGCGTACCGCGTGGCCTGACTTCCCTGTTCAGGACATCGCTCTACGGCTAGCATCCGCGCGATGCTCGTCTCCCGCCCTCGTCCTCGTGGTCGTCTCCCCCTCACGGCGCTGGCCCTGACAGCGCTCCTCGCGCCGATCCAAGGGTGCGCGGACTACGAGGATCCGGGGCCGCCCGCGCCGATCACCCTCTCCGGCGGCGGCGCGCAACTGACCGTCTCGCTGGACCCGTTCACGCTCCGGATCACCTCGAAAGACGGCGTCACGCTGCTCCAGACGTCGACGGGAAAAGGCGCGTACGGCGGCGCCGCGACGACCGTGGACACCCCTTATTGGGTGGCGCAGTCGCTCCCCGGCTGGGACGGCTACTCCCCCGGAGAGGCCCCCTGGTCCGTCGCGACGAAGGCCACCGTCGTGGAGCAGACCGCGAGCGCGATCACCCTGGATTTGAAGGGCGAGAACGTCGAACTGACGCTCTCGGCCGAGGTCATCGGCGACCGCGTGAAGCTGAGCCTCGCGCCCGCCGCCGGACAGACCGCCTTCAACAAGACCTCTCTCTCCTTCGCGCTCGACAAGGAAGAGCGCTTCTTCGGCCTCGGGGAGCGCTTCGGCAAGCTGAATCACCGCGGCTGGTCCCTGTATTCCTACGCCGAGGAGGGCGCGCTCGGGCGCGGCGAGGACGCCCCGATCGAGGCGCAGAACCCGTATCCGAACGGCCCCTCGATGACGTATTTCCCGGTGCCGTTCTACCTCTCCAGCAAGGGGTACGGCGTGCACCTCACGACCACGTACCGCACGGAGACGCACTTCGGCAGCGAGCAGGAGGACGCCTATCGCGTGGCGGTCAATGCGCCGGCCCTGTCCATGACCGTCTACGCCGAGGGGGACCCGCTCTCGATCCTGGACGCCTACACGGAAGACACCGGCCGTCCGACCGTGCCCGCTTCCTGGGTGTTCGGCCCGCGGCGGCGCGTGGGGCGCGGCGATCAGGTGAACGGCGTGCAGGAGATCCTCGCGATGCGGCAGGCGAAGATCCCGATCACCGGCGTCGACGACGCGGTCCACTTCCTCCCGGCGCTCAGCCAGACTGGCCAGGAGACCGAGCTCGCACAATGGACCAGCGACTGCCACGCTCTCGGCTACAAGGCGATGGCGTACAACAACCCGTACGTCGCCAAGGACAACGACAACGCGGCCGAAGACTACCAGTATGGGATCGATCACGACTACTTCGTGAAGCTCTCGGACGGGACGCCGGCGCTCACGCAGTTCATCTCCGGCAAGCTCCTCACGCTGGCCACGATCGACCTCTCGAACCCCGACGCGTTCACCTGGTTCCAGAGCCTCCTCAAGCGATCTCTGGATCTCGGGTACGACGGCTGGATGCACGATTTCGGCGAGTACATCCCTCGGGATGCGGTGCTGTTCGACGGCCGGCGCGGCGACGAATTCCACAACGCGTTCCCGGTCCTCTCCGCGAAGGCCGCGCACGATCTGATGGAGAAGGAGCGCCCCGGCGATTACCTGTTCTTCGTCCGCTCCGGCGGCTCCGGAACGCAGCAGTACGTGCCGGCGGTGTGGGGCGGCGACGCGGAGGCGACGTTCGATGAGTCGCAGGGATTGCCCTCCACGGTGCGCGCCGGGCTCAACCTCTCGATGTCCGGAGTGCCTTATTGGGGCAGCGACATGACCGGCTTCAAGTGCCTCACGAGCGCGCCCCACGACAAGGAGGTGTTCCTCCGATGGGTGGAATTCGGCGCCGTGAGCCCGATCATGATGGAGCAGAACGCCTGCTCGAACCCGGTCCAGAAGCAGGAAAAATGGCACCTGTGGAACGATCAGGAGACGATCGACACCTACCGGAAATACGCCCTCCTCCACACGCGCCTGTCGCCGTACTTCGATGTCCTCGCCGCACAGGCCCACGCGACGGGTCGCCCCGTCACATTGCATCCGTTCCTCCTCCACCCCGAGGATCCGAACGTGATGGATGTCGAGGATGCCTATTATCTCGGCCCCTCGATCTACGTCTCTCCGGTCGTTCGCCGCGGGATCGTGGCCAAGAAGACCTATCTCCCGCCGGGCCGCTACGTGGAGTGGGAGACGCTCACCGTCTCCGAAGGCGGGAAGGAAGTGACCACCGACGCGCCGCTCGACGCGCTGCCGATGTGGCTCGTGGAAGGGCAGATGGTGCCTCTCTTCGACCCCAGCATCGACACGCTCGCGCCGGCGACGGATCCGTCCGTGGTGACGCCCGCGCAGGTGGCGGACGTGCTCGACGTGCGCGTGGCCCTCGCGCCCGGACAGACGGCCTCGATGACGCTCGCGGACGGCACCGAGCTCACGGCGGCGCGCGCCGGAGCCGATCAAGGAAACCCCGGCGATCTCCCCATGGTCTCGGAGGCGGAGCTCGCGACCTGCGACGGGTGCTATCTCGAGGCGCAGGAGGGCGACATCGCGAGGCTCCGCGTCACGACCGCAAAAGGAGAGAGCACGACAGTCACTCTCGCAGACGTCCAGTTGACCGCGAAGGGCCCTCTCGCCCGGCGGATCCGCTGGGACGTGCTCCGGACCACCCCCTGAAGCGGCGCTCTCGACGATGGACCAGCTCTTTCAACGTCTCAAGCTCCACACGCTCGCGCTGCTCTGTTTCATGGTCGCGGGCATGATGTGGAAAGACTACCTCTCGGAGCCTCACGAGCGGCTGTCGGAGGCGGATCTCGCGGTGGCGGCCGGGCCGGTGAAGCAGCTCTCCGGGCTCGTGTCGCTGCCTTCGGGGTACGGCGCGGGGAGCTGGCTCCTCATCGGCGAGCCGGACAGGCACTTTCACCTGCCGGGCGGCCTCGATCGCGACCTCAAGGAGTTCCTCAAAGAAGGGGACACCGTCACCGTCAAATACGGCCCTGAAAAGGACCCTTCGAAGGACGACGGAGACGCCTTCTCGCTCGTGTGGCGCGACAAGGAGTGGCTCGCTCCGGGGCCGATGCTGACCAGTTACAATGCGGCGCTCGATCGGCGGCTGCGCGACGCGACGCTCGTGACGGTGGCCGGGTTCGCGGCGATCCTGCTGGTGGAGGGGCTGCGCAAGTACGTCTTTCCGAGGGTTTTCGGCGGGAGGTGACGCTTTGTCGCAGGGGCCTTCGCCGAATGGTGGCCGCCCCATCGTGCCCCGCGTACCATGGGCCGCACCATGGATCGCACCTCGCGCTTCGTTTACGCTCTCCCGCTCGCGGTCTCGCTGGCCGCGTGCACCGGGTCGACGCCGAATCCGGACACTCCGCCGAACGGACAGCCGACCTCGTTCCAGCCGACCGTCCCGGAAGGCACGCCCGTGTACGTCAATCGAGGTGGCCAGTGGCTGCCCGCCACCGTCGTGCGCCAGACCGGCCCGACGAACGTGCTCATCCACTACGAAGGCCTCCCCGCCGACTGGGATGAAGACGTCATCTTCGATCGCGTGCGGTCGCGCCCCGTCGCGGCCCCGCCTGCCCCGGAGTACAAGGCCGGAGACTCGGTGCTCGTGAACGTGCAAAATCGCCTCGTCCTCGCGGAGATCGTGGGCCCGGCCGACGCGCAGAGCTTCCGGATTCACTACAATGGATTCGGCCCCGAGGCGGTGCAGAACCTCCCCGCGACAGCGCTCGCGAAGCCCTTCAACGGCCCGACGGCGCATCCCGTCGGCTCTCCCGTGCTCGCGGAGCTGGGCGGTCCGCAGCCGTTCCCGGCGAAGGTGATCGCGGCCGTCACGGCGGACAAATGGCTCATCCGCATCGACAACGCAGGACCGCAGTACGATCAGGTGATCGACGCGACCCGCATCAAGGCGGAGCCGCCGCCCGCGCCGCCCGCGCCGACGGTCACCGCGCCTCCGCCCGCGCCGCCCGCCCCGGAAGCGCACGATCCGAAGAAGGGCCACGACGCGAAGGACACGAAGAAGCCTGTTCCGGACAAGACCCCTCCGGCCGCCGCGACGCCGCCTGCGCCCGCGCCGCTCAAGGCCGGAGACGCGGTCCTCGTGCTGATTCGCAGCGTTTATTACCCGGGTAAAATCGTGGCCACGGGCGCCGCCGCGAACACGTGGAAGGTCCGAGTCGACGGCGCCACGGCCGATGAAGAGGCCGCGAACGCGAACGTCGTCCGCCTCGAAGAGCCGCTGAAGGGCGTCAAATACAAGGTCGGACAGCTGGTGTTCGTGGAGTGGCACGGCGTGTATGCGCCGGGCAAGGTGGTCAAGGACGCGGGCAGCGCCAACTACGTGGTTCGCCCCGACGGCAAGGGCTCCGAGGCGGACGAGGTCGTCCCCGCGAAGCGCCTCCGCCCGCACGACTGACGCGCCTCACGGACGCCCTCCGACCCCGCTTCTCGCCGCTAGAATTGCGGCGCCCTTCGACGAAGCGGGTGTGATATCTCCTCTGCCGTGAAGCGAGAGACGCGCGCGATCCAGGTGGCCATCGCCTGTTCGGTCCTCGGAGCGGCGACGAAGCTGACAGTCGGTTTCATCACCGGCAGCATGTCGATGATCACGTCCGCGGTGGACTCGCTGGGCGATCTCTTCATCTCCGTCGTGAACCTCTTCGTGATCCGCGTCGCGGCGGAGGCGCCGGACGAGGAGCACAACTACGGTCATCACAAGATCGAGGGCCTCGGCGCGATGTTCGAGGGCGGCTTCATCTTCGCGGCCGCGTGCTTCATCATCTACGAGGCGATCCACAAGATCACGGTCGGAGAGGTCAGCCACGACTCGGTGCTCGGCATCGTCGTGATGTTGCCGATCCTGGCGATGACGTTCGGGACGGTGACGTTCCTCCGCAAGGTCGCGAAGGAGACTGGCAGTCTCGTCGTGAAGGCGGACGCGCTGCACTACATGACGGACGTCTGGGTGAACGTGGGCGTGCTCGTGTCGCTGCTCCTCGTGAAGCTCACGGGCAAGCCGATCGTGGACTCGATCATCTCCATCGGCATCGCGCTCTACATGATCTATTCGAGCATCCATGTCCTCAAAGAGGGCTTCGGCCTCGTGATGGACAAGAGCCTAGAGCCGGACGTGGTGAAGAAGCTCACGAGCGTGCTCACGGAGTGCCGGCAGATCCAGGGCTTTCACGAGCTCAAGACGCGGGCCGGGCGGATCCCCTACGTGGACTTCCACATCGAGGTGCGCCCCGACATGACCGCGAAGGAGATTCACGATCTCTACCTGGTGCTGCGCGGAAAGATGCGCGAGATCGCGGGCGAAGAGACGATGGTGCTGATGCACACGGACCCGACCGGCATCGAGGAAAAGGCCCCTTCACCCCCCCTCGAAGTGACCTGATCAGAAGCCAGGCTGGAGCATCTCCGCCTGATCCATCCGCGCGTCCTCCGCGTCGAGCGGCATCCAGTGCGCGCGGAGGGCCGCCATCGTCGCGTCCAGCTCCTCGAACTGCGGCATTCCGCGGGACGGCGCGATCCGCGTGGCCGTCCAGGTCGGGTTCTCCTGCATCCGCTTCAGATAGGCGTAGTCGCTGTACGGGTCCTTGTCGTAGAGGACCGCCACAGGGCACGTCAGCTTGTCGTACACGTCGGCCACGATCCGCGGATCGAACAGGCGGCCTGACAGGAACGCGAGCGGCGCGTACCGGGCGCCCGGCTGGTGCGCGGAGGCGTGCGCATAGGACGCGAGGCCCTCGTTCACGTGGCCCACGAAGGACTGCGACAGGAAGTAATAGATGCTCGGCCACGACGCGAGCGCCGCGAACAAGGGCGCTCCGAGGATCGGTTTGTCGAGGTACCGCATCACCTCGTCGGCCCGGCCGCGCTCCGCGTTCTCTTGCGGGGCCTCTTTCCGCGTGCCGAGGCCCGTGGGCGCGATGAACGCGAGCGAGCGCACCTTCTCCGGCCGGGCCAGCGCCGCCGCCGCCGCAAGCTCGCACCCGAGCGACAGCGCCACCACGTGCACGAAGCCGCCGCGGTGCATCGCCATCCGGTCGATCATCGCGCCCACGGCCTCCCGGTACAGGCTCCGATCGTAGTCCCGATGACCGCGCTCGGACCGGCCGAACCCGGGCAGATCGAAGGCCAGCACAGGGCGCTTGCCCCGGAGCGACTCGAACAGAGGCCGCATCTCGTAGCTGGAGGCCGCCGCGTTCACGCTGTGCACCAGCACGACGGGCGTCCCCTCCCCCTTCGTCTCCTCGTACAGGAAGATCTTCCCGGCCGGCGTGGGCGCGAGCGTCCCCTCCATATCCATCGATCGGCCGAGCGTGGGGTGGAGAAAGGCGCGGACGGTCGACAGGGTATCTCGGATGAAGTCCTGGGTTCGCATGGCTTTCCTCCTGGGCCCGGAGCCCCCGTTGGACTGGCATCATGCCAAACCGGCCCGGCGGACGCCCGCGCTGCGTTCCTGACGAGGCGGGCAGTCCAGCCGATCACGCAAAGACGGAATCGGACACCGATGCTTCGGCTACTTCTTTTCGATCATCGCGATCATGCGACCGTCGACGTGAGCGCCTGTCTCCTCCGCGAGCGCGCGGGCGTCCGCGAGGAGCTTCTCGGCCGCGGCGCGCTTCTCGGCGACGTAGCCGGCGTCGGTGATGTCCTTCAGATTGATGAGCACGTTCCAGAGGCCGCCGCGGACGCCCGCATAAGCGATCTGCACGCCCACCGCCCCGTCGCTGAGCGAATTCGGATTGCCGATCTCCGCCACCCGCCGGGCGAGCCGCATCGCCGCGTAGCTCTCTTCCGCCGTCTGCCACGGGACCGCCACCGCCTCCTTGAGGCCCTCTTGCATCTTGCGCGCGCGAAGGGCCTTCTCCTCCGGCGTATTCTGCGGCATCCGCAAGGCGTTCATGAAGCCGGTGAACGCGTCGGAGTCGGCGTCGACCGCGATCGTGAGGCGCTCCTTGATCCGCTGCGCCTCCTCCGCGATGCTCGCGAGCTCGGCGTCCCGCGACTCGGTGCCTTCCTTAGCGAACGTCAGATTGGCCACCATCGACGCGAGCGCCGCGCCGAGGGCCCCCGCGAGCGCCGCCACCGAGCCGCCGCCCGGAGCCGGGGAGTCGCGCGACACCTCGTCCGTGAAGTCGACCACCGTCTTCTTGACGAGCGCCTTCGCCGGGATCACCGGGAGTCCAAGCACTTTCTTCTCGATGTCGAACGGCGCCACGTCCGTGAGGCCGAGCGACGTCACCGCCACCCGCAGCACATCCATGGCCGGCTGTCCGAGCGCGCGCCCCTGCTTCTTCAGGTAATAGAGGCCGCTTTGCAGGAGCGCCTGATAAGGCACCACGCCGACGATCTCACTTCCGGTCACCACGAGGCCCCGCTCCGCCGCGAGCCTGCGCGCCGCCTCCAGCACCTCGTGCGGCGGAGTCACCGTGTAGTCGGTCAGGTTGATGGAGATCTGCGCGCGCTGGTAGTCCTCCACGTACCAGCCGATCGCCTTGCACGACCTGAAGAGGCCCGGACGATAGACCTGCTTGCCCACGACCTCCGGCGGATTCAGGTCGTTCGAGCGGAGGAGATCGTCCAGCGAATACCCGTGCTCCGCCGTCACGTGGGCGGTCGTCTCGGCGTACGTCGTCCCCGAAAATCCGCAGCTCCCGCAGGGGAACGCGCCCTCGCGGTAGAACATCTTCTTGCCGCGGTTGTAGTAAGGCGCGGTGTTGCCGCTGCGCGCGACTCGGCCCTTCTCCCGCAGCGCGAAGGCGATGTCCGCCGCGTGGTTCTTGTCGGTGGAGTTGAGGTTGATGTTGTACGCGATGAGGAACGGCCGCGCCCCGATCACCGTCGCTCCGGCCGAAGCGTTGAATTGGGAAGGACCGAAGTCAGGCTGCCAGCTCGGGTCCGCGAGCTTCTTCCGCAGCCCTTCGTACTCGCCTTTGCGGATGTCGGACAGGCTCCTTCGCTCCGGCCGGGTCGCCGCCGCCTCGTACAGATAGACGGCGATCCCGAGCTCCTTGCCGACGCGCTCCCCGAGGCGCCGCGCGATCGCCGCGCAGTCCTCCATCGTGACGCCCTCCACCGGGACGAACGGGCACACGTCGGTGGCGCCCATCCTCGGGTGCGCGCCCTTGTGCGAGGCCATGTCGATCACCTGCGCGGCCTTCGCGATCCCCGCGAACGCGGCCCGCTCCACGGCCTCCGGTGAGCCGACGAACGTGACCACCGTGCGGTTCGTGTCGACGCCGGGCTCGACGTTCAGGAGGCTGACGCCGCCGGACGCCTCGATCGCGTCCGTGATCAGCTTGATCTTCGCGGGATCGCGTCCCTCCGAGAAATTGGGGACGCACTCGACAAGGGCCGTGGACATGGTCGCTCTCCGTGGGAAGGGCGGCGACGGTACTCGCGGCGGCGGCCCATCGTCAAACAGGGCGAGAGAATGTCCGGGCGCGGGCGTCTACACCCCCCACTGGCCGGCTGCTCCGTGCCGAGCGTGGATACCACTTGTCGCCTGACGTGCGGAAACCACGCCGGATCGCGCTGATTCTGCGCGCACGACTCGGCTTTTCCGCGGCGCCGTTCCCCATTTTTTGATTGCGTCGCGCGATCGGGTGACTGTAGAGTGGACGGTACCGTACGAATATCCGCGCGGTCGGCATTTGCGCTTCGGCCGTTTCGAGCCGGCATCTCTGGCCTGGAGTCGAAGCAAGCCTCCCTCGATTCCCTCTCTGCAAGACGCCCCGTCCCGCAGAGAGGCAGTATCGAGGTGTCTTCTCGGTCTGAAAAGGCCGAGCATCGCTGTTTCCCGAACAAGCCCCCACCGAGGGAACTCCCACCATGAAAAACCGTTCCTCCCTTCTCCGTGCAGGGTTCGCATCCGTCCTCGCCTTGGCGTCTCTGGCGACGATCGCCTCCGAAGCTTCGGCCGACACGTCCTTCACTGCGTTCGAGAGCGGGCAAGTTCGCCCGCTCGCCCTCTCGCCGGACGGCAAGCTCCTCTACGCCGTCAACACCCCCGACAACCGGCTCGAAATCTTCCGGGTAAAACAGAACGGGCTGGAGCACCGCGGCTCCGTCTCGGTCGGGATGGAGCCAGTCGCGGTCGCGGTCCACGGCGCCGATGAAGTGTGGGTCGTGAACCACCTCTCCGACAGCGTCAGCGTCGTCGACGTGGACGCGGACGGCGCCTCCGCCCGCGTCGTCCGCACGATCCTCGTCGGGGACGAGCCGCGCGACATCGTGTTCGCCGGCCCCGGCAAGGACCGCGCGTTCGTGACGACCGCGCACCGCGGCCAGAACAGCCCGATCGACCCGCAGCTCACGACGCCCGGCGTCGGCCGCGCCGACGTGTGGGTGCTCGATGCCAACCCCCCCGCGAACGCCCCCGCGAACGCCCCGCTCACGATCGTGACGCTCTTCGCCGACACGCCCCGCGCCCTCGCGGTGAGCCCGGACGGCGGTCGCGTGTACGCCGCGGCCTTCCACTCCGGCAACCGCACCACCGTGATCACGGACTCCATCCTCCACCCGACGATCTTCGGCCCCGTGGACATCGGCGCTCGCCAGCTCCCCGGCCCCACGACGAACTGGCAGGGAATTCCGGCGCCCGGGACGGGTCTGATCGTCCGCCACAACGGCTCCCACTGGGTGGATGAGAACGGCACGGCGTGGGACGACAAGGTGCGCTTCTCCCTGCCCGACAAGGACGTCTTCGTCATCAACGCGAACGCGAACCCACCCGTCGAGACGGCGAGCCCATTCCAGAGCGTCGGGACGATCCTCTACAACATGGCGGTCAACCCGGCGACCGGCAAAGTCTATGTCTCCAACACCGAGGCTCTGAACGAAAAGCGCTTCGAAGGCCCCGGGATCTACGCGGGACACTCGGTGCGCGGCCACTTCGCGGAGAACCGGATCACGGTCCTCGGACAGAACGGCTCCGTCGCGCCGCGCCACCTCAACAAGCACGTCAACTACGCCTCTTGCTGCGCGCCGACGCCGAACGCAGAGTCGCAGTTGAGCCTCGCGCTGCCGACGGGCATGGTCGTCTCGGAGGACGGAAAGAAGCTGTTCGTCGCGGCGATGGGCTCTTCGAAGGTGGGAGTCTTCGACACGGCCAAGCTGGAGAACGACACGTTCCAGCCGTCCGCCGCGTCGCAGATCGCGGTGTCCGGCGGCGGTCCGACGGGCCTCGTCCTCGACAAGCAGGGCAAGCGCCTCTTCGTGATGACCCGCTTCGACAACGCGATCTCGATCGTCGACACCGCGTCGAAGGCGGAGATCGGTCACGTCGCGATGCACACCCCGGAGCCGCCCTCGATCGTGGCCGGCCGCCGCTTCCTCTACGATGCGGGCCTGTCGGCCCACGGGGACTCGGCGTGCGCGTCGTGCCATGTCTTCGGCGACACGGACGACCTCGCGTGGGACCTCGGCAATCCGGACGACTCCGTGGTGGACGACCCCGGCCCGTGGGCTCCGGCCCTCCCCGGCTTCCAGGACCCGGCGACCGGACTGCCCATCTTCATCCCCACCGGCGAAGTGTTCGCGCAGCCGAAGCTGCACCCGATGAAGGGGCCGATGGCGACGCAGAGCCTCCGCGGCATGGCGAACCAGGGCCCGATGCACTGGCGCGGCGACCGAACTGCCGGCCTGGACGAGCCGAGCGCCCCGCCGGATCAGGGTGCATTCAACGAGCACGCCGCCTTCGTGAAGTTCCAGGCGGGCTTCATCAACCTCCTCGGGACGAACGGCCCCATCCCGGACGCGGACATGAAGGCGTTCGCGGACTTCATCCTTCAGGTGACCTATCCGCCGAACCCGATCCGGCACCTCGACAGCTCGCTGACGCCGGATCAGGCGGCCGGGCTCGACCTGTTCCAGCACGGCTCCGTCGGCGATCTCTTCACCGGCACGAACGGCCACTGCGCGAGCTGCCACACGTACGAGCCGCAGTCCAACATCGGCCCCGACGCGCCCGGCTTCTTCGGGACGAGCGGGAAATCAGGCTTCGACTTCCTGCCTCAGTTCTTCAAGATCGCGCACGTCCGCAACATGTACCAGAAGGTCGGCATGTTCGGCATGGCGGAGGATTACTACTTCTACCCCGGCGACAACCAGTTCATGGGCGATCAGATCCGCGGCTTCGGCTTCTCGCACGACGCCTCGATCGACACGCTGTATCGGTTCCACAACCGCATCGCGTTCGGCCCGCCGGTCAGCTCGATCTTCCCGCAGACGCCGGAGGGCGCGCAGAAGAAGCGGCAGGTGGAGGCGTTCCTCCTCGCGGCCGACAGCAACGAGGCGCCGATCGTCGGACAGCAGGTGACGGCGCGCAAACATCATGTCTGGGAGGCGGCGCCGCGCGTGCAGCTCCTCCGCGATCGCGCCGAAGCGGGCGAGTGCGAGCTCGTCGCGAAGGTGTTCGTCACGGGCCGAGAGGCCGGCTTCCTCTACCTGAACAATGGCACGTACGCGGCCGACGTGGACGGCGTGCCGAACCTGCCCGCGCCCTTCGTGCAGGGCCTCGCGAACCTCACGGACGTCACGTACACCTGCGTCCCGCTCGGCTCGGGCGCGCGCGCCGGCATCGACCGCGACAACGACGGCGTGCTGGACGGTGACGAGTGAGGATGGGAGCCCGTTCCGATTCTGGAACGGGCTCTAGCTCGGTAGTCCGGTGATCCGGATTCCGGTGTTCGTCTTGTACTTGCGGTTGAGGTGCAGCAGCACCGGCGTCAGCGACTCCAGCGCGACCGCGTTCTTCAGCACCCCCGCGTCCAGCCCGCGCAGCCCCAGATCCTCCACCAGCTTGATCGCCGCGTCGCGCGCCGCCTGATCGTCCGCGCACACGAGCACGTCGCAGTCGATCGCGTGCCCCGGCTCCCCGAGGTGCGCCGAGCTCACGTGGTGCAGCGTCGCGACGACGCGCGTCGTCGGATCCAGCATCGTCTGCGCCTCCAGCGCGGCGGACGAGCCGTGCGGCAGCGTCACCTGCGTCACCTTCGGCGGGACGAGCGGCACCGTGATGTCGATCACGATCTTGCCGGCGAGCGCGTTTTTCAGCCCTTTCAGCGTGTCCGCGTGCGCCGCGTACGGCACCGTGAGCAGCACGATGTCCGAGCTCGCGGCCTCTTCGTTGCTGGCGCCGGTGATCGCGCCGGAGCCCGCGGGCGCCTCCGCGGCGAGCTCCTTGGCCTTCTCCGCGGCGCGCGCCGCGTCCCGCGAGCCGATGACGATGTCGTGCCCCTTCGCCGCCCAGCGCAGCGCGAGCCCTTTGCCTTCGCGGCCGGTGCCGCCCACGATTCCGATTCGCATCTCCGAGGAGCCTCCGAAAGGCGGCAGAGTATGCTACGCGGCCGTTCATGGACCAGCACGAAGCGAAGCCCCGCGCCGCCTCGGACGCGGGCGAGGCGCCGCGACCCGGCTCGTTCGGCTGCGCGGCGCGGCTCGAAATCGTGGCGCTCTCCGGCCTCCCGATCGTGTCTGCGGGCGACGATCTCGCGGCCCTCATCGGCGAGGCGCTCGCGCGCGACGGCCTCTCGCTCATGAACGGCGACGTGCTCGTGGTCACCTCGAAGATCGTGTCGCGGTCGGAGAACCGCTTCGTCGATCTCGCGACGGTGACCCCGTCGGAGGAGGCGCGCGCGCTCTCCGCGGAGACCGGCAAGGACGCGCGCGTGGTGGAGCTGATCCTGCGCGAGTCGATCGCGATCTCCCGGAAAACGAAGGGCGCCATCATCGTGCGGCACCGCCTCGGGTTCGTGTGCGCGAACGCCGGCGTCGACGCGAGCAATGCGGCCCCCGCGGGCGCTCCGCCCGGCTCCGGACCGTGGGCGCTCCTGCTCCCGACCGCGCCGGACGCGGCGGCCGAAGCGATCCGCGCGCGCCTCCACGACGCGACGGGCGCGGCGATCGGCGTCGTGATCAGCGACTCGTTCGGCCGGCCGTTCCGCCTCGGCACGGTGGGCGCGGCGATCGGCCTCGCGGGCGTGCCCGGCCTCTGGGATCGCCGCGGCGAGAAGGATCTCTTCGGCCGCACGCTGGAGGCGACGATCACGGCGCTCGGCGATCAGATCGCCGCGACCGCGGATCTCGTCGCGGGCCAGGCGAGCGAGGGCCGCGCGGTCGTGCTCGTGCGCGGCCTCTCGTTCCCGACCGGCGCGCACACCGCGACGGAGTTGGTGCGCCCGCCGCAAGAGGACACGTACGCATGAGATCGAAGACGTCCTCTCCATGGACTGACCACCTCGCCGAAGGGGATCCCCGCGCGTGAGATCGCAGCCTTTTTCCCGGGTCGTTTGTCTCTCCGGCGGCGTCGGCGGAGCGCGCCTGCTCCACGGCCTCGCGCGCGCGTTGCCTGCGGATGCGCTCACCGTCGTCGTGAACACGGGCGACGACTTCAAGCACTGGGGCCTCCACATCTCGCCTGACCTCGACACCGTGATGTACACGCTGAGCGGGCTCGGCCACGAGGCGCGCGGCTGGGGCCTCGCGGAGGAGACGTTCGGCGCGCTGGAGATGGTGAAGCGCTACGGCGGGGACGACTGGTTCGCGCTCGGCGATCGCGACCTCGGCACGCACCTCGTCCGCACGGAGGCGCTCTCCCGCGGCGACACGCTCACCGCGATCACCGCGCGCCTCTTCCGCGGCCTCGGCGTGACGACGCGCGTGCTCCCGATGGCCGACGGGTGGTGCCGCACCATGATCGACACCGAGACGGCCGGCACGCTCCCGTTCCAGGAGTGGTTCGTGAAGATGCGCACGGCGCCGGTCGTGAAGCGCGTCTGGTTCGACGGCACGCGCACACCCGCGCCGGGTTTGATCGAGGCGATCGACGCGAGCGAGCTCGTGGTGATCGGCCCGTCGAACCCGTACGTCTCGGTGGACCCGATCCTCGCGATGGACGGCGTGCGCGCGGCGATCGCGAAGAAGCCCGTGCTCGCGCTGAGCCCGATCCTCGGCGGCCGCGCGGTGAAGGGCCCGCTCGCCGAGATGATCCGCGCGCTGCGCGGGGAGGACGCGTCGCCCGGCGCAATCGTCCGCCACTACGACGGCTTGTTGCGCGGCATCTTCGTGGAGGCGGGCGACGAGGGGCTCGTGAACGTCCCGGGATGCGCGGTGCGCGGCGGCGCGACGTTGATGACGGACCGCGCGGCGAGCCTCCGCCTCGCGACCGAGATGCTCGATTTCGCGGCGACGCTCGCATGAACCGCGACGCGCGCACGGACAGCGACGTCGAGCACGGCGGCGTTCGCGCGCACAGCGACGTCGGTCAGCCGTGGGCGCTCGTCCCCGTGAAGCGCTTCGATCAGGGTAAATCGCGCCTCGGAGAGGCCTTGTCCCCGGAGGCCCGCGCGGATCTGGCGCGCAGCATGTTCGATCGCGTGGTGGGCAGTGTGCTCGGATCCCTTGTCAAAGAAGGCGTTTTGGGGGGCGTCCTCGTGATCACCGACGGCCCCGACGTGGCCGAGCGAGCGCTCCACTTCGGCGCGCACACGTCGATCCGGCCGGGCACGGGGCCGGGTCGCAAGCTCGGAGCGATCGTCGACGAGGGCCTCGCGGACCTTGTTTTCAAGGGGGCGCTGTCTGCTCTCGTCATCATGGCAGACCTCCCCGCGCTCGAAGCGTCCGACGTGCGCGCCCTCGTCGCTCTGCTGCAAACGCACGACGTGGTGCTTGCGCCGGACGCCGCCGGAACAGGCACCAACGCCCTCGCGATGCGCCTCCCCGCGCCGATGAATACACGCTTCTGCGGCGGAGAGAGCCTCGTGGATCACCTGCGAACAGCGAGCGATCAGGGCCTCAGCATCGCGATGTGCGAGCGCGCGGGCCTCGGCTTCGACGTCGATCAGACTGCCGATCTCGCCAAGCTCCAGACCGCGCGGAAGTGAAGCGAAGGGACAGAAGCGAGGGTGCCCACCCCCGCCCTCCCTTCGGTCGGGCGCCCCTCCCAAGCGTCGTGCTCGGCCCAAGGGCCTGCGCGCGCCGCGGGAGGGGAACCTTCCACTCCCAGGTGCGCACGTGCGTACCTCCACGTGCGCACGTGCGTACCTCCACGTTCGTGCGCACGACCTCCACCCGAGACGCTCGCTGAGACGCGGTTCAAGCGGCGACAGAGACAAGAAGACCTCTCCCGCGCCCCCCAAAAAATCAGACCACCTTCGGTGAAGCGCCCTTCTCTTTCCGAAACCGGAAGCGGCTGTCGCGCGTGAGCTGCACGTAGCTGCCGAACGTCGCGTCCGCGTCCACCACCTCGTCGAGGCGCTCCGGCACCTCGTCTTCGCTCGGCTCCAGGCCGAAATCGCGGCGGATCTTGTACATCGTGGTGCGCTCCGCGGGCGGGCGGCCCACGCTGCGCGCGAGCGCTCGCAGGCGCGACGGCGACACGAACTGGCCGTGCTCCGCGCCCGCCGACGTCGAGATGCTCTCGTTCATCAACGTGCCGCCGAGATCGTTCGCGCCCCAGCCGAGCAGCTCCGCCGACATCGCGAGCCCCTGCTTCACCCACGAGACCTGAAGGTTCCGGAACGTCGGCCCGATCATCAGCCGCGCGATCGCGAACAGCCGCGCCACCTCGATCTTCGTCGGCCCGGGCTGCAGATCCGGCACGAGCTGCTTCACCGTGAGCGGCGCCTCCTCGTGCACGAACGAGAGCGGCACGAGCTCCGTGAACCCGCCCGTCTCCTTCTGGATCGAGCGCAGCAAACCGAGGTGCCGCGCGCGCTGCTCCGCCGTGTCCACGTGGCCGAACATGATCGTCGACGTCGTCGGCAGACCTATCGCGTGCGCCGCGCGGACGACCTCGATCCACTCCGCCGTCGTGATGCGACCCGGCGCGATCGCCGCGCGCAGATCGTCGTCGAGGATCTCCGCGCTCGTGCCCGGCAGCGTGTCGAGCCCCGCCTCCTTCAGCATCGTGAGGTGCTCTCGGAACGACACGCCGAGCAGCTTGGCCCCGTACTTCACCTCCTCCGGCGAGAAGGCGTGCACGTGCAGCTCGGGCGCCGCGGCCTTGAGCGCGCGCGTCAGATCCGCGTACGCGCGGCCGTCCATCCCCGGCGCGAGGCCCGCTTGCAGGCACACCTCGGTCGCGCCCAGATCGCGCGCCTCGATCGCGCGCCGCACGATCTCCTCCGTGCCGAGGAAATAAGCCTCCTCCGACCGCTGCAGCCGCGAGAACGCGCAGAAGTGGCACGTCTTGATGCAGGCGTTCGTGAAGTTGATGTTGCGGTTGACCACGTACGTGACGCGGTCCCCCGCCTGCCGCCGCCGCATCTCGTCCGCCGTCGCGCGCAGCGCTTCGAGATCCGCGCCCTCCACCGACGAGAGGACGAGCGCGCCTTCGATCGAGAGCTCGCGATCGGACAGGCACGCTTCCAGGATCGATCGCGCGGGCGACGACGCCTCCGCGAGCGCGCGATCCAGGGGCAAACGAAGGGTGAGGTGATTCACGAACAGACCTCCACGCTCGGGGTCACAGGGCGCGACGCGGGCTTTTCGAACTTGCGCTCCATCCGCTCCACCGCCGCGTGGCACGGCGCGACGAGCGCGGGATCGACCCACCCATCCATCGCGAGGAACCGCTCGTACACCGGCAATCGCGGGCGCAGCGTGAACCCGAGCCGCGCGTGCTCGGCCGCGAGGGCGTCGAGGTGCGGCCACGGGTGACGCGGGTTGATGTAGTCGGGCGTCACCGGCGAGATGCCGCCCCAGTCGTTGATCCCCGAAGAAAGAAGCCGTTCCGTCGCGCCGGGGTTCAGGTTCGGCGGCGCCTGCACGCCCACGTCGTCGTCGAGGATCAGCCGCGCCAGCGCGATCGCGTGCTCGATCTCGAGGTCGTCCGGCTCCGGCGCGCGCGCCATCGGGACGCGCTCCGTCTCCACCGTGAGCATCGCCGACGGCCCCGCCACCGCGCGGAAGTTCTGCACGATCACCTCTTGAATGTGGCCGAATCGCCGGTGCAGCGCGCGGATCGCGAGCAGGCTCTCCACCCGCTCGCGCCGCGTCTCCCCGATGCCGATCAGGATGCCTGTCGTGAACGGGATCCGCAGCTCGCCGGCCTCCGTGAGCATCTTGATCCGCCGCTCCGGCCTTTTATCCGGCGCGCGGTGGTGCGGCATGCCCGGCTCGCACAGGCGCGGGCTCACGTTCTCCAGCATCAGCCCGAGGCTCACGTTCACCTCTTTGAGCCGCGCCATCTCCTCGCGCTCCAGCACGCCCGCGTTCGTGTGCGGGAGCAGGCCGAGGCCGAGCGCCTCCCGTCCGGACTGATGGAGGTAGTCCACGGTGGAGGCCTGTCCGAACCTCGCGAGCGTGCGCCGGTAAGCCGAGAACGCGCCCTCGGGCTTGTCGCCGAGGCAGAACAGCGCCTCCACACAGCCGGCCGTGCGCGCGCGAGACAGCGTGTCCGTCACCTCGTCCGGCGCCATCGTCCACTCCCCCTCTTGCCCCGGCGACCTGCGAAACGAGCAGTAATCGCAGCGGTTGCGGCACAGGTTCGTGAGCGGCAGGAACACCTTCGGCGAGAACGTGACGCGGCGCCCCCACAGCGCGTCTCGTCGCTTCGCGGCGGCGGCGCAGAGCGGCGCGATCTCCTGCGCGGGCAGCTCGGCGAGGACGAGGGCGTCATCGTCGTCGATCGGGCCTGAGCCCAGCGCGCGCGCGAGGGAGCGCTCGAGGTCGTTGCGCATCGCAGCGGACCCTAGCCCCAACCCGCCCCCAGGACAACGTAACAGAAGAGGCTCCAACCGACGTCGAAGCACGCGCGAACGCGAGGCCCGAAGCTGCTAGCCGGGCAAAGGCATCGTTAGCGGATCGCGTGGGGTGGGGACCCCGACGGGTCCCCCGGCGGGGCGGGGCGGCGCGTGCCGCCCCGAGATGGGAAAAAGAGAGGTTGGCATCGCCAACCTCGGCTGCGATAGTGCGCCGCGAATTCGAGAGGAGAAAGAACCCATGGCGACGATTCCGGCCACGCACCAGGACCTGTTCACCCCCGAGAAGAAGTCGTTCGCGATGCTCGCGACCGTCCAGCCCGACGGCACGCCGCAGGTGACGCCGGTGTGGTTCGACCTCAACGGAGGCAACGTCCGCATCAACACCGCGAAGGGCCGCGTGAAGCAGCGCAACATGCAGCAGAACGCGAACGTCGCGATCGCGATCATGGACCCGACGAACCCGTACCGTTACATCCAGGTGCGCGGCAAAGTCGTCGTCGTCACCGAGGAGAACGCGGACGCGCACATCGACTCGCTCGCGATGAAGTACATGGGCGTGGAGAAGTACCCGTTCCGCCAGCCCAACGAGCAGCGCGTCATCTTCGAGATCGAGCCCGCCTCTTTCCAGGCGATGGGCTGATCTCGGAGAGACTCCCCCCCTTCGAGACTGCCAGTCTCAGCTCTTCGCGTTCGCCGGCGCCATGCCGCGAATGAACATCTCGACCATCTCCCACGGCATGTCGTTCGGCAGGTTCAGGATCGGGTGATCGATCCCGAAGCTGCGGCGGCGGCGCAGCTCCTCGATGCACTGCGCGGGATCGCCCGCGATCGTGAGCGCCTCGACGATCTTGTCCGGCACGGCCGGGGCCGCCTGCGCGCGCGTCTCCTTGTTCTGGTAGAGCTCCGCGATGCGCTTGCAGTCGTCCGCGTAGCCGAAGCGGCTGAGCAGCTCGATGTAATAGTCGCCCATGCCGCCGATGTAGAAGGCGATGATCTGCTTCGCCATCATCGCGCCGGCGTCCATGCCCATCGGCAGCACCGTGGTGAACGGCGCGGTGACGATCTTGCTCGGATCGCGCCCGGCCCGCGCGGCGCCCTCGGCGATCCACGCGCGGCCTTCGTTCAGGCGGTCGTACGGCCAGAACGTGGGGATCCAGCCGTCGGCCAGCTCGCCGATCGACTCGATCGCCTTCTGCTTCAGCGCCGCGACGAAGATCGGGATCTCCGTGCGGACGGGCTTCATCTCGAGCTTGAAGGGGCGGTACTGCACGAGCTCGGCCCCGGCGTCGCTGAGCTTGTCGCCGCGGAGGAGCGCGCGCACCACGCGGATGACGTCGCGCGTCTGGGTGAGCGGCTTCGCGAACGGACGGCCGTGGAAGCCCTCGATCACGCGCTGACCGCTGGTGCCGATGCCGAGGATGAAGCGGCCCTCGCTGATCTCGTCGACGGTCGCGGCGGCCATCGCGAGGTTGCCGGGAGAGCGGCTGAACACGTTCACGATGCCGGTGCCGAGCTTGATCCGCTTGGTGTGGATCGCCGCCTCGGTGAGCAACGTGAAGATCTCGTATCCCCAGGCCTCGGGGACCCAGAACGAGTCGTACCCGAGGTCGTCCGCGAGCTGCACGGCGCGGAGGTAGAGCTTGCGGTCGTAGTTCTTCCAGAATGCCAAAAGGCCAGTCGGCTCGGACATGAGAAGGCTCTAACCCCCACCGCGAGCGGCCGTCAATCGAGGACGCGCGCCGCCCGCCTTTGCCGAACGAAAAAAAAGACACGCGCCTGCGCTGCTCCGTCCTGAAACGAGCGCGACCGCGTTGTCATGGCGGCGTGACGCGCCCGACGAGGAATCGACGAGAGGAATCGATCAGCGCTCTTCGACTGCCGCTCTCCGCTCCTCGGCGAACGTGCCACTCTGGGTCAACCGCGCTGAAAACGGCGAAATTCGCCGGGCAAATTGCGCTTGCGCGGGGCAACTCCAAGGGTGATGTTGGCGCAGTGTTCGTGGGGCGCGGGCCCCGAGGAGGACTCTCATGAAGCTCTCGTTCTTGTCTTTTCTCGTCCTGGGAGCGTCGTTGTGCGCGGCCGGGTGCGACGGCGGCTCCGGCGGCTCCGGCGGCTCCGGCGGCGGGACCACGACCGCGAGCGGCGGCTCCGGCGGCGCCACGGGCGGGACGGGCGGCGCCACGGGCGGCACCGGCGGCGCCACGGTGACGAGCCATCTCCAGGACTACGGCACCTGCAGCGACACGGGCACGCCGCTCACGTACGAGACGATCTACGACGAGAGCAACGGGGCCCTCTTCTGGCTCGATTCGGCCGTCTCCTGGAACAACGCGGGCGGGCCCATGGTGCACGAAGAGGTGATCACCGATCAGGCGGCGTACCAGGTATTCCAGGACAACGGCCTCCCGGCGGTCGACTTCACGACGAGCGAGGTGCTGCTCGTGGCCGCGCGCAATCCGGCGGCCGGCGGCGGCGGCCCCTACCCCCACGACTACAGCCTCGCGATGGTCGACGGCGCGCCGAACCTCACGTTCAACTGGTCGTGGGGCCCTGTGTGGAATGGCAGCGCCTGCATCACGTACAACCTGGAGCTGTGGGCGCTCGTCGCGGTGAAGATCCCGATCCCCGACAAGGCCCCGACGTTCTGCGCGCACGTCGACAGCGGCTGTTGAGCCTTCAGTGGCTCTTCGCGTAACAAGCCCCGTACGTCTCCATCGCGGCCACGAAGGCGGCGTCCTCGTCCACGCACGCGGCGTCGCCGCCGAGGGCCAGATCGCAGCTCGTCGCCCGGCAATCGAAGAGGGCCTTCCACGCGCCGCGAAAGGCCTCGTCGGCGTCGCACGCCGGGTCCACGAAAGAGAGCGCGTTCCGGAACATGGCCTTGCATGACTCCACCGTGGCAGGGGGGTAGTCACCGGCGCTGTTCGCGTTGACGCACTCCGCGGTCTTCTCGCACAGCGCGCCGGTCGACGCGGAGTAGGCGTCGTCCACGTACGCCGCGCCGCCCGACGGATCCGGAGAGACCACGTGC
>JAXLYM010000026.1:0-145516 GCA_046351455.1 Polyangiaceae bacterium
GGATATACGAGATCGCTGGGATGGAGCGCGCGAAGCTCTTCCCACGTGTATCCGAGCATGGCGCAGCCCGCGGGATTGAACTGTGCGATGCGCCCTTCCGGGTCCGCGACGGCGATGCCGATCGGCACGCCCTCGAAGATGGTGCGGTATCGCTCCTCGCTCTCGCGCAGCGCGGCCTCGACGTTCCGGCGCGCGGTCGTGTCGGTGATGAGCGAGATGAAGCACTCCGGCTGGCCTGCCCGGTCTCGGAGCACGCTGAAGATTTTGTGGACCCAGACGGGCTGACCGTCTTTGCGCAAGAAGCGGTTCTCGATCTCGAATCGATTGATTTCTCCGGCCATGAGGCGGTGGATCTCCGCCATGTTCGCCTCGCGGTCGTCCGGGTGGAGGAGGCTCGGGCGATAGGCCTCTCGGAGCTCCTCCAGCGTGTATCCGAGCATGTCGCAGCCCGCTTGATTGCATTGCGTGAGCTGGCCTTGTCCGTCCGCCACGGCGATGCCGATCGCCGCGCATTCGAAGATGGCGCGGAACCGCTCCTCGCTGGAGCGCAGCGCCTCTTCGGCGCGTCTCCGCTCGGTGACGTCCAGGTGCGTGACGACCGCGCCGCCTCCGCCGTCGGGTTCCAGCGGGGCGACGGTCATGGAGAACCAGCGTTGCTCCCGCGGGCTGTGGCAAGCGTACTCCATGCTGAACAGGGGTTGGTGGCCGTCCATGACGGCCTCGATGCCCTGGAGCGCCTCCAGCGCGGAGCGGTCCCCGGCGGCGACGGCGCGGCGACAGACATCGAGGTAGTTGGCGCCCGGGGCGACGGACGGATGGCCCCCGGCGTCGTTCCGGGCGGCGAAATCCTCCCACGCGCGGTTCGCGGTGACGAGGCGGCCGTCGCGGTCGATCACGACGATGTGCATCGGCAGCGCGTTCAGCACGCGGAGCTGGAGATTGGCTGCGATGTCCATGACAATTCGTATCCTAGTCGCTTCCCCGCCCAGCGCGCCGGGAATCTGTTCGCGCCGTCCCCTGGAGTCCGAGACTCTATGCGTGGGGTGGCGGGGGCTCGTGCCCCGAGGACGCGACTGCGGAGGCGGCGCGGAGCAGCTCGTCGAGGATGGCGCGGAGCTTCCGGGCCTCGATGGCGCAGCTCAGATAGACCCGCTCTTCTTCTCGCCGGCGCAACAGGGCCTCACGGACGAGGCTCTTCTCGCGGACCCGGATGGCGAGCAGGGCGAGATGGTGCCATTCGACCGCGCGATCGGCGGCTCGATCGCGCTCCACCTCGAAGTCCGCGAGGCACGCGCTCAGGGCCTCCAGCCGGGACTTCATCTCGGAGGCGGCGGCCTCGGGGCTGCGTTTGCGGAGGCAGCAGCGGCGGCGGCCGCGGGGGACGGAGGCGGCAGAGGCCAGCGCTTGCACGCGCCGCTCCGCGCGTTCGTACGCCTTTTGGAACCGCCCTGGGCCGCGCGGCGGGGATGGGTGGGCGGCGGCCGACATCGCGTCGATCTGGCGTGAGACCGCGGCCATCTGCACGTCGAACTGCTGCCGGAGCCGGAGGGCCCGCGCGATGGCGCCCTCTTCGTGCTGTTCTTCGTGCGCGAGCTTTCGTCGCCGCGAGAGGCGAAAGCGCCTCCATCGTCCGAGCAGCGCGCGCAGCATCCAGGATGGGGTAGCACACGGGAGGCGCCGAGGGGGGCCGAGGCATGGTGATCCCCCTCGGGACCCCACCCCCCAGGGGTCGAGATGGGGTTCGCCCCGCCACGGACCCCCACCTACCAGGGGTCGAGATGGGGTTCGCTCCGCCTCGGACCCCCACCTACCAGGGGTCGAGATGGGGGTCGCTTCGCCTCGGACCCCCCACCTACCAGGGGTCGAGATGGGGTTCGCTTCGCCTCGGACCCCCACCTACCAGGGGTCGAGAAGGAGGTCCGCGCACCCCTCCGGAAGTCCATCCGCGCGTTGCGGCCGGTTCCGTAGGGTAACGGCAGCGTTATTTGTCGGATTTGTCGGACTTGGCGGCCGGCGGCTAGGGCGAGAGTGGCTTCTCTGGGGAGGCAGGTTTGGCAGCGGCGGGCGCGGGGGACGGCGCCGCGCCGGACGGTTCGCCGATCGGGGGCGCGTTCGGGTCGACTTTGCCCGTCTGCGGGTCCACGTCCTGGACCGCGCGGCGCGCGCTCAAGTAGCGGCCGATGGCTTCATGCTGCTCCAGGATCGGAGCGAGAAGCTCTTGCCGCGCCGCCGTGTCCTCCTCGCTGGAGCTGCGGTGCTTCGCCAGGATGATGACCACCGCCTGAAGCAACAGATCGTTTCCCGCCGCCCGCGCCGCGCGCACCTGCTCCCAACTGACCGTCTCTTTCTCGCGCTCGCTCTTCAGCGCTGCGTGGTACTCCACTGCCACCTTCGCGAGCTCGTTCACCTTGCGGTTGAGTCCGAGCTCCGTCACGAGGGCCGCGTTCTTCTTGTTCTTCAACACGCCGAGGATGCGGTCGATGGCGCCGATCTCCTCGACGTAGGCCAGGTTGATGACGTCCACGACGCCTGTGGGGAAGATCGTCGTGAGCAGCGCGCCGATCTGGCGGCGATGCTCCGCGTCGGCCTCCTCTCCGTCGTCGAGGTGTTGCTGCGCGACGTTACGAATCGACACCAGCAATCGATCGGCGCGCTGGTCGATCGGCTGGACCGGATTGGCGTTCTCGGTCGGCGCGGACCAGGCCGCCTCCAGAGCCTGGCAGTTGCGATCATGCTTGATGGCGAGCGCGCAGTGCCCGGACAGCTCCGTGAAGCCGCGCGCCTCCGCCGCCGCGGAGACCAGGCCGAGCGTGAACAACCGCCGGCCTGTCGTAAACGCACGCAGGTTGAATAGTGCAGAGAGTGACGTGTCCATTCATCCTCCGGAAACAGGGGTGATGCGTGACAGCCTGTAGACTACCTGGCTTCGGGGCCCTATAGTCAAGCGGCTTGAGGGGACAACCGAAGGATCTTTGTGCGATTTTCTCGGCCCATTTGAGTAGCAGAACAGGCGAGCGCGTCAGCAGAAACGCACAGTCAGGGGTTCAGCTCGATGAGGGGAGAGGTCAGCGTGATCTTCCCGTCCACGAGGGTGATGGAGGAGCTGCCCACTTTGAGCTTGATCGAGTCCTGCGCGATGATCTCGACCTCGTTGCGGCCGACCACATAGACGAAGCGGCCGCTCGTGTAGTGGAAGCTCTCGGCCGAGTCGTTGCGGGCGCCGTTGGCGTTGAGGTTGATGTCGCCGTCGGTGGTGGCGGTGAGCTCGGCCGCGCGGAGCTGACAAGGGCCTACGACGTCGGTTTTGACCGCGCCGCCCACGTTCACGGTCTGGCCCTTTTGCACGGTCACGTTCGCGGCGCCGGTGATGTTCGTGGTGGAGTCTCTGCCGACCTCCAGGATGTAGTCGCGGTGCGCGTGGAGGCCCAGGATTTCCTGGTCGCGGCGGTCCTCCATCATGACGGCGTTGTAGCCGTCCCCTCCCCCCATCTGGCGCGACTTCCACCAACACTGGGTCTCGTACTGGGGGAGGATCGCGGCGGGGGGCGCGACTCCGTTGTTGACGCTGCCCACGAGGAGGGGCTGATCCGGGTCGCCGTCGAGGAAGGCAATGACCACTTCGTCACCCGCGCGCGGGACGGTCCAGAAGCCGCGGTCGCTGCCCATCCACGGCATCGCGACGCGCACGCGGCGGGAGGCGCCGTTCGGGCGGTCGTCCCAGTGGAAGCGGACGAGGATGCGGCCTTCCTTGTCGACGTCGATTTCCTTGCCGGGCGCGCCTGTCACGAAGGCGGTTTGGGTGCCGTGAATGCGGGGTTTGGGGCGCTTCGCAGGGCGCCATTTCGCGGCTGCGGGGACCGTCTCCAGGAAGTGCACGCGGCGGAAAGGGTCGACTTCGCTGCGCACGCGGACGATCAGGAACGCGCCATTGGCATCTTCGCGCGGGTGGTCGTCGAGGCGCACGATCGTGCCGGCCGGCGCGGCGAAGGAGGCCTCCCACTCGTAGACACGGTGTCGTGCGCGGTCCGCCTGGAGCTGCACGACCGCGGCCTCGGCGGCGCCTTCGTCGTCCCGGAAGGCGCCCACGGCGTAGCGGTATCGGACGAGCGGCTCTTCGGCCGGAACGTCGTCGGGGCCTGTCGCACGGCCTTCGAGGCGGAAGGCCGGTTTCGCGTAGTCGTAGTCGCGGAGCTTCGCCGCGCCGGTCGCGAGGCGGGCTGTCATGCGGGCGCTGCGGACGTGCGGAGTCCGGGGGACGAGGACGCCTGTCGGGGGTCGATACGGCACTTCGAAGGCGGGGCGGCCCATCGAGGTGTCGTCGGTGAGGGTCCACACGAGATCTGCGGGACCGGCCGCGGAGGGCGCCCAGCGGGAGACGAGGCCTTCCTCCGCGAGGATGCGAAACAGGAAGTCGTGGTCGGTCTCGCCGTACTGGACACAATACTCGCGGCGCGGGAAGTCCGAGGCCGGGCGGGAGAGGCGCAGCTCGGGCGGAGCGATGCGGCCGGCGTAGCGCGCGGCGATGTCGGCGGCGATCTCGGGGACGGTGCGGCCCTGGAAGATGAAGCAGTCGGAGCGCTCGGTGGTGAGCCAGAGAGGCGGCGCCACGGTGAAGGCGTACGTGGCCTGTCCGGACGGGTCGACCGAGAGCTGCTCGATCGCGCGGAGGACGCCGTCGAACCGGGGATAATGCGGCTCGTCCAGGCGGACGGAGGTGCGCTGTCCGATGAGGGTGGCCACATCGAGGCACGGGTCGTCGCACAAGAGCTCGACGGTGATCTCCGGGAGGGTGTGCAGGCCGTCCGAGAGGGCGTACCGGCGCACTCTGGTGAAGGAGAGATCGTCCACGGAGACGATGACATCGAGAGAGGGGGACACGAGACCGGACACGTCACACCTCCAGCATCGGATCGAGAGGGGTCGTCATGAGAGTCGCATTCACGGAGAGGCGATGTCCCAGGGGAGCGCGGCTTTCCCGGGAGGGGCGTTCTTTTCGAGCCAGGCGAAGAAGTCTTTGCCCTCCGCGCGGTAATAGGGCCAGAGGCCGGGCTCCGAGGCGATCGGGAAGAAGTCGCGCACCTCGCGAGCGGCCTTGTTGGCGTCCTCTGTCCACGGGCGGTGCTCGTCCGCGTAGAACGGAAGGAGGGTGTCGAGGCCTTCGTAGATGCGCTTGCGGAGGATTTCGAGGCGGTCTTTCGGGAGCCACTTGGGGTCGGAGAAGTGGCCGATCACCGGGGCGGTGGGGTAGTCCCGTTGGGGCTTGTCGACGCTCTTCGGGGTGGGAAGACCGAAATGGGATTTGGGGTTGCCGGGGTGTTCGTCACGCCAGTCGGGGTAGAAAGTGTCCGCGCGCTCGCCCGTGAAGGGGTTGCCGTAGGAGATGACGACGGGAGGGGTCACCTTGTCGTCCTCCCGAATCGCTTCTTCCTTTGTTTCGTCAACGCTGGCCCACCGGCCGGCAAGCTGAAAATAGGCGAGCTGAACCGCGCCGTGCCGCTTGACCGGGATGGGGAGATAGCCGGGTACGTAGGCCCCGGTCGGACTCCATGTCATGAAGTCGAGGTTGACGATCCGGAACTCGGCGGCCTTCGCGGTGGCAGTGTTGGCGCTGGTCGTGGTCATGGTCGAGTGGCTCGCAGAAGTCGTGGTGGAGGTAGGCCCCGTGGCGGTGGAGTCCGGATGAGAGGAGCACGCAGTGACTCCCACCGTGCTGACTGCAGCTCCCAGTGTGCTTGTGAGAAGGAGTTGAAGCTTCACCAGATAGGTCCTTTCGTAACGAGGAGGCGGGCCCCTCCCTTCGATCGCTCGCTGGGTAGGTTCCGCATCGCTGCGGCGAAGACATCCGCCGGCACCTTCTTCCCGCACTCGCCGGCTCCGGTATCGTTGACGAACACTGCGGTCACATTGCCTTGCGCGTCCAGCTCCACGCCGATCACGGCGATGGCGTGGTTCCCTTCTTCCTTGTAGCTTTCAGGCGACATCGTGTGCGGGTCGATGAACGCCACGACCCCGCGGCGCTCGGAAATGGCTTGCTTGATCGTCGCCAGCGTGGGCGGGCCGTCCGCGGGCATTCGTTCGGCGGGAACGCCGAATTCCCCGAGGAGCGCTGCCCCGTGATCGCCGTTGGATCCTCCTTTTGCGCCTGCGGTGGTGTGGCCGTGCTCGTCGGCGTGTTTCAGGAATTCGTCTTCCATGACCTCGTTTCCGGTCGCGCGGCGGACGATTTGGCGGCAGCTTTCCAGGACGCAATTGCCATAAGATTGCTTGGTCCTTCCGGACTTGCGGCCCGCGGCCATCGCCTGACAGACGCTCTTCCCGGCGCCGATGGTGCCCATTCCGGCAGGGCCGCCGATCACCACGTTGAAGGCCCCGAGGATGATGCGGCCGCCGTGCTCGGACTGGTCGGTCAGACGAGCGGCGAACTCGCCGCCGAAGGTGACAGTCGAGGCGCCGGTCGTCACGCGATCCGGGCTGCCGCCGCACGAATAGGGGTCACCGACGCGGACGGTGGCGCGGCTGTTGACCTTCACGCTGAGGGCGCCCTCCGGCATCGTGGCCGGGCCGTGTGTCGGGCAGACCTGGAGATCGTCTTTTCGAGCGGTGAACAGGGCCACGGTCAAGGTTCCTTGTCAGGCTGGGTGTCGAGTCTACTTACGAAGGGGCCTTTGCGTGGCCCGAAGTCATGGCGGCGGTACTTCCTGTTCCGATGCCGACGCGGCGCTCAGCGAGACGAAAGCCAGGCAGAGCGACGCGAGCGAACGGAGGCAATCCCGCCGCGGCACGCGAGAGTGCAGTTGCGGAGCCCTGGAGTGCGCCGACCGAGGCGATAGGCGCATGTCAGGAGGCCCCTCCCCCGCCGGCGGTGCAGCTCGGAGGGTCTGTTCCGAGGGTGCTTGTTCCGCCGGTGGCCGTGGATTCGGTGGTGTTCCCTCCCCCGTTGCCTGCAGCTCCGGCGTCAGCGCCCCCGGCGCCGCACGCGGTGTCTGGTGGGGTGGCGAGGGGCGCATAGTAGTCGTTCACGGCGCTCCGGCAGCTCTCGCAGACCAGGAGCGCGAGCGTGACAGTGAGAGACGAGGTCGAGAGTCGGATCGGCCATGAGCGATACTCCATCGGTGTTCTCCCCGCGGGCGCGCCGCCTGAAAGCGCCTTTGCCGGCGTGCGTGAATGGCAAAAGGCGGTCCCCTCCCTCGTGCGTCGTTCCAACGGGCGCGGGCTCGCCCTCCCCGAGCGTGCCGTGTGCTCAGGGTTTCGTCGGGGGGTTCAATGAGAACTATCGAGGGAGAGGAGACGACCCGGTCAGGAATGTGAACGGGTCGGGAAGGTGAGGTGGTGGGGAGTCAGAAGGCTTGCGTTTCGGCGGGGATGCCGGCCGCACCTTTGCCCATGGCGCCGTCGCCCGCGCCGCCCTCACCAGGAGTGCCGGTGACGATCTTCGTGATGTTCGTCACGTCCGGCACCTTACCAGTGTAGGCGATACCGATGGAGTGACCGCCGCGACCGCCGCCCCCACGTCCGCCGGGGCCGCCTTTGCCACCCTTGCCGCCCCCACAAGCGGCCGCAGAAGCGTCGCCGTTGTTGTCGCCGGGCATTCCGGCCTTACCTCCCTCACCGCCCGGTTGGCCGAGACCACCGTCACCGCCGTTGCCGCCGTTGCCGGCTGTCACTTTGGTATCCAGGAACGTCAGAGTCGCGCCGAGGCTCAGAATTGCAATCGACGCGCCTCCGGACGACCCACCTTTGCCGGGCGAGCCCCCGCAGCCGCCGGAGCCGCCGCCTCCGGCGCTCGGGCCCGCTTTGCCGGCGTTCACGCTGCTACACTTGCTGGCGCCGCCGCCGCCTCCACCGCCCTGTCCGGGTTTGCCGACTGACACGCCATCTGCGCCCGGTACGCCGGTGAAACCGGAGTTAGAAACGGCACCATTGCCTGTTGCTCCGGCTCCGGGGTCACCCGGCAAACCATCGGCGCCGTCGCCTCCTGCGGTGCACGCGGTCGCAGGCGAGTCTTTCTGGCCGTTGCCCGCCAGTCCATTCACTCCATCATCAGGCTGACCCGGGCCCCCCGGCGCTCCGGTACTACTGGCGATGCCGGCGCCACCAGGTCCTCCGTCTGCAACCGTCCCGGCACACGTGAGTAGGCCGCCGACGGCGCCCGCGTTCGAAGCGGGGGTGTTCATCTCACACCCCATCGCGCCATCACCGCCCATGACGCCAGGAGTGCCCATCCCTGCAGGAGTCGCAGGCGTCTCGCCCACTTTTCCGTCCCCGGCCGTAACATCACACGCCTTGAGGTCGAGGCTCGCGCTCACCTCGGCAATGATCGCGATCGACGAGCCGCCCTCTTTCTCCGAATCTGCCGCCGTGATCGCGAACGATTGCACCGTCACGCTCGCGTCTTTCTTCACATGAAGCGGTGTCTGATCGGCGGGCGCGCTCCACAGCGTCTTGGTCTGCGGGGTGTACTCCCATGTCGCGCAGTCCAAACCACCGAAGATCTGGACCTCCCCATCGATTTCAATCGCTTCCGAGAAAGGCTTCCCAGCGTCCGCGCAGGCGTAGATGGGACGTCCTTTCGCGATTGCGAGCGCCTTGGTCAGCGTGGAGACCGCCTTGGATTTGGATGTCCCGTCGTTGCTGTCCAATCCCCCTGACGCCGACACGAACACACCGCACGAGTCGTCAATCGGGCCAACCGCGTTGGTGGGGATACACTCCGGCTGAATTGAGGTGGTCGTCGTCCCCCCGGTGCCCCCGGTGCCGCCGGTGCCGACCAGCGGCTGGTAATACTCTTCGTAGAAGTTGGTGCAGCCCGTCGAGGCGCTGAGGGCCGCGACGATCATCCATGCTGCTCGATGTGTCGTTGTTCGCATAGGGCCCTCAGAACTTGCCGGTGAAGACGATCCCGCCGCCCTCGCGCGATGCCGTCGGAGTCATCCGAAAGGTCCCCTGCTTCGGGTGCGATGAGGGCCAGAAGATGTAGGCCCCGGCCGCCGCCCCGACCACGACGCCACCGATCAACATCCCGAGCCCCACACGGCTCATCGTGTCGGCGCCGCTCGACGCGTTCGCAAGATCACTGCACCTGGGATCGCTCGGACACGACGCGTTGCTCGCACGAATCGCATCTGCCTTGTGCTTGATGTCTCCCTCGCTGCCGAACGCGACGCCCATCAACACTCCGCCGACAATCGCGCTCGCGACGCCCACCCCGCCGACCACATACGCCGGCACCATGCTCTTCGGCGGCTGCACCGTCGCTGTTCCCGTCGGGACGACAGTGGCAGTCGCGGTCGCGGTCGGCACCGTGACCGGCACCAGCTCCGCCTTCACTGTCTCTACCGCCCCCTTTTTCGCTTCGACGCTCTTCGTTACCGGCTGGTAGCTGTCCTTGGTGATCTCGATCGCGATCGTCCCCGGCGTCGCGAACACCGACGTGGCGAGCGGCGTCGTGCCGACGACCTTTCCGCCCACGCGCACCGTCGCACCCTCGACGTTGCAGGTCACCTTGAGCTCCGCCACCTGCACGCGGGCCGCCTCGAACGCCCGCGCGAGGTTGGTGCGGACGGTGTCACCCTCCGTCGGGGGGAGGTTCGCGATCGCGTACGCGACGTGGCCCGCGCCGTCCGCAAGCTTGCCCTGCTTCAGCTCGACGAGGCCGAGGTTCGCGGCGATGTCCCACGTCTTCTTGATCGCCCACGCCTTCAGGAACAGCGCCTCCGCCTCAGGGAATTTGCTCGCCTTCTGCGCTGCGACGCCCTGGTCGAAGAAGCGATCCGCTTCACCCGAAGTGCCCGCCGCAGGGGCCGGATCCGCCGCCCGCGCGTCGCTCGCCGATGCCGCGACGAGCCACGCGCACGCGGCCGCGATCCTCAGCGCTCTCGGGGAGCTCATGCGTGATGCGTTCATCAGTTCCCGCTCTCTTTCTTCTTCTCGAACACGACGTCCCACGGGTTGCCCGTCGGCTTGACGGAAGGCACCGCCGTCATGGTGGGGCTCGAAGATACGGTGGGCTCCGCCGTCGGCACCATCGATCCCGTGGTGGAGCCCGTCGGCTTCGGCTGCGCGCCCGTCCCCGTCGGCTTCGGCTGCGCGCCGGTCGATGCGCCGGTCGCGGCGCCCGTCGCGGAAGAGGGCGTGCTCGTCGTTTCCATCGTCGGGCCCTGCGCGGTCATCGCTCCCGTCGACATCGCGGTGAGCATGGACCCACCTGCGCCCGGCGTCATCGTCGTCGGGCCGGAGGCGCCTGCACCCGCGCCTGTCGGATCCGCCGTGCTCGAGGCCGCGCTTCCGCTCGCGACGTGGCCGCTGCCGTCCGCCGGCGCGCTCATCGCGCGCACGATCACGAACGCCATGGCCGCCACGAACAGCAGCGCGACGCCGACCCAGAGGCGGCGATCCTTCGGCGGCGGCGACGCGGACGACGCCGCGGACGCTCCCGACGCGGGCTGCACGGGCTTTCCGCGGCGCGCGCCGACCTCCACGATGCGGTGCTCCGCTCGGTTGTCGCCAGGCTGCGGCGGGCCCTTGCGCGGCTCCTCGCCCTCTTCGAACAAAATGTCCGGACCGCGGCCCGCCGCGCGGAGCTTGTCCGCTTGGTTCGCGACCTCGTCCGCCGCGAGCGCGCCCGCGTTCGGATCCGTCTTCTGGAAGACGCGCAGCTCCGTCGGCATCGTGACGAAGTGCTGGCGCGGGTTGCGGGGACGGCCCGTCGTCTCGCCACCCGCGCTCGCTGGAGGCGGCTGCGAGGAAGGCGCGCTCGGCTTCGGCTGCTCCGTCGGCGGCGGGGCGCTCGGCTGCTCCGTCGGCGGCGGGGCGCTCGGCTGCGCGTCCCGCGGCGGCAGGCTCGGCGGCGGCGGCGCGCTCTGCAACGTGCGCACGGTCGGCTTCGCCGCGGGCGCTCCCGCTGCGGACGCGCCGTCCTTCGCGCCGTCGCGGCGCGGATCCAGGTTCGGATCGTCCGCGCTCATCGGGGCTTCCGCCGCATCGCGAGCGCGTCGGCCGCGCGGCCGAAGCCCTCGGGGATGCCCAGGAAACCGCGCGCTCGAAGGCGCGCCTCCAGGAGCTCACGCGTCTCCACCCAGCGGCGGCGCAACGTGCGCTCCGACATGCCGAGGCGCGCCGCGACGTCCCGCACGTCCTCGTCGTCCCAGAAGCGCGCCTCCAGATGCGCGCGCTGCTCTTCGCTGAGGCGCGCGATCTCCTCGTGCAAGGCGCGCACGGCCTGCTGCGCGGCGATCGATGTCTCCGCGCGGTCTTCGTCTTCTCGCGCCGTCGCTGTCTCGATCCACGCGGTCGCGAGCACGCTGCGCGTCCACGCTCGGAGACGCGCGAGGTCCGTCTCGGGGGTGTCGTTGTCGAGGTCGATCTCGGTCGGGCGGTCGTCGCAGCGGACGTGCTGCTCCACGCCGCGGGCGAGCGCCGCCTCGAACCGCGTCTCCTTCGTCTCCACGCGGAGGACGTCGATCATCGTGCGGAAGGCCTGGTAGAAGGCCCAGCGCTCGAACGTGGCGCGCTCCGGATCGAAGGTCGAGAGCTTGCGCCACACGGCGAGCAAACCGATCGCTTCGAGATCCGATTGCTCGATCGCCGCGGCGCCGTGCCGGCGCAACAGGCGAGCGGCCGCCGTCACCACGCGGGCGACGGAGGCGAGGCGCGCGCGATCGTCGGCGCCGAGCTGCGCCCCACCCGGGATCACCTGAAGGTCGGCGTTCATGCGCTCTCCCCTCCGGTCTTCTTGCTGCGGAACGGGACGACGGTGGCGGGCGCGCGGAACGTGCCCTTCTTCGTCTTGCCGCTACCGTCCGGCACGGCGCGCGGGCGCAGGCGGCCGAGGTATTCGATCGGCGTCGGGTGGATGTGCGCCGCCGCTTCTACCTCCCGCCGCAGCGCTTCGAGATCCTCCGGTGGAAGGAGGTGCGTGTAGGGGGCCGCCTCCTCGTCGATGACCTCCGCGAGGATGCGCTGCACCTCCGGATCGAAGAGCCACGCCTGCGGGTCCGTCTCCTCTGCGAAAACCGCCGGATCGAGCTGGGCGCGGAGAGCGCGCGCCTCAGACAGGTCGGCCAGCGTCACGGGCGGGGGCGTCCCGCGGCGCGGCGGAGGTCGCTGGTTGGAGTTGCTCATGGTCAGGGGTCTCCCACAGGGAACATCGAAGGGCGATCGCCGGGCCGGACAGGTTTCTTCACTTGAAGACGAAAAAGAGGAGAACGAGGACGATCGCCGCGGCCACGAGCGCCGACACGATCGCGAGGACCGCCAGCGCGCCCGTGCTCCACACACGCGGACCCGGCACGAGCGCGCCCGTAGGCGGCACCGGCGCGGCGGGCGGACCCGTGCGCGCGAGAGGAGCCGGCGACGCGGCCGGAGGCTGCACCGAGACGGACAGCTTCGGCGGCGTCCCGCGGGCGAGGGTCTCCGGCGCGACGATGGGCGATCGCTGCGTCGTCGTCGGAGCGGGCGGGGGCTCCGCGACGACGGGCGGCGACGGCGCGGGGCGCGGCGCGACGGCGCTCGGCTGGCTCAACAGCGTCGGCGTCACGCTCGACGGCGCGTCGCTCGAGGGCGTCACGCTCGGCACGAACGTGTCCGGCGCGGGAGGCACCCAGGAGGACAGCGGCGCTCGGCCTTCGTGCCCGAGGAACGGCAGCGGCTCCACCGCGACGCCGAGGCGCAGCGCGAGCGCGACGGAGTACTCCTCCAGCTTGCGGCGCACGACCGGGTTCGGGTCGGTCTCGGCGCAGGCCTGCATCGCGTCGAGGCTCGCTTCGTCGCCGACCGTGAGGAGCACGAGGCCCGCGCCCGCGCGGATCACCGGCTCCTCTTCCGGCTCGCGCATCACCCGGATCAGGACGTCGCGCGTCTCGGGCGAGGGGTCGGTGAGGAGGCGATCCAGCGCGACGAGCTTGCGGTTGATGTACTCGTCCAGCTCCTGGCGCGAGCGCTCGCTCGACGGGGGGCCTTCGTCCGTCTCGGCGGGCGCTGCGCCTTGCGGGGCCCGGGCGTCCGCGGCGGCGATCGCAGGGGTCTCCACGACCCGACCGTCCGCGAATCGGATCGCGTCCGCCACTTCGCTCGGCGCGAGCGGAGGCATGCCGAACACGGGCGGGCCCATGCGGATCGTCTTGTTTCGCAGCCTCGGGGGCGCGGCGGCCTCTTCCGGCGGCGCGGGCGCCGTCTCCTGTGCGGGTGCGGGCGCGGCCGCTGTCATCTGCGCGGGCGCAGGCACGTCCGCGAGCGCGGGCGCCGTCACCTGCGCGGGCGCCGCGGAAAACTCGGCGATCGGCACCGTTCCGAAGCGCGGACGCTCGGCCGAACGGAGCTCCGCGGCGGTCTTCTCGGTGTCCTGCGTCGCGAGGATCTCGCGCTCCTGCTCTCGCACGGCCTCGTCGTAGAGGTCGAAGATGCGCTCGATCGGCGGCTCCTCCGGGAGGCGGCTGCACACCGCGCGGTAGGCGGCGCCGAAGACTTGCTCGGCCTCGGCGGCGTTGCGGCTGCGATCGCGGCGGTCCTTCTCCAGGAGCTTGTTGATGATCTCCGGCACGTAGTCGGGCAGGCCCGGCGCGAGCAGCGCCAGGGGGCGCGGCGGCTCCCGGATGATGCGGTTGCCGATCACGATCGCGTTGCCGCGGAGCGGGCCGTCCGTGTCGAACGGGTGCTCGCCCGTCAGCATCTCGAACGCCATCACGCCGACGCTGAAGAGGTCGCTGCGGCCGTCGAGGCTGTCCGGATCGGTGAGCTGCTCCGGCGAGCTGTACGCGATCGTCCCCACGGTCGTGCCCGTCGTCGTGAGGCGGCGCACGGCGTAGAACTTCCCCGCGCCGAAATCGAGGACGTAGATCTGGCCCTGACGCGTGACGAACACGTTCTCGGGCTTGATGTCGCGGTGGAGCGCGTAGCGGTGCGCCTCTGCCAGAGCGCTGCACACGGCCTGCACGATGCGCAGCGTCCACACGAGCGGGATGCGGCCGAGCGTCGCGATGAGGCTGCCCACGGACGCCCCTTCGAGCAGGGGCATCACCATCCACGAGACGCCGTCCCCCCGCATGCCGGTCGCGAGCACCGGGACGATGTGCGGGTGGCGCTGGAGCTTCTTCAAGAAGCCGCCTTCGCGCCGCGTCCGCTCGATGAGCGCCTCGTTCGTGGCGTCGAGCTCGTGGTTGCATTTGATCGCCACGATCTGGCCCGTCGCGATCGCTTCGCCGCGGAAGACGCGGCCCATCCCGCCCTGACCGATTTGCGCGTGCACGCGGTAGCGCTCGCCGGTCTCTTCGTCGGCGATCTCGTCGCCGGGCGCGAGGCTCCGCAGAGCACGCGGGGCGCGCGCGCTCGTGCCGGCGATCTGTCCCCTACCGGAAGGCATCGGCGCGCAGCATAGATCGATGGCGACGCTCAAAGGAACCGGGCGCCGAGCCAGAGGAGCACGCCGCCGAGCAGCGTCGCGACGACCAACCAGACGCGAGGATCACGCGCCCACGAAGATCGGCCCGCGATCGCCGAAGGCGGCGCAAACGCAGGAGGCGGCACGAACGCAGCGACGGCCTGGGGCGGCTCCTTCGTCATCCGAAGCGCGGCAGCGTCGTGCGAAGGCCGAGGCGAATCGGACGACGGTGGGTGGTGCGGGGCGGGGCTCGCGGGGATCCGCGCGGTCACCGGCGCCGCGACCGGCCGCACGAACGGCACCGCCGGCGGAGCGGACCGGAACATCGCCGGGTCGATCGGCACCGTCCCGTTCGGCGCGCGCTTCGGCGCGATCGGCGCGGTCCCGTGCGGCGCGCGCTTCGGTGCGATCGGCGCGGTTCCGTGGTTCGCGCGGCTCGGCGTGGGGGCGATCTTCTCGGTGACGGTCGGCTTCGTTGCGACGGCTTGGGCCAGGGCGGCGCCGAATTCCGCGGCGCTCGCGAACCGTTCGGAGGGCTCTTTCGCGAGGGCGCGGGCGATCACCGCGTCCAGCGCGGGCGGGATCGGCTGCGGGGCCAGGTGCGAGAGGAGCGGCGGCGTCTCCGTGAGGTGGGCCGACAGCACCTCGATCTGCGCGGCGCGGTGATGGAACGGATCCCTGCCCGACAGCATCACGAACACGAGCACGCCGGCCGCGTACACGTCCGTCCGCGCGTCGCACGGGCGGCCCAGGATCTGCTCCGGCGCCATGCACCGCGGCGTGCCGACCGCGTGGCCCTCCGCCGTCGGGAACTTCAGCGGCGCGACCGTCGGCCCGTCCGCGCGCGCTTGCACCTTCGCGATCCCGAGGTCCAGCAGCTTCACGATCGTGCGCCCGCCGTCCTCCGCGAGGAACACGTTGGACGGCTTCAGATCGCGGTGCGTGAGGCCCGCCGCGTGCACCGCGCCGAGGCCGTTCAGGATCTGGTCGACGAGGGTCAGCGCCTCCGGCATCGGTAAGGCGCCGCGTTGCTGCAAGAAGTCGTCGAGCGAGCGGCCGACGAGGCGCTCCATCACGAGGAAGGGCACGCCCGCAGGGGTCGCGGCGTAGTCGTGCACGGTGACGACGTTGGGGTGGCGGATCGCCGCGAGGGCCTGCGCTTCGAGCCGCGCGCGGTCCACCAGCGTGGGGTTCTGCGCGAGCGCGGGCGCGAGGAGCTTCACCGCGACGGTGCGCCGGAGGCCCGTGTGCTCCGCCTCGAAGACGCGGCCCATCGCCCCGGCGCCGAGCAGGCGCGTCGCGCGATAAACCGTGCCGAATAGGGGATCCTCCTCCGCGGGTGCGGCCGCGCGCCGAGCGTCATCGTCCAAGGTTCGCCTCCGACAACAACCATCGAAGGAGCACGGAAGGGGCGGTCACCTTTTTCGACGACGACGCGCGATGTCTTTTTTTGGGGGTGCGAGGAGCGTCCGCGCGCGGCCCGGCGCCTCCCCGGCGGCGTCTCGGCGGCGGCTCAAAAAGAGACACGGAGAGGCTGAATAACGGGGGCCGACTCGGCACCAGACTTTCCATCAACCATGCTGTCCAGGAAGTCGATCCGCGGTGTCGTGTTCGGGGGTCTCGTCGTCGTCGCGACCGCGGGGGTCGCGGCCGCGCAGTCGGGGGGCGCGGCGCAACCGGACGGGGCCGCATCCGTGGCGCGGCAAGTCTCGCTGACGCCGCAAGAGCAGGTGAAGGAGGCCGCGGCGATGCTCGCGCGCATGGAGTCGAGCCGCAGCGTGGTGCGCCACGAGCTGGAGACGGCGCGCGCCGAACGCGACGTGGTCAAGGTCCTCTGCCTGAACGACAAGCTCACGCAGATCGACGTGATCATCCGCAGCGCCAACGAGCGCAGAGCCTCGCTGGAGAGCGCGGCCGCGCGCAGCGACGTGGACCTCGCGAACCACTCGTTCACGCTCCTCTCGATCTTCCGTCAGCGCGTGGAGGCGGTCTCGGCCGAGGCGAACGCCTGCATCGGCACGGGCCCGTACACGATCGACGAATCCTCGGTCCGCGTGACCGACGAGAACGACATGAAAGAGGACCCCTCGGAGTACCCGTCGAGCGACGTGTTCATCGAGGTGCCGAGCTGCTCCAGCTGCTTCAAGTGAGGGCGGCAGCGCTCCCCTCCCTGCGCCTGTGAAACAGGCGCTTTGGGAGGGGCGCCCGTCGCGGAGCGATGGGCGGGGGTGGGCATCCTTGAGGGAGTGATCAGGCCGCGTTTCGACGGCTGGTGCGCCTGCGGAGACGCGTCACGGCGAGGCCCGCGAGGACCAGGATCGCCGTGATCGGAGAGCGGGAGTCGCTCTGGCCGGGGACCGCGCAGCCGCAGCCGCCGTCCGTGGTGTTCTTGCCGCCGTCCGAGCCGCCGGAGCTCGTGGCGCCGCCGGAGCTCGTGGTGCCGCCGCTGCCGCCCGTCGTCGTCGTGCCGCCGCTGCCGCCCGTGGTGCCGCCGCCGCCGCCCGCGCCGCCCGTCGCGCTCTCGATCACGCAGCTCGAATCGCAGCCGTCGCCGTCGTTCGTGTTGCCGTCGTCGCACTCCTCCGGATCCGTCTTGATGCCGTTGCCGCACGCCGTCGGGGTGCAGTTCGAATCGCAGCCGTCGCCGTCCACGACGTTGCCGTCGTCGCACGTCTCGTCGGGCGCCTGCACGCCGTTGCCGCACGCGCTCGCCGTGCAGTTCGAATCGCAGCCGTCGCCGTCGGTCTTGTTGCCGTCGTCGCAGGCCTCGCCGTCCGTCTTCACGCCGTTGTTGCACGCCGTCGGGGTGCAGTTCGAGTCGCAGCCGTCGCCGTCCACGACGTTGCCGTCGTCGCACATCTCGTCGGGCGCCTGCACGCCGTTGCCGCACGCGCTCATCGTGCAGTTCGTGTCGCAGCCGTCGCCGTCGACGAGGTTGCCGTCGTCGCAGGCCTCGCCGTCCGTCTGCACGCCGTTGCCGCACGCCGTCTTCGTGCAGTTGTTGTCGCAGCCGTCGCCGCTCGTGGCGTTGCCGTCGTCGCAGTCCTCGCCCATCGTCGTGACGCCGTTGCCGCAGCCGGTCATGGTGCAGTTGGCGTCGCAGCCGTCGCCGTCGACGAGGTTGCCATCGTCGCAGCCCTCGCCGCCCGCGAGCACGCCGTTGCCGCACGCGCTCGGCGTGCAGTTGCCCATCACGCCGTCGTCGCAGCCGTCGCCGAGCATGCCGTTGCCGTCGTCGCACATCTCGCCGAGCGTCACGATCCCGTTGCCGCACGCGGTGATCGTGCAGTTGGTGTCGCAGCCGTCGCCGTCGGTCTTGTTGCCGTCGTCGCAGACCTCGCCCGCCGTCACGATGTTGTTGCCGCACGCGGTGACCGTGCAGTTGGAGTCGCAGCCGTCACCGTCGGTGAGGTTGCCGTCGTCGCAGACCTCGCCCATCGTCACGACGTTGTTGCCGCACGCGGTGGCCGTGCAGTTGGAGTCGCAGCCGTCGCCGTCGGTGAGGTTGCCGTCGTCGCACGCCTCGCCCATCGTCTTGACGCCGTTGCCGCACGCCGTCGCCGTGCAGTTCGAGTCGCAGCCGTCGCCGTCGGTGAGGTTGCCGTCGTCGCACGCCTCGCCCATCGTCTTGACGCCGTTGCCGCACGCCGTCGCCGTGCAGTTCGAGTCGCAGCCGTCACCGTCGGTGAGGTTGCCGTCGTCGCACGCCTCGTTCGGCGCCTTCACGCCGTTGCCGCAGGCGCTCGCGGTGCAGTTGGTGTCGCAGCCGTCGCCGTTCACCTGGTTGCCGTCGTCGCAGATCTCGCTGCCTTCCTTGACGCCGTTGCCGCACACCTGCGCGTTGCAGCCGGTCAAGGAGACGTCGTCGATCGCGAGGCCGCCGAGGTTGATGGAGGTGTCGCTGTCCACGTGGAAGAGCAGCTCCACCTGCTTGCCGGCGTAGGCGCTGACGTCCGCGTAGAACGTGGCCCAACCGGCGCTCTCCTGGAGCGTGGCCGCGCCGATCGTCGTGGTCATCGTGCCGTCTTGCCACTCCCAGAGGCGCTTCGGGTTGGCGCCGCCCACCTCGTGGATCTCGACGTACGCGTGGTCGAACGAGGCGTTCTCGATCTGGTACTTCATCGCCCAGCGGAGCTGCAGCGGCGCCGCCTTCGGCGTGAGGTTGATCGGCGGCGACACGAGGTTGTTGATCGAGCTCGTGCTGTACGTGCCGGTGAGGTTGGTCTTCCAGCACGAGGTGCCGCTGTTGCACGTGGTGAACGGGGCCGCGGAGGGCGTGCCGCGCGCCCAGGTGTCCGCGGTGCCGCTGTGCGTGAAGCCCGCGTCGCCCGCCTCGAAGTCGGTGGTGAAGGCCGTCACGGAGGCGGCGCCGCCCGCGCACTGCACGGCCGGGATCGGCGCGTCGCAGATCGTGAGGCCCCAGCCGGTGAGGTTGCCGCCGTTCGCGTTGTTGGTGTCGTCGGTGAGCGAGAGCGTCCACTGGCCGCCCGCGTTCTCGCCATCGAACCAGCTCAAGCGGTAGTCGAGCTCGGGCTCCAGCATCTCGCCGTTCGAGATCAAGAAGCCCGTGGTCGACGAGATCGGGCGCGCCGCCTCGTCGTCCAGGATCGTGTCGATGGTCGTGAACGGCGCGCCGCCGACGTCGGTGAAGAGGCCGATCGTGTTGCCCGCGGGCGCGGTGAGCTGCGCGTCCACGTCGGCCGGCGCCGCGTGGTTGAACTGCATCGTGACGTTGACGTCGCCGATGCGCGCCGAGCCGGGCACGGTGATCGTCGACGTGACGGCGCCGCCGGCCGCGGGGATCACCTTCGGCACGTCGCTGCTGGTGAACGTGGTGCAGCTCACGCTCGGCGCCGCGGGGTGCACGGACACGCTGAGGTGGTAGTCGCCCACCGCCGTGCCCGAGACGCCGATGCCGTACGTGCCGGCCGCGATCACGGTCGAGAAGAGCGCCTCCGCGTCGGGCCCGGTGGTGCCGCCGTCGTTCGCCTGGATGGCGGAGCCCAAGAACGGCCCGAACGAGAGGGCGCCCGCCGTGTCGGTCCCGTCGCGCGTCGGATCCAGGTCGAGCGTCGCGTACACCGTGTCGCCCGCGTTGAGCTGGATCGTGAAGACGTCGATGTCGGTGGCGGCGGAGAGCGTGCCGCTGACCCAGCCGCCCGCGGGGAGCGCCTGCGGCGTCATGTCGTTCGGCTCCGTCTCGGGGACGGGCGCGCCGGTCTGGAGCTTGAAGTGCAGATCGTACGGGCGCGTCTGGCTCGTGCCGAAGTTGCGGGCCTTCAGGTAGTACGTGCCCGCCGCGGCGAGCTGCGTCCCCGCGATGGCCGGGGCCAGCGACGAGAGCACGCCGTTCGAGTCGTCCGTCTCGAGCACGGTGGTGCCGTCGGTGCCGATGATGTCGAGATCCGCGTCGGTGGAGCCGGCGGCGAACCCGCTCATGATGGCCGCGTAGACACGGCTGTTCGCGGGCGCCTGGAACGCGAACAGATCCACGTCGCTGTTCGGGTTCACGTTGCCGCGCACGACGACGTCGGTGCCGATCGGGTTCGCCTGGAGCGACACGCCGTTCGGCTCGGTCTCGGGGAGCAGCGGCTGCCCGAGCGCGGAGGCGGCCTCGCCCACGTGCTCGTCGCCGGCCGCGCGATCGCTCTCCGAATCCGGCGGGGAGCAAGCCGCGAGTGAGCAGCCCGCCGCGGTGAGCGCAATCAAAGAGAAGACTCGTCTCAGGTTCCTCATTGTTCTCCTGTCTTCAGCTTCCGGGCGCGCACGTGGGTGTCGACACCGATGGTGGTGAGCGGTGTCTTTGCGTCGCGCGCAGGCCGGAAAACTGCCCAGAATAGAGAGTAAGCGGAAAGTCACCCGGTCCTTCAAGAAAGAAAACACGGCGCGACTCGGCCCCTCCGAATGACCTCTTTGGACTGACGTGCTCCGCCGCGACTGACCACATGATCTCGCGGTGATGCGGAGAGGTGAGGTGCGGAGTCCTCACCTCGATCCGATGCGCCGCCGGGCATGGGCTACGCTGCGCCGCGTGCTCGATGCGGCGCACCTGGAGCTGCTCCTCGATGGTCACGTCGAAGAGGTCGTCCCCGGCGGGGCCGACGAGCGGACGTGGCTCGACTGCGATCTGGCGTCGCTCGCGGAGAACCGCATCGGCGACATGCGCAGCCCCATCGGCCTCTCGGACGAGGCGCGCGCCGCGTGGGAGTCGCGCGTCACGTTGGAGACGACGGAGTCGATCACGGTGCGCGCGCAGTGGGAGCGCTGCTACTGGCTGAAGGAGCGCGGCGAACGGACGGGCACGGTGGCGCTCGCGAGCGAGGTGCTCGGCGACAATCAGGTGCGGCTCACGAGCCTGTACGTGCTGCCCTCGCACCGAGGTCGCGGCGTGGGCGAGCGCGCGATGCGGCGGATCCGCGCGGCGTTCGCGCGGCAGGGGCTCGGCCTTCGGCTGGACACGCACTGGGCGTGGAGCCGCGCGGTGCGGTTCTATCTGCGGCTCGGCATGTGGCTCTCCGACTGGCGCCGCGAGCTCACGTTCTTCTGGGATCCGAGCACGCCGGATCCGCAGGTCGAGATCGGCCCCGCGCATGCTTCGTTGTCGGTGCGCGCGGGCGGCGAAGATCGGGTGCTGGCGCGCGCGTCACGCAGGTCGGACGTCCTCGTGATGGACGACCGCGGGGAGCGCTTCGCGGAGGCCGCGCGCGACGAGCGCTTCGGCAAGGCCCCGTGGAGCGCGTGCTCGACGTTGTGCCTCGCGATCGCCGCCGCGGGCTGGCCGCTCGTGCGATCTCCGCAGGACTGGGACCGCGCGTACCACGTCGCGAACGCCTCTCCGGAGGGGCTCGCGCACCAGATCCAGATCTGGGAGGCGTGGGACCTTCGAGCCGGCTTCGACGTGAGCGCGCCGCGGATCGCCGGCCTCTCGTACCCGACGTGGGAGGAGCTGTCCGCGCGCTGGGCCGCGGAGAAGCGCGAATTCGATCCGAACGAGCCGAGCGCGTAGCGGGGCGGTGATTTCTTCGCGCGGGTACGGGCTTGCGACGACGCGGGGCCGCGGGCAACCTCGGGGACGCCCATGATCGCTTCCATCGACCTCACCACGCTCTCGGCGCCCGCGCAGAAGATCCTCGGCGCCGGGACGCCGCCGAAGCTCAAGGAGATGGCCGCACGCGGGATCGCGCCGGGCGTGAAGCCGGCCGAGCTGCTGACCATCATCGTCGCGCTCTCGGAGAGCGAAGAGGCGACGGTCTCGGGCGCCGCGAAGAAGACGCTCGACGCGCTGCCGGAGCCGCTCGTGCGCGCGGCCCTCGACGCGGAGCTGCCCGCGCGCACCATCGACGCGCTCGCTCGGCGTTCGCTCGACAAGCCGGAGACGATCGCGAGGCTCATGCGGATGAGCGCCGCCGCGCACGAGACGGTGGAGGAGATCGCGCGCGTCGGCAGCGAGCCGGTCACCGAGATCGTCGCGACCAACGAGGAGCGCCTGCTGTCGCACCCGCGCATCGTGGAGCTGCTCTACTTCAACAAGCACACGCGCGCCTCGACGGTGGACCGCCTCATCGAGCTGATGACGCGCCACGGGATCGAGCTGCACGGCATCCCGGCCTGGAAAGAGGCCGCCGCCGCGATCCAGGGCGAGCTCATCGCGGAGGCGTCCGACGAGCCGCTGCCCGACGACGTCGCCTTCCGGGAGGCCGCGGAGCTCGCGGAGCTGCTCGCGGCCGAAGCGGCCCACGCCGCGGAAGGCGAGGACACGCACGTCGAGGACGAAGAGGGTCAGGAGCACCTCAAAGACAAGTTCCTGCCGCTCTATCAACGGCTCGCGAACATGACGATGGGGCAGAAGATCCGGCGCGCGCAGATGGGGACGCGCGAGGAGCGGATGCTGCTCGTGCGCGACACGAACCGGATGGTCGCGTCCGCCGCCGTCCGCAGCCCCGCGATGCAGGAGAGCGAGGTGATGCTCATCACGCGCAACCGCAACATGTCCGACGACGTGCTGCGCATCATCGCGTCCACGCCCGAGTGGCTGAAGAGCTACTCGGTGAAGCGCAACCTCGTCGAGAACCCGCGCACGCCGGTGATGGTGGCGACGCGCCTCGTCGAGCAGCTCCGGGAGGCCGATCTGCGCAAGGTCTCCAAGTCGAAGAACGTGACCGGCCCCGTGCAGGAAGCGGCGCGGCGCCACCTGGATCGCCGCAAGAATTAGGAGCGCAGCCTCCGGAACGCTCGCGCAGCGGTGGAGGCGCGGAGACATTTCCTTGCGTGGCCGTCGACAGTGTCGGCTACCTTCGGGCTGCATGAGCGATCTCGTCCGCTTCGGCGTGGCCATGGAGAGAGAGCTGCTCCAAGAGTTCGATCGTCGGATCGCGGCGAAGGGCTACGAGAACCGCTCCGAGGCGCTGCGCGATCTGGTGCGCGCCGATCTGGTGCGCGCGGCGTGGGACGGCGGCGCGCAGGTGACGGCGACGCTGACCGTGGTGCTCTCGCGGGACGCGCGCGACGCGACGCTGCGGCTCGCGGAGATCGAGGCGGACCCGGCGCGCGGCGTGCTGTCGTCGATGCGCGTGCCGCTCGACGGAGGGCGCGCGCTGGCGGTGCTGGCGCTGCGGGGGCGCGCGGGCGATCTGACAGCGCTGGCCGGGCAGCTCGCGGGATCGAAGGGCGTGCAGGTGTGCGAGCTGTCGCCGGCGACCGTCGCCGGAGAGGACCGCGCGAGGACCGCCGGAGGGACGCCGTGAACGCTGCGATGCGAGGGAGACGATGAGCCCGTCGACCAGGCCGCCGGTGCGCGAGAAGGGGCGCCGCGTGCTCGTCGTCGGCGCGACGGGGAGGCTCGGGGCCGCCATCGCGCGGGCGCTCGTGGAGCGCGGCGACGAGGTGGCGATCACCGCGCGGAACGAGGAGAGGCTGCGCGCGCTGGCCGACGAGCTGCGGGCGCTCGGGGGCGAGCCGCGGGTCGTGACGGCGGATCTGCGCGATCGCGACGCGCCGGAGAGGATCGCGAAGGCGCTTCATTTGTCGGGCGGCATCGACGACGTGGTGCTCGCGTGCGGGCCGTTCCCGCGGACGCCGCTCGACGATCTGCGGCGAGAGGATCTGGAGGAGACGCTGAGCGTGCACGCGATCGCGCCGCTGCTCCTCGTGAACGCGCTGGCCGACGATCTCGCGCGAAAGAGCGGCGCGGTGGTGGCGCTCGCGGACTCGGGCGTGTCGCGCCCGTACACGAACCACGTCGCGTACCTCACGTCGAAGGGCGCGCTGCAGACGGGCCTGCGGGCGCTCTCGGTGGAGCTCGCGCCGTTCGTGCGCGTGAACATCGTGTCGCTCGGCATCGTCGCGGATCCGGAGGCGGACGCGGATCCGCTGCGCACGCACCGGCTCGCCGCGCGCTCGCCGCTCGGTCGATTCGGCACCGCGGGCGAGGTGGTGCACGCGGTGCTCTCGCTGCTCGACGCGACGTGGGCGACCGGCGAAATCTGGGGGATCGGCCGCTAGATCAGCCGCGGCGGCGACGGCGCATCGCGAGGGCCGCGCCGAGGGCCGCGATCGCGAGGGCCGCGGGCGTCTCCGTCTCCGTCTCGGCGACGCGGCAACCGCAGCCGCCGCCGTCCTTGGTGCCGCCCGTCGAGCTGCCGCCGGACGTCGTGGTGCCGCCGCTAGCGGTGGTGCCGCCGGTGTCGCTGGACGTGGTGGTGCCGCCGCTCGACGTGGTGCCGCCCGTGCCTCCGCCGACGCCGGCCCCCGCGGAGCCGCCGGTGGTGCCGCCCGTGCCGCCGCCGCCGGTGGTGCCGCCCGTGCCTCCGCCGCCCGCGCCGCCGCCGCCGGTGCCCGCGCAGTTCGGGACGGAGGCGCAGTCCGCGCAGTCGCAGCTCTCCGAGTTCTGCTCGCACGTGCCGCTGTTGTCGCAGTTGCCCGTGCAGAAGGCGTCCATCGCGCAGTCGGGGCAGGTGCACGCGTCCTTCACGGTGCACACGCCGTCGGTCATGCAGGCGCCGCAGAACGGGAGCACGGAGCAGTCCGCGCAGTCGCATGGCTCCCCCGCCTCGCACGTGCCGTTGGCGACGCCGCCCGAGCACGTGTCGGCGCGCGCGGACGACGCGGCGCAGACGAGAGAGGCGATGAGACCGAAGCGCGCGAGCCAGGTAGAGAGCGACATGGGACCTCCGAGAGAGCGCTCCTCCGGCCGAGGAAGAGGCCGCGGCGCGCGTGCCCCGACCGGACCAAAAAACGCTGGATGCGTCAAGGAGCGGGCGGGGTCGCGGCGGTCCGGATCACGTCGCGCAACGCCTCGCGGCGGCCGCTCGTGAAGCGATCCTCTTCGCCGAGCGGACCCTCGCGGAGCGACCGCACGAACACCGCGTCGATCGCGCCGAGCATCGCGGAGAGCGTGGCCTGATCGAGGACGCACGCCGCGTCGATCGACGCGAGATCCGCGCCGACGAAGTTCTTCGGGCACACGTCGAGCACCGGGAGCGCGCGCTTGCCCGAGGCGCCCGGCTCCACGAAGCGCAGCGGCACGCCGTGCGAGCGGCACACGAGCGGGCGCGCGGCGTAGATCCCGCATCGCCCGTCCGCATCGAGGGCGACGCACGGCGCCCCGGAGACGCGCTCCAGGAGAGCGGCGCGCTCCTCCGGCGGGAGCGCGCGCACCAGGGCGGCGATGCGGTGCGCTTCGATCGACGTGACGGTGAGGTCGCGGCGGCAGCAGTCCGAGCAACCGGCCGCGCACGCGAGGGCGCCGGGGTACCGCTCGGCGACGCGCTCGAAGAACGCGTCGACCTTGGACCACAGGGCTTCGAGGTGCTGTTCGGGGGTCATCCGCGGCGGCGGCGCGCGCGCAGGATCGAGAGCGCGCCGAGGAGGAGGCCGACGATCGCGGGCGCCCCGCGATCGCCGCGGCCCGGAGAGGCGCTGCACGTCGGCGCGTCCACGTGCTCGGCGACCTTGTCGACGCACTTGCCGTCCGTGTTGCAGAGGAGCGCGCCGGAGCAGTCGGCCTTGCTCGCGCACGTCAGCGGGCACGTGCCGCCGGGGCCGGTCGCGTCGGGCTTGCACACGTAGTCGCCGCACGCCTCGGGAGCCGCGCCGGGCTTGCGGAGCGCGTCGTTCGCCTCGTTGCAGCGGCCCGCCTCGGGGAGCGGCTGGCACTTGTTCGTCGCGGTGTCGCAGTAGAAATCGTCGAAGCAGTCCTTGTCGCCCGCGCACCCGTCGAGGCACGTGGAAGACTCGGTGCCGACCTCGAGCGGATCCGCGCAGCGCAGGCCGCCCTTGTCGTTGCCCTCGGAGGCGCCGCAGTTCTCGGGGACGTCCTTGGTGCCGCCGTCGCTGTTGCACACGTGGTGCGTGAGCACCGCGGGGCCCGTCGCGCACTCCGCGTCGGCGCACGCGCACGTCGCCGGTCCGGCTTGCTTGTCGTCGCCCGGGTACACGCAGGCGTCGGTCTTGGAGCCCTGGCAGAAGCCCGAGCAGCTCGTCCCCGCGCCGAGGCACGCCTGCCGGTTCGCCGCGCCGCCGAGCACCGGATCCGTGGGGCCGTTCTCACCGACGGGGCTGCACTGACCGGGCTTCGAGGGGAGGTTGCACGCCTCGCACTGGCCCGTGCACGCGGAGTTGCAGCACGTGTTGTCGACGCACTGCACGCCCGCGGCGCACTGGTAGTCCTTGGAGCACGGCGTGCCGAGCAGGCCGCGGTTCTTGCACTGGCCGATCGACTCGTCGCACCAGCCGCCTTCGAAGCATTTCTTCGCGACGTTCGGATCCGGATCGCAGTCGCCGAGCGCGTCGTTGCAGTTGCAGCTCGACTCGCAGAACTTCTTGTCGAAGCCGCACGCGCCCGGGAGGCACGGGAAGGTGAACGCCTCCTTCTTCACGCCGAGGCCGTCGCACTTGTAGTGGACCTCGCTCAGCGTGTTGCACTCGGACGGGAGCTCCCCCGTGTAGAGCTGGCCCTGCGTGAGCGCCTCGCCGGACGGGGGCGTCGACTCGATCTCCGGCCGGCAGATGCCGTCCTGCGGGCCCGTGTCGTCGCCGCCGAGCGAGCCCGGGTTCTGCGTGGCCGCGGTGCACGAGTAGCACTCCGCGCCGCACGCCGTGTTGCAGCAGATCTTGTCGTCCTTGGGGCAGAAGCCGGACTCGCACTCCGCGTCGATCGTGCACGGCTCGCCGAGGTTCTTCGCGAGCACGAACGCCGTCGGCAGCGCCGCGGAGCCCTGCGTGCCGCCCGCGACGAGCACCGTGTGGCCCGCGCCCACCGAGAAGCCCGCGTTCACGAGCAGCGCCGCGTGATCGCGCCGGCCGTCCCCCGCGCCGAGGTTGAACGCCGAGGCCGCGAACGCCGGCGTGGGCAGGAGCGTGAACACCTCCACGGAGCTGAGATCCACGAGGCCGTCGCTGCCGCCGACGACGACGACATCGCCCGTGGGGATCCGCGTCGCGGTGTGGCGCGAGCGCGGGGCCGTCATCGCGACGACGGTCGGAGAGACGCCGCGCTGCGTGGCCGCGGAGATCGGGCAGTCCGCCGTCGCGCTGGGGTTCTCGTCGTCGAGGTAGAGCTCGGCGGTCTGCTCGACGACGCCGCCGCTCACCTTGTTGGTGCCGCCCGCGAGGAGCACCGTCTTGCAGTCGACGCGCGTCGCCGTGTGGAACGTGCGCGCCTTCGACATCTGGCTCTTCATGCCCGCGCCGATCGTGGTGACGCCCGCGAAGCTGTTCGTGCTCGGGTCGAAGAGCTCGATCGAGAGGAGCGCGCTCTGCGCCTGCACGAAGCCGCCCGCGACGAGCACCTTGCCGCTGAGGAGCGGCGTCGCCGTGTGGCCCGCGCGCGACGACGACATCGACGAGACCGACGCGAAGCCGACGCCCACCGGATCGAAGCGCGTGGCGGTGATCGTCGGCTGGCCGAGGAGCGTGGTGCCGCCGGTGAAGAGCACCGTGCCGTCCGCGAGCCGCGTCGCCGTGTGGAACGCGCGGCCCGGGCTCATGGAGATGGGCACGGTGACGAACGTGCCGGTCGCCGTGTCGTAGCGCTCCATCGTCGTGAGCGCGTCGGTGGGCTGCGGGACGACGCTCGTGTCCGGGAGGCCGCCCGCGACGAGCACCGTGCCGTCCACGAGCAGCGTCTCCGTGTGGCCGCCGCGCTTGCCGACCATGTCGCCCGTCTTCGCGAACGAGCGCTCGAGCGGGAAGTAGATCTCCGCCGACTTGAGCGCCGACGCGCCGGAGAGGCCCGACGCGAAGCCGCCCGTGAAGAGGACCTGGCTCGCGTCCGCGCCCGGCGACAGCTCCGCGTACGCGGCCTGCGTGCGCGCCTCCACGAAGTCGTCCGCGGTCTCCCACACCGGATCGACCAGCGCGGGGTACTGGGCGCCCTGCCCTTCCCACCGCACGGTCACCGTGCAGCTCGCGGCGCCCGGCGGCGTCACTGGGCGGCCCCACGGCGCGCGCGGATCGGTCGAGACCGCGCATCCATCGACGGACAGCGAGGCCTCGATCCGGCGGCCGCGCGCGTCGATCACGTACGGCGGATCCACGCGGAGCCGCGGGGCGCCCTTCGCGTCGAGCATCTCCAGCGTGCGCTCCACGAGCCGCAGGCCGGCGATCCCGCGCGCGTCGATCGTGTACGCGATCGACTCGGACGCGGGGCGCTCCTCGAACGCGATCAGATCTTCGGTGCCGCTCTCGCGGACGCGGTGGAGGACGTCGCTGCCCTCGGGGCCGGCGCCCGCGTAGATCGCGAGGTCGCCGTCCATCGCGAGATCGGCCTTCGCGGCGCCTTCGATCGCGAACGCGACCTTCACGCCGGAGCGCGGCTCGGTCACCGTGACCGCGCGATCCGAGGCGGACGGCAGCTCGACGTGGACGCGGGGCGACCTGAGGCGCGCGGCGTCCTTCGAGCGCTCGAGCGCCGGTGAGGACGCGCGCTTCGCCAGGGCGGATGGGAAGGCCGCGCGCCACTTCTCGACGCGGGCGGGCGCGTCCGCGGGCTGCGGCGAGGGCGCTTCCGACGCCTCGGCGCCGGTGCCCGGGGGAGAGCACGCGGACAAGGCGCCCGCGGAGAGCGCGGCAAAAGAGGCAAGCCAACGGAGATTTCGCGGATCTCGGATCAAGGTCGTCGCTTCCGGCAGGGGCCCCGGCCGACACGGCTGGCGCGCTCCGCGGAGGCTACCAGAAACCACCCGGCCCCGGCGCGTATGCGGGCCGCTGCCTGCAAGCGATGCGCTCCCCAAGCCGAAGGAGACCGGGTACTCTCGGCCCACGCTTTACGTGCCAGCGGGGGCGCACCTTCCTCCGGGCACGGGTCGTCGTGGAGGCTTTCATGGTCCAGATCGGTAAGGAGCCGGGCTCGTCTCGTCCTCGTGACGCGAGCTTCGTGCGCCGCCTCGGCGTCGCGTTCGCGGTGCTCCTCGTCACGCTCGTTTGCGCTCCAGGACGCGCGCTCGCGTCCCCCGGCGACTCGGACGACGACGGCGTGCCGGACGGGTTCGACAACTGCCCGACCGTCGCGAACCCGAGCCAGTTCAACTGGAACCGCGCGAGCGAGTGCCCCGGCGTGGGCGACGCGTGCGACACGGACGACGACACGGACAGCGACGGACAGCTCAACACCGTCGACACGGACGACGACGGCGACGGCGTGCCCGACGCGACGGACAGCTGCCCGACCGTGGCGAACGCGGTCTCCGTCGACAACGACGGCGATCTCGTCGACGACGCCTGCGACAACTGCGTGGGCACGGCCAACACCTCGCAGCTCGACTCGAACAGCGACGGCCAAGGCAACGCCTGCGAGACGGTCGCGAACGCGCAGAGCCAGTTCGATCTCGACGCCGATCACGACAGCGTGGCGGACGCGGTCGACAACTGCCCCGGCACGTCGAACCCGGATCAGCGCAACGGCGACAAGGCCAAGGAGGTGATGAACAGCCTCCCGATCCTGGGCGACGCGTGCGATCCGGACGACGACAACGACGGCATCCTCGACGCGACGGACACGGACGACGACAACGACGGCGTGCTCGACGGCAACGACAGCTGCCCCACGATCACGGGCGGCGGCCCCGGCTTCACCGAGAGCGAGGCGTCGAACCAGAAGGACGGCGTGCCCGACGCCTGCGACAACTGCCCCACGACGGACAACGCGGACCAGCGCGACTCCGACGGCGACGGCATCGGCGACGCGTGCGACACGGACGACGACAACGACGGCACGCCGGACAACCAGGACAACTGCGATCGGATCCCCGGCGGCGGCCCGCTCTATAACGATCCGAACAACGACGACTCCATCCCGACCGTCTGCGACAACTGCCCCACCACCAACAACTCGAACCAGAACGACGCGGACGGCGACGGCGTCGGCGACGCCTGCGACAACTGCGGCAGCGTCGGCAACCCGAACCAGGCGAACTGCGACGGCGACAACAACGGCAACTCCTGCGACAACTGCGTCTTCATCTCGGACAACACGCAGACGGACACGGACAACGACGGCGTCGGCAACGCCTGCGACAACTGCCAGAGCACATCCAACGCGAACCAGAACGACTTCGACAGCGACGGGCGCGGCGACGCCTGCGACAACTGCCCGAGCGCCGCGAACGGCCCGCTCGCCGGCCCCAACAACCAGCTCGACACCGACACGGACGGCAAGGGCGACGTCTGCGACAACTGCGTCCTCGTCTCGAACTCGAACCAGGCCGACAACGACAACGACGGCAAGGGCAACGTCTGCGACAACTGCCCGAGCCTCGCGAACCCCGGCCAGGAGGACGCGGACGCCGACAACGTCGGCAACGTCTGCGACAAGTGCCCCGCGCTCTTCGATCCCCTCCAGTCCGACGTGGACGGCGACAGCGTGGGCGACCTCTGCGACAACTGCCCCAACAACGGCAACGCGCTGCAGACGGACTCGGACGGCGACGGGCGCGGCAACGCCTGCGACAACTGCGTCAACACCCCGAACGCGAACCAGAACAACAGCGACGCGGACACGCTCGGCGACGCCTGCGACAACTGCCCGGCCATCGCGAACCAGAACCAGATCAACAGCGACGCGGACGCGCTCGGCGACGCCTGCGACAACTGCCCGATGGTCTCGAACCCCGATCAGGCGGACGGCGACGGCGATCTGGTCGGCAACCTCTGCGACAACTGCGTCACCATCGCGAACAACAGCCAGGTCGACGCCGACAACGACACGGTCGGCGACGCCTGCGACAACTGCGACAACACCGCGAACCAGAACCAGCAGGACACGGACGGCGACGGCGTCGGCAACGCCTGCGACAACTGCCCGACCGTCTCGAACCAGAACCAGAACAACGGCGACGCGGACACGCTCGGCGACGCCTGCGACAACTGCCCGGCGACCACCAACCAGAACCAGCTCAACAGCGACGGCGACTCGCTCGGCAACGCCTGCGACAACTGCCCGAGCGTCTCGAACCAGAGCCAGCAGGACACGGACGGCGACAGCGTCGGCGACGCCTGCGACAACTGCGTGAACGCGGTCAACGGGCTGCAGCAGGACGGCGACAGCGACGGCGTCGGCAACGTCTGCGACAACTGCCCCAACACGCCGAACGCGAACCAGCTCGCGAGCGACGGCGACGGCCTCGGCGACGCGTGCGACAACTGCCCGTTCGTCAACAACGTCGGCCAGGAGGACATGGACACCGACGGCGTCGGCAACGTCTGCGACAACTGCCCGAGCGTCGCGAACGGCCCGAACGGCGGCCCCAACAACCAGGTCGACACCGATCTCGATACGGTCGGCAACGCCTGCGACAACTGCCCGACCACGTCGAACGCGGATCAGAAGGACACGGACAACGACCTCGGCAACCCGGATCAGCCGGTGAAGCTCGGCGACGCGTGCGACACGGACGACGACAACGACGGCGTGCTCGACGCGACCGACAACTGCCAGTTCGTGCCGAACGCGGGCCAGGCCAACACCGACAAGAACCTCCCCGGCGGCGACAACCAGGGCGACGCCTGCGATCTCGACGACGACGCGGACGGCGTGAACGACGTGCAGGACAACTGCCCGCTCAACCAGAACGGCCCGCTCGCGCCGCTCGACGGGAACGGTAACCCGATCGACAACCAGACCAACACCGACGAGCAGATCGGCAACAACGCGGACGGCCTCGGCAACGCGTGCGATCTGGACGACGACGGCGACGGCAAGTTCGACATCGTCGACAACTGCGTGCTGATCCCGAACTCGGATCAGGCGGACAACGACGGCGACGGGCAGAACAACGTGATCAACCAGCCCGCGAACCAGGGCGGCGACGCGTGCGACAACGACGACGACAACGACGGCGTGCTCGACGTCACGGACAACTGCCCCTTCGTCGCGAACGGCCCGCTGAAGCCGCTCGACGGGAACGGCAACCCGACCGACAACCAGATCAACACCGACGGCGACGCGCAGGGCGACGCGTGCGATCTGAACGACGACAACGACAACTGGCCCGACGCGCAGGACAACTGCTCGCTGATTCCGAACAACGATCAGAAGAACAACGACGGCGACATGTTCGGCGACGTCTGCGATCCGGACGACGACAACGACGGCGTGCTGGACCCGATGGATAACTGCCCGTTCGACGTCAACTCGGACCAGATCAACACGGACCAGGCGGACCCGAACGGCGACGCGCTCGGCGACGTGTGCGACAACGACGACGACGCGGACTCGCTGCTCGACACGTACGAGATCTCGATCGGGACGGACCCGCTCGACAAGGACACCGACCACGACACGGTGAGCGATCCGGACGAGGTCGGCGCGAACAAGCCGGACACGGACAGCGACGGCCTCATCGACGCGGTCGACGACGACAGCGACGGCGACGGGCTGCCGGACAGCGACGTGAACGAGATCGGCGACAGCGACATCGCGACGCAGCCCACGCTCGACACGGATCTCGACGGCAAGCTGAACTACCAGGACGACGACGCGGACAACGACGGCGTGAAGGACGGCAAGGACAACTGCCCGCTCACGCCGAACGGGCCGCTCGCGCCGCTGGACATGAACGGCAACCCGACGAACAACCAGATCGACTCGGACAACAACGGCACCGGCGACGCGTGCGAGTTCGACGCGGACGGCGACGGCATCCCGAACGACTCCGACAACTGCCCGTACAACGCGAACCCGGACCAGAAGGACACGAACGGCAACGACATCGGCGACGCGTGCGATCCGCTGGATCCGGACGCGGACACCGACGGCGACGGCGTGCTCAACAAGGCCGACAACTGCGTGCTCGTGGCGAACGCCGATCAGGCGGACAACGACGGCGACGGGATCGACGCGGTGGGCGATCCCTTCCACGCGAAGAGCAACGGCGGCGACGCCTGCGACAACGACGACGACAACGACGGCGTGATCGACGGCGACGACAACTGCCCGGTGACCGCGAACGGCCCGCTCGCGCCGGTCGACGGCATGGGGATGCCGACGGACGACCAGGTCGACACGGACGGCGACACGATCGGCGACGCGTGCGACGCCGACAAGGACATGGACGGCGTCCCCAACGACACGGACAACTGCCCGACCGTGGCGAACCCGGATCAGGCGGACAACGACAAGGACGGGCCGCCCGGCGATCCGGCCGATCCGAACAAGGGCGGCGACGTCTGCGACGACGACGACGACAACGACGGCAAGCCGGACGCGATGGACAACTGCCCGATGACCGCGAACCCGATGCAGGAGAACAACGACGGCGACGCGCTCGGCGACGCGTGCGACAACTGCACGACGAAGGACAACGCCGACCAGAAGGACGGCGACGCCGACGGCGTGGGCGACGTCTGCGACAACTGCGTCAGCGACGCGAACGGCCCGCTGGCCCCGCTCGACGGGACCGGCAAGCCGATCGACGACCAGACCGACACGGACATGGACGGCATCGGCGACGCGTGCGATCAGGGCGGCGGCGGCACCGGCGGCACCGGCGGCGTCACCGAGACGGGCGGCAAGGGCGGCGAGGGCGCGACGACGGAGAAGGTCACCCTCGCGGGCGGCGCGTGCTCCGTCGGATCGCCCGGCGGCACCGACGCGGCGGCGGGCCTCGTGGGCCTGCTGCTCGGCCTCGCGGCGCTCCGTCGTCGCAACCGGAAGGCGGCGTGATGATGACGAAACGAACCGTGCTCTCCCTCGCGCTCGCGGCGATCGCCGTGGGCGCGGCCTCCCCGGCCTCCGCGCAGACGTCGGTCGGCGGCTACGCGCTGAACCAGTTCGAGGCGGCGCCCGCGGGCGATCCGTTCTTCGGCGTGACGTCGCCGCTCGTGGTGGGGCACCTCGTGCCGCGCGCCGCGGCGCTGTTCGACTACGCGCAGGCGCCGCTCCGGCTGCTCAGCTCGACGAACGGCGCGACGGAGATCGTGTCGTCGCAGGGGTTTTTGCGCGTGGACGCTTCGTTCGCGCTGTGGGAGCGGATCCTGATCTCGGCGGACATGCCGTTCGCGCTGATCCAGTCGGGCCATGATCCGGGCGGCACGATCGGCTTCAACGTGCCCACGTCCGCGGGCGTCGGCGATCTGCGGCTCGGGCTGCGGGCGCGGCTCTTCGGGGAGGTGCGCGGGCCGTTCGCGCTCGGGCTCGAAGGGTTCGTGTTCGTGCCGACGGCGCCGGCCGGCACGTACCAGGGCGAAGGATCGGTCCGCGGGGCGGCGCGCGCTCTGCTCGGCGGGCGGCTCGATCTCGGGGTGCCGTTCGTGTGGAACGTGGAGGGCGGCGCGCACATCCGCGGCTCCGACAACCCGTCCAGCGTGACGTGGGGCGCCGGGTTCGCGGCGCTGCTCGCGGACGAGCGGATCCAGATCGGACCCGAGGCGTACGGCGCGGTCGCGCTCGGCGACAAGAACCCGCTGTCGACGTCGCGCGTGATCGTGGAGACGCCGACGACGGCGAACGCGGAGGTGCTCCTCGGCGCGCGCTTCCGCGTGTCGGATCTGCAGATCGGCGCGGCCGGCGGGCCAGGTCTCACCGCGGGCATCGGCACGCCGCAGTTCCGCGTGGTCGGCATGGTCGCGTGGGTGCCGCAGGCGTCGGAGAAGCCTGGCCACGTGACGGAGGGGAACGGCAACGGGCCCGTCGCGAAGGCGGACGTGAAGGACGCGGACGGCGACGGCTTCCGCGACGACGTGGACGCCTGCCCGAACGAGAAGGGCGAATTGCAGGGCGATCCGCTCAAGGACGGTTGCCCGCTCGCGGACAAGGACAAGGACGGCGTGCTCGACGTCGACGACGCGTGCCCGAACCTCGCCGGCGCGCGGCGCCCCGACATCACGAAGAACGGCTGCCCCGACGACAAGGACGGCGACGGCGTCTACGACCCGGTGGACGCGTGCGTCGATCAGAAGGGCTCGCCGAGCCAGGATCCGAAGCTGAACGGCTGCCCGGTCGACACCGACGGCGACGGCATCTTCGACGACGTGGACGCCTGCCCCGACGTGAAGGGCGTGGCCGACAAGAACGCGAAGTTCAACGGCTGCACCGACGACATCGACGGCGACGAGATCAAGAACGCCGAGGACGCGTGCCCGTTCGAGAAGGGCATCCACACGAAGGACCCGAAGGACAACGGGTGCATGAAGTGGGTGCGCGTGACGGACAAGGAGATCCTCATCCTCATGCAGGTCGAGTTCAAGGTGTACGGCAAGAGCCGCCCCGAGACGATCGACCCCATCTCGGACGACCTCCTGCGCGAGGTGCGCGACGCGATCAACCAGCACCCCGAGATCAAGAAGATCGAGGTGCAGGGCCACACGGACGACAGCGGCGACACCGAGTTCAACAAGGACCTCAGCGAGAAGCGCGCGGAGGCCGTGCGTCAGTGGCTGATCGGCGCCGGCATCAAGCCGGACAAGCTCGTCGCGAAGGGCTACGGCTCCTCGATGCCCATCGCCGACAACCGCATCCGCGAAGGCCGCCAGAAGAACCGCCGCGTCGCCTTCGTGGTGACCGAGCGCGGGAAATAATCACCGCACGTTGGGGGGGTGCCGGCCTCGACGTCTTTACAAGGGGGCTCCGCCCCCTCGTTTCACTCCCCCGCACGCAGACGGACCGCACGGACGGGATCCTCCGCGAGGACATGCAAACGCACCCCGCCCGCTGCGAGCGGAGCGAGCACGCCGGGGCGGGGCGGGCGGCGCGCAGGCGCGAAGCGCCGAGCACCGACCGGGGGTGGGCAACGTCGAGGACTGCGTCCGCTCCGCTACGGACTGCGCTCCGCCAAGCGGAGCTCCGCCTCCGCGGCTCGGACTCCGTCCTCCCAGTGGCGCCCGGGGCACCTCGGCTTGTTTTGTAGGGTTTTCAGCCCTGGGACGGGGGCGCCTTCGAGATGGGGGGCTGCGGGGCCCAGGGGGCGTCTTCGTCTTCGATGCGGATGAGGACGCTCGTCACGTTGTCTTTGCCGCCGTTCGCGTTCGCTCGCTTGATGAGCTCTCGGCACGCTTCGGTCAGCGTCGGGGCGCCGATCACGATCTTCACGATGTCCTCGTCCGTCACCAGGCCGTGCAGGCCGTCCGAGCAGAGGAGGAAGCAGTCGCCGGGGAGGACCGGCTCCGCGCGCACGTCGAGCTCGACCGATGGGCCGATGCCGAGCGCGCGCGTGATCACGTTGCGCGGCAAGTACGCGAGGTCGCTCTCCGTGAGATCCGGCCGCTCCAACAGGGCGTCCTGGAGCAGCGAGTGGTCGCGCGTGAGCTGCTCCATGCGGGCGTCGCGGATGCGGTAACAGCGGCTGTCGCCCGCGTGCGCGATGTACAGCATCTGATCGCCGGGGCAGTACGCGGCCGCGACCACCGTCGTGCCCATGCCGCGGTGCGCGCGCGAGTCGTCGGCCCGGGCGAAGATCTTGGCGTTCGCGTCCGACAGCGCGCTGACCAGCGATTCCCGCACCGATCGCGTCCGGCCGGTCGCGCGGAAGTAGCCGGCGACCGTGGAGGCGGCCATGCGGCTCGCGACCTCTCCGGATTGGTGCCCGCCCATCCCGTCGGCCACGACGAACACGCCGAACTCCGGGAGGAGGATGTACCGGTCCTCGTTGTGCTTCCGCTCTTTTCCAACGTCGGAGAGTCCGGCGGCGACGGCTCGCATTCCGGTCCGGATGGTAGACGCATTCTCCGAGCCCGGTCGAGAGGAACCACACGCCCCGAATCCGCTGCGAGAAAGCTTCGCGACGCGTCGGTAGCCCGGGGCGGCGGCGGGCTTCTTGGCCCGTGCGGCGGCGGTCCGCGATCATGCGGCCCCTCATGGAACCGCTCGTCCGCTGGGCCCTTCCGGCGCTGCTCGTCTCGCTCCACTGTGGCTGCCAGACCGCTTCTGGGGAGCCGCGGCCGCAGCCTGCCCCGACCGCGGTGCCTCCCGCTCCGAACGGCGACGCGGCGAAGACCGCCTCGGCCGGTGGAACGAGCGCACCCGCGACGGCGACCGCGACCGCCGCCGGAGCCGCCGCCCCCTCCCCTTCCGCGGCGGCCAGTCTGATGGGCAGTCCGCTCCCGGGACAGCCGGTGTGCGCCGGAAAGGCCGCCGGCGAGCATGCCTGTGACGGCGCCAAGCTGGTGGTCTGTTCGGAGGGCGGCGCGGCGAAGGAAGTCCAGACCTGCTACGACATCGAGAGGTGCGACGCGGCCCAGAAGGCCTGTGTGCCGGCCTGTCCCGCGGGCGAGGTCTACATCCCCGCGACGGGCGCGGAGGGCTTCAAGATGGGGCGCGGCTACCTCGCGCGCGAGGGACACGCGAAGTTCGGGAAAGGCCACTTGCCCGACTCCGACAAGCCGCACAACGTGGTCCTCACGAAGCCGTTCTGCATGGATGAGAACGAGGTCACGGTGCAGAAGCTCATCCCCTGGGTGGAGGCCGGCAAATCGGATCCGCCGCGCATCGGCCGCAATTTCGTGACGTACCCGAAGAAGCTGGATCACCCGGTCAACTCGTACTCGTGGCCTCAGGCGAAGGCCTTCTGCGAGGGCGAGGACAAGAGTCTGCCGACGGAGGCACAGTGGGAGTGGGCCGCGGGCGGGCGCGACGGCCACACGTACCCTTGGGGCGACGAGGCGCCGGACTGCGAGCGCGCGGACTACACGCCCGGCATCTTGCCCCGGCCTTCGGCGGACGCGGGGTGTCACGGCGGCGGGCCCTCGGCGGTCGGCTCGCACCCGACCGGAGACCGCGTCTGGCCGACGGGCCACCTGCACGACATGGCCGGCAACGTGTGGGAGTGGTGCCTCGACAATTACAAGCCGTATTCTGGCAAGGACGAGGTGGACCCCAACCACTACGAGGTCGACACGCAGGTCCACGTGGTGCGCGGCGGCGGCTGGAACCGCAGCGGCGACGGCATCCGCGTGAGCTTCCGCGGCGGCGCGCGCTACGACTACTGGGTGCCGGGCCTCGGCTTCCGCTGCGTGCGCAACCCCAAGACGCCGTAGCCTTGCAAAGGGGAGATCCCGTGTATGCTCTGGGTGCGCGCGGGGTGCGATGACGCGCCGGCCGCACCGGAGGCATTCTTCAAATGAGCGACACGGTCAAGTACGTCCTCTCCGAAAAAGACCTGCCGAAGTCCTGGTACAACATCGCCGCGGACCTCCCGGCGCCGCCGCCGGCCGTGCTCCACCCCGGGACGAAACAGCCCATCGGTCCGGACGACCTGGCCCCGCTGTTCCCGATGGAGCTCATTCAACAAGAGGTCTCCACCGAGCGCGACGTCGAGATCCCCGGCCCCGTCCGCGAGATCTACCGGCAATGGCGGCCGAGCCCCCTTTACCGCGCGCGTCGCCTGGAGAAGGCGCTCGATACGCCCGCGAAGATTTACTACAAGTACGAGGGCGTCAGCCCATCCGGCAGCCACAAGCCGAACACCGCTGTTCCGCAGGCGTTCTACAACAAGGAAGCGGGCGTGAAGCGCATCACGACCGAGACGGGAGCGGGCCAGTGGGGCTCCTCGCTCGCGTTCGCAGGGTCCTTGTTCGGGATCGAGGTTCAGGTGTTCATGGTGAGGGTGTCGTACGGGCAGAAGCCGTATCGGCGCGCGCTCATGGAGACGTACGGGGCGCGGTGCATCCCCTCCCCTTCGATGGAGACGGCCGCCGGCCGCGCGATTCTGGAGCGGAACCCGGACAGCCCCGGCAGCCTCGGAATCGCGATCTCGGAGGCGGTGGAGATCGCGGCGCAGCACGAAGATACGAAGTATGCGCTCGGCTCGGTGCTGAACCACGTGCTCTTGCACCAGACGGTCGTGGGGCAAGAGGCGCTGAAGCAGCTCGAGATCGCGGGCGACTACCCCGATATCGTGGTGGGGTGTACGGGCGGCGGGTCCAACTTCGCAGGCATCGTGTTCCCCTTCCTCGGGATGCAGCTTCGCGGCGGCCGCACGGTGCGCGTCGTCGCGGTGGAGCCGGCGGCGTGCCCCTCGCTGACGCGCGGGAAATACGCCTACGACTTCGGCGACACGGGGCGGCTGACTCCGCTCGTGAAGATGCACACGCTCGGATCCAGCTTCGTTCCGCCGGGATTCCATGCGGGCGGGCTGCGGTACCACGGGATGGCGCCGCTCGTGAGCCACGTGAAGGAGCTGGGCTTGATCGAGGCGCGGGCGTACCACCAGGGTCCCTGTTTCGACGCAGGCGTGCAGTTCGCGCGGGCGGAGGGCATCCTCCCGGCCCCCGAGGCGAACCACGCCGTGAAGGGCGCCATCGACGAGGCGCTCCGGTGCAAGGAAGAGGGTGTCAGTCGCACGATCCTGTTCAACCTGTGCGGACACGGCCACTTCGACATGCAGGCGTATACAGACTACTTCGCCGGCAAGCTGGAGGACCGCAGCTACGACGAGTCCGAGCTGGCGATGGCGCTCGCGGGTCTCCCCGCCGCGGCGGAGTGACGTTCAGCGGAAGACGTCAGTCCGACGGCCGGAGGTGGCGCAACAAGGCCTCTTGCACGGCGCGGCCGGCGCGGTCGCGCGACGGGTGGCCTTCGAGGCGGCGCTCGGCCTCGATGTAGTCGGGCACGCAGCGCAGACGCAGCGGTAACCGGGGCCAGCTCGCGCGGATCGTCCTCACGGAGGCGGCGAACGCGAGCCGGTCCGCGCGCGTCCACGTCAGACCGAAGGCCTCGCGCAGGCGCGGCGGCAACAAGCCCGCGGTCACCGAGCGGTACGCGCGCACCGCGGGGCCGAACACCAGGCTCGGCGGCGGCGTCAGGAGGTACTGCGCCGTCTCGCGCGCGGGGCGCCCGACCGCGATCGTGTCGGAGTCGGTGATGCGGCGCATGCCCTCCTGGAACGCGGCCCAGTCCGTCGGGATCGCCTCGTCCGGCACGCCGAACATCCACGCGAACCGCACGAGCTCCCGCACGTAGGCGTCGCGATCGCCGGGCGGGAGCGGGCCGTGCGCGATCTCGAAGACCTGCACCGCGGTGTCGAGCAGCGTCGCGTGCACCCAGTAGAGCGCGTCCGTGTCGTGCGCCCGGTAGCGATCGCCGCGCGCGAAGCGGCCCACGTCCTCGTCGATGGAGCCGTGCACGCGGTCGTGCACGCTGCGGACGCGGCGCGCGGAGGCGACGGCGAAATCGAGGTCGCCGAAGATCATGCCGTACACGTGGAGGAACGTGCGGTTGAAGCGGCCGAGCGGATCCGTGCGCGTCGCGGAGTGCTGCTCGATCGCGTGCGCGACGAACGGGTGCGCGAGCTGCATCAGCGCCGCGCGGCCCGCGCCGAGGAAGAGGATCGACTCCCGCGCGATGCGCCACACGGTGGATCCGGGCCCGAAGAGGCCCTCGCGCGGGCTCGGAGACAGCGCGACGGCGCGCGCGACCTGACGCTCGAAATCGGCCTCCGTCACGAGCATGACCGAAGGATACAGCGGCCCGATCCGCAGCGGGAGCGCCGCCGATCGACGACCGCGCGCGGGACGTGCGACGCGCGGGGCCTGCGCGCACGCGGCTCTTGCGCGCGGGCGACGCCGAGATGGAAAGCTCAGCCCGGGGCCTGCGCGCGCACGAGGCTGTTCCAGGCGGCGACGCCCGTCACGATGAAGAGCCGGCGGAGCAGCACGCGGCGCGCCTCGCGGAGCGGGTTCGACGAGCCGCCGCGGACGGCGCCGAGGTGGTCCACCGAGACGCGCTCGAAGCCCGCGCGCGTGACCAGCGTGGAGAGGTTCTGCGGCGTGAAGTACTGGATGTGGCCCGGAGCCGCGAGCAGCGCGCCCGCCGCCCGAGGGACGCGCGCCGCCACCTTCACCGCGCGATCCGGGATGACCGGCACCTTGAGCACGAGCCATCCGTTCGGCGCGAGCAGCGAGCGCGCGCGGCGGAGGAATTCGATCGGCTCCGGCAGGTGCTCGACGACGTCCCACATCGTCACGAGATCGAACGGCGCGTCCGCCCCGAAGTCGTGCGTGAGGAAGTCGCCGACGGTCGCGCGGAGGCCGCGGGCCTCGCACGCGCGCTCGGCCGCCGGCGCGAAATCGATGCCGAGCGCGCGGTACCCTCGCTCCTTCGCCGCTTGCAGGAATTCTCCGTTGCCGCAGCCGACGTCGAGGATGCGCGCGTCCTTCGCGATCAGCGGCGCGACCTGCGTGTCGAGCAGCTCCCGCATCTTTCGGTTGAACACCGGATCGTCGCGAAAACCTGTGTAGTTCGCGTCGTAGATCGACGAGAGATCCGCGCCGGCGGTCGAGAGGCTGTGGTGGTTGCAGCGGCGGCACGTGCGGAGCGCGAGGCCCGCGACGGTGCCTGTGCGATCAAGCGCGTCCGCGTCGCACACGGGGCAACGAGAGGCGGAGGGAGCGTGCTCGCGGGAGGTCTCGGAGAAGGTCATGGGAGCACGGAGCGCGTCCCGTGTTGTTGTGCGGGCGGCGCCGCGCATTCATAGACCGGCGCGCGGTGGGCAGCTCTATTTGATTTTGGGATGACCTACGCCGCGGCCGGCGGCTTGACGGGGATTTCGACGACGAAGCGGGCGCCGCCCTCGGCGCGGTTCTCGGCGTAGGCGCGGCCTCCGTGCGCTTCGGCGATGCGGCGCACCAGCGCGAGACCGAGGCCGAGAGCGCCCTTCTTCGGCGGCGCGTCGCCTTCGGCGGGGCCGGCGTTTTCGTTCGCGGCGCGCGCGGCGGATCCGTCGGGCGATCCGTCGGCCTGCGTCGCGCCGGGGCCGCCGGGGGTGCCTTGATAGAAGGCCTCGAAGATGCGCTCCTCCTCGCCGGGCGCGAGGCCGGGGCCGTCGTCCTCGACCTCGAACGCGACGCGCGCGTCCGACGTGCGCACCGTCACGCGCTTCGCGCCGCCGCCGTGTCGGGCCGCGTTGTCGAGGAGGTTCGAGAGGGCGCGCGCCAGCAACGTCGGATCCGCTTGCACGCGGAGGGCCGCCGCATCGGGGACGACGCGCACCACCGCGTCGACGTCGAGGCCGGCGCGCTTCGCCGCGCGCTGCGCCGCCTCCGCCGCGGAGATCTCCTTCGTCGTGAGCGCCGAGAAATCGAGCCGCGACGACGCGAGCAGCTCCCCCACGAGCTGATCGATCTCGACGACCTCGCGATCGATCTCGTCGAACGCGTGGCACGGATCGCCTCCGTCGCGCGCGATCTCCGTGAGGAGGCGGATGCGCGAGAGCGGCGTGCGCAGCTCGTGCGAGACCGTCGCGAGGAGCTCGCGTTGATCGTCGAGCTGCTTCTGGATGCGCGCGGCCATGTCGTTCATCGCCTCGGCCACGACCGCGACCTCCCCGGCCTGGTAGCAGCCGACGGGCACGCGGGCGTCCAGCTTGCCGCGCCCCAGCTCCTCCGCGACGTGCGCGAGATCGCCGAGAGGCCGCGCGAGGCGGCGCGCGATTCGACCGGAGGCCGCCCACAAAACGATGCACGCCACGCCGAGCGCGAGCGTGCCCCACCGAGGCGCCGGAGGCCGCGGATCCAGGCACACGCGCACGTCGCCGAGGCGCTGTCCGTCCCGCATCACCGGCGCCGCCAGGAACGATCGCTGGCACGGCTCCGACGCGACGGGGGGGCGATCCGGGAAGGCCGCGAGGATCGTCTTGCCGCTCGTGTCCGCGACCTCCACGCGCACCTCGAAGTCGCGCGCCATCTCGCGGGCGAGCGACTCGCGCGCGGACGGATCGTCCCAGCTCTTCGCGAACTGGCCCGCGAGGAAGGCGTTCGCGCGCTCGATCTCGCGGCGCGTGCCGGAGTGGCTCGCGCGGTCCATCAGCACGCCGAGGCCGACGAGCACCATGCCCGTCAGCAAGATCGAGATGCCGAACCACGCGAAGATGCGCCGGTGCAGCCGCGCGCGCACGAACGCCGCCGGACCGCCGCGGAGCCAGATCGCGCGACCGAACGGCCCCATGGCCTGCAGGCGATCGTCGAAGCCGGTCGGACCGAAGCCCGGACCGAACCCGGGGCCGAAGCCCGGACCGAACCCGTGCCGCCCCGGAGGCCCGAAGCGCGCGCGCGGATCCCGCGGATCGTGCGGGCCGCGGTGATGGTGGTGCCACATCCAGCGCATGAAGCTCATTCGGAGTCCTTCGCGAACACGTAGCCGACGCCGCGCACGGTGCGGATGAGCTTCGGCGATTTCGGATCGTCGCCGAGCTTCTGCCGGAGGTGGGAGATGTGCACGTCGACGGTGCGCTCGCCGACCACGACGTCGTCGCGCCCCGCCGCGGAGAGCAGCGCGTCCCTCGCGACCACGCGGCCCGCGCGGCGAGCGAGCGCCACCAGCAGATCGAACTCGATGCCGGTCAGATCGACGGGCCGCGCCTGCGTGGTCACCACGCGGCCCGGCACGTCGATCGAGATGTCGCCGACGCGCAGCACTTCGGCCGGCGAATCGGGCCGCGTGCGCCGCAGCACCGCGCGCAGCCTCGCGAGCAGCTCGCGCGGGCTGAACGGCTTCGCCACGTAGTCGTCGGCGCCGAGCTCCAGGCCGACGACGCGGTCCGTCTCGTCGCCCTTCGCGGTGAGCATCACGATCGGCACGTTGCTCTTCTGCCGGATGCGCTTGCACACCTCGATGCCGTCGATGCCGGGCATCATCACGTCGAGGAGCACCACCTCGAACGGCTCCGCCGCGATCGCCGCGAGCCCGCGCGTGCCATCCATCGCGGACGCGACCGAGAAGCCGTTCTGCGTGAGGTAGCTCTTCAGGAGCTCGTGCAGGCGGGTGTCGTCGTCGATGAGCAGGAGGCGCGTGGGCATGGAGATCACGATAGTTGCCCTGGTGCGAGGTGGGGAGTCGAACGCGCGCGCCGGCCGATCTTCGAAGAGGTCGGCCGGCGACGGTGCGTGGCGTGATTACTGGGCCGCGGGGGCGGCGTTCTGCGGCGCGACGACCTGCGGCACGGCCTGCGGGACCTGCACCACCTGGGGCGTCGGCGCCACCTGCACGATCACCGGGACGCCGTTGTACGCGGGCGCCGGCGCGCTCTGCCGCGTCGACTGGTCGCTCTCGCGGGCCGCGTCGACGCAAACCTTCGCGACGTGCTGCTCGAACGCCTCGCGCCGCTGGCTCTGGCAATGCCGGAGCGACGCGAACCCCGAGGCGTAACCGCCGACCGTGCCGAGAGCCAGGAGCGCAATCAAGAGCCTTCTACGCATGACGAATCTCCTTCAAAACAAGGGAAACAAGAACTCTCGACCGGGGCTCACGCCCACGCGCGGCGGAACGGCCCGCCCTGGAAGCCACCCGGGAAACCGCCCGCGAACGGACCGCGCTCGATGAGCTGCGCGAGCGTGTCGCGCTGCCGGTCGTCGAGGACCGCGTGCACCTTCGCGATCGCGCCGACGAGGTCCTTCCGCATCTTCTCGAGGTGCGTGTCGTGCCGCGCGAACAGCTCGCCCATCACCGTCTCGTCGAAGCTCGGGCTCTTCACGGCCTTCGCGACGTCGCTCCGCGTGGCGCGCCCCTCGTCACGGAGCGTGGCCGCGTTGCGCCGCACCTCGTCGATCGCCTCGCGGATCACCTTCTCTTGACCGGGCGTCGTGTCGAGCCGCTGGAACAGCGCGCGGAGCCAGAACGCGCCGCCGTCGCGCCACCCGCCGCGCTCGCCGTAGCCGCCGCGATCCTCGAAGCCGCCGTGGTCCCATCCATGGTGGCCGCCGTGTCCGCGGTACCCCCATCCGCCGCCGCCGCAACCTCCGCCGCCGTACCCGCAACCGCCGCCGAACCCGTGACGGTGCCCGCCGCGAAGAACCTTGATGAGGCCGAACAGACAAGCCGTACCGATCAGAAAACCGAACATGAGCTCCTCCACGGACGCTCCGCCCGGCCCCTTTCCACTCGGGCCGGCGCGGCGTTTGTCGCTGCGTCCTGGAGCACACGTTGCGACCCCTCTTTGAAGGCACCACGGGCCTCGCGGTGAAGAAGTGCAAAGCGGACGGCCGCCCGCTTCACACACGCGTCGAACGAGATCTCGTTCGCCCGCGAAAACGGCTCTTTAGCGGCGGCGGCGCTTGCTGGGCGCGCTCTCGGAGTCGGCGGCGGACTCCACGGCGGCGGCCAGCTCTTCGGCGGTCGGCACCACCCACGGGTTCGTCCGTTCGAGCTCGTCTTCGAGCGTGGGGACGCCGGGCGTGTGCGGGCGGCGCGGCTCCGGCGCGATCGCGACCGCCGGCTCCGTGACGAACGCGGGCGGCGCGACGGCCGAGACGATCGCAGACGCTGTCACCGCGGCAGCAGCGGCAGACGGCGGTGCGCTCGCGGCAGCAGCAGGCGGCGGTGCGCTCGCGGCAGCAGCAGGTGGCGGTGCGCTCGCGGCAGCGGCGACGGGTGGTGGAGCGGCCGCGGCGACCGGCGCTTCTGCCGGCGCGGCAGGAGGCGGCGCGATCGACTTTCCCTGCGCGGTCGAAGCGGGCGGCTTCAGATCCGGCGGGCCTCCGCGCGGGCGCGGCGTCTCCTTGTCGAAGCCCATCGCGCGCTCGGCCGCGGTCAGCACGCCGAGCAGATCCTTGAGCGGCACGCTCGCGGCGATGATCTCCGGCACGGCGATCGCGAGGTCGTCCTGCGCGTGGAACGGCGCGCCCGGTCGATCGCGCTCCAGCGACATGCGCGCGTCGTCGATCGCGACCCGGATTTCGATGGGGATCCGCGTGTGCCATACGCGCCCGTCGATCGCGGTGCGCAGGTCCCACGCCGTGAGGATCGGCACGCGCCCGAGGCCCGAGATGCTGCTCGTGTCCGTGAGCAGCGCCTTCAAGAGCCACGCGACGAGCTCCTGGTGCGCCGGCCGATCGTCGCTCCACGGGAACAGCTCGCGCATCGCGAACCAGTAGCCGGAGGCCGGCCCGTACACGGCGAGGTCCACAGGTTCGAACGAGGCCTCGAACGCGCGCACCGGCACGTCGCCCTCATCGACCACGGAGTCGACCAGCGCGGCCTGGAAATCCGGCATTTTCTTGCGCGCGGCCTTCGGCGCGAGGCCGGTGAGGCTCGTCGTGATCGCCTGCCGCAGATCGGGACGCTGCCGCAGCCACCGCATCCGCTCGGCGGCGCTCCATCGCTCGCGCAGCACCTCGGGCGACCAGAACGGCAGATCCACCGCGCGCAGCTTCGCGAGCACCTCGGCCACGAGCTGCAGGCTCGGGGACTCCGCAAGGTGAGCGCGCGCCTCGGCGCGGAGCGTCTCGTCGTCTTTCTTCTCGGCGTCCAGGTGCTGGAGCGGCCGCGCTGCCATAGAGCCTCCGTTATCGCTTCTATCACAGCGACCTCGATCACGATCGGCTCCGCGGAGCGCGAGAAATCGCGGGAGCGATGCCCACCCCCGGCCTCCCTGCGGTCGGGGGCCGTATCGTGATCTCGGAAGCCGCTGTAGCCTCCTCGGCCGATGGTCGATCGACGAACGATCGAAGCGACGGCGCGGGGCGGCGCGCCGAGGGGCCTCTCGCCGCGCGCCGAGCGTGTGTGCCGCGCCGCGATCGAGGCCATGCTCGCAGACGAGGACCCGGACGGGCGCCTCGTCCCCGCGAGCCCCGCGGCGTGCGATCGCGCCGTGCTCTGGATGACGAGCGCGGCCGGCGTGATGAGCGGCGATCTGCGGCGCGGCCTCGGCCTGCTCACGTTCGCGCTCCAGGTGCTGCCGATCGTGGTGATCGGCGCGCCGCGGCGGATGACGTCGCTCTCGCTCGCGGACCGCGTCCGCTACCTCTCGGCGCTGGAGACGCACAGGATCGGCCTCTTCGCGATGCTCGCGATCGCCTTCAAGGTGCCGATGTGCATCGCCGCGTTCGAGGAGGGCGAGGAGCTCGCGTCGACCGGCTTCGATCGACCGGACACCGTCACGCGCCGCGGCCTCCTCCTCGCGCAGGCCGCGCAGACCGCGGAGATCGAGGCCGAAGGGAGCGCCGCCGGATGAGCCCGATGCCCGCGAACGATCTCCCTTCCGGCGACGCGATCGTAGAGGGGCGCCGCCTGACGCGCGGCTTCGAGATCGGGTGCGACGTCGCGATCGTCGGCTCCGGCGCGGGCGGCGCGGTCGCCGCGGCGCTGCTCGCGGAGGCCGGTCACCGCGTGGTGGTGCTCGAAGAGGGGCCGTACGTGCCGCCCGACGAGTACCAGACGTACCGCCCGAGCGACTCGCTGCGGCGCCTCTTCCGCGAGGCCGGGATGCTCACCGCGTTCGGCGCGGGCCAGACGCCGATGATCTCGGTCACGGTGGGCCGCGCGGTCGGCGGCTCGTCGCTGCTCACGGGCGGCGTGTGCTTCCGCATCCCGAGCGAGGTGCACCACACCTGGGTGCGCGATCTCGGCCTCGACGAGCTGTCGGAAGAAGCGCTCCAGCCCGCGTACGAGGAGGTCGAGCGCCGCATGCGCGTGCGCGAGGTGCCGCCGTGGATGCGATCGCTCTCGACGCAGAAATTCGTGGAGGGCGCGGACGAGATGGGCATCGCGATGCGCCCGATCCGCCGCAACACGGGCGTGGACTGCGAGGGCAACGGGCGCTGCAACTTCACGTGCCCCGCGGGCGCCAAGCGCTCGGTCGACGTGTCGTACCTCCCCTCGGCGACGGCGCACGGCGCGCGCATCGTGTCGGACGCGCAGGTCACGCGCGTGCTCGTCGAGAACGGCCGCGCCGCGGGCGTGGAAGGTCACCTGCTCGCGGACGACGCCGGGGCCGAATCGCACGCGTTCCGGGTGCGCGCGCCGTTCGTGATCGCGGCCTGCGGGTCGCTGCACACGCCTCTCTTGTTGTTCCGCACCGGCATCGGCGCGCGGAGCGGCGTGCTCGGCGATCACGTGACGTTGCACCCGTCGTCGCGCGTGGTGGCCCGCTTCGACGAGCCGCTGCACGGCTGGGACGGCGCGCTTCAGAGCGTCTACTCCGATGATTTCGCGGCCGAGGGCATCAAGCTCATGGGCGTCTACTCGGCGCCGAACGTGATCGCCTCGGGCATGCCGGGCGTGGGCCCCGAGCTGCGGCGCCGCGTCCGCGCGATGCCGTACTGCGGCGCCTTCGGCGTGATGGTGCACGACGAGGGCGGAGGCACGGTGCGCCCCGGGTTGGGCCGCGAGCCGCTCCTCTGGTACCGCATGGCCCCGCGCGATCTCGCGAGGCTTCGCCGCGGCATCACGATCCTCGCGGAGATGGCGCTGGCCGCAGGAGCGCGTGAGGTCTTCACGTCGGTCATCGGCGCGAAGCCGATCACGAGCGTCGCGGAGGCGCGCGCGCTGGAGCGAGCGAACCTCGATCCGCGCCGCATCGAGTGCATGGCGTTCCATCCGCTGGGCAGCGCGCGCGTCGCGAACGATCCGCGCCGCGGCGTCGTCGATCAGAGCGGCGAGTCCTTCGAGCTGCCGGGCCTCTTCGTGATGGACGGATCGATCCTGCCGACGAGCATCGGCGTGAACTCGCAGGTCCCGATCATGAGCATGTCCGCGCGCCTCGCGTGGCGCCTCGCGGAGCGCCTCACCCGCGACAAATCCCGCCACGCCCGCTCGATGCGCCTGCGCCGCGCCCTCGCCGCAGCATCGGAGCGATAAGGGTGCGACAAGCGACGACCTTCGCCCCACATTTCCCCTCACGATCGCGACCTCAGATGCCTTCGTTTCGGTCGCCGAAAACGGGCCTGAATTCGCGCATGTGACTCCTAAGTTTCCCGAAATCGCGATTTCGAGAGGTCCGTTGCAAGGCGTGTTGCGCGACGTGCAACGGGCTTCTGGGCTGCCCAGAGGTCCGTTCCGCGACGCGAAACGGGGCTCCGTGCGGGCGAGGCGGCGATCGCGCGGCGCGAAGAGGGTCTCTGGGTCGATCCGGCGGGCATTTCGCGGGGCGAAACGGGGATCTCTTCTCGCCGGAGGGCGCTTCGCTGCGCGCGAGCGGTCAGGCTTTTTCTTCGGACTGCTCGGCCGGGAGCGGGGATGCTTGCTGGTCGGAGGGCTGCATCACGAGGAACGCGCCCAGCGCCGCGAAGGCGCCTACCGTCACGCCGTACGCGACCAGGAGATCGTGGCCCGTGAGCGCGGTCGCGATCGTCGGACAGATGATCTGCGTGATGCTCGTGAGCGACGTGCTGACGCCGAGCACCTTGCCCTGCTCGTCCGAGCGCACCGCCTTCGTGAGCAGCGTCGTCAGCGCGGGGCGCACCACGCCGAAGCCGAACTGTCCCACCACCATCATGAGCAGGAGCTGCCACAGCGCGCCGCGCGTGAGGCCCATCGCGACGTGGCCGATCGTCCCGCAGACGAAGCCGATCAGCGCGAGCTTCTCCTCCCCGAACTTGCGCGCGAGGCGACCGACGAAGCCGCCCTGCACGATCGAGCCGATGATGCCCGTGTAGAGGAACATGAAGCCGATGTGCTTGCCGCCCGCCGCCAGGTGAACGCCGAAATACTCCGGGAACTGGTGCTGCAGGAAGAGGACGAAGCCGCCGCCCATCAGCATGCTGAACGCCATCTGGAAGACGAAGAACTCCACGAGGCGACGGCGCGGCTCGCGGCGCGCGAACAGCTCCACGATCTCCCCGATGCGCGATTTCTTGGGCGCGCCCTCCTGCTTCTTCGGCTCCCGGTGCGGCAAGAGGATCGCCGTCACCGTCGCGCTGAGCGCCGAGAGGATCGCCGCCGCGTAGAAGGGCGCGGACTGGCGCCAGTCCATCAGGAAGCCGGAGATCGGCGGGCCCAGGATGAAGCCGAGGCCGAACGCGATGCCGATCAGGCCGTACGCCCGCGTGCGCTGCTCCGGGCGCGTGACGTCGCTGATGTACGCCTGCGCGATGCTGATGTTGCCCGCCGTGGCGCCCGCGATGATGCGGCCGAGGAAGATGACCCAGAGGTGCTGCGCCGCGCCGAGCACCAGGTAGCTCGCGAGCATCCCGATCTGGCTGACGATGAGCACCGGCTTGCGGCCGAACGAGTCGGACAGGCGGCCGAGCACCGGGCTCGCGAAGAACTGACAGATCGCGAACACCGTGAGGAGGAGGCCGACCGTCTGATCATCGGCGCCGAAGCGCTGCGCGTACGTCGGCAGGATCGGGATGATCAGCGTGAGGCCGAGCACGTCGATCAGGACGATGATGAAGATCGGCAGCAGCGCGGCCATCATCGACGGCGCGGGCCCCGGCGCCGGATCGATCTTCGCGGCGGGCGCCTCCGCGGCGGGCGCCTCGTATGGGTTCGTGCTCGGTTCAGCCATGGAAGTCTGCGGCCGGAACGAGGGTTCCGGGCCGGATTACCCGGCGCTATATAGTGTGGCCCGCATGGCAAAGCTCCAAGATTTGCGTTCCGACACCGTCACCCGCCCGACCGCCGGAATGCGCGCGGCGATGTCCAACGCGGAGGTCGGCGACGACGTGTACCGCGACGATCCGACCGCGCTGGCGCTGGAGGAGCGCACCGCGAAGCTGCTCGGCAAGGAGGCCGCGCTCTTCGTGCCGTCGGGCTCCATGAGCAACCAGATCGCGATCCTGTGCCACACGCAGCGCGGCGACGAGATCATCGCGGGCGAGGGCGCGCACTGCGCCTTCTACGAGGCCGGCGCCGCCGCGGCGTGGAGCGGCGTGCAGTTCGCCTTCGCCGGAAAAGGCGGCCTCTTCACCGCCGCCGAGGCGCTGGAGCAGATCAAGCCGAACGCCTATTACGTGCCGCGCACGAGCGTCATCGCGCTGGAGAACACGCACAACCGCGCGGGCGGCAAGGTGTTCCCGCAGGCCGAGGTGGTGGCGATCGCGGAGGTCGCGCGCGCGCACAGGCTCGCGCTGCACATGGACGGCGCGCGCCTCTGGAACGCGGCGGTCGCGACCGGGCTCGACGTCGCGACGCTCGCCGCGCCGTTCGACACGGTGAGCGTGTGCTTCTCGAAGGGGCTCGGCGCGCCGGTCGGATCCGCGCTCGTGGGCTCGCAGGAGATCATCGGGCGCGCGCTGCGGTTCCGGAAGATGCTCGGCGGCGGCATGCGGCAGATTGGTGGGCTCGCGGCGGCGGCGCTGTACGCGCTGGATCACCACCGGGAGCGGCTCGCGGAGGATCACGCGGCGGCGAGGCTGATCGCCGACACGATCCGCGGCGTGCCGGGCGCGCGCGTGGAGGCGCCCGAGACGAACATCGTGAACGTGGACACGCCCGACGTCCCCGCGGAGCGCGTCGTGGAGGCCGCCCGCGAGCGCGGCGTGCTCATCGGCGCGAGCGGGCCGCGGCGCGTGCGCATCGTGACGCACCTCGATCTGGCGCGCGACGATCTGCCGTGGACCGCACAGGCGCTCGCCGCGGCCGTGCGCGACGCGCTCGCCGGGGCCGACGCGTGAAGCGGATCCGCGGCGCCGGTGCTGCGCTCGTGGGGGCGCTCGCGTGCTTCGCGGCGGCGTGCGGCCCCGCGTGGGGCGACTCGTACCTCGACGCGATGGCCGCGGGTCAGCGGGCGTACCACGCGGGCCGCTACGGGGAGGCCGCGGCGCTCTACCAGAAGGCGGTCGACTCCGCGCAGCGCCTCAAGGATCGCGACGAGGCGATGCTGCTCGTGGCGCGGATGCAGGAGCGCGACGGCCACCTCGACGACGCGCGCGCCACGTACGAGGCGATCGCGAACGCGACGCCGCCGGGCCCGCGGCTCGTGCGCGCGGCGATCGCCGCCGCGCAGATCCTCATCGAGCAAGGCCGCGAGACGGAGGGCTACGCGCGCCTCCTCGACGTCGCGAAGAAGCACCCCGAGCACGGCGACGCGCGCACGGCGCTCCAGCGGGTGATGGAGCACGAGCACGACGCCGGCGGAGACGCCGCGGTGCTGGCGTTCTTGAAGCGCGAGCAGCCCTCGTTCGCGAAGACGGAGCTCGCGGTGTTCTTCGACTACCAGATCGCGAAATCCACCGCGGACACCGGCGATCTCGCGAAGGCGCGCGATCTGTTCGTCGCCCACGCGCGGGCGAACCCCTACCCGCACGGCCCGTACACGGACGACGCGTTCAGCCGCGCGGCCGACATCGAGCTCGAGCTCGGCCGGCCGAAGGAGGCGATCGCGCTGCTCAAGGAGATGCTCTCGACGCTGGAGCATTCGGAGAAGCCGGGCAGCTACGAGCGGCCGCGGTACCCCGAGGGGCAGTGGAAGATCGCCGAGATCTTCCGCGACAAGCTGCACGACAACGCCTCCGCGCGGCGCGAATTCCACCGGCTCTACACGGACCACGCGTTCGCGAAGCAGCGGGACGACGCGCTGTGGGAAGAGGCGAAGCTCGCCGTGGCCGACGGCGACGCGGGCGACGCGTGCGATCTCGTCGCGAAGATCCGCAGCGAGATGCCGGAGTCCCGCTACGTGCGGTGCGGCCGCGAGCTGTGCAAGACGGCGGAGCCGCCGCCGCCCGTGAAGAGCGACGGCAAGGCGAGAGAGAGCGCGAACGAGTGCCCCGACTACATCGTGCGGAGCGTGCGCGGCGAGAAGGACGAGCCCTAGCGCTCGTCTTCCTCTTCTTCTTCTTCCTCGTCGTCGAGGTCGTCATCGTCGTCGTCGAGATCGTCGTCGAGGTCGTCCTCGTCTTCGCCCTCTTCCTCCGACTCCTCGGCGGCCTCGCGCGCGGCGTACTTCAGGTCGACGCCGAGATCGCCGAGCTGCGTCTCCAGGAGCTCGAAGAGCTCGTCGACGTCGTCGCCGCTCCACTCGTCGAGGATGTCCGTGAGGAGCTCGAAGAAATCACCGTTGTCGAGGCGGCGCTCGATCTCTTCGACCTGCTCCTCGGTGAACGCTTCGAGGATGTCCTCTCGGAGCGCTTCGGTGTCTCCCTCCTCAATGGCATCCGCCGCGGACAGGCGGATGTGACGAACGGCGCGCTTGTCGAGGTGGATCTCCATGTTGGCACCAGGCGTCTAGTTCACCGATCGTCCCTGCGTCAAGCGAACGGACGCGATTTTCGGAATCGTGCGACCGTCGCGTGAGAATCGCGCTGCGGCCGCGTGAGAATGGAGCGAAGACCGTGTTCGGCGAGCGCTATGTTTCCACGCGACGGCGCGACGCTCGGCGCTCGCGCTCACGTCTTCTCGGACGAAAAATGTTCGCCTAGGGTAGGAGAAACCGTGCGCCTCATCCCCGCCTCCTCCGTTCGTGCGATGGCCGTCTTCGCGGCGCTCTCGTGCGCTTCGATCGAGGGCGCTGCGCTCGCGCAGACGGCCGCTCCAGGCGACGGAACGACGCAGCTCAAGCCGCCGCCGCTGCACGTCGAGTACGCGCAGTACGGCGTCGCCTTCGCGGTCGAGACGGTGATCAGCCCCGGCCCCACGTGCCCGATCGCGACGGAGACCGTGAAGCCGAAGCCGTGCATCCTCGGCTCCGGCGGCGGGCTCGCGCTGCGCGCCGGCTACCGCGCGCCCGGCCCGTTCTACATCGGCGGCGCCTACCAGTTCACGAAGATGGACTCGTCGAACCTGTACCGGCTCGGCATCTTCCAGCAGCTCCGCGCGGAGGTTCGCTACCTGCCGGACATCGGGTACCGCGTGTCGCCGTACGTGCAGCTCGGGGTCGGCGCCGTCGCTTACGGCAACGAGTGGGGCGCGGAGACGGGCGGCGGACAGATCTTCATGGGCCTCGGGATCGAGGCGGAAGTGTCGCGCCTCGCGGTGCTCGGAGCGGGCTTCGTCTACCGGCCGACGCTCATCGCCGCATGGACCGACACGGCCCGTCAAGAGCGTCCGCTCGGCGTCGCGCAGTTCTTCGGGCTCGACCTGATCCTCGAAGTGCGGACGGTGCTCGGTCGGCAGTGATCGGCGCGTTTCGCGGCGCCTACCCCCGCGCCCCTCTTGACTTGATCGGCGCTCCGCGGTCCCTTTGGGCCCGTGATCTGTGATGTGTGCGGCCACGCCAACGCGGACCGCCTCACCTTTTGCCAGGAATGCGGCCGTCGGCTGAAGAGCCGAGAGGCTCCTCGCGTCGTCGCGCCGACGCCGCCGCAAGGCATGCCGAAGGTCGCGGTGGCGCCGCAAGCCGCGGCCCCCGCGCCTGCACCAGCGCCGGCTCCCGTCCCAGCTCCTGCGCCGATCGCGGGCTCCGCGAAGGGCGGGCGATCGCGACCGGAGAGCGCGCCGCCTGGACCGCTCGCGCCCGTCGCGCCCGCGCCCGCCGGCAAGACGAAGGACTCTTCCGAGAACGCGAGCGCCGCACCAGACGCCTCGGGCGGAGCTTCGTTGCAGTGCCCCACGTGCGGCACGCCGAACCCGCCGATGTATCGGTTCTGCGTGACGTGCGGCGTGACGCTCCCCCGCGACGCCGGCAAGTCTGCGCCCGCCGTCACGGATCGCCCGCAGGCGCCGCCGCAGCCCGCCGCGCCGGCGCCGCAGATCGTCTCGTCGCCGCATCCCGTCGGGCCGTTGCCGCAGGTCGTGGCCGCGTCGCCGGCCGTGTCGACGCCGCAGCCGGCGTCCTCGCCGCAGCCCGCGCCTGCGCCGCAGCCTGTCGCGGCGGCTCCGACGCCGAGCCCGGTGCCCGTCGCCGCGGCCCCCGCGCCCGCGCCGAGCGCGCCTCATCCTTCCGCGCCGCGGCCGGTCGTGCCCGCGCACGTGCAGGCGGCGCTTCAGCCTCTCGGCGGCCGGCTGGAGGAGCGCATCGTCCCCGCGCCCGTCGTCGACATCGCGCCGGGCAGCGCGCCCGCGAAGCCGATCACGTGCCCTCGGTGCCAGGGGCAGTGCATCCCGACCGCGCGCTTCTGTCAGTTCTGCGGCGCCGCGTTCACGTCCGACGCGCGCGGCTCCGCTCCGTCGGCGCAGCCCCCACGACCGGCCGACGACGAGCCGCGATCGCCGGCCACGGTCCGCGAGCACCCGCTCGTCTCCGCCGCGCGCGCCGCGACGCCGCAGCCGCGCGGACGCCTCGTCGTGATCGAAGCGGACGGCAGCGAGGGCATGACGTTCACGCTCCACGATCGCCCCGTCGACATCGGCCGCTCGGAGGGCGACATCCTCGTGAAGGAGGATCCGTACGTCTCGCCGCGACACGCCCGCCTCGTGCCGGACGGCAATCGTTGGATCGTCCGCGACCTCGCCTCGACGAACGGCGTCTACCTCCGGCTCAAGAAGGCGTACCTGCTCCAGGATGCAGACTTGCTCTTACTGGGGCAGGAGGTGTTACAGTTTCAGCTCGTGAGTGAACCGGAGAAAGGGCTCGGCCATGCCAGTCAGCATGGGACCCTTCTGTTCGGCTCACCCATCACGTCGCGCTCCGCGCGGCTCTGCCAGCGCACCGTCGAGGGGATTGTTCGTGACGTCTACCATCTGCACCGCGACGAGACGATCATCGGCCGAGAGACTGGGGACATCGTGTTCACGGCGGATCCATTCCTCTCACGGCGGCACGCGATGATCCGCCGCGCCCTGGCTCGCAAAGAGAACGCCGGGCGGGCTGGCTCCCGCTGGGACTTCACCTTGACCGATCTCGACTCCTCGAACGGTACGTTCGTCGCAATCCGCAACGAGGTCGCCCTGCAGCACGGGGATTTCGTTCGCGTCGGCCAGCACCTCTTCCGTGTGGACTTCGCCTAGGCCCAGAGATGAGCGAAGAAGCCGCCACTCCCCCGACCGCCGAAGGCGCCACCCCGGACTCGCACAAGGAGCCCGCGGACGAGCACACCCAGCCGGATCGTCCCCAGCGCCCCGAGATCCGGGTGCGCCTCTTCGGCCGAACCGACGTCGGTCAGGTCCGCGAGCACAACGAGGACAACTTCCTCGTCGCGGATCTGACGCGAGGCACCCGCGGCCTCATGGAAGCGGATCGCACGTCGATCCTGGGCGATCGCGGCGCCGTTCTCGGCGTCTGCGACGGCATGGGCGGCGCCGCCGCAGGTGAGGTCGCGAGCCAGCTCGCCGTCGACATCATCCACCAGAAGATGTCGCAGGGCGATCCGCCGGAGAACCACGACGATCTCGCCGCGCGCCTCGTGCGCTCGATCGAGGCCGCGGGCCTCCGCATCTTCACCGAGGCGAAGCTCGATCGCACCCGCCGCGGCATGGGCACGACGTCGACGATCAGCGCGCTGATGGACAGGCACCTGTTCATCGGCCAGGTCGGCGACAGCCGCGCGTACATCCTCCGCGGCGAGCGCCTCGTGCAGGTCACGCGCGATCAGTCGCTCGTGACCCAGCTCATCGAGGCCGGCCAGCTCACCGAGGAAGAGGCCGAGACCTTCGAGCACAACAACATCATCCTGCAGGCGCTCGGCACGTCCGACACCGTGCAGGTCGATCTCACGCACGTGGATCTGCGCCGCGGCGACACGCTGATGCTCTGCTCCGACGGCCTGTCGGGCATGATCCGCAACGACGAGATCCGCGAGATCCTCCGCAACGTCGAGGATCCGCTGGAGTCGTGCAAGGTCCTCACGGATCGCGCGAACCAGGCCGGCGGCCACGACAACATCACCGTCGTCGTCGCGAAGTTCGAGGGCGAGGGCCTCGACGAGCCGACGCAGGAGGACATCGATCGCCTCCGCTACGAGAAGTACCAGCTCCCGAACCGCACGCCGGATCGAGGCGAGACGCTGCCCGAGCCGCGCCGCGTGAAGGAGCTCGACACGGCGAAGATCTCGCTGCGGCCCCCGCGCCCCGAGGGCGACGCGGACGGCGGCGACGACGATCCGCACGACGGCTCCCTGCCCGACTACGATCGCTTCCACAACGACGAGCCGGTGCAGATCCCCGTCGAAGGCGCGCCGCAGTGGCTCATCGTGATGATGATCGCGAGCGCCGTGGCCTGCATGATCGTCGTCGGGTACGTGTACCTCATCAAGTGAACCGCCGTGACGGCGGCGCTCTATACCCGGCTGCTGCGGCACGCGTTCCGGCGAGCGCTCTGGCTCCTGCCGACGCTCGCGCTCGTGTCGATCGTCACGTTCCTGTTCCTGTCGTACGTGCCCGACGCGACCGAGGATCCGCGCGTGGCGCGCTCGCTCGGGGCCGCGCGCGTGGCGGAGCTCCGGCGCGAGCGGTTCCTCGATCTGCCGCGCTTCGTGAACCCCGCGCCCCGTGACGTGCGCGTGCGCGCCGCGGAGGCCGTCGCCGCGATCGCGGAGGGCGGCCCCGACGCGGAGGACGCGAAGAAGGAGCTCGCGCGGCTCGGCGGCGCGGCGCTGCCCCACGTGATCCCGGCGCTCGACGCGCTGGCCCCGGAGCCTCGGAGCCGCGTGGCCCTCGCCCTCGCGCCCATCGCGCGGCGCATGCGCCTCAACCCGCGCGACGACGCGACCGATCCCGATCGCGCGGCCGCCTTCTGGATCCGCTTCTGGGACGACCGCAGCCCCGAGTTCCGCGACGCCGCTGTCCGCAGCACGGTGCGCCGCCTCTCGCAGTACGGGGCCGGCACGCGCGCCGCGGATCTGCGCGGCCTCGACACGTTCGCGATCGAGTTCATCACGGCCGCGCTGGAGCCGCCCACGGACGCGGCGTCGCTCGGCAGCGCGCGCGCCCTCGTCGACATCCTCGCGGACGTCACCGAGCGCGACGATCGCATCCGGCCGGGCGCGGATCTCGCGAGCGCCCGCGCGTGCGTCGATCGCTGGCTCGCCTTCGACGCGGTGTACGGCGTGGACTACCGCACGCTCACGGGGGCCGCGCGCCTCACCGCGGTCGTGACGGAGGCGCGCTACGGGAAATGGCTCCTCTTCGCGCTCTCGTCGCGCGTCGGCAAGACGGCCGAAGGCGTGCCGGTGATGACGGCGCTGGGGCGGCGCGCGCAGGTCACGCTCACCCTCGTCTTCGGGGCGATCGTGCTCGCGTACCTGATCGCGACGCCGCTCGGCGTGCTCGCCGCGGCCACGCGCCGGCGCGTCGTGGATCTCGGCGTCGCGACGATCGTCCTCACGCTGTACGCGCTGCCGACGTCGGTGGTCGCGGTGTTCGTGGCGCGCGTCGGCGGCGCGGGCAACCTCCTCCTTCCCACGGTGCTGCTCGCGCTCGGGCTCGTCGCGGCGCCGGCCGGACAGCAGCGATCGGCGCTCCTCGGCGCGCAGACGGCCGATCACGCGACGGCGGCGCGGGCGCGCGGCGCGGGGCTGCTCCGCGTCGTGCTCGTGCACGGCCTCCGCAACGCGCTGTTCCCGACGGCGACGCTCACGACGCTGGAGGCGCCGATGGCCCTCGGCGGCGCGTTCGTGCTGGAGCGCGTGTTCGGCCTCGGCGGCCTCGGCGAGGCGACCGTGCGCGCGGTCGAGCAGCGTGACATCGCGTGGCTCATGGCGCTCTCGTTCTTCGCGGCGGGCCTCGCGGCCGTCGGCGTGTTCATCACCGACGTGGTGTACGCGGTCGCGGATCCGCGCGTCGCGGCGCCCGTGCTCGACGGGGGGCGGCGCGGATGACGTACCTGCGCGTCATCCTCGCGCGCGTGCTCGGCAGCCGGCGCGCGGCCGTCGGCCTCGGGATGCTCGGCGTGCTCACGATGCTCGGCGTGTTCGCGGAGTGGTTCGCCGCGCCCGCGCCGCTCGTCGCGACGGGGCCGCTCGAGGTGCTGCCGGCCATCGTGCACCACGAGCGCTTCGACGACCTGCCGGAGTCGACCGCGGCGGCCGCGTACGAGGGGCGCGCTGCCCTCTGGCCGATCGTGCACGCCGGCCCCACGACGATCACCACCGCGGGCCCCAACGCCGACCCGTCGCGCGCGCACCCGCTCGGCACCGACACGCAGGGGCGAGACCTGCTGGCGCGGCTCGTCTACGGGGCGCGGACGGCCCTCGGGCTGTCGGCGGGCGTCCTCCTCCTCAGCATCGCGCTCGGCACGGCGCTGGGCGGCCTCGCGGGCCTGCGCGGCGGCTTCTGGAACGACGGCCTCGTGCGCCTCGTGGAGACGGTCGACACGTTCCCCGCGATCATCGTCGTCGCCCTGGTCCGCGCGATGGAGACGACGCCGAGCGCGCTGTCGCTGGTGCTGGCCGTCGCGATCGTCCGGTGGGCCGAGGTGGCGCGCCTCGTCCGCGCGGAGGTGCTGCGCGCGTCGACGGAGGGCTACGCGATGGCCGCGCGCGCGATGGGCGCGTCCCCGATGCGCATCTTCTACACGCACATCCTCCGCAACGCCGCGGGCCCCATCCTTCAGAGCAGCGTGTTCGGCGTCGCGTCGGTGGTGCTCTTGGAGGCGGCGATCTCCTTCCTCGCGATCGGCGCGCCGACGCACGACGCCTCGTGGGGCGAGACGCTCGCGGAGGGCGCGACGATGTGGCTGCGTCCCCCCGGCGCGCACGCCGGCCCGGATCCGACCGCGTCGACCGCGCTGCGCCTGCTGCTCGCGCCGGGCGTGTTCCTCCTCGTGACGATCGTCGGCTCGTATTTGCTCGCGGAGGCGGTGCGCAACGCGATGGAGCCGAAGACCGCCCGCGGGACGCCGCCGCGCGAGAAATCGAAGCGCCGCGACGGCCCGGTGTCGCTCAGAGGAAGCGGGCGCGACGAGGGACACGGGGCCGCCTCGCGATGATCACCGCGGCCGCGACGGCGCCGAGGATCGCGACGATCGTCGCGGCCTCGCGCGGCCTGTCCGCGATCGAGAGAGCCGACCGCACGAGCAACGAAGGCGGCGGCGGCCCCGACAGCGCGCCCTCGATCGCCGAGGCCGCGAGCAGCTCGTCGCACCGCGCGATCGCCGGATCGCCCCGCGCCGCGCACCCGATCGAGCACAGCACCACGTCGTGATCGTCGCCGACGAAGCCGAGCGTGTGCGCGATCGACGCCACCTCGCGATCGCCCGTGCGCCCCGCCACGCGCTGCTCCATCCGCGCGCCGGACGTGCGCAGCGGCCCCGTCTCCCAGCGATCGACCGTCACCCCGAGGCCCGCGATCGCGAGGCCCGTCGCGCGCCCCAGCACGAGCTCTTCGAGGCCGGGCGCCCACCGATCCGAAGGCGCCGTCACGCACGCCGCGCGCACCGTCACGGCGTCCGTGGAGAAGCCCCTGCGAAGCGTCACGCGCGCGCCGGGGACCGCGGACACGTCGATCGCCGGGAGCTTGTCCGCGGCCTCTTCCTGCGCGCCGGCAGGGATCGCGACGCGCGCGACGACGCCCTTCGCCGCGTCGAACGAGCGCGCCTCGTCGCCGAGGGGCGGGCTCACGGGACGGACGACGATCGCGCGGACACGACAGGATCCACGCCGGCCCCCGCCATCGTGATCTCGGACGTCAGCTCGTCGAGCAGGCCGGACAGCTCACCGCGCAGCTCCAGGAGGGCCTCACGCATCCGGCGCGCCTCCTCCACGGACGGATCGCCCGGCTCCGGTGGCTCCACGCCGCGCTCGCGGAGGCGCCGCTTCGCGCCGGCGATCGTGAAGCCCTGCTCGTAGAGGAGCTCCTTCACGCGCGCGAGCGTCTCGACGTCGCGGCGCGAGTACACGCGCTGACCGCGGGCCGATTTCTTCGGGCGGATCGAGCGAAACTCCGTCTCCCAGTAGCGGAGCACGTGCGGCTCCACACCGATGACGGAGGAGGCCTCACCGATGCGGAAATAAAGCTTGGCAGGGATTTCGATCCGCGAGCTCATGGACGCGCACGCACGAAGGCGAGACGGTCTACGACGGCGTCCTCCGCGCGTCGAGAGCCCCGCAAAGAGGGCGCGCTCACGCTCGCAACTTGGCCACGCTCGCGGCGAGCGCGCGCAACTCCGCCACACGACGCGCGGTCGCACCCCGATGTCGCGCCGGCGCCGCGAGCGAGCGTCCCCGGACGCTGCGGCGATCTCGGCATGTCTCCCCCCGCGTGACGTCAGCCCTCGGTCCCGTTCTTCGGATTGAGCGCCTGCTTCAAGAGCTGACTCGCCTTGAAGCTGAGCACGCGGCGCTCGGTGATGACGATCGGCTCCCCGGTCTGCGGGTTGCGACCTTGCCGCTTGCGCTTGTCACGCAGGACGAAGTTGCCGAAGCCGCTCACCTTGATCTTCTCCCCCCGCCCCAACGTCTCCTTCATGGTCTCGAACACGAGGTCGACGAGATCCGCCGACTCCTTCTTCGAGAAGCCGCCGAGCTTTCCGTAAACGGCCTGCACGATGTCCGCTTTGGTCATGGCTTTCCCCGAGACGATCTCGGAGGTTGCCAGGAGAAGGACCAAAAATCTATAGGCCCTGAAACAAAACGAAACATCCCCGCCACACCTCCCGCCGAAGGCCTTCCTCTCGCCTTTGCGCGCGCGGAAAGCGATCTCCGCTGGCCGAAAGGGAGGTTGACGACGCACGAAGATCGATGCTTGGCGCGCCGCTGAAACAAGCGAGCCGCGGAATCACCGCGGCCCGTTGCGTCGATCGACTCTGGATGGATGGGGAGGAGAACAAGGACCGCAGGGCGCGGCCCGAGGAGGGGAATCAGGCCGCCACGGCCTCGTCGCTCGCGGCGCCTTCCATGGCACCTTCGAGCGCGATCTCGCCGCTCTCCGGAACGTCGGACACGCGGAGCGCCGCGATGTCGCTCACGCGGGGCACCGTCTCGAAGCGGCCACTGTCGAGGAGCGCCGTCTCCGCGGCGGGCGCGATCTCGAGCTCCGGACGCGCGCGCTGGATCTGCTCGCGGGTCAGGAGGACCGTCACGTAGCCGTAGCCCATCATGAAGAGGAACGAGAACGGCGCCGCGAAGTAGTGGCCCGTGTAGCAGGACGCGACCACGCCGGCCGCGGACCACAGCGCGAGCACCGCCTCGACGTACGGGAGCTGGAGCGCCGCCTTGTAGCGGTTCTTGTTGTTGCCCTGCTTCGGCGTGCGGACGAACTCGCCGGCCATGAAGCGGAGGCCGTCCCACACGGCGCTGGAGAGGTGCGGCGCGAGGCCCGTGCCGATCGCGATCAGCATCGGCAGCTTGAGCAGCGCGCCCTTGCGGCTGCGGCCCTGCGCGCTCTCCGCCATCATGTAGAAGGCCGCGAGCGAGCCCGTCGTCGCCATGCAGAGCGGCAGATCGACGAGCACCATCATGCGCACGCTCGTCGCCGGCATCAGCAGCAGCGCCGGGAGGACCAGCACGCTCAGCATCACGAGCAGCGGGTACGCGAAGTGCGGCGTCATGTGGAACACCGCCTCCACCTTCTGCGAGAACGTCACGTCGGAGCGGAGCACGCGGCCGAGGAGCTTGCGCGCCGTCTGCACGGTGCCCTTGCCCCAGCGGTACTGCTGCGCGCGGAGCGCCGAGATGTCCTCGGGCAGCTCGGAGGGCGACACCACGTCCTGGCGGTAGATGAACTTCCAGCCGACCATCTGCGCGCGGTACGACAGATCGAGATCCTCGGTCAGCGTGTCGTGCTGCCAGCCGCCGGCCGCGTGGATCGCCTCTTTGCGCCACATGCCGCCCGTGCCCGAGAAGTTGAAGAGGAGGCCCGAGCCGAAGCGCGCGCGGTTCTCGACGAGGTGGTGACCGTCGAGCATCAGCGCCTGCACCTTCGTGAGGACCGAGTAGTCGCGGTTCAGGTGGCCCCAGCGCGTCTGCACCATGCCGACCTTCGTGTCCTTCACGAAGTGCGGCACGATCGCGCGGACGAAGTCGGGCTGCGGGAGGAAGTCGGCGTCGAAGATGGCGACGAGATCGCCCTTCGCGACCTTGAGGCCTTCGTCGAGCGCGCCGGCCTTGTAGCCGACCCGGTTCGTGCGGTGGATGTACACGACGTCGAGCCCCGTGGCGGCGAGGCGCTCGACCTCGGCCTTCGTGAGCGCGGCCGTCTCGTCGGTCGAGTCGTCCAGCACCTGGATCTCCAGCTTGTCGGCCGGGTAATCCATCTTCGCGACGCTGCGGAGCAGCCGGATGGCGACCGTCGACTCGTTGAAGAGGGGGAGCTGGATCGTCACCTTCGGGAGCTCGTGCTCACCGATCGGATCGACCTGCTGCGCGGCTGCGATCCGCTTCCGGTTCCGCCGGCAGAGGAGCACCAGGTGGAGCCGGTGCAGGCCGAAGGCCGAGAGGCCGAGGAGAACGACGAAGTAGAGGACGCAAAGTGCGGTGTGGACCATCGACAACGCGATCGCTAACACCCTCGCGTTCGGCGATTGTCACCGACTTGTAAATCGTTGCACTCTTTCGTAATCGCCGCAATTTTCTGGACTTTCGGAGCGACAGGCGGCCTCCTCCGCGGACAAGTCGCGACAGTCCATGGGAGGAAGGGCCGAGTCCCGCCGCTCGCGAACATGGCAGTCGGCGGCCCCGCGACGCGGCTCACCGGGGGCGCGCGGACGTCAGCGGAGGTCGATGATCGCCTTCGGGGACGGGTGCTCGGTGGGGAGATAGATGGGCTCCATCGACCGCGGATCGCGCAGCGTCGGCCTCAGGTTCTTCGCGGAGGCGGCGCGCGCGAGGGCGACGGCGAACGCGACGGCCTCCAGCCAGGCGAGGTGATAGCCGAGGCAGAAGTGCGCTCCGGCGCCGAACTGGCTGATCTCCAGCGACGAGGGCTGCGACGAACGACCGCGAAAGCGCGCCGGACGGAACTCCATGGGATCCGGGAACACCGCCGGATCGTGGGAGATGCTCCACAGACTGACCGCGACCAGCGCCCCCTTCGGGATGGTGCGCCCGTGCAGCTCGAAGGGCGCGACGGCCTTCCGCGTGATGGCGCCGAACGCCGGGTGCATGCGGACGGTCTCTCGAAACAAGGACTCTGCGATCGGATAAGCCTTCATCTGATCGGGAGTCGTGGGGACGCCGTCTCCCTCGTTCGCCTCGGCCACGAGCTCGTCCCAGAGGTCCGGGTGGTTCGCGAGGCGCAGCGCGATCCACGCCATGGTGGCGGAGATCGTCTCGTGCCCGCCGAGGAGGAGGAGCCTCGTGTTGTCGAGCAGCTCCCGTTCGGTGAGGGGCTGTCCGTCCTCGTCCTTGGCTGTCGCCATGGCGCCGAGCAGAGTGTCTGTCTGCGGGTTTTGCCGGACGCGCGCGAGGATCTGGAGGAGCTGCTCGTCGATCCACGCCTTCGCCTTCTCCGACCGGACCGCCGGCGAGCCCGGGAAACGCACCTTGACGTTGAGGTTCGCGAGGAGGAGATCGCGGTACTTCTTCCGCCACGGTTCCAGGTCGCCGACGTCGACTCCCAGCATCCGAAACATGATGTCGAGGGCGGCGCTCTGGATCTCCGGGAGGACCTTCGCGCTCCCCTTCGCGACCCAGCGATCGCACATCTCGGTGAGCACGCCCGCGGCCATGGCGCCGGCCTTCGCCGCGGACAGCCCACGTGGCAGGAACGGCCCGTTCATCGCCCCGCGCATGTGCCGGTGCGCCGCGCCGTCCTGCGAGAGGAGCGACTGCCCCGCGACGAGCGGCGCGATCTCCTGGAGGTGCTCGCTCGTGAAGGCCTTGTTGCGAAACAGCTCCAGCGACTCCGGCGTGGTGCAGAGGAGCACCCACATCCCGAACCCGGTCGTGATCCAGAACATCGGCCCGAGGCCCAGATCCGAGGCCTTCTGCATCGCCTCCGGGAAGTGACGGTACGCCATCGGGATGTGGCCGATGAGCGGGAACGCCCCTGGCAATACCGGCAGGCCGTCGCGCGTGCGGACGGATTTCGCGAACGGGTTCTCCATTGAAAAGCGCCTCTGGCTCAGAAGGTCTGATCCTGGAAATGGAACAGGAGCGCGCGCGAATTCGCCTCTCCCGGATGCAGGATGATCGCGCCGTCGATCTTGCCGTCGTTGCGGTGGACCTTGTGCGCCGAAGCGCCGCCCGAGCTCGACGCATACACGCTGATCTTCTCGTCGAGCGGGATCTCGTCCACGACCATGTCCGAGAGCTGCGTCATCGGAATCGCGGTAAAATCCGTCGATTTGACGCCCATGTCCGCCACGTAATCGAGCGCGAGCCCCGGGTGCCACCCCTCCGCCCAGGCGGGCCCCGGCAGCGCGTGATCGATCGCGAGGTAATCGACGTCGGGGTTGCCCTGCGTGCTCAGCACATTGACGACCATGCGGTAGGCCGCGCCGTTCATGACGACCTCGATGATCACGTGATCGCTGTTCGGCATCGGGCACTGCAGATCGGTCGGCTTGAGCACCGCGAGGACCGTCCCGTCGAGCCGGCCGAACGCGTTCGTCAGCTGATCGCCGAACGTGTCCGTGCAGGCCGCGGCCTTGTCGATCGGCGTCGTGGTGGTGGTGGAGCCGCCCGTCGCCGTGACGCCTCCCGTGGAGCCGCCGGTCCCTGTGGCGCCCCCCGCGCCGCCCGCCCCGGTGCCGGAGGTGGTGGTGTCGGTGGTCGTGCCGCCGCTGCCGGAGGCGACGGAGCCGCCGCAAGCGGTCAGGGTGAGCGTCAACGAAGCAAAGAAGATTGAGCGAGCGAGTTCACGCATGGACCCGCGCTCTAGGGCATCCGCTCGCACCTGTCGACCTCGCGCGAGCGATTGTCTTCCGTAGCGGACCTTTCCAATCGAAGGTGCCCACCCCCGGTCGCATGCTCGCTGCGCTGCGCGTGCGCCCGCCCCTCCCAAATCGCTCTCTCCGTTACAACGTCAAGGATTGCATCCTTTCTGCTGCGGACTCCGCTCCGCCGGGCGGAGCTCCGCCTCCGCAGAAAGGACTCCGTCCTTCCAGTGGCGGCCGGTTCGCGATGGGAGGGGGACGTTCCGTCACGCTCCGAGCAGCTCTGAAGCGTCTCGGAAATGACAGGAGGTGCCCCTCCCTGAGGCCGCGGAGCATCTCAGCGTTCGTCACATCTTTCGCGTCGATGCCCGCTCCAACGGCCCGTCCCGTCAGCGGGGGAGTGATACGAGGGGGCGGAGCCCCCTTGTAAATCCCATGAAATTGCGACGAACGCCGAGGCGGAGCAGCACCCGAGCCTCCGTTTCATGCTTTTTGGAAGCATTCTACGCAGGCGCGGCGAGCGGAAGTCGGACCGTCACGGTCGTCCCCTTCCCCGGCGCGCTGTCGATCGCGATGTCGCCTTGCATCGATCGCACGAGCTCCGCCGCGATCGAGAGGCCGAGGCCGGTCCCGCGTCCCTGGGCCCCTTCCCCGCGCGCGCGGGCGGCGTCGGCTCGGTAGAAGCGATCGAACACGCGCGGGAGGTGCTCCGCGCCGATGCCCTCGCCGTCGTCCGTGACGTCGATCCGCGCACGATCGCCCTCTTTCGTGACGGAGATCGTGACGTGACCCGCGGCCGGCGTGTGCTTGATCGCGTTGTCGGCGAGGGCCCGCACGACCTGCCGCGCGCGCGACAGATGCGCCCGCGCCCACACCGCAGACGCCTTCGCCGAGAGGGTGACGCCGCGCTCCTCCGCGAGCGGCGCGAGCTGCTCGGCGACCTCCTCCGCGACGTCCGCGATCGCGATCGGCTCCAGCTCGATCTTCGCCTCCTCCGCGTCGAGCCGCGCGAGATCCAGGAGCTCGCCGAGCAGCGTCGACAGCTCCTCCGCGTCGCGCTGGAGCCGGAGCGCCTCTTCGCGCGCGCCTTCGGGCAGCGTCGCACCGTCGCGCGACAGCAGCTCCGCCCGCGCGCGCAGCACGGCCACCGGCGTCCGCAGCTCGTGGCTCGCGTCCGCGATGAACCGCCGCTGCCGCTCCATCGAGGCCTCGATCGGGCGCATCGCGCGGCCCGCGAGAAACCAGCTCCCGACCGCGGAGAGCAACAGGCCCGCCGCCCCGGTGAGCAGCAGCGTCGCGAGCGTGCGCGACAGCGAGGCCCGGCTCGTGCGCAGCGCCTTCACCACCTGCACCGCGCCGACGACGCGGCCGTCGTGCGCGACCGGCACCGTGAGCAGCCGCACCGGCTCGCCGCCCGCGTCACGCTCCTCGGCGCCTTCCTTTCCGTCCAGCGCCGCCCGCAGAGCGTCCCGATCGGGCAGGCCCACGACGGGCGCGCGCCGGTTGGAGCGCACCTGCTCGCCGCCGGCGATCATCGAGAAAACAAGGAGATCAGAGGCCTCTTCGGGGCTCTCGTCCGTTCCGTCCCGGCGGCCCTCGTCGCGCTCGATGGGGCGCGCGCGGTCGTCGTCCTCGTCGTCGTGGTGGCGCTCCCGGCCGTGCTCTCGCCCGCCGTGCTCGTCGTCGTGATCGCTGCGTCCGCGGTGCTCCGGCTCGCTCTCGGCGCGCTCGTGGTGCAGCTCGGCGAGGACGCGCGCGGAGGCCCTCGATGCGCCCTCGCGCAGGTCGTGATCGATCGCGAGCGCGCTGGCCCGCACCTCGCTGTACACGGCCGTGCCGAGCGTCACGACGAGCACGGCCGCGAGGACCAGGAGGTTCCACGCCGCGAGGCGCAGGCGGACGCGCGGGAACGCCTTCATCGACCGAGCGCGTAGCCCACGCCGCGCACCGTGCGGAGGAGCGGCTTCGCGGGCGGTTTGTCGATCTTCTCGCGCAGGTAGTGCACGTACGTGTCGACGACGTTCGAGCCGCCCTCGAAGTCGTTGGGCCACACCGCGCTGATGATCTGGTCGCGCGTCAGCACGCGGCCCGCGTTCTTCATCAGGTGCTCCAGCAGCGCGAATTCGCGGGCCGTGAGCTCGGTGCGGCGGTCCCCGCGGACGGCCTCGCGGCGCACGCGATCGAGCACGAGGTCCTCCACCTTCAGCGTGGCCGCGCGCGCGTCGCCCCCTTGCCGCCGCAGGAGCGCGCGGATCCGCGCCGACAGCTCGGCGAAGGCGAACGGCTTCACGAGGTAGTCGTCCCCGCCCGCGTCGAGCCCGGCCACGCGGTCGTCCACGGCGTCGCGCGCGGTCAGCATCAAGATCGGCGTGCGCACGCCCTGCCGGCGCATGCGCATGCTGATCTCGAGGCCGCTCATCGTCGGGAGCATCAAATCCAGGAGCACGAGGTCGTACCCCCCGGCCCGCGCGCGCTCGAATCCGGCCGCGCCGTCGCCCTCCGCGTCCACGTCGTAGCCCTCGCGCCGCAGCGTCCGCTCGATGAGATCGCGCAGCCGGGCCTCGTCCTCGACGACCAAGATCCGCACGGAGCGCAGGGTAACACCGCCCTTTCTGCGAACCTGTGAAAGCTCTCATCCTCGTCTCGGGACCTTCCAAACCTCGCGCCTCACAGTCATCTCGCACCCGAGAAAGAGAGTTTTCGAGATGGCACAGGACACGAACGCATCCCCCCGCAAAGGCCTCCTCATCGCCGCCGCGGCGACCGCGCTCACGCTCGCGGGCGGCGTCACCGCGGGCTCGCTGCTCGGCTATGTCGGCCCGGACCGCGGCGCCGCGACCGCGACGCTCGACGAGGCCGCGGCCCCACGGGACGGCGCCTCCGCGCGCTCCGACAGCCCGCCGGTGGGGCCGCGGGAGACCGTCGAACGAGGCCGCAGCGAAGCCGCCCCGCAGCCCACGGAGGCGCGCGTCGACGCCGCGAGCGCGGATTCCCCGGATCCGCAAGCGTTCCAGGAGCCGACGCGCGCCGGCCGCGACCACGATGGACGGGAGCGCGGCGGCCGTGACCACCACGGGCGCGACCACGCCGAGCACGAGCGCGCGGAGCACGAACGCGGGGACGACGACGATGATTGAGCCGCGCAAGCGCCCCGCGCCGAAGCTGGATCTGTCGGCCTCGGAGTGGAAGCTCCTCGCCGTGACGTGCGTCGCGCTCGTCTACGTCGCGGCGTGGATCGCGATCCGGCCGGGAAACGCAGGGAATTCCGCGAGCGCCCCGGCCCCGGCCGCGGAGCCCGCGATCGTCGCCGCCGGCCCGACGCGCGCCGTCTCCCCGACGCGCGCCGCGTCCCCGTCGCGCGCGGCGGCCCCGCGGCCCCGGTCACCGAGCCGCACCGACGTCGTCTCCGGCGCCTCGTCGCGCCGCTGAGAACGACCCGCGATCGGCTTATTTCGAAGGCGAAACGAAGATCGAGAGAGGTGTCACGTGGATCGGAGATCGACAACTCGCTATGTGCTTCGGGGCGCGCTCGTCGGCGTCGCGTTGCTGGCGCTGCTCGGCGCGCTGGGCGCGCGCGTGGGCTGGGTGGCGGTGCCGCTCGAACGCCCCGAAGGCCACGCGTTCTGGGTCGCGTCGCGCGCGGCCGGGTTCGCGGCGTACGCGGCGCTCACGCTGGAGGTGGTGCTCGGCCTCCTGCTGTCGACGTCGCTGGCGGACGCGTGGATCGCGCGCGCCCGCACCGCGGATCTGCATCGGTGGCTGTCCCTCACGGCGATCGGGCTCGGCTTCGCGCACGGGATGCTGCTCGTCGGCGATCGGTACGTCCGCTTCGACGCGCTGGACGTGCTGATCCCGTTCGTCGCGCGGTACCGGCCCACGGCGGTGGCGCTCGGGGTGCTCGCGGCGTACGCCGCGGTGATCGTGCACGTCAGCTCGGCTCTCCGCGCGCGCATCGGGGCGCGGGCGTGGCGGGCGCTGCATTTCCTGGCGTTCGCGCTCTACCTCGCCGCGACGGCGCACGGGCTGCTCGCCGGGAGCGACGGGCGCGCGACCTCCACGCGCCTCGTCTACGCGGCGTCCGCGGCGCTCGTGCTGTGGCTCACGATCTACCGCGCGGGCACGGCCATCGCGATCACGGCGCGGCGGGATCCCGAGGCCTCTCGGGGCGCCGCGCGCGCCGGATCCACGGGCGTCACTGCTTCATGAGGAAGGCCTTCAGGCTCTCGGCGTGGGCCTCGCGGCGCGCGATGCAGAGCGAGATGCCCTCCACCTGCTGCGCGACGAGGCGCGGGGCGCCCATGATCTTGGCCGAGCGCTCCGCCATGAACGACTCGAGATCCGCGCGGCTCTTCTCGTCGCAGAGCTGGCCGGCCGGCATCACCAGGTACGGCCGCGTCTCCACCGGCGTGCGCGCGAGGATCGCGTCGAAGTTCGCCTTCACGAAATCCCACGAGGCGCGCGCGTTGTACTGCGGCGCCCACAGGACGCCGATCGTGGATCGCGGATCGAGCTTCGGATCCAGGTAGAGCGACATCGCCTCCTTCAGCAGCGCCGGATCGCGGAACGCCGCGAGCGCGCCGATCACCCGCTCGCGCCGCCGCGAGTCCTGCTCCTTCCGGAACAGCGCCAGCATCCGATCGAAGAGCTTCCGATCCCCGCGCGACGCCGCGGCGGTGAGCACCAGATCCACCGAGTCGGCCTCGATCGCGTTCGGATCGTCCAGCCATTTGAGCGCGAGCGCGTCGGCCTCCGCGAACAGCTTCGGATCGTCGCCGAGCTCCACCATCGTGCCGAGGAGCTGCTGGCGGAGCTGCCGCGTCCCGGTGGAGTCGCCCGCCTTCGCCTGCCAGCCGAGCGCGCGCGCCCGCGGCGCCACCACCTTGTTCACGAAGCGCTTCACGTTCGGCCGCAGATCGTCCGGGATCTGATCCTGCGTGAGCCACCCGACCATCCCCGCGGCCGCGCCCCCGGTCCTGGGATCCTTGTCCTTGAGCAGATCCGACACGAGCATCAGCGCGTCGCCCACGGGGAATTTCCCGGTCGCGACGAGCGCGCGCAGATCCAGCACGAGGCTCAGGCGCTCGGCGGCGGTGAGCGGCGTCTTCTTGTCGAGGAGCGCCGTCACCTGCTTCGGCGTGTAGGCGGCGCGGTAGTAGCCGTGGCCGCTCTCCTTCGGCATCACCCACGCGGGGCACGCGCTCTTCGCGCCCGCGAGCTTCGGCAGCGGCAGCTCGCCCGTCTTGCCGGTGAGGAGCGTGCACGCGCGGCCGCTCGCCTTGCCTTCACCGTAGCGCGCGCACACCGGGATCTGCCACGTCTGCGCCGTCGCGGATCCCTTGGATCCGAGGGGGAGCGCGCGCTCCTGCGCGAGGGACAGCTTCGCCCCGGACGCGTCGCACGAGAGCGTCGCCGAGACCAGCGGCACGCCCGGCTGATCCAGGAACGACGAGAACGCGGCGCGCACGTCGACGCCGCTGCCCGCGCTCATGGCCGCGAGGAAGTCGTTCGACGTGGCGTTCTTCCAGGCGAACTTGTCGAGGTAGCCGCGCACGCCCTTCAGGAAAGCGTCGGGGCCGATGAAGCCCTCGAACATGCCGAGGACCGCGCCGCCCTTCTGGTACGTGATCGCGTCGAACGCGTTCGAGATGTCGTCATACGAGCCCACCTCTTGCCGCACCTTGCGCGCGGAGAGCAGCCCGTCCTGGTTCATCGTGCGCGACGTCTCCTCCACGACGAAGAGCTCCGTCTCGAACGTCGGCTCCATCTCCATCGAGATCTTGCGCTCCATCCACGTGGCGAAGCCCTCGTTGAGCCACACGTCGTCCCACCACGCCATCGTCACGAGATCGCCGAACCACTGGTGCGCGCTCTCGTGCGCCATGAAGAGCACGCTCTCCTGGCGCTGCCGCACGGTGTCCTCGCCCTTGCGCGCGAGGGCCGCGTACTCGGCGATCGTGATCATCCCGACGTTCTCCATCGCGCCGAACGACACGAGGTTGGGGACGATGACGTAGTCGAGCTTCTCGAACGGGTACGGGATGCCGAACGCCGTCTCCAGCCGGTCCAGGATCTTCGGCGCGGCGCTCGCGGCGAACCCGGCCTCCGCGGATTTGCCGCGCGGGACGACGATGCGCACCGGCGTCTTGCTCTTGTCGCTCTTGCCCGCGTCCACGACGTCGAACGGGCCGACCGCGAAGGCCACGAGGTAGCTCGGCATCGGCTTCGTCGGCGCGAACTTCACGGTCCGGAAGCCGTCCGCGTCGACCTTCTCCTCGACGACGGGCGTGTTCGAAAAGGCTTTGTCCGAAGGCTTCACCCGCAGCGTGAGCTGCCAGGGGATCTTGAACGACGGCTCGTCGAAGCAGGGGATCGCGCGGCGCGCGTCGACGTTCTCGAACTGGCTGAAGAGGTACGCGTCGCTGCCCTCCGTCTCGCGGAAGACGCCGCGATCGTCCGAGCCGGAGACGCGCCCGGTGTACGTCACGGACAGGCGCGACGGCCCCGACGGCAGCGCCTCGTCGAACGCGAAGCCCAGAAAATTCGGCGATCCCGTGATCACGCGCGCGGGCCGGTTCTTCTCGCCGGCGATCTCGACGTGCGCCTCGCTCACGGTCATGTCCGTGGCGTGGAGCCAGATCACCTTCGACGGATGCGCGACCGTGAGATCGATCTCCGCGACCCCTCGGAACGTGTCCTCCGCGGGCACGAGCGTGAGCGTCGCCGCGATCCGCGTGGGCGCGATCCCGTCCGGAATTCGGAACGCGGGCGGCGTCGGCGCAGGCTCCGCGGCCGCGGACGTCGTCGTCGCGGACGCGCTGGCGCTCCCCGATGGCGTCCCGTGCGGAGGAGGGAGCGGTTCACCCGAGCAGGCGCAGAGGACGAGAGCGAGTGCTGCGATACCCGTGAGTCTCATCACAACGCGACTACCATTGCGCGCGTGCGGCGCGAAGGGCGGCGTCAGGGCACGAGGAGCTTCCGCGCGACGTGCGTCCGCACGCTCGTCGTGACGTCCGCCTTCTGCTTGGCGTTCAGGAATACGGTGCCCCCGTTGCGCGAGTAGCTCATCAAGTTGTCGACCACCTGCGTGTGCTGCAGCGTGAAATAGTGGCCGATCTCGTGCGCGAGCGTCGTCTTGCGCGCCGCGCCGGAGACGATGACGTACTGCCGCTTGAGGTCCCCGTTCGGCGCCCAGTGCACGCCCATTCGATAGAGCGACGGATCGTCCACGTCCCGGAGGGAAGCCACCACGAATACGTTGAGCCGCCCCGGCTGGAGGTGCGCCGCGAGCCCGTCCCGATCGCCGCGCGTCTCCAAACGCATGAACGCGGGCGCGAGCCGTCGCGTCTCGGCCTTCCGGAACGACACGCCGAACGGGTTGTAGAGCCCCTGCGCGGCCTCGATCTGCGCGTCGACCCACGCCTCGGTCTGCGCGGTCTTCCCGTTGGCCGCGGCGATCGCGATCGACAGCGGCAGCGGCGGAGCGACCGGCTTCACGCCCGCGGGGATCGCGGGCTCCGCGGCCTCGGCGACGGACGACCACGACGCGCCGAGCGCGATCGCGGAGGTGACGGCGGTCCCCAGGAATTCGCGGCGCTTCACGGCTGCGCGGGCGGCGGCCACCGCCCCAGGTTGCGGAGCACGAGATCCGGCCGATCGCTCTGCAGGATGTCGTACCCGGACTTCCACATCTCGTCGTACACGCTCGGATCGTCGCTGAGGCCCGCGGACAGATCGCTCACGAACGCGTCGGAGAGCGCGTGGCACTTCGCGACGTGGATCGCGGGCACGAGCGTCGTCGGATCGTTCCCCTTCTCCGCCTCCACGATCACCGGCGGATGCGCGGCGAAATGCGCCATTTCCGCGTCGAGATCGTCCGTCGTGAGCACGCGGATCATCGTGTGGAGCGCCGGCTCCAGCGTGAGGGCCTCGTCGATCTTGGCCTGCGAGTCGGTGTCGAAGATCGCCCACTCCACGGTGTCGGTCGACTGGATCGCGCCCACGAGCAGGTCGACGCGATCGGTCTTGTTGGCGTCCACGAGCACGTGCACCTTCCCCTTCGCGGCGGCCAGGATCTCCTCCAGCGTCGGCACGTGATCGCACGAGAAATCGCCCGGATACTCCGACGTCTTCAGGTGCAGCGCCTGGATCTCCGCGAGCGTCATGTCGGCGGCCTCGCCGGAGCCGTCCGTCGTCCGATCGACCGACGTGTCGTGCAGGTTCACGAGGAAGCCGTCCTTCGTCGGCCGCGGATCCGTCTCCACGAAATCGATGCCGAGGACGATCGCGGCGCGCACCGCGGACACCGTGTCTTCCGGCGCGATCACGCCGAGCTCGCCGCCCGCCGCGCGGTGACCGCTCACGAGCCGCGTGGCGCACGCCGGATCCGTCGCGCACGAGATCGGCACCTGGTTCACGCGCTCCGGCGCCTTCTTCGCGGTGCAGTCGAACAGCGAAGGATCGAGGATCGGCGCCGCGCCACCGCCGCCGGACGAGTTCGTGCTGGTGGAGCCGCCGGTGCTCGTGGAGCCTCCGGTGCTCGTGGAGCCGGACGTATCACCGGGCGAGCCGCACCCGATCGCGGCGCCGAGCGCGATCCCTGCGGCGAACAGGGCCGCGCAACATCGAGGAGCGGCCGACACGAGAGGAGCCATGCGCCGAGGATGCGCCCCCGCGAGCCGTCGTCGCAAGCCCAGGTTCGCCTTGAATGCGCCCTCCCCGTGGCCGTACGGTGAGAGCATGCGTCCTCGGCTCGTCGTCCTGTTCGCCGCGGCGATCGCCGTCGCGAGCGCGCTCGGCTGCGCGGACGACACCTTCGAGCCCCCGATCCCGAGCGGCCCGACCGGAGGCACCCCCACGACGGGCATCGGCGGCGCGGGCGGCAGCACGGGAGGCGGCGCGGGCGACACCACCTCTTCGACCGAAGGCGGAGCGGGCGGCGCGACGAAGCCGCTGCCCACCTTCACGACGGTGTTCACGATCCTCCTGGAGAACCACGACTACAACGAGATCGTCGGCTCCCCGTACGCGCCGTATCTGAACTCGTTGATTCAGGAGCACGGCCTCGCGGTCCATTACTACGACTCCGGGGTTCACCCGTCCTTGCCGAACTACCTCTATCTCATCTCCGGCGCCCCGCAGTACCCCGGAGTCGTCAACGTGGACCCCACGTTCGCCCCGTATTTCCCGTCGAACGCGGACAACCTCGCGGCCCAGATGGAGCAGGCCGGCATCCCCTGGCGGGCCTACCAGGAGCACATGGGGACCCCGTGCAAGCTCACTGGAGCAGGCCTGTATGCGCCCAAGCACAACCCGTTCGTCTACTTCGCGAACATCGTCTCCGGCCCGGACGCCCTCTGCGAGAAGCGCGACGTCGATTACACGGAATTCGCCGCCGATCTTGCGACAGGCGCCTACCGTTACATGTGGATCACTCCGGATCTCGTGAGCGACGGACACGACCCTTCGTGGGCCCCTGTCGCCGGCCTGAAGAACTCGGACAAATGGATGGCCGCGGAGGTCCCCAAGATCCTCGCGAGCGAAGCCTACCAGAGCGGCGGCGTCCTCTTCATCACCTGGGACGAAGCCGAAGGCCGCAACGGCAACGACCTCCATCAAATCCCGATGATCGTCGTCTCCCCGAAGATCAAAGCCAAAGGCCTCCGCGTGACGAGGCACCTCACCCACGCGAGCTACCTCGCCACCCTCGAAGACCTCTTCGGCCTCCCGAGGCTGGGAGACGCCGTCGGCGCCCCCACGTTGTTCGAGTTCTTCGGGGACTAGTGCCCACCCCCGGTCCGTGCTCGGCCTCTGGCCTGCGCGCGGCCCGCCCCTCCCAAATCGCTCTCTGTCGTTCGCGAAGGGAGGGGGCCTTTACGGAGCGGCGCCCGGCGTCAGCACGACCTTGCGACAGGCGTCCTGCTTCTTGTCGAAGATCTCGTATCCCTGCGCGGCCTCTGCGAGCGGCAGGTGGTGCGTGATGATCGCCTCCGGCTTCAGGTCGCCGGCCTGAATCCGTGACAGCAGCTCCGGCAGATAGGCGTGCACGTGCGTCTGTCCCATCTTGAAGGTGATGCCCTTTTCGAAGGCGTCCCCGAACGGGAAGAAGTGCATGTATCCCGCGTAGACGCCCGGCACGCTCACGATGCCTCCGCGGCGCGTCGCGGCGATCGCCTGCTTCAGCGCGCAGCCGCTCGACTGCTGGATCTGGAGCAAGGCCGCCAGGGACTCGATCGCGCACCCCTCGGCCTCGAAGCCGACCGCCTCGATCGTCGCGTCCACCCCGCGCTGCGCCGTCGCGTCGAGGATCGCGCGCGCCGGGTCGCGGATGCGCTCGAAGTGAATCGGCTCCACCTGATAGGCCTGCATCGCGAAATCGAGGCGGTAGTCGAGGTGGTCGACCATGAAGATGCGCTCGGCCCCGAGCATGCGCGCGCACGCCGCCGTCATCAGGCCCACGGGGCCGGCGCCGTAGATGGCCACCGTCGATCCGGGCTTGATCTCCGCGTTCACCGCCGCCTGGTAGCCAGTCGGCAGGATGTCGCTCATGAACAGAACCTTCTCGTCCGGGAGGCCCGCGGGGATCACCATCGGACCGACATTGGCCTTCGGCACGCGCACGAGCTCCGCCTGGCCGCCCGCATAGCCACCGTAGAGATGCGAGTACCCGAACAACCCTGCTCCGGGGCGGATCCCCTTCGGATGAAGGATGGCGCCGCGGCTCGGGTTCGTGCGCTCGCAGGCGGCGAACTGGGACTTCTTGCAGAAGAAGCACTCTCCGCAGGCGATCGCGAACGGGATGACCACGCGGTCCCCCACCTTCACCCGCGTCACGTCTTTGCCGATCTCCTGGACGACGCCCATGAACTCGTGACCCAAGATGTCGCCGGGCTCGGTCGTCGGGATCTTTCCGTGGAAGAGGTGCAGATCCGACCCGCAGATCGCCGTGGCCGTGACGCGCAACAAGATGTCGTCCGGCTCACGCAACACTGGATCCGGCACGGTCTCCACGCGCACGTCGCGCGGACCTTGATACGTCAACGCTTTCATATCCCCTCGTTCGGTGAGCGCAGGTCGCCGCCCCCGGCGCCGCGCCCTCTTCTCTAACCTCTCTCGTCCAGTCCGCGCAATGAAATACCGGGCTTCATCGACTCGGCATGTGCGTCGACGCAACTGCCACTCACGCGGTCGCGTCAGCGGCCTCTGCCTTCTTCCGCGGGGCGCGGCGAGGGGCCTTTTCGCTCATCGCCTTCTCGGGCGCGACGGCCTTCTTCTCCGGCGCGGCGGTCTTCTTCTCGGCGGCGGCGGCCTTCTGCCGAGGGGCCTTGTCGCCGGACGCCTTCCTCCGAGGCGACTTGGTGGCGGCGGCCTTCCGCCGAGGGGCCGTCTTCTCCGAAGACTTCGCCTCCGCCTTCGTGCCCGCGCTCTTCGAGGCTTGCCGTCCCTTGCGCGTGTCGGCCGCGGCCTTGCGTCGCGTGGCCTCCGACGCCTTTCCCTTCTTCGGGACAGGCAGCTTCACGCCGGAGCGGCGGGCCTTCGAGAGGCCGATCGCGATCGCTTGTTTGGGGCTCTGCGGGGCGCGCTTCCCCTCCCCGATGTGGTGCATCTCCTCGCGGACGAACTCCCCTGCTTCCGTCGTCGGCGACTCGCCGCCCTGTCCGCTGTCCTTGTCGTGCGTCTTCGCGTCTTGTTTCCTGGGCATCGCAATGCACCTCCCGCCGGCGGTCTTACCAGCGGCCCGGCGCACGGCCAGCGCGAAGAGAGGGCGAGCGGTACGATTTTTCCGCTCGGCCCTCTCCATCCCCCATTGAACGTTCTATTGAATAGCGGGCGATTTCAATGAATCCCGTGGGCGGCGTGCTCGTGCGCGGCGGACGGCTCGTGGGGGCACAGCGGATCTTCCGCCATCGGGTCGCCGGAGGCCGAGAAGGCGCGCGCCCGGGATCCGCCGCACGAGAAGCGATACTCGCACTGGCCGCAGCGACCGCCGAAGTGGTCCGGCTCCCGCAGCTCGCGGAACAGCGGCGCTTCGCGGTACACCGCCACCACGTCGTCCCGCCGCACGTTGCCGACCGGCACTTCCAGGAAGCCCGAAGGGCAGATGTCGCCCACGTTGGAGATGAAGAGGATGCCATTGCCGTCGCGGATCCCGGCCCCGTGGTGCGCGCTGCCGCCGTGCGCGTGCCCCGTCGGACCGGCGCCGTTCGCTCCGTTGATCGGAGGCTCCACCGCGGGCCGTCCATTGCCACTGGCGCTCTCCGCGGGCCGGCTGTTCCCACTCGGGCCTTCCGCGGGCCGACCGTTGAGACTGGCACCCTCCGTCGAGTGCGCCGCGCGCTTCTGCTCCGCGACGACGCGACGGAGCTGGGGCGCCTCCGTCGTCGTGATGACGAGACCGCCTTTTCCGGGGCGCGCCATCCGCTGCGCCGCGAGCTGCGCTACCCAACCGAGCAGCTCCTCCGCGCGCTCCCGCGAGATCGGCTGAAGGACGCTGCCGCGGCCCACCGTCACGAGGAAGAACAGGCTCCATCGCGCCGCGCCCATGTCGCACACGTGCTTGTAGATGGCGGGGAGATCGTCAATCGTCTCCTGGCAAACGAGGGTGTTCACCTGGAACGGCAAACCCACCTGGCGCGCCACCGCGCCGGCCGCGAGGGTGCGCTCGTACGTCCCGGGGATGCCGCGGATCGCGTCGTGGTGCTCGGCCGTCGCGCCGTCGAGGCTGAGCGAGATCGCGTCGACGCCGGCCTCCCGCAGCTTGCGCACGTTCTCGGGCGTGAGGAGCGGAGTCGCGGAGGGCGCCACGCTCACGCCGAAGCCTTTTTCTCGGGCGATGTGCACCAGCTCGAAGATGTCGTCGCGCTTCAGCGGGTCGCCGCCGGTCAGGACCACGTGGGGCAGCGGCGTCCCGAAGGAGGCCAGTTGGTCGAACAGGCGACGTCCCTCTTCGGTGGTGAGCTCGGCGGGGTCGCGCTCGGATTTCGCCTCGGCGCGGCAGTGACGGCACGCCAGGTCGCACGCGTTCGTGGTCTCCCAGTAAACGCGCATCGGGGCCCGGTCGTAGATGAATCGCTGGTTCATGGTGCTCTCGGGCCCTCGACGAGGAGAGCCTCGCCGCCCGCTCACGCAACGATGGTGCCGGAGGAGGAAGCGCCGCTCCGGGCCGAAATTCCGAGGGACCGAGCGCGCGCCTGGGCCCGTTCGTTCGCAAATTGCGCGCAGGGTACGCAAGCTCCGCGGCGCGCCGTCCTCGAAAACGAGGCCGCCGGGGGACCTGCCTGTCGCGTTTCTGCGAAGATCCGGGGCGCCCGGCCGCGCACGAAACGGCCCGTCGCCGCGAGTCTTGCGCGTGGGACGCCGACGCCCCTTCCCCGGGTCCGCGGATCCTGTAGATTCCCTGGCCCATGCGCGACCTCCTGACGCTCTCCGGCCTCGCCCTCGCCTCTCGAATCCGCAAAGGCGAGCTGTCGTCGGAGGCCGCGGTGGAGGCGCACATCGCCCAGATCGAGCGTGTGAATCCCACGTTGAACGCGATGGTGAAGACGCGCTTCGACGAGGCCCGCGCGGAGGCGAAGGCGGCGGACCGCGCGCTCGCCGAAGGCCGGACGGATCTCGGGGCCTTCCACGGAGTGCCGTGCTCGATCAAGGAGTCGTTCGCGCTCCAGGGCATGCCGAACACATCGGGCCTCGTCTCGCGCCGCGACCGCCCCGCGAAGGAGGACGCGCCCACGGTGGCGGCCTATCGAAAGGCCGGCGCCATCCCCCTCGGAGTGACCAACACGTCCGAGCTGTGCATGTGGATGGAGTCGAACAACAAGGTCTATGGCCGGTCGCACAACCCCTATGATCCGCGGCGCACGGTCGGCGGATCGTCGGGCGGAGAGGGCGCGATCGTGGCGTCGGGCGGGGCGCCGTTCGGCCTCGGCTCGGACATCGGCGGGTCCATTCGAATGCCGGCCTTCTTCAATGGCATCTTCGGCCACAAGCCGACGGGCGGCCTCGTCACGAGCTCGGGGCAGTATCCGGTGGCCGTCCCCGGCATCGAAGAGTACGTGTGCACAGGGCCCCTCAGCCGGCGGGCGGAGGACATGTATCCGCTCCTCAAGATCCTCGTCGGCGACGGCCCCGGCGCGGCGAATCTGCGCGATCCGGCCTCGGTGGACGTGGGGTCGCTGTCGGTGGTCGTGGTGCGGGACGATGGACGGCACAAGGTGCATCCCGAGCTGAACGGCTCGCTGGATCGGGCGGCGGCGGCGCTCGCTTCCAAGGGCGCGAAGGTGCGGGAGGCGCGCGTGAACGACTTCAAATACGCGTTCGCCGTGTGGGGAGCGATGATCGACGAGGCCGGCGGGCCCTCGTTCGCGGAGCTGATGGGCGACGGCACGGCGGTCCCGATCGCGCGCGAATTCGTCCGGTGGATCCGGGGCCGCTCGGAGCACACGCTGCCCGCGTTGATGCTGGGCGCCATGGAGAAGGTGCCGAAGGTCGTGGGGAACAGCCACACGAAGCGCTTCATCGCCATGGGGCACCGCCTGCGCGAAGAGGTGACTGGCCTCATCGGCGAGCATGGAGTCCTGTTGTTCCCGCCGCACCCGCTGCCGGCCCCGCTGCACAACCGGCCGCTGCTGTCGCCGTTCCGGTGGGTCTACACGGGCATCTTCAACGTGCTCAAGCTGCCAGTCACCGCCGCCCCGATGGGCCTCGGGAGCGAGGGAGTGCCGCTCGGCGTACAGATCGCTTCAAATCCCCACCAAGATCATCTCACCATGGCCGTCGCGGAGGAGTTGGAGCGCTCGATCGGCGGCTGGGTCCCCCCGAGTCGCTGGGTTTGAAGCGCCGTTCCGTCTTGTCGGAACGCCGCTCCGTCACTCCTTATCGAGCTTGCCGACCAGCGTGAGCGCGAACGAGGCGCCCATGTACTTGAGGTGCGGGCGCACCTGGAGATCGACGCGGTACCAGCCGGCGTTCCCCGGCACCTCCGACACGGTGACGCGCGCGCGGCGGAGAGGCTTTCTGGCGCGGACGGCCGCGCTCGCGACCTCCATGTCCGCCACGTATTGACCGAGCCACGCATTCAGCTCGTTTTCGAGGTCCAGGCGCTCTTTCCAGGTGCCGATTTGCTCGCGCTGGAGGACCTTCAGATAATGGGAGATGCGGCAGATGATGAACATGTACGGGAGCTGCGTCCCGAGGCGGTAGTTCATCTCCGCCTGTCGGCCCTCTTCCGTGTTGGCGAACGTCTTCGGGCGCTGCACCGAGGCGGCCGAGAAGAAACAGGCATCCTCGGTGTCTTTGCGGTACGTGAGCGCGATGAAGCCCTGCTCCGAGAGCTCGAATTCCCGGTGCTCGGTGATCATGATCTCCGTCGGGATCTTCGCCTGCAATTCCCCCATCGCGTCGTACTTGTGGAGGATGAGGTTATCCACCGTGCCGCCGGCGAGCGGGCCGACGATGTTGGGGCACCAGCGGTATTTCGCGAAGCTGTCCGCGAGGCGCGTGGCGAACGCGTACGTCGCGGCGCCCCACAGGTACGTCTCGTGCCGGCCGATGACGTCTTCTTCGTAGTTGAAGGCGCGGACTGGCACCGTCCCCGGCCCGTACGGCAGCCGCAGCAGGAACCCCGGCAGCAAGAGGCCCACGTACCGCGCGTCCTCCGTCTCCCGGAAGGCGTTGTACTTCGTGTACTGCGGGCCTTCGAACAGGGCGCGCAGGTCCTTCAGATTGGGGATGTTGAGGTAGTCCTTGAGGCCGAAGAACGTGGGGCCCGCGACCGCGAAGAACGGGGCGTGCGCCATCGTCGCGACGGAGGCGCACTTCTGCAGGAGCGCGATGTCCTGCGGGCCGGGGCCGAATTCGTAGTTGGAGAAGATGCCCGCGTACGGCCGGCCGCCGAAGGTGCCGAACTCGGCCGAATAGACGATCTTGTACATCCCGCTCTTCGGGATCTCGGGGGAGTCCTCGAAGTCGGCCAGCAGGTCCTCCTTCGAGCAATTGAGCATCTCGACGCGGATGTTCTCGCGGAAGTCGACGCGATCCACGACGAACTTGAGGCCGCGCCACGCCGACTCCAGCCGCTGGAAGATCGGGTGGTGGAGGATCTCGTCGATCTGGGCCGAGAGCTTCGCGTCGATCTCGGCGATGAACATGTCGACGAGCGCGCGGTCGAGCGTGGACACGTCGCTCGCGCCCTTGCGCGTGACGATCTGCGAGACGACGGCCACGACGCCGCGCTTCGCGTCCTCGTACGCGTCCTCGCCGGGGCGCCGGTTCGTCTCCGCGAGGATTTCGCCGAGAAGCGAAGGCTCACCGGCGTCCGGTGAGGGGGGCTGTCCGGGCGTGCTCTCTTCGATCGACATGGGTGCTCGGCGATTCGAGCGCCATCGCCCTCCGAGGTCAAGGCCTGGTTTCGGTACCGGCCTGCGCACGCTTCCGTCTCCCCGAAAGGTCGGGCTCGGGCCGCGTACCTGTGCAATGGTTCCGCCGTTGGGGCCTTTTCAGGCCCGGTGGGAACGAACCCTCCTCTCCGAAGGAGGACAACCGAGGAGAACTCACGATGAAGCTACGCCACGCCGCCGTCGCGCTGGGACTCGCCCTCTCCGCCGCCGGATGCGGCCACTCCGAGGATGAATGGCGCGCCCAGCTCGACAAGTACGGTTCTCTCCAGGCATCGTGCAGCACGCGGGAAAAAGAGCTGGATACGCAGCTCGCCGCCGCACGCGAACGCGTCACAACGCTGGAGTCCACGCTCCACGACATGGGAGTCGATCTGAAAGCGCTGGAGACGGAGCACTCCAGAATGGCATCCACCTTGAAAGAGCGGGAGAACGCGCTGGCTGAATACAAGGCGCGCGCCCAGCGGCTGGAGGTCATCAAGGCCCGCTACGATCTCCTGCGAAAGAAGCTCGACGAGCTCACGCGCATCGGCCTCGTCGTGAGCATCCGCAAGAACCGAATGGTCGTGTCGCTGCCCGGAGACGTGCTGTTCGACACCAACAAGGACACGCTGCGGAAGGACGGAGAGGACATCTTGAAGAAGGTCGGCGCCGCGATCCGGGCCGATCGCTCGCTCCTGGACCACGACTACCAGGTGGCCGGACACACCGACTCGCTGCCCCTCGGCAGCGGCCCGTACCACGACAACTGGGGCCTCTCGCTGATGCGGGCGCGCGCGGTGCTGCTCTACCTCATCGGCAAGAATGCCAATCTGCCGCGCGCGCACTGGAGCGCCGCCGGCTTCGCCGACACGGATCCGGTGGCCTCGAACGCCACGAAGGACGGGCAGCAGAAGAACCGCCGCTGCGAGATCGTGGTGCTGCCCGACGTGGACGAGATGCTCGACCTGAAGAGCCTGGCGCAATAAGCACCCTCGCTCTCACTGCCTTGCAAAGGTATAGGGGGGGCGATGGTGCGTCACGCTCGCTTCGCCTTCGCTTCGGCTGCCATCGTCGCGCTCGGCACGTCCTGCGTCATGGACCGCGTGCCCGACGGCGCCCGCACCAAGGCCGGACCGGGGCCCACGGTGCGCTTCGACCTCGCGCACAAGCCGCTGCCCGAGATCCCCATCCCGAACGACGTCGCCACGTGGTCGGACCCGACGAGCCGCACGGGCCTCCGCGTCAACGCGAGCCTCATCGCGCCGACCGCCATCGAGCAGAAGGCCCGCGAACAGTTCGCGCGGATGGAAGGATGGGGCACCTTCGCGCCGATCTGGGTCAGCTTCGATCTCGACCGCTCGCAGCCCGGGTACAAGGACTACGAGGGCGCCGCGATCGATCTGGCGAACGTGAAGCAGCGCCACCAGGGGGACGACTACGACTTCGCGAACGACGCCGTCTACCTCGTGAACCTGAAGACGGGCGTGCCGGTGCCGCTCGATCTCGGCAACGGCAACTTCGACTACACGCTGAAGGATCTCGACAGCTACTGGCCGAACGACGCGCGCCGCACCGAGCGCAACCTGATGTTCGAGACGATCGACGAGACGCAGCGCGGCGCGATCACGGGGGCCACGTTCCTCCCGCAGCACGACACGGACATGGACGGCACGCTCGACATGCCGAACCTGGACGACCCGTTCGTGTGCCCGGATCCGAGCCCCACCTGCGACGATCCGAAGGACCCGAGCTACGGCACGACCGCCTGCACCGACACGAGGCGCACGCGCGATCGCTGCATCGCCGACCACCTGCTCACGTACTACGAGCGCGAGACGGACACCTTGATCCTGCGGCCGCTCCTGCCGATGGACGAGATGACGCGGTACGCGGTCGTCGTCACGGATCGCCTCGTCGACAACAAGGGCAACGCGGTCCGATCGCCGTTCGATCTCGTCTACCACGCGTCGATGAAGACGACGGGCGATCGCGTGGCGGCGATCGTGAACGACCCGGCGCGCGCGGCGTACTTCGGCGATCTCGCGGGCACCGGCCTCGATCACGTCGCCTTCACGTGGAGCTTCACCACGCAGCCGACCGTCGACGACATGGTGCGCCTGCGCGACGGCCTCTTCGGCAAGGGCCCCTTCGCGCGCTGGGCCGAGGCGTACCCGCCCCGCTTCGAGCTGAAGCGCGCGGTCGGTCTGACGGCCGGCCTGGAGGAGGGCGCGACCGACGCGCCGGACTGGAAAACAAGCGATTTCGCGAAGGCCGCGGGCTGCGACAAGCTGCTGCCGAACCTGTGGGTGATCCGGTACGACGAGATCAAGGACACGATCGAGACGCTGCTCTCGCAGGGCTTCGGCCTCGGCAACGACGGGCCCACGCTCCAGCTCTTGCTCAAGAACCTGGAGAACGTGGACCACATGGTGATCGGCACGTACCGCTCGCCGTTCCTGCTCAAGGGCGGGCCGAAGGAGACGGCGCCGGACGCCGCGTTCGACCTCGATTTCCAGACCGGCAAGGGCGAAGAGACGAGCGACGAGGTGCAGTTCTGGCTGATGGTCCCGAAGGCCACCGCCGAGCACAAGGCGCCGTTCGACGTCGACATCTACGGGCACGGCTACACGAGCACGTTCGCCGAGATGGTGTTCTACGCGGGCAACATGGCCGAGCACGGCATCGCGACGATCGGCATGAACGCGATGGGGCACGGCTTCGTGGTCGACGACCAGACGAAGATCCTCGCGACGGCGCTGCTCGGCGGCGCGTGCATCGCTCCCTTCTTCGACGGCCTCACGTCCAGCCGCGCGCGCGATCTCGACAACGACGGGCTCCCGGACTCCGGCGGCGATTTCTGGTCGAGCTACATCTTCCACACGCGCGACGGCGTGCGTCAGTCGATCGTCGATCAGATCCAGCTCGTGCGGATCCTCCGTTCGCTCGGCCAGCCCGGCGGACAGATGCTGTGCCGCAACGACAAGACCGGATGGGCCACGCCGGCGACCGAGCCGTGCGATCTGAACGGCGATGGAAAGCCGGAGATCGCAGGCGATTTCGACGGTGACGGCGTCGCGGACATCGCGGGTCCGACCGCGCGCATCGGCACGTGGGGGGAGTCGCTCGGCGGCATCCTCTCGGGCATCCACGGCGCGATCGACACGAACGTCACGACCGCGGTCCCGGGCTCCGGCGGCGGCGGCCTCACCGACGTGGGCGTGCGCTCGACGCAGGGAGGCGTCGTGGAGGCGGTGCTGCTCCGCGTGTGGGGCCCGCTGCTCGTCACGGTCCCCGCGAGCGATCGCCCCGCGTGCGGACCGAACTCGAACGACCACGATCACTGCACGATGTGCACCGGCGATCAGGCGTCGCTGCGCTGGGTGATGCCGGATCTGAACAGCACCGGAGAGCTGGAGATCACGTGCCTCGATCGCGCCGAGATCGAAAACACCACGATCGTCGCGTACGACGGCGAAAACAAGGAGCGCCGCTGCGGGCGCATCGGCTCCGATCTGCGCACGCGCATCAGCTTGCCGGCGTCGATCGGCGATCGCGTGGAGCTCACGGTGTACGAGGGGAAGGACGCGGTGAACAACTACCGCGAGTGCGTCCCCATGGCCGAGGACGGCACGGCGCCTCCGCAGAAGCTCGTGATCAACACGTGGGGCAAGGGCCCGCACGCGAACGGCGAGTCGAACGGCAACGAGACCGCGACGTGCGGCGGCCCGAGCTGCGTCGGGTTCCAGGGCCGCTTCTTCGAGGAGGGCGACACGCTCGTGTCCCCGGCCGAAGGCTACGGCTTGCCGCGCCAGACGCCGGAGATGCGCCGCTTCCTCACGCTCGCGCAGGCCGCGCTGGATCCGGGCGATCCGGTGAGCTTCGCGCCGTACTACTCGATCAAGCAGATGACGGATCCGGACGGCGCGCCGATCGCCCCGCACGCGGTGCTCACGCTCAACACGATCGGCGACATGAGCGTCCCGCTGAACGCCGGGATCGCCTTCGCGCGGGCCACCGGAGGCCTGCCGTTCCTGCGGCCGGATCAGGCGACGACGTACCCCGAGTACGCGAACTACGCGACGCCGCAGGCGCTGTTCACCGCGCTCGGAGGCCACACGCCGAACGAGGTGCTCCTCGAGAACCACGTCATCGAGGGCATCAACAAGCTCGCGCGTCACCCGGCCGGCCCCGCGTGCCTCACGAGCGCGAACGCGAAGAGCGACGGCGCCACCTTCCCCGACTCCGAAGGCGGCGCGCGCGCCTGCTATCCGGAGGGCTGTACGCCCGAGAGCGAGGCCAGCTCCGACAAGCGCAAGTGCTACGAAGAGACGCACTGCGAGTTCGCGACGGGCCGGTGCGTGCCCGATGAGATCGGCCAGCAGCGCTGCGACGAGGCGCTCTTCGACGCGGACGATCTCGACGAGGGCACCGCGCGCTACTTCGAGCAGAACGCGAAGGTGCCGCTGCGGCTCGCGCGGTACACGGAGAGCGTGACGGCGACGACGCTCGACGTCGCGTGGCAGCCTCGCGAGAACGGCGTCCCGTACGGCAAGGACGGCACGTGGACGCCGAACCCGGCGCGCCCGCTCACCGCGCTTCTCGACGCGTACATCGTGCCCCAGGGCGTGCACACGTTCGTGAACGGCCAGCCGTGCCAGAGCTTCGACGCCGGCAACTACCTCACGAACCTGACCGCTCGCTTTTTCCAGACCGGCGGCACGGATCTCTACTACCTCTCCCATCCGGCCTCGCACCTGTGCCTCACGCAGGGCCCTTCTGCGTGCGGCTACGACGGCAAGTGACCCTCGCGAACCATGACCCAACACACCGAGACGACCCCGCCCGCCGTCGTGCAACGCGCGACGGATCGTGAAGCCGAAGCGCTCTGGCGCGACAACCTCGAGGCGCTCTACGACGCCGTGCTCGCGGCGCCCGTGGGCGAGCTCCTGCACCCGCGATCGTCGGCCGACGCCGTGGAGGCAGCGGTCTCGCCCGACGTCATCGACAACGCGTATCGCCCTGGATCGAAGCTGATCTGGATCCTCCTGCTCGGCCAGCTCCGCGACGACAAGCGGCGCTTCGCCGAGTACGTGCCGGACGAAGGGCGCGACGCGCTGGAGGAGCTCGCGACGCGGCCCGACGTGGTGCCCGAGCGCCTGCTCCACGAGATCTTCGAGGACGAGGCGGCGCGCGAGGTCGCGGGCGACATGATCTACGACGCCCTGCGCGAGTTTCAGGACAAGGTGAACCCGTTCTTCGCGGAGTGGGGCCTGCCGTCGCTCCTGAAGCGCCTCGGCCCGTTCGGGCTCGGCGGGATGAGCAAGGGCTTCGAGTCGCTGCGCGGCGAGTTCGAGAAGCGCCTGGAGCCCGAGATGCGCCGCTTCCTCACGACCTTCACGGGCCGCGGCGTGAAGCGCGCCGCCGACTACGTGATCGCGCATTCGGGCGACCGCGCGTTCATCGGCATGCGCAAGCGCCTCGTGCGATGGCTGCTCGATCAATCGGTGGCCGGCACCGTCGCGAGCGCGGGCGAGCCGCTCCTGAACCGCGGCGTCGAGGTCTTCACCGACATCGCGGCGCACGCGATCGGCCTCGACTCGGTGCGCGCGCGCCGCCGCATGATCGTGGAGCAGCTCGTGACGTTGCACGCGTCGCAGCCGCTCGGCGAGGCGCTCGCGCAGTACGGCATCACCGCGCGCCCCGACTTCGATCTGCTCGCGCGCGTCACGTGGCCGTTCGTCCGCGCGGCCCTCTCCTCGGAGCCCGGCGCCCGCTGGCTCCAGAGCCTCACGCCGCCCGCGGCCTGACGTCCCGCTGACACCACCGCGCCGACGGTGCACGTCGCGCCGAGCGTGCACCTCGCGCCGAGCGTGCACCTCGCGCCGAGCGTGCACCTCGCGCCGAGCGTGCACATCACGCCGACAACGCAGCTCCGATCACGCGCTCTGACATCGCTCTGACAGCGTCACGCCGTCATGAGCGCGAGCACGACAGTCGATCTGCGCGACGTGCACGTGAGTCGCGGCGGCGCGGACCAAAACCATCCACACTACCTGCGTCCTCACCGCGCTCCAACCACTTTGATCGCACCCCCCGATTTCGAGGTAGGAGCGGGTAAGTGGATAGGCACAAAGCCGGCCAAACGTCGCAACTTTCGGAGGGGATTGTAATTTTTGTGTTGTGGGAGCGCGTTCCGGAGAGGTACTTTCAAAAGGACTACTCGCATCGTGTCGGGCGCACCCGGGGGGACTTGAACCGTCATTCACCACCTCTTTCCGAAGAGTTGAGTGAGCGCTCAGTCCCCCCTCCCGAAAAACCTTCTCACTTGTTCGCAAGGAGCAGATATGGGTGCGTCCCGTTATCTCGTCGGATTCGTTTGTGCCGGAATGCTCGTGGGTTGTGCTGATCAGACCCGCGAAGTGGACAGTGAGGATCTGAGCGTCGCCCTGTCGACGGAGGACGGCCCGAGTCTGCCGGCCCCGCCGCCCGGCTCGACCTGCGCTCTGATCCAGCGCGGGACGCTCGGGACGGTGGGTGACTCCGATGTGGGCTATGGCAACGGGCCCAATTGGACGCCCGGCGGATACCCGTTCTCGTGGACGGGCCCGAGCCCGTACGACCACTGGAGCGCGTTCCAGTTCGACATGAGCGTGGTCCCGGCCGGCGCGCAGATCCAGCTCGCGACCTTCTCTGTCTACACCTCCTGGAACATGGATCCTTCGACGATCCGCGCTCACCGCATCAAGAATGCATGGAGTGAGGCGAACGTCACCTGGAGCAACTTCGGCGGCGCCGGAGCGTGGGATTCGGCGGTCATCGGCTCTTTCAACCCGGACGGCGGCGGCTTCCACTCGATCGACGTCACGGCCCTCGCGCAGGGCTGGCACTCGGGCCAGGTGGGCAACAATGGCATCCTCCTCGAGGAGGACCCGGTCAAGCTCCACAGCCACTTCAACAGCGAAGTCAGCACGGTCTCTCGGCGTCCGAGCCTGTTCGTGTGCTGGGGTGAGGCGCCGCCGCCCGCGTGCGAGCCTGTCGGCGGGAGCTGCTCGGCGAACGCGGACTGCTGCGACGGAGTCCCCTGCACGAACGGCACGTGCCATATCCAGCAGTGCGGCAGCGCCGGCGCGGTGTGCGCGGCCAACAGCGACTGTTGCGCCGGCAACGTGTGCAACTCCGGTGTTTGCGGCGCGCCTGCTCCGGTGTGCGCTCAGCCCGGCCAGGCGTGCGGCGGCAACGTCGCGTGCTGCTCCGGTATCTGCAACGACGGTGTCTGCCCGGGTGCGGGCGGCGGCATCATCCCGGCGGGCGGCGACCAGCCCGGCCCCGATCAGTGCGGCGCGAACGCGACGGCCTGCGGCGTGGACTCGGATTGCTGCAGCGGCACCTGCTGGGACGGCATGTGCGTGGACATGAACGTCTGCGTCGAGCCGGACTCGGTCGACGCGAACGGCACCCCGATCCAGTGCGATCCGACCGCGCCGTGCTGCGGCGGCAACGAGCACTGCATCTCGGGCTCGTGCTTCAACGACTGGGTCTGCGTGACCGCCGGCAACCCCTGCAACGAGCTCGTCGACTCCTGCTGCTGGGGCATGGCCTGCGTGAACGGAACGTGCCAGTGACCGGACCGGCCCGCCGCCAAAGGCGGGCTGCGTGACCTCGCCGATCGCTGCATTCGCCGCGGAAAACCCTGTCCGCGGCCCCCTTCCCTCCCCGCACCTGCATCCGTTTCAGATCCATCGCGCCGAGCGGCCGTAGCTACCGCCCGTTCGTCTCGCGACCGTAAGGGCCGACCGTCCTGGGCGGTTTTGCGACGCGGAGACGGCCGAGGAGCCTACGATGAACGACGCCATGCCGAGGGAGCACCGAGATCACGAACGCCGCGGGCGAGGCTCCGCCCTGGCTCGAATCAGCCGAAGGTGGGGCACGATCGTCCTGCTCGCGGTCGCGACGTCCGGCCCCGCGTGCCGCGACGCCAAACCCGAGGCCGCGCCGGCCGTCGCGACGGACAGCCCGCTCGGAGGCCGCCGCGAGGGAGATGGTCGCACGAGCGCTCCCGTCGCTGCAGCCAGCGCCGAGTCGGCGAAGGACGTGAACGGGCCCGGATACGCGGCGCCCGCGAAGAAGGGTGAACAAGGCGCCGGAGCCACCCCCGGCGCGAACGGCGCGTTCGGCGGCGCCCCTCGCCAGGCCACGGGCGCTCCGGCGGAGCCGAGCCCTTCGGACAAGGCCCCTCAGGCGGCGATCGATCCGAACGGGCGCTTCGCCACCACGTATCGCCCCGGCGGCGGACACCTGGCTGCGTTCGATTCGGCCGTCGCGCGGGGCATCATTCCCGCGGGCGAGCGCGACCTCGTGGGCGACGTCGGCGCTCGGTACGCGCCGGTCATCGACGCGCCGAAATCGCAGGCGATGACCGTGCTCGCCGAGATGGAGCGCAACAAGCTGGCCCCGGCCGGCGGCCCCACGCACCTCCGCGTCACGCTTCGATCCACGGCGAATTCCCCGGCCGCGCGACCGCACCTCTCCGTGCATCTCGTGCTTGACGTGAGCGGCTCGATGAAGGGTGAATCGATCCAGCGCTCGCGGGAGGCGGCGCGCGCGCTCGTCGACAAGCTCGCCGCGACGGACGACTTCTCGCTCGTCGTCTTCTCCAGCGACGCCGAGGTGAAGGCGCCGGACGGTCCGGTGGGCGCGCGGCGCGAGCAGCTCAAGAAGATCATCGACGGCATCGAGGCGCAGGGCGGCACCAACATCAGCAAGGGGCTGGAGCTCGGCTACGAACAAGCCAAGACGAAGAGCATCCCCGAGGACGCGGTGCGCGTGGTGCTCCTCCTCTCCGACGGCCGCGCGAACGCGGGCACGCTCGGCACGCCCGCGATCTCGCAGCTCGCGCTCGGCGCGTTCCAGGACGGGATCCAGACGAGCTCGTTCGGCCTCGGGGACGACTACGACGGCGAGCTGATGAGCGCGATCGCGAACGAGGGCGCGGGCGGCTACTACTACCTGCGCGCCGCCGATCAGATCGCGCCGGCCCTCGGGACCGAGGTCGACAAGAGGCTCGATCCCGTGGCGACCGCCGTCGAGCTGCGCGTGCGGCTGAAGAAGGGCGTGGAGCTGCTCGCGGTCTACGGATCGAAGAAGCTCACCGACAGCGAGGCCGCGCGCGTGCGGGCGCAGGAGGTGGCCGCGGACAAACAGGCCGAGAAGCGCGACAAGATCGCGACCGATCGCAAGGACGACAAGGAGGGCGGCCTCCGCTTCTTCATCCCCGCCTTCGCGAAGGACGAGGCGCACTCGATCCTCTTCAAGCTGCGCGTGCCGGAGGGCGTGGACAAGCGCAACGTGGCCGACGTCGAGATCCGCTACAAGGACCGCGTCGCGAAGAAGAACGTGTCGGACGAGTCGATCGTGAGCGCCGCTTATGCGACGAGCGACGCCGACAGCGCGGCCTCGGCGAACGCGTCGGTGCTGCGGACGGTGCAGGGCTTCGCCGCGGGCGAGACGCTGGCCGAGGCCGCGACCCTCGTGGCGCGCGGCGATCGCGATCGCGCCGTGGCCGTCCTCTCCGAGCGCGAGGCGCTGCTCCGCAAGGCCGCCGAGACGCTGAGCGAGCCGCTCTTCCTGAAGGACGCGGACCGCCTCGCGCGCCTCCGCACGCACGCGGGGACGACGACGGGCATGGGCGATCCGCTCGTGCTGGCGATGCTCCTCGAGACCGCGTCGCGCTCTCACATGCGCTGACGCGAGAGCGGCGTCCCGGAAACTTTTCAAGCTGCGCTAGCCTCCGACCGATCATGCCGCCTGTCCCCGTCGCCCTCGATCAGCCCGCCACGCACGTCGATGTTCGCCCCGGCGGCGAGGTGATCCTCACCGGCTCGTACTACTCGACGCACGACGGCTCGGTGCTCGACGCCGCGACGACGACGTGGCCGAAGGAGGCGCCGGGCGGCGAGTCGATCGACGCGCAGGGCCTCTTCGATCTGGGGCTCGGCGGCTTCCGCGTGGCGTCGCGCGATCCTCAGACGCACACGGTCCATCTGCTCGCGACGGGAGACGCGGCGCCGGGGTGCAGCGCCGCGGGCGTGACGGCGCCGTGCCTCGTCGTGCGCACGCCGATCGCCGCGCGCGCGCGGATGCTCACGAGCGCGGAGTTCGCGCAGACGCTGAAGGGCGAGATCCAGATGGACGTGCCCGCGCCGACGATCGCGGCGGCCGCGGCGCCCGCGTTCCCGTACCTCGGCGCGCTCGCGGGCGTGGCGGCGGCGATCGGGCTCGGGCTCGGCGTGATGCGGGCTCGCAGGCGGAGGCTCGAATCGCCGACGGGCCAGCTCCTCGCGCTGGCTCGGCGCGTTCAAGCGAAGGTCGCCGGCGCCGACGCGGTGGTGGCCGCGCCGCTCGGTCGCGCGGTGGAGACGGCGATGCGATCCCTCAAGGCCGGGCGCGTCGATCCTTCGTCCGCGGAAGGGAGACGTGTCGCCGCGGTGCTGCTGCGCGTGGAGACGACGCTCGACGATCAGGCCGCGCAGGCGCGCGCGGAGGAGGAGCGCGAGGCCGCCGACGAGCTGGTGCGCGAAGTGGAGAGCGCGCTGGAGGCCGCCGAAGAGGCGTCCGCGATCGGAACGAAGACCTCGCGGACGTGAGCGCGGCGCGGGACCGTCGCCTCAGTTGATGCAGGTGGAGTCGATGCGCGGCGGCGGCGCGGCCTCGTCGAGCTTGTCGACGGCGGCTCGCACGCCCGCGGTGAGCAGGCGGAACTGCTCGGTGGTGAGGCGCATCGTGACGCCCGACGGGATCGTGGTGAGGTGCACCGTGCCGCACGTGCAGCGCGTGACCCGCACGGTGCCGTTGTTGACGAGCTCGGTGTGAGGTCCGCAGCGGTTCGAGTCAGCCATCGTCCGCGACTCTAGCACCTTCGGGCCGGTTTCGCGGCCGAGCCGTCGCCCGAAAGCCGCGCGCCCTCCGAGAGAATGTCACCGCGACGACGCTCCGCCGAGCGCTGTCCCCTCGCAGACGGCATGTCAAGAATGCTTCGAATTCAGGTCGATTGCGTTCGAATAAACGCGTCACCCAATCCTCTCCCGCGCTCGCAACTCCCCACGACGACCGCGACATGGCTGGCACACCTCGGCGCGAAGCCGGGGCAGAACGCCCGCGGCCCTTCGGTGAGCGAGCCCGCGTCTTTCCCGTGCTTGGAGGCTATTTCGATGCACTGGCGCGTGCGTTGCTCAAGTAGATTTCACCTTCGTCGCACGACGCCGTCCACTTCTTCCCTGAGGACTCTCCGACATGACCCTTCGCTCTTCTGCCTTCGCCTCTTTGCCGCTGCTGCTCGTGCTCGGTATCGCCGGCTGCCCCGCGCCCGAAACCGAGACGAACCCGACGACGACCACGACGACGACAACCACGACGAGCGATCCCGCGGCGCTCGATCCGCCGCCCTCCGGAAAAGGCTTCCAGATCGACGTCCCCGAGATTCAGGTCGCCCAGGGCGACGAGATCCAGAATTGCTACTTCTACAAGGTCTCCGACCTCGCCAAGGCGGGCGGCCTCGACGCGGCGAAGCCCGTCAATCTGAACCACATCGAGATCGCGCAGGAGACTGGCTCCCACCACATGAACGTCTTCCGCGTCCGCACGATCGTCGGCCTCGACCCGACGAAGGGGACGGTCGAAGGCAAGAACGGCGCGGGGGAGTGCTTCAAGAGCCCCAACTGGGCAGACTGGCCGCTCGTCGCGAACTCGCAGGAGGCCGGTCACGTCGATTGGCAGTTCCCGGACGGCGTCGCCAACGTCCTCCAGCCCGACGAGTGGCTGATGGTGCAGACGCACTGGGTCAACGCCACGTCGCAGCAGACGCCGGAGAATGGCAAGGTCCGTATCAACTTCTGGAACCTCGACGCGGCTGACGTGAAGTACGAGATGGGCACCATCTTCGCGACCAAGCAGTCGGTTCGAGTGTGCCAGTCCAACCCGACCCCGGAGTACTCCGGAAGCTGCCAGATCAACAGCCCCGAGCCTGTCAAGATCATCGGCGCGAACGGTCACTTCCACAGCCGAGGCAAGGAGTTCAGCATCTACACCTGGGATGGCCAGTCCATCGACACGCCCGCGGACTCGGACCGCTTCTACAAGTCGGATTCGTGGAACGAGCCGCCGATGCTGCACTCTCCGGAGCTCGACACCACGGTCCCCGCGAACGGCGGCGTGTTCTACACGTGCTCTTATCAGTGGCAACAGCCGGATCCCGCGGTCGGGTGCAAGGGCCTCGACGACTTCGATGCGATGAAGTACATGACGCCGGCCGAAAACCTCGATTGCTGCTACACGTTCGGCCCCATCGTCGAGAAGAACGAGCACTGCAACATCTTCATCTACTACTATCCGAAGCAGGATGACGTGAATTGCTTCTGAGGCTGTCCGTCCTCCCGACTCCCCTCCTCCCGACTCCCCTCCTCCGATGAACATCCCTTCTCTTGCGCGGGCCGCCGGGCTCGTCCTCCTCGGAAGCCTCGCCGGCTGCCCGAACAACAACCCCGAGAGCTGCCCGGACACGTCGACGGAGACGTCCACCGCCGCCGCGTCCTGGGCGGTGATCCGCGACGAAAGCACGCTCCCGGGCGTGGTCCTCTCGGTCTGGGGATCGGCCCCGGACAGCGTGTTCTTCGCGGGCGGGCCCCTCGGAGACTCCGGCTCTGCTGTCGCTCTGCACTACGCTTGTGGGCAGTGGAAGGACCTCTCTCCCGGCGGGACGGAGACGTTCTGGTGGGTGAGCGGCTCCGGGCCGGACGACGTGTGGTTCGTCGGGGAAAAAGGGCGGATCGCGCACTACGACGGCGCCAAGACGACGGACGTCCCGTCGGGGCAGACTGTCACTCTGTGGGGCGCCTTCGCCTTCGGCCCGGACGACGCCTGGGCCGTGGGCGGGACGCCGGACGCCCCGACCGGGACGCCCAACGACATCGTGATTCACTGGGACGGAAAGGCATGGACGCAGGAGGCGCTGCCCGGCACGCCGCTCGGCGTGTCGCTGTTCAAGGTGTGGGGCACCTCGGATGACGACCTGTTCGTCGTCGGCGAGAGAGGCACCATCTGGCACCGCACCAAGGCAGGCTGGGTGTTCGAGGGCGGCAGTCCGACGCTCACGAAGAGTCGGCTCTTCACCGTGAACGGCTGCAGCTCCGACGACGTGTTCGCGGTCGGGGGCGACGCCGTCCTCCACCGCGACGCGAACGGGTGGTCGAAGATGGATGTCGCGCTCGGCAATCAGGTGAACGGCGTCGCGTGCGGGCCCGCGGGGAAGGCGGCGATCGTCGGCTTCGGCGGGCTCAAGCAGCGGCTTTTGGACGGGCAGTGGATCAACGAGTTCGGGTCCGAGCCGTACTCCGATCTCCACGCCACCTGGGCCGATGGACAGGGTGTCTTCTGGGCGGTCGGCGGCGACTTCGTGTCCCCGGGCAAGGCCGGAGTCACCCGCAAGGGCGTCATCGCGCGGTTCGGCCCGCCGCTTCAATAAGCTCTTCCGGAACGATCACCCCTCCTCGTCGAAGGACGTGGGACACGGGCGGCGGGCGTTGTATCGTGCCATGCGATTGCAACCCCGCCGCGCCCTCCTCCCGGCCTCGTTGATAGCCCTTTTTGGGGCGTTTCCGCTCGCGTTCGGAGCGTGTGATCCGCCGGCTCCGGTGCCTCCGCCGCGGCCCACCGCGAGCGCCGTCGCGCCGCCGCCCACCGTCACCGCGACCGCCACAGCCACCGCGACCGCCACCGCCGTCGCGTCCGCGGAGCCCAGCGTCGATCCGTATCCGCCGCCGCCCCCGCCGGATCCGCCGATCGAGGTGCACGGCGGCGGCAAGAACGCCGCGCACGGGGCGCAGGGGCTGGTCACCACCGTCGAGGAGAACGCCACGCGCGTCGGCGTCGAAGTCCTTCGAAAAGGCGGCAACGCGATCGACGCGGCCGTCGCGGTGGCCTACGCGCTCGCCGTCACGCACCCCTCCGCGGGCAACATCGGCGGCGGCGGGTTCATGATCCTCCGGCTGAAGTCGGGGGAGGTGTACGCCCTCGATTTCCGCGAGATCGCGCCCGCGGCCGCGACGACCGAGAAGGTGCTCAAGGAGATCGCGGACGGCGCCGAAGGGTACGCGTCGCCCGCCGTACCCGGCACCGTCGGCGGGATGAGCCTCGCGCTGGAGAAATTCGGCACGATGCCGCTCGCGGATCTGATCGCCCCGGCCATCGCGCTCGCGAAGGATCACAAGCTCGGCGCGCGACAGGCCACGAGCCTCGGGTGGAACTGGAACAAGCTCAAGAAGGACCCTGTCGCCCGCGTCATCTGGGGCAAAGGCAAGGACCCGCTCGAGCAGGGCGCCCACGTGAAGCAGCCGGATCTCGCGAAGACGCTGAGCCTCATCGCGAAGGAGGGTCCGAAGGCCTTCTACGAGGGCAAGATCGCCGACCTCATCGAAGACGCGATGAAGAAGCACGGCGGGCTCATCACCAAGGACGATCTGAAGGCGTACAAGGCCAAGCTGCGCACGCCGCTGCGGTTCTCGTACCGGGGATTCACCGTCGATACGATGCCTCCGCCTTCGATGGGCGGAATCGCGTTCGCGGAGATCATGCTGACGCTGGAGCGGCTGCACGCCGAGAAGGCGCCCGTGGACACCGGGGAGAGCCTGCACCTCTTCATCGAGTCTTCGCGCCGCGCCTACGTGGATCGCAGGCTGGTGGGCGGGGATCCGGATCAACAGAGCACCGATGTGATCGCGCAGGCGCAGAGCTTCCTGACGGGCAAGCACATCGAGACTCGAAAGCCGGCCATCGATCGTGACAAGGCCACTCCGTCGACGGATCTGGCCAATCCCACGGGTGACAGCGGTGCGGAGTCGCCGCAGACTACCCACTTCTCGGTGGTGGACGGGCAAGGAAACGCGGTGTCTTGTACGACCACGCTGTCGGCGGCCTTCGGGTCGAAGGTGGTCATTCCGGGAACTGGCATCCTCCTCGCCAACTCGCTGGGTGCCTTTTCGGAGAAGGGGGTCAACACCGTGGCTCCGGGGAAGCGGCCCGCTTCGTCGATGAGCCCGGCCATCGTCACGCAGGGCGGCGCGCTCAAGCTGGTGCTCGGCTCGCCGGGGGGCGACACCATCCCGAACACCGTGGCGCAGGTGTTCCGCAACGTCGTCGACTACGGGATGACCATCGACGAGGCCGCGGCGCACGCGCGGATTCACCACCAGTACATGCCGGACGTGGTCCGCGTGGAGAAGCTGAATCAGCCGCCGAAGCCGGCGCTCGACGATCTGGTGAAGCGCGGTCACACGCTGAAGCTCGACGCGATCCCGCTCGGCGACGCGAACGTGATCCTCGTCGACAAGGACGGTTCGTTCTGGGGATACGCCGACACGCGCGAAGGCGGGAAGGCCCTCGGGCTCGACGCGAGCACCGCCCCCTTCGAGCCGAACGCGCCCGCGAAGAGCAGCAAGAAGAAGCGGTGACTCGGCCGTGAGCGCGCGGTGACGTGTGCTAGCCTCGGCCGCCTATGTCCGAGCGGCGAATCGACAATTACGCAGAGTTCTGGAAGTTCTACGTGCGCGAGCACTCGAACAAGACGAACCGACGGCTGCACTTCATCGGGAGCACCGGGACGCTCGCGTGCGTGGCGGCCGCGATCGTGAAGCGCGATCCGAAGTACATCCTCGCGGCCGCGATCTCCGGCTACGGCGGCGCCTGGATCGGTCACTTCGGCTTCGAGAAGAACACGCCCGCGACCTTCAAGTACCCGCTCTGGTCGTTCATCAGCGACTGGAAGATGTACGCGAAGATCCTCACCGGCACGATGGATCAAGAGGTCGCCGACGCGATCGCCGAGCACGAGGCGAAGGCGCGTGAAGAGGCCGAAGCCGCCGCGAAATCCGCCGAGAGCGCCGCGAAACCGGCCGATCTCAACTGACCCTCAAACAGGCTCCATCGCCACGTAACGCTCCCCTCCCTTCGCGAACGAAGTGAGCGATTTGGGAGGGGCGGGCCGCGCGCAGGCCGAAGGCCGAGCACGGACCGGGGGTGGGCACCTGATCTGTGATCTCGAAGCGGCGATCTCAGTGCGTGAGCATCTTCGCGTAGTACTGGGCGATCGCGGAGCCTGAGAGGCGCGAGAAGAACGTCGAGTAGCAGATCCAGATCGCCAGGCCGTTCATGTCCTGGAACATCGGCGGGAGGTACGGGGGCGGGCGGACGATGCCGTCGGCGACGTGGGCGAAGAGGATCGGGATGTCCTCGTGCGCGACCTTGCCGACGAAGAGGAACGGGATCAGCTCCGCGCGATCCTGCTGAATCGCGGCGCGCATGAACGAGTAGTTGAGCACGATGCCCTTGCAGTACGAGGCGTCCTTCGTGAACGGGGCGCCGCCCTCCAGCGTGCCGCCGCGGAAGACGCGGTGCGTGCTCTGGAAGCACTCGTCCTCGTCGTAGCCCTCCGTGCGGTGCCACTCGAAGACGTCGAGGAAATTCGCGCCGTCCTCCGCCTTGTCGACCGCGAGGATGCGATCGTTCAGCTTCTTCGCGCGGCGCGGCGTGGAGCGGAACGTGAGGATCTCCATCAACGCGGCGAGGCCCTCCTGCACCGCGGTCGTGCGGGGTGGTCCTTTGGCGAGCCACCTCGCGACGGGCTGCGCCTGGCCGTTCAGGCTCGTCGCGACGTGCACCCAGCCCTCGTGCGCTTCGAGGATGTCGATGTCGCTCTTCGAGAACGCGGCGCCGCTGCGGATCTTCACGTAGTCGGAGCCGGCCGCGGCGTCCGCGAGCAACGTGTCGTCGACCTCCACGCGCACCGCGGAGTGGCCGAAGTACTTGTGAAGGCGCGTCGCTATCTCCGCCGCGGCCGCCTGCGCCGGGATGTCGCGCGGCGGCGTCGGGCCGAGGCGCTCGCCGCCGATCGAGGTGAGCAGGTCGTACAGCACGAAGCCCATGTCGCGCACCGTCGTGCGATCGTCCGGGAAGCGATCTTTCGGCGATCCGTAGAGGCGCTTCGAGAGCTTGTAGAACTCGGGCGTGCCGCGCGCGCGGAGCATCTCCACGACCAGGCGGTACTCGTCGCACGTCTCGCGGAGGATGCGGCCGAGCTTGTCCTCCTTGCCGAGCTCGCGGCGGATGTCGCCGTAGATGTCCGTCAGCTCGCGCATCTTCGACTCGGGATCGAAGCCGAGATCCGGATCGTACGAGACCTTCGGGAGCTCCTTGCGGTTCTTCAGGAACTGCTCCTCGACGTGCGGCTCCCACCGGAGCGCCTGGAGGATCCGCATCGGGCGCTGCGCGTCGAGGACACGCTGCGCGAGCTGCGCGACGATCTCCTTGTACGAACGCCACGGGCCCGTCGCGGGAGGCGGCGGCACCAGGCGCGAGCGCTCGTGGATCGGCTCCACGTCGTGCGCGCGGTCGTCGTCGCGCGAACGGTCGTCATTGCGGCCGCGGTCGTCATTGCGGCCGCGGTCGTCATTGCGGCCGCGGTCGTCGTTGCGGCCGCGGTCGTCATTGCGGCCGCGGTCGTCGTTGCGGCCGCGGTCGTCCCCGTTCTTCGGCCTTTCGTCGCCGTTCTTCGAGCGGTCGTCGCCGTTGCGCCCGTCGCCGTTGCGGCCGCGATCGTCCCCGTTCTTCGGCCTTTCGTCGCCGTTCTTCGGGCGGTCGTCCCCGTTGCGGCCGCGGTCGTCGACGCTCTTCGCGCGGGGCTCGTCGCCGTTCCGGCCGCGCGGCTCGTCGGTGGTGGCATCTCTCGCGCGCTCTCGGATCTCCGGTTCGGATCGTTCACCCACGCGCACAGAGTCGCCGGAGCGCGCGCGCCTTTCAAGGAGCGAAGCCGACCCGGGCCATTCTGTGCTAGGCACCCGGCCCACATGACGACCGCGATCGAGCCCGCCGCGAGCCCAACCTCCATGTCGGACGCCGAGCTCCTGGAGCGCACCGGAGAGAGCGCGAAGCGGCTCCGCGGCGCGGTCGCGAACGCCATCGTCGGCCAGGAAGAGGCCGTCGAGGCGATGCTGATCACGCTGTTCGCCCGCGGCCACGCGCTGCTCGTCGGCGTGCCCGGCCTCGCGAAGACGCTGCTCGTCGCGTCGCTAGCCCGCGCGCTCGACCTCACCTTCGGGCGCGTGCAGTTCACGCCGGACCTCCTCCCCGCCGACATCACCGGCACCGACGTGCTGCACGAGGAGCTGACGGAGGACGCCGGGCGCTACCAGAAGACGGTGCGCTTCCTGCCGGGGCCGATCTTCCAGAACCTGGTGCTCGCGGACGAGATCAACCGCACGCCGCCGAAGACGCAGGCCGCGCTGCTGGAGGCGATGCAGGAGCGCAAGGTGACCGTCGGCACGAAGACGCACCCTCTGCCGCAGCCGTTCCAAGTGTTCGCGACGCGCAACCCGATCGAGCAAGAGGGCACGTACGCGCTGCCGGAGGCGCAGCTCGACCGCTTCTTGCTGGAGATCCACGTCGACTACCCGTCGGAGGCGGACGAGCGGGAGGTCGCGCGGCGCACGACGTCCGGCAAGCCCGCGGTGATCGAGCCGGTCTTGCACCGGGATGACGTGCTCGCGATCGGCGCGCTGGTGCCGCGGATCCCGATCACCGAGGAGGCGGTGAACCTCGCCGTCGCCCTCGCCCGCGCGACGCGCCCGCAGAACGAGCGCGCGGTGTCGGAGGTGAAGCAGTACGTGCGCTACGGCGCGGGCCCGCGCGGCAGCCAGGCGCTCGTGTTCGCGGCGAAGGCGCGCGCGGCGCTCCGCGGTGAGGCCGCCGCCGACGTGGAGGACGTGCGCGCGCTGGTGCTGCCGGCGCTGCGTCACCGCATCGTGCTGTCGTACCGCGCGGAGGCCGACGGGGTGCGCGACGCCGACGTGCTCCGCGTCGTCGAGAAGAGCGTCCGCTAGCGGCTCGTCACGACGCGCGCCGCGGCGGCGAGAGCGAAGCCTCTCAGATCCCGCATGGCGTGGAGCAGTACGTCACGGCGCAGCTCGCGAGGCTCTGGAGCGCGGACGTGCCCTCCTGGTGCGCGCTGTAGCAGTCCGTCTTGCACTTCTGCGGGTCCGCCTGCGCGCCGCACGGCTTCAGGCAATCGAAGAGCGCGGTGCACGCCTCGCTGCCGAAGCAGTTGTCGATCTGGTTGCCGCATTTGTCGTATTCGCACGCCGCGCAGTTGTCGGCGGGCCCGAGCCCGCACGGGTCCGCGCAGTGCATCGCGCCGCACGAGTTGAGGCGGCCGGCGAGCGAGATGCTGTTCGGGTGATCGAACCCGCACTTGCGGAGCTCTTCCTGGCTCTGCGCGCTCCCCGCGCACGACACGAGATCCAGGCAATCCTGGCTGTCGGCGCAGCCGCAGTACGGCTTCGAGCACGCGCCGACGAGGCACGTGTCGCACTCGGTCTGGTTCACGACGGAGCACACCTGGCTCGACGACGTGGTGGTGCCGGTCGTCTGGCCGCCGCCCCCCGTCGTCGAGGTCGTGGAGCCGCCGCCGGAGCCGCCGGTCGCGACGAATTCCTCCGTGCAGCCGGATGTGGCGAAGAGCGGGATCAGCGTGAAGAAGAAAGCAACGAAGGACGCTCGCATGTTCGACAAACCTCCCCTCAGGTTACCACGCGCCGCGCGCCGCCTTCACAGCTCCGCGGGATCCACCATGTAGAGCCGCTCGGCCTTGCCGGAGCCGGACCACTCGACCGCGAGCGCCCCGCCCTTGCGGAAACCTTTCCACGAAGGGTCCGAGAGCAGGGACGTGACGACCAGCGAGAGCGACGGCTCGTGCCCCACCAGCACGAGGGGCGACGGCTCGCGGTGCTCGGCGAGGACGCGCAGCAGATCCCCGGGATCGCGGCCGGGCGACAGCTCCGAGCAGACGGACACGGAGTCGACCAGGTCGCACGCGCCCGCGAGGATCTCGGCCGTCTGCACCGAGCGCACGAGCGGGCTCGTCCAGATCGCGGCCGGCCTCCGCTTCGGCTTGGCGAGCCACGCGCCGACCTTGCGAGCGATCTTGCGCCCCTTCCCCGTGAGCCAGCGATCGGCGTCGGCGAGGCCGGGAGCCGCCTCGATGGCCTGCGCGTGACGCACCAGCACCAGGATCATGCGGGAGGCTTACTACAGCGACGGCGCGGGAGCGATCGCGCGCCGCCGGAGCGCGTCACGATCTGCGCGCTCCCGCGGAAACGGATCCGCCGCCGTGGCAGGCGGATGTCAAAACTCGCACTGCTGCGTGCTGCCGTTGCAGAAGGACCCGGCGGCCACGAACGGGCACACGTCGCCGAAGAAGTTGCCGCACGGGATGCCGCACACGTGCGCGGTGTGCGTGTAGCAAATCTGCCCGCCGTCGCAGTCCGCGTCCGTCTTGCAGCGGCAGTTGAAGTCGTCGACGATCCCGTTGCCGTTCTGGTCGGCGCCGTCGCAGCACTCGGTGATGTAGTAGTCGCTCGCCGAGCAGTCGTCGTCCTGGCAGTCGTTCTTGCCGTCGCAGTCGTTGTCGAGGCCGTCGGTGCACGCGGCCACGCCGAACTCCGGCACGCCGTGCGATCCGCCGAGGCACGTCGAGCAGGGCGCCGTGTTCCAGCAGTCCGAGTCCGCGCAGTCCACGTACACGTCGCCGTCGTTGTCGATGCCGTCCTGGCACTCCTCCGGCGGGTTCGGGATGATCTGCACGTTGAGCACGAAGGGCCCTTCGTTCGCGCCGCCCTGCGGGTCCACCGTGTAGCCGTCGAGGAACACGTAGTACGTGCCCGGGTAGAGGATGTTGAACGTGACCTTGGACGCCCACGACCCGCCGCTGTCGTCGTCGCAGGCGATCTCTTGCCCCGTGTTGCACTTGCCGGTGCGCACGTAGAGCGTGGAGTCGAAGCTGGTCCCGATCGAGTCGAGGATCACCTTCGAAGGATCCGTCAGCACGAAGTAGAAGACGGCCTCGCCCGCGTCGCCGCCGCACGAGCCCTTCGTCTCGCTGACGTGGCCGGTCGTGTCGCCGGTGTACGTGCCGGGGCCCGGGATGAGCTTCGGCGAGAGGCAGTTCGCCTGCTGCACGACGCAGAACGGGTTGTTCGCGCAGTCCGGATCCGCGCAGTCGATCTTGCCGTCCTTGTCGTCGTCGAGCTGGTTGTTGCAGACCTCCGCGGTCGGCATGCAGTCCGGCGAGAAGGCGCACGTCGGGTCGGCGCAGTCGATCTTGCCGTCGCAGTTGTTGTCCTTGCCGTCGTCGCAGATCTCGGTCGTGCACTGCTGGCACGAGGGCGACACGATGCAGTCGGGATCGGCGCAGTCGACGGCCTTGTCGCAGTCGTTGTCGGTGCCGTCGTTGCACACCTCGGGCGAGCCGGGCGGCTGGCAGTTGCACGGCGCCTTGCCCTGGCAGTCCGGATCGGCGCAGTCGACGAGCAGATCGCAGTCGTCGTCCGTCTTGTTGTTGCAGCTCTCTTGCTTCGCCTGGCACTGGCACGCCGGGTCGGCCGCGCAGTCGTTGTCCGCGCAGTCGATCTTGTTGTCGCAGTCGTCGTCGAAGCCGTTCACGCACTTGCCGGCCTCCGACGCGGCGCACCCGCACGCGGGCTTGCCGGCGCAGTCGGAGTCGAAGCAGTCCACGATCGTGTCGCAGTCGTCGTCCTTGCCGTTGGTGCAGTTCTCGCCGCCGGGCGTCGGCGTGCAGCCGCAGGTCGGGGCGTTCGCGCACGTCGGGTCGAAGCAGTCGGCGACGCCGTTGCAGTCGTTGTCCGCGCCGTCGGTGCAGACCTCCATCGCGCCCGGGTGCACGTTCGGGTTGAGGTCGTTGCAGTCGATGCCGCCGCACGCGAGCGGGCCGAAGCCGTCGTTGTCGTCGTCGCGCGGCGTGTACTGGCACACCCCCGTGACGCATTTGTCCGAGGTGCAGAGGTCGCCGTCGTCGCAGTCCCGAGGCGTCGCGCACGTGGTCGTGCTGCCGCCCGCGCCTGTCCCGCCCGCGCCCGTGCCGCCCGCGCCGAATCCACCGGCGCCCGTGCCGCCCGCGCCGAACCCGCCCGCGCCCGTGCCGCCCGCGCCGAACCCGCCGGCGCCCGTGCCGCCCGCTCCGAATCCGCCCGCGCCGGTTCCGCCGGCGCCCGTGCCGCCGGAGCCACCTGCGATGGTGCCCTCCTGACCGAAGAGCGGGCTGCGGCTGCACGCGGCGCCGCCGAGCGAGGTGAACAGCGCGGCCGCGATCACGAACGCGGAGGAGAGCGCCGGACGCGGCGAACGAAGCGCGGAAGAGAAGCGGGGTGCGGACATGGGACCTCGAGGAAGGCGGCCAGGGAAAGCAAGCCTCGCGCCTCCACGTGAATGGCTGGTTCCATCGCGTCGGATCAACAAAAAACCACCCACCGTCCCCGCCGTGGCCGTGCGGATCCTGACGGTGCGCGTATGCATTGTTCTTTTTCTTTGGTGCGGGAGGCGATCTTCATCCGCCCCGGCCCGTCTCGAACCGCGTCACGCATCCTCCTCGCGTCCCACGTCCGCGCTCCCTCGGATCGTGCGAAGGGTTGGGTGGCCGAGCGGTTCGTGGTAAGGCCCCCGACCTCCATGTGGACCGCGCAGCAAGTGACGTACGAGCGCCCGCCCGAGGGCATGTCGCGCGGGCGCTTTCCGGCCCCGGCGTGGGCGATCATCGTGCTCGCGACGGTCGTCGTGATCGCGAGCGTCGTGTTCCTCATCCTCCGAGCGCGCGCCCCGAAGCCTCCGGTCGAGGTCTTCCACGCGCCAGACGACGGGACGAAGCGCTGAACGATGGGTGACAGCAAGCTCGGACGCCGCCTGGTGGGGGCGATGCTCATCGGCGTGCTCGTGTACGGCGCCTTCGTCGCGTACCGCGGCGCCGACAAGATCGGCGCGAAGCTCACGACGTTCGCGTGGTCCACGTTCGCGATCGCGTGCGGCCTCTCGTTCGTGAACTACCTGCTCCGCTTCCTGAAGTGGGAGTACTACCTGCGCCTGCTCGGGATCCGCGACGTGCCGAAGCCGACCAGCTTCTTCACGTTCCTCTCGGGCTTCGTGCTCACGGTGACGCCCGGCAAGGTCGGAGAGGTCTTCAAGAGCGTCATCCTCCAGCAGGTGCGCGGCGTCCCGGTGGAGCGCACCGCGCCGATCGTCGTCGCCGAGCGCGTGACGGATCTCATCGGCGTGATCACGCTCATCGCGGTCGGCAGCTTCAGCTTCCCCGGCGGCGTCGTGTGGGCGAGCTCCGGCATGCTGCTCGTGCTCGCGATCCTCGTGATGGTCGGATCGCCGCGCGCGTCCGACTGGGTGATCGCGGGTCTGCCGAAGTTGCCCGGCGTGCTCGGCCGCGTCGGCGGTCGCATCGGCGCGAAGATGACGGAGGCGTTCTCGCGCCTGCGCGCCATCACCGAGCCGAAGCACCTCGTGGTGCCCACGCTGCTCAGCATCGTCGGCTGGGGCCTCGAAGGCGTCGGCCTGTGGATCATCCTCGGCGGCTTCGACGAGCACCCGCCGCTCACGGTGACGGCGTTCTGCTACGCGACGGCGACGCTCGCGGGCGCGCTCATCCCGGTGCCCGGCGGTCTCGGCGTCACGGACAAGCTGCTGGAGGAGCAAATGGCGCGGCTCGGCGGCGTGCAGGCGACGACGGCCACCAGCGCGATGCTCCTCGCGCGGTTCGCGACGCTTTGGTTCGCGGTGATCGTGGGCTTCGTCGCCCTCGCGATTTTGCGTTCGATGTACCCATCTCTGAGGCCTTCGGCCCAGGCTTCGCCGGCATCGCCTCCGCGCGAAAGCGTTGACAACCAAGGCGCGACGTGAGAGCGGGCTACCAGTCAAACGATGGCGGCGCAAAGAGCCAACGCGAGCATTGAACGAGGCACGGCGCTCGTGCAGCGGGTGATCGCTCACCTCAAAAAGAAGCCCTCGGGCGCGAAGGTGGCCGGCGCGAGCCAGGCTGCGCTCGACGCGCTCGAATCGAAGCTGATGGTCGAGCTGCCCCCGACGCTCCGCGCGTTCCTGGCGTACGACTTCACGTTCGAGAGCCTGGGCAAGCGGTACCGCGGCAAGGCGCGCTTCGGCAAAGACCCGAAGTCGCCGCGCCCTCGGATGACGAGCGTCCGGAAGCTCGCGGAGGCGATGGTCGACCTCGGGTGGACCGACTCGCGCATCCGCGGCAAGGTGGTCCGTTTGCCGAACCTGCGCGACCAGCCCTGGAACGCGCTCTACCTGGGGGAGGCGCGGCGCGACGGCGAGCTGCTCATCCTCGGCCTCGACGCGGAGGAGACGAACGTGCACGTCTTCCCGCGCTACACGGCGTTCGACCTGTACATCGCGGAGCAGGCGGGCCTCTACCAGTTCACCGACTCGCAGCGGAACGACGATCTCGACTCGCACCTCGCGCTGAACCCCGAGCTGCACACGTCGGAAGAAGAAGAAGAGATCGACCAGGACTACTAGCGGAGGGGACGCGATCCTCGACGCTGGTGCCCACCCCGCAGACGCCCCCATTTTGTGGGATTTACAAGGGGGCTCCGCCCCCTCGTATCACTCCCCCGAAGACGAACGCGCCCGCTCGGCCTCCGCCGAGCGGACTCCGTCCTCCCAGCGGCGGCCATCATCCCCTGGAGCCGCTCCAAGCGTGATGGAACGTCCCCCTCCCATCGCGAACGGAGAGAGCGATTTGGGAGGGGCGGACTTCGCGAAGCGAAGGCCGGGGGTGGGCACCCGAGCCCCCGTTTCATGCTCCCTGGAAGCGCTCGAATGCCTGCTCCGCAGCCGCAGGGAGGGGATCCATGACCGATATGCCGCAGATGATGAGCCCGCTCACGTTCGAGATCGTCGCGTCGGATCCGCGCGAGCGGCTCGACAAGCTCGTGGTGGCGCTCCTCGCGCGCGCCGGCGTCACGACGTCGCGGGCCGCGGTTCAGCGGTGGATCGAGCACGGCCGCGTCGAGGTGGACGGCCGCGTCGCGCGCGCGTCCGTGGCCGTCCCGGTGGGCGCGCGCCTCACGATCGCGCCGGAGCCGCCCGAGGCTTCCACCGCCGTGCCGGACGCGTCCATCGAGCTGCGCGTCGTGTTCGAGGACGCGCACCTGCTCGTGATCGACAAGCCCGCGGGCCTCGTGGTGCACCCGGCGAAGGGTCACGCGAGCGGCACGCTGGTGAACGCGCTCCTGTCGCGCGAGGGCTTCGCGCGGGCGCCGGCGGATCCGCGCGATCCGATCGGGCACCTGCGCCCCGGGATCGTGCATCGGCTCGACAAGGGCACGAGCGGCTTGCTCGTCGTCGCGAAGGACGAGGCCACGCGCGAGGCGCTGAAGGCCTTGTTCGCGCGGCACGACATCGAGCGCGCGTACGTCGCGATCGTCGTCGGGGCCGCGCGCGACGAGCGCATCGAGACCTTGCACGGCCGCCACCCGACGGATCGTTTGCGCTTCACGACGCGCGTGGCGAGCGGCAAGCGCGCGGTGACCGACGTGCGTGTGCTGGAGCGCTTCGAGGGCGCGTCGCTCGTGGAGTGCCGCCTCGCGACCGGCCGCACGCACCAGATCCGCGTGCACCTCGCCGAGCGCATGAGCGCGCCGGTGCTGGGCGATCCGCTGTACGGAAAGCCGCCGGCGGATCCGGTGCTGCGCGCGCTCGCGGACGACCTCGGCCACCAGGCGCTGCACGCGCGCGTGCTCGGCTTCGTGCACCCGAAGACGGGCGCGGCGATGCGCTGGGAGAGCCCGCCGCCCGCCGACTTCGAGCGCGCGCTCACGGCGCTGCGAGCCCGCTCGAAGGCGCCGACACGGCGGCGGTGATACGCAGCCGCTCCGCGACAAGCGGACAGCACGCCGCGACACCCGGACACGACGCCGCGACACCCGGACACGACGCCGCGACACCCGGACACGATGCCGCGACACCCGGACACGACGCCGCGACACCCGGACACGACGCCGCGACACCCGGACACGATGTCGCGACAGATGGCCCTGCACGCGGCGACAGGCAGGCGCGGGCGGCTCACGCTCGGAATCGAAAGGTGGGGATGGAGACGTCACCGCCCCCTTCGCGGCGCTCTGCGACGCGATTTGGGGGCGGCGCCGAGCGCAGGCGCGACGCGCCGAGCACGGCGGGTGGGGGCATCCACGCCGGCACGCGCGCGACCTTCGTGCGGCGCGCGCGATCTCAGCGGGAGCGGGCGGTCACCAGATCTTCGATTTGATGTGGCCCTTCGACTTGATCAGGATGTCGACCAGGGCGCGGTCGTAGAAGTTCTTCTGGTACAGCTCCGGCGAGACGCGGCTCTTGTAGAGGGCGCGGCCCTCTTCGATCTCCTCGGCCAGCGCCGTGAAGAGCTCGTCGTTCTGGATTCCCTGGACGATCTTCTCTTCGTTGTAGAGCGACAGGTCGCTGGCGATGGCGCGCGCGAGCCTCCGAGCGGCTTCTTCCGTTTCGATGAGCGGCATGGCCGGCGGAGGATCGCAGAGACCGCGGGCCCGTGTCAAAACGTCGGTGACTATTCTGCCCCGCGCGCGGACGTCGCGTCGTTTCCAGCCTCCGCGGGCTCCTTCGATCGGGGCGCGAACGCGAGCGCCGCCGCCGCCGTCACGAGCGGGAACGCCACCAGCGAGTAACGACCCGCGCCGAAGAACACCGCGTGCGTGACGAGCAGCGACGCGATCACCGCCGCCGCCGACCCCGGCAGCAGCGCGCGCGGCCCCGGCCACGAACGAAACGCCGCCGCCGAGAGGGCCGCCGCGAGCGCCGCGTACGCGATCCACACGTTCAGGATCGGCGAAAAAATAAGGCCGATCGCGATCACCGCGAGCGTCGCACGATCCGCCCACGCGCGCCTCCGTCGCCACGGTTCGCGCGCCGCCGCCAGGAGCGCGAGGATCAGCGCGACGCGCTCGAACACCGTCTCGATCGCGCCGCTCGCGGTCTTCGCGCCGTCCGAGAACGCGGCCGGGTTCGCGGCGTGGAGGTACCAGCCGCCCGCGCCCGCATAGTCGAACGTGGCGGCCAGCTTCTTCGGCGCGAGCGCGAGCCACTTCGACGGGTGCTCCGCGATGTACCGGCGCGCCGCGGCGCCGAAGCACACGTCCTTCTCGGCCTCGTCGAACACCTCGCGGCACTCGGGCGGCACCTTGATCTCGGACCACGTGCCGGTCGCGGCGTCGTCCGCGCCGATGAGGAGGTTCCAGCCACCGTTGTAGCTCACGAGCGCGCACCGCTTCATGCGCACGCAGTTTCGAGCGGTCCACGGAGCGCACACCGCGAGCGCCGCGATCGTCGCGACCGCCGCGATCGCGATCCGCCGCATCGCCGCGCGCCGCGCCGACGCCGCGTCGATCGTCCACGTCGCCAGCCAGCCGACGATCGGCGCGAGCACCAGCGACTGCGGGCGCACCAGCGTCGCCACGCCCACGACGAGGCCCGCGATCACCGCGCGCACGACGGCGCGAGCGATCAGGGAGCGCTCCGATCGCACGACGGCACCGGCCATCGGCGATCGCTCCGCGCGCGGGCGCGCCCCGGGCTCGGCGGATCGATCCGCGCGGCCGAGCGCCGCCCACGCCGCGCACGTCACGAGCGCCGCCGTCACGCCCTCCGTCATCATCGCCGGCGTGTACGCGAGCAGCCCGGGATGGAGCGCGACGAGCACCCCCGCGATCCCCGCGACGCGGCGTCCTCCGGCGCGCCCCGCGAGCGCATACGCCGCGACGGCCGCGAGCGCGCCGAGCAGCGCGTTCACCAGCATCGCCGCGGGCGGATACGGTCCGAGCACCGCGTACGCCGCGCCCACGAGCGCCGGGTAGCCGACGGGATAGTGGCCCGCGTACGTCACCGCGCCGTCCGGCCACAGCCACGTGTACCCGAGGCCATTCGCGATGCGGCCCGCGATCGTGTGATAAAAGGTGCCGTCCGCGACCGGCGGAATACGCCCGGCCGCCCACGCGACGACCGCGAGACGCGCCGCGAGCGCCAGCGCGAAAACGAGCGCCGCCCCGCGCCGCGAGGCGCCTGGTCCCGACGGCGCGTCGCTCACGCCGCACCCTGCGGATCGCGCCCGATCGGGAACGCCGCGAGCAACCCGGCGCGCCGCAACGCGAGCACCACCTCGCACGCCGGAAGGCCGACGACGTTGGAGTACGAGCCCTCGATCCGCTCCACCGCGAACGCGCCGATGCCCTGAATCGCGTACGCGCCGGCCTTGTCGAGGCCCTCGCCGGTCGCCGCGTACGCCGCGATCTCGGCCTCGTCGAGCGAGCGGAACCACACGCGCGTGCGCACCGTCTCCGCGAGCGCTCCGCCGGGCATCGTCCCGTCTCCGCTCGGCGGCGCGCCCACCGCGAACCGCGTCCACACCTCGTGCGCGCGCCCCGACAGCGACCGCAGCATCGCGCGCGCGTCCGCTTCGTCGGCGGGCTTTCCGATCGGCGCCCCGTCCACGATGACCGTCGTGTCCGCGACCAGGAGGCCCCCGCACCCGCGCACGTCGGGCAGCCGCGCGACCGCCGCGAGCTTGTCCGCCACCACGCGCGCGAGGTACGGCTCCGGCCCTTCGCCGGGCAGCACGCTCTCGTCCACGTCGGCCTTCGCGACCCGGACGAAAATCCCGAGGGCGGCCAGGATCTCGCGGCGCCGCGGGGATCCGGAGCCGAGGAGCAGAGGCGTCGAGCGATCGATCATCGCGCGCGTCGGTACCACACCCGAGCCTCCGGCGGCCACGCGGTCGGCAGCGCGCGGGCCTCCCGCTGCGACGGCGGTTCCCGGTCGGGGCCGCCTTCTGCGAGGGGCGACGACTTTGCGTTGTGCTCCTCCGCCCGCCGGTAGTATTGCCCCACCCAATGCGCCACCGTCGCGCGAAGCTCGCCGCGCTCTCGACGTTCGTTGCGGCGATCGCCACCTCGCTGTTGCCTTCACCCGCCCACGCGTCGGAATGCCTCAGCAGCAAGGGGTTGAACGGCTGCGTCGACGCCGACAACCTCTGGATGAACGCAGGGGCCACCTCGTTCTTCTCGCTCGGCCCGTCCGTCACGACGCCCGCCGGCCGGTACGCGTTCGGCCTCGGTTTGTCGTACCTCTCGCGGCCGATCGGCCTCCGCGTCGGCTCCGCGAGCCCGGACGGCACCACGGTCTACCTCGTCGACAACGCGATCAACGCCACGTTCTTGTGGTCGCTCGGCGTGACGGATCGGCTCTCGCTCACCGCGGCCGCGCCGCTGACGCTCTTCCAGGACGGCGCCGGGCTCTACACCGTGTTCGGCGGCACCGAGGAGCTCCCGCGCTCGGGCGTGCGCGACGTGCGGATCGGCTTCGATTACGCGTTCCTCGCGCACCCGCGCACCGGGACGGGCGACGGCTTCGCGCTCCTCGGGCGCTTCCAGGCCGCGCTGCCGACGGGCGTGAAGGACGGCTTCGCGGGCAGCCGCACGGTGACGTTCGTGCCTTCGCTGCTCGGCGATCTGCACCTCGGCCGCCTCACGATCGCGGGCGAGGTCGGCGCGCGCATCCGCGGCGTCACGTCGTTCGCGGACACGAAGATCGGCACGCAGATCCAGGGCGCGCTCGGCGCGTCGGTCGACATCGTCCCGAAGTACCTGACTGCGTCGGCGGAGGCCTTCGTCCTCCTCGGCCTCGACGATCAGCCGCCGCCCGCGCGCCTCCGCGACGACTTCACGCAGGGGCCGATGCTCGCGCCCGCGGAGTGGATCGTGAGCGCGTCCACGGCGCCGATCCTGGGCGGCGATCTCTCGGCGTCGATCGGCGGCGGCGGAGCGATCCCCCTCGCCGACACGTCCGCGATCACGAACCCGCGCTTCCGCTTCGAGCTCGGCCTGAAGTACGCGCCGAAGGGCCGCGACGCGGACGGCGACGGCGTGCTCGACCGCGACGACAAATGCCCGGACGTCGCCGAGGATCGCGACGGCTTCCAGGACGACGACGGCTGCCCCGAGCTCGACAACGACGGCGACCGCATCCCCGACGATCGCGACCGCTGCCGCGACGCCGCCGAGACGGTGGACGGCTTCCAGGACGACGACGGCTGCCCCGATCTCGACGACGACAACGACGGCATCCCGGACGACGTCGATCAGTGCCGCAACGAGGCCGAGGACAAGGACGGCTTCAAGGACGACGACGGCTGCCCCGACGACGACAACGACGGCGACGGCATCCCGGACAAGAAGGATCTCTGCCCGAACGGCGCCGAGGACAACGACGGTTACAAGGACACCGACGGCTGCCCCGACCCCGACAACGACGGCGACAACATCCTCGACAAGGACGACCTCTGCCCCAACGCGGCGGAGGACAAGGACAGCTTCCAGGACGACGACGGCTGCCCGGATCCGGACAACGATCAGGACGGCGTGCTCGACGGCGCGGACCAGTGCCCGCTCGTGGCCGAGACGATCGACGGCAACGACGACGCCGACGGCTGCCCCGAAAAGGGCGCCAAATCCCTGGTGAAGTGGCAAGCCTCGCAGGCGCACCTCGATCCGCCCGCGACGTTCGCGCGCGGCAGCGCCAAGCCGAGCGCGGAGCTGGACAAGAAGCTCGCGATGCTGGCGCAGCTCGTCCGCGGCGCGTCCCCGGTCGTCGTGATCGTGGAGGGCTACGCGGATCGTCAGGGCGACACCTCCGCGAAGGCCGCCGACCTCGCCGACAAGCGCGCGCTCGCGGTGAAGGCCGCGTTCGTGAGCGCGGGCATCTCGGGCGACATCGTGCAAGCGGCGAGCGGCGATCCGTCCGTCAAGCGCGCGGCGAGCGCCTCGCAGTTCGACGTGACGGTGCAGCGCCCCAAACCGAAGGCCCCCAAGAAGCCGGCGCCGCCCCAGCCCCCGGCGGAGAAGCGTCAATGAAGGTCCTCGAAGCGCACCGCGCGCGGCACATCGTCCTTCGCCTCGATCGCGGCGAGGAGCTCCCGGCGGCCCTCACGCGCGCGCTCGAAGAAGCGGGCGTCAAATCGGCTTGGATCCAGGCGGTCGGCACGCTCGAAGCGGCGGAGATGGCCGTCTACGACACGCGCCTCCGCACGTACTCGAAGGCGCGCAGCTTCGAGCCCGCGGGCGACGTCGTCGCGCTGAACGGCAACGTCGCGCAGCTCGAAGGCAACGCGTGCGTGCGCCTCTTCACGACGCTCGCGCGCGAGACGGAGGCGGGCCTTCAGCTCGTCGGCGGGGAGCTCCTGTGGGGCCGCGTCTTCACGCTCGAGATTCACCTCACCACCTTCGAGGACGCGGGCCTCGCGCGCGTGGCGGACGAGCGCACGGGCCAGCTCGCGTTGGTGCGCTCCACGGCGGCCGCGGCGACAGAGACACGGCACCAGCCGCCGCCCACGCAGGACGCGCCGCCCGCGCCGGCGCCGTTGCCTCCGGTGCGCACCACCGCCCGCGCGGACGCGACGTTGCCTTCGATCGTCGAGATGGCGCGCGCCGCGGTGAGCGGAGACCCGCCGCAGCCCTTGGCGCCGCCGCGTCGCGAGAAGCCGAAGGACGACTCCGACGCGTTCCCGGAGGTCGGCGACATGGCGACGCACTTCCACTTCGGCGAGTGCAAGATCATCTCCTCCGACGGCGACAAGATCCGCCTGCAGCAGCTCAAGGATCTCCGCGTGCGCGAGGTCGCCCTCTCGGCCCTCCGCGTGGAGCTCGTGAGCGAGGACGCGACCGCGAACCAGCGCCACTACCGCCTCCTCCGCAAGAACTGAGATCGTCGCTCGAAAGAGCGATGTCCACCTCTGCGAACGCACGCATTTTTGCCGGATTTACAAGGGGCGCCACCGGGAGGCCGGAGCCCGCTCAGCGGAGGCACCGCGGAGCTTGGCTCCGCGGAGTCCGTAACTGAGTGGGCGTAGGCCTCGACGTTATTTACAAGGGGGCTCCGCCCCCTCGTATCACTCCCCCGCCAAAGAGCGATGCCCGCCTGGTTCCGCGGAGCCGGTAGCTAAGTGGACGCAGACAGAGCGAGCACCGACCGGCGTGCGTGCCGCGCTCCGGGGTTTCGAACACCGCTGGAGCGCCGTCCAGATCACGTGACGCGCCCCGCCCTGAACGAGCCGGACGCCACTGGAAGGACGGAGTCCGGTCCGCGGAGGCGGAGCGGAGCTTGGCTCCGCGGAGTCCGCAGCGGAGCGGATGCAGTCCTTGACGTTCTACGAAGCGAGAGATTTGGGCGGGGCGGACCGCGCGCAGCGAAGCGAGCACGGGCCGGGGGTGGGCACCGTCTTTTTGGATCTCGAACGAAGCGCTAATACGTGCGCTGCGGCACGGACACCGAGTCGCCCGCTTGCAGCGGCACGTCCGGGATGAGGTTGCTCATGATGTCGTCGACGTTGACCTCCGCCGCCTGAACGCTGCCGTCGCGGAGCTGACGTCGGATCGTGACCTTGTCCTTCTTCGCCATCGGGCTGAAGCCGCCCGCGAGCGCGATGAGGCGCATCAAGCTCATCTTCGGCTCCAGCGGGAACGAGCCGGATTTCGAGACCTCGCCGATGATCTCGATGCGCTTCGAGTTGTACTGGAGGACCTTCACCGTCACGACCGCGTCCGAGAGCTGCCCCTCGTCCTTGAGCTTCGCGACCACCACGTCCTCGACCTGCTGCGGCTCCAGCCCGGCCACCTTCACGCGCTTCGCGAGCGGCAGCATCACCGTGCCGTCGGACGCCACCTTGAAGTTCACCGGCACCTTGTCTTCGCCCACGATCCGCAGCTCGAACTCGTCCCCGACGCCGAGCGCGGTCGTGTCGTACGGCGCTGGCAGGTTTACGGGCTGGATGGTGTGCGTGCACCCGAGCGCGGCGAGCGCGACGCACGCGGCGAGCAGGCAGGATCGAATCGGTTGGAGCATCATTTCGCGAGTACCGTTCGCGCGGAGAGGTCTTCCACGACCGCGCTCGAACGACCGCCTCCGTAGCGGTGGCGCCGTCCGGCGTCGCCTCGTAGCGATCGTTTCAACGCGTTCAGGTGCGTGAGGTGGCTCGAAGTTCAGCGCGCCGAGGAATCGGGCGCGCGCCCTTCACATCAGGAAGCGAGCGCCGAGGTACGCCTCGAACGACTGCCACTGAAGCGAGTCGGACGTGATGCCGGCGGAGTTCTGCGGCACCGGAACCGACGTCTTGCTGGCGTTGCCCGAGTACCGAACCGTCGCGTTGATCCCGAAGTAGTCCTTCACGCGGTACTCGCCGAAGACCGAGGCGTCGTAACGGATGTCGGTCCACGAATCGAGCGTCGTCCCGAGGACGTCCACCTTGGGGTACACGATCGGGCCCGCGCCGCCTTCGACGACGACGAGGAAGCGCCCGTTGAAGAAGTACGACAGGTTCGCGTAGCCGCGATCCCGTTCGAGGTACGTGCCGATGTAGCTGTCCTGGAAGTCGCGGATGAAGCCGACCGACAACGAGGAGAGCGACAGCGTCGCCGCGCCCGGATCCGACGACGGGTTGGGCGTGAGGTACCACTTCAATTCGGCCTGACCGATCACGCTGTCGAAGTCGCGCGCGCCGGTGCTGGTCGAGTTGGCGTCGTAGAAGCTCGCGCCGTAGCCGATCATCGCGAGGACGCCGAACGAAGGCGTCACGAGGCCGTTCACGCCGAGCTGCACGCGCAGCGGGTGCGACGCGGTCTTCGTCGTGGTGCCGCCGCCGGACCCCGGGCTCAGGTAGCTGATGAACCCGAAGCGCGCGTCGTAGAGCATCGCGGTGCGCGGCAGGAAGCGCCAGCGCCCGCGCATCTGGATCTGGTTGTCGACGTTGGTGAGCCCCGAGACCGCCGACTGCTCGAAGATCGTACCGGAGAAGCGGTACCCGAGCCGCCAGTCGAGGAGGCCACCGCCCGGCGTCCACGCGAGCTCCGCGCCCGCGCGCGTGAGGACGCGATCGAAGAGGCCCGCGAACTGCCCGAATTGGCCGAACTCGTTCGGCTGCGTGGCGCGGCCGACGCCCGCGTACAGCGTCCCGGACCACTCTCGCCGCGGGAAGATCGAGAGGTTCAGATCCAGGTTGCCCGCGAGGTTGCGCGACCCTTCGATCGACACGTTCGAGGGCTGCCCGGCCGGAAAGAACTCGTTGTACGTGAGCGCCGCGGTGCCGCGGAACTCGACGTCCGGCGGCGTGGCCGCGGTGCCGCCGCTGGGCCCCGCGGAGCGCTGCGGCCCGAGCGTCGAGAACGAGAGCGAAGGGGTCACGCGAAGGCGAATCGAGCCCGCGGTGCCCTCCGAATCGGCGCGGCGCAGGTAGTTGGAGTCGTAGCCAACTTCTGCCGCGATGCCCGGATGAAGCTCGAAGTCACCGACGCGGATGCCCGCGCCCTCGGTGTACTTGCGGTCCTTCAGCCAGAGCTGGTCCTGCGCGAGCGCCTCCCCCGCCGTCGCGAACGCGACGAGCCCGACGCCGCATGCAGCCAGGCGACCGAGCACCGCGCGACCGCGCGACCGACCCCGTTTTGCAGCTCGCTCGTCGTGCTCCTCGGTGCAGGCCATCTTCGATGTGGGGCTGAACGTTGGGACCTTCACCCCTTGCGTGTGCGCATGAGCCGGGGATCGGAGGTCAGGATGGTTTGTGCTCACAAGCGAAGGTCTCGTCGCCACGGGGCGGTCGCTCCATACATCAACGGGCGTTGGCCGTCAGCCGTTGACCCGCACCGGTGGGGCCGCGGCGAGCTCCGCAGCCAAACACCCGCTGCGGAAGGGACGGACCAGCGTCGATGGGCCTACTTGAAGCAACTGCTGCAAGAAGGGACTTCGATCACAACCTCGGTCGAGGGGTACTGCGAAGGGTCTTCCTTCGGGACGTCCTCCACGGTGACGTTCACGGCAGCCTCGTCGATCGAGACGCCCTCTTCGCCGATGCACTGGTTCGCCTCGGCGGTGAGCTGATCGGCGCGCTGGCGAAGGACGCTGAGGATCGTGAACTCGTGGTTCATCAGATCCGCGTCGTTGCGGGCCGAGGCCGCTTCGAGCGCCTGCTTGCGCTCGCGGGCCGAGCGAATGGCGACGTCAATCTGGTTGAGCTTGTCGTTGAGGCACAGGACCTTCACGACATCGCGCTGGGTGCGCGCCGTCTCGAGCTGGCGGCGGACGCTGCTGCGCGTCGAGTCCATCCGCGTGACGATCGCGTCGGCTTGCGCGAGCTGCTCTTGGGGCGAGAGAGAGACTTGGCGGGCAACGCCTGCGGAGGCGTCAGGGGGCGTCGGGCCACCCGCTTGGGCTGCAGCGATCCCTGTGCCCACGAGGATGGACAGACCGCCGACAAGCACAATCCCGAGCAAACGCCTTGAAAGCATTGAACTCCTCCGCGAGGCGGATGCGACTATATGTGCCGCTGTATGTGGTGTCAAACGCAACGTCTCCGGCGCGACTGCTTTCGGAGCGGGCTTTGACTGCACGTCGGCTGAGGTGCAACCCTCGTTCGGGTCATTCATGACGCTCGTACCCACGGCTTCCGTTCGTCCCTGACGGGCACGATATCGACACGCGGTCGGATGGTCCAGCAGCGAGGAGAGTTTCGACACGGTTCCGTCGGTGCCAACGGACCACGAGGCCAATCGCTTGAGGGGTCGCCATCGTCACCTCGACTGGGAGCCGGCGGAGAGCGTAGACGGCTCGTGATCCGCAAAAGAACGGCGCGAGGATCCATCGTCGGAGGGAACGGCCCCGGCGCTGCGGAGCGGGGGCTCTCGATTCGAAGGGCTATTGGGGGATCAGCGTGACAGGGATGATGAGCGTGGCGCCGCCGCCCGTCGGAGCCGAAAACTGCGTGCTCGCGACGCGCCCGCGAACGCAGCCCACCACCGTCGCGGAGAGGTTGCCGCTCGGGGAAGCGGACGCGGAGAGCACCTCTCCATTCGGCCCGATCTTCGCCGTGATCCGGATGGTGCCGCGCATCGTGGGGTCTTCTCGGTTCAGGCCGTTCGTGTAACAGCGCCGGAACGTCGGGGTCATGGCCGCGACGGTGCCCGCAGCGTTGGGGACGTCGCCGCCCGCGACGGTGGGTCCAGGCACCGCGACCGATGGCGTGGGCGGTCGAACGGTGGGCGCCGGGCCGGGCGTGACGGGATCCATCCGCGGGGGATCCCCGCCTGGAATGGGTCCGCGCGGGATCTTCCCCGGCTCCAGCGGGCCGTTTCCGTGCAGGCCGAGGTCCAGCGCAGCCAGGTCACCGGGGCGCGCTCCGCGTGACGACGCCGCAGCCTTGTCGAGGAGGCCCATCGGGACATCGCTGCCGTCCAGCACGGCGGCGGTCGACGGCCCGTCGCCGCCGAGCCCCATGAGCACCGCCAGATCGAGCGACTTCATCTGCGACGCGATGGCTTGCGCCTGGTCGTCGCTCATGCCTCGGCCGGCTCCCCTACCCTTGCCGACAGCGGAGCCGCCGGCGGAGCCCGAGACTCCTCCGCGTGGCGCGGAATCGGAGCGAGCGACCGGAGCGGCCGTGGAGCTCGGCGCGTTCGTGACGGCCTCCGTGGTCGGGCGCTCGACGGGCGGCGGGGCGGGCAGCTGCTTCACCGACTCCAGGATCTGGGCGGTGCTCACCTCCTCGTCGACGACGGGATCCATCCAGTCGGAGTAGATGGTGCCGACGGCCCCGAAGTGAACGAGGAACGAGAACGCGGCGATCACGCTGGTGCGCCAATCGACGTCCGTCACGCTCGATTTCACGCTCGACGGGAGCTGCGCCTTGCCGAGCGACGGGGCGGGCGCGACGTGCTGAAAGAGGATCGTGAAGTCGTCCACGATCACCTTCCCGCGGGCGTCCGGGCCGAGCTCGAGCACGCGCTCGCCGACATCCGAAGCCGTGCGCGCGCTCGGATCCGCGAGCTCGAAGGTGCGCCCCCCGTCCGCGATGCGCCCGCTCATGCGCGGGAGCAGCCGGAGGCGGTAGCGATCACCGACGCGCTCGAACAGCGGAAGCCTCGGAGGCAGCGAGGGGGCGAGCACCACGAACGTCGCGCGCTCGTTGGAGCCGATCGTGAGGTGCTCGTCGTCGCGGAGCACGCGCTCGTCGATCACCTTGCCGCGGTGAACCAAGCCGACGCGAAGGACCTTTGGCGTGGACGACGGCTCCGGCGCGATCGCGCGCATCACGGACGTGAGCGATCCGGCGGGCCGGGAGACAGCAGTTGGTTGTTCGGACATGGACCTTCTCCATGCGTCCCGAGGAGAGGGACGCGGACAGCCGGCGCGACGCGCCTCGCGAGACGGAGCGCACCTGCGGAGATCGATGGAAGGGGAACCCGCGAAAACGTCGGCGCACTGCGCGTCGGAAGACGGAGCGCACCTGCGGAGATCGGAGGTCGTCGCCGCGCGAAAGTTCCAGATTTGTTCCCCGGTCGTGAATATCCGGACGCCCCCACGCCACGGCGCGAATCGGCATCACGCGCAAACCGACCAGAGGAACGATGCCCACCCCCGGTCCGTGCTCGGCGCTACGCGCCTGCGCGCGGCCCGCCCCTCTGGCAGCCACTGGGAGGCCGGAGTCCGCTCAGCGCACGCGGAGCGGAGCCTGGCTCCGCGGAGTCCGTAGCTGAGTGGACGCAGGCCTCGGCGTTGCTCCCCAAGCGCCTGCTCCGCAGCCGCAGGGAGAGGAGCGTTCTGTCATTCGGTGCACCGCTCTCGGAGCGCAAAAACGCACCGCGACCCAGAGCGACGCGATCGAGCAGCGGTGAGAGGAGCGTGCGACGAAGGTGGGGAGCGATTCAGCCGTGGGCGGCGGCGCGGGGAGCGCCGCGTGACCTCACTGGCTCACGAAGGAGACGGGGATGACGACCGTCGCGCCGCCGCCCTCGGGCGGAGCGAACTGCGCGCTCGCGACACGGCCTTGCACGCAGCCGATCACGCTGCCGGAGAGGCCGCTGCCGGAGGCGCTCGCCGAGAGGACCTCGCCGTTCGGTCCGATGCGCGCCGTGACGCGCACGGTGCCCTTCATGTTCGGATCCTCTTTGAGGCCGTTGTTGTAACAACGCCGGAAACCAGCGGCCATACCGGCCACGACCGCGGACGCGTTCGCGACGCTGCCGCCCGACACCGAGGCGCCGCCGATGCTGGCGCTGCCGACGGGGCCCTTCACCTTCTGCGCCGAGCCGGCCGTCGCCGGGCCCGCCGAGCCGCTGTCACCGATGCCCGCGAGGCCCTTGCCGCCGCCGCCCACGGAGCCGGGACGGAACACGCCGCCGCCGCCGCCGCCGAGATTGAGACCGCCGACGCCGCCTGCGCTCGCGCCCGCGCCCGAAGCCGCCGCGCTGTCGAGCATTCCGAGCGGCACGTCGCCCGCGGAGCCGAGCACGGAGTTCGTCGCGGAGCCGCTCGATCCGAGGGCCGCGACCATCTGCAGCTCGAGCGAAGCCATCTGGTTGGAGAGAGCCGCCGCGCGCGCGTCGCCGATGCGACCGCCGCCGCCACCGCCGCCGCCCTTGGCGCCGCCGCCACCGCTGCTCGCCTTCGGCGTGTCGGTGGCGACCGCCGCGGTGCTCACGGGCGCGTCGGTCACCTCTTTCGGCTGCTCGATGGGCGGAGGCGGAGGTAGCTGCTTCACCGATTCGAGGAGCTGCGCGACCTCCACCTCATCGTCGACGACCGGATCCATCCAGTCGGAGTAAATCGAGCCGATCGCGCCGAAGTGGAACAAGAACGAGAAGGCCGCGATGATCGTCGTGCGCCAGTCGATCTCCGTCCCGAAGCCGGCCTTCACGGAGACGGGGAGCTGCGGCTTCGGCGTGGGCGGCGGAGGAGCGACGAACTGGAAGAGGAACGTCGTCTCGCCGACGACCACCTTTCCGCGCGCCTCTTCGCTGAGCTGCATCTGGTACGCGGTGCCGCCAGCGCCGGGGATCTGCACCTTCCTCGCCTGCGACTTGAGCTGCGCGAGATCGCTCACGCCCGTCTTCAAGGCGACGCGACCGGTCATGCCGTCGAGGAAGTTGATGCAGTAGTCGTTGCCGACGAGCTCGAACAGCTTGAAGTTCGGCGGGATGCTCTTCGACGGGATGACGAAGAGGCTCTTCTCGCTGGGGCCGATCGTCACGTGACCGCGCTGCTTGATGACGCGCTCTTCGATCACCTTGCCGCTCTGCACGAGACCGATCCGCAGGACCTTCGGCCCCGTCGCTTGCGGCATCGCGCGCATGACGGCGGTCATCTGGCCAGGTCGGTTCGAAGGTGCGGTCTGCTGTTGAGTCATCGACAAGTCTCCCGGGTGGCGCCTGTCAGGAGGGCAGAGTGCACTGCCTGAGACGCTTCGAAAACCGGATGGCGTGAAGGTTCCGAAAAAAAGTTTATCAACGGTGGTGGGCGACGTCCAGAAGCCCCAGCGGGGCCGTCATCGTGCCCGGCCATTCATGAATGGGCCCGTGCCGCCGGAAGCTCAGAGGCGATCCCGACGACGTGAACGAGCCGAACGCGCTGCGGAGGCCTCTTCCGGGAGGAGAGCGCTCACGAGCGCATCGAAGGCCTCCCGACGAGACGCTGCCCGCTCCTTGCCCCGCTCGCCTGCCGTGAAGCTGACGACCGCGCCGACGAAGCCGATCAGCAGGGCGCCGGCCAGAGCGATGGGCCCTCCGTGCGCCAGGTACGCGACGAGGCCCAGGAGGCCCGTGCCCGCGACCGCGATGCGAACGGCGGCGGTGGCCCATGTCTTACCCAGGTCAATTTCGTGCTCGATGTCGAGCAGGATGTCGTTGGCGGCAGCGACGCGCGCCGGTCCCGCCGGAACGTCGCCGATCTCGCGCGCGAGCCGATGCTCCCACGTGCCTTCCGTGGCGCGCCGGAGCAGCTCCGCGGCGCGCTCGTCCAAGGGCAGCTTGCGGAGATCGCGCACGAGGTCGCGCAGGGAGGGCACGCTCATCGCGTCGATTTGCTTGGCGCGCCGCTGCGCCAAGAGCACGCAGCCCACGGCCAGGACAGCAGCGGCGATCAGGAAGACGAGCGAGAAAGGACGCAGCGAGAGGTCCACCATCGGGCTCGCCGGGCGCTCAGAAGGGATCCTTGTAGATGGCCTGCTCGATGCGGTCGAGGAAAGGCTGGCGCAGCTCCGCGAGGGTCAGCTTCGGCTGAATGCGGTTCACATCGACCGCGGCGATCGGTTTTTGAACGCGGCCGGTGATCGTCACTTCCGCGAGCGTGATCACGCCGCGCTGCGATCCTCCGCCGCCGCCTCCGCCGGCCGCGCCCTTGGTCTTGTCGTCCGCCGAAGCGAACGCCGAGGTGAAGAGCACGGCCGAAAGAAGGGCCAGACCGATCGTTTTGTCGAGTCGCATGGGCGTCTCCGAACCGAGCGTACCGCAGCGCGCGGCCGCTGTCAGAAGGGCGATTTGTCGATCGCTTTCTCGATGCGATCGAGGAGGGGGCTACGCATCTCCGCGAGGTGCTGGGCGGGGGTCAGCCGCGCGACCTCCGTGACGACCTGAGGACGCGCCACGCGACCCTTGATGTGAAGGGTCTCGGTGGTCTGAGCGCCCTTCGTCGCAGGGTCCGATGCCTTGTCCTCGGCGCGCGCGGTCGCGGTGAGGGCCGACGCAGCGACGAGAACGACAGCAGAGAGGCAGATCGATCGCAGCATGTTTCCTCCTCAGTTCGTCGGTGCAGGAGCGGGAGCGGGCGCATCCGTCGGAGCGGCCGGCGGCGCTGCGGGGGCGCTCGATGTCGCGGGCGCCGCGGTCGTCGCCGCGGGCGTTCCGGTCCCGGCCGCGGGCGCGCCCGTCTCTGCGGGAGGCGGCGGCGGAGGCGCCGCGGCCTGTTGAGCGGCCACGATCTCGCCTTCCTTCAACTTCGCGCGGTTCAGCAGCTCGTCCGAGTCGTCCGCTTCGCCCTTCTGCCGAAGCTCCTGGAACTTCTTCAGCGACTTGGTCGCCTCTTGCACCTGCGCGAGCGGTGACAGACCACCGAAACAAGGGTTCGGCGCGGCGCCACCGCCGACAGGCGTGCAATTCGGAGCGAACAGGTAGAGCAGCCCGAGATCGTAGTGCACCTGCGGAACCGACTGGTCGTGTGCGATCACCCAGTCGAACTCCTTCTTGGCCTCGGCGTACATGCCGAGGAGCCGGTAGCAGTCGCCCAGGTTGAGGTGCGCGGCGAGGTTGTCGTTCTCGAAGTGCACGGCGCCTTCGAGCACCGGACGGGCCTCTTCCGCGCCGCCCGATTCGAGGAGGAAGGTCGCGAGCTGCACGCGCGCCTCGACGAGATCCGGACGACGCTGGACCGCCTTCCGGAACTCCTCCATCGCCTGCGCGCGCTGCCCTTGTTCTTTCCAGATGAGGCCGCGGAGCAGCAGGGCCTCGGGGTTGTCGCGATCGCGCGGCGGGTTCTCGTCGACCGGCTCGAACCCGTCGAGGATCGCCTGCAGCGCGTACAGCGCGAGGTCCAGGCGGCGATTGCGGAAGTGATCGCGCGCGATGATCACCATCGCGGGTCGGTAGTCGGGGTTCAGCTTGAGCGCCTCCTGCGCGAGGCGCTGCGCGGAGCCCGTGTCGCGCTGCAGGGATTTCACCTCCGCGAGCGCCGCGGCGATGGCGGCGCTCTTCGGCATCTGACCGCGCTTCTCCGTGAGGAAGCGGTCCGCCTCGGAGAGGTTCTTGCCGGCCTGGAGCATCGCGTAACCGATGATCGCGGGCTCGTAGTCGGGCACCAGCGACAGCGCTTGCTGGTAGTCCGATGCGGCTCCGCTCTCCTTCAGGCGCTCCTCGACGACGGCGAGCGAATAGAAGGCTTGATGGGCCTTCGGATCCGCGTCCGTGGCCTGCTTGAAGAACAGCTTCGCCGCCCCGAGATCACCGTTGGCGAACGCGGCGATCCCCTGGTTGTAGACCGCGAGCGCCGTGGCGTTCATCGAGCCGGGCAACGGCGCCTCCGGGACGTCGCCGGGCCGGATGGAGCTCGGCTTGTCGCTCATGCCGACGATCGCAGGCGGCCCTGATCCCGTGGGCATCGCGAACGTCGGCTGCGGCGCCACCTTCGGGGGCTGCTTCGTCGGGTCGTCGCAAGCGGCGAACACCAGCGGAGCCGCCGCCGCGAGGGCGACGAGCAGCGAACCTCGCAGGGGAGCAACGATCGAGCGCGCGCCTGTCGACGCTCGCGAAAACCAGCGGGTCGTTCTCATGGAAGCACCGGCAACGGAGATGCGACGCCGTTCGCCTGGAGCGACGGCGTCAGGCCCGGACGGCTGCGGAGGAACATGCCGTCCTTGTACTCGAAGGGCTTCTGGCCCTCCGGATCGATGACGCCTTGCGAGAAGTCGCGCAGCTTCGCGTCGCCGAGGATGTCCGTGTAGAAGGCGAGCTTCTGGATCGCGTAGTCCACGGCCTGGTTGCGCACCTTCCACGTCTTGGCCCAAACGACGGCCTCCACGTAGAACTTCACCATGGCCTTGTCGGCGTCGTTGAGCTTGCGCTCACGGGCGTCGCGCCACTGCTCTCTGCGGCGCTGGCGGATGGCGTCGGCCTGTTCTTGCAGGTCTTCGCGATCGCTGGTCTCGGCGAGCTTGAGCAGCTTCTCTTCCTTGTCCGTGTACAGCTTCAGCCCCGGCGGGCGCGCGTTGTAGAGGCCCGTACGACACGAGTCGTAGAGCGAGCCTTGGCGCGCGCGGGAGGCCACGGACCACGCGCGCGACTCGTACGTCGTGATGACCGTCTGGAGCTGCTTCCAGTACTTGTCGTTCGCCTTCTTCACGTCGTCGTCGAAGGCCTTCACGACCTTGTCGATGACGCCCTCGTACCGGTGGTGGCCGGTCTCGTAGTCGAACTCGGTCTTGATCTGCTCGTCGATCTGCCGATACGCCGCCTCCGCGGCCATGTCCGCTTGGAGCGACGTGAGCGCCTTGTTGCGGCCGTCGACGATGGGCGATGAGGCCTTGAACTTGTCGAAGGCCTGCATCGTGTTCTTCGCCCAGTCGCGCGCCTTCGAGTCCTTGCCCGCGAGGCGGAGCTTGTACGCGTGGTACGCGGCCTGGACGACGTACCCCGTCGCCGCAGCGTTGGCCTTGTTGGCGTTGTAGTACGCCTCCATCGTGTTCATGGCCTTGATGCGGGCCTGCTTGTTCGCGCCCTCGTCGAGGCCGTGCTCGTCCCACGTCTTGAGATCCGCGGACGCGACCAGGAAGTCGACGTCGGCCTTCTGCTCCGCGGGCGCGTTCAGCGCGAAGAACGTCGTGCGCGCCTGGAGCATCTTGTCGTTGTCGCCGACGTTCGCGTAGAGGAGGACCGCGTTGCGCGCGGCGGCTCGGCGATCGGCCTCGGTGAAGTGGCGGATCTTCGAGATCGTCTCGTACGTCTCCGCGGCGGTGCGGTAGTTGAAGAACAGCACGTACGCGGCCGAGAGCGCGTCGTACGCCTGCTTCAGGTACTTCACGCGCTCCTGCAGCTTCTTCGGATCCGGCGCCTTCGGAGGCTTCACGCTGGTGTCGCCCTTCTCGAGCTTCACCAGGTTCTCCTCGTTGCCGTACTCCTTGATGAAGAGCGTGTACATCGCGATGGCCTGGTCGTAGTCGCCGACCTGTTTGTAGCAGTAGGCGCCGTTCATCGCGGCTTCGGGCGCCTCGTCGCGGGCCGGCGCCTTCTCGAGCGCGACCTTGTAGAGCGCCGCGGCCTCTCGCCAGGCCTTGTTGCGCTCGGGACCGTCTTGCATCCCCTGCGCCTTCTTGAAGGCCTCACCGGCGTCGACGTAGTAGCCGAGCGCGATGGTGGGCCGCGCGATCGTGGCCTCCTTCAGCTCGTCTTCCTTCGTGACGGCGCAGCTGTGCCCCTTCGGCGGGAGGACGGCCTCCGCGAGGCGACGGCTCTCGGGGATGTTGCCTTCACGGTTCGCCATCGTGGTGAGGCGCTCCCAGGCTTTGTAGCCCCAGCTCGTCTTGCCGCACTCTTCGTCGAAGATCGGCGTGTAGCGCTTCCGCGCGTCGTCGAACTGGCCGTAGATGAAGAAGTAGTCCGCGGCCTGGAAGCGATACGCAGCGATGTTCTTCGGCGTGTCGAGGGCGGCCGGGACGCGGCGGTTGTAGTCGTCGCGCGCGGCCACGGCCTGCAGCACCTGCTCGGGCACCGGATCCTTCGCGAACGTCTCTTGCTCGGTGCCCTGGTTCAGGATCTTCAGCGAGTCGCGGAATTCGAGGCCCTGGGCCCCGTTCGTGCGCTTGTAGAGGTTGTACTGATCCGTGAGCGCCTGGTGGGCGATGTCGACGACCATGTACGCCGCGGGCTGCAGGTACTTGTCGTCCTCGTTCGAGTCGCGAACGGCGATCGCCGTCTTCCGCGCCTCGTCGATCTCCGCCTGCGAGGGCGAACGATCGAGCGCGACGGTGATCACGACGATCATGTGGTTCGCGTCCGCGAGCCAGTAGCGGCTCTCGTATGCGTCGGGCGCGTTCTCGTCCTGGCCGAGGTAGCCGGCCCAGCCCTGCGCCGCGAGCTTGTACTCCGAGAGCGCGCGCTCGAAGATCGGATCGCGGGAGGTCTTGTCGCCGATGCCGATCGCCTGGTTCGAGAGCGCGCTGCCCGCGTTCGTGTGATCGGCCGCGGCGCGACGCAGACCGCCGCGGACGAGGCGCTCCGCCGTCTGGAGGGCCTCGGGGTCGTCCTTGTTCGCGTTCGTCCAGTCGGTGGTGCCGACGTACCGCGCGAGCTTCGTGCGGGCTTCGAGGGCCTTCGCCGAGTTCTCGGCGCGCTCCGCGGTGCCCGCGCGGCTCTGGTTCGTGAGCGTGTCGTAGACGTCGGCGATCGCGTTCTGGATCACCGGCGCGTCACGGTGCAGGGGCCACTTCTTGAGGATCAGCTCCGCGACGTCGACGAGGTTGCGGTACTGATTGAGCTCCTTGAACTCCTGCATCAGCGCTTTGTAGATCTCGACCGACCACTTCTCGTTCTGAGGGATCAGCGAGTCGTCCTGCACGCGCTCGATCGCGATCCTCATCTTGAGCTCGGCCTGACGAGGATCCTGCTCGGTGTCGAGGATGTCGTTCCGCGGGATGTACGGATCCGCCGGGCCCGGCCCCTTGAAATCGAGGTACGTCAGCGAGCCCGCGACGTACGTGTAGGCCTCGCTGCGGAAATCGGTGCCGGGATCGCCCGTCTTCTTCTCCTCCTCGTCGGTGTAGCGGAGGAGGTCGATGAACTGGCGGACGCTCTGCTCGAAGCGCTGCTGCTTGAAGTACGTCCAGGCGAGCTTGTACATCGCGACGCCGTACACGGGGCGACGCTTGAACTTGAGCGACTGGCGGTACGCGGCCTCCGCGCGGTTGTAATTGAAGGGGCCGCCGCCGCGATCGATCTCGTCGAAGTGGTAGTTGCCGATGAGCCACCACACCTCGTTGATGTAGCGAGGCTCCTCGCCGGGGTTCGTCTTCTGCGGGATGACCTGGCACTCGTCGGGGTACGGGTTGACGAACACCGTCTCGTCCGCGCCGCCCGGGTCGGAGTAGAGCTGGTCCTCTTCCTCCTGCTTCTTGGTCTTCTTCGGCCCCTTCTTGGGAGCGGTCTTCGCCTTGTTCTTGGCGACGTCGACCGGATCCGGGTGGCGGTTCTCCCAGCCCTTCCAGAAGTCGGCGTCGTGGTCCTGCGGGAGCTTGCCGATCGTGTCGCGCGTCGGATCCTTCGGGTCCACCGCGACGGGGTAGGGATACTTGTTGTGGCACACCATCGAGCGCCACACCTGCTGCGCCTCCGCGAGGCGGCCCGACTCGTGGAGCGCGTGCCCGAGGTAGTAGTAGATGGCGGCGAGCTCGCGGTACTGCGGGAACTCACGGATGACGCGCTTGTACAGCGCGATCGCCTGCGCGAGACCCGCGTTGACCTCTTTCTCGTCCTCGCGCTCGCGGGCGCGCTCTTCGTAGAGGGCGGCGAGCCGGAACATCTTGTCGGGCGTGTTCTCGGGGTGCGCGTTGGCGCCCGAGTACTTCGCGACGAACTCTTCATGCTTCTTGATCGCCTCCTCGCGCGCGTCCGCGAGGACTTTGTTCTCGGTGGCGATCTCGGTGTCGAGGGCGGTCAGGATGCGGCGCTTCCGGTCCTCGTAGTGGTGCTGGACGATCCTCGTGATCGTCGATCGGTAGTCGCGCGCGGCCTTCTCGTAGGCGTCCGCTTCCTTCTGCATCTCCGCGAGGGCCGCGAGCTGCTCGGCCGTGGGCGGCGGGAGGCCGTGGCTGGAAGGCGCCGCGGCAGGCGCGGCCGAACCAGGCGGAGCTGCGGCCGGAGCGCCGCTCGCCGAGGGAGCCGCGGAGGTCGCCGGCGCGCCGGACGCGGTCGGAGCGGCCGAGGGAGGCGCCGTGACGGCTCCCGCGGGCGCCGTGGGCGGAGGCGCCGCCGAGCCGGCCGGCTGCGAGAGAGCTGCCCCCGCGACGCCCAGCATCAGCGCGAAGCTGGACGCGGTCAGGATCCGGCGGGAGCGCATCGTGGAGCGGGTCATTGCTTCTTCTCCTCGTCCTCGGCGTCGCCGCTGTCGTCGAGGACCTCGTTCAGCTCGTCGTTGAGGAGCTTCTGCTCACGGCTCTTCTCGACCCGCAGGCTGCGCACGCGCGTGAGCTGCTCCTCGCGCACCTCCCACGCCTCTTCGGTGATGCCGACGTCGGCGCGGAGGACGATGTTCTTGAGGCGATCGCGCACGAGGCCGAAGTTGCGCTTCGCGACCTCACCGACGACTCCCCTCGCCTCTTTGTCCAGAGCCTCCAGACGGACCGAGTAGTTCACCATGTTGCGCGTCTCGCGCGTCACGATGTCGGTCAGCTCCTGCGAGCGCTTCTGCACCTCGCGCTCCAGCTCCGCGAACGCGGCGTCGAGCTTGTCGTCCGCGTCGTTCGCCTGCTTGACCAGCGTCAGCGACTTCTTCGCGAAGTCGGCGAGGGCCACGCCGCCCGCGCCGGCCGCGGCGAGCTCGACCTCTTTGCCGAGGGCCTCGCGGTAAGCGCGCCGCACCTCGGCGTCCTCGACGAAGCGCTGATCGCCGAAGCCGACCTGGAGCTTGCCGGCCGTGATCATCTTGCGCAGCGCGTCCATCTGCTGGCGGTAGAGCGCGAGGTCGTGCTCGTTCTGCGCCAGCTCCTGCTCGAAGCGGGCGACGCTCGCCGGATCGCGCACGACGCCGGACTGCGACCCTTCACGGAGCACGCGGCGGAGGCCGTTGATCGTGGCCTGGAGCGTGTCGACCTGGAGGTTGAGGCGCTGGAGGGCCTGCGAGACGCCGTTCCATTGCTTCAGGGCCTGGTTCTCGCGCTCCTGGAAGTCCCCTTCGGTGACAGGGAGCTGGCCGAGGCGCTTCTGGAGCGCGCGGCGCTTCGCGCGCCACGTGCCGATGTCGCCGGAGAGCGCGTCGCCGTTGATCTCGTCCATCGTCTGGCCGATCGTGAGGCGGGCGAAGGAGACGCGGTTGAGGAGCGACAGCGCCTGCTCTTCGCCGGCCTTCAGCTCGGGGAAGGCGCGCACGCGGTTCGGGGCGCTCAGCACGGCGTTGAGGCGCTCGATCAGCTCGTTCGAGCGCTTGATGAGGTCGCGGCACTCCGTGATGTCGTCGATCACGGCGAACGCCATCGGCCCGTCTTCCTCGTCGCGCGCCCACTGGACCGCGACGGCTGGAAGGTCCGTGCGGTTCTCCAGCGCGGAGAGCTCTCCTTGCGAGAGGCGGTCGTAGTAGACGGCCGGATCGTTCGTCGAGCTGAGGAACGTCTCGACCTTCTCGCGCATCGGGTCGTAGCGGTTGCGGACGCTCTCGTAGACCTTGAGGGACGTCTCGAACTGGCCGGCGCGCAGCATCAGATCGCCGCGGAGGAGCGAGCCGTCCGCGATGTTGGTGCTGTTCGGGTCCGCGATCGCGAGCACCTCCAGCGCGCGCTGGGCGCGCTCGATGTCGCCGAGCTTCACGTACACCCACGACAGCTCGTACAGCATCGTCCCGAACTCGGTCGAGCTGCGGTCGATGTGGTTGTAGGCGTTCACGGCCTGCTGGTACTGGTCCGTCTCGTAGAAGAGCCGGCCGATCGCGAGCCAGGCCATGTCGATCACGCGGCGATGATCCGCGGTGTCGGGCGGGAGCTGCGTGACCTTCACGAAGAGGTCGAGCGTGGAGGCGTAACGCGACGGCGGCACCGGGGGCGGCGTCTCGCCTTCCGCCAGCGGCTTCGCGGGCGGGGTCGCCTCCTTCATCGCGATGAGCGCCGTGAGGTAACGCGACTGGTGCCCGTACTCGCTCTGCACGTCGACCTGGGCGAGCGCGGCCTTCGCGCCCGCGAGGTCCTTCTTGGCGAAGAGGCCCTTGCCGCGCGCATACGCGAGGGCGCTCGACGCGGCGCCCGTCGGCACCTTCGCGATCGACGCGAAGATGGCGTCGAGCTCGTTCAGCTCCTTCAAACGCAGGGCGATGTCGACGAGCCGACCGAGCGCGCCCGCCTGGTATTGCGAGAACCGGGCGTCGCTCCCCTTATCGACGATCTGCTTGAAGACGCGACGCGCCGAGAGGTACTGCTTCGACCGGAAATACACCTCGCCGAGCATGTTGAGCGCGTCGGGGTAGGCGGTCGGGTGGTTCGGGTATTTCTCGACGACCTCGTTCAGCAGGCTCGCTGCGCGCGGGTAGTCCTTCGAGCCGAGCAGCAGCACGGCGTCCGCGATGCGCTGCTCGGCGGAGCGCTCCTGCTGCTTGGCCTTCGCGACCGCTGCTTGGATCGACGTGAGGCCGTTCGCCACCGACTGGATCTGCTGCTGAGCGCTCGCGTACGCCTGATCCGGCTCCACCGCGGAGGCCGGGCCGGCGGTCGTGAGCGCCATCAACACCGCGAATGCCCCTGCGAGGAGAGAGCCTCGCGGCGCACGTCGTTTCGTTGTCATGATCCGGTTCCTCACTGGTTCACTTCGAGGCCGCGGGAGCTCCGGGCAGCGGGGCCGCGGCGGGCGCGGGCTGCGTCCCGTCGACGAGGCCGCTCACCACCTTCTCGGCGTAGCGGATGGCGGGGCGCTCTTCGAGCGGCGTGGTCACGCCGCCCTTCTCGTACGCGAGCACCTGGAGCTGCACGGTCTTCCCTTCCACCGCGGTGAACGAGTGGCTCGACCTCACCTCGAACTTGTAGCCGCGGAGGTACGAGAACACGCCGTAGCCGTTGCCCTGCAGGTTCACGAGCACCTGGACGGTGTGATCGCCGGGCGGGATCGAGCCGTTGAAGATCGGGATCTCCGGCTGCTCGGAGAGGCTGCCGGATTGGTCGGTCTTGTTGTACTGGACCGCGCCGTCGAGCACGACGAGCACGCGCGTGATGCGGAAGGCGCTCGACAGCTCGTTCTTGAAGACGATGCCCGCGCGCGAGCCCGCGCCGCCGCCGGAGAGGATCGTGTCGGAGAGGAGCGACAGGCGCGTGTGGCTGCGCCGGATCTGCTCCTTCAGGTCATCGATGCGCTGCTCGAGATCGCGGAGGCGCACCGCGTAGGTCGCTCCGTCCATCGTCGGCGCCGCGGGTCCCGCAGCGGGCGCGCCCGTCGCGACCGGCGCCGCGGAGCCGCTCGTCGGTGCGGCCGTGTCGGCGGGGGCGCCCGCAGATTGCGCGACCACCGGAGGCGCCGCGGGTTGACTGGAGCCCGTCGCCGCTGCGGTCGCCTTCGCAGGCGCGCCCGTCGCTGCAGGTGCGCCCGCAGCCGGAGCGCCCGTGGACGCTGCGGCCGGAGCTTTCTGCCCGGCGCCCGCAGCGGGGGCCGGCTGCGCGAAAGCGGGCGCGACGCCGAAGGCAAACGTGAGCAGGCAACAAGCAAGCACCTGGAAAAGTCTCATCGAGCTCCCCTTTTCGGAAGAGTGGAGGGACCGAGGCACACCGCACCGGTGCGCGTCAGTCTAGTTGTGGGCGTGCCGACCGTGCAACGTTGGATGGTGGCCTCGGACGTCGAGAACGGACCACCCGCAGCACACGTTCGTCTCCTGTTGCGACATTCGTGCTCTGCGATTGAGAGTTCGGGTAAGGTGACCGCCTGTGGAACCTCGGTTCCGGGAGTCGCGACGTGACGTGCGGTGCGCAGATTTGGCGTTGTGGCCGAGCAGAACTTCGGGAGGCGCCGTGCGTATAGCGCGACCATGCGCCGCACGAACATCGCTCCGCTCACGGCAGGTCGCGGTCGGAGCCTCTTCTCGCGCGGCGCGGCGGGCCTGAATCGATGGCGCCGCCCGTCCGTGAGGAGGTGACCGACGAGGTCCTGATGTTGCGGTTCCAAGGCGGAGACCGCGCCGCGTTCGCCACGCTCGTCCGAAGACAGAAGACCCCTCTTTACAACTTCATCGTCCGGCAGGTCCGCGTGCCTCAAGTCGCGGAGGATCTCGTCCAGGACGTGTTCGTCAAAATCGTCCAGAACGCGGCCGATTTCAAGCATGAGGCCCGCTTCTCGACCTGGGCTTACGCCATCGCGCGCAACGTGAGCATCGATCACCTGCGCAAGATGTCGCTCCGCAAGCACCCTTCCCTCGATCAGCCGGCGCGGGCGGACGAGGACGGGCCGACGCTGGGCGAACGCACGGCCGACGCGACGCCGGGCGCTCAAGTCGAGCGGATGGCCATCGGGACCGAAATGCAGTCGCGGATCATCCACGCGGTGGAGACCTTGCCCGAAGAGCAACGGGAGGTCTTCCTGTTGCGAGAGATCGGGCACGTCCCGTTCAAGGACATCGCGGAGATGACCGGCGTCAGCGAGAACACCGTCAAGAGCCGGATGCGGTATGCCTTGGAGCGGCTGCAACAAGCGCTCTCCGAGTACGAAGATTATGCGCGGGCCCTGCGATGATCGCCCCCGTGAGTTATTTGGAACCAGTGAGCTAGACCACGAACCTTCGAGCCTCGCATGGACTGTGACAAGTTCGATCAGCACGTGATCGACGCCCTCTACGACGAGCTCGACGAGCTCACGATGGCGGCGATGAAGCGCCACATGGAAGGCTGCTCGCGGTGCGCGGGCGCGTTCTCGGCGCTCCGTGCGACCCGTCAAGTCGCTGTCCTTCCGCTGGAGGAGCCGAGCGAGGAGCTGGAGAGCCGGATCCTGTTCGCCGCATCTGCCGCGCAACGTAGGACTCCGTGGCACCGCAAAGCTTTGCGGGCGCTGGCCTGGGCGGGGAGCCATGCGATGCGGCCGCAGCTCGCGATGGCGGCGGTGTTCGTGCTCGTGATCGGATCGAGCCTCCTCCTGCTCCGCGCGAAGCCGGGGACCACGTCGATCGGGCCGGTTCGCGTGACGGAGCGCGGGGAGCCCTCGCCGGATCGTGACGACGCGCCGCAAGCTGCGGCTGCGCCCACGGCGATGCAGGGAGCGGCGCCGTCCGCGGTCGCCGCCAGCGAAGCTCCGCCGCCTCCCGGAGACGTCGCGGCGCGCGGAGAGGCCGCGAAGGACAAGGACGAAGGATCCGGCGCGGCGAAGGGCAAATCGGGCGAAGCGCAGACGGCCCTCGCCGACGCGAAGGCGACGGAAGGGTCGCTCGGCTGCGACGCGGCCCTCCCGAAGTACGACGACGTCGCGACGCGGTTCGCGGGGACCTCGCAGGCCGCGGACGCGATGTGGGCCGCCGCGAGCTGCCACAAGAAGCGCGGCGACATGACGAAGGCGCGCGAGCTCTACGGCGTGCTCGCGCAGCGCGACGAGTACAAACAGAAGGCCGAGGACGCGCTGAACGACAGCGCGCCGGCGACGAACCAGATGGCCGCTGCTTCGGCGGCGGCGACGGCCAACTCGAGCAAGGCGGCGGCCGGAGGCGGCGGAAAGGCCGGCGTCGCCGCGCCGGTGGCCGCGCCCGCGCCGAAGGCCGCGTCGAAGCCGGCCACCATCGACCAGGCGGCTCCGGGATACGGCGGATCGCGCTCGAACGCGTCCCCCGTGAAGAGCCCCGTCGAGCGCGCGGATCGGAACGAAGCGTTCTGAAGCTCGGCGACGTCACCGGCGCGCGCGTGGATCGACGGCGTCTCCCCGCCTCCGCGGGCGCGCCGAAAAGTACCGCGATCGACCTCGATCTCGTAGGCTAGGCACGCTCGAAATGGACAAAATAGCGGCAGCGGAGGCGATCGAAGCGTTCTTGCGAGCGCTCGGGCAGGATCCTTCGGGAGAGCTCACCGGCACCGCGCAGAGGGTGGCGGACGCGTGGATCGACGAGCTGCTCGACGGCTACCGGGTGAACCCGTCGGACGTGCTCCGGGACGGCGCGGCGGACGCGGGGCGCGGCGATCACGGGCCGGTCATCGTGCGCGATCTCGCGGTGACGACGGTGTGTCCGCACCACCTCTTGCCGGCGCACGGCACCGCGACGGTCGCGTACATCCCCAACCGGCGCCTCGTCGGCCTCGGGACGCTCGCGAAGGTCGTGGACGCGTACGCGCACCGGCTCACGCTTCAGGAGCACATCGGCGAGTCCGTCGTGAAGGTGATCCGCCACGAGCTGGAGCCGCACGCGGCGCTCTGCATCCTGTCGCTCACGCACGGATGCCTCGTCGGACGCGGGGAGCGCAAGGCCGGCGCCGTGGTCGAGACGATGGCGATCGAAGGCGAGTATCGCTACCGGCAAGAGCTGCTCATGTCGTTGCGGGCGATGGCGAGGCGCGCTTGACCGCGTCGCGCCGGGACGTCGCGGTCGTCACCGGAGCGAGCCGCGGCGTCGGTCGCGCCACGGCGGTCGCGTTCGCAAAGCGAGGCCTCTCCGTCGCGCTCCTCGGCCGGCCGGGTCACGCGCTCGACGAGGCGGCGGCGGAGGTGGCGGCGCTCGATCCCGCGTCACGCGCGTTCGCCTGCGATATCTCGCGCGAGGCGGAGGTGGATCGCGCGGCGGCGGAGGTGCTCGCGGCGTTCGGCGCGCCGCTCGTCGTCGTGAACAACGCCGGGATCGTTCGGCGCGGCGCGAACGTGGAGGCGACGGCGCCCGCCGAGTGGGACGAGGTGATCGGCGTGAACCTCCGCGGTCCCTTCCTCGTTTCGCGCGCGTTCGTGCCGGCCATGCGCGGCGCCGGGCGCGGGCGGCTGGTGCACGTCTCGAGCATCTCGGCGACGATCGGATGCCCCGGCGCGGCGTCGTACGCGGCCTCGAAATGGGGGCTCGTCGGCCTCGCGAAGAGCCTCGCGGAGGAGCTGCGCGGATCGGGGGTAGCGTCGATCGCGGTGCTGCCCGGCTCGATCGACACGGACATGCTCGTGGGCAGCGGGTTCGAGCCGAAGATGAGCGCCGCCGACGTCGCGGGGCTCGTCGTTTACGCGGCGCTCGACGCGCCCGCAGCGCTCACCGGATCCGCGATCGAGATGTTCGGCTAGAGGCGACGTCACCTGCTCTTCGGGGTCGATCTCGCGGTCGGGGTTCGCTCGGTCGATGCGCGCAACGCATCGATCGCGCGGGCGATCGCGGGGGGACGGGACGAGAGCACGGCTCGGTAGCGTGCGGGGGAGAGGCGGGCGTCGGGGAGGAGGCGCTCCAGGAGCTCGATGGCGTCGGCGCGGCGTTCGGCGGGGGATCCGAGGAGGTCGCTCTGGATCTCGCTCAGCGTCGTCAGCACGACCGCGGCCGCTTCCACGTCGTCTTCCGGCGGCGGCTCCAGCGGCGGCGCTGCCGTGCTCGTCGCGGGGAACCAGGCGTCGAAGCGGGCGGTCAGCGCTCGCTCGTCGCGGGCGCGCGCCTCTCGGTGGGCGCGATCGCCTTCTGTTTCGGCTCCGGAGAGGCCGGCGGCCTTTCGCGATTCGGCGTCGGCGGTGCCCATCGCGTCGGGGGACGGCGCTCGGATTTGCTCGCTGCGGAGGCGATCGAGGGTCTCCATTTCGTCGACGATGCGCGTGAGCTCCTGCGTCAGCGCCGCGGACGTGGCCTGCTCGGAGAGGGTCGCGGCTTCGTGGACCGCGGCTCCGGACGCGCGCTGTCCGGTCGCGATCTGGACGAGATCCGCGTCGGAGACGAAGTGGTAGAAGGCCGGCTCTCCGCGGGCGCGCTGACGCGCCACGAGGCGGCGGAGGACCGGGTTCTCCTCGCCCAGCGCGACGACGCTCACGCCGATCCGGAAATCTCCCTCGCGCTCGCGGGCGGTCAGGATCGCCTCCTCGTCGACCGCCGCTTCGCCGTCCGTGACGAGGACGATCTGCGCGCGGGCGAGATCCGGGTCCGTCGATCGCGCCTCGCGGATCTGCTCGAAGCTCGCGAGCAGCGCGGCCTCGATGTTGGTGCCGCCGTGGCGGGGGGTGCGGACCACCTCGGCCATCGCGCGGGTCGCCTCCTCCGCCGACGCCACGCGCGTCACCTCGCCGAGCGCCTTCGTGAAGTAACGGTAGAAGAGCACCACGCGCGCGCCGCGGCCGCCCTCCGTCACGCGCCGGTACAGCGTCGACAGCTCCGCGAGCAACAGCGCGTCTCGCATGCGCGCGCGGGCGCCCGACGCGCGGCCCGAGGCGCCGAGCAGCATCGAGTCGGAGCCGTCGAGCACGTAGATGCGGGCCTCCGTCGTCATGCGCGTGCGCGCGGTTCGGATCGTCTCGATTTTGCGGTATTTGCGCGCGAAGAGGCGGCCCTCGGCGAGCGCCAGGATCACGCCGCGCGGGTCGTCGATGATCGCGTTCGGGAGGTCCGTCACGTCGCTCGACGTGACCACGACCATGTCCTGCGTCGGGTGGTCCACCACGCGGATGCGCGTGCTCTCCTCCTGCACGCGGATCGGCGCGAGCGTGCCGCCCACTTCGAAGCAGCCGTCGACGGAGATCGCCGCCGACAGCGTGGCGAGCACCGCGTCCTCGTGGAGGTAGCTGGACCACCGCGCGAGGCGCTGCTCGGTCTCGGCCGGATCGTCGTCGTGCGCGGGCGGCGTGGACATCCGGAACGCGAGCTCGCGGCGGGCCGCGTCGTACGCATCCCGCACCGCGCCCACCGTCGCGTCGCCCAAGAGCTCGGTCGCGGAGCGCGCCGTCGACGCGTCGCGCGCCGTGCGATCCGGGCGCGGATCCAGCCGCCGGAGCGCCTCCTTCGAGCGCGCGGCCATCGCCACGTCACCGTCGAACGAGGCCATCGTGAACGTCGCCTGCAACGTGGCGTAGAGGCGCTCCCGCTCGCCGCGCGCGAGGGCCGTGACGGCCTGGTGCGGGAGCGCGACGTCCGGCGAGACGCCCGCCGCCTGCCAGCGGTTCACGAGGACGATCTGGTCGGCGATGAAGCGCGCGCGCGCCGAGGTGGCGACCGGCTCCAGCGGGAGCGCCGCGGACGCGTCGAGCAAGAGCTTGCGGGCCGCTTCGAAGAGGCGCCGGCGCCGGCCCAGGAACGCCGTCTCCGCGCGCGCCGCGTCGAGCACGCGGTCGATCGCGGCGAGCTCGATCTCCACGAGGCGCTCGTCCGGCGTCCCCTCCCCTTCGGCGGACGATGCGATTTCCTCTCTTGCGGACGGCGAATCCTCGTTCGCGGAGAGCGCCGCGTCTCCCGCTGAAGACGCCGCATCTCCCGCAGATGGCGTCTTTTCGTTCGTGGAAGGCGTCGCGCTCCCTGCGGACGACGTCGCGTTCCCCGCGGACCGGGATGCTTCGGCCGAAGGCTGTCCTGCGGCGTCTCCAGGCGCATCGACGCCGCGGAGCAGGTCTTTCGCCTTCGACGCCACCGCGAGCGGGCGGAGCATCCAGTCGTCGTCGACCTCGATCGCGGCGGCCCGCCGCGCCTCGTCTTCGGGCGCCGCGACGGCGCGGGCGGCGCGCTCGACGACCTCGTGGATCCGCGCGAGCCACCCGGCGATCGGCCCCTGCGCGGAGCGCGCGTCGAGCACCGCGGCGCGCTCGGCGGCGGTCACGTTCGTCTCCAGCTCCTCCAGCGCGGCGTCACGCAGAACGACGAGCGCCTTCGCGGTCTTTTCGACCTCGTCTCGCGTCGGCGCGGCGCGCCCGGACTCCGCGGTATCCGTGACGGATCCTGCGGCGTCCGCGCCGGATCCTGCGGCGTCCGCGACCGAGCGCAGCTTCGCGAGCAAGGCCCGCAGCGCGGTCGTGCGGATGCGGGCGCGCCATCCGACGAGCCGGTACAGCGGGCTCGTCGCGCGCAACCACAGGCTCGCTCGGGCGATCTCGTCCGGCGCGATCGACAGCCGCTCGATCCGGACCGCCAGATCGCGCAGACGCGGCTCGACGCCTCCGCTCACGAGCCCGGCTCACCTTCGGCGGCGCGCTTCAGGGCTGCGGACCACGCGCCCTCCCCGCGGGCCCGGGCGAGCGAGAGGACGCGGCGACGCGCTCGCTCCGCCAGCGCATCGAGGCGCCCTCGCAGATCCGCCGCGATCTCTTCCATCTCCGGGAACAGATCGCACAATAGATCGATCTCCAGCGACGTCCGCGTGAGCGCCGCGTCGTCGAGCAGGATGGAGAAGAAGCCGGACGCCACGAGCCCCCGCAGCCGCTCGGCGGCGTCCGCAGGCGAGCGCGGCTCCGCGCCGTCGTCGAGCGATGCGAAGAACGCCTCGAAGAACTCGACCACCCGCTCGACGCGCCGGCGATCCGCGTCCGCGACGTGACGCCGCAGACTCAGCGGGAGCCCCGCGAGCAGAGAGGCCGCGACAGGCATCGGCTCCTCCGCCGTCGGCTCCCCGGCGGAGCCCGCCGTGCGCATCGCGATCTCCGCGAGGACGAAGCCGTTCGGCACGCGCGGAGCGCCCGCGCGCAGCTTGCGATACCCCTCGTGCGTCAGCGCCGGCTCGCCCGCGCCCGGCGCCACTGTGTCCGCTCGGAGCAGCGCGCCCGCGGCCCACGTGATCCAGTCCGCCGCCGGGATCACGTCGGTGAGCTCGGCCTCCGCGAGCGTGCGGAGCGCGCGATCGACCTCCGCCAGATACGCCGCGCGATCGAGCGCCTCCACCCGACCGAACGTGTGCGCCAGCAGCGGGCCGAGGCGGGGCGCCACGACGTCGCCGCGCAGACCCACCGTGACGCCGATCGCGGCCGCGCGGGCGTCGATCTTCCGCAGCTCGGCGAGCACCGCGCTCACCTCCACCAGCAGGTCGCGGAGGTCGCGCCTCTCCCCCGCCGCGAGCGCCGCCGTCGCGGCCGTCCGCAGCGCCGCGTCGAGCGAAGCCTTCACGTCTTCCGACGCGATCGCGAGCCCCCGCGTCCACGCGGCGTCGGCCTCGTGCCGCAGCTCCGGCTCCACGCCGCGCGCGAGCATGCGGCCACGGGTCTCCGAGCGCCGCTCCAGCGCGCGCACCATCGTGTCCGCCTGCACGAGGAGCGTCGCGGCGTCGCGATCGGTCGCCCACCCGGTCACGTTCGCGTGCCCCAGATCGAGCGTGGTCGGCAGCGCGGCCGCCAGCAGCAACAGCGCGTGGCCGCGGACCCATCGCCCGAGCGCCTGCGCCGCCGCCGGACCGGCCTCCGTCGCGTCCGCCAGCGTCGACAGCTCCTCGGCCACCTCGATCGGCTTCGCGCCGCCGACGGCCCGCGCGGTGAGCGTCGCGCGCAGCACCGAGCGCCGCAGCACGCCCATCCCGGCCCGCAGGAGATCCATCGCGAGCTCCCCGTCCGCGCCCGCGGCCCGCGTCATCGGCACCAGATCGCGCAGCGCGCCCACGACGCCCGCCGTCTCCCCGGAGGCGAACGCAGCGTTCGCCGAGGCGACCCACGGAGGACGCGCCGCGGCGACCTTGGATCCGTCCACCGCAGCGCCCGCGCTCGCAGCATCCCCGCCTCGATTCGACGCGATCTCCGCCGTCACCGGGGCCGGAGCCGCGGGCGCCTCGGCGACACGGATGCGCGGCAGCTTCGCGAGCGCGCGCTCGAAGGCCTCACGTTCGGCGCGCAGGATGCCGAGCTGACGACGCTCGCGGGGGTCGCGCTCGCGCGCGAGGAGCGCGGTCGTCTGCTCCGGTGACGGGCCCGATAGCAAGAGGTGCAGCCGCAGCAGCCGCAGATCGTCCGGCTCCACGCGGAGCGCCCGATCCGGCCTCCGGAAGATCGCGTCGTGCACCACGATCGCCCGCAGGACGCGCGCGGATCGCACCGCGGTGCGCGTCGACAGGTACCGCGTCGGCGCGAACGTCGGATCCGCGCGCTCCGTCGCCGCGAGCTCGCCCTCCAGCAGATCGAGCAGCTTGGCGAGCCCGTCGCAGATCTCGTCCGGCAGCACCACCTGATCGACCGCGGCCTGAAGCGCGTCCAGGTCCTGCACGCTGAGCGGCGCGTCGAGCGGCGCGCGCCCCACGCCGCCGGCCTCGAAGCGAAGCACCTCCGCGAGGCGCGACGGATCGGCGAACCCGCGCGGCACGAAGCCGATGAACGCGACGCGATCCACGAACGCGAGCAGCGTCTCGCGCGCCGTCTCCAGCACCTCGGAGACGTAGCGGTTCGTCGTCATGAACGCGATCTCGAAGCGCCCCTTCGTGATCGACGTGCCCTGCTTCAGCTCGCGCTCGTGCAGCAGATTCAGCGTCGATCGCAGCAGCATGTCGCGCCCGTCGAACACCTCGTCGAGGAACGCGTGCACCGCGCCGAGCAGCCCCTCGTCCGTGAAGTGCGACGTCCGCCCCGTCTCCATCAGCGTCTTGAAATCGATCGGCCCGATGACGTCGGTCTGGACGGTGCTCTCGGTGAGCTGCCGCGCGAAGAGGCTCGGTTTGCCGGTGTCCTCGTCCAGGATGCGGCCGACCACGGCGCCGGCGAGCGCGCTCTTGGCCGTGCCCGGCGGCCCCGCGAACAGGAGGTGCTCGCGCGCGAGGAGGGTCAGCGCGATCTGCGCGAGCACGTCTTCGCGTTCGGCGAATGCAACGGAGAGCTCGCGAAAAAATGCCGCGAAACGGCCCTTCGCGGCGGCGAGACGAGCGGCGTCGATCGATGGAGCCATCGCGAGCGACGCTACCATCGCGCGCGGACTTCGCAGAGAGGCACGCAGGTGAGGCCGACCGCGCGCCGCGTGCTACCCTCGCGCGATGTCGCAGGATCCGGCGGAACCGTCCGATCTCGGCGCGGCGCTCTCGGCGCTGCCGCTCTTCCCTCTCCCTCAGGTCGTGCTGTTTCCGGGCGCGGTGCTGCCGCTCCACGTGTTCGAGCCACGTTACAAGGCGATGATCCGGGACTGCCTCACGACGCACCGCGCGCTCGCGGTCGTGCAGATCACGGATCCCGATCACCTGGACGATCACGGTCACCCCGGGATCGCGCGGATCGCGGGCGCCGGCGTGATCGTCGATCACGCGGAGCTCCCCGAGGGCCGCTTCAACATCCTCGTGCGGGGCCGCGCGCGCGTGAAGCTCACGGAGCTGCCGTTCGTGCCGCCGTACCGCACGGCGAAGGCGACGGTGCTCCACACGGAGGACGCGCACGTCGCGGAGCAGGACGTCACGTCCCTCCTCGCGAACGCGCAGTCCTTCGTGTCGCTGGTGCGCGAGCGCGATCACGACTTCGAGTTCCGCATGCCGCGGGGCGCGCCGCCGGGCTTCATCGTCGACGTGTGCGCGCATCACCTCATCATCGACGCGACGGAGCGCCAGCAGATCCTGGAGACCTTGGATCTCGGCGAGCGTGTCCAGCGCGTGACGGAGATCCTGGCGCTCCAGCGCATCGCGCTCGGCAAGAAGGACCACGAGCTCAACTGATCCCGCACGATCGAGGGCGCGCGCCGCTGCGGGTCGGCGTGCGTTCGAGGGCGCGCGCCGCTGCGGGTTCGGCGTGCGTCCGCGGGTGTGCGGGGCGCGTCGCACGCAGTCGGTGACGCGGCGCATCGGCTGCGGTACGCGGGAGTCATGACGCTCGCAACGAACCCTCGTGCCGTCGTCACCGGCGGTGGAAGCGGCATCGGCCGCGCTTTTTGCCTCGCCCTCGCGCGCCGCGGCGGCAGCGTGCTGGTCGCCGACATCTCGCTCGCCACGGCGGAGGAGACGGCCGCGCTCGTCCGCTCCGCCGGTGGAAAGGCCGTCGCGGTGCAGTGCGACGTGGCCAATCGCGATCACGTCTTCGGCTTGCCGGCGCTGATGAAGCAGCACTTCGGCGGCACGGACGTGGTCATCAACAACGCGGGCGTCGCGGTGAGCGGCCCCGTGGCGGAGATCCCGATCGCGGATTGGGACTGGCTCATGGCCATCAACCTGCGCGGCGTGATCGACGGATGCCTCGCGTTCATCCCGGATCTCCGCGCGCAGCGGGGCGGGCACATCATCAACGTCGCGTCGGCGGCGGGCCTGCTCTGCGCGCCGCCGCTCGCGCCGTACAACGTGGCGAAGGCGGGCGTCGTCGCGCTGTCGGAGTCGCTGAGCGTGGAGCTCGGCGTCGAGGGCATCGGCGTGAGCGTCCTGTGCCCCACGTTCATCCGGACCAACATCGCGAAGTCGGGCCGCGCGTACGGCAAGGGCTCGAAGGAGGGCGCGGACGCGATGATGGCGCGCGCGAAGTTGACCCCCGACGACATCGCCGAGCACACGCTGCGCGCCGCCGACAAGGGCCGCCTGTACGTGGTCCCGCACGCCGACGGCCTGTGGGGTTGGCGCATGAAGCGCGCGGATCCCGAGGCGTTCTACAAGCGCATCGTCCCCCAAATCTGGAAGAGGGTGCTGGAGCGGATGGAGCGCGGCGAAAGCGATCTCGGCGGCAACTTCCTCTCGGAGCTGAAGCACTTCTTCAAGAAGAGCTGACCGCTCGCACCAGAGATCGAATCCTTCCAGCGATGCCCACCCCCGGTCCGTGCTCGGCCTTCGGCCTGCGCGCGGCCCCGCCCCTCTGGCCGCCACTGGGAGGCCGGAGTCCGCTCAGCGTAGGCGGAGCGGAGCCTGGCTCGGAAAATCACCTTCCGTTTTCGTCCGGAAGCTTCCGTCTCGGAAAAATCACCTTCCGTTTTCGTCCGGAAAGCTTCCGTTTTCGTCCGGAAGGCTCCAAGTGCTTGATGGAAGGTCGTTCGAATACGGCGGAAGGCATTTGGAGCACGGCGAAAGGTCAAAAACCCGCGGCGGAAGGCCTCCGGACGAAAACGGAAGCCCTTTTTTTGAAAACGGAAGCTTCAGACCCTTCGATTTGCGGTGTTTCCGCGCGGACGGCGAAGATTCAGCGGGCGGTGACGGCGCGCAGGAGGTGCTTCTGGGCGGCGGCGAAGATCGCGAGCACCGGGAGGCTCAGGATCACGTTGCCCGCCATCACGATGTGCCAGCGCACGCCCGCGCCCGGCTCGCGCAACAAGGCGATCGCGAGCGGCAACGTGCGGACGCGATCGTCCGTCGTCATGACGAGCGGCCAGAAGTAGTCGCTGTAGTGGAAGACGAAGCTGAAGACGAACAGCGCCGCCAGGGTGGGGCGCAGCATCGGCGCGAGCACGCGGTACACGATCGTGAGCTCGCTCGCGCCGTCGAGGCGGGCCGCTTCGATGATCTCGTCCGGCACCTGCAGCAGCGCCTGCCGCACGAGGAACGTGCCGAACGCGCTCACCGAGAACGGCAGCACCAGCGCCGCGAACGTGTTCACGAGGCCCGCGGCGCCGAGCATCGCGAACACCGGCACGAACGTCACCTGCGCCGGGATCAAGAGGCACGCGAGCACGAGGCCGAACGCCGCCTTCTTCCCCGCGAAACGCAGCTTCGCGAGCGCGTAGCCGGCCGGGAGCGCGAAGAGGATCTGCAGCGCCGCGATCGACACCGCCATCGCCACCGTCACGCCGAAGAGCCGCACCACCGGCACCGCGCGCCACACCTCGCGGTACGCCTCGCCCTGCAGCGCGCGCGGCAACGGCGCGAGCGGCGCCTCCACGATCTCCGGCAGCGTCTTGAACGAGGTCAGCGTCATCCACGCGTAGGGCCCGAGCCACAAGAGCGCGACGATCACGAGCACCGTCGTGGAGCCCAGCCGCCGTCCGAAGGAGCCGCGCTCGTTCACGGCGCGCCTCGCGAGGCCGTGCGGGCGCGATCGGCGGCGCGCCACGCGAGCAGCTGGAGGGCCGTCACCGCGAGGAGCACCACGAAGAAGATCACCGTGAGGGCGCTCGCTCGGCCGACGCGGAGGTTCACGAAGACGTGCTCGTAGATCGCGTAGACGAAGAGCGTCGTCGCCTTCACCGGGCCGCCCTGCGTCATCACGCGCACCACGTCGAACGCCTGGAAGCTCGCGAGGAGCGCCGTCGTCGCGACGAACGCCGCGCTCGGTCGCAAGAGGGGCCACGTCACGTGCGCGAACCTGCGGAAGGGGCCCGCGCCGTCGAGCGCCGCCGCCTCCAGCACGCCGCGCGGCACGTCCTGCAGGCCCGCGAGGAAGATCACCATCGCGTACCCGGTGATCTTCCACACGCTCACGATCGCGATCGCGTAGAGCGCGCGGTCCGGATCCGCGAGCCAGCTCTTCGGCACGCCGCCGAGCGCGCGCACGATGCCCCCGACGATGCCCGCGTCCGCGTCGAGGAGCCACGTCCAGAGGAGCGCGACCGCCACCCACGACACGACGTACGCGCTGAACACCGCGCCGCGCACGAAGGCGTACAAACGGCCGGGACGATCCAGCGCGATCGCGAGGGATAACCCGAGGCCGAGCGAGCACGCGACGACGATCGCGCTGTAGAGCGCCGTGCGCCCGAGCACGCCCCAGATCTCGCCGGTGCGCGCCATCGCGGCGTAGTTGCCCGCGCCGACCCAGCGCGGAGGCGTCAGCATGTCCCACGAATAGAAGCTGTTCTTGATCGCGATCGCGAGCGGCGCGACGAAGAAGATCCCGAGCGTGAGGATCGTCGGGAGGAGGAAGAGGTACGGGTGCCACGCGCTCTTCGGCTTCACGGCTCCCTCGCGGCGCGGCGCGCTTCTTCGGCGAAACGTGCAGGTCCTCGCGGCGTGATCACGGCTCCCTCGCGGCGCGGCGCGCTTCTTCGAGGACGTCGTTCGCGTCGCGGCGCGCGAGCACGGCCTCCTCCAGGCGCGGCTGCACGATCTCGCGCTGCACGCGGAACAGCTCGGTGCACCAGGGCCACGGGGACGCGACGCGGAGCTGCTCCACCGCGACGGCGTCGTTCGGGTGCTGCGCGTAATAGCCCGCGTTTCGAAGCTGTTCGAGGCCGCTCTTCGAGACGGGCATGTAGCCGGTGCGCGTCGCCCACTGGTTCGCTTGCTCGGGCGCGATCATCCAGCGGAGGAAGCGGAGCGCCGCCGCCTGCGCGTCGGGCGCGGCGCCCTTCGGCATCACGAAGAGCGTGCCTCCGACCGTCACGGAGGCGCGCCCGTCGCGCGGCAACGGGGCCGCGACGACCTGGAATTTCGCGTTCGTTTCGAGGTAGCGGACGTCCGCCGTGGAGGACCAGATCATCGCCGCGCGGCCCGCGAGGTAATCGCCCTTCGCGGCTTGCCACGCGTTGTAATCGCGGCCCGGCGGGGGCTTCATCGTGCGGTCTTCGTGCACGAGCGTCTGCCAGAAGCGGAGCGCGCGCGCGCCGGCCTCTCCGCCGAGCGTGACCGTGCCGTCGTTCGCGATCACCTCGCCGCCGGCCTGTCCGACGAGCGCGGCCCAGAACCACCAGTCGACGGGGCACGCGAACCCCCACCTCGGGACGGAGCCGTCCGCCGCGCGGATCGTGGCGGCCTTCGCGAACGCGCGCAGCTCGTCCCACGTGGTCGGCGGCGCGAGGCCGAGCTCCTTCAGCACCGCGCCGTTGAGGTACGCGATCGGCGTCGAGCGGTTGAACGGAAGGCCCCACAACGGGCGATCCGCGCCGCCGACGTACGCGCCCTCCTGCGCGAGCGCGGGCACCAGATCGGCGGACAGCTCGCCTTGCGCGGCGCCCTCGGCGAGCGCGTCGAGCGGCGTGAGGACGCCCGCCTCCGCGAGGTACGGGAGCACCTCCCCGATCACGTGCGTGAGGGCCGGCGCCGCGCGCGCAGCGATCGCCGTGCGGAGCTTCGCGAGGGCCTCGAAGTAGTCGCCCTGGTACGTGGCGTCGACGCGCACCGCCGCCTGCGACGCGTTGAACTTCTGCACCAGCGCGAGCAGCTCTTCCCTGTTCTTGCCGCCGTACGCGAACCACAGCGACACGACCGTGCGACCGTCCGGATCGCGCGGCGTACACGAAGGCAGCGCGCACGCGGACGCGACCGCAGCGAACGATGCGCCGATCGCTCGGAGAAACGCGCGGCGATCGATAGCGCAGAGAGCGTTCCCCGAGCTTCCAAGAAGGTGCCCACCCCCGGCCGCGCTCTCGCGCGTCCGCCCCTCCCAAAGCGCCTGCTTCGC
>JAXLYM010000027.1:0-119654 GCA_046351455.1 Polyangiaceae bacterium
GGCTCGGCCCGGGGCGCGGACTCCACCGCTTCGGCGCGCCGGGGGGCTTCGCGTCGCGGTCCGCGTCCATCAGCACCGTGGCGATGTCGACGCCGGAGATGCCGTCCACCATGCAATGATGCGTCTTCGAGATGATGGCGAATCGGCCGTCGCCGAGGCCCTCCACGAACCACAGCTCCCAGAGGGGCTTGTCGCGGTCGAGCTGCTGCGACAGGAGCCTGCCAGTCAGCCGCTTCAGCTCCGCCTCTCCGCCGGGCGCCGGGAGGGCCGTGTGGCGAACGTGGTACTCCAGATCGAAGTGCGCATCATCCACCCAGACGGGCCTGCCCTGCGCGAGGGGCACGAACATGAGCCTCTGTCGATACCGCGGCACCGCGTCGATCCGGGAGGCGATGAGGGCCAGAAGGTCCTTGTAAGCGGGCGGCGGCCCCTCGAAAACGACCATAGCGCCCACGTGCATGTGGGCTGCGCGGTTCTCCAGGTGGAGGAAAGTGGCGTCCAGGGAGCCGAGACGCTCATACCAGATCATGCGCGCACGATATCACGCTTTCCGGAATACGATCGAGTGATTGTTCGCCGGCATGGCCGTGACCTCGTCTTGCGTGAAGCCCTCGCCAGCGGCGACGGCCGCGACGTCACCGAGATCGCGCACGCCCCAGGCCGGATCCCGCTCGCGCAGCGACGCGTCGAAGGCCTCGTTGCTGGGCGCGTGGTGCTGTCCGCCGAAGCGGAATGGCCCGTAGAGATAGACCGGCTCCCCCGCCCGCAAGAGGCGCCCGGCCCCCCGGAACAAGGCCCGAGTCGCGGACCATGGAGCGATGTGGATCATGTTGATGCACACCACCGCGTCGGCCCGCGGAACGTGCCAGTCGTCGTCGTGGACATCGAGCCTCCGCGGCGCCTCCAGATTCGAGAGGCCCGCCTCCGCGCGATACGCCGCCACGCTCAGCACCGCGGCGGCGTCGGGATCCGTGGGGTGCCACACCAGATCCGGCAGCGCCGCGGCGAAGGCAATGGCATGCTCCCCGCTGCCGCTCGCGATCTCCAGGACATCCCCTCTCTTCGGCAGCACGCGACGCAGCACCTCCAGGATGAAGGCGCGGTTTCGCGACGTGGCGGGCGCGACGAGCTTGCTCACCGCGGCATCCGCTCCACGCGGCCGTCCACGTGCTTGGCGAAGCGGCCCTCTTCGCGCCCGTGCACCGGGTCGTCCTTGGGCCACGGCCAACCGCCGAATCGCGTGCGCTGATAATCGGTGACGGCCTTCTGGATCTCCTGACGACTGTTCATCACGAAGGGCCCGTATTGCACCACCGGCTCGGCGATGGGGCGCCCCTGGAGCAGCAACACCTCCGTCGTCCCGTCGCCCGCGCGGAGCTCCAGCTCCTCGTCACACCGCACCACCAGGGCCGCGTGCTTCGTCTGCGTGTGGTCGCCGACACCGAGCTTCGGCCCGGCGAAGAAGTAGAGTGTGCGCACCGTCTCGTCCCCGGTCGCGGCGGGCAGCTTCCACACCGCGTTCGGCTCCATGACGATGCTCCAGATGGCCACGTCCGACTCCGGCCGAGAAGCCCACGAGTGAGGCGGTGGCGTCGGAGGCTTGTGATCCCCGAGCGCGCCCGCGACCACCGTGACTTCGGTCTTGCGACCCTCGGAGTCCGAGAACACCGGCCTTGGGAGCGTGTGACTCCACAGCATCTTGAAGTGCGGCTCTGCCATCTTCTCGGACGCAGGCAGATTCAGCCAGATCTGGAACAGCTCCACCGGATTGGGCTTGTCCTTGTCGAGCAGCGGGAACATCTCGCAGTGCACGATGCCGCCGCCGGCCGTGAGCCACTGCACGTCTCCGCGCCCGAAGCGGGCCGTCGCGCCGAGCGAATCCGAATGATCGATGTACCCGCGCCGAGCGATGGTGACCGTCTCGAACCCGCGGTGCGGGTGCTGCGGAAACCCCGGCACGACGTGCCCGTGGTACATCCGCCACCCGTCTTTCCCCGCGAAATCCTGTCCGAGGTTGCGCCCCGCGAGCGACGCGTCCGGCCCGAGCGCGTCGTTGCCGGCCGGATAGGCATCATCGTGATGCACGCAGAAGAGAAAGGGATCGGCGGTGTCCCAGGGCATCCCGAGGGGCCGAGTCGCGAGGATGGGAGAGCTCATCCGCCGGATGGTACACCCGAAGTCGCGTTCGTCGACCGGAAGAGGTGCCCACCCCCGGTCGCGCTACGCGCGCCCGCCCCTCCCAAATCGGCCGTTTCACGGCCTCAGGGAGGGGGCATTCCTCAGCTACGGTGCGTGTAGAGATAGGCCGCCAGGATCAGGAGCGCGGCCACCAGCAGCGTGACGAGCCACGTCACGAGCGCGTCGGATTTGTCGCTCCAGAAGCGGCGACGGCCCTGCTCCACCGGGGCCGCGGGGTCCTCCGCGACAGGCTGGATGTCCGCGATCGGCGCGTCCACGACTCCGGGGTTCGACGGGGCGTGCGCCTCCTGGCCCGAGAACGAAGGGCGGCGCTGCGCGGCGTCCCCCTCCGCGGGCGGCACGGGGAGCTCCGAAGGCACCACGAGGCCCTCCGGCGGGCGCACCGACGCGGCCGGCCGCACCGACGGCGAGCGCTCCGAAATGGCCTCTTCGTCGACGTCCGCGTCCGGCGGGCCGACGACGGGCACCTTGTGCGAGCTCGGCGCGATCGACGGCGGGCGCTCCGAGCGCGCGTTGAGCCGCTCCGAAATGGGGCCGAGCGTCCCGGCCGCGGGCGTCCGCTCCGAGTGCGGGAGCGCCAGATCGTGCAGCGCCGGCGGGGGCGGCGGCGCGATGGCCGGCTTCCCCGCGGGGCCCGTCGGCGGCGCGAGCTTGCCCGCTGGCACCTTGATCGGCGCGGCCGCAGCCGGCTTCTGCCCGAGCGGCGCGCGCGCAGGCGGCGGCCCCGCGGGCGTCTTCTCGATCGGCGGCTTCACGCCGGGACCGCTGCCGCGCGCGGGTGGCGGAGGACCGACCGGCGCCTTGCCGATCACCGGCTTCGCGCCGGGAGCGACTGGCACCTTCGCGCCGCCGCCGACTGGCGCCTTCGCGCCCGCCGGAGCGACTGGCACCTTCGCGCCGCCGCCGATCGGCGTCTTCGTCGCGGAGCCGGCCTTCGCCGAAGAGGCCTTGTCGGCCGTCATCTTCTGCGTGCCGTTCGCCGTCGTCGGCAAGGGATCGGCGATCGTGCTCTCGGCGCCTCCGTCTTCGCGATCGAGGCCCGGCGGACGCACCGTCGGGATGGCGTTCTGGTTCGACTCCGGATCGTCCGTCTCGCGCGAGGCCTGGATCGCCGCGGTGAGGACGGCATCCGGCGCGACGCGCGTGCGGTCCTCGTCCTCTTCTTCGTCTTCGTAGACGCTGGGCACCGCCGTCTTCTTGGCGAGCGCCGTCTTCATCGCGAGAGGCGCGACGTGCGTGGCTTCTTCCTCTTCGTCGTCGAGGTGGATCTTGGGGAGCGGAGTGGCCTTCGGAACCTGGATATTTGGCGGTTGCATCAGGGAGGTGTCACGCGCTTGACCCCTCGACGGGGGCGCCTCGGTCGGGCGTTGACCTGCCTCGCGAGCGGCGGTGACGTACGACGCGAGCGCGGTGGCGACATCTTCTGCGGAAGCAAGCCGCCTGCCGAGGTCGCGTTCTAGCAGCCCCATCACGACGCGCGTGAGCGTCGGATCGAGGTTCGGGACGACATCCCCGATCGACTTGATCGGGTGCGTCAAAACGAGCGTGAGGACCTCGTGCGCGCGGCCGTCGAAGAGGCGCTTGCCGCGGAGCATCTCGTACATGATCACGCCGAGCGCCCAGAGGTCCGTCCGGCCGTCGAGGTTGCGCTCGCCGCGCACCTGCTCGGGGCTCATGAACGAGGGCGATCCGACGGCCATCCCCGTCTCGGTGAGCGTCTGCTCGTGCGCGAGGAGGTTCTTGCTGATGCCGAAGTCGACGACCTTCACGACCGTCTCCTCCTCCTCGGAGGGGCGGTGCAGGAAGATGTTCGCGGGCTTCAAATCACGGTGAACGATGCCGCTCGCGTGCGCGACGGCGAGCGCGCGGGCGACGTCGCGGCCGATCATCCCGACCTCGATCGGAGGCAGCGGCGCGCGCTCGAAGATGAGCTGCTCCAGCGACATTCCTTCGAGGAATTCGAGCACCAGCGCGGGGCTCCCGTCCTCCGCCACGATGACGTCGTACACGTCGACGACGTTCGGGTGCTTCAGCGCACCGGCGGCGCGGGCCTCGCGGAGGAGGCGTTCGCGGGCCTTCGGCTCCGGGCGAATCAGCACCTTGAGCGCGACCTGGCGCGACGTGGCGACGTTCACCGCCGACCAGACAGCGCCGGATGCGCCCCGGCCGATCTGCCGCTGGAGCTTGTACTTTCCGCCGATCATGCTGCCGGCGCGGAGCTCCGTCTTCGACGCTTGGGAGGGCATTCGCAAAGGCCAGTCGACACCAGGACGGCGCCCCGCGCAAGGGCCGAGCCTCCACGCCCGCGCGGGGCCGCGGACGCCCGGCCCCAGGGCCCCCCATCGAGCCCGCCGCCCGGCGTCATCCCGATGCCATGGAGAGCGTCAACCGGGTGGCGCTCCGTCACGCGGAGCCTGTTTTCTCGGTGGATCGCGGCGACATCGCGGACGGTACGCGGCGTGCTTTGGTGACGAGACATGCCTGTCTCCTCGGTCAACAACGTCAGCTCCACGGGGATCGACACGACGTCGGCGCAGGGGAACAGCTCGCTCGGCAAGGACGCCTTCATGAAGCTCCTCGTCGCGCAGATGTCCCACCAGGATCCGCTGAAGCCGATGGACAGCACCGCGATGGTCTCGCAGCTCGCGCAGTTCTCCGCGCTGGAGCAGGCCGTCGCGCAGAGCCAGAAGCTCGACCTGCTCTCCACGCAGCTCACCGGCCTGTCGAACAGCTCGGCGACCGACCTCGTGGGGAAGACCGTCACGGTGCGCGGCAAGGCGATCGCGTTCGACGGCACCTCGCCCACGGGCATCTCGGTGACGCTCGGCGGCGCGGCGACGAAGACCACCGTCACCATCCGCGACGCGAACGGTCAGGCCGTGCGGACGATCGAGATGGGCCCCCACGGCATCGGCGCGATGCCGATCAAGTGGGACGGCAAAGACGACAAGGGACAGCTCGTCCCGGCCGGCTCGTACACCTGCGACGTCTCGGCGACGAACGCGGACGGCGCGAAGGTCACCGTGTCTCAGGACGTGACGGGCAAGGTCGCGAGCGTGTCCTTCGACAAGGGCTATCCGGAGCTGACCCTGGAGTCCGGCGCCAAGGCCCCTGTCTCCGATCTCGTGAGCGTGGGAGCCTCGAAATAGAGGCCCCAGAACACCGCTCCTCACTCTCATTGTTGGACGAGAACCCCCTGTTTCGAGCGCAGCCGCCGGTCCCCGGCGATGGAGGATGAATGTCTATCACGAATGCCATGTACGCGGGCGTGTCGGGCCTCTCGGCGGAGAGCGGCGCTCTGGGCGTCGTCGGCGACAACGTCGCCAACACCAACACGGTGGGGTTCAAGCAGTCGCGCGCTCTCTTCGAAGACGTCCTCGGCGGCGCGGCCGGCACGCGGGACGCGCTCGGCGCGGGCGTGCGCATGGCGCGGGCGCAGCAGATCTTCGCGCAAGGGACGCTCCTTACGACGGGGCAGTCCTCGGATCTCGCGCTCTCGGGCGACGGGTTCTTCGTCGTCCACGGGACGGTCGACGGCCTCTCCGGCGACTTCTACACGCGCGCCGGACAGACCTCGCTCGACTCGACTGGCACGCTCGTCAACGGTCAGGGCCTCGCGCTCATGGGGTACAAAGCCAACGCGGACGGCAGCATCGGCTCGCAGCTCGGCCCCGTCCAGGTGAGCACCGCCGCGCTCGCCCCGAAGCCCACGAAGGACATCGACATCACGGCGAACCTCGACTCCTCCGCGGCGCCGCCGCTCGCGGCCTGGGATCCGCTCGATCCCTCGGGCACGTCGAACTTCTCGACCTCGATCACGGTGTACGACTCGCTGGGCGCGGCGCACTCGCTCGACGTGTATTTCCGGGCGAACGGCTCCGGCGCTTGGGAGTACCACACGATGGCGAACGGCGCCGAGGTGGTCGGCGGTCAGCCCGGCGTGCAGAGCGAGATCGCGCAGGGCTCGCTCACCTTCACGCCCGAAGGCGCGCTGCAGGACTCGCAGCTGATGGTCGGCGGCACGGTCGACTGGAACAACGCGCAGCCGCAGCAGGCCCTCAATTTCAACTTCGGCAACCCGATCTCCGCGGGCGGCACGGGCTTCGGCGGCACCACGCAGTTCGCCTCGCCGAGCGCCGTCTCCGCGCAGGGACAGGACGGCTACGCGTCGGGCGCGCTCTCCGGCATCCAGGTGGATCCGAGCGGCGTCGTGAACGGCGTGTACACGAACGGCCAGAAGATCGCCGTCGCGCAGCTCGCGATCGCGAAATTCGCTTCGAACGAAGGCCTCGGCCGCATGGGTCACAACCTCTGGGCGCGCACGCGCGAGTCCGGTGAGCCGCTGCTCGGAGCGGCCGGCACGGGCGGACGGGCCTCGGTCTCGTCCGGCGCGCTCGAGCAGTCCAACGTCGACATCGCCCAGCAGTTCGTCGACATGATCAGCCACCAGCGAGCGTTCCAGGCGAACTCGAAGACCATCACGACGGCCGACGAGATGCTCCAGAACATCGTTGAGCTGAAGCGGTGAGGCAGCCGTGGCCGACGAGAAGAGCAAGGCACCCCCCGCCGGGACGATCCCTCCTCCGCCCGCGAAGAAAGGCGGCGGCGGCATCGTCGGGACGATCATCGGCATCGTGCTGACCGCGGTCCTCTCCGGAGGCGCGGCCTTCGGTGGCGCGAAATTCGGCGCCGGATCGGCGGGCCCCAAGGCCGAGGACGCCGAGCACGAGCACGCGCCCGGCATCCCCACGGTGCGCGCCCCCGGCGTCACCGTCCCGCTCGATCCGTTCCTCGTCGCGGTGAACGATCAGAGCGGGAAGCAGCGCGCGGTGAAGATCACGCTCGTCCTCGAGCTGCGCCCGCTGGAGCAGGCCGAGGCGCTGAAGGCCTTCGTCCCGCGGCTCCGCGACTCGACGCTGTCGTACCTGCGCGGGCTCACGTTCGAGGAGGCCTCGAACGCGCAGCACGTCGAGAAAATGAGGACGGAGCTGCTCGAGCGGTACACCAAGCTGGGCGCCATCGCGATCGACTCGGTGCTCATCACGGACTTCGTGACCCAATGATCTCCCTCACGCCGCAGCGCCTCTCGCTCATGGATGCCGGCGCCGACGCGCGCCCCGCCAGGAAGGCCGCCGCGGCCCTCGACGTCCACGGCCACGATCTCGGCGTGGCGCTGCGCCGCGCGGTCCCCTTCTTCGTGCGACGCGGCATCCAGGTGGAGGCCGGCCCCGGGACCGCGGCGTCGATCTCCGCGGTCGTCGCGGAGCTCACGGGCCCCTGCTACGTGCTGCACCTCGCGACCGATCCGGGCGGGTTTCGCTCGGCGATCGTGATCGACGCGGTCGCCAACGCGTTCCTCCTCGACGGCATCCTGGGCGGCGACGGGAGCAAGCCTCCGGAGCTCGATCCGAAGGGCCTCTCGGGCCCGCAGGCGGCGCTCCTCGGCCGCGTCGCGCAGCGCATCTCCGAGACGTTCTCGACGGCGCTCAACGCGACGGCCGGCTTCGGCTTCACGCGGTTGCCGCCGTCCGCCGGTGGACCGCCGCCGGAGACGCAGTTCGCCGCGCTCAAGCTGTCGCTCGGCGAAGAGGGCAAGCACGGCGCGCTGATGCTCCTCGTCTCGAAAGAGGCGCTCCACACGAGCGCCGCGACGCCCGCGGCCCGCGCGCAGGCCTTCGATCCGCGCATCGCCGCGACCATGCGCGAGGCGGAGATCGATCTCATTGTGGAGCTAGGTCGCGTGAACATGTCGCTCGGCGCTGTCTCAGAGCTGCGCGTCGGCGACATGTTGAAGCTCGACGTCCCGCTGGAGGGCACGGTCCTCGTGCGATCCGGCGGCCAGCCGCTGTTCCAGGCGATCCCGACCACCAGCGGATCGCGCCTCGCGGTCAAGATCGCGGGTCGGCACGGCGCTTGAACAGGCGATCGGCATCCTCAGCCGGAGTCGCCGAAGATGACCGCTCCCTCGCACGAACCCCCCGCCCCGAGCGCCCCGATGGTCACGCCTCAAACGACGTCTGACATCGGCGATTTTCACGTGATCCGCGACGTGGAGGTCGAGATCACCCTCGAAATCGGCCGCCGCCGGATGCGGGTGGCCGACGTGCTCCGGCTCTCGCCCGGTCAGACCATCGAGCTGCCGAAGGCCGCCGGCGAACCCGTGGACATCTACGTCAATGGCCAGCTCCTCGGGCGGGGCGAGGTCGCCGTGGTGAGCGATCGCTACGGCGTCCGCATCACCGAGCTCGTGACGCGCGAGCAAGGAGGAAGATCATGATTCGAAGCTCGCGCCGCCTCACCGCCGGTCTCATCGCCGGCGCGTTGACGGCCGCTGTCACCGCGCTGACGGGCGCGGCCCTCGCGGACAACCCTGCGCCCACCGCGCCCGCCGCGGCCCCCGAGCCGCCGGACCCCGTGATGAACGCGCTCGCCGGTCAGCCGCAGGAGGCGCCCGCGGACCCGGCGATCGCCGCTGGACCGCCCGCTCCGCCCGCCGCGCAGCCACCCGCCGCGCCGCTGCAGCAACCCGCGCAGGGCACGCCGCTCAACCTCCGCCCGGCGCCCGCGCCGTTCGGTGCAGGCCAGACGCCCGGCTCGCTGATGCCGCAGCTCGCGCTCGTCGCGCTGATCGGCGCCGCGGGCCTCTGGATGTGGAAGCGCCGCGCGTCGCAGCGGACCGAGCCGAACCGCGCGCCCCGCATCCTCGCGCGCACGCCGGTCGGCGTCCGGAGCGAGCTCCTCGTCGTCGAGGTGGACGGCCAGCAGATGCTGATCGGCGTCACCCCGCAGACGATCCAGCGCATCGCGGTCCTCTCGCAGATCAACGTCGCGGCGCCCGCGGGCAACGTGCTGATCCAGGATCTGCCAGACGAGCCGGGCTTCCGCAGCTTGTGGAACGACGACACGCTCCGCGACGTGGAGCCGCCGCGCCCGTCGTACCCGGCGCAGTCGCTCGCCGAGGCCGCCGCGCGCATGAACGCGATGGCGCGCAGCGCGGCCGCCTCGCGCGCCGTCGCCGCCGGATCGAGCCAGTCGATCCCGAAGGCCCGCACGATCAAGGGCGCGCCGCTGCCTCCAGAGAGCGGGACGCACCGCGTGAAGCCCGTCGGCGCCGAGGTCGAAGAGCAGGCACGCGGCCTCCTCGACGCGAGGGGCCGACGATGAAATCCGCTCGCCGGTGGCTGGCCGCGCTCGTCGCGGTGATGCTCGTCGCGCCGCCCGCGATGGCAGCGCCGCCGGCGACGGTCCCTGCGCAAGGCAGCCTCGCGACGCTCGCGGGCCCCGGCCTCACGCCGCCGCTCAAGCTGCTGGCGCTGCTCACGCTGCTGTCGCTCCTGCCGGCGATCGTGATGACGATGACCTCGTTCTTGCGGACGATCATCGTGCTCTCGTTCGTGCGTCAGGGCATCGGCGCGCAGCAGGTCCCGCCGAACCAGGTCCTCATCGGCATCGCGATCTTCATGACCGTCTTCACGATGGCGCCGATCGCGACGCAGATCTCCGTGACCGCGTACGAGCCGTACGCCGCGGGCCTCATCTCCGAGGAGGTCGCGATCGAGCGAGGCTCTGCGCCGCTGCGCTCGTTCATGCTGCGCCAGACGCGCGAAGCGGATCTCGCCTTGTTCTTCGACGCGGCGCGCGCGCCGCTCCCGAAGACGGAGGAGGAGGTCCCGATGCGCATCGCGATCCCTGCGTTCGTCGTCAGCGAGCTCACCACGGGCTTTCAGATGGGCGTGCTCGTGCTCTTGCCGTTCCTCGTGATCGAGCTCGCGGTCTCGTCGGTGCTGATGTCGATGGGCATGATGATGGTGCCTCCGTCGAGCATCGCGTTGCCGCTCAAGCTGCTCCTGTTCGTCGTCGCCGACGGCTGGAACCTGATCATCGGCTCTCTGCTCCGGAGCTTCGGATGAGCCCCGACCATGCGCTCGCGCTGATGCAGCAGCTCCTCTCGGTCACGATCGTCGTGGTCGGCCCGATCCTGGGCGCGGCCTTGATCGCGGGCGTGGCGATGGGCGTCGTGCAGACGGCGACGCAGATCAACGAGGCGAGCCTCGGCTTCATGGTGAAGGTGCTCGCGGCGATCGTCGCGCTCCTCTTGTTCGGCCCGATGATCGCGGAGAAGGTCGTGATGTACACGCGCCAGAGCTTCGAGGCGATCGCCACGGTCGTGCGGTGAGCCGTGCTGCTCTCGATGCTCGCCCAGGCGGCCACGCTCGCGCTCGTCGCGTCGCGCATCTCGGGCTTCGTCGTCGTCTCGCCGTTCCCCGGTGACCGCTGGCCGCAGTCCGCGCGCGTCGCGTTGATCGTGGTCCTCAGCTATTTGACGGCGTCGTTCATCCCCGCGACGAACCTCAAGCCGGAGCTCGGCCTCCCGCTGATCGGCGCGGCGATCGTCGAGTTTCTGTGCGGCGTGATCATCGGCGCGGCCTTCCGATTCTTGATGGCGGCGGCGGACGTGGTCGGCGGCATCTCGGCGCAGACCTCCGGCCTCGGCGCGGCGTCTTTGTACGACCCGTCGACGGGCACGCCCGACTCCGCGCTCAGCCAGATGACGACGTTGCTCGCGGTGTGCGTGGCGCTCGCGATCGGCGCGCACCGCGTGGCGCTCGCGTACCTGCTCGAGTCCTTCCGCGTGCTCCCGATCGGCGGCGTTCCATGGGGAATCCCGCTCGGCATGTCCGTGCTCGTCGACATGAGCGGCCAGTGCTTGGTGATCGGCGTGCGCCTCGCGATGCCTGCGATCGCGGTCTCTCTCACGGTGCAGTCGGCGCTCGCGATGGTGGCGCGCGCGGCCCCGTCGCTCCAGATCTTCAGCGTCGGCTTCGCGGTGATGATCGTCGCGGGCCTCGCGACGCTGCTCGCGTCCCTCCCGGCGATCGGCACGGGCCTCGCAGAGGAGATGGGCCAGCTAGGCATGCTCCTCGACCGAATCTTCGAAGCGATGAGCAGCCGTTGAGTCGAGCATCGAAGATCGTGGGATTTACAAGGGGGCTCCGCCCCCTCGTATCACTCCACCGCTCATAGCAACCTCGTTTCGAATCGAGCACGACTACCCTCCCAGCGGGGGGTCGCTCGCTTTGCCCCATGGCCGAGGACCAGGACCAAAGAACCTTCGACCCCACGCCACATCGGCGCGAAGAGTTCCGCAAGCAGGGCCGGTTCGCGAAGGCGCGCGACGCGGGCGGGATCGCCGCGATCGCCGCGGTGATCGGCGCGCTGCTCGGCTCGCGCGAGTCCGCGTCCGCGTCCGTCGCCGCCTTGTTCAGCCTCAGCCACGGCGATCTCGGTGCCCTCGCGCGGGGTGACGGCACGGGTGTATTCTGGCATGCTGTCGGCACGCTCGCGACGCTGGCCTTGCCGCCGCTGGTGGCCGGAGCGCTCGCCGCCGCGATCGCCGCGACGGCGCAGGCGGGCCTCCGGTTCGACACCGATCTCCTCGAGTTCAAGCCCGAGTCGTTGAACCCGATCCCGCGCTTGCAACAGCTCTTCTCCCCGTCGCACGCGGGCTTCGAGACGGTGTTCGCGCTCGGCCGTGTCGGCGCGGTGGGGTATGTGGCCTATCAGTCCGTGAAGGAGGAGCTGACAGACATGCTGGCCCTCGGCTACGGCCGAGAGACACCCACCTTGTCACCGCTCATCACCACGATATCGCGGATGGCGTTGAAGACGTTGGGCGTGCTCGTCCTCCTGGCGGCGGCGGACTACGCGTACAGCCGCTTCAAGCTCGAAAAGGAGATGAAGATGACTCTCCAAGAGCTGAAGGACGAGATGAAGTCGCAGGACGGCGACCCCAAGATCAAGGCGCAGATGCGCGCGCGAGCGAAGGCGTTGGCGCGTCGTCGCGCGCAGCTCGACATGAAGAACGCGGCCGTCGTGGTGACGAACCCCACGCACGTCTCGGTGGCCCTGCGTTACGGCCCGAAGGACCCGGCGCCGGTGGTGATCGCGAAAGGCCACGACGAGGTGGCGCTCCAGATCCGGGCGGAGGCCCGCAAGTATGGAGTCCCGATCGTGGAGAGCCGCGCGCTCGCGCGATCGCTGGACGCCGAGGTGCCGATCGGCCGCCCGATCCAGGGCTCCCATTTCGCGGCGGTCGCGAAGGTGCTGGCGTTCGTCTACAAGCTGAAGGGCCGCAAGGTCCGCCGCGCCTGAAGAGGCCATATCGCGTCGCGCGCAGGTGCCCTCTTGCGAGGCGGCCGACCCGTGTGAGAGGCTGCGACGAAAGCAGCGTGGACATCGTGATTGACCGAGCGTTCTTTGCGGCGCACCCGGCGGACAATCGACCATGACAATCATCGATCTCAGCCCCGACGCACGCCTCTGTCCAGTGATCGAGCTGGAGCCGGGGAATTTCGGGTCATGCCCGGATCTCGGCCCCGGCCCCCGGACAGTCGACCAGCGCGCGACTTACTGGCGCACGTGCCTGGCTTGCAGCGGGATTGTCGACCTGGCTCCGATACAGCTCGGCTCCTGGTTCGTGTCTGTTCACGACTTGACCGCTCCTTTTCCTTTGAACAAGATCATCCAATTGCACCTGGCGGACGAGGAAGGTCCCACGGCATCAGAGGATGTCTGTCCGTTGGTCGGGGGTTTCGTGTTGTACCATGGCTCGGAGCCCGTCCTCTTCCCCGGTTGTTGCGGCGATCTCGGCAATCTGGAGGAGTGGAAGTCAGCGCTCGCACAACGGGCCGATTCACCGACGATGCTCTGGGTCGGGCACCCTTGGTTCTTTTGCTGGTTCGAAGATGGCATGTTTCACATTCGGGAAGAGCGGGAGTATCAAAAGCCAGAGGATCCGACGACCGTGCGATTGACCGCGGAGAGCCTCCAATCGGCGATCGCCGCCGCGGACCGCGCGCTCGACGACTTCCTCCCTCGGGTCGTGTCGACGCTCCGCACCATGCCGCACCTGGGCCCGGCGGACGAGATTGGTTCGCGCTTGCTCGGTCGATGACAGCGGTAGCCGCGTCACGTGGGCTTCGATGAGGACTCTCGCTCATGGGCAATCGGATCACCTACAAACGTCGGCCTGACATCGACGACCTCCTCCCCTCGGTCGAAGATTTGGCGCAGAAAAGGCGGGAGATCGTTCTCGTAACCCGGGGTGCCGGTCAGTTCCATGGCTTGCTTCTCCAAGGCTCGTTTCATCGGGTCCCGCAGGAGGTCGTGCAGGATCTGAAAGTACACCGCTCCGCGGCCTTCTTCCAGCTGAAGAAGCGCACGAACCGCAGCGCGCAACACCGCGAGGCCATGCGGGCCATCGCCAGATCCGTCACCTCCGGGACCACGGACGGACCTAACACCAGCGGGCGTACCGTCGATAGTCCCAGCCCGAGATCGATCGAGCGAGAGGGAATTCGACAGGAGCACTTCTTATTTCGAAATCGTCATGGAGAGCGCGCGCCGTTGACTGACCGTCCGCCGAGCATCGTTTCTGCTTCCCACGGCCGCGTTGTCACGATAGGGTGACTGCGGAGACAGGAGGAGGAGTCGCATGTTCGGCACACACGTTCGGTCACCTCGCTTGCCCCGCACGGGAGCCCTGCTCTTCGTCGCTGGCGTCACTGGCATCTTCGGGTGCGCGGGCGCTCCAGACGCGGCCCGTGACAAGCAAGGTCAGGAGGCCGGACAGGCCACCACCCCACCGCCCACTACAGCAGAGCGCACGGCGTCCCCCGCTCCGGTGGAGAGCGCCGCTCCCACGACGTCGCCCGCGGAAGCCGCTCCGACGGCCGTCGCCAGCAGCCGGACGACCTCCGCGAAAACCGCGCCCCAAAACGCCGACCAAGCAGCAGACCCACAAAACACCAACAACACCCCATCCAGCGACGGACCCATCGGCGTCGCCGCGTGCGACAAATACATCTCGCTGATGAGAAGATGCCTGAACCGGATGGATCCAACGGCGAGGAGCGCCACGGAGACATCGTTCGACCAGACGGTCGACGCATGGAAGCTCGCCGCGAGCCAGGGCCCCGTCTACAAGGAAGTCCTCGCACAAGGCTGCGAGGCAGCCGTCGCAGCCCTCCCTCCCACCTGCAAATAACCGACGGACGGCCCGGCGAGCGCCGTCCCCCCCGAGCGCGCTTCTCAGCCGAGATGCGCCGCGCTCGTCTCCCGCGCTCCGGACGCCCGCTTTCCAGCGAGCGCCGCGCCCATCACCCCGAGGCGACACGGCCCCACGATGTCCCGCGCCGCGCGCTGACGGACCTCGCCGAGCGCCGCGGAGGAGAGCAGTCCATACGTGGGGGCCACCACGTCGGACACGGTCTTCGGCAAACTGCCAATCTCCCGGATCGCCTCCGAGAACGCCTGATCCGCGACCGCCGCGAGCTCCGGGCGCTCCGACAACATCCACGCGAGCGTGCGCCAGCCGAGCTCCGCGTGGCGCGCCTCGTCCTCCGCCACCTGCGCGTGCAGCGCTGAAAGCGCCGGATCCACCACCGTGCCCGCGAGGTGGAGCGCCTCCGCCGCCGCCACCGTCTCGCCCACACAGGCCTCCTTCACGAGCGCCGATACGATGTCCCTCGGGTCGTCACACGGCACCACGCCCTTCACGTTCAGCGCGCCGGGGCCCACCGGCTGCCCGGAATACGCGGTCGCCATCGCGTAGGCCAGCTCCGCGTGCACGATCTCGTCCTCCGCGGCCGCGTGCGCCTCCCGCAAGAGCGCGGGCGGCGCGCCGAGCGCGAGCAGCTCCAGCGAGAAGCGCGCGAAGCTGCCGATGCTCGCGTGCTCCATCGCGCCCATCGCCGTGAAATGCGCCGCCAAGGACTCCCTCACACCCTCGGGCAGATCGCCAGTCTCCGGAAGGGGCCTGTCCGCGAGCCAGTCCGACCTCCGCCGCGCCGGCGCGAACCGAGGCGCGCTGTCCACGAGGAGCGGCCGCCCCACCGTGCACGTGTAATCGAGGCACTGGAACCCCGGAGTCCCCGACGACACGCCGCACGCCTGCGCGCCCGCGCAATCCGCCACCGAGCGGCACGCGTCCGACGCCGTCCGGCAGGCGATCGCCTGCTCCTGGTAGCAGCCATTGTAGTAGTTCGAAAACCCGCACTCCCCGCTCGCACAATCCGAAGGCGTCGCGCAGTCGGCCTGCACGCACGTCGCGTCGTCCGGGTAAGCCGTCCCGGCGCAGGCGCAGATGTAACCCTTTCCACAGTCCTCGTCCGTCTGGCACTTCGAGGGGCTGGCATACGAGCAGTGGCAACCGCTCGCCTCGTTCAGGCAATAGCCGCCCGGCGCGTCCTTGCAGTCCGTCGCCGCGTTGCAATACCCGTTGGGGTCCCCCGGGGTGCCGCACGTGGACGGCCACGGGCTCGTGGTCGGATCGCAGGTGACCTTCGCCACCCGGTCGATCGCGCCGCCCTCGCACATCACGAAGCCGGTGTCGTGCCCGCTCGGCTGCAGGATCGGCTGCGGGTTCTTGCAGGCCGACGCGCTGGTCCCGCCGCCCGCGCCGCCTCCGCCGCTCCCGCCGACCACGGTGCCGCCACAGGCCGTGATCGACAACCCGAGCGCCGCGAGCAGCGCCCCACGAAGATGGACGAACGAAGCGAACGGGGAACGCGCGCCGACATCGATTCTCGATTTCACAGGACCTCCAAGGATGATTGTCGACGATAGGCCATCTTCATGCCAGCGGCCACCCCGATCCACCGTCGCCGGAGAAAGCCGACCTTCATCGCGCCCCCGGTCCCGCGGACGGTGCCGAGCTGTGCCACCCGGCGCGCGAACCATGCTGGATCCGTCGCACCTCCGCGTGCGCCCCCGCGTCGTTTCCGGCGAGCATACACCCTCCATGGCGGCCTTGAGTCGTACCCGGCACACGCCGCGAGCGGGGGAGTGATACGAGGGGGCGGAGCCCCCTTGTAAAATCACAAAGAAGCATCTGTCTGCCTGTTCTCGTCGCGGCGTGACCAGCGTCGAAACTGGCATCTTCCCCCCGGCGCGCGGTTCGGATAAGACGGCACGATGGGAAGCGACCTCGCCCTCGTCAGCGTCCGCAACTACCACGAACACTCGCGCGAACAAGCCCTCACCCGGCTCCTCGCGTACGGCTTCGTCCCCGAGCAGGAGGCGAAGGATTTCTTCGCCGAAGAGGGCCCCTACGTCGAGCTGCGGCTCCACCTCGAATGCGTCCATCCGGACGCGCCGCTCGACTGGGGCTGGCTGTTCTTGACTCGCCTCGTCGACGAGGGCGTCTATCACGCGGCCCGCGGCGACTCTTCCGGCTACGACTTCGAGAAGACTCCCCTGTTCGAGCGGTACCCCAACCTGTGGAAGATGGAGGGCCCGCGCATCCAGATCGAGCCGGAGAGCCCCGTCCGCGTCGTGGAGGTGAAGCTCACGAAGAACCCGACTCCGCGGGAAGGCCGCGCGGACGACCCGTACGGCGACACCATGACCGTCGCCTTCTTCATCCACAAGAAGTGGGCCCCCAACCTGGAGGGTTATTCCTACTGGGAGTCGCGCGCCTGGGGAGGTGGGGAGTACCCGACGCGCCGCTACCCCGCCGAGAGGCCCCCGATCCCGGCCCCGATCCGCGCATTTTCGAGCACCCGAGTGGCAGTCACGGGCGACGGATCGCCCCTCACCGCGCTGGCCCCGCGACCGGGAGGAGGCGTGTGGGCCGCCGCGTCCACTCTGGTGTTCGCCGTCTCCACCGAAGGGGCGGCGACCGTCTGCGTGGACGGCCGAGAGGTCGCCCCGATATCGCACCTCGCCTCGGCGCCGGACGGCTCTTTGTGGGTCGGCGGGAAGAAAGGGCTCCTCCACCTCGACGCGAGAGCCCTCCACGACCGCGAGCACGGGGGCGCGCGCCGCTTCTACCAGGCCGGGGAGCACGCGCTCGGAAAAAGGGTCCTCTCCCTCGCCGTGACGCCCGAAGGCACCGTCCTCGTCGGCAGCGAGAAAGGCCTCCACGTCCTCGGCGCAGACGGCCAGTGGACGCTCGTGAAAGACGGCCTCGCCGCGACGAAGGTGGAGCGCATCGTCCCTATGGCGGGCGGCGTCGTGTGGCTCGCGGGCGACCGCAAATTGACCCGCCGCAATGAAAATGGCACCCTCGAAAAGTTCATGTCGCGGCAGGGCGTCGAGAGCGCCTATGGCATCCTACCGCGGCCGCAGGGAGGCGCCTGGGTGAGCCCTTATTGGGGCCCCGTCGTGAAGATCGAACAAGGCTCCTCCCGCGCCGAGCCGGACCCGTTCATGAGCGAGGTGGCCCCGACTGGCATCCAGCAATACGCCCTCTCGCCGGACGGCGCCGCCTGGTGCACGACCGGCCGCGGCAACCTCGTCTTTTCGCCCAAAGAGGGCTCCCCGCGCGTCTATCTGGAGCCCGCGCGCACCTCCCCCCCGGCCGAGATCGTGGTCAGTCCGGACCTGACGCTCTGGATCCGCGACTACGACGGACACCTCTCCTACCTCACGAAGGAGGCGCGGGCGTCCCTCGACGAGACTCCCCCTCTCAACGCGGACAACCTCGCCGAGGTGAAGGCCCATCGCCCCGAGGAGCCGCCGAAGGAGCCGCCCCCCACCTCCGTGGATCTCCGCGGCAAGACCGTCGTCATCACAGGCACCCTCTCGAAGCTGACCCGCGAAGAGGCCCTCCGCGAGCTCGAACGAAGAGGCGCCCTCACGTCGGAGTCGGTGACCAGGAAGACAGACTACCTCATCGTCGGACTGCGCCCCTCGAGCAAGCTCCAGAAGGCCCAGAAGCTCGGCATCCCGGTCCTGAACGAAGATATCCTGTTGCCCCTCCCCGCCTCCGACTGACGCCTCCCTCAACTCCGCCTCTCTCTCCTTTGGCCCGCGTGCAGCGGCGCGCTCCCTCCGGCCCCCTCCCCACGCGCCTCGCCACGCCCTCAAGAACGAGACGCGGCGCTCCATGCTGTCCGCATCCATCACCCTCCCCCCGCAAAAGTGAGGTCGAGAGACCGCAAATTCGTCTCACCGTGCGACGTTGAAACAAGACGTATCCTGTAACCGCTCGATACCAGGCAATTAATCAGATGGCATGCCGACTGCTAGATCCAGGGCATGCTCGAGCTCCTCGCCCCCGGTCATGTCGTCTGTGACCGGTATCGCATCCTGGGCGTCCTCGGGAAGGGCGGGATGGGGACCGTCTTCAAGGCCGAAGATACTGCGCTCAAGCGCCTCGTGGCGCTCAAGGTCACCACGGTCCGAAACGCGCTCACCGACGACGAGGACGACGGCGAGGATCCCCTGCGCGAAGAGCGGTTCCTCCGCGAAGCGAGCCTGTCCGCGCAGATCCACCACCCCAATGTCGTGACCGTCTTCGATTACGGCCGCGGCGAGCACGGCGTGGAGACGTTCTGTTACATCGCGATGCAGCTCCTCCAGGGCGACACCCTGGGCGCGCGCCTCGGAAGGAAGCCAGGCGGGCTGCCCGCGCACGAGGCGCTCGTGATCGTGACCCAGGTGGCCCGCGGCCTGCGCGCCGCCCACGCGAGGGGCCTCGTGCACCGCGACCTCAAGCCCGAAAACATCATGTTGACGCCGGGCGAGGACGGCGACGAGATTGCCTGTCTCATCGACTTCGGCCTCGCGAAAGAGCCGGGCCGCGATCAACACCTCACCGACGTCGGCACCATCCTCGGCACGCCTGAATACATGGCGCCCGAGCAGGTGCAGGCCGTGCAGATCGACGCGCGGGCCGACCTCTACGCCCTCGGCGTCGTGCTGTACGAGTGCCTGTGCGGACGCCCGCCGTTCCTGTCGAGCAACGCGTTCAAAGTGGCCACGATGCACCTCCGCGAGGAGCCGCCGCCCCTGCGCGTGATGGCGGGCCGCCCCGAGCCGTCGCCCGCGCTCGCCGCGCTCGTCAAAGGCCTCCTCGTGAAGCACCGCGATCGCCGCATCCAGACGGCCGAAGAGGTGCTGAAGCGCCTCCGCGAGCTGCCCGAGGCGCGCCCCCTGCCCGAGAACGCCGCGGCCGAGACGCTGGCCATGAATACGGTCAGTCATTTCCAGACCGGCCGCAAGCTCGGCGAGTCGTCGCGCGCCGTGGTGTTCGACGCGACCCACGTGGAGCTGGGGCGGCAAGTGGCCATCAAGGTGTTCCGCGCGGTGTCGCCGTCCGTGATCGCGCGGCTGAAGCGCGAGCTGCCGACGCTCGCCGTGCTGCGGCACCCCTCGAACGCGCGCGTGCTCGACGTGGGCGCGCACTCGAAAGGCGGCCTGGATCAGCCGTTCCTGGTGATGGAGCGGCTCCGCGGTCCGACGCTGAAGGCCCTCCTCGCGCGCGAAGGTCACCTCACGTGGCGGCGCGCGGCCTCGCTCGCGATCGGCGTCCTCGACGGCCTCGCGGAGGCGCACGCGTGCGGCATCGTGCACCGCCACCTCACGCCGGAGCACGTGCTCGTGCCCGGAGAGGGCTCGTCGCGCGAGCACGTGAAGATCATCAGCTACCGCGTCGCGGACCGAGACGCGGAGTCGAGCGAGCCGCTCCTGCCGTCGCTGCCGGACCCCGCGTACCTCTCCCCCGAGGTGAGCCGCGGCGGCCTGGTGACGGAGCGCGCGGACCTCTACGCCGTGGGCGCGATGCTCCACGAGGCGGTGCTCGGCCGCGCGCCCGGCCTCGATCGCAACGTGAAGAGCGAGCGAGCGTCCCACGCGCCGCGCGATCTGCCGCCCGCGCTCGTGGAGCTGCTCCGCTGCAACGTCTCGCTGGATCCGGCGGAGCGCTACGACGCGGCCACGGATTTCGCGGCGGCGCTGAAGGCGCTCCTCGGCGGGGAGATCTCGCCCGACAGCGGCGAGCCGGCGCCCCGCTCGCGGCGGCACCTGCACTCGACCGGACAGCCCACAATATGGCTGCTCACGGGCGATCCGGCGCTCCGTACGGGCTCGGTCGAGGAGGCGCTCGCGCAGCTCGCGTCGACGGCGCGCGTGCAGGAGATCGGGCCCGAGCAGCGCGACGCGTGGGCCCGGAGCCTCGGCGAGCCGGAGGCGAACCCGCCGTGGCTCGTGGTGTTCGGCGCGATGCACGCGATCCTGGAGGACCCGATCCTCGCGGCGCTCGCGCGATCGCCGGAGAGCGCGCGGCTCATGGTCTCGACGCACGCGAACGCGGCGCTGACCGACGCCGCGATCAACTTCTGCGGCCTCGATCACCACGTCACGCTGCCGTCCTCGGCCGAGGAGGTGCGCGACGCGATCGACCGCGTGCTCGCGCGGGTCAGCGCCGCGCGGCGCCACTGCGACGACCTGCGCATGGGCGGGCGGCGATCGAGCGCATCGTCCGTGCCCCCTTCTTTCGTGGCTTCTTCCTGAGCGAACATGGAACAGACGTCCGATCCGATGGTGGTGGACTGCCGCGGCATGCAGTGTCCGGCCCCGATCCTGCGCCTCGCGGAGGCCGTGCGGAGGAAGCGGCCCGCCTCGGGGAAGCTCACCGTGCTGGCCAACGACGTCGATTTTCCGGTCGACGTGGCCGCCTGGTGCCGCTCCACGAAAGCCGCGCTCCTCCGCGTCGAGCGCGATCCACAGGGCGTATTCAAAGCGGAGATCCAGCTCGCCGCGCCGAAGCCCGCGGGCGCGCTGGATCTGGGGGACGAGCCGACGTACGACGCGCTGGAGGGGCTGGAGAAGACGTCTCCGTCGCGCGCCGCCGTGCCGGTGGTGGTGCTGTCCCGCGCGCCTTCGGAGGACCCGCCGACGCCGCGCAACGACGTGCTCGCCCCGGCGCGCAGCGTGACGCCGCGGGAGCTCGCGACGGCGGGCGATCGGCGCACGCGCGCCCGCAAGACGCCGCCGCCTCCGTCCGCGCGCTCGAAGCCCGAGAGCTCGCGCCGCGGCCTCGCCACGCCCTCGGAGGCCGCGCCGCCCGAGATGGAGGCGCCGGAGCCCGAGCCGGCCTCGCAGCGACGGGCGCTCGCGTCGGCGGCGCCTCGCGAGAACCGCGCGGTGCTCCTCGTGCTGCGCAACGATCTGGAGGCGCTGCTGCCCGCGCTGATGGTGGCGAACGCGTGCGCCGCGCAGGGGATGGAGGTGGAGATGTACTTCGCCTTCTGGGGAATTCACCTGCTCCGCGGTCAATCGAGCCGGCCCGTCGTCGCGCCGCACAAGCCGACGTTCCTGCAGCGGATCTTGCTCTGGCTCGTGCCGCAAGGGTCGCGGCAGACGCTCGGGAAGATGCACATGGGCGGCTTCGGGACGCGGCTGATCCTGCGGCTGATGCGGCGGCGGAACATCCTCGCGCTCGACGGGCTCGTGGCCTCCGCGGTGTCGCAGGGCGTGCGGTTCCGCGTGTGCTCGATGAGCATGGGCCTCATGGGCCTGCGCGAGTCCGACATCCTCGATCTGCCGAACGTCGACTTCGCGGGCGTCACGTCGTTCGCGGAGATCGCGTCGCGGTCGGCGATGAGCCTGGTCTTTTGATCGAGCGTGCTCTGACCGAGCGCGCCCTCCCGAAAAATTTCTCGGCGCCCCTCTCACCGATCCCTCGTGGCTCGTTCATGAGGGCGCCGCCTTCGATGGAGCGACAACGCAACGGCGCAGCGTCAACGCGTTGACGCTCGCGATCTCGGGGTTCGGCGCGCTTTCCGGCGGCACGGCGCGTGCGTGGGTGTTGCGCCGTGAGCGCCGCCGCCACGCCGAACACCGCGCCGAAGCCCGAGAGGGCGGCCGACCTGATCGCGCCCCTCGGGATCATCGGCGTCATCCTGATGATGATCATGCCGCTGCCCGCGGCGATGCTCGACGCGCTGCTCGGCGTGTCCATCGCGCTCGCGATCGGCGTGTTCCTGACGGCGCTGTTCATCGAGGAAGCGCTGGAATTCAGCTCGTTCCCGTCGTTCGTGCTCGTGGCCACGCTACTCCGGCTGAGCCTCAACGTCGCGACGACGCGGCTCATCCTCCTGCACGGCGGCGAAGGGCACGGCGCGGCCGGTGAGATGGTCGAGGCCTTCGGGCGCTTCGTCGTCGGCGGCAACGTGGTCGTCGGCCTCGTCGTCTTCCTCATCCTCGTCGTCATCAACTTCGTCGTCATCACGAAGGGCGCCGGCCGCGTGGCCGAGGTCGCCGCGCGGTTCACCCTCGACGCGATGCCCGGCAAGCAGATGGCGATCGACGCCGATCTGGCCTCCGGAGCGATGACGCCCGACCAGGCGCGCGTCCGCCGCAAGAACCTGGAGCGCGAGGCGGACTTCTACGGCGCGATGGATGGCGCCTCGAAATTCGTGCACGGCGACGCGATCGCCGGCCTCCTGATCACCGCGATCAACCTCATCGGCGGCCTCGTCCTCGGCATCGCGGGCGGCATGGACATCGGCAAGGCCGCGGAGACGTTCTCGGTGCTCTCCGTCGGCGACGCGCTCGTGTCGCAGATCCCGGCGCTCCTCGTCTCCTCGGCCTCCGGCATCGTCGTCACGCGCAGCGCCACCGGCGAGCAGCTCGGGCGCGCTTTCGCGGCGCAGCTCTTCGCGAAGCGGCGCTCGGTGATGATCACCGCGGCCATCATCGCGATCATCGGCGTCATCCCCGGGATGCCGACGTTCACGTGCTTCGCGCTCGCGGGCGGCCTCGCGGCGCTGGCTCGGAAGCTCCCGAAGGACGGTCAGGTCGAGGCCCCGGAGGCCGCGAAGAAGCCGGACGCGCCGGCCGTGGGATCGTCGGTGGACATCGACGCCGCGCTCGCGCTGGACGTGCTCACGCTGGAGCTCGGCTTCGAGCTCGTGAACCTCGTCGACGCCGCCGCGGGCGGGACCTTGATCCACCGCGTGAGCTTGCTCCGCCGAGAGATCGCGCAGGAGTCGGGCTTCGTCGTGCCGCCGGTGAACGTCACCGACAACCTCTCGCTCGCGCCCGGGGCGTACCGCGTGCTGCTCCTCGGCAACGAGATCGGCCGAGGTTTGTGCGCGGGCGGGCGGATGCTCGCGATCGATCCGAGCGGCTCCGCGCCGATGCTCGAGGGCGATCCGACCACCGATCCGAGCTTCGGAATGCGGGCGATCTGGATCTACCCGCGCGATCGCGAGATGGCCGAGGCCCTCGGCTACACGGTCGTCGATCACGCGGTCGTCATCGCGACGCACCTCGGCGAGCTGGTCCGGGCGAGCGCGCACAAACTGCTCGGCCGGCAGGAGGCGCAACACCTCCTCGACGTGCTCGCGAAGACGACCCCGAAGCTCGTGGATGACGTGGTCCCGAGCTTGCTTGGGCTTGGAGACGTGGTCCGCGTCTTCAAGAACCTGCTGCGAGAGCGCGTCTCGATCCGCGATATGCGGACGATCATGGAAGCGCTGGGGGAGCTTGCGCCGCAGACGAAGGACGTCGAGCAGCTCACCGAGCTGGTGCGCGAGCGGCTCTCCTCGCACATCACCGCACGCGTCAAGGGACCGGACGGGACCGTCGCCGCATTGACGCTCGACCCCCGGCTCGAAGAGATCCTCCGCCGCTCGCTGCGCGAGATCGCGTCCGGCACCGGCGGCGCCCTTGATCCGGAGCTGCTCCGCAACGTGAGCAACGCCGCGGAGCGCGCGCTCGGGAAGTTCAGCGCCCTCGGCGCGTCGCCCACCGTGATCACCGCCCCGGATCTCCGCAGGTACGCCCGCGCGATCTTCGAGCGGCGGATCCCGAGCCTCTCGGTCTTCTCGTTCCGTGAGATCGATCCTTCGACGCCCCTGCGCGTCGTCGAAACCCTCGGCATGGGCGCAGTCCCGGCCCTCTCGAAGCAAGGAGCTCAGTCATGACACCCCAGATCTTCCGCGCATCCACCCTCTCCGAGGCGCGCCGCGCCGCCGAGGCGGCTCTGGGTGAAGGAGCCGTGATGCACACCACGCGCGCCGTTCCGCGGACCGGGATCATGGGCTGGCTCGGAGCGAAGGACTTCGAGATCTCCGCGACGCCGCCGGAGGACGAGCTGCTCCCCGAGCTGCCGCCCGCGCCGCCGCCTTCGTCCGCGCGCCGCGCCTTCTCGCCCGCGACGTACAAGGAGCCCGCCGAGGCCCCGTCGCAGAGCGATCTGGCCGCGCTCCGTTCGGCGATCCGCGCCGAGCTCCGCGCCGAGCACGCGTTCGCGCAGCAGGAGAACAGCGCGACGGCCGCGATGGAGGCCGAGCTCGCGGCCCTCCGCGCGGCGCTGGAAGCGATCAACGAGGGCGAGATCGGCGGCGTCGTGGGGCGGATGCTCCGCGCGGCCGGCATCGAGGGGAAGGCCGCGACGACGATCGCCGCCGCGTTCCGCGCGCTCCCGCCCGAGGGCTCCACCGTCAACGAGCGCTTCCGCGAGGCCCTCGCCGAGGTGGTCCGCGTCGGCCCGTCGCCGCTCGCCGAGAAGGGCCCTGCGGTCATCGCGTGCGTCGGCCCCACGGGCGTCGGCAAGACGACGACCCTCGCCAAGATCGCGGCCCGCGCGATCCTCGACGAGCAGCGCACCGTGACCCTGATCGCCTCCGACGCGATGCGCGTGGGCGCGGTCGATCAGCTCCGCCGGTACGCCTCGCTCCTCGACTGCCCGTTCGAGGTCGCGTCGACGCCGCGCGAGCTCGCGAAGGCCATCCAGAACGCGAAGACGGACCTCGTGCTCGTCGACACGGCGGGCCGTCCTCCGGGGCGCGGCGGCTCGATCGCGGCGGCCCTCGGCTCCGCCCGCACGCGCATGGGTCGCGGCGAGCTCTTCGCCGGCCGCGCTCGTCACGTTCTGCTCTGCCTGCCCGCGAACCTCCGCGCGCGCGACGTCGAGGCCTTCTGCCGCGCGTTCGCCCCCACGGCGCCGACCGGGTTCGTCATCACCAAGCTCGACGAGACGCGCTCGCCCGCGTCCCTCGTGCACGGCACGGTCGCGAGCGGCCTGCCTGTCACCACCCTGTGCTTCGGCCAGCGCGTGCCCGAGGACATCGCCCCCGCGACGAGCGGCGCGATCCTCGACCACCTGGCCCCGGCGCAGCGAACGGCCTTCGGTCGCCGAGGGAGCGCCGCATGATCCCCGCCTCGCAGCCCACCGTCCACGAGAACCCGCAGCGCGTGCTGACGCGGGCCGACTACGATCGGTTCCTCCCCCTCGTGCGCCGCATCGCGATGCGGATCGCCCGCAAGGTGCCGCGCCACATCAGCGTGAACGACCTCGTCGGCTGGGGCTGGGTCGGCCTCGTCGAGGCCTTCGCGCGCACGTCGGAGGGCATGCCGCCGGAGGAGTTCGAGGCCTACGCGACGTACCGGATCAAGGGCGCGATGCTGGACTACCTGCGCGGCTCGGATCCGAACGCCCGTCTCATTCGGAACACCTCGCGTCGCGTGACGCGCGCGATCGCCCGCGCCACCAAGGCTCTGGGCCGCGCGCCCGAGGAGCACGAGGTCGCGGAGGCGATGGAACTCTCCGTGCAAGAGTATCGCGACGTGCTCGCACAGCTCGCGATGAACGGCATGACACGCCTCGAGGTCGTCGACGTCGAGGAGCTCGGCGCACAGGACGGCCCCGAGAACTGGCCCGATGAGCAAGCGGGTCGAAAGATGCTCGCAGACGCGGTCGCGGACGCGATCCGCAACATGCCCGAGCGCCTCCAGCACGTGCTGGCGCTCTACTACCAGGAGGGCTGCACCCTCCGTGAGATCGGCGCCGTCCTCGGCGTCAGCGAGTCGCGCGTCTCCCAGCTCACCGCCGAGGCGATGCACCACATCCGCGCGGCGATCGGGAAGGAGTAGCGGTCGTCATGGGTGACGGGATCTACTGCGCGCTGAGCGGGGCGATCGCCCAGGCGACCGCGCTCGACGTCACCGCCACGAACCTCGCGAACGTATCGACGAACGGCTACCACAACGAGACGCCGGTCTTCCGCGAAGTGCTGCGTCAGGCGGGCGAGGACAACACGCTCCGCTTCACCACGGTGCAGACGACGGCGATCACGAAGAACAACGGAGAGAGCCGCACGACGGGCCGCGCGATGGACGCGGCGCTGCCCGAGAACCTTTATTTCGCGGTCAAGACGGACGCGGGGGAGCGCTACACGCGGGCGGGCTCGCTCGCGGTGCAGGCCGACGGCACGGTCACCACGAAGGACGGGCACCCGCTCCTCGCGGACAACGACGCGCTCCTGAAGGTGCCGCCCGGCTCGGATCCGCAGCTCACGGCCGACGGCGAGATCCGCACGGCGGACGCGTCGGTCGGTCGCCTCAAGATGGTGACGTTCCCCGAGCCTGCGTGGCTGGTTCACGAGGGGACCACCCTGCTCGCCGCCTCGCCCGACTCCGGCGCGGCGACGCCCACCACCGGCCAGCTCGCGGTCGGCGCGGTCGAGGAGTCCAACGGCACCGCCGTCACGGCGATGAGCCAGATGATCTCGGCAACCCGCATGTTCGAGGCGTTCCAGCGCGCCATCGAGACCTTTCACGAAGCCGACCGGCGCGTGGCCACCACCACGCCCGGCGTGACTTGAACAGGAAACTGAGGCCCTTATGTCCACCGCAGAGGTGCTGATCGTCCCGATCGAAGAGATCGGAGAAGTCGACGAGACCGATCGTCCGCCGCCGCTGAGCGTCCGCAAGGTGCTGCACAGCGACGCCGTGCGCCGCGTCGTGAACAAGCTGGAGCGGCTCCCCTCGGCGCCGCGGACGTACTGGGCCCTCGCGAACACCGCGGCTCGCCCCGAGTCGAGCCTCGCCGACATCGCGCGCGTCGTGCAGAGCGATCCGGCGATGAGCGCGAAGGTGCTGCAGCTCGTGAACTCGGCGTACTTCGGCGTGGCGCAGCGGATCAGCTCGATCCCGCACGCGGTGAGCTACCTCGGCATCGCGCTGCTCAAGGGCCTCGCGCTGACGACGCACGTGTTCGCGACGATGGAGGGCAAGCGCATCCCGGGCTTCTCGCTGGAGGAGTTCCAGGCGCACTCGGTGGCGACGGGCCAGCTCGCGCGCCGCTTCCTCTCGGATCCGAAGCGCGCGGAGGAGGCGCTCACGGCCGCGCTGGTGCACGACATCGGCAAGGTGGTGATGGCGCTCAGCGTGCCCGCGCAGTTCTCCGCGGCCGCGCGGAAGGCTCGCGCGAGCGGCATCCCGGCGCACAAGGTGGAGATGGAGATGATCGGCATCACGCACGCGGAGGTGGGCGGTTATCTCCTCAGCGCGTGGGGCCTCCCCTTCACGGTGGTGGAGGCCGTCGCGTACCACCACGACCCGAGCGCCGTCACGGAGGGCCCGCTGGACGTATTGGCCGCCGTGCACGTCGCAGAGGCCTTGTTGGACGCCTCGGTCGAGACGTACGGCCCCCCGAGCCGCACGCCGCTCGACATGAAGTTCCTGGAGCGCAGCGGCTTCATCTCCGAGCTGCCCAAATGGCGAGCCGCCGCCCGCGACTTCGGCCACAACGTCTGATCCCGGGCCAGAATACGACCAGTTCCCCCCCAATAAACTGTCACTCCACCGGCTGATAGCCGCGCACCAGATACGATGAGACGACTCCGTTCTTGTCGCCCTTGGTGCCGAGGTACACCTTCGCGGCGGAGCCGATCGTCACGATGCAGCGCTCGTTGGAGTTGTACTTGTACGAAGGGCACTTGTTCGCGGCGAGGAACTGCGGATCGCTGCCCACCTTCACGAAGAGGTCCGCGTCGCCGCCGGGGAGGCCGAGCTCCGGCGTCATCTCGAAGACGTATTTGCCCGGCTGCAACGTCTCCGTGACGTACGTCTTCGTCTCCTTGTAGCCGACGCTGCCGCTCTCTTCGAGGTTCGTCCAGCGCGCCTTCGGCGTGTACGGCACGGCGAACGTGTTGTCCTCCTCGCCCGTCACCACCACCGTCTGCGCGTCGTCGATGCCCTTGAAGATCTGCTCGTACGTCGCGAACGTCCCGCCGTCCGGGTCGCCGTCGAGGAGCGCGTCGATCACCGCCATCGAAGCGTCCGGCATCGAGCTGAAATAGGCCGGCATCGCGTTCATCATGACGTCCATGTACTTCGAGCCGGCGGCGTCGTCGGGGTTGAGCGCCGCGCGCGCCTTCACGAGCGAGTCGTCCTCGTAGGCGAACGTGTCGCACCCGTTGAGGAAGAAGAGCTGGTGCTTCTTCGGGAAGAACTTCGCCATCCCCGTGAGCGCCTTCACGTTCGCGCCGAGGCCCGCGTGCCCGTCGTAGAGGACGAGATCCGCGCCCGGCGTCACCTCCGCGAACCGCGACACGAACGAGGCCGGCGCCGTCGCCACCTTGTCCACGAGCAGCGTCACGATCCTCACCGCGCGGCCGTCGGGCAGCTCCACCTCGATCGTGATGTCGTTGTTCGCCGCGCCCACCTCGTACGGCAGCTTCGCGGGCGTCGTCGCCGCGCCGGGGAAGCGATCGAACAGCGCCGACACGAACGCCGAATACGCCGCCACGCCCGCGTCGTCGAGCGTCGTCGCGCCCTCCTCGTATTTGCCGAAGACCGCCACCACGTCGAGCGCGCCGTCCTCCCAGATCTTGTGGTACTCGGGCAGCTTCGCGGTCGTGTTCTCGGGGCTGAGCTTCGTCGTCGCGGTCACCGTCACGACGTCGCCCGCCGCGAACGAGCAGCCCGCCGCCTTCGGCCGGTAGTGGAACCAGAAGTTCGACACGTTGATCGCCGCGCCCTCCCCGTCGTTGCACGCGGGCGAGTACTTGCTCAGGAACGCGGCCTGCCCCGCGTCGTCGACGCGCTTCGGGAGCGTGAGCTTGTACGTCTTGCTCAGCGTGGACTTGCCCCACGCGACGGGCAGCTTCGCGTGGTACTTGATGCGAAAGAGCCCGCCGTCCGCCGCGGCCGTCGTCACCGCCGTGAGCGTCACCTTGCCGAGCCGCGACACGCTCTTCTCCGCGTTGAGCGCGCCCACCGTGTAGAGCAGCTGCGCGCGGATCTGCCCCGCTGGGTTGTCCTTCGTGGCCGCGAGCAGCTCGCCGTCGAATTCGAAGTCGAACAGCTTCGAATTCGCGCTCGTGAAGTCGGACTCGTCCGTCGCCGGCTCCGAGCCGTCGCACCCGGCGGCGGCGCCCGCGCAGAAGAGGATCCCGATCGCAGCACGACGCGCGAAGCTCTGCATTGTCCTGTCTCTCCGTTCCGACAAAAGGCCAGTCGGCCCGCGTATCAAATTCGGGCCGCCCGCTCAAGAGCGAAGAAAGACTCCGACGCTCGAACAGGGGAGGACGGCGTCTCGGACACCTCCCCGTCAAGAATCGCGCACCACCGGAATACTACCAGTATGGCGGTCCATTACGTAATGGCTCGCGGCGCTCTCCCCGCCGTGGTCAGTCGGTTCGCTTTTGTTTTGGGGGGCGGCCGCGCAGGGTCCTTTTCAATTCCAGCGAACGGGCCATATCCTGCGGCGCAATCAATAGACGGCGACGCCCCCACCGGGGTGGTGCTCCCGGTCATGGGAAGTCTTTCTTGGAGGTAATGCGATGCTGGAGGGGTCTGACCGCAATCGACGAGTGATTTTGGTCGACGACGATCCGTCCGCGCGGCGCGCCATCGGTCGCATGGTTCGGCTCCTCGGGCTCGACGTGGAGGAGGTCTCGACGGCCGCCGGCGCGCTCGATCTGACGCTCGCGTATCGACCCGACGTGGTGCTCACGGATCTGCGGATGCCCGGCATGGACGGCGTGGAGCTGATCCGCAAGCTGCGCGAGCGCTCGCCGGGGTTGCCGATCGTGGCGATGAGCGCGTTCACCGAGCTCGACGCGGCGCTGCGCGCGCTCCGGGCCGGGGCCTCCGACTTCATCGCGAAGCCCATCCAGCTCGACGATCTGATGGTCGCGCTCGATCGCGCGGTGGCGGCCGCGCGCAGCGACGCGGCGGCGCTCGCGCTGGAGAACATGCGCCTCCTCGCGAAGCTGCAGGAGGTCACGGGGGCCCTCGCGCGGGCGGAGAGCTCGCAGCGCGCGACGGAGGAGCGGCTCGCGCAGGCGCAGCGGATGGAGGCGCTGGGCCGGCTCGCGAGCGGCGTCGCGCACGACTTCAACAACGTGCTCTCCGTCGTGATCGGCTACGGCGACCTGATGCTCGAAGAGGAGCCGCTCACCGAGGCCGCGCGCGTGAAGGTGCAAGGGATCCTGAAGGCCGCGCGCCACGGGGCCGCGCTCACCGGGCAGCTCCTCGCGTTTGGCCGGCAGCAGGTGATGGAGCCGCGCCTCGCCGATCTGAACGACATCGTGGGCAACATGCTCGACCTCTTGCAGAGCGCGGGGACCGCGGAGGTCTCGATCGATCTGGACCTCGCGGGCACGCTCGGCAAGGTGCGCGTCGATCCGTCGAAGATGGGTCAGGTCGTGATGAATTTGCTCATCAACGCCCGCGACTCGATGCCGAACGGCGGCCGCATCACGATCCGCACCGCCGACGAGAGGCCGCCCGGCGCGACGCGCCCGCACGCGATGATCGCGATCACCGACACGGGCACGGGCATGGACGCCGCGACGTCCTCCCGCATCTTCGAGCCGTTCTTCACGACGAAGGCGATCGGCAAGGGCACGGGCCTCGGGCTCGCGACGGTGCTCGGCATCGTGGAGCAGAGCGAGGGCCAGATCGCCGTCGACAGCCACCTCGGGGAGGGCTCCACGTTCAAGGTGTACCTGCCGCACGCCCAGGCGGAGGCTCCGCGCCGCTCGTCGCGCCCGAAGATCCAGCGGCCGCGCGGGCCCGAGGTGATCCTCCTCGTCGACGACGACGACGACGTGCGCGTGCTGACCGCGCGGATCCTGGAGCGCGGCGGCTACCGCGTGCTCGCCGCCTCCACGCCCGCGGAGGCGCGCTCGCTCGCCGCGGCCGAAAAAGAGGAGATCGCGCTCTTGCTCACGGACATCGTCATGCCGGACGAGAGCGGGCTCGACCTCGCGCAGGAGCTCACGACGACGCGCCCCGCGATGCGCGTGGTGTACATGTCGGGGTATGCGGAGCAGGCGATCACGACCTTGGGCCAGCTCCCGGAAGGATGCGCCTTCCTGCAGAAGCCGATCGCGCGCGAGGCGCTCCTCGCGAAGGTGCGGGCCGAGCTCGCGCCGCCGTCGTCGGCCCCCCCGCACCACGCCGAGCCGACGACGCCGACCCCATGACCCCCGAGACGCCTCGCGAACCAGCCGTATACAAGCACTCTTCCAAAGCGCGCCGCCGCTCCCCGAGGGCCGCGGAGATCGCCGGGATCGCCTTCTTTTCGTGGGCGATCGCGGGCGGGTGCACCGGCTCTCGGCCTCCCCCGAAGGAGGCGCCGCCCGTCGAGGTGAAGGCCCCTTCTGCGGAGGCGCCCGTCACCACGACGACCCCGGATCCGCCGCGTACGAAGGAGCCGATCGACGTGGTGCTGCCCGCGGACCCGGCGTGCACGCTGACGGGTGACTGGCACCCTCGCAAATACGACACGCAGCTCCACGTGAGCGCCGACGGGCCGAGCTTCGCCGAGCTGCTCGGCGGCACGGGGGCGCTTCATTTCCCGACCGGTCCGCGGCCGGCGACGCAAGGGCTGGAGCTCGCGGCGGACGGCATCGTGGTGCGCGGGTTCGTCGACTCGGCGGCGAGCCTCCTCCTCGCGGGCGCGCCGATCTGGCTGAGCGGGCTCGCGGTCACGCAGCCGTACGCGCTGCTCGACTGGACGGAGGCGACGCCGGGGCACCTCGCGATCACGAGCGTCGCGCCGAGGCAGCTCGAAGTGCTCGCGCCGCCGCTCACCGCGACGGTGGGGTGCGCCGACGTCGCGCTCGGGAAGACGAAGTTCGATCCGACGGCGTCGATCCCCGGGTACGCGAAGGCCAAAGAGCGCCTCTTGCCCAGGACGCACGCGGTCGACATCGCGCTCTCGCCGGGCGGGACGGTCGTCGCGCGGGCGAACGCCGGCGAGTACGCCGAGCAGGTGTCGCTCCTCGAAACCAAGGGCGCCGCGGCGAAGATCGCGTGGCCCGTCGGCGCGCTCGTGGTCGTCGGCTGGGTGAAGGCCTCGGAGCTGATCGTCCCGAAGGCGGGCATGGGCTTCGGCAGCGGCAGCGGCCGCCTCGGCGGCTCGCACCACACGCACTCGAGCCGACAAGTCGTGTGCGCCGCGGACATCGATCTGCTCGCGGAGTACCCCGGCGAGACCACGTACACCATCGGCCGCGTCCGGGCCGGCACGAGGATCGAGATCAACTCCACGGGCGACCGCTTCACGATGGTGAGCGTCTCCTCGCAGAACATCCGCCAGATCTCGACCGCGTGGTGGGTCGTGCGGAACCGCGATCTCGAAGGGTGCCAGTCGCCGCCGAAGTGACGACGCGCCGCGGCCCCTCGTGGCGTTTGACGCTCCGCATCGATGCGATCCTCGCGGGCCCGCAACTTCCGCGCGACGTCGGGCTCGATCAACGCTCCCCGGTGAGCGCCCTCGGGTGTATATGTGCGCCGCCGTCGGCGTGCGATTTCCGCGCGCCGCGATGACCTCACGGAGACACTCGACATGGCAGCTACGCCGCTCCCCAGCTTCGGCGCCCCCATCACGATGGGCGAAGGCATGAAGCTCAACGTTCCCGATCAGCCCATCCTCCCGTTCATCGAAGGCGACGGGACCGGCCCCGACATCTGGCGCGCGAGCGTCCGCGTGATGGATGCGGCCGTCGAGAAGGCCTACGGCGGCAAGCGCAAGATCGCCTGGTACGAGGTTCTGGCCGGCGAGAAGGCGTTCCAGATGACGGGCTCGTGGCTGCCCGACGAGACGATCACGGCGTTCCGCAACTACCTCGTGGGCATCAAGGGCCCGCTCACGACGCCGATCGGCGGCGGCATCCGCTCGCTCAACGTGGCGCTCCGTCAGCTCCTCGACCTCTACGTGTGCCTGCGCCCGGTGCGCTGGTTCAACGGCGTCCCAAGCCCGGTGAAGCGCCCGCAGGACGTGGACATGGTCATCTTCCGTGAGAACACGGAGGACATCTACGCCGGCATCGAGTTCGAGGCGGGCAGCGAGGAGTCGAAGAAGGCGCTCGCGTGGCTCAAGGAGACGTTCCCGGCGTCGTACAAGAAGATCCGCTTCCCCGAGGAGATCGGCATCGGCATCAAGCCCGTGTCGCGCCAGGGCTCGGAGCGCCTGATCCGCGAGGCGATCCGTTACACGCTCGCGCAGAAGCGCAAGAGCGTCACGTTCGTGCACAAGGGCAACATCATGAAGTTCACCGAGGGTGCCTTCATGAAGTGGGGCTACGAGCTCGCGGAGCGTGAGTTCGCGGACAGCGTGTACACGTGGGGCCAGTGGGAGCGCACGAAGGCCGCGAAGGGTGAGGAGGCCGCGAACGCCGAGCAGAAGGCGGAGCTCGCGAAGGGCAAGATCCTCATCAAGGACGCGATCGCGGACATCACGCTGCAGCAGGTGCTGACGCGCGCGAAGGAGTTCGACGTCATCGCGACGTTGAACCTCAACGGTGACTACCTGTCGGACGCGCTCGCGGCGCAGGTCGGCGGCATCGGCATCGCGCCCGGCGGCAACGTCAACTACACGACGGGCCACGCCGTGTTCGAGGCGACGCACGGCACCGCGCCGAAGTACGCGAACCTCGACAAGGTGAACCCGGGCTCGGTGATCCTCTCGGGCGAGATGATGCTGCGGCACCTCGGCTGGATCGAGGCGGCGGACATGATCATCAAGGCCATGGACGGCGCGATCCAGAGCAAGAAGGTCACGTACGACTTCGCTCGTCTGATGGAAGGCGCCACCGAGGTGTCTTGCTCGGGCTTCGGCGACAACCTGATCGCGCACATGTGATCTGGGCGCTCCGGCGCCTCCCCCCCAAAATCCCAATCACGAAAATTCGTGCGGCCCGCGCGGACGGGCGGTGTGTACGCTCGCGATGCCATGCCGCTCCGGATCGCGCGCACCATCCTCGAAGGGTTCGACAAGCACTATCGGAAGTTCCGGGAGGTCTCCTCCGGGGCGAAGGGGCGCTTCGAGCGCGGGGAGTGGGGGGCCGGGCAAGAGGCCAACAAGGCGCGCATCCAGTTCTACGACATGCGCGTCGCCGAGGCCGTGAAGACGGTGCGGGCTCGGTTCCCCGAGACTGCCCAGGACGAGAGTTTGTGGCCGCAGATCAAGCTGATGTACATCACGCTGCTCTACGACCACAAACAGCCGGAGTGCGCGGAGACGTTCTTCAACTCCGTCGCTTGCCGCGTGCTCGACCGGCAGTATTACAATAACGAATACATCTTCTGGCGGCCCGCGATCTCGACGGAGCATTTGTACGGGGACAAACCCACGTATCGGTGCTTCTACCCGAAGACGGACGACGTCCTTCCGTCGCTGCGAGAGGCGATCCTGAGCTTCGAATTGCAATGCCCGTTCGAGGATCTCGATCGGGACTTGCGGAACGTGCAGCGCGCGCTCACGGAGCGGTTTCCGGAGGGGTGGCCGCGGGAGCCGAACTTCCAGATTCAGGTGCTGTCGTCGCTGTTCTATCGCAACAAGGCCGCTTATCTCGTGGGGCGCTACGTGAACGGGACGGCCGAGCGGCCGTTCGTGATCCCGATCCTGCGGAGCGAGGAAGGGGCCTTGTACCTCGACACGATCCTCCTCAAGAGCGAGAACATCGGCCGCGTATTCAGCCTCGCTCGCGCCTACTTCATGGTGGACATGGAGGTGCCGAGCGCGTTCGTCACCTTCCTGCAGCAGATCATGCCGTCGAAGCGGAAGGCGGAGCTCTACACGCTGGTGGGGCTGCAGAAACAGGGCAAGACGCTCCTGTACCGCGACCTGCACGAGCACCTGTTGCACTCGAGCGACTCGTTCGAGATCGCGCCCGGCACGCGGGGAATGGTGATGGTCGTGTTCGCGATGCCGTCGTTCCCGTACGTGTTCAAGATCATCCGCGACTGGTTCGAGCCGCCGAAGGACACGGACGCGAGCATCGTGCGCGAGCGGTACCAGATGGTGAAGAACCACGACCGCGTGGGCCGCCTCGCCGACACGCTGGAGTACTCGCACGTGGCGTTCCCGAAGCACCGCTTCTCGAAGGATCTGATGGAGGAGCTGCAGCGCAAGGCGCCGAGCGTGGCAGTCGAGGACGGCGATTCGATCGTCATCAAGCACATGTGGGTGGAGCGGCGGATGGTGCCTCTCGACATGTACGTGCGCGAGGCGGAGGCGGCCGGCGATTTCGAGCGTCTGGAGCAGGCCATCATCGAGGTGGGCAACGCGATCCGGGAGCTGGCGCAGGCCAACATCTTCCCGGGGGATCTGCTGCTGAAGAACTTCGGGGTGACGCGGTACGGACGGGTGGTGTTCTACGACTACGACGAGATCGGCAACGTGACCGACTACACGTTCCGGCGCATGCCGACTCCCAGCGACGACGACGACGACACGCGGAGCAACGACTGGTTCAGCGTGGGGCCCAATGACGTGTTCCCGGAGCAGTTCCCGACGTTCATTTTGCCGCCGGGGAAGGCGCGCGCGCTGTTCATGAAGCACCATGGGGACCTGGCAGATCCCTTGTTCTGGATCACCGCGCAGGAGACGTGTCGCAAGGGGGAGATGGCGGATCTCTTCACGTATCCACGGGAGCTGCGGTTCAGGAGCCGCTTCCCGACGCAGGTCGGGTGACACCGTGTGGGGGGGTGGCAGGGGCCGGCGCGGTTTGCCGGCACCCCTCGCCGAAGGCGGCGTAAACTGCCTGTCTGAGGAGGTGGGGAATCGGGGTTTGTCGGCGTTTCGGGCGGGCGCGGGGCGGCACTTCGATTGCACTCCGGATCCGCGCGCGTGAAAGCGCCGTGGCGTGGACTCCCTCCCCCGCCGGCGCGGCCGCGCGCGGAAGTGGAGCGTGCTCGTCATGATTGACAGCAAGAGTCGAGTGTCCAGCGAGCGGCCGAGAAGAAGCGGCGCGCCGTATACAAGGCATCAAAACAAGGGAGCTCCGGGTCGCGGGCCGGCCGGCTCGTGGGGCCCCACCCGCGTGCGCGCGGCGTGCGCGGCGTTGATCGGGGCCGCGTGCGCGGCGAGCCCGACGGACGCGCGAGCGCAGGTGTGCAGCTCCACGAACGGCTGCGACAACTACGCCTACGCGAACTACTCGGCCGTGCTCGGGGGTGAGCTGTCCACGATTCAGCTCGGCCTGGTCGATATCTCGGAGTACTCCGTGATCGGCGGCGGGAACCACAACGAAACGAGGCCGGGCTCCGCATACTCCACGGTCGCCGGCGGGACGGACGCGCTGGTCGTCGCCGGCACGTACGCGTTCATCGGCGGCGGCGGGTGGTCCACCTTCTCCAACAACATGGCCACCATCGACCGTGCGAGCGTCATGGGAGGGCGGGGCGGGAGTCCCTGGGGTCCCGGCGGCGCCATCGGCGGAGGGATGGGCAGCGAGACCAACTCGTTCGCCGTGGTCCTCGGCGGCAACGACAACTATGCGCTCGGCCTCACGGGCGTCATCGGCGGCGGCACCCTCAACGTCATGAGCACCCTCAACGACAATGACGAGGGAGACGTGATCATCGGCGGAGCATCGAACGAGGCCAATCACGACCTCTCCGTGGTACTCGGCGGCAAGCAGAACTGGGCGCTGGGGTCGAGCTCCGTCGTGCTGGGAGGCTTCAACAACTGGACGAGCGACGACTACACTCTGGCCGGAGGACGGCGCGCGCGCGCCAACAAGAAGGGGTGTTTCGTCTGGGCCGACGCTCAGGATCAGGACATCGACTGCACGCTCCATCCCCCCTCTCCGGCGCCGGCGCTGAGCCTGAACAACGCCTTCGTGGTGAGGGCCGGCGGAGGTGTCGAGTTCGTCACGTACTGGACCGGCGCCGGGGTCCCGAGCGCGGGCGTGTACGTGCCCCACGGAGGCTCCGCCTGGTACTACGTCAGCGACCGCAACAAGAAGCATGGACTGCAGCAGATCGATCCCCGCGAGGTCCTCCTCCGCGTGGTCGGACTGCCGATCACGACGTGGAGGTACAAGGACGAGGTGAGCGGCGCCCGCCACATGGGCCCGATGGCGCAGGACTTTCATGCGGCGTTCGGCCTCGGGGACGACGACAGGCACGTCACGAGCATCGATGAAGCCGGCGTCGTCTTCGGCGCGATTCAGGGCCTGGAGGCCGAGCACAAGGACAGGGATCGGGCCGTCTCCGCGCTCCGCGACCGCGTCAGCGCCCGAGAGCGCGTGCAGGCCGCCGCGGCGGACGACCGCGTGGGCACCGCGCGTGTGTTGACGTCGGCGGAGGCGCTGGCGGCGGCGATCGAGGCGAAGCTGGGAGCTTCGGAGTGAGCGGCAACAAGGTGGAGGCACGATCATGAAGACGGTTCATCTCTTCCTCGGAGTCGGCATCCTCGGCGTCATGGGCATTATCCCTCCGAGATCGGCGGGCGCCACGACGTGCAGCGCGGCGGGCGGCTGCGGCAACTCCGTCAGCTCGGACTACTCTCAGGTGCTCGCCGGCAGCGCCAATCAGATCGCGGCCGGCGCGCACTACAGCGTCATCGACGGCGGCCGCTCGAACTACATCTCTTCGTTGAGCGCGTACGGCGCCATCACGGGCGGCTACTCGAACGAGATCGATAGCAACGGCCCGTACTGCTACATCGGCGGCGGCCTGAACAACTACATCTATGGTGGCCTGAGCGGCAATCTCGGACAGGCCAACGTCATCGTCGGCGGGGACGGCAATCGCATCTCGGCGGTGAACAGCTACGCGTACATCGGCGGCGGCCAGAACAACGTCATCAGCGCCACGAACAGCCTCGGGGAATTCATCGGCGGAGGCCAGGCGAACCTGGTCAAGACCGGGGGCAACGACTGCGTGATCCTCGGCGGGTACGGCAACGCGACGAGCGGCCAATACGCGAGCGTCGCCGGCGGGTACATCAACTCGGCGTCCGGCTTCAACGCGGGCGCGCTGGGCGGATATGCCAACGCCGCGACCGGCTCCGGGGCCGTGACGCTGGGCGGCGGGTTCAACACCGCGGGCGGCAACTTCAGCGTCGCCGCCGGAGATATGGCGAACGCGGACCAGAATAGCTGTTTCGTCTGGGCCGACACCTCGGGAGCCCAGCAGACGTGCAAGGTCTACCCCAGGAACGGCACGGCGTATTCTGTCAGCAACGCCTTCATCGCGCGCGCCACGGGGGGTTTCCAGTTCTTGACGAACACCATCGGGACCCCGCTCACGGGAGTGTACCTGGGCGCGGGGTCCTCCGTGTGGACGCAGGTCAGCGATCGCAACAAGAAGCACGGCTTCCTGGAGGTCGATGAGCGCGACGCGCTCCGTCGCGTGGCGGCGATGCCGATCACGACGTGGGAGTACGACGCCGAGGCGAACGGCGCCCGTCACATGGGGCCGATGGCGCAGGACCTCTACGCGGCGTTCGGCCTCGGCGAGGACGACAAGCACGTCACGAGCGTCGATGAAGACGGCGTCGCGATGGCCGCCATTCAGGGCCTTCACGCGCAGCAAAAAGAGCGTGAGGCCGAGGTGCGCGCGCTCGCGGACCGCGTCTCCGCGCTGGAGAAGCGCAACGCCGAGCAGCGGAGCGCCGTGAGCGCGGAGGAGTCGCGGGCGACCGCGCTGGAGGAGCGGTTCCGCAAGCTCAAGGCGCGCCTCGCGGCCTCCCGAGCCCCCCGCGCGACGGAGGTGCGGCCGTGAGCGCGAAGAGACCAAACAGGCCGTCGCGCGGCCCCGTCGCGCGGAGCAGGACAGACCATCAGAGCGGAGCTATCCCCATGAAGACCATCCCTCTCGCCTTGTACGCCGGCGTCGCGTTCACGATGGCCGCGCTCTACGGGTCTCCCGCGACGGCGCAGACATGCGGCGACGCCGACGGGTGCGACACGAACATCTACTCCGACTACTCGCAGATCCTGTCCGGCCGAAACAGCGTGATCGAGAATGCCTCCGAGCACTGCGTCATCTCCGGCGGCTATTCGAACCACATCTCGTACCAGGCACCTCTCGGCACGATCAGCGGCGGAGCGTCGAACTTCATCGACGCGTACGGGAACGAGAACACCATTGGTGGAGGTCAGTCGAACTACATCTATGGGGGTACGACGGCCGGCCGGGGCAATGACAACACCATCGGTGGCGGCTACAACAACCGACTGACCAGCACGACGAGCGGTGGGTTCATCGGCGGCGGCAGGAACAACCTGATGCCGGCGGGCGATTGCGGGGTCATCGGGGGCGGGGACGGCAACCAGACGACCCACGATTACGGCATGGTCGGCGGCGGATACCACAACATCGCCTCCGGCGTGAGCTCCGCCGTCCTGGGTGGTTATCAGAACACCGCCTCCGGCGACTACTCGTGCGCCCACGCGGGCGGCGGCAACCTGGCGAGCGGAATGTACTCGGCCGTGCTCGGCGGCAGCGGGAACGTCGCGAGCGGCGACTACAGCCTCGCGGTCGGGCGCGACGCGAAGGCGGATCAGAATGGCTGCTTCGTCTGGGCCGACAACGCGGGCTACCCGATGCAGTGCAAGATCTACCCGTCGGGCTCGCTGCCTTTTCCGGCGCAGAACTCCTTCATCGCCCGCGCGACGGGCGGCGTCGAGCTCATCACGGGGATGACCGCCGGCACCCCCAGCGCGGGCGTCTACCTCACGATGGGCGGCTCCACGTGGTACCTCGTGAGCGACCGCAACAAGAAGCGCGATTTCGAGCCCGTGGACGGCCGCGAGGTGCTGGAGAAGCTCGCCGCCATCCCGATCACCACCTGGCAATACGACGGCGAGGTGAGCGGCGCGCGCCACATGGGCCCGATGGCGCAGGACCTGTTCGCGGCGTACGGCCTCGGCGACGACGACCGGCACGTCACGTCGATTGACGAGGACGGCATCGCGATGGCGTCGATTCAGGGCCTTTATACGGAGATGACCGAGACCGACGAGACGATGCGCGCCCTCACCGACCGAGAGGCCGCCGCCGAGGCCGAGGCCGCGTCGATCGCGAAATCGCAGGCGGACGCGCACCGCCGCGCCGCAGCGGTGGAGAAGGAGCTGGCGGAGATCGCCGCCTCTCTGGGCATCCCCGTCACGGACGCGGCCGCGCGCTGAGGCCCGAAGGGGGGCGTGCGGCAGAGTGGCAGTCGCAAACACGCCTTCGTGGTGCACTATCCAGATTCGTCGTGCCGTGTTCGCCCAGGCGATGACGTCACTGCCGGAGAAGACGCGCTCGCCGCAGATGGTGCGGTGTTCGTCGAAGACGCGGGGCAGATCCCGCCGCGTCGTGACGAAGGCGCCTCTCTGTTCGATGAACGAAGGGTCCGTGAGGACGAACAGCTCTTCGTCCTCCGGCAGCGAGAAGAGGCCTATCGCTTCGGCGATATCGACGTCGGAGAGATCGGGGCCTCCCGGGGAAGGGCGCCATTGCAACCCAGCGATGCAGTCATTCAAGGCGTCCGGCGCCAGGCGTCGGAGCGGCGCGCCGACCAGGGCTTCCAGCATCGTTCGTGTGGCGTCGAGTCCGAGGGTCTTCATGTAGGCGCGCGGTCCGGGTGGCGGGCGCGCCGGTATTCGTCGAGGAGGTCCCAGAACATGTTCCAGGCCTCGTCCGCGTTGCCGGAGTGTTCGCGGATCGCCCCGAGGAAGCCGCACGAGGCGGACCAGCCCCGCGTTTCGCGCAGATAGCTCATGAAGCCGCTGGACAGCGCCCGCCCCGGCTCCTCGATGCCGTGCACGTCGAGCGCCATTTCGTAGCCGGCCATCATCAACTCCACATTCGACAGCTGCTCGCGCCGGTGCTCGGCGTCTTCCCCCACGAACATCGAGGGACGCCTGCGAATCTCGTCCAGAAGGTCGAATAGGTCTTTCATGTCGTCATCCCATCGGATCGCCCCAGAAGCTGCTCGGCGCATCGCCATCACGGACACTTTCTCGTGGATGCCTGTCGGGGGGACCTATTTCGATGCCTTGTCGCACGCCTTGGATTCGCCGAGAGAACACGCGCGGGCGAACAAGGTGGCTGCGCGCGACTCGTCCTTTGCCAGGCCCAGGCCCCGCTCGTACGAGACGGCGAGATCGTAACAACCGTGGCTCTCGCCGGCGTCGCACGCCTTCTTGAACAAGGTGGCTGCACGCGCCGGATCTTTAGCCACGCCGACGCCCGTCAAGAGGGAGATGCCGAAGGCAATGCAACCCTGCATGTTGCCGCCGTCGCACCCCTTCGTATACAAGGCGGCCGCGCGCGACGCGTCCTTCACCCCGCCGCGACCGCTCTCGTACTGGAGGCCCAGGTTGTAGCACGCGCTGGCATGGCCTCCGTCGCACGCGATCGTATACAAGTCTCTCGCACGCGCGTCGTCCTTCGGCACGCCCGCGCCCTTCTCGTAGTGGACGGCGAGGTTGTAACATCCGGCGCCGAGGCGCGCGTCACACACCTTGGTTTGCAGCGCGAAGGCCCGCGCCTCGTCCTTGGGCACGCCGCGGCCCTGCACGAGCAGGATACCCAGGTTGGAGCACGCGAGGATCTCGCCGCCGTCGCACGCCTTCGTATACGAGACCGCGGCGCGCGCGTCGTCCTTCGCCACGACGGTCCCCTGTTCGTAGAAGAAGCCGAGGTGGTAACAAGAGGACGGATCGCCCCCGTCGCACGCCTTCGTGAAGAGGACGGCCGCGCGCGCTTCGTCCTTCGCCACGCCGGTGCCCAGATTGTGCAAGACGCCGAGATTGCCGCAGGCCTTGACGTGGCCCAGGTCGCACGCCTTGGTATAGAGCTGCGCCGCCCGCGCGTCGTCCTTCGCCACGCCGAGGCCCGTCTCGTAATGAACGCCGAGGTTGCTGCAGCCGGGGGCGTCTCCGCCGTTGCAGCCCATCATGAGGAGCGTCGTGGCGCGCACTTCGTCCTTCTCCACGCCCATACCGCTGTCGAACATCGCGCCGAGGTTGGAGCACCCCTCGGCGTCGCCCCCTTCGCAGGCTTTGGCGAGCAGGACGGCGCCGCGGGTCTCGTCCTTCGGCACGCCGGAGCCATGGACGTATTGCAGTCCGAGGTACGTGCAGGCTTTGAGATCGCCCTTGTCGCACGCGCTCACGAAGAACGCGGCGGCCTTCGATTCGTCCTTGGTCACGCCGCGGCCCAGGACGAACCGCATGCCGATTCGAGTGCACGCCTTGACCACGCCCCCGTCGCACCCTCTGGTGAAGAGGACAGCCGCGCGCGCTTCGTCCTTCGGCACGCCCCGCCCCTGCTCGGTCATGAATCCCAGGTTGGTGCAGGCGGTCGCGTCTCCCCAATCGCAGGCCTTTGTATACAGGGCTGTCGCGCGCGCTTCGTTCCTGGGCACGCCGCGCCCTTGATCGAGCAGGACACCGAGGTTGGTGCACCCGCCGGCGTCGCCTCCGTCGCACGCTTTGGTATAGAGAGCGGCCGCGCGCGACTCGTCCTTCGCGAAGCCGACGCCTTTCTCGTACATGAGGCCGAGGCCGAAGCAGCCCCGCGCGTACGATTGATCGCACGCCTGGGTATAGAGAGCGGCCGCGCGTGACTCGTCCTTTGCGACGCCCAGGCCTTGCTCGTACATGAGGCCGAGGCCGGTGCAGCCTTCGCTGTCGCCCGCGTCGCACGCCTGGGTGTAGAAGGTGGCTGCGCGCTCCTTGTCCTTCGCGGTGCCGCCCGCCATCGCGTCCACGAGGAGCAGATCCGCTCGATGCGTGCACCCCGGCCCGAATCCGCCGGAGCACGCGGATTGAAAGAGCTCTTCGGCCCGGCGGATGTCGCGCGTGACCAGCTTCCCCTCGACCAGGAGCAGTCCCAGCGCCACACAGGCCGACGCGTCCCCGCCTGCGCACAGGCTGGAGCACATCGCTCCGTCCTCGGCGGTCATGGAGGTATGCGCGATGTGCGCGCGGGCCGCGTCGACCGAGCAACGGGGGCCCGGCGACGAGGCAGCATGGGGATCCGCGCCGCAACCGGCGAGGAGATGGGCGACGAGAACGGACGGAATGGCCCGGGCCAGCGACGGTTTCGACATGCGCGCGTCCCTCACTTGACCCGGGAGAATACCCCCCGAAGCGCGGGACCGGAAAGAAGGATCTCGTCGGCAAAGCCCGCCGCATCGAACACGTTGCGGACGCCCCCGAGCCGATCGATCCTCACGCTCACGGAAATGGAGCACGAGGAGACCCAACCGAGCCCGACGGGGCCAGCCTCGGCGCGCCCCGGCGAGTCAGAGACGATCACGCAGACCGGCGTGAAGCCGCACGCGGCCCTCCGCATCAGCGATCGGAATACGAAAAGAGCGGAGGACGATTCCGACAAGCCCCGCGACCTCCCGCCCAGCTTGCGAGGCCGGTTCGAACGGATGGGCCTCCTCGGACAAGGGGGGATGGGCGTGGTGCTCCGCGTCCGCGATCTCCGGCTCGGGCGCGACGTCGCGCTGAAGCTGCTGCGCAACGCCGATGAGGGGGACACGACCCGGTTCCTGCGGGAGGCCCGCGCACAGGCCGGCGTCCGGCACGAGAACGTGTGCGCCGTGTACGACGCGGGGGAAGCCGGCGGACAGCCCTACATCGTCATGCAGCTCATCGAGGGGCAGTCGCTCGCCGCGGCGCGAGCCTCGATGTCGCTCGAACAGAAGATCCTGGTCGTGCGGAAGGTCGCCGCCGCCGTCCACGAGGCGCACCGCACCGGCCTGATCCACCGCGATTTGAAGCCCGGGAACATCCTCGTCGAGCCGCAGGAGGACGGCTCGCTCCGGCCTTATGTGGTCGACTTCGGCCTCGCGCGCGGAGGGCTCGACACGGGTCACACGGTGACCGGCGCGGTGCTCGGGACGCCGGCGTACATGGCCCCGGAGCAGGCCCGCGGGGAGATCCATGCGCTCGACCGGCGAACGGACGTGTATTCGCTGGGCGCGGTGCTCTACGACATGGTGACCGGGAGTCCGCCCTTCGCGCGAGAGCAGGTGTGGCAGACGCTTTTGGCCGTCGCCGGTGAAGAGGTGCCCCCGCTGCGGAGCGTGAAGAAGGACGTCCCGGAGGATCTCGAGACGATCGTGATGAAGTGCCTCGAACGCGAGCCGCGCCGAAGGTACGAGTCGGCCCGGGCGCTGGCGGAGGATCTCCAGCGCTTCCTCGACGGGGAGCCGATCCAGGCGAGGCGGGCGTCGATGGGGCGCGCGCTCTGGAGCAAGGTCCGCAAACACCGAGTCGCGGCGGCCTTTACCGTCGCCTCGCTGGTGGCCGCGTCGAGCCTCACCGGCGTGTGGCTGAAGGGGCGGAAGGACGCGGCCGAACAGGCTCGGATCGCCCAGAAGGCCGGTGAAGACGCCAAGGAGATGGAGCTTTTCCTGCGCGCCGCCTACGAGCTGCCTCTGCACGACATGGAGCGCGAGCGCGCCCTGGTGCGACGGAGGCTCGACGGGCTGGAGGAGCGACTGCCCTCCTTCGGCGCCTCGGGACAAGGCCCTGGACACTACGCCCTCGGGAGAGGCTATCTGGCGCTCGGCGACCCTTCGAGCGCGCGTATTCACCTGGAGAAGGCCAGAGACGCGGGGTTCTCGACTCCGGAGCTGTCGTACGCGCTCGGGCAGACGCTCGGCGAGCTGTACCGGCGAGAGAAAGAGCGCGCCGAACGCACGGCGGACGAAGGCGAACGGAAGAAGAAGGTGGCGGCGATCGACGTGGAGCTGCGCGATCCGGCGCTCGCGGCGCTGAAGGGCGCGACCGGCGCGGAGCTCTCCGTGCCGGCGTACGTGGAGGGGCTGATCGCCTATTACCAGGGGGACATGGAACAGGCGATCTCGAAGGCGAGAGGGGCCTTCCAAGAGGCGCCCTGGCTCTACGAGGCGAAGAAGCTGGAGGCGGACGCGCTCGCCGCGCAGGGAAACCCGTACGGGCACGACGGCACGCTGAACCTGGCGAAGATGATGGAATACTACCGGCCCGCGGCGGAGGCGTACGCGCTCGCCGGGGACATCGCGCGGAGCGATCCGGAGGTGCATCGTGCAGAATGCCGCCTGTGGACAAGGACGGTCTGGGCGGAGTATTCGAGCGACGGCGACCCGGAGCAGAGCCTCGGGCGCGCGCTCGCGGCGTGCGATCGGGCGGTGACCGCGAGCCCGACCGACGTGCGGACCCTCACCGAGCGGGCGTTCGCGCTCCTCGCGCGCGCGGATTACCTCCAAGGCAAGGACGGCGGCGACGCGCTCCCGGCGCTCTCGGACGCGAAAAAGGCCGCGGAGGAGGCTGCGCGGAAGGGACCTCAGGATGTGATGGCGCGGTACATCCTGGCGGCCACCACGTCAGAATACGAGCGCGAGCGCTTCCGGGCCGGCCTCGACGCGGAGCCGGAGCGGGGGCGCGCGGCGTACGAAGACGTCCTCGCGCTCGACCCGCACCTCTCGTGGGCGCTTCACGAGATCGGCGAGGTCGATGAGACGGAGGCGAGCATGGCGCTGTCGCGCGGCGTGGACCCGTCCCCCTACGTGACGGCGGCCCTGCGCCGCTACGACGCCGTGCAGGCCGAGGATCCGAAGCTCGCCATGCCCCTGTGCGGGAAGATGACAGTCGACGCCTTCTTGGTGGAGGACCTCCTCGCGAGGGGCCGTTCGGCGGAACAGCCGCTCTCCGAGATCGTGCGCGTGCTGGAGGAGCTGAATCGTCGCGACGGACAGTGGGGTTTCTTGAAGGTCTGGAGGATGAAGGCCAATCGGCTCCAAGCGAGCGCCGCGCTCGACGCGGGCCGGGATGCGGGGCCTTTCGTCGCGGCGGCGCGCGACGCGCTGAAGGCGGCCGGCGGGGATGCGATCAGCGACTCCTGGTTGCTCCGCGAGGTGGGTGAGGTCGAGCTGGTCGACGCCCGGCATGCGGACGCGACCGGGGAGGATCCCGAGGAGCCTCTGCGTCGCGGGCGAGAGGCCGTGCGGAAGGTCATCGCGGCGAAGCCGACCCACTTCGAGCCGCGCGGCCTCCTCGTTCGGATCGAGATGGTGGCCCTTCGCCGAGCGCTGCGGCTCGGCACCGCGAAAGAGACCGACTTCGACTCTGCCTTCGAAGCGCTCCGCCCGCTCGTCGCCGCCGATCGGCTCCCCCCGGTGATCGCCGTCGCGCAAGCTCAGATTCACGCCCTGCGCGCCGGCTTTCTGCTGGGCCACAAGAGAGACGCGAGCGCCGATATCGCGGCCGGCCTCGCGGTCGTGGAGAAGGCCCTGTCGAAGAGCCCGCAGATGGCGCCTGCGCTGGCGACGCGGGAGGAGCTGCGATCGCTCCTCAGTTCTTCGCGTTTCTGAGCACGTGATCGGCCAGAGCGTTCGCGATCAGATCCCACGCGCCCGGCGGCAGATCGTGGCCCCAGCCCTTGATGAGGCGCCACTCGGCGTTCGGGATCGCCTTCGCCGTGTCGCGGCCGAACGACGCGCGGATCAGCGGATCATCGGCCCCGTGCATCACCAGGGTCGGCAGACGCACGTTGCGCAGCGGCGGGCGCATGTCGCCGGTCGCGGCCATCGCGGCGAAGTGGCGCGCGAAGCCGGCCGGGTGCGCGCCGCGGTCGTACGCGCGCGCCGCGGCGTCCGCCACCATCGCGTCGTCCCGCTGGAAGCCCGTGCTGCCGACGTACCGGAAGAACTCCACCTGTCGCTTCGCCGCGTCCTCGCGGTTCTTCGGCGCCTTCATGAGGAGCTTGCGCATCGCGCCCGGCTTCGAGATGCCGAGCAGGCGACCGTTCGGGTGCGACATCAACGACGCCACGCTCTTCAGCCGGTGACCGTGCTTGATCGCCGTGGCCTGCGCGATCATCCCGCCCATCGAGACGCCCGCGATGTGCGCTTTTTCCAGGCCGAGCGCGCCGATGAGGGCCGCGGTGTCGTCCGCCATGTCGTAGAGCGAGTACGGCGCCTTCACGGGCAGACCGAGCAGCACGCGCGGCATCATCATCGGGATGTTGGGGATGCCCATGTGGTCGAGCCACGTGGATTTGCCGGTGTCGCGGTTATCGAAGACGATGACGCGGAGGCCGCGCTTCGCGAGCCTGTCGAGCAAGCCGTCGGGCCACATCACGAGCTGCATGCCGATGCCGGAGATGAGGACGAGCGGCTCCCCCTCCCCGCGCTCTTCGTAGGCGATCTGGAGTCCGTTGGCGGTGACGTGCTTCATCGTTGGTCCTGCAAGGAGTGCAAAAGGCGCCGCGCAGAAGGCCGGTCGTGAGCACGACCTCGGCGACGATCGGCGCAGCATGAAGGGTGCGCGCGCCAAGGTCCAGACCGAATCGGCGCGCGCGCCCACCCCTCGGAGCCTCGCGGCCCCATGCCCGGCCCGCATCCTCCGGAGCCCTCGCGCCGCGAACCGCGCCCCGCGCTCTTAACGGCCCCTTAATTGCCATCTGCCCGCGTGCAACGGCGCGCGACCTCGCGTATTTCGGGGGCATGTGGTGCCGATCTTCCATGGCTTCGATGGCGCTCCCCGCGCTCGTGTCCTCCTTCGCGATCCTGTGCTCGGCGTGCGGTGAGAGCGCGCCCGTCACGTACGTCGGCGCGCCGAAAGGCAACGATCTCGCCTTCGGGATCGTCTCCGGGGAAGGCGCCGTCGTGGCCTACGTGTGCGGCGGCTCGTCCACCTACGCGACGCACTCGCGCTGGTTCACCGGGCCCCTCGACGCCGACGGGAAGTTCTCCGCCGAGGCCGACGGCTGGACGCTCAGCGGCACGATCGGCGCCGCGGACAGCGACTCCGTCACCGCCACCCTCGTCGCGCCGGACATGACCTCGAGCGATCTCTCCGCGAGCCGCGGCCTCGCCGGATCGACGGACGGGCTCTACGACGTCGAGGACTCGGGGTGCCGCACCGGCGTCGTCACGTGGACCGATCCGGTCGGGCAGCCGCAGCTCCAGGGCACGTGGTGCGACGACAAGGACGAATTCGCGCAGGTGACGCCCGTGCTCCCGATCACGGTGAGCGACAAGGGGCTCCACGTCGTGGTCAATCTGGCGCCGTTCGGCCTCCCGAAGCGCGATCTGTACGTGGAGCAGGTGCCGACGCCCGTCGCAAAAAAGTGAGACGACCATGGCGCGCGCTCGCAAGGTCGTGAAGCAGGGCGCGCGGCCCGCGTCGGATCCGCCGTGCGCGCCGGAGCCGCCGCCTCCGCCCGCGCCGCTGTCGCGCTTCGTGGGGCGGCAAACGACGCTCGCGGAGCTCGGGCGGTGGCTCGCGCGCGGGTGCCGGCTCGTGACCGTGTGGGGGCCCGGCGGCATGGGCAAGACGCGCGTCGCGATCGAGGTCGCCCGCGCCCGACGCGCCGCCGGGGAGACGGTGCTGTACGTGCCGCTCGCGGAGGTGCGCGATCTGGCCTCGGCGTGCGGCGCGGTGGCCCGCGCGTGCGGCGTGAACGCGACCGGCGACGGCGACGCGGCCCTCGTCGAGATGGTGGGCCGCGCCCTCGCGTCGAAGGGGCCGGCCCTCGTGGTGCTGGACAACCTGGAGCACCTGCTCCCGGAGATCGCGGGCGCCGTCGAGGCGTGGCTCGCGCGCGCCGTGTCCGCGCGGGTCCTCGCGACGTCGCGCGAGCGCACGAACGTGCCCGGTGAGGCCGCGCTGGAGCTGCTCCCGCTCACGTTGCCCGAGGGCGATGGCGCCGCCGCGAGCGAGGCCGTGGAGCTGTTCCTCGCCCGCGTGAACGAACAACGACCCGCGGATCCGCTCGGCGAAGAGGCCGCGCCGCGCGTGGCGGAGCTCGTGCGCGCGCTCGAAGGGATCCCGCTCGCAATCGAATTGGCGGCCGCGCGGTTCGACGTGGTGGGCCTCGAAGGCCTGCTCGGGCGACTGGGTCGCCGGCTCGATTTGCTCGGAAAACCAAGGCGCGCGGGCGATCCGCGGACGACCACGCTGCGCGGCGCGGTGGAGTGGTCGTGGAGCCTCTTGCCCGACGACGAGCGCGCGGCGCTCTCGCGGTGCTCGATCTTCCCCGCGAGCTTCACCATCGAGGCGGCGGCGCACGTGCTCGCGGGGCTGCCGGGCGCGGCGATCGATCTCGTGCAGGCGCTGCGGGACAAGTCGCTCCTGCGGCTCCTCTCGGCGCATGACGCGCTCGGGGCCTCTCGGCTCGCGCTGTACGAGGGCGTGCGCGAGCTCGGGGCCGAGAAGCTCGCGCAGACGCCGGGCGAGGCGGCGCTCGCGGCGCGCCTGTTCGCGGAGCACACGCTCGCGGCGGGCGAGGAGGCGGCGGCGCGCTTCTCGCGGACGGGCGACGTCGGAGCGCTGGAGTCGATCGCGCGCGAGCAGGCGCACCTCGCGGCCGTCGCGGAGCGAGCCCCGGAGTCGTCCGAGGCCCTGCGCGCGCTCGTGGTGCTGGATCCGGTCGTGATGACGCGCGGCCCCGCGGCCGGCCACGCCGAGCGCCTCGACGTCGCGATCCGCGCCGTGGAGCGGGCGAACGACGCGACGTGGCTCGCGAAGGGCCTCGGCGCGCGCGGCCGCGCCCGCATGTTCCGCGGACGAACCGACGAGGCCGAAGCCGATCTGTCGCGCGCGCTGGCCCTCGCGGAGGCCTGGGGCGATCGCCTGCTCGAAGCGGAGCTGTCCGCGGATCTCGGCGTCCTCGCGCACCGCCGCGGCGATCTCGCGCGCGCGGAGGCCTTGTACGAGCGGGCCCTCACCGTCGATCGCGCGGCCGGCGGCAGCCGCACCGAGGGCCGCGTCCTCGGCAATCTGGGCGCGCTGCACCACGACGCGCGGCGCCCCGAGCAGGCCATCGAGCACTACGAGCGCGCGCTCTCGATCCTCGGGATCCACGGCGATAAAAGGCTCCTCGGCATCGTGTCGACGAACCTCGGCACGCTGGAGCAGGAGCAGGGCGCGATGCTCGCCGCGAAGCGCCGCTTCGATCGCGCCGCCACGTTGCTCGCAGAGGTCTTTGATCTCCGCCTCTACGGCATCACGCTCACGAGCCTCGGCCTCTTGCACCACGAGGAGGGCCGGCTCGAAGAGGCGCGCTTCTGTCACGAGCAGGCGCTGCAGAAGCTGGTCGTCGCGGGCGATCGTCGCTCGGAGGCGCTCGCGTTCGTGCGTCTCGGCGCGCTGCTCGCGTCGCTGGGCCTCGCCGACGAGGCGCGCGTGGCCCTCCACCGAGGCGAGCGCGCGTCCGACGGAGACGCGGTCGTTCAGGCCGCAGCGGACCTCGCAGCCGGCTTCCTGGACCTCCTGCAGGCCCGCCGCGCCCGCGACGAGCGCCGCCCCGAAGCCGCGTCCGCGCACCTCGCGAAGGCCGCCGCCCGGATGGACCGAGCGCGCGCCCACAGCGACGGATCGCCTTCCGCCGCCGAGCGATCCGACGACGTGCGCACGTTGCTGCGAATCCTCTCCCGAGGCGCGACAGCCGTGCTCGGAGCGACCCCGGAGCCCGCCCCCGCCCCGCTCGGAGAAGGCGCCCCGGAGCGAGCATTGCTCCTCTCGCCGGAGAGCCGATGGCTCCGAATCCCCGGCGGAAACTGGCTCGATCTCCGCAGAAAAGGCCCTGCACGAAGGCTGTTGCAAAAACTGGTGGAGCGCCAGCGAGAGGCCCCCGGAGCCGGCGTGTCCTTGGACGATCTCCGCGAAGCCGGCTGGCCCGGAGAGCGAATGCAGCCCTCCGCCGCCGCCAACCGCATCTACGTGGCGCTCCACCAACTCCGCAGCATGGGCCTGGAAGACAGAGTGATCCGCACCGCCGACGGCTATCTCCTGGACCCGACACTGCCAGTCTACCACGTGGCCATCGAGCCGGCAGAGGCCGAGATCAAAGCCGGCGCTGGCTAATTTTTCAGCCTCTCCGTGATCAACGTGTCTTTCCTTTGGACCGCGGGAAAGGTCCTCTCCGGCTGCCGCCTCCCTGGCACGCGCCTCGAATCCCCGCCGGAAGAACCGGCAAGCTTGTCGCATCCCGCAAACACCGAGTGATCTAGAGCGCCGCTCCGTTTCACGGAAACGGCGCTCTAGTCTTTCCCAGGTAAGGGGACGCCTCGCGTCCCCTCTCGCCTTGGCTCCGCCCGGTCGATTCACCCCTGGAGGCGGGCTCGCTCGCGAGCCCTTGCGCGCCGCCCCGTTCCACAGAACGTGGCGGCGCTCTAGAATGCGCCGATGAAGGTCACCTCTGTCGTCCTCGCGTCCGGCCTCATCGGCGCTCTGGCGCTCCTCGGGGCGTGCGGCACCTCGGACACCAGCGCTTCGAACGGCGGCTCGTCGACCACGACGACGACCTCCGCGGGCGGCGGCGCCGGCGGCACCGGCGGCACGGACACGGGCCCTCCGCCGTGGCTCGGAGACGCGGGCCTCGTGGTGCGGCCGCCCGTCGCGCGACCGCTCCACGCCCTGTGCGGCATCGCCTCGAATCCGGGCGACATGCCCCTCGGTCAGGACCCGGCCTCCGTGAACCTGCGAAAAGGCTACTTCGACGCGGCGCTGGATCTCGGAGGCGTCATGATCCGCCGCGATTTCCGCTTCGATCTCATCGAGCCTCAGCCGGGCCTCTTCGCGTGGACAGACACCGACGCTCTGCTCGACGAGGCGGAGACGCGCGGCGTGCGGATCCTCGGCTCGATGCTGTATGGCACCTTGTGGTCCAACCCGGACGCGAAAGACATCTTCTGGCCGCCGAAACCCGAGGATTTCCAGCAGTACGCCGGGTTCACCGCGTCCCGCTACAAAGGCCGGGTCGTCGGGTGGGAGATCTGGAACGAGCCGAACGGCGGATTCCGCTTCTGGAAACCCACGTTGAGCGGCGATCCGGTCGCGTACGGCACGTTGCTCACGGCGGCATCGGACTTCATCCACCAGGGAGATCCGGAGGCCAACGTGCTCCTCGGAGGCACGGTGTTCACGCCGCAGCTCATCGAGGGAGCGATGCAGTGGCTCGGCGAGGCGTACGCGGCGCGCCCGGATCTCGCGGCCTCCTTCGACACGGCCGGCATCCACACGTACATGTCCTATCCGCCGCGCTTCCCGCCGGAGTCCTTCGACGACACCGATCCTCCGCTCGCGGCCAAGATTCAGATGCACGCCTGGCTCCTCGCGCAGCACGGCGGCGAATCCAAGGAGATGTGGATCACGGAGATCGGCTGGCCGGTCGCCGGCAACGTGGGATTGGCCGAGCAGGCCAGTTACACGGTCCGCGCGACGATCATCGCGGCGCGCGAGGGCGCGGGCGGCATCTTCTGGTACACCCTGCGCGACGGCCCCTTCCCCGAGGCCTCCCCCCCGGAGGACGCCTTCGGTCTCCTGGAGTACGACCCGGATCCGGCGGCCGGAAACCCGCCCAAGCCGAAGCCGGTGTATACAGCCTTGAAAGCGTTGCTCGCGACCGTGGGCGACCGCTGGCCGAAGACGGCGGAAGAGGACACGGAGCGCGCCGCCGCCCCGGAGGGCACCCAGGTGGTGACGTTCCACGGCGACGCCCCGGGCGAAGTCTACGCCGCGTGGCGCGCCGAAGGACAAGGCACCTGGAGCGCGCCAGTCGCCGGCGAGCTGATCGCCCAGGACGGCACGTCGATGGGCGCCGTCCAGAAGGGCGCCCCCATCCCGCTCGGCCCCGACGTGGTTTATTTGAGATAACAATATCTCGATGCCCACCCCCGGTCGCGCTCCGCGCGCCCGCCCCTCCCAAATCGCTCCGCTGCGCTCCGCGAAGGGAGGGGGTCAATTCGGATGCCTCTCCAACATCCCAATCACCTCTTCCGCCGACGCCGGACGCGCCGCCGGATCGCGGGACAGGCACCGATCGATGACAGTCGCGAGCGCCGGATCGAGCCGGGGCGCCGCCTTCCGCACGGGCCGCGGCGACGTCGTGCGCTTCGCCTTCGGAAGCTTGTCGACCGGCACGCCCGCGAACGGCGCGGCCCCGGTCGCGAGCTCGTACAACAGCGCGCCCAGCGAGTAGAGGTCCGACCGCACACTGGCAGGCTCCCCCGACCACAGCTCCGGCGCCAGGTAGAGCGGCGTCCCCACGAAGCGGTACCGCGGCCCCGACTCGCTGGGAAGCGGCGCCGACGCGGGCCCGCTCGCAGGCGCCGAGACAGCCATCGACGTCGTCGCCGCGAGCGACACCGTCACGTCCCCGGCCGACACCTCACGAAGAGGCCGCATCGAAGCCGGCCGCGACGAGACAGGCCGCATCGAGACAGCCCCCGAGGCCGGCTCCCGGTCCGCCGAAGACTGCCAGTCTGGACTCCCCACCTCCGCGAGCCCGAAGTCGATGAGCTTCACCGCCCCGTCCTCCGTGAGCACCGCGTTCGCGGGCTTCACGTCCCGGTGCAACACCCCCTTCTTGTGCGCCGCGCGGAGCCCCTCGGCGAGCCCCCGCGCGATCGCCAAGAGCTCTGTGCTCGCGACCGGCCGCGACAGCTTGTCGAGCGACACGCCGTCCACGAGCTCGCACACGAGGTAAGGCCGGCCGCGCGACTCCCCCACGCGGTGCACCGCCACCACGTTCGGGTGATGGAGGCGGGCCAGCGCGCGCGCCTCGTTCAGGAAGCGCTCGCGGCGCCGCTTCGATCCGGCCTCCCCCGTCGCGATCTTCACCGCGACGAGCCGTTCGAGCGCAGTGTCCTCGGCGAGGAACACCTCCCCCATCGCGCCCTTTCCGAGCGGACGGAGGAGTCGGTACTCCTCGATCTGCGTCGCGGCCGTGCTGTATTCAGGCCACGACGCCTCCGGCGAACAGGCCGCCGCGCCCATCACGAAAACCCGTACTGCCGGAGCTTGAGGCGGAAGGTGCGCTCGGGGACGCCGATGAGGCGCGCGGCGCGGGTCTTGATTCCGCCGCACGCCGCGAGGGCCTCGCGGATCCGGCGGCGCTCCAGGGCCTCGATCTCCTCGTGCAGCGGCAAGAACACCGCCGGAGGCCGCGGGTCCGACAGCGGGTCCGCCCCGGGCGGCGGCTCGGTCGACGGCGTGCGATCCATCGAAGACGCCGCCGCCGGCACCGCGCCGTCGAAGGCCCGCAGGCTCGACGGACGGTCCGAGTCACGCCGCAGCTCCGCGGTCGCCGCCGCCACCGCCGAAGGCAAGTGCGCGCGCTCCACGATGCCGTGATCCACGGAGGCCGCCACGTAATCCATCGCGTTCTTCAGCTCGCGGACGTTGCCCGGCCACGAATACCGAGAGAGCGCGAGCATGGCCGACGCTCCGATCGCGAGCGCTCCCTTGCCCGCGCGGGCCCGCGCCGAAGCCAGGAACGTGCGCGCGAGCACCGGAATGTCCGCGGGCCTGTCCCGGAGCGGCGGGATGTGCACCACGGCGCTGCCGAACCGATAATAGAGGTCCTCGCGGAAGCGGTGCGCCCGCACTTCCGCGGCCAGATCGCGGTTCGTCGCGGCGACGATGCGCACGTCGGCCTCGCGCTCCGTCGTCTCGCCGAGGCGCAGGAAGCGGCCGCCCTCCAGCGCGCGGAGCAGCTTCGCCTGCGCGGCCAGCGACAGCTCGCCCACCTCGTCGAGGAACAGCGTGCCTCCGTCGGCGCGCTCGAACAGGCCCGCTTTCGGGGCGTGCGCGCCGGAGAAGGCCCCGCGCGCGAACCCGAACAGCTCCCCTTCCACCAGCGTGTCCGGGATGGCCGCGCAATTGACCGCTACGAAGGGCCCAGTCCGACGCGGCGATCCGTGGTGCACCGCGAACGCGGCGTTCTCCTTGCCGACGCCCGTCTCCCCGGAAAGAAGCACCGTGATGCTCGCGGCGGCGAGCCTGCCAATCAGCCCGAACAGACTGACCATCGACGGATCGGCCATCACGATCGCGCGATCGCCGAGATCCACTGTCACCGGCACGGCCTCCTGCGCGGCGCGGACTCGGTCCATCGGCGCGAACGAGGGGCCTTGTTCACGGACAGGCGCGTTCGCCTCCGCGGCGTCCCGCGCGAGCCCGAGGAGCGTCGCCGCGTCACACCCGTCCTCCGGACAGGACGCCACGCCGGCGCGGCACGTGGGCCAGCCGCGCGCCAGTTGATCGAGGAGCAGAGACGCCGCCGCGCGCGCCTCGTCGGCCCGCTTCTCCCCGAAGGCGATCGCGATCGCCCCGTCCGGCAGGCGCCCCGCGACGTCGAGCGCCGTGAGGTGCGGAGTCAGCGCAGACTCCATGTCTTGCCCGGCGCCCGCGCGCTCACCGCTCGGGGGCGAGATCCGCGGCCCGAGCGAGATCACCGCGATCGACAGAGGACGCCCGAGATCCAGCGCCCGATCGATCTCGATCTGCAGTCGCGCGTGGAGCTCCTGCGCCCCGAGGAGCGCGCGGCGCACGGCCGTCCGCTTCCCGCCGCGGAGGATCAAGGTGACATCGCCGAGCGACACCACGTCTCCGGGCGCGAGATCGCACGCGCCGTCGATGCGCGCGCCGTTCACGGACAGGCCGTTACGACTGCCGCTGTCGATGAGGCGGACCGCGCCGCCCGAGATCTGGAGTCGCGCGTGGCGGCGCGATGCGGCGGGATCGTCCACGCGGATGTCGGCCTCGGGATCGCGGCCGATCACGACGAAACCCGCGGACGGGAGGTGGACGACGCGCGACGAAGACCGCTCGACCACGAGGAGCCGGAACGCGTCCGGCGAGGGCTCGGGGCTGCTGTCATCCGAGGCGAAGGACCGAGTCGCCGCCACGTCCAGAGGACGAGCGGGGCGGGAAGGAAGCTCCTGGCTGCACATCATGGCGAGCGACCCCAATTGCAAGCCGGCGGCCAGCCCGTCACGTCACGATCTCCCTTGAAAACGCGGCAAAACGCGCCGCCCGAGTGGTACGCGAGCGTGACAGTCCCGGCCCGGTGTCATGGCCGCGTGACACTCTCCGTGGACACCTCGCGAGGTCCGGACGCCCCCGAAGCGCGCTTTGTCCGAGACACCCGCAAGTCTCGCATGGAGACTTTTCATGACGGTCCGTTGGGGAATTTTGGAACGTCAGCGGGGGCACGGGAGAGGTGCGCCAATTTTTTTTCGGATTCCGCCTCAAGGTTTCCCGCGATTCGACGTTTCGGAAGATTGCTGTGAAGGGGAGTTGAGATGAGTGGTTCCCGCCGGGGGCGCCGGGATCGGTTCGTGACGTCGATGACGGGGCGCGCACGCATATGAGGAAAGGCGCGGAAAGGAAGACAATGGAAGCGAAGAACCAGGCCGCAACGAAAGCCACCACCTTGGAGGCCGCGATCTTGCGGGCGCTGCCGATCGCGATGGCCGCCGTCGACCAGGACGGCAAACTGATCCTCTGGAACGAGGCGATGGAGGAGCTGACCGGCAAGAGCGCCAAGGACGTCGTCGGCAAGAAAGCCTGGTCCGGCTGGTTCCCGAAGCGCCGCTCCACCGCGCTGGACGAGGCGCTGGAGGACGGCGAGCCCGTGGAGGCCGAGCTCGCGCTGCAGAGCGGTACGTTCCGCCTGCTCGCCAGTCCGGTGCGCATGGAAGGAGACGACCCTGTCGGCGCCGTGGCGACGGTGCTGGCGGACGGCGGCGGCAACCTCAAGGAGGGTGTCAAAGCGTTGGCGGAAGAGGCCCAGATGCTCGCGAAGGCGGCAGTCGAAGGCAAGCTCGCGACCCGCGCGGACGCGTCGCGGCACCCCGGTGAGCTCGGCAAGATCGTGCAGAGCGTGAACGACGTCCTCGACGCGGTGATCAAGCCGCTGAACGTCGCCGCGCATTACGTGGATCGCATCTCCAAGGGCGATATCCCCCCGAAGATCACCGACAGTTACAACGGCGACTTCAACACCCTCAAGAACAACCTCAACGCCTGCATCGACAACCTCTCGGGGCTCATCTCCCAGATGAACACCATGTCTTCGATGCACGACGCCGGCGACATCGACGCGAAGATCGACGTCACCCGCTTCGAGGGCGCGTACAAGACCATGGCCGACGGCGTCAACAACATGGTCGCCGGCCACATCTCGGTGAAGAAGAAGGCCATGGCGTGCGTCGCGGAGTTCGGCAGAGGCAACTTCGAGGCACCCCTGGAGAGATTCCCTGGAAAAAAGCAGTTCATCAACGACACCATCGAGGTCGTGCGCGGCAATCTGAAGGAGCTCATCGCCGACGCGAACCTCCTCAGCAAGGCGGCCGTCGAGGGCAAGCTCGCGACGCGCGCGGACGCCTCCAAGCACCAGGGCGATTTCCGCAAGATCGTGCAGGGCGTGAACGAGACGCTCGACGCCGTGATCGGGCCGCTCAACGTGGCCGCCAACTACGTGGATCGCATCTCCCGGGGCGATCTGCCGCCGAAGATCACCGACAACTACAATGGTGATTTCAACGCCATCAAGAACAACCTCAACACCTGCCTCGAAGCCCTCGCCGGCCTCATCTCGCAGATGAACACCATGTCTTCGATGCACGACGCCGGCGACATCGACGTCAAGATCGACATCGCCCGCTTCGAAGGCGCGTACAAGACCATGGCCGACGGCGTCAACAACATGGTCGCGGGCCACATCTCGGTGAAGAAGAAGGCGATGGCCTGCGTGGCCGAGTTCGGCCGCGGCAACTTCGAGGCTCCGCTGGAGAAATTCCCGGGCAAGAAGCAGTTCATCAACGACACGATCGAGGTGGTGCGCGCCAATCTGAAGGCGCTCATCGTCGACGCGAACATGCTGAGCAAGGCGGCCGTCGAAGGCAAGCTCGCGACCCGCGCGGACGCGTCCAAGCACCAGGGCGATTTCCGCAAGATCGTGCAGGGCGTGAACGACACGCTCGACGCCGTGATCGGGCCGCTCAACGTGGCTGCCAATTACGTCGACCTCATCTCGAAGGGCGATCTGCCGCCGAAGATCACCGACAACTACAACGGTGATTTCAACGCCATCAAGAACAACCTCAACGTCCTCATCGACGCCATGGAGAAGATCACCCTTGCGGCCAAGGAGGTCGCGCAGGGCGACTTGACGGTGGAGCTCAACAAGCGGTCCGAGAAGGACGAGCTGATGAAGGCCCTCGCGGCGATGGTGAAGAGCCTGTCCGACGTCGTCGCGGACGTGCGCTCCGCCACCGACAAGGTCGCGAACGGCTCCAAGGAAATGAGCATGTCGTCGGAGACGGTCAGTCAGGGCGCCTCCGAACAGAGCGCCTCGATCGAGGAGGTCAGCGCCTCCGTCGAAGAGATGAGCGCCAACATCAAGCAGAACGCCGACAACGCGACCGAGACCGAGAAGATCGCGCTCAAGGCCGCGGCGGACGCGAAGGAAGGCGGAGAGGCCGTCAATCGCACCGTGGAGGCGATGAAGCAGATCGCCGGCAAGATCTCGATCATCGGCGAGATCGCGCGCCAGACCAACCTCCTCGCGCTGAACGCCGCCATCGAGGCCGCGCGCGCCGGCGAGCACGGAAAGGGCTTCGCGGTCGTCGCGTCCGAGGTCCGCAAGCTCGCGGAGCGCAGCCAGAAGGCCGCCGGCGAGATCACCGAGCTATCGAGCACCAGCGTGTCCGTCGCGGAGAAGGCCGGAGTCCTTCTGGCCCGCATCCTCCCGGACGTGCAGAAGACCGCGGAGCTCGTGCAGGAGATCACCGCCGCGAGCCGCGAACAGGACACCGGCACGGCCCAGATCAGCAAGGCCGTCCAGCAGCTCAACGAGGTCATTCAGCAGAACGCGGCCGCCGCCGAGGAGATGGCCTCCACCTCCGAGGAGCTGTCGAGTCAGGCGGAGCAGCTCCAGGCCGCGATCGGGTTCTTCCAGGTCGACGAGCGCGAACGGCGCCGCGCGGCCCCGCCGCCCGCCGCGAAGAAGATGCCTCCGAAGGCCAACGGGCGGCCGAACATCGGCCACGTCAACGGGGCTCGCCCCACGAACGGCAAATCGAAGGGCGCAGTCGTGAAGCTCTCCGACGACGCGGGCAGCGATCAGGGGTTCACGGACTACTGATGGAGTGATGCCATGGGCGCCGTGGAGAACATCCAGCCGACTCAGTATCTGACATTCACGCTCGACAAGGAGGAATTCGCCGTCGACATCTTCAAGGTCCGCGAGGTGCTCGAGTTCACGACCGTGACGCGCGTGCCCCGCACCCCTGAATTCATGCGCGGCGTGATCAACCTCCGGGGCAAGGTGGTGCCCGTCATCGATCTCCGGCTCAAATTCGGCATGAGCCGCACCGAGACGACCATCGACACCTGCGTGATCATCGCCGAGGTGGACGTGCGCGGCGAGAAGACCGTGCTCGGCGCCCTCGCCGACTCCGTGCAAGAGGTCATCGAGCTGGAGCCGAAGAACATCGAGCCTCCGCCGCACATGGGGATGCGCGTGGCCATCGATTTCATCAGCGGGATGGGCAAGCGGGACGAGAAGTTCCTCATCCTGCTCGACATCGACAAGGTCCTCTCCGAGGACGAGACGCGCGCCGTCTCCCCGGCGCAGCTCCCGGCCCACGCGGAGGCCGCGGCGGCGCTGACCGCCTGAATACGGAACATCGGATAACGACGCACTGGCAAGGAGCCACGAGATGATTGTCACCCTCCCCCCCGAGCTCACCATCGCGCACGCCGCCGAATGGAAGCCGCCTCTGCTCGAGGCGATCGCCTCGGGGGAGGGGGTGCTCCTCGACGCGAAGGCCGTCCTGAAGGCGGACATCGCGGGGCTCCAGCTCCTCATCGCCGCGAAGAGGAGCGCCCTCGCCGCGGGCGTGCGGTTCGGCTTCCTGGCCGGCGCCCGCAGCGAGGCCCTCGACCGCACGGCCGGGCTCGCGGGGCTCGTGAGCGGCTCCGACGCCCCGGAAGAGCTCCTCTGGAGAGAGACCTACCATGACTGACGTGAACGCCCTCACGAGGGAGCACTTCGCGGCCCAGTACCGCGAAGAGGCGAGCGAGCGGCTGGCCGAGCTGGAGGACGCGCTCCTCGAGCTGGAGTCGAGCCCGAACGACATGGATCTCGTCGGCAAGGCCTTCCGCGCCATGCACACGATCAAGGGGTCCGGCGCGATGTTCGGCTTCGACGACATCGCGAAGTTCACCCACGAGCTGGAGACGGTGTTCGACAAGGTGCGCGACGGCGCGATCCCCGTGACGCCGCCGCTCATCCGCATCGCCCTCCGCGCGAAGGACACGATCCGCGCGATGCTCGACGGCCGCTCGCTGGAGACGACCGCGGAGCGCACGGCCATCGTCGGGGTGCTCCAGGCCTACGACAGCCGCCACTCGAAGGCGCCCGGCGCGCACACCTCGAAGTCCCCCGCCGGCAGCGCGTCGAGGGCGCCCGGCGCGCTCCCCGCGGTGCCGCCGCCCGCGGCGGTGTTGAATACATACCGTATCCTGTTTCACCCGGCGCCGGACATGCTGCGGAACGGGACGAACGTGGCCGGCCTCTTCGCGGAGCTCTCCGGCCTCGGCGAGTGCACGATCATCGCGCACGTGAGCAAGGTGCCTCTCCTCGCGGAGCTGGACCCCGAGTCGTGCCACCTCTGGTGGGACGCGGTGCTCACGACGACGCAGGACGAGAACGCGGTCCGCGACGTGTTCATCTTCGTCGAGGGCCAGTGCGAGCTCACCGTGACGCTCGTCGACGACGGCCGCCGCGCGGACGCCCCGCGCGAGTACAAGAGGCTCGGCGAGCTGCTCGTGGAGCGCGGCCACGTCACCGCGGACAAGCTGCAAGCCACGCTCGCGACGCAGCGCCCGATCGGACAGCTCCTCGCCACGGCGGGCGCCGTCCCGGCCGAGCTCGTGCACGCCGCGGTGGTGGAGCAGAGGGCCGTCCGCGACGCCCGCGCCAAGCGCGAAGAGGCCAATCAAGCCGCCGAGGCCTCGAACATCCGCGTCACCGCCGAGAAGCTCGACATCCTCGTGAACCTCGTCGGAGAGCTGGTGATCGCGCAGGCGCGCCTCGGCCAGCTCGCGCTCGATCGCGACGACCCCGAATTGCTCGCGGCCGCGGAGGTGATGGAGCGCGTCTCTTCGAGCCTGCGCGACGTCACGCTCAACATCCGCATGGTGCCGATCGGCACGACGTTCGGCCGGTTCAAGCGCCTCGTGCACGATCTCTCGGCCGAGCTCGGCAAGGAGATCGATCTCGTGACGGAGGGCGCCGAGACCGAGCTCGACAAGACGGTGATCGATCGCATCGGCGATCCGCTCGTGCACCTCATCCGCAACTCGTGCGATCACGGCATCGAGTCGCCGGCCGAGCGCGTCGCCGCCGGCAAGCCCGCGCGCGGGCAGGTGCGCCTCAGCGCCTATTACTCGGGCGCGAACGTGTTCGTGGAGATCCACGACGACGGAAAGGGCCTCGACGCGACCGCGATCCGCGCGAAGGCCGCCAAGAACGGCCTCATCGAGCAGGACGCCAAGATGAGCGAGAAGGAGCTGTGGAACCTCATCTTCCTGCCCGGCTTCTCCACGGCGGCGAAGGTGTCGAACCTCTCCGGCCGCGGCGTCGGCATGGACGTGGTGAAGAGCGCGATCGAGGCGCTGCGCGGCACCGTCGAGATCGACAGTCGACCGCACGGCGGCACCACGATGCGCCTCAAGCTGCCCCTCACGCTGGCCATCATCGACGGCCTCCTCGTGAGCGTCGGCGACGCGCACTACGTGCTCCCGATGTCGCTCGTCGAGGAGTGCGTGGAGCTGACGCACGAGGATCTGCTGCGCTCCAACGGCAACCAGTTCGCGTCGGTCCGCGGAGAGCTCGTGCCCTACGTGCCGCTGCGCAAGTGGTTCGGGGTCGACGGCGAGCGCCCGCCGATCGAGCAGATCGCGATCGCGCGCACGGACGGCGTCCGCGTCGGCTTCGTGGTCGATCACGTGGTCGGACAGCACCAGACCGTGATCAAGACCCTCGGCAACATGTACCGGGACGTGGAGGGCCTGTCCGGCGCCACGATCCTCGGCAACGGCACCGTCGCGCTCATCCTGGATCTGGCGTCGATCGCGCGCATCGTCACGCTCGGCTCGGGTCAGAGAGCCCGCTGACGGTCCTTCAGCCATTCGTGGAGCAATTGGCCATGTCGAGCGCCGCCAAGGGGAGGCCCGTTCCGAGACGCCTCCCCCACAGGCCAGAGGAGACAGAGCCTCTGTCCGTGGAGACCCCCGAGTACCATCCGCTCGCCCTGCCCGCGGGCTTGCTGCCGGCGTATACAGAGGCGGAGCTGTCCCGGACGGAGTTCAACCGCCTCGCGGAATTCATCGAGGTCGAGTACGGGATCCGCATCACCGAGGCGAAGAAGATCATGCTGGAGGGCCGCCTGCGCAAGCGCCTGCGCGCGCTCGGCTTCGATCGCTTCGGCCCGTACATCGACCGCGTCCTCGGCGGCGATCTGGACGAGCGAGTCCACATGATCGACGAGGTCACCACCAACACGACCCATTTCTTCCGCGAGGCGTCGCACTTCAAATACCTCGTGGAGACGGCCGTCCCGACGCTGGTGAACGAGCGCAAGCCCGGCCCGCCCGGCGAGCTGCGGGTGTGGAGCTCCGCGTGCTCCAGCGGCGAAGAGCCCTATACGCTGGCGATGGTGCTCTCCGAGTCGTGCCCTGCGTATCCCACGCTCCGGTGGCGAATCCTGGCCACGGACCTCTCGACGGAGGTCCTGGAGCGGGCCATTCACGCGACGTACTCCGAGGAGCGGGTCGCCCCCGTGCCGCTGCCTCTGCGTCAGAAATACCTGCTCCGCAAGGCGGACGGCTCCCCCGTCGTGCGGATTCGCCCGCAGCTCCGGGAGCGCGTCACCTTCAAGCAGTGGAACCTCCTCGAGCCCAACTTCGACGCGCTCGGCCCCATGGAGATCATCTTTTGCAGGAACGTCTTCATCTATTTCGACAAGAGCCTTCAGGCGGAGATCCTGCGCAAATTCGAGCGGGCCCTCGTGCCTGGAGGGTACCTGTTCCTGGGGCACTCCGAGACGGTCAACGGGCGTGAGGTGGACCTCGTCCCCGTCCGACCGACCGTGTACCGGAAGGCCGTGGAGAGCTGATATGACGACTCCCCCCGTCAGCCGTTCGATGATCCACAGCTCGCGGAAGAAGGTCCGCGTGCTCATCGTGGACGACTCCGCCCTGGTGCGCCAGACGCTCGCGGAGGTGATCGCGTCCGACCCCGGCCTGGAGGTGATCGCGACCGCGTCCGACCCGTACCAGGCAGTGGAGCGCATCGCGGTCGAGGTGCCCGACGTCATCACGCTCGACATCGAGATGCCGCGCATGGACGGCCTCACGTTCCTGCAGAAGCTGATGTCGCAGCACCCGATCCCGGTGATCATCTGCTCCAGCCTCGCGGAGGACGGCGCGGAGACCACGCTGCGAGCGCTGGAGTACGGCGCGATCGACATCCTCCAGAAGCCGCGCGTCGGCACGAAGCAGTTCCTGGAGGAGTCGCGCGTCCGCGTGTGCGACGCCATCCACGCCGCGTCGCGCGCGCGCCCGCAGAGGCGGGCCCCGGCCGTCCACGTGGAGCCGAAGCTCACCGCCGACGTGATGCTCGCGAAGGCCAAATCGCAGGCGATGCTGCAGACCACCGAGCGAGTCGTGGCCGTCGGCGCCTCCACCGGCGGCACGGAAGCACTCCGCGTATTCCTGGAAGCCCTCCCCGCGAACAGCCCCGGCATGGTGATCGTGCAGCACATGCCCGAGAAGTTCACGAACACCTTCGCGCAGCGGCTGAACGAGCTGTGCGCGGTGACGGTGAAGGAGGCGGTGGACGGCGACTCGGTGGTGCGCGGCCGCGTCCTCGTGGCCCCCGGCAACAAGCACACGATGCTGAAGCGCAACGGCGCGCGGTACTTCGTGGAGGTGAAGGACGGCCCGCTCGTGTGTCGTCACCGCCCGTCGGTCGACGTGCTGTTCCGCTCCGCGGCGCGCTACGTGGGCAAGAACGCGGTCGGCGTCATCATGACCGGAATGGGCGACGACGGCGCGCTCGGCATGCTGGAGATGAAGGAGGCCGGCGCGATCACCTTCGCGCAGGACGAGGCCACCTCCGTCGTGTGGGGCATGCCCGCAGAGGCCGTGAAACGCGGCGGCGTCGACAAGGTGTTACCGCTCGAGCGCCTGGCGCCCGAGGTGATCCGCGCGGCCCCGTAGGCCTCCGCCAGGATCCGAAAAAAAAGCCCGCGCGCGCTGGCGAGACGGCGACGGCTGATCCACGCGCGCGCGAACATATCAGAGACCGCGCGACCGCGAGAGCGATCGACGACACCGGCATCGGAATCGGCAGCGCTAGTCCGCCGAGACAACTTCCACTCCGACCGAGCCCCACCGACGGAGCGTGGCGATGTCTCAAGATGAGGATATGCGAAAAGAGTGCCTGTCTCGAAATGAGGCCCCGAGGCGACTCGACACCATGACAAGGAACGGTGTCATGATGGATATCGCGGGGAATCAGCCGAAACGTCGGCGCTCGTGAAGCGTGGCACAGAGTGGCCAGAGTCCAGTGGACGCGCGAGTGGCCATATGGAGCAGAGCGTACACCGCTCTCCCACCTTTCTTTCGGCAACCGATAATTCCGGTATTGCGCGACCGTGGAACGGAGGCGTAGTGTAAACGGTCGAGAGTTGTACGGCCCGGTCTGGTGCCAGTACCTGATGGGGTTAACGAACGACTCTCTCTCACAAAGCTAGCTGCACGAAGTACGCCACTCCTTGCCCGACCGCATCACAGTCAGGGCCCGCGACTCCGGAAAGCCTGCGGGAAAATAAGCTTCAGGAGGTACGCCATGGACGTAGCGAAGCTGATCCGCATTGGGTCCTGGATGATTCTCGGTTCGATCACGCTGTGCGGCGTGGGTTGCGGTCTTTCATCGGACGAGAGCGAGGAGGGAGAAGAAGTCGGACAAGCGCAACAAGCAGAGAGCCCGAAGAACGGGATGTCGCGGCGAGCGGTGTCGTACAATGATGCAGGTCGCGGGACGTTGTCACAGAATGCGTTGACTGTCGCCAATCTATCAAGCAGCTCTCTCAGCACAGCTGGGCTTGGTCTCCAGGTCATCAAGTACGCGATCCGCTGCGCTCTTCCAGACAACACATGCTTCGATATCGCCACGACGGCGACAGACACCGACGTTCCGCCTGAATGTGCGAACGGCGTTTGCCATTTCTGCGGCGACGTCTCCATCGCGACGAGCTGGCAGAGCGGCGCCCTGACCGTCTCCCAGGAAAAATGGGTGAGCGCCTGCATGCTGTCGCTCGTGAACTATGACGAGCAGTCCGTGGTCGTCTCCGTGCGTGATTCCGTCAGCGGCGGGATCCCCGACGTGAAACCTCCGGAGTCGAACAACTACGACGCTCCCGAGGCGGCCTTCTGGGGAAATATCTTCCGGCCCAACGCCGACGGCACGTACTCCAAATACGTCTGCAACGGCGGCGCATCCATCACTCCGCCCGGGCGTGTCTGTGGCCTCAACGCGAACGGCGCGGTCGACTGCTCCATGACGTTCGTGGGCTCGTGCCTTGGTCGCAACATCACCGACACCGGCACGACCCCCAGCGGCACCATTGCGTGCGATGTCGTCGATGCGCTGCCCAATGGCGCAGTCCGCCAATGTCACGATTCGTCCGGCGTCGCTTGGGATGAGGTCGTGACCGCATATGACCACGCGCTGTGCGGCGACAACCTCTGCTCCGGCCACGAGACGCTCGGAAACTGCCCAGCGGACTGCACCCTTCGCCCCAACCAGTATTGAGGGCACCCCGTCCGTCGGTCACGCTCTCTCCACCGCGGCTCGCACTCTTCCTCTCCGTTTGCTTGTTACTTCGAGGTCTCCAGCGCCTGCGCTTCAGCGCGGGCAGCACGGATTTCGGCCTCGACGAGCGGGTTCTCCTTCACCGCCTTCTCGAACGACTCCAGCGCAAGAGCCACGTCAGCGGCTCGCGAACGGGCGTTCCTCTGCGAACCTGCGCGCAACACCAACAGCCGCCCTTGAAGCGATAGAGAACGAGCGCGATGGGGGTTGATCTTGAGGGCCGCGTCGGTCCTCAGTAGCCCCAGGCGGATCGTCTCGTCGACTGGCTCCTTCTTCTTCTTTTGGTGCTCCGCAAGGAAACAAGACAGCTCAGCGGCGGCGTCGTGAATCGCGGGGTCCAGCGGGTTCGCCGCGGCGGCGCGCGCAAGCGCCGTCGTCGACCCCAAGAACGCAGCGTCGGGGTCGGCGTCCTTTTGAATCGCGACCTGCGCAGAGAGTAGATCCACCTGGCCCGACAGCATCTGACTTTGCGCCGCTCCCGCGTCCATCTCCAGCAGCTTGTCGCGTTCTGCCCGCGCTCTTTCCATCAGCTTGGTTATGTCTTCCCCCTTCGACAGCAAGTAGACCCCCTCCAGCCGGAGCGCCTCCGTGATGGTTTGTTGGGCCTCCACGTGCGCGGGCTTGATCTCGAGCGCCCGCCGGTTGGCTTCGATGCTCTGGTCGATAGCGGCGCGCGGATCTAGACCGATCGACATCTCGTACTGCGCCACGACCAGATGAATGTGCCCGCCGTTCACCAGAGACGCGGTGTTGTTCTTGTTGCGCTCCGACCCGAGCCTGCAGGCATCCAACCCGAGAGCCGCGAAAGGTCGCGGATCTTTTCCGCTCTCGCCTTCGAGCTGTGCGAGCGAGCTGTACGACAACCCCATGTTGACGTACGGATACACATACGTTGGGTCGGCATCGATCGCGTGCTTGAAAAGGTTGATCGAGCGCTCCAGCGTGGGCCGCGCGTCCATTCCGCGACGTGAGAGCTGATCGGCCTTCAGCTGTTCCGCGACCCCCATGTCGTTCCAGGCCCAAGCAAATGCGGGATTTTCGTCGAGCGAGCGCTGGTAGGCCTCGATCGCCGTCTCGTAGGACTTCATCGGATCAAGGCCGCGCTGAACCTCGTAGCTCGCCATCGATTCAGCCGCGTTACCGATGTTGTCCCACGTCACCGCGTCGCGCGGGTTCAGGCGCACGGCCTCACGACCGAACAAGATTGCTTTTTCGTAGTCAGGGCGCGGATCTGAGCCGGCGGAGAACAGCCACTCTCCAGAGAGCCAGTGAGCGCGGGATTTCTTGCTGAACGCGTTGGCGCTCTGGCCGTCGATCACGAGCGCTTGATCCGCGGCGCCGAGGGCGCTCTGGAACGCTGGCTTCGAGTCCATGCCGCGGGCGTTCCGGACGATCATGATGTTGATCCACGTCTCGGCGAGGGCCTCCTGAATGTCGCCGTCGCTCCGGGCGATGTCCGCCGCCTTGTGGTGCGCCTCCGCCGCGCTCTGCAGGTCCTTCAGCGCGCCCTCGTCGTCCCCGCGATCGTGCTTCTCGCTGCCGAGGATGAAGTAGGCCTCTCCCTCCAGCTCGCGCGTCTCGTACAGCCACGGGGAGCGCTCGGCGGCCTCGTGGGCGAGCTTCGCGGCGTCCCCGTAGCGCTTCTCGTAAAAGGCGATCAGCGCGTCCGCGTGCGCCTGGGAGGTCGCGGCGCTCGCGGCCCCTTTGCGGATGTGATCCAGCGCCGGCACGAGGTACTTGCTCTCGATGTCTTTCTTCCGGGCGTCGCGCGCGTCCTTGTCGGCGATGCGCTGCGCCTCGTCGAGCTCGCGGTGGTACAGGCCGCCCAGCGCGAGGCCCGTCGCGTACTCCAGCTCCGGGCCCGTCTCGCCCGCTTGCCCCGCGGCCGTGAGCAGCTTCAGCGCCTCTTCGTACTCGTGCAGCACCAGGTGGCCGCGGCCGAGCGCGTACTTTCCAGGGCCCTGGCCGATCGTGCCGATCGCGTCCGTCGTCTTCGCGATCGCCGCCATCTTGCGGCGCACCACGTCCTTCTCCGGGCCGATGTCGTGCGGCGGCATCGTGTACGCGAAGCGCAGGAACGACTCGATCTCTTCGACGTCGTGGCCGAGCTGCTGCGCCAGCTTCGCCTGCTCGCGCGCGCGCACCTGCAAGCGCACGCCGAACGCCGAGCCCGCGATCATCGCCGCGAGCGCCACCGAGCCGAGCACCACGAGCGCCCTGTTCTTCTTCGCGAGCTTGCTCAGCCGGTATCCGATGGACGCTTTTCGCGCGAGGATCGGCTCCCCGTCGAGGTAGCGGCGCAGATCCTCCGCCAGCGCCTTCGCGGAGTCGTAGCGACGCTCGGGCTCTTTTTCGAGGCATTTGAGGACGATGATGTCCAGATCCTCGGGCACGGCGGGGCTCTGTCTGCGGATCGGCTCGGGCTCTTCGTGGATCACCTTCATGATCACGTCGAGCACGTGCGAGCCCGCGAACGGCACGCGATCCGCGAGCAATTCGTACAGACAGGCGCCCATGCTGTACACGTCGGTGCGCCGGTCGAGCTTGCCTGTCTGGCCCTGCGCCTGCTCCGGCGACATGTACGAAGGCGTCCCCTCCACGAGGCCGACTCGGGAGTTGCCCGGCGCGTCCGACACGTGCGCGAGGCCGAAGTCCATCAAGTAAGGGCGGAAGCCGCCTTCATCGTTGCTCTCCAGCATGATGTTGGCGGTCTTGATGTCGCGGTGAATCACGCCCAGCCGGTGCGCGGCGTGCATCGCCTCCGCGACCTTGCGCATGATCTCCACCTTCGCGTCGAGCGACAGCTCCCGCCGCATCGCGCGGAGAGAGCGTCCCTCGATGTACTGCATCGCGATGTACGACTGACCATCGACCTCCCCGACCTCGTACACCTTGCAGATGTTGGGGTGATCGATCGAGGCCTGCGCCTTCGCTTCGCGGAGGAGGCGGCGCACCGCCGCAGGCTCGTTCTCGCGGAGGAACTTGAGCGCGACGACGCGGTTCAGCTTCGGGTCGAGCGCTTTGTAGACGCGGCCCATGCCGCCGGTGCCGACGAACTCGATGTTCGTGTAGCGCGTCCACTGCGGGTTTGGCAGGCGCACGCTCGGCGGAGGACGGCGCAGCGAAGACGCCGCCTTCTGCCGTGTGCGGCTGGAGGATGGAGCTTCGCCGGCAGCTTGCGGATCCACGATGGTCTCCCCACCATCGTTTTCGGTTTGTAGCGTGGGGGACGAGTCGTCCTCTCCAGGCGCCGCCGGCGCGTTCATCGTCGGGCATCTTCCGCCCACGGAGCGTGCTCTGCAAGCCTCACGAACAAGGTTTCTTCGCGCCCCCGAGCGCGGAGCGGCGAACCCCCCGATTCTACACGAGCCGCGGCGCGGCTCAGAACCAGTCGACCTGCATCCGCACGTGGCTGTCGTCCGCAGCGCGGCAGCAGTCGACGAGGCCCGGCACGCGCGACACCTCGTTCGCGAACCAGTACTGCGCGGCGGCGCGCTTGCCTTCGAGGAACGCGCGGTCCCCCTCCCCCTTGTCGAGGAGCCGAGTCGCGGAGGTGGCCTGTTTCAGCCACTGCCACCCGACGCACATCGCGGAGAACGCATCCATGTAGTCGGACGCGTTCCGCAGCATGCGCTCCGCGTCGCCCGAGAGGCCGATCATGCCGAGCTCCGCGGTGAGACTGCCAATCATCGCGAGCGCCCGTTCGAGGGAGTCGCACCACCCGGCCGGTACGCCCGCCTCGCGCGCAGAGCGGATGTCGCCCGTGACGCGCGCCTGGAACCCCGCGAACACGGCGCCTCCCTGCGCGACCACCTTGCGGCCGAGCAGATCCATCGCCTGGATCCCGCTCGTGCCCTCGTGGATGGAGTTGAGCTTCTGATCGCGGAGCCAGGCCTCGACGGGGTATTCGCTGGAGTAGCCGTATCCGCCGTGGATCTGCAGCGCGAGCGCGTTCGACTCGAAGCCCCTCTCGGCCGCGAACGTCTTCGCCACGGGCGTGAGCAGATCCACGAGGAGGCGCGCGCCGGCCCGCTCCCCCGCGTCCGCGGCGTGCTCCGCGAGGTCGGCGGCGCGGCTCGTCTCCAGGAGGAGCGACAAGGCCCCTTCCGTGATGGCCTTTTGCCGGAGCAGCATGCGCCGCACGTCCGCGTGCGCGACGATCGGCACGGGCTTCGAGGCCGGATCGCGCTCCGTCACCGAGCGGCCCTGCGTCCGGATCTGTGCGTATTCAAGCGCCTCCTGATAGGCCACCGCGGCGGTCGACGCGGCGTTGAGGCCGACCAGGATGCGCGCCTCGTTCATCATCTGGAACATGTGCGAGAGGCCCCGGTTCGCCTCGCCGACGAGCCATCCGCGGCAGTCGTTCCGCTCGCCGAAGCTCAAGATCAGGCTCGGCAGCGCCTTCCAGCCGATCTTGTGCACCATGCCCGCGACGTGGACGTCGTTGTCCTCCCACCCGTCGCCGGCCGGCCGAAGCCGCGGGATCGCGAGGAGAGAGAGCCCGCGCGTCCCCGCCGGAGCGCCCTCGATCCGCGCGAGCGTCAGGTGAACCACGTTGTCGACGAAGTCGTTGTCGCCGCCGCTGATGAAGATCTTGCTGCCCGTGACTCGATAGGACCCGTCCGAGGCCGGGACCGCGCGCGTCGCCACGTCGGCGAGGCTGGAGCCGGCCTGAGGCTCGGTGAGGGCCATCGTCCCGGTGAAGCGCCCCTCGTACATCGGCCGCATGAAGCGCTCCTTCAGCTCCGGAGAGCCGAACGCCTCGATGAGGTGGGCCGCGCCGGTCGTTAGGAACGCGAACCCGAAGGCCGACGCGTTCGCGGCCATCAGGTAGGTCGCCGCCGCTGAGAATACGGTGAGTGGAATGTGCTGTCCGCCGACCTCCGGAGGCCGCGTCGCCGTGAGGAGCCCGAGCTCGACGATGCGCGGATAGAGGGATTGCATCCGCGGGTGGACGCGCACGCGCCCGGCGTCGAGGACGGGAGGGTCCGAGTCCATGGGGCGGTAGGACGGATAGAGATCCTCCCGCGCGAACCGCCGCACGGTCTGGAGGAAGAGATCGAAATCGCCGCGCGAGAATTCCCGGAACGGCGGCAGCGAACAGAGGCCCTCCGCGTCGTGCACGTGGTAGAGGAGGAATTCGACGTCGCGATCCGAGAGGAGGGGGTTCGGCATGAGAGGACCTCGGCCGAGTCTTTTGCCAAAAACCCGCGGTGGCAGGAACCCCAAAAACACCTTTCGCGCGCTCGAAGCGTGGAAGACTGCCCCGAACGGTCGGCGGGCTTGACCGCTCGCGGGCGCGGTGCGACGACGCGGGGATGCAACTCTACTCTTCCGTGACGAGCCCGTATTCCAGAAAGGCCCGGATCCTCCTGCGCGAGAAGGGGATCGCGTGCGAGGAGATCACGCTGACGAACCTCGGCGGCGCGCTGGTGGAGCACAATCCGCTCGGCAAGATCCCGGCGCTCGTGCTCGACGACGGGACCGACCTGTTCGACTCCGTGGTCATCTGCGAATACCTGGACGGCAACTGGCCCTCTCCGCGCCTCATCCCCGAGGCGCCGCTCGCGCGGGCGATCGTGCGGCGGTGGGAGGCGCTCGCGGACGGCATCGCGGACGCGACGGTGGCGGCGATGCTGGAGACGCGACGGGCGGAGGCGCTGCGGGATCCGGCGGTGATCGAGCGCCAGCACGGCAAGGTGCTCGCGGCGCTGGACCGCGCGGAGAAGGACCTCGGCGACAGGGCTTATTGTACGGGGGACACGTTCACGTTCGCGGACGTCGCGCTCGTGAGCGGCGTCGGCTATCTGAACCTCCGCTTTCCGTCGCTGTGGAAGGGCCGCTGTCCGAAGGTGGAGTCCCTCCTCGCCCGCCTGCACGAGCGCCCGAGCGTCCGCGACACGGCCCCTCCGACCTGAGCGATCCCCCCTTTCCGATACGGCCTCTCCCCGCGCGGGCGCTCAGGTGGTGTTCGTGCGCAGGATCGCCGCGGCCTTCTGGGCGCGGTCCAGGCGGCGGTTCACCTCGTCCCACTTCACGTTCGCGAAGAAGGCGTCCAGGTATTTCGGCACGGCGGCGCCGAAGTCCATCTGATAGCTGTGCTCGTACATGTCCATCACGAGCAGCGGTATCCCGACGGCGAGCACCTGCGTGTGATTGGCCGCTCCGACCGTGCGGAGGAGGCCCGTGTCCGTCTCGTACGCGAGGACCACCCAGCCGCTGCCGCCGCCGAGCCCCATGCCCGTCGCGCGCATGTGCTGCTCCCAGCGCGCCGTGGTGCCGTAAGCCTCCGACAGGGCGGATTCGATGGCGCCGGAGCGCTTGCCGTCGCCGCCGAGGTTCGCGAAATAAGCCTCGTGCAGGGCCTTGGAGTTGCGGAACGTGAGCTCCCGGTCGCGCAGCGCCGCGACGAGGAACGGCGGGGTGTCCGCGGTGATCTGGGACAGCTCCTGCTCCACGCGGTTGAGGTTCTTCACCGCGCCCGTGTAGTTGTTCTCGTGGTGAGAGGAGATCATCCTCTCCGAGATGCCGTTCAACGAGGAGGGCGCGAACGGGAGCGGAACAGGCTTGTGTGTGCCGGCGAGGGACGGAGGGAACGTCATGGCATTGGCTCCAGGAGGCGGGGATTCTCGGTGAGGCGGGGGCACCTCGGAAGGACAGCCGGCGACGAGCGCGGCGCTCCCGAGCGCGAGCACGGCCAGCGCGTCCCGTCGTGAGACGTCGCGCGGGCCTGATTTCGATTCGCTCATGGGCCGTAGGATACAGACGACTCCATCCTTGGCAATCCCCATGTGCGCGGCAGACACATTGTCTTCCGACGTGCCTTTTGTGGCAAATCGCCCCTCGGGCAAACTGCCATGCTCCGGGCCGGCGCCCGAACAGGCGAGCACACGGACCCGGACCGCGCGCTCGGCCACGCTGTCGCTCACGGCGCCGAGATGGGTGGATGTGGTAGGGGCCATATCGCTCCTGCCTGGATTTTTTCGCTCTGCCTCCCCTGCCCGGTTTCTTTAAAAAGTCGTGGTGTTTCGCTTGACTCCCCGTCGAGTAATGCTGTCTCATCTATCGTGGGCGGGGTGAGCGGGCTGCGACGGCACCTCTCACTCGTCGCCCGAGATCAAGATGTTTCGATGCGTCCAATCACCAGCCGATCGGAAAGGACCGTCATGCGCGAACATTCCGCGACCATTGAATTGACGCCACGCGTAGCCAAGAGGCTTGTGCAGATCCTCTGTGCGCTGGGCGTGTTGCTCTGCGGGGGACAGGCCCTGGCCAACACCGTCACCCAGAACAGCTCCTGGACCATCGACCGGAGCGGCACGAGCACGAAATACCGCATCACCGCCTACGGAGACTCGATCTTCGCGGGCTACAACGGCAGCATCTCCAGCGTCGACAAGCGCGCGATCACGTGGGTTCAAGGGGAGTATCTCTCGAACGCGTGGGGCACCGACATCGAGGTCGTGCGTCGCACGAAGTCCGGCGCCAAGAGCGACGATATCTACAACAACAAGATCGTGGCCGAGAAATCGTACATGCAGGCGGCGTCGACGAAGGTCGTCGCGTTCGAGATGTGCGGGAACGACTTCCTCCAGGCGCGCGACAGCTTCACCGGACAGACCGGCACCTGCAACTACGGCGTCCTCGACACGGCCCTCGCGAACTGCACCACCTACCAAGAGAAGGCCATGCAGTTCATCAACGCGAACGCGAGCGCGACCGTCACGCGCAAGATGATCATGAACCTCTATTATCCCGGCTACGGCGCCGACAACGTGACCGCGAGCTGCACCGACGCGGCCACCGGGACGAAGCCGAACAGGCGCGCCGTCTTCCTGCCGCGGATCGCCCGCAGCAACTGGCGCGCTTGCAACTTCGCGGCTCAGTACGGGTTCGCGTGCGTGGACGCGTTCGCGGAGATGATGGGGGCCGACTACGACGCGAACGGCGACGGCGTGGTCGACGCGCAGGCGCTGAAGTGGGCGGCCGGGGAGTCGGAGGACGCCTATGTGACGCGCATCTCGCAGACGCTGAAGGCCACGCTGGTGGACGCGAACACGCACCTCGCGGCGCCGGGGACGACGTACGACTACATCCTCTCGGACGACACGCACCCCACGTACTCCGGCGGCACGATCTACGTCGGTCTCCTCGGCGGGACGGGCTCGGGCACCGGCGCGCCGGACTACTCGGGCGCCCAGATCACCGGCGGAAAGAACCCGATCTGGAACAAGTACGGTCACGAGCGCGCCGGCTGGGCGCACTCGATCTTCAACCCGGCGGCGCCCTGACTCGCGGGCTCTGACATGGTCTCTCGGTCCGGCTCGATCTCGGGATCTCCCTCCGGCTCTGCGGATCCGGACGGGATCGTCCGCACGCGGATCCGGCCGGATCGAAGGGCGAAGCGCCTCTTCGTGATCGGCGCTCTCGGCCTCGCGATCGCCGTTGTGAGCGTCGTTCTTTTTCGGTGGGGCGGCCGCAGGGACTCCGCCCCCACGCCTTCCGTGAACAACCATGCTTCGGCGAGCGTCGCCCTCGCCTCCGCCGCGCCCGTGCGGTCCGCGCGCGGGCCGACGGTGGATGTTCGGTCCCCGAGCGCGCAGAAGGAAGAGGGCCAGTCCGATGCGGAGGACGACGGCGAACGAGAGGGCGCGCCGGATACCGCTCCGTCCGCGCGGGAAGGGATCTACGCCTTTCCGCCGCCGGGCACGAAGCGCATCAAGGTGGGGCTCGTCGTGCCGGACGACTTCGAGCTTCCGCCCGGGTACGTGCGGCATTACCAGGCGACCGACAAAGGCGAGATGCTGGCTCCGATCCTGATGTTCCACCCGCTGACTCCGCCGCTCGACGCGCAGGGCAACCCCGTCGATGTCCCGGCGGATCGCGTCGTCCCGGCCGACATGGCGCCTCCCGGACTGCCGATCGAGATGCTGCGCGTCCCGGAGAACGCCTATGCGGATCCGAAGGATCCAGGGAATCCCCCGGCAGACGTGAATCATCAGGGAGCGGCCGACTCGGATCCATGACGTTCGTCCAGAAGGTGGATGGGTGGCTCGCCGGGCGACCCGGTCCGCGAGCGTGGCAGTTGATCGTGGCGGGCTCTCTCGCGAGCGGCGCGCTCTTCGCCCTGTGCGCGCGGATGGAGTGGGCCTGGCTCCTGTTCGTCGCGCCGGTGCCGTGGCTCTTTGCGCTGGATCGACTGACGCGCACCAAGCACGCGCTCGCCGCCGGAGCGCTCTTGTCCGCGGTGTTCGTGGCGCTCGTGCTTCCGTGGTTTCCGGCGGCGGTGGGGCGGTACACCGGGGCTCCGAGCGCCTTGTTGTGGGTGCTCTATCTCGCGCTGGCGCCGCTCGTGGAGCCGCAGATCGTGGCCTTCGCGCTCTCGCGGAGGCTCCTCCGCGGGGACGGTTCGGCGCTCTCCCGGGCGCGCGCGGCGGTGGGCGGCGCCTTCGTGTGGGTGGCTGTCGAGAAGGCCTGTCCGAAGCTGTTCTTCGACACGCTCGGACAGGGGTTCTATCCGTCTCCCCTCCTCCGGCAGGCGGCGGATCTCGCGGGCGTTCACGGGCTCACGCTGGCGGCGCTCCTCGTGGCGGAGGCGATCCTCGCGGCGGCCGCGCCCGCGAAGGAGCCTGACAAGGCCTCTTTCCGCGGGGCGCACCTCGATCGGTATCGGCCCCTCGTCGTCGCGCTCGTGGGCGTGGCGATGTGGCTCGGACACGGGGCGTCGCGGCGGGCCGCGCTCTCGGCGCCGGCGACCGCGCACGTGGACATCGGCGTAGTGCAGGCCAACATCACCGCGTACGAGAAGCTCCGCGCCGAAAAAGGGGCCTTCGAGACGGTGGCCTACATCCTCGACACGCACGTGGCGATGTCCGACGAGCTGCTCAAGGCCCACAAATCCGACTTCGTGGTGTGGCCCGAGACGGTGTATCCGACGACGTTCGGCAGCCCGAAGAGCGAGGCCGGGGAGACGTTCGACCGCGCGATCGAGGCCTACTCCGCGACGCGGCGGATCCCGCTGGTGTTCGGCGCCTACGACGCCGAGGACGGGCTTGAATACAATGCGACCTTCTTCCTGTCCCCCCGCGGAGAGGAGCGCCCGTCGAGGGCGGTGTATCGGAAACACCTGCTGTTCCCGCTCACCGAGTGGGTGCCGGCGGCGCTCGATTCTCCGGGGCTGCGGCGCGCGTTTCCGTGGCTCGGCACGTGGTCGCGGGGGCCGGGGGCGCGCGTGGTGCCTTATTCGCTGCCGGGCCGGGAGCCGCTCCGGGTGCTGCCGCTCATCTGTTATGACGCGCTGTCGTCGTCGCTCGTCGCGGAGGGGGCGTCTTCCGGGGCCGACGTGATCGTCACGCTCTCCAACGACTCCTGGTTTCCGGACGAGCGCGCGCCGCGGCTCCACCTGATCTCCGCGGCGCTCCGCAGCGTGGAGACGGGGCTCGCGCAGGTGCGCGCCACGAATTCGGGGGTGTCCGCGGTGATCTCGCCGACCGGCGACATCGAGGGACAGACTCCGTGGGACGCGGCGAAGACCATGGTGGCGAGGGTGACAGTCGCGAGCGCCGCGCCGCCTCCGGCCGTGCGCTGGGGCCCGCGCCTCGGGCCGATCGCGTGGGTGGTCGCGGCCCTCTTGCTCCTCCAGGCGTGGAGATCCGGCCGGCCGAAGAAGGCCTGACAGCGCGCCCCGCCGAGCTTGACAGAGCGCCAGTCGGCCCGGCCAGCGCGCCCGTCGAGCCGGACAGCGCGCCCCGCCGAGGCTGTCAGCGCGTCAGTCGAGGAGGAGGCGCACCGCCACGTACCCCGGAATGGCGCCGAAATAGAGGACGAGCGCCAGGATCTCCGCGACGCGCCGGAGCGCGCGGGCGGCGCCGGGGCGCGCGACGGTGAGGCCCCAGACCGTGAGCTCCACGACGATGCGCAACACGCCCGCCATCACCGCAAAGGCCCCCGCGATCCCGAGCCAGCGGCGGATGAAGGAGCCCACGTACGGGCCGAGGCCCATGGAGTGGTATTGCCCGAACGGTCCACCGTACACGATGATCTGGTGAAGGCGGAAGATCACCAGCGTGAGCGCGAGCGGCAACACGACGTGCTGGAGCGAGAGGAGCCACCGGCTCCGCTTCTCCGGCACGGAGGCCGCGAAGCTCAGGATCGGCTTCTTTTCCAGAGGAACGTGACGAGACAGCGCGCTGACGAGGGCGGGCAACGTGCGGGCGCCCAGGGCGCGATCAAAGGTGCGACCGGAGCGAAGATCGAGCGCGACCGCAGGTGTGGGCCACGGCAGCGCGAGGGGGCGAATCCGCGTGACGCTCGCGAGCGGGATATCGATTCGCTCGCTCCGGAGGGCCAGAGTCAGTGTGTCTGTTCGGAGAGTCAACGTGCCAGTCGCTGCGCGGCGGAGGACGGCGGCGATCAGCACGGGGAGGGCCGAGAACAGGAGGAGGCCCATGGCGAGAGGCACCGGAGGCGCGCTCTCGGTGCCGTTCGTGAAATCGCCGGCGAGCGCGGCGCCGAGGTAAACCACGTTGGCCGCGGCGAGGGCGTACAGGCCAATCGCGAGGGCCCGTGTCGCTCGCGAATGGGCCTCCACGACGAACGACGGCGCGGCGTCCTCTCGGGGCGTCACCGGCTGTTCGCGCGCGGTCGCCCCGCGGTCGTCCGGATCCTGCGAGCTCACCATGGGGCGGATCATCGACGAATCGCGGCCTTCGGACCAGCGGAAACTCCATCGTGACGGCGGGCGCCGAATTCCCGGCGACGCGTGACGGGCCGTATGTTAAGGGGGCCGCATGAAGCTCCGGGGTTCGCTTCTCGTGCTCGTGTCCGCGCTCGGTCTGCTCTCTGCCTGTGACGGCGCGTCGCCGTCCGGACAGGCCACCACGACGTCCGCCGCCGCGGACAGCAGCGCCCCGGCGGCATCGGGGACGGGCGCGGCGGCGTCGGCGACACCGTCCGGGACGGCCTCGGCGGCTCCCGCAGCGCTGGTGTTCGACAAGGCACGATCGCTGCCGGAAAATGCCAAGTTCTCCGATCTCGTGCGCGTCGCGCGGGAGGCGGCGGCGACTCCGACGAGCGGGTCCTGTCTTCTTCAAGGTGGCAAAGGCGGCGCGGCGGCGGTGCTCGCGGCGCCCCTCGACAAGCCCGCTGCGAAGCTCGTGGACCCTCCGGCGGACCTCGACGCGCTCTTCGCGAGCGGCAAGACGAAGAAGCCTTTCAGCGATTTCGGGACTCGCATCCTCACGCCCACGGGCTACAGCGAAGGCGGGGATTACCTGGATCTCGTGACGTTCACGCCGGCGTCGCGCCTCGCGACGGGGCAAGTCGTGCCCATCCTCGTCGCGACGGATCGCGGCCTTTACATCGCGTTACCGAACACGGTGAGCGACGGCCACCTGCTCGACGAGGCGGACAAGGAGCGCGCGCGAAAAGAGATCTTGCCGAAGGCGCAGATCTGGGTGGTCACCGCGGAGGGGGACGCGCCGATCTCCCGGGTTCGAGAGGCCTTGTCGCTCATCCGCGAGACGACGGGCGCGGTGGTTCTCGCCTCCCCTCTGCCGAAGGCCTCCAAGCCGAAGAAGCGCAAGTCCCGCTACGACGCCAAGGTGGAGAAGGGCCAGCCGTACGCGTGCAGCGACAAGGCGCAGGCCGGGATCGAGGGCGGGCCGATTGGCAGCTACGACGACAAGACGGTGTTCGCGCTGGGCGACAAATTCAAGGCGGCGGTGGCCGCCTGCACGTCCGCGGGCGACGGCGGCTCGATCCACGTGAACATGCGGATCGCCCCGGACGGCAAGCTCGTGGAGGCCTGCGCGGAGACGGACGACACGAGCGATCCGGACGCGCGGAAGTGCGTCGTGGAGGCCGCGCGAAAGATGGAGTACCCGAAGCCGGACAAGGCCGGTTTCGTGAACTTCGGGACGGCCGCGGTGCTGTCGGGCAAGCGGATCGCGGCGCTGTGCGATCCGTGACTGGCCCCTTCGCGACTGGCACTTTCGTGACTGGCACTTTCACAACTGACACTTTCAGGGCACCTCGAGGCGAGAGGCGATGATGCGGTTCACTCGGGCGATCGTTCGGACTCCCTCGGCGACGTACGCGGACGGGCTCACCACCGCGGGGCTCGGAGCGCCGGAGATCGCGCTCGCGCTCGCGCAACACCGGGCCTACGTGGAGGCGCTCCGGTCGTGCGGAGTCGAGGTGACGGTGCTGCCGCCGGAGGACGGGTATCCGGACTCCACGTTCGTGGAGGACACCGCCGTGCTCACCTCGGCGTGGGGCATCGTCGCGCGACCCGGCGCCCCGAGCCGCCTCGGAGAGGCCGACCGGATGCGCCCCGTCCTCGCCGAGCGGTTCGCCGATCTCGGCGCCATCGAGGCGCCCGGCACGCTCGACGGCGGCGATATCTGCGAGGCCGGAGAGCGCTTCTTCATCGGCCTCTCGCACCGCACGAACGAGGCCGGCGCCACGCAGCTCGCGGACTTTCTCGCGGCCCGCGGGCGGCCTTCGACGATCGTCGATCTGCGCGCGGTCCCGGGGCTCCTGCACCTCAAGAGCGGTATCGCCGCCGTCGCGCCGGACACGATGGTCGTCGTCTCTGCCTTCCTGCGACACCCCGCCTTTTCGGAATACAACCTGATCCCTGTCGACGCCGCCGAGGGCTACGCGGCGAACTGCGTGCGGGTGAACGACCGAGTCCTGGTGGCGGAGGGGTATCCGCGGCTGGAAGCGGCGCTCCGCGGAGCCGGGCTGTCGCCGCTGCCCCTCGATATGTCGGAGTTTCGGAAGATGGATGGCGGGCTGTCGTGCCTGTCGCTCCGGTACTGACGCGCGCGAACATCGCGGTTCCAATCTCACGAATCGACGCTAGAGTCCGGCTCGATGGCTTCGAAGAGCGACGCTCCCTTCTGGAAGGGTGGTCTCCTCGCGTTCCTCGCCGCGTTGACGTTCGGCGCGGGGACGCCGGTCGTGCAGCGGTGCGGGCGCGGGGTCGGGCCGTTCACGACGGCGGCGCTGCTGTTCTTCGGTTCGGCGCTGTCGTCGCTCGGCGGACGCACCGAGAAGCAGGCGCCTCTGCGGGCCTCGCACGCGCCGCGGCTCCTCGGGGTGGCGGCGTTCGGAGCGGTGCTCGCGCCCGCGGCGCTCTCGTGGGGGCTGCAGCACGCGGGCGGCACGGCGGCGTCTCTGCTGCTCAACCTGGAGGCCGTGTTCACCGTGCTGCTCGCGCGGGCCTTCTTCCACGAGCAGATCAGCGCGCGCGCCGGCGTCTCCCTCGCGCTCATGACCGGCGGCGGCGCCTGGCTCGTCCTGGACGGGACGACGGACGTCTCGGGCTCGCGCTGGGGCCTCGTCGCGGTAGCCGCAGCCACGCTGTTCTGGGCCGCGGACAACACGGTGTTGCGGCCGCTCGCCGATCTGGACACGTCGCGCGTCGTGCGGTGGAAATCGGGGCTCGGCGCCGGGGCGTCCCTTTGCATCGCGCTGCTCCGGCGGGAGGCGACGCCGAGCGCGCAGACGATCGGGGAGCTGGTCCTCTGCGGTATCTTTGGATACGGGCTGAGCCTCAGGCTCTATCTGCACGCGCAGCGGCGCATCGGGGCGGGACGGACGGGCTCCATCTTCGCGGCGGCGCCCTTCGCGGGCGCGCTCGTGGCGCTCGCGCTCGGGGATCGGACGGCGACCTCCGCGGCGCTGTTCGTGGCGCTCCTGTTCGCGGCGGGCATCTATCTCCAGATCACGGAGAAGCACGAGCACGCCCACACGCACGAGCCGACGGAGCACGAGCACGCCCACACGCACGACGACGGGCACCACGACCACGCGCACGATCCGCCGGTGATCGGCGAGCACAGCCACGTTCACCGGCACGAGGCCCTGGTCCACGAGCACCCGCACGCGCCGGACATCCACCATCAGCACCCGCACGGCTGATGGCGTGATGCATCTCGGTGGATCGATGGCGAGGTGGTCCGTCGATCGAGCGGGCGCCGCGCGGGGACGCCGCCGTTCGCGGTCACGGGAGCTTGTACGGCTTCATCCGCGGGAGGTGCTCGTCCCAGCGGCCGGGCTCGAACACCGTCACGGCGATGTCGTTCTCCCGGCCGTCGTGAAAGCCGCTCAGCGAGATGCCTAGCTTCAAGAAGAGCAGGAAGCTCGACAGCTCCATCGGGTCGGGATCGTCCGCCGCCATCTTGCGCACGACCTCCAGCCGGTCCTGCGCCTGAAACACCCTCACGCCCTGGTAGCTGAGCGTGCGGCACGCCTTCCAGAAGCCCAATTCCACGAGGCGCGCGGACTCGGGCGGTTGCGAGAAGACAATGTGTATTCCTTTTTTGTACGACCAGCGAAGCTCCGTCTTCGTCATGCCGGGGTAGCGGAGCACGCGCGTGGTCTCGGCAGGGCCGGCCTCGGCGCTCGCTTCGTCCGGCGTCATCCCGAAGAGGAGAGAGCCGACGCCTTTGCCGGGTTGGATGTCGAATTTCATTTCGCGTCTCCTTTGAGCGCGGTGTCGCTCACTTCTTCATCCCGGGCAAGAGGCCATTCTTCTTGAGGCAATCGTAGTACTCTTTCATCTGGCGCATCGCCTCGTCGTACTTCTTCGGATCGCCGGTGCTCTTCGCGACGTCCTTGACGTCCAGCATCTCCTGGCGCATCGCCTCGTCCCAGTTTCCGGCCTCGATCTCGCGGCGGATGTTCTCGCGCCAGGCCTCTCCGTAGAGGCCCGCGGAGCCGTGGCTGCTCGTCATCGCGTGATCGGCCGGGTCCATCTGGATCGCGGGGCCCTGGCTCTGCTTGAGCGGGCTCGCGGAGTCGGCGGGGGCGTGGTGCGAATCCGGGCCTTCTCCCTTGGTGCCGCCGTAACTGCCACCTTTGTATTTGCTGTCCTTGTCACCGCCCTTGAGGTGATCGCACGGGCCGCCGCGGAACTTGCCTCCGCCCTTCTGGATGGTCTTCTCGACGGCCTCTTTCTCGGCCTTCTCCGCGGCCTTCTTGCCGAGCTTCTCGGCCACCTTCTCACCGGCCTTGAAGAGGAACTTCCCGCCTTTGACGACGCCTTTTCCGACCGGTCCACCGAAGTTGGACGCCGCGTCGATCGCGTGGCCCCCGGCTTCCATGTAGTTGCCGTTGTACGCGGCGACTCCGGCGTCCCACGCGGAGGGGACCGCGCCGACTCCGGGGATCCACTTCGCGCCTTCCCATGCCCAGTCTCCCCACGTGGCCTCTTTGGGGGTCTCTGGTTTGACGGGTGGGTTCGACTCGGAAGCCGGCTTCTTGCTCACCGGGGGCTGGCCCCGCACGTTCCCGGTGAGGTTGCCTGAGCGACCCATCGCTAGCTGCCGTTCATCCAGAATTCGTCGTCATGACGAATGATGAAGTGCTTGCCGGCGCGCACGTTGTCGCTGTGCTGCTTCGGCCAGCATTTGCCCTCCACGGTGCCGCTCTTCACGCCCTTCGCGGTGCCCGGAGAGTCCCCGATGGTGCGCGGCACGAACGATTGATCGAAGACGACGAGCGGATCGCCGTTGGCGTGGACGCTCTCCACGACGGCGACGGACTCTTCCAGCTTCGCGTACACGGGATACGGGACGGGGGGAGTCGCGCTGCCCATGGGCGTCTTGCAGACGTCCGGCTCCTTGTAGATGAGGAGCCATTTCTGGTTCTTTCGAGCTGTGACGTTCTCCGCCATGAAGCCGCTCCTTCCGTGGGGTGGGACCGCTCACTCCTTCGTCGGCCGCTCGCCCCGTACGAATACGAGGAGGGGCGCCTGCGGATCGATCTCGAAGCGCGCCTCGGCCACGCGCACGCCGATGTCGGCCGGCAGGACCGCGCGCCACACGACGTCGAGCGTCATTGCCTCGGCGTCGATGAGCAACGTGTCGATATCCATCTTCGCGGGGAGGAGCTGGCCGTCCTCACAGCGCCAGAGGACGAGCGCGCGGTGGCCCGGCAGCTCCACGGACAGGTATCCTTCCGGGGTGAGCTGGAAGAGCTCGATCCGGGCGTCCGGAGGTGGGTAGTCGATCTGCTGATCGTCCGGCGCGGCGTTCCAGTAGAGCGGGTCGAAATCGAGGGGGCTCTTCGGCCAGCGCTCCTCTTGCCAGGCCACGTCGTAGGTGCCCGCGCGCTGGAGACGGGGAGTCCACGCGCGGCCGAGGGGACCGAGCCCCGCCGGCCGATGCCCGTAGTCGTCCGCGACCTCCGCCATGGCGTGCGCGTCGATGTCGCCGCCCGGGTGCCGCGTGATGCGCGGCGCGCGGACCGGGTCCTCCGGATATTCGATCTGGGGGGCCGGGATGCGGTCCGGGACGGGATCTCCGTTGTCGCGGAGCGCGTCCAGATACCGCTCCTCCAGCCAGCCTGCGCCGAGCGGATTCAGAAAGCACACCTCGTGGAGGACGGGGGCGCCGAGATCGCGCGACTCCACGCGACAGCGGCCCCCGAACGCGTGCTCCCAGCGCATCGGGACGGCGCGCGCCGCCTCTGCGTCGGTGGCAGTCCACCCGGATGGATCCTTGATGAACCACCGCGGGCCGTGGACTGCCAGCGTCTTGTCGAGGAGCACTTTTCGCGCGGGCTCCTGGTCTTGACTCGCCTCCTCCGTCTTGCCCTCCTCCGCGAGCGTCTCGGGGCAACTGACCTTCACGCGAACCTGCCAGTGGGCGGCGGGCGCCTGCCCCGGCGCGTGGGCGGTGGCGCGCACGAGCACGTCGCACCGAGGCTTGTATTGGGCCAGATCGCTCTCTTCGCGGACGCCCGACTCGTGCGGAGCGCCGAAGTACACGTCCTCCATGGAGAGGGGCGCTGCGTCGTCCCCTTCCAGCAGAGTCGCCCGGTGCGTCATTGCGGGGGGCCGCGCGCCCGAGGGCACGAGCCTGTACCCGACGCGCATCACCACCACGTGAAACCGTTGATCGTCGGTGTCTGTGCCGTCGAACGACAGCGCATGGAAGGGGGTCAGATTACGGAGCTCCACGGCGCTCCGGTAGAACACGCGAAGATCGCCCCCGCGTCAAGGCCCTCGTCAGCCGCCGGTCGGGCCCTTCCACGAGGAGATGAGCAGTCGCGCGTACGCGTCGCGGTAGGCCTTCGTCCACGCGGCGTCGGCGGGGGGCCGTTCGGTGCGGAGCCTCTGAAAGTACGCGTCGAGCGCGGCCTTCGAGGCGGCGTCGAGGCCCGCGCGCGTCAAGATCTCGCTCTCCGGGGTTCTCTTCAAGGCGATCTCCGCCCACAGGGCCGCATGGTCGAGGAGCGACAGGGCGGGCGGCGACTCGGCTGTTCCGGCCGGGCGCGCCGGGGGGGCGGCGGGCGCCGGGGGTGCAGCCGCGGATACTGGCGGTGCGGCGGCGGGAGGTGCCTTGTCGCGGCCGAAGGGCATGGATGCCTGCGCCTTCGCGACGAGCCCGGGATCCAGAGTGACAGTCTCGCCGATGGGCGCGGAGGCCGGCGGTTTCGATTGCGCCGCGGGGACGACTGGCACCTTGCTTTCCGGGGTGTCCTTCTTCTGGAATGGCAGCGACGCCTTCGCCTTCGCGACGAGCCCAGGGTCCAGAGTGACAGTCTCGCCGATGACGGGTGGGGCCGACGCCTTCGCCTGCGCCGCGGGGACGTCCGGGGCGCCCCCCTTCGAGGGTGCCTTTTCGAACGGCGTGATGGCCATCTTCGAGATGTCGACCGAGAGGGCCGTCTCTCCGCTTTGCGCGGGTTTGCCCGGCTCCGGGGCGGAGATGGACAGCTTGGAGGGACCGCTCTCCGGCGAGAACGGGAGTCCGTCGGTCCCGCGGAGGTAGAAGATCGGCGACGTGGTGTCCGGCGCGATGTTGCGCGCGTACGAAGGCAGCTTGAGGCGCGCCGCGTCCGCTCCGGCGTCCCTGCCAGTCGAGGGCGGATCGGCGCGGGCGCCGTCCCTCAGATACGAGGGAGTGACGGCCTGGACCACGATCTCCGCGGGCAGCTCCGGAGGCGGCGGCGCATCGATCTCCGCGGGAGGGGCCGGCGCGGGAGGAGGCGAAAGGACGGCGCCCGGCGACCACGGAAAGGGCCGCAGCTCCCGGGGCGCGGCGCTCACCTTCGCGGGCATCTGCGCCTCCGGGGCGAGCTTCTCCGCGCGCTTCTTGAGCTTGTCGTCCTTTTCGAACGCCCGCTCCCACACGCGTCCGAGGCGCCCCACGTCGTTGAGGGTGAGCCCGTTCCTGGCGAGGATCTCGAACGGCCGCGGCGTGGAGCCCCACGCCTTGAGGAAGCCGAGCCACGCGCCGAGATCGGAGTCCAGCGGCTCCACCTTGCGACGCAGCCAGTCTTCGGCCTCGGCCCGGCGGGCCTGGTAGGCGGCGAACAGCTTCCCTTCCCCGGCCGCGTCGTCGACGAGCCGCTTCTTCCAGGCGACGTCGGCGGGCCGATAGGCGCCCTCGTCAATCTGCTCCTGCGCGAGGACATCCGCCCGCGAAAACCCTTCGGCCAGGGCGACGGCGATCCCCGCGTGCTGCTCCATCGTGAGCGCGAGACAAGGATCGTCCGCGCTGTTCGCGGGATCTGCGCTCCGGACGTCGATGCCGCTCATGTCGGCGCGAGCGTACCCGAGGAGCGGGCTTTACGTCTTCAGAAAGAGGAGATCGTGCCGCCGAGGGAGACGGTCAGGAACTGGAGCCAGTTCTTGGTCTTCCCGTCGGAGAAGGTCTCCGGATCGCTCTGGCCGGTGGCGCCGCCGGCCAGATAGCGCACGTTCAGGAAGGCCTCGCTCTTCGAAGGGAGCTTCAGGCCGACACGCACGCTCGCGTCCACGAGGGCGCCGGTGACCTCGTTATCGCTCCCGTTCACGCCGCGGATCGGCGCGTAGATGCCGTCGATCTCGTGGCCGACGAAGACGCCGTTCTTGAAGGTGTACCGGCCGCGCGACTTGAGCAGAGGGACGAAGCCGATGTCACGATAAGACTTGAGCGTCGCGCCGTCCGCCGTCGCAAACTCGATGGTGGTGTTCCGGATCTGCGCCGAGAGGCCGATGCTCAGCTCGCGGTCGTCGTCCCCGAAGAAGTCGTACATGTAACTGAAGCGGTAGAACGGAAATCCGTATTTGAAGGCCATCGCCGTCCCCTTCGGGTACTTCGCCTCGTCCACCACCAGATCGATCGGGAGCTGAACGCGGGTGTTCAGATCGAGAGGCTGGTAGAGGAAGGTGAGGTTATGGCGGCGCGCGATCTCGACTTCGACGGAGAGCCGCGCGAAGAAGTAGAGATTGTCCTGCCCGCCGTCGCTCTGGTAGTTGAAGTACGTGCCTTGTTTGCCGAACTGGACACGATTCGAGAGCACCCCCAAAAACCCCAGCTCGATCTGAGGGCGGAACCGATACCACGGGTCCGCCGGCGCGGGAGCGGGGAGCGCCGCCGGAGTCACGACGGGGGTGGACGACACGGAGGCAGAAGGCGGGGATGCGGGCGGTTCCGCGGCGATCGCGCTCGATCCGGCGAGGAGCGGGGCGAGAGCGACGAGCGAGACCGGGACCTTCGAGAACGAACGCATGGGGGAAGCATGGATCTGATCTTTTGCTTTGACAATGCCTGGACAACGTTTGGACAAAAGAAATTCCAGGCGCTCCAGGACGAGACACGCCTCCCCGATGCGGCGGTCACGAGCTGCGTCCCCGAGGTGCTCGGAACAGCCACCTTCGCGGCGAAGGACCCGACGAGCGAGGTGGTCTATCGGGTGGTCTTCAGCCCGAAGTGACCGCCGCCTCGACTGGCGCAGAGCGCGGCGCCCGCGGCCTCCTGCACAACGCGCATGCGCAGCCGCTGCAGCCGGGCAGAATGTGCCGGAATCGTATCGAAAAACCTGCCTGAGACAACGGCGCTCTTCTTGCCTCGATCGAAGAGGCGACTTGTTTCTCGCCCCTCAGGAGGTAAGCACATCATGTCTCCACTCCGATGGCTCCTCGCCTTCCCTTTTCTTGCCGCACTGGCGCTGATGATCGCCGGCGGCTGCAATCCGAGCCCGGGTGACAGCGAGGAGGATGTCTCGGCCGGGGGACTCGCGCTCACCGCCGACGCCGTCGCGCTGGAGGTGACCGGTCTGCCCGCGAGCCTCCCGGCCGGCTCGCCGGGCGCGATGACGGTGCGCGCCGTGAACGCTCAGGGCGCCACGGCTGCGCAATACACGGGGGCAGTCCACTTCACCGCCAGCAGCCCGAGCACGGTGCTGCCCGCGGACTACACCTTTCAGCCCGCGGACGCCGGCGTCCACGCGTTCTCCTTCATCGTCGTCGTCGCGGGCACCGAGACGTTGACCGTCACGGACACGTCCGTGGGGACGATCACCGGCTCGGGCGTGGCCACGGTGACGGCGTCCGGGACATCCACGATCACGGCTCCCGCGACCGTCACCGCGGGCGAAGCGGGCCTCGCCGCGAGCGCCACGAGCTGGTCCGGGGCGACGTTCACCTGGTACGTCTGGAATGGCACCATCAACGCCGGACAGGGCACCAGGGCCATCTCGTTCACCGCCGGATCGACGGGGACCTTGACGCTCGACGTGATCGCCAAGAAAGGCAACACGCTCCGCACGGGCACGCGCTCGGTGGTCGTGGCCCCCGTCCCCCAGACGCCGACGATCACCGCCGCCACGGCCGTGTCCCCCTTCTCCACCGGGAACACCGCGTGGGTCACGGCGGTGGCGGGGATGAAATACACGTGGACCCTCACGCGAGCCACGATCACGAGCTCGGGCGGCGCCGCGGGCGTCACGAGCAACGGGCTCAACCGGATCACGTATACATCCCAGTTGACGAGTCCTGTCGTGCTGTCCGTGGTCGAGAAGAACGACGCGAACGACGCGAGCGCGCCGGCCACGGTGAGCATCCCCGTCGTCTCGAACGCCCCGAAGACACCCACCATCACGGCCGGCAGCCCGGTGACGGAGGGCACCCCCGGGCTCACCGCGCAGGTCACGGCGCGCACCGGCATGGGCTACGCCTGGACCCTCTCGAACGGCACGATCACGAGCCCCGGCGGCGCCTCCGGCGTGACGGCGCTCGGAAAGAATACGATCACGTACACCGCAGGTCTGGCCGGGACGATCGCCCTCACGTGCCGCGAGACGAACGGTCCTTATTTCAGCGCCCCCGCGCTGAGCAGCGTGACGGTGCTCAGCGCGCCGGCGCCGAGCGGGAGCCTGTACTTCGCGGCTCACCAGGACGACGATCTGCTCTTCTTCAACCCCGACCTCGAGCGCAGCATCCGCTCGGGCGCGCCGACGCGGACCGTGTTCGTGACCGCCGGCGATCCGGGCACGTGCCCCGAGTGCTGGCAAGCGCGCGAGAACGGGATCTGGAACGCGTACTCGGCCATGGCGAACGTCGCGAAGGACTGGACGTGCGGCCCGCGCTCCTATGGCGGAAAGGCGGTGTCGTTCTGCCAGCTCAACCCGGCGCCGAACGTGAGCGTGATGTTCATGCGGCTGCCGGACGGCGGCCTCGCGTCCCTGTGGGCGACCCAGGTCGGCCCCCCGTTCTGGACCTCGCCGGTCACGAGCCTGACGTCGGTGGACAATTCGTATTCCGTCACGCACGACGACCTCGTGGCGCTGATGACGGACATCGTGCAGGACTTTCGCCCGGCCGTGATCGGGACGCAGGACGGTACGCTGTCCTACGGCGAGGAGCATCCCGATCACATCGCTTCGAGCCTGTTCGCCCTCGACATGTCGCACCGGCTGTCGTACCCGGTGACGCTGCGGATCCACCGCGGCTACACGACTTACGGTAGCTGGTACACGATCCCGTCGCCCGAGCCCGAAAACCTGTCTCTGGCGGAGTACGCCGAGAAGGTCCGGATCATGGAGGCGTACGGCGGAGGGTTCCCGGTCGACAGCGCCTTCGATCGCTGGTGCCACCGGCAATATGCCATTTCGAGCGTGGTGAGCGGGCACGGACCCTTGGTGTCGCCCTCGGGGCAGTGCCTCGACACGCAGGGCGGCGCTGGTCTGTCGGACACGCCGATCGAGATGAGGGCGTGCGACAACAGTGTTGCGCAGTCCTGGACCCTGACGCCGGACGGCAAGCTGCTCCGCGCGACGGGGCGGTGCCTGGCGATCTCCGGATCGGCGGCGGTCCTCGCGGACTGCGCGGCGACACCCTCGCAGCGCGTGCGGGTGTTCCGGAACGGGCAGATCCGCCTTTCGGGTGGAGCGTGCCTGACGGTCGGCTGGGACGGCGTCTCGGTGGGCGCCTCGGACTGCGACGCGGACCGGTCGACGGAGAAGTACGTGCCTATCGCGAGCCAGCGGTTCGTGCAGGCGTTCGGGCCGTCCGGTCGATGGAGCCAGTCGTCCGACTTCTCGGACACGGACGTGGGCGCCTCGGCTTCGTATTACGCCACGTTCGATCTCGGGCGCGCGGACGCGAACGGGCGAGCGGACGCGTTCGTGCGGCGCGCGGGCGGGGCGGCGTGGGCTCTCGGGAGCGGCTCCGCGTTCGCGGCGCTCACGGGCACGTCCGGCGCGTTCGCGGACGCGGACGGGTGGCTGCCGGAGGCCTACGGCACGACCGTGCAGCTCGGGGACGTGAACGGGGACGGCCGCGCGGACGTCTGCGGGCGGAGCGCGGTCGGGATCCGCTGCGCGATCACCTCCGCGAACGGGGCGCTCGGGCAGGTGACGGCCTGGTCCGCGGACTTCGGAGATGGGCAGTTCGGCGGGGCGGCATACTCCCCCTCCGTGCGGCTCGGGGACATCGACGGGGACGGATACGCCGATGTCTGCGGGCGAGCGTCGACAGGCATCCTGTGCGCGAAGAACGGCCGCGCAGGGACGTTCGACGCGGCGACGACGTGGCTGGACGGCGATTTCACCGACGCGGACGGCTACGGAGCGGCTTCGAGCGCGGGGACGCTGCGCCTCGCGGACGTGAACGGCGACGGGAAGGCGGATGTTTGCATGCGCGGCTCCGCCGGCGTCCGCTGCGCGATCTCGAACGGCGTGAGCGCCTTCACGGACGCTCACCTGTGGTCGTTCCGCGCGGAGCTCTCGGACGCCGAGGGGTGGAGCGCGAGCGCGGACCGATACGCCTCGATCGATCTGGCGGACGTGAACGGAGACGGTCGAGCGGATCTGTGCGGTCGGTCGGCCGGAGGCCTGTCGTGCGCGACGTCGACCGGCGCCGCCTTCGAGGGGTTGGCGCTCGTCGACCCGTCGGAATACAGTGATTCGCTCGGGTGGGCCGCCGCGAAATACGGAGGCACGCTGAGGCTCGGGGATCTCAATGGAGATGGGAGGGCGGACGTCTGCGGGCGCGACGCAGGCGGGCTGACCTGCGCGATCGCGCCGTGACTCCGTCGTGAAGAGAAGGACGCCCGTGGACCTCATCGGCTCGCGCACGGCCTGGAAAGGCTCCGGCGGCGCTACGACCGGCCGTGGAGCGTGGAAGGGAGCGGCTTGACGGTCTGCCTCTCTTTTGATTACGCTCCCGAGCGTGGATATCCGCGTCGGCCGCGGAGAACCATCGTGAAATGAACCTTCGAGGGGGCTCCCGCACCGCACAACCGCTCTCCTCGTCTGCGCGGAGGGCAAGGATCGACATGAGACTCGTTGTTTCATCCCTGATGTTCGCGCTCGCGTTGGCCGGCTGCTCCAGCCCATCGTCCGAACAGACCCCGGCCACGAGCGCGCCAGTCACCACGTCCGCCGCGGCACAAAAGCCCGCCTCGACAGGGGCAGTCGCCACGACGTCGGCTCCGGCCAGCGCGAAGCCCGAAGCGCCGTCCGCCCCCACGAAAGTGAGCGCCGGCGCCGTCCGCGCGACGAGGTGCAACATCGGAAACCTCGGCGCCAAATACCGCCGTTCGCTGCACGTCGACGCCCAGGGGACGCTCTACGCGTTCGACGACGGCGACGCGATCCACAAGATCCCCGCCGGCAAGGGCCCGTGCGGCCTCGGGGACGCGGTGGACATCCCGCAGGGCGACAAGTCGTTCCTCTTCACTGCCGACGGCGGCGTGCAGACCCAGAAGGCCCCGGACGAGAAGCCCGACTGCGCGTCTCTCCGTGTCTGGTCGAGCAGCTACAAGGGGGCAGTCTCGAACGGGGTCGCCTTCGTCGTCGACGACAAGACCGTCTACTCCGAGGATCTGAAGTCCCCCAAGTGCGATCCCAAGAAATTCGGCGATCCGGCTCCGACGGGCAATCCGATCAGCATCGCGGCGTCCGACAAGCACGTCTTCGTGCTCGATTTCCACGGCTCCGGCCACGACGACAACTACGTGTTTCGCTACGACCGCACGGGCAAGCTCGTCGACAAGGTCAACGTGGGCCCCGAAGGAAAGGCCATCGCGCGTTGGCCCGACTTCCTCTCCGCGTGCGGCCCCGGTGTCTGCCTGCTCGACAGCGAGAAGACGCTCGTCGTCTTCGGCGCCGACGGCAAGCTCCAGCGCAAGGCCGACATCGAGGGCGACGGCTTCACGCTCGGCTATGCCAGCATCGCCGGCATGGTCGAGATCCCGGGAAAAGGCCTCTTCCTCTACGTCGGCCTCCCGAAAGAAAAAGGCAGCTCCGAGAAGATCGCGGACATCGTCCGGATCGAGAGCTACGCGAAGTGACCGAGGCGTGGGGAGCCGAAGATGCGCCGGCAGGGCGTGCGGGCTCCCGCACGAGCGGCGCGCTCGCTCCGGTGTGAACCGCCGATCCTTGGAGGGAGGTTGTTTCGTCCGGTCTTTGCATCGCGGCGAGGCATGAAGTCCTTCCTTGTCGCTCTTCTTCCGCTCGCTCTCGCCGCCTGTGTCTCGAACGAGAGCTCCCCTGGCACGACCACCACCGAGACGACCACTTCCAGCACCGACACTTCGACCCTGACGCAGAAGTCGCTGGTCAGTGAGTGCGGCGGTTTCGCGAAGACCAAGGTCGACCCGCCCACGCCGGATGCGTCGACGTATTGCGACGCGGAGCAGCTCCTCTGGGTCTACGACGCCGCCACCCAGTCTCTCGGCCTCACGGACGCGCGCATGGTGCTCAACTGCTGTGGAGAGCACTCCATCACCGTGGCAGTCGACGACGCCGGCAAGTACGTGGTGAGCGAGCGCGACGCCCCCGAGGACGTCGGCGGCTCGACCGCGCGCTGCAACTGCATGTGCGTGTTCGACTTCGGAGTCTCGGTCGAGCCCGTGCCCGCCGGGAGCATCGATGTTCGGGTCGTCCTCGACGTCACGGACTCGGGTGAGGCCGAGAAGGTGGTGTACGAGGGGTCGATCGATCTCTCGCAGGGCTCGGGCGCCATCGTGATCGACGGCACGAGCGCCGACCCGTGGTGCGGCCAGATGCCGTGACCCGGCTCTTCGAGATCCGTTGTGCGCACGCAGACCCCCCCGAGACTGCGCCGCGGAGTATGCTGCGCCGCATGGGAAGCCGACGAGTCACGCAGCATCCGATTCTTCCCATCCCCGAGGCGCGCCCGGTCGCGTTCACGTGGCGCGGGGAGCCCAAGGTGGGGCACCAGGGGGAGACGCTGGCGGCGGCGCTCGTGGCCAACGGCGAGCGGGTGTTCGGGCATCACCCGCACGACGGGGCCCCACAAGGGCTGTTCTGCGCGAGCGGCCAGTGCGCGCAGTGTTTGGTGATCGCGGACGGACGGCCGGTGAAGGCGTGCATGGCGCGCCTCCGCGAAGGCGTCGCGATCGAGCCGGCCGAAGGGCTGCCCATGCTGCCTCGCGCGGACGATCCCCCGGCGACGCGAGCGACCCCGCGCGTGGTGACGCGCGCGCTCGTCGTGGGCGGCGGCCCGGCGGGCATGGCGGCGGCGATCGAGCTCGGTCGCAAGGGGATCGAGGTGCTGCTGATCGATGACAAACCGCGGCTCGGAGGGAAGCTCGTGCTGCAGACGCACCGCTTCTTCGGGTCGTTCAACGCCGTGCACGCGGGGACGCGGGGGATCGACATCGCGGCCCGGATGGAGCGGGAGGTGCTGGCCTGCCCGAACGTGACGGTGTGGACGGGGAGCACGGCGCTCGCGGTGTTCTCGGATCGGACGGTGGGCGTGCTGCGGCAGGCGCCGCGGGGGGCGAACGCGGATATCGGCGAAGACGGGGAGTACGTGCTCGTGCAGGCGGAGGCGCTGCTCGTGGCGGCGGGGGCGCGCGAGCGATTCCTGGCGTTCGCGGGCAACACGCTGCCGGGAGTGATCGGCGCCGGGGCGTTCCAGACGCTGCTGCACCGCGATCTCGTGCGGCCCTCGGAGCGGGTGCTCGTGGTGGGCGGCGGCAACGTGGGGCTCATCACCGCGTACCAGGCGCTGCAAGCCGGGATCGAGGTCGCGGCGGTGATCGAGGCGCTGCCGGAGTGCGGGGGATACAAGGTGCATCACGACAAGCTCGCGCGCCTCGGGGTGCCGATCCACACGCGCACGACGATCCTGTCCGCGAACGGGAAGGAAGGCGTGGAGTCGGCGACGATCGCGTCGGTGGGGCCGGATTTCAAGCCGATCGCGGGGACGGAGAGGACGCTCGCGTGCGACACGGTGCTGCTCGCGGTGGGGCTGGATCCGGTGAGCGAGCTGTTCGACAAGGCGGCCGAGCTGGGGCTCCGCGCGTACCGGGCGGGCGACGCGGAGGAGGTGGCGGAGGCGTCGGCGGCGATCTTCGGAGGGCGTATTCAAGGCCTCTCGATCGCGCGGGATCTCGGGGCGACCCGCGAAGAGGTGCCGGCGGAGTGGCGCCGATCGCTCGCGGTGCTGCGGTCGCGGCCGGGGCCGGTCCACGAGGTGGAAGGGCTCGTGGAGGACGGAGAGCGCCTCACGCCCGTGCTGCATTGTGTGCAGGAGATCCCCTGCGATCCGTGCGCGTCGACGTGCCCGCAGGGAGGGATCCGGATCGATCCGGACGACATCCGGCACCTGCCCTCGTTCGTGGCGGACGCGCTGGAGAAGCCGTGCGTGGGGTGCGAGAAGTGCGTGACGATCTGTCCCGGGCAGGCGATCACGCTGATCGACGATCGGAAAGATCCGGAGCGCCCGACGGTGATCGTGCCGTACGAGATGGATCGCGCGGAGCTGCGCGAGGGGGCCCGTGTGGTGGTGGTCGACATCGACGGGCACGTGCTCGGGACGGCGGAGATCGCGCGCATCCGCGGGGGCGCGGCGGCGGATCGGACGCTCGCGGTGAAGCTGCGGGCGGATCGCGCGATCGCCCGAAAAATAGCGGGGATCCGCGCGCACGAGCCGGGGCCTTCGGCGGAGGCGCACGCGTGGACGCACGACGTGGCGGGGGAGACGATCGTGTGCCGTTGCGAGCGAGTGACGGCGGAGGCGCTGCGCGCGCTCATCCGCGCGGGGCACCACGACATCAACGAGATCAAGGTGCTCACGCGCGCGGGCCTCGGGGCGTGCGGGGCGCGCACGTGCGGGCCGATCGTGCACCGGCTGTTCCGCGAGGAGGGCGTGCCGGAGGCGGACATCGGCGAGCCTCGCAGGAGGCCGCTGCTTTTGGAAGTGCCGCTCGCGATCCTGGCGGGCGCGGCGCGGGAGGTGAACCGTGGCTGAGCGCGCGTTCGACGCGGTGATCCTGGGCGCGGGCAGCATCGGGACGCCCGCGGCGCTGGCGCTCGCGGAGGCCGGGGCGCGCGTGCTGGTGCTCGACGCGAAGAAGAGCGTCGGGCAGGGCTCGAACAAGGCGGCGATCGGCGGGGTGCGCGCGACGCACTCGGATCCCTCGAAGATCCGGCTGTGCCGGCGCTCGCTGGAGATCTTCTCGACGTGGCGCGAGGCGCGCGGGGACGACATCGAGTGGACCACCGGAGGCTACGTGTTCCCGGCGTACCGCGCGGAGGACGAGGCGACGCTGCGGGGGCTGCTCCGGATCCAGCACCAACACGGGCTCGCGATCGAGTGGCTCGACGCGGCGGCGCTGCTCGGCGTGGTGCCCGATCTGCGGCGCGCGGAGCTGCGGGGAGGCACGTATTCTCCCGAGGACGGGCACTGTTCGCCGCTGCTCGCGCTGCACGCGATCTTCGAGCACGCGGCGCGCGCGGGGGCGGAGTTTCGCTTCGAGGAGCCGGTGACGTCCATCGAGCTCGACGGCCCGCGCGTGGCGGCGGTGCGCACGGCGAAGGGGCGCTATCCGACTCGATTCGCGATCAACGCGGCGGGCGCGTGGTCACCTGCGATCCCCGCGTCTCCGGAGGGCGCCGCGCTCGGCCGGGCGCTGCCGGTGAAGCCGGACGGGCACGAGGCGGGGATCACCGAGCCCGTGGCGCCGTTCCTGGGGCCGCTCGTGGTGGACATGCGGCCGGGGCCGGGATCGGCGAACTGCTACTTTTTCCAGCACCGGAGCGGACAGGTGATCTTCTGCCTCACGCCGTCGCCGCTGCTTTGGGGCGACGACACGCGCGAGACGAGCGATTTTCTGCCGATGGCGGCGCGCCGTCTGCTCGACGTGATGCCGCGCCTCGCGGGGCTGCGCGTGCGGCGAACGTGGCGCGGGCTCTACCCGATGACGCCGGACGGCCTGCCGCTCGTGGGTCCGCTCGCGGGCGTGGAGGGGTATTTCGTGGCGTCCGGGATGTGCGGACAGGGCTTCATGCTCGGCCCGGCCGTGGGCGAGCTGATCGCGCGCGCGGTGCTCGGCGCGGGCACGGATGAAGATCGTGAGGTGCTCGCGGCGCTGTCCCCGGAGCGTGCGATGGCGGGCGCGACCGAGCGCCTTCGCTGACCTTTCGTGGGGGGCGAGCGCCGCTGTTGCTCCGATTATCGTTTCAGGCTCCTGGCGACGCGGCTGGCAGCGGGCGAATCCTGATAGCTTGTCAGAAGATGCCCTGGCCCGGGGCGAGCACGTGGTCCGGATCATACTCCGCCTTGGCGGCGGCGAAGTCCGGCCAACGAGCCCCGAAGTGATCTTGCCAGTCAGCGTGGCTCTTCGGCACCGAGTCGATGGCGTAGCTCTTGCCGCCGAGATCACGGACCTGCTCGAAGAGCGCCCGGTTCGCGGCCACGAGGAGCTCCACCTTGGAGGGGATTGGCGGGATCGCCGTCCTCAGCATGTCCAGGATATAGACCCGCTCCGAGGACGGCATGGCAAGGAAGGGGGCAGTCACCTTCGAGCGCCGGAAAGGATACATCAGGATGGGACCGAACCCCATGTCCGCGGTCGCGGTCGAGTCGAGGGCGGCCTGAATGAAGGTCGGCGCGACGGGCCCCGGCACGAAGAGATCCAGCCACGGGTGCGGGAAGCCCCAGACTCCGAGCTGCTTCAGGAGCTCGATGGTCGGCGCGAGGCGGTTCGCGAAATCGAAATAGGACACGTCGTTCGAGGCGAGCGTGCCGGGATCGAACGCGAGATCGTCCGTCAGGTCGTCGTCGTTCGGAGGACAGGCAGGATCGAAGTACTTCGCCAGCTCGATGACGAACGAGTATCCGGTCGCGCCCGCGGCGGCGGAGCCCTCGACGTAATCGAATCGCTGATCGTCCGTGACCATCGCCTGGTCTGCGAGGAACATCGAGAGGTCCGTGTATGTCGCTGTATACACTCGCACCATCTGCGGCACGTGCACGAGGCGCACGCGCGCGCGGACGATGATCCCGAACTGTCCGAGGCCGGCGCGAACGGCGTTGAAGAGATCGGCCTTGTGCGACGCCGAGCAAGTGACCCTCTGCCCACGGCCCGTGATCACCTCCAGCTCCACCACGTTGTCCACCTGGAATCCTGAGCGATGGACCTGCCCGCCGATGCCACCCACGGACAGCGTGCCTCCGATCGACAGCTCGATGAAGTCGGTGAGCGTGGGCGGGCTCTTCCCGAGCGGCAGCGTGGCCTGGAGCAGCTCGTTCCAGCGCACGCCGGCGTCGACGAGCGCGTCGTGCTCGTTGATCTCGTGGATCTCGGCCAGGGCTGACATGTCGATCACGACGCCCGCGCTGGCCTGCGCCTGGCCTTGAGTCGCGTGGCTCTCGCCGAGCCCGCGCGCGGCGGCGACCTTGATCCCGTGCCGCCCGGCGAACTTCACGAGACGGACGATGTCGTCGATGGAGCCCGGCACGAGCACCGCGACAGGCGTGTTGTGCACGATGTGGCCGAAATCGTCGGCCGCGGCGGCGAGAGAGGCCGAGTCGGTGAGGATCTCGCCGTCGAGGCTCGGGATCGAGATCACGCCGGGGCCGGGGGCGGTGGCCCACGCGGAGCGCGCGGGATCGAACCCCACGACGGCGGCTGCGGCCGCGCCAAGAAGCAGTTTACGACGAGGAAGCTTGCTCATGAAAAGACCTCCTGAAGCTCCGGCCCGCGGACATCCGACGGCCGACAATACGGGATCCTCTCAGGGTCAAGCGATGGACACAACGGGCTATTTTTTGCCGGCCTGGGGCGCGGGAGATCGCCGTTTCGAAAGGACGCACGTGGAGCGCGGATTGAACGCGGATCGTGCGTGATGGCGCCGCACACGCCGGCAGCCCGCGCTGCGAGCGTGCATTTCGTCGAGGTTCGGTCACGCAATAGGTCGTGGGCAGCGCTGGAACGAATCATGCTATCCCGAGGCGGACCCGAAGAGGAGCACGGGTGAGGCAAGAGCGGTCCCCGCTCAGGATGCCAGTCCCCGAGGGTCGGAGTCTCGTCGTCACGTGAGGGCTGAGGAGGAACCATGAGCGCCGAATGGAGCTGGCTTCTGGCGGTCTCGGATCCGTTGGGCTTCCGGGTAGATCCATCGGCGGCGGCCGAGCTCGTGCCGGAGCGATACGCGGCGCTCCGGGATGGGGTGAAGTCGCTCGCCGCGGGGAACACGGCGCTCGCGTTTCGGCAGCTCGAAGGAGCAGGCCAATCCGCCGCCCGCGACGGCGACGGCGCGACTGCCAGTCTAGCCCTCTCACTGGGCTGGCTCGCCGAGCTCGGCACCTACAACCTGTTCCCGACCGGCGGGGGCGCGGGCTCGATGGAGCTCCAGCTCCGATGGGACGGGATGGAGCGGTCGAAGGCGATGATCCAGCGCGCCGACGAGGCGCGGAGACTCCCGGGTGCACGGGACTCGCGCGAGGGGCGCGCCTGGCTTCAAGTCGTGACCGGCCGACTCCCCTCCCTCGCGACCGTGCGGGACGGCGCGGGCAACCCCATGTCCGACATGCTTGTTCAGATACAGATGAATCAGCTCGGAGGGGCGCGCGCCGACGCGGTCACGGTCGGGCCTTCCGCCGTCGCCTTCCTCGAGCGCACCAGCGCGGAGATCCTCGCGGCGGCCGGGAGGACCTCCGACGCTCTGGAGCACCTGAATACAGCGCTCCAGGCGTGCCGCGCCGCAGGGGACGATCTCGGGGCGGCTGGTTGCCTGTCGCTCCGCGCAGACTGGCTGGTCGCGCCTCGGTCCTCTGCTCTCCTTCAGAACCTCATCATCGCGGAGTCCCCATCCGATACGAGCGATCTCGCATGGATGGTGGAGCTCGTCGAGGGGGCGAAGGACGGGGACATCGCAGGCGCGAGGGCAGCGCTCGTCGAGGCAGAAGCGCTCTGCGAAGGCAGGAGCGCCCGCGCTCGGGGCGCCGTCCTGCTTCGGAGCGCCTACCTCGATGAGATCGAGGGGCGCGTGGACGACCAGCTCCGCCGCATCGAGGACGCGATTGGCCTGTTCCAGACGTGCGGAGACCTCGCCTTCGAGCACCTCTCGCGCGCCGCGCGGGCGATCGCGCTCCTCCGCGTGAGCCGCTCCCCGGAAGAGCGTGAGGTAGCGAAGGCGGCCGGCCTCTGGGGGGCTCAGGATGGGAGTCTGAGCTGGGCCCTCGCGATCGGGCTCTTGTTCACGCGCGCGGGCCGACAAGCGCTCTTGCGAGAAGGCGACTACGAACGAGCGGAGCGCTGCTTCGAGCTTTCGCTCGCGCTGTCCGACGCCCTCGGGACGAAGCAGCGCGCCGCGCAGACGCACGCGGATCTCGGCGCTCTCTTCCGATCGGTCGGCGAGCGCGATCAGGCCCGCGCCCACCTCGAACAGGCGATCGACGAGATCCGCGGCGACACCGCAGCTCACTGTGGTCCGGACGCTCTCGCCTCTCGAAAGGCTGCCAGCGCGGGTGTCTCCCAGCGCGCCGCGCTCATCGCTCAGCGGCTCTACCGTGAAGCGCTGGATCATCGGGACGCGGAGGGCATGCACCGCACGGCCGAGCGCATGCGCGATATGCTCTCGGACTCGACCGCGGCCCAGGGCGCCGTCGCGGCGCCCGCCGTCATCGGAGCGCTCGTGGAGACGCTCCGCCAGGCCGACGTCCTCGTCCCTCTCTACCGCGCGGTCGACGCGCGCAGCGCGGGCCAGACCCAGGAGTCTGCGCGCTTGTTCAATCAGGCGCTGGAGCGCGCCGAGCAGGCGGCCGGCCCCCAGCGGCGGATACTCTCGGCGGTCGTCCACGCGACCCGTCGAGACTATGTCAGAGCGTTGGCCGACTACGATGAATACATCTTGAACAAACGCAGCCAGTCCGATCTGAGCGCGACCTTGCTCGCGCTCATGGAGCAGATGGATCCGAACCGCGCCGCGGCGGAGAGGGCGATGGCTCGCAGGAACGAGGCCGCCATCGGATTCTCGTTCATGGTGAGGGCGCACGCCCACGATCGGGCGAGCGCGCTGCTCCGAGAGCTGGAGTCTCTCGCAGGGCCGGAGTGGTGGCGTGACGAGCAGCCCTGGCGCAACCTCTCCGACGTCGCCGAGATGCAAGAGGGCCTGGGCGATATCGACGCCGCGCTCCGGACATACGGCCTCGCGATCGAGGAGATCGAACAACGACGCTCGCTCCTGAGCCGCGACGAGCTCAAGACGGCATTGTCGGGCGACCAGGGCGTGCAGCACCTCTATTTCTTCGGCGTCCGCGCGGCGCTGCGCTGCGCCCTGGCCGCGAAGGACGAGGACACGCAGCGCGCGGCCCTGGCGAGGGCGTTCGAGCTGTCGGAGATGGGCCGCGCGCGCGGTCTGCTGGATCTCCTCGAAGGGAGCGCGAGAGAGGATATCGCCTCTCCGGAGCTGCCGCCGGACATCGCTCGACTCCGCCGTCTCTCCGGCCAGAGTCAGATCTGGAGAGGCCTCCTCGCCGAGGCGCGCAAGGGGCAGGATCCGGCGAAGGTCCGCGATCTGTCCGCGAAGATCGATGAGTGTGAGCGCGAGATCTACCATCTCCGGCGCACGCTCTCGGACGCGCACCCGGGAGAGCTCCCCCTCGCGGAGGAGCACGCCGCCGTGGCGAGCCTCGACGAGATTACCCGTCTGCTCCCCGCCGGAACAGCCTTGCTCGACATGATGACCCTCGGGGATCACCTGCTGGTCTGGGTGATCACGCGGGACGGCATGCGCGCGGCCCCCGTGGTCGAGCTGCGCGTCGAGGTGCTGTCCCAGGCTGCGCGCCGATTCCGGGACGCTTGCGCCAATGGAAAATCGCTGAGCGACAGGGTCGCTTCAAAGGCGGGCGAGCTCCTCACCGAGCGCTTGATCGCGCCGCTGTCGGACGTCCTGGAGAAGCAAGAACGGCTGATCGTGATCCCGTATGGAGACCTGCACCTCGTCCCGTTCTCGGCGCTTCGCTGGAAGGACACCTGGGTGGGGGATCGCTGGATCCTCTCTCAGCTCCCGAGCGCGAGCGTGCTCCCGCGTCTCGCATCTCGCGGCCCGTCCGCGGCCCCCGGGGCGGCGCTCGTCGTGGGCAATCCGAGCCACATGTCCTACGAACCGCCGTTCGGCGTCCGGTCCGATCAGACTGCGCTGGAGCGCTCCGAGGGCGAGGCGAGCCACATCGCGGAGCTCTACGACGTGAGCGCGCTCATCGGTCCTTCGGCGACCAAGGAGAAGATCCTTCCGTTGCTGCGCGGACATCGCGTGTTGCACTTCGCGACCCATGGAGTCCTGTGCGCCGAGGCTCCGCTCCTATCTGGGATCCTGCTCGCCGAGGGCGAGGTGCTGACCGTGAACGAGCTCATGGCCATGCGCCTCGACGCGGACCTCGTGACGCTCAGCGCTTGCCAGACCGCCCTCGGCGTGCGCACAGGGGGGGACGAGGTGCTCGGCCTCACGCGCGGACTGCTCGCTTCGGGGGCGCGCCGAGCGGTGGTGTCGCTCTGGTCCGTGCTCGACGGCTCGACCGCCGTGCTGATGCGGAAATTCTACGACGAGCTTCGAGCCAACTCCTTAGCTGGCCCGGCAGAGGCGTTGAGGCGAGCCCAGAGATGGATGACCGGCCTCACGCAGGCCGAGCTTGAAGAGCATATTCGAGATGTGACGGACGCGCCGGTGGTCGCTGCGGAGCCAGCCCACCCGCAGCACTGGGCGGCATTTGTCCTGGTGGGCTATTAGAGCACGGAGGCGATCATGATCACTCCATTCCAGTATCATGTGCTGCTCGTCGGCGTGGATGCCTATGGCAAGAAACCGCTCCACGGCTGTGTGAACGACATCGACGCGTTTCAGCGCGTCCTTCAAAAGGCTCAGATCTCGGCGGATCGGATCAAGCGCCTCGCGTCGCCTCATCGCGCCCCCGGGGCGCCCGTGCCCACGGAGACACCAGCGACGCTCTCGAACATCCGGGCGGCGTTGAAGGAGCTCGCCGATCGGGTCGAATCGAAGGAGGATCGCGTCATCTTCTATTATTCGGGTCACGGGACGCGCATGCCCATCGCCGGAGCGGGCGGCGCGAAGCACAACTCCGAGGCGCTCGTGCCGGTCGACTTTGACAGCGATCCGGGCGCCTTCCGGCTCCTCTTCGACTTCGAGCTAAACCACCTCCTCCGGAACATCGCGGCGCGCACCAAGTCCGTCTGCTGTATCCTCGATTGCTGCCACTCCGCCGGAGTGACCCGCGAAGTGCCGCCCAAGACCCGGATCGCGCGACTCTTGGAGTCCGCCGATCTCGGCCTCGTGGAGCCGATCGCACCGATCCAGCTCGATCGCGACCAGCGCTCTCTCCTCTCGGAGGGACAGGCAGGGGGCAGTCTGGACGACTGTCAGGTCGTGACAGCCTGTCTGAACCACGAGTCCGCCAGCGAGGACCTCGATCCCGCCGGCGTGCAGCACGGCCTGTTCACGAGCGCGCTCGTCGCTGCGCTCGGACCGTTCAAGGAAGAGCAGCTCCGGTCCTTGCCCTGGGCCCGGGTCTGGCAGCGGATGCGCACCACCGTGGAGACGCAGAACCCCGCACAGCACCTCTGGATGAGCGGGAGCTACGCCCGCGCCGTCCTCGGCGGCCCTCCGGTGGACGTCGATGTCGGGTTCGGTGTGACTCGCTACGAGGGAGAGAACCGCTATCGCATCGATGCCGGCGTGCTCGCAGACGTCACCGAGGGCGCGGAGCTCGCTGTCTACGGAGAGGAGCCGAAGCGGTTCCCGGATCTCGGAAAACAGGCTGATTTGAACGCGCGCATCGGTTCGCTCCTCAAGGTCACGTCGGCCGAGAACGCCTCCGCGGAGGCCTGCAGTCTGGGCGCGCCCTTCGATCCGCCCGAGTCCGGCGCCCGCGCCAGGCTCGTGAAGGCCGGAGAGGGGACGAAGCTCCGCTGCGCCCTCGACCCGGCCGACAACACCCTCGCCGACATCGTGAAATCGCCGCTCGTCGAGATCTCTCCGCAGGAGAATTCGGAGGTGCGCCTCGTGCAGCGCGCGGACCGCGCGTGGGATCTCTGCGACGACGTCGCGGGCAGCGCGCTCCCGGCCGGCGGAACGTTGAAGGCGTGTCCTCCGCTGATCACCCTCCGAGGAGACGCGGAGATCGCCCTGGCCCGCGCGATCCTGGAGCACTACACTCTCTACCGCTTGCCGATCCGCATGGCCAATCGTTGCAAGGATCTCCCCGGCAATTTGAAGGTGTCGCTCCTCTCCTGTCCGAGAGACGGCCTCGACGAGGAGGTGGCGGACTCCGAGCCGCTCAGCGACGCGCCGGCTCACGCGGCGTTCAACTACGGGATGAAGGTCGGCGACGCGTTCTGCGTGCAGATCCGAAACAAGTCCCTCTACGAGCTCCGGGTCACGCTCCTCAACTGCGCGGCGAGCGGCAAGGTCGAGCTGCTCGGAGATCAGGTGCTCTCGCCGCGCACCGAGCAGCGCTTCTGGTTGGAGAGCGTGGTCGGGAACCCCTTCGTGGTCTCGGAGGTAGAGGGCAGTCGCGTCTACGTCGACCGCTTCGTGGCGATCGGCACGACGCTCGTCGACAAGGCCCTGACGTTCCTCAAGAACGATGTCCGGTTCTCGGAGCTGCTCCCCAGGGGCCAGGTGAAGGCCAAGAAGGAGGTCATCCTCCGTGAGGTGACATCGCCTCCGGCAGAGCGGTGGACAGCCACCCAGCTCAAGCTCGGCGTCGGCTTCTGAAGGGGCTCTTTCGGCTCACAGCGCGCGGCGCCGAGCCCGCTGAGGGCGCCCGCGGATCGGCTCAAGCATCATCGATTGAAAGAGGACGAACGTCCATAGCCGTCCTCCGGTCGGAGGTGTCGTTGGGTGGCGACATCGACATGCGCCGACCTCCGAACCGCGCAGCCGGACCGATCGCCCCCCCGAGATCGATCGGCCCGGCCGCTCATCGGACAGACGCGCTCACTGCACAGGAGCGGTCGGCGGAGGCAGGGCCATGTCCCTCGAGATGCTCACCGACTTGACCCCTTCGACGGCCTTCAGCTCCGCGAGCTTGTCGATCGGGAGCGTGCCAGTGATCTGCTTCAATGCGTCCAGCGTCGTGCTCGCCGTGAGGCCCACCGCCTTCGCGCGCGCCTCCACGTCGACGATCCGGTCGGCGTACGCATCCGACACCACGATCGCCACTTGCGCGGTCGGCGCGGGGCTCGGCGTGAACACTGGCCCGGTGTCCGTCTCCGTGGACGGCACGGAGGTGGTCTTTCCAGGCGGCTCGGACATCGGCGCCTGCGCGAGGCCGGCCCCCACGTCCGTGACGGCCAGAAACAGGCGCCTCGACGAGCTCGTCAAGAGCTCCCAGAGCTGCGGTCCCGTGAGCTGCGGATTCGCCTCGAGGAGCAACGCCGCGAGCCCGGCCACGTGGGGAGTCGCCATGCTCGTGCCGGAGAGGCGGCGATATCGACCGCCCTTGTACGATGACAGCACGTCGACGCCCGGACCGGCGATGTCCACCTGTCGCCCGCGCGGATCCGACTTCCTCCCGGCGCAGGAGAAGTCCGCGATATCCATGTTCACGTCCACCGCGGCGACCGCCATGATCGTCGCCGCGTTGGCGGGAGAGCCCACCGGGGCGATCAAACCGCTCGATCGCTCGCTCTCGTTGCCGGCCGCGGCGATGACGATCGCCCCCCTCTTCAGCGCCTCCGCCCCTGCGTTGTCATAGGCTTGGAGCGGCGGCGACGCCGAGCCGAGCGACATCGAGATCACGCGGCACCCGTTGCGAAGGGCCCAGTCGATGCCGGCGAGGATCCCGATGTCTCCGCCGGACCCCTCGTTGCTGAGGACCTTTCCCACGTAGAGCTCCGCGTCGCAGGCCACACCGTATCGGGGTGGCTTGCTCGGCGAGCGCGGACCGCACGCGGTGCCGGCCGTGTGCGTCCCGTGCCCGTGCCCGTCCTGCACCTCTTCCCCGTCGACGAACGATTGAAACACGATGTTTCGATCGGCGAAGTCCGGGTGCGTCAGATCGATCCCCGTGTCGAGGATAGCCACCTTGACGCCCCGCCCCGTGAACGGCGATCTCGCGGCGAGCGTGGCCGCGAGCCCCCAGGTGATCGTCTTCTCGTTCACCCCGGCGATGCTCGCCTCCACCTGCTTCGGGCCGGATTGCTCGAGCAGCGCGTCGATCAGCCGGTTCACGCCGTCTCGATACCCACGTAGGTATTCGGTGCCCACCTCCTGTGAGTCCCAGAATCCGCTCGCGTACCGGATCCACTCGTCCTCGATCTCCGCGCCCGCCGTGGACGCGAGCACCTCCGCCACCGAGACGCCGCGCGTCGTGATCGCCGGCAACACGGCCACTCCGATCTGGTCGAAAAGGACGCCGTCCCCCTGCGAGAGGGCGCTCGCCGGCACCGCCCCCCCGGCGAAGTCGGACGAGCGCGCGAGCTGCACCTTCGCCCCGGAGAGCGCTCGCACCCCCGACTCGGTCACTCCGCCATCTTTGAATACGACAAGTTTTCGGCCTGTCTTCCTCATTGCGCCCGCACGAAAAGTCGCTCGCTCGGCCATGGTCTTCCTCCGTCGCATTCGGGGCAGGAAAGCCTCTCACCCCGCGCGTTCTGGCATGCTAGGAGTCGCCGGAGAGCGCCGCAAGGAAAACCCTCGTCTCCCTTGCGAGCGGCCCGCCCCCCCCAATTTTTCGGAGGCTCATCCCCAATTTCCGGGGGCCTGCTGGATACCCTTTGACTTCGCACCGTGCAAGCCCTCTACTGGCGCGGGGTCCAAAAAGACGGGAGATGGGATCATGCGCGCTCTCTTGATTGGCATCGATTGCTACATGCCGAATCAACTCGATGGAGGCGGCTTCTACCCGCACCTGCAAGGGTGTGTGAACGACGTGCGCCGGATCCGCGAGGTGCTCCGGCGAAAGGTGGGCCTCACCGACGCGGGCACGACGATGCTCACCGCCTCCGGCCAGGGGACGAAGCCGACCGAGACCACGCCGTGGCCGACGTACGCGAACATCGTCTCCGCCCTCAAGAAGCTGTGCGGCGACGCGTCCCCCGGCGAGCAGGTCTATGTGCATTATTCGGGTCACGGCGGCCGCGCGTCCACGATCTTCCCGACGGTCAAGGGTCCGACGGGCCTCGATGAGGGCCTCGTGCCGACCGACGTGGGCACGGGGACGTACGTGCGCGACCTCGAGCTCGCCTCCCTCTTCCACGCCATGGTGCAGAAGGGGATCATCTTGACCGTGGCGGTCGATGCCTGTCACTCGGGCGGGCTCCCCCGCGGCAAGGCCGCATGGAAGCGGGGCATCTCGAAGATTGACACCACGCCTCGTCCGGCCCAATCGGACGTGGCCTCGCTCGTCGATCTCATGGCCCTCTACAAGCCGCCGCCGGTCGCGCGCGACGCCTCGTTCCAGGCCGGCTGGCTCCTCCGAACGACTGGATACACCCTGATCACGGCATGCCGCGCCTCCGAGTCGGCATTCGAGACCTTCTTCGGCTCCTCGATCAGCGGCGCCCTCACCAACGCCATGTGCGAGTCGCTGGAGGCGCTCCGGCCCGATCTCACGTACGACATGCTCGGCGATCGCCTCATCGCCCTCGTGCACGGCAATTTCGATATGCAGAACCCCTCGGTGGAGGGCGAGCGCGATCGCGTGGTGTTCGGCACGAAAGTGCTGGAGAAGGTCCAGACGATCAATGTGCTGAGCCACGACCCGGCCGCGGGGCGAGCGCGCGTCGCCGCCGGGCAGGCGGGGGGCCTCCGGAAGGGATCCACGCTCATGGTGTATCCCAACGGAACGGTCGATTTCGATGACGTCACGAACCGGATCGCCCTCCTCGAGGTCCGCGATCTCTCGGACACCGAGTCCGACTGCGAGGTGAAGACGCGGTTCATCCCCGGCGCTTCTCCCTCTCCGGGGGACGCCGCCGTCCTCGTCGGCAACACGGCGATCGCCCTGCAGCGCGGCGTCTCGTTCGTCGCCGAGGAGCTCGACGCCGCGCGCATCGAGGGGATCCGCAAGGAGATCGCGGCCGCCGGGGGAGGCTGGCTCCGCGAGGTCGGCTCCGCCGAGGCGGCCGATTTCAAGGTGGGGATCGGCGATGACGGCTGCGACGAGATCCTCGACGGATCGGGCACGTCCCTCCGGTTCATCCAGCCGCGCGTGAAGGCAGATCCGGCGGACCTCGAGAAGAAGGCCGACCAGCTCCTCGTGAAGCGGCTCGTCCACCTCGCCAAGCACCGCAACATCCGCTCTCTCGCAAACAACGATTCACAGTCCCGCCTCGCGAACAAGCTCTCGATGACGCTCGAAGGCTGGCAGTCCGACTGGGACCCCGTGGACGGCGTCGGGGCTCGCCATAGCGTTCCGTTCGACTCGTCGGCGCGTCCGGCCGTCCCGCACGAAGCGACGGTGTTCCTCCGGATCAAGAACCTCCTCGCGCCGAACCCGGCCGACATCAACGATCCTTCGCGCATCCTCAACGTGGTGCTCTTCGATCTCGGACCTCGATGGAACGCCGTGCAGCTCTGGCCCAATGACGGCCCGTTTCGCTCGCTCCAGCCGGGCGAAGAGACGATCGTGCCTCTCGGAATGCTGGTCCCCGCGGGCGCGGAGAGCTGCGTCGACACCCTCAAGGCGATCGGGACCACCGGCGCCTCCGCGTTCCGGTGGATGCAGCTCCCACCGCTCGACGGCGGGCTGCGAGGCCCCCTCGATCCGCCCACGAACCCGCTGGAAGAACTGTTCCAAGCCCTGTCCGAGGGCGCGCCGTCCACCCGCGACGTCGTGCCTCCCGTCGCCGTGACGCAGAGGTGGACCACTGCCCAGCTCGACATCACCACATTCCGTCCGCCCAAGCAGGTCTGAGCCCCGCCGCTCCGACCGCGATCATCGCGCCTCCGAGGTGAGCCATGGCCCCCTTCGTCTTGCCCGATCCCTCCGTCCACGACGAGCTCCGCGTCGAGGTGACCTCCGGTGAGCGGCCCGGATATTACAAATTGTATGCGAGCTATGTCCCCCCGATCCCGAAGGAGCACGATCGCAAGGGCGGAATCGGAGCTCTGGCGTCCGACGTGGAGATCCCCTTCACGCCCTATGAAATGAGAGCGAGCTTGAGCGAGCTGACCTCGTTCGCCCGCAGCCGCTCCGGCACGTCCGCTCCTCTCACCGACGTTCAGCACCTCGGCGCGCTCCTGTTCGATCGCCTCCTCGGGCGCAACCTGCTCCGCCTGTACACCCAAGTCCGCGATGCGGCCGCGAAGAACAAGAGGGGATTTCGACTGCGCCTCGCCTTCCCCCCGTCGAGGCCGGACGACGACGCCTCGGCGATCGAGCACCTCCCCTGGGAGCTGCTCTACGACCCGGATCGGAAGGACTTCGTGGCGCTCTCCCCGGGCGCGTCCATCGTGCGCACCCGACTGGATGCCTCGCGATCGATTGTCCCGGCGTCCGGCCCGCCGATGATTCTTGCCGTCGCGACGGAGGTCTCCGACAGGACGTCGGACAGCTACGGCTCCGACGAGGAGATCCAGATCCTCACGAAGATGGCGGAGAGCCACGACGTCCACGTGCAGCCCGTCGACCGCCCCTCCGAAGAGACCTTGTTGAGCGAGCTCGCCAGCACCACGGCGCAGGTCGTCCACTTCTGCGGAACCGCGGAGGACGAGGGCCGCGAGCCTGCGCTGCTCCTCCCCGCGCGCGACGGAGATCTCCTCGGTTCGACGCCTCGCCGCGTCTCGATCGCGCGCGTCGTCGAGGCGCTCGCGTCCGCGCCCAACGTACAGCTCGTATTCATCAGCGGGTGCGACTCGCTCGCCGCCGCCTCCGCGCTCCTCCGGGCGGTCCCGGCGGTCGTCGGCTTCCGCGATCGAGGCATGGGCACGGCGTTCACCGTGGTCGCCCAGGCGTTCTACGATCGCCTGCTGTCGGGGGACTCGCTCGACGTGGCGCTCGCCGAGAGCCGGAAACGCGCCGATCGCGCCATGGCGGGGCAGAGCTTCTGGACGCAGGAGGTGCTCTATCTCAGCAGCCCGTCCGGCGACTGGGTGTGGCCCCGCGAGGGCGGCAAGTCCCTTCTCTCCACGCCGGACTCGACCGAGCCGCCGGCCGTCGCCGTGGAGCCCCCCGGGGTGCAGATCGCCCGCGAACGCCGCCGGATCCTCTCCGCGAACCGCGATGAGCTGGAGAAGAGGCGCGCTCGACTACAATCCGTATTCAATACCATGCCCGACTTCCTGAAGGCGCAGCTCGACGAGACGAACGAGGCCCTCGCGGCCGTCGAGGCGGAGCTCGTCGCGCTCCACGCCGAGCCCGCGCCGGGAGGACAGTGATGGAGTTCCCCAAGGGCCGCGACGACGCTCTCCGGGCGTTCGCGTCGCTCGTGTGCACGGAGAACCGATACCGAGCGATCATCGAGCGCCTGCTCGACAGCGCCGCCGAGATCCGCGCCGCCGAGGGCCGCGTCGTCGCCGGCGAGATCCTTTATCTGGAGAGCATGCGCGCCCTCCTCGATGCGGCCGTGAAGGCGTTCGCGCGGATCGATGACTCCTCGCATCCAACCCCCATGTTCGAGCAATCGACCCCGCCGAAGCTCACCGACGACTTCGACGAGATCGCCCACGCGCTGGAGGACCCGCGGTGGAAGCTGCTCGATGAGGTCCAGCGCACGCTGGACGCAGCGGCGGAGGAGGCCCGCAAGCTCCTCGAGGAGCGCCAGCGCACGCTCGCCGAGATTCAGGACGCGCTCGACGCCTTGGCGAAGGCCATCCAGGACGCCGAGGCCGTGAAGGCGCCGATCCGCCCCGAGAAGGACGGGCGCGAGGCGCTCCAGGCCCGCAAAGACGACGCCTCTCGCCTCGGCACCGACAGCCGCGCGGTCTTCGAGGCCCTCCGGAAGGACCTGTGCGCGGTCGCCACCGACCTGAAAGGCGCGCCTCGATTCCCGCCCATCCATCAGGCCCTGTCCCAGGTGGACGCGAAGGCCAAGCGCGCACGCGACGTCCTCCGCCGCGCCGATCTCCTCGTCCTCCGCTCGCCGCCCGTCAGCGGTCGATACCAGTACGAAGCGCTCCTGCGCACGGCCAGCGAGCCGGGCGTCCACGGCATCAATCTCCACGCCCCGAGCACGCTCACCAAGCAGGATCGCCTGGGCCTCGCGGCCACGATCGAGCGCCTCGGCGACGCCGTCGCGCGATCGCGCAGCGCCTCCGGCGCGCAGCCTCCGATCGAGCAGACCGCGCCGAGCCCCACGGAAGCTCCGCCGTCGGCCGGAGCCCTCTCCCGAGATGCGGTGTTGCGCGTCGGCGGAAAGCGCGTCGAGCCCTTCGACGAGAAGGAGCTCGTCGACATGGGAGACTTCCTGTTTCGCCTGTTCCTCCCCGAGGCCGTGCAGCGGTATCTGCAGGACGACCCGACCTGCTCGGTGACCATCACCACGAACGACCTCGTGATCCCGTGGGAGCTCATGCACGACGGCGCTGACTTCCTCTGTCTTCGCCGCCCGATGGCGCGCATGCCGATGGGCACGTTCCTCCCGAGGGGCCGCCCGATAGTGCGCTCCAGCGATGCGCTGCGGTTCCTCCTGGTCTGGCCCGACGAAGGTCTTCAGGGCGCGCGGAAGGAGATCGCGGACATCAAGGCAGCCCTCCGCGGCCTCGCCGAGAAGAGCTATCGAATCGAGATTACCGAGCTCGGCCCCGACGAGAATCGCGCCGAGAAGCGGGAGCGCGCCACCGGACAGGCCCTGAACGAGAAGCTGCGCTCCGGGCGATTCGACGTCATCCACTTCGCCGGACACGCGTCTTTCAACGCGAAGAACCCTGATTTGAGCGCCCTCTTGATGGTGGATCGAGAGCCGTTCTTCGCCGAGAAGATCCGCAAGCTCACGAAGGGCAGCCCGTTCGTCTTCCTGAATGCCTGCGAGTCCGGCGCCACCTCCGCCGAGGCGAAGAAGGACCCGCTGGCGCGCTCCAGCTACCTCCAACTGCCAGCCTCCGGTCTCGCCTCCGCGTTCATCTACGGCGGCGCGCTCGGCTGCATCGGCACGCTCTGGGAGGTGCCTGACGACGGCGCCGCGAGGCTCGCGATCGAGATCTACGAGCGGATCCTCGAGGGTCGGATGATCGGCGACGCGCTCCTCGAGGGCCGCAATGTCCTGCATCAAAACCATGAGATCGCCAAACAGCTCACCTGGGCGGCGTTCGTCCTCTACGGCGATCCGACCTTCTGCATCCGCCCCCCGCCGAAGCTGAGCGCCCCCTCCACCGCGCTGGCGCCCTGATTTCGGGTGTCGCCGACTGCCTCCTCGATCGTTCTGCGCGCCGCCGCCGTTCATTCCGAATACACAGGTGGCGTCCGCTTCGCCCCTTGATCGCATCCCACGAGGGCGACATCCGCGCCTCTGCGCAATGCCGAGAACAGCCCCGTCGGACAGGTTCTCTTCAAGCTCCTCATCATGGTACCTCTCACGCGCATGGCGGCCGGACGGAGCGGCAGTGTCACCCGAAGCCATGCTTGGAGAAGATTTTCTCCGCCCCCGGCTTTCCAGAGATGCCTTCGCTGTCCTCGTACATCGGATCTCCCTTTCGTTCCTTCCTCCCTTTCCCCCGGAGCCGCCGCCATACGCAGGTTGGAAGCTGCCTGAACCTCTTCCACGCTCCCCGAAAGCACCGGAGCTCGCCAAAGGTGAAGTGGCAACTCCGTCTCACCGGCAAACCGGACGGCACGCGCGAGCGCCCCTCGTTCGGACTCGGCACCTCCGACAAGAACGAGGCTCTCAAACCCGAGCGCCTCCTCTTTAAAGAGCTTCAGAATCCCACCGTCCCTCCCCCGACTCCCAGGTTCGACGCGCACGCGGAGGCGCGGCTCGACGCCCGCGAGAAGCGTGGAGTCGCCATGGTGCCGAGTGAGCGCATCTATCCACGCAAACACGCCTTCGCTCGAGTCGGCCCCACGTTCCTCGGAGACATCCACGCGCCACATCCGCGCCGTCGTGAAAGACTTCGTCGCAGCCGGCAAGAAAGGGCTGACGGTCCTCCACTCAAAGGCGACCATCGGCCGTGTTCTCCGCCGCGCTTCAATGACGGACAGAACTGGGACCGTGACACATTTCCCTGGTGCGTCGTCCCGCGCACGAAGACCGGCAAGCCCCAGCGTCTCGACGTCCCGCCCCTCCTGGCAGAACGGATGCACGCCTGGTGGACCTCGCACGGCTCCCCGACAGCGGTCCGGTCTTCCCGGTTCGTCGCGGTCGTCGCAAAGGCGAGGCTCGCAAGACCCGCGGCGTCTCCTTCGCCGATCGCCTCCGCCGCGCGCTCTTGAAGATCGGCCTCGACCGCCACGAGCTGCACCACGAGACGCCCTTCTCACTCCCGGTGGACTTCCATTCGTTCCGCCGCGCCTTCGCGACCGCCCTCGCAGAAGCAGGCGTCAACGAGCAGCAAGCGATGGCGCTCACGGGCCACGCCGACTCGCGTACGCACCGGCGCTACGTGATGAGCGCGAGCAAACAGCGGACGCTCCCCGAGGCCGCCCTGCCTCGAATCGTCCACGAATCGTCTACGCCGCTCTCAGGTCGCGCCAAAATCCTGAAGGATTCCGGAGCGGGAAACGGGGTTCGAACCTCCGAATTTCGAAGCGATCACGGACACATACATGTCATTATCGCATGTATTGGAAGAGGACACCTACGTGACGGCTCCAGATGGCTCCGTGGAGGGTACGGAGGAGCGGTTTGTGACGCGGCATCGTGAGGGGATGGGCGGCGGCGACGTGGGCGATCGGGGCGGCGGAAAGGGAGAGGATGAACTGCGAGTCGGACGCGAACGCCGCGGCGTCCGTGCCCGAGCGCTGATCAAGTTGAACGAGGCGAACGCGGTCCTGCTGGAGGCGGGCGACCTCGCGGGGGTGCGCGCGGTGCACTCGGCGATGGGTGCGTTGTTGGCAGAGGTCGCAGAGGTCGAGGAGGAAGGCGTGCTGCGTTCACCGGAGGCAAGTGGCCGCTGGGGCGCTCCCGAGGTCGGAGCGTCGGTGGTGGACCTGGATGCGGAACGGGCCCGCCGAAACAGGTGACCCCGAAGATCGAGGTGGGTCGAAGGCGGTGCCTCAGCGGCCGGATCGGAAGACGCGCCCGACGTGGATCACCTCGTCGACCTCGTCGACGTGGAGCAAGACGACCGTGCGGGCGGTGATCAAGCGAACATTGTGAGGATCGTCCGCGGAGGTGCGTCGGAGCTGGCCCTCTCCGGTGGCTGCGAAGCGAAGGACCGCGGCGTCGACTTCCGCAGCGAGGCGCCACGTGGGCAGCGAACGAAGGTCATAGATCGCCGCCGGGTGCCAGCGGAGCTTCATTCGCCCTGGTCGCGCTTCATCTGCTCGATGACCGCGTGCACGTCCTCGACGGTGTGACCGCGCCGCCCCGCAGCGATGTCCGCCTTGATCGCAGCGATCGCTTCACGCTCTTCCTCCGTCTCGGGCTCCTCCGCGAGAGGCGCAGCAAGGACGGCCGCCCAGACCGGGTTCGTGACGTTGTGGAGCTTGCGAGCGGGCTCACCCATGCGAGGCAACGTAGCGCGGATGAACGGCAGCGTCAGCGGCGTCGCGCGTGCTGCAACCTCGAAACGTACCTCGGGCTTCGAGGACGGCAGAAGGAGCTGTTGAGGATGAAGGACTAGAAGAAAACGTCACCACCCATCGGCGAACAAGCAGGTGAACAGGGTGGCCTCACCGAATAGCTTGTTCCCCGCTTGGATGTTCGGAACGAGCGTCTCTCCGACGGCCGGGTCGAACGGCTCGTGCTCCGGGAAGGTCATCCGAACCTCCGCCGCGATGGCCTCTGCGAAAGGTTCTTCGTCCGGCGACAGCTCAAAGGTCCTCACCAGTCGCGTTCGGGGGAACGTCGGCCCCTCCGTGTCGTCGACCGCATTCGGATCCGGTGGAAGTACGTAGCAAGTGTCGCCCTGGAAGACGAGGCGCGGCCGCTCGGCGGGCGGGATCTCCGGTGTCGGGTCCGGCTCCGCGTGGATGCTCCGAATCGCGAAATACGGCACCACGAAGCTCACGACGAATTCGAGGTGATGGCTTGTCTCGCGAGGCCCGCGCGGAGGCAGCCAGATCCGCCCCGTGAAGCCGCGATCATCGTTTGTAGCATTGGCCACTTGGAGGAAAAGACAGCCGTTCTCGACTTGGACACCGGGAAATCGGTCCTCGGGGAAACGAGCTTGAAGCCTGTCAAGCATCGCGCGCCAGGCGTTGTACTGGGCGCTCGCGGGGATGCGTGCTGCCTTTTGTCGCTGCACTTCCGACGAATCGGCGTAACGAGGGTCGTCCGAGAAGATCCCACGCGGGAAATACTCGTGCGCGGTCGCCTGTAGCTGTTCGATGGTGTGCCTCATTGGAGCTTCACCCTGGCCCCCGCCCCCGCGTAGGTGCTCGCGAACATCGCGTTCATGTTGTCCCGGAGCTTGCCGCAGAAAAGTGCATGGATCCAGTTGTCCGTGTCGCTCGGCAACCCGCGGGGTGGAGTTCGGATTTCATAGAGGTCATCCGCCGCGATGTGCTGGAAGGGGCGTACTCCGATCCTGGAACACAGTGCGTGAGAAGAGACAGGACACTCACTCCAACCGTACACTGTCATGAAACCAAACACGAACGCCTCCGAGGACCGAAAGACATACAGGCCCCTAGGATGGCGGCCTACTTCGGGGAATAAGCCGCCGTTGGTTTCCTCCCTATTAACCGTTAATAAGCGCGCCACTGGCCGACGATGATCACGTTCGCAACTGACTGGCGCGCTAAGAGTCCCTAACAAAACTTGTTAGCGAAGGCACCAATCCACCAGATGGCATCAAGGTGGGTGCAAACGAAAGAGTCTCCCCGGGAGACAGACGCGTCTCTTCAGGCGAGCCTCCACGGCCAACCTTCACGGTGAAACCTCACCGAACGAGACGGATCCATCAAGGCCGCCGCTCGAAAGCCTCGCAGCGATCGTCATTCCCGAAACGAGCCGGACAAAGCTCGCGGGTGTTCGCTCTTCACGGAGTACCGACCGACTTGAGCAGTCGAGACCGCTTTCTTCACGCGAGCCAATGTCCACGGCTCGTCAGCGAGCGATTCGGTCAATCTGTTTTACGAGAGCATTCGGTCTCAAAGAAACAATGAGCGTCTAGCCCCAAAACGACGGCGTCGCATCTATGAGCCCGAATAATATCCATCCCGCGATAAGCAGAATGTGGGCACAATATCCCGCAACCGCCCATTCCCCTTATCCTTTCCGCAAAGGAAAACACCGACCGTCAAAGCGCCAGGCAGCATTCGCCCCATTCCCTGCGCTATTTCGAAAGGAATAGAGTTCCCCAACTGCCAGTTTGTCTTGCGCTCGGTTCAGAAGAGAGGTAACGCTTGGTGGTCCCGCGAAGAAGTCGGCGACTCGGGCTCCACCGGAGACGCTATTACGGAAACACTGAGGCCGGAGTTGCAGCTCCGGCTTCAGTGTCCCGCGTTTTCGATTTTCGGCAGCGGGTCGGCGAGGCATCCCTCACCACTGCGACCGTTGTTCTACCAAAATGGCGCAACGGTGGCCAGGGGTGTCTCGTCCACGTTGGATCTGAAACCTGACGAGAAAGGATTCCGCATGGACCTCAACAACATCAACGACCATGACAAGCGCCCCCGGACCCCCACACCCGTATCCCCGATCCCGACGCAACGCTCCGAGCCGCACCCGCGGCCCGGAAGCGGTGCACCGCCGTTCATGCTTCCTGAGTACTCGCGACGGACAGGGCGGCCGCGCGGCACTTATTCGCCTTACTGACCTTCCCGTTGACAACGCTGCCGAACTGTGAATGGGAGCGAAGCTCCCGGATGCGTGGCCGGCTTTCTGCGCCTATGCCACGCATCCGGGAGCTTCCTCCCTTCCCTCACCCCGCACGTCCGCCCTGCTCACTCCGCTTCCGAAGATCCGCAAGCCACCTCTTGGCCCCTTCTGTATCGAGGAGGTACGCGCCCACCATCTCCATGGCCATTGCCTCTGGCAGGCAGTCCTGGAACTTGCTGAGGCGGTAGCCGGGAAGCCGCGCGAGCACCGCGTGCTCCGTCGCCTTCGATGTCCAGAAGTCAGGGGAGGTCATGCGCTCGATCGCAGCTCGCACTGTCTCGTGGCCGATCCCGTCGCCCTCGATTCGGAGCTGAAGATTGTCGGCGACCACTTTCCACCCCTCGATGATCTCGAACCCGTACTTGAGGGTGTGGTTGATTCGCCCGCCTGCGAAGGTCCAGAAGCGGGCTACGCCGTCGTCGATCACGATCGGCGGGCCCGCACGTCGGAGCAGGTCTCCCAGCTCCGCGCGCTTTTCATCGACGTGCTTCTGTGCGGCCTCGCTCACGTACGGGTACTTCACGTCATCGATCAAGATCCGGCGCATTTGGTCGCACAAGTGGTGCCCCAAGAGCTGTGGGATGAATCCGCCCCAGCTCGGCTTCATCCCCCGCGGGGCCTCTCGAACGAGGACGGTCCGGTCCTCGTGAATCACACGCTCGACGGCCCACGCACGGCCGCCGAGAAGGAACGACGACATCTGCTCGACGAGGCGGTCCACGAAGTCTTGCTCCAACGAACCAAGATCACGCCCGGCACCGGTCATCACGCGGTAGAGCACGGGGCTGGAGAAGACCGCGTAGAGCTCCATGAAGTTCTTGCGACCGAACACGCGTTCGGCCTTCTGCCCCATCGAGAGCAGGCCCCCAGCCTCGAAGAGGAAGTCTTCCCGTTTCATGTGCGCGATCACGGTATCGAGCTCGTCCCGGGAAATGCCTCGAAAGTCGGGGACCACGCGTAGCTGCTCCCAGCATCGCTCGGGGCTGATCGCTCCGAACTGAAGCGCCAGCGCGAGGAGCTGATGCACGAGCACGGGCCAGCACCTCTGCGCGGCCGGCACCGCCTCTACCCACCCAGCGCGCGCCAGCTCAACAAGCGCCACGGCTTGGAGAACGGCCTCTGGCTCCTCACAGAGGAAGATCGTGTTCGCGGTTGTGCCCGGTCTGCGCCCGGTTCTCCCCATCCTCTGGAGGAACGAAGACACCGTCGCAGGCGCGTTCGCCTGGAAAACAAGGTCCAGGTCGCCGACGTCGATGCCGAGCTCCAGGGTGGACGTGCAGACAATGCAGGCGTTCGTTCCATGGTGAAAGCGCTTCTCGGCCGCGCGGCGCTCCTCCAACGAAACGGAGCTGTGATGGACTAACACGTCCATCCCACGCCCTCGCATCCAGTCTGCGACACTCTCCGTGAGCGCGCGCGACTGGCAGAAAAACAGGCTCTTCCTCCCAACCGCGCGCGCCGCCGCCTCCTGGGCGATGGAGGCCACGCTCTCGTGCAATCCGACGTGGAGCTCCCGTTTGGCCTGAATCTTCGGTGGATTGACGACCGTCGCTTCGCGCTGCGATGATCCTTGCAGCCACGCCAGAATCTGATCGGGGTTACCGACCGTCGCGGACAGGCCGATTCGCTGAATATCGTTCTTGCAGACTGGCGTGATCCGTTCGAGCACGCTCATCAGGTGCGCGCCGCGATCTCGCCCGGCCATCGCGTGCACCTCGTCGATGACGATCAGCCGCAGGTCTTGAAAGATGCGCTTCACCGGCGAACGCGCCGAAACGAGCATCACCTCAAGTGACTCAGGGGTCGTGAGCAAGAGCTCCGCAGGTTCCCGCACGAACTTGCGCTTATCGTGATCGGAGACGTCTCCGTGCCACACGAAGCTGCGCATCCCCACCATCTCGGCATAGGCTGCGAGCCGTTCTTCCTGGTTGTTCAGGAGCGCTTTGATCGGCGCGACGTAGAGCACGCCGACCCCCTCGGGGGCGCGCTGTACAAGGTCCGAGAGCGCCGGGAAAATGGCTGCCTCCGTCTTCCCACCCGCGGTCGGCGCGAGCACGACCGCATTCTTGCCGTCAAGGATCGCCTCGCCCGCGAGCTCTTGGACAGGCCGCAACGCCGTCCATCCAAGCCGGGCGACAATGGCTTCTTGAAGCCTCGGCGGGAATCGAGCAAAGGCTGACATCACTCCTCCACGAAGTGCTCGAACGCATCGAAGTCATGAAGCTGGACGGCGCGTAGAAGCCTCTCCGAGCACTCCTTGTCTGTACCACTCGGCCAATCTTCTCCGGATGCACCCCATACCTCCGGCACGAGCACCTGAAATCGAGTGTTCGGGGCGGCCAGCAACTTCCGCAGGAGCTCGCGGAACGGGTGTGAGCCCGAAGGCCGAACGATGACATGCTGCCCGTGCTTTGCGACGATCTCGGGACGTTCCCGCACGACCCACCTCACAAGGACGCGGGTGGCAAGGAACCGGAACCTGCTCGCCACCATAGGCTCCAGCCGGCTCGACTTTTCCTTCGTGTCTTTCAAGGCGAGGTGAACTGTCCGCAATATGTTGGTCGCTAACACCAGCAATGGGACTGATCTCAAGTGTCGCTCCGAAAACAGGCGCTCGTAGAGCGGGGTTTCGAACAGATCACTCACTTTGGCCGCGACCGAGAGCGCCGCGAATGGGGCTACTGACGCAATCGCCTGCGCGAGCTCCTCCATGGTCAGCGGCGCGTCAAAACTGTGCGAATATCGCTCTTCCAGTTCTTGCGGCGCCGACTTCTTCAAGTTCAGGTAGGCGTTCTCCTGTCGCTCGTAAAAGATCTCCTGCTCATGGAAGCGTTCTCCGAGATCCAGCTGAAGCGGGTCGTTCGCCCGAAAACCAGAGGCCCGGATGGCAGTCTGCCGATTGTTCGAGACGGTGACGTCTCGAATCAGGCTCTCTTCCATCGTCCGGAGCACGCGCAAGGGGACCTGAATCCGCTCCCATGCTTGGGGATCAATCCTGTCCCGAAGCGCGCGTTCGTTGCGAAACCGCCAAGCGTTCTTTACCGTCTGGCATCCGTTGAGGATGCCCGGATTGCGGACCTCCAGGCGGCCTTCCTTCAAATCCGCGGACGTCGCGTGAAGGGTTACTCCGTTGTGAAAGAGGGTGAACCGGAGCGCGTCGGCGCCACCGCCCTTCCCACGAACACAAATGCTGCTCAGCGTTTCACGCTGGAATCGGGCAGGGCCATGCTCCGCAGTCTTGAAGTTAAAGAGCCGCACGTTCTTGGCGAATAGCGCGTCACCAGTCTTCTCGTAGAGCCGCACGAGATCAGCAAGCTTTCCAAGCCCGACAAAGAGACGCGCTCCGTTCGACTCCACCTGAACCCCGTCAAAGCTGAGCTCCTGTCGCCCCGCAGGAGCGACGGAAATGCTGGATGGATCAATGGCACTTGGCCCCGACAAAGATAGCCGAACCATGTTGTCCGGAAAGAACGTGCTGGCTGCCTCTGCGAAGTCCGCTCGTTCTGTTTTTGCCTGAGCGAGGAGTCCTTCTTCTTCCGCCTCGGCGAGGTGTACGACGCGACAATGAATGATGAGCGGTGTCCGGTCCAGCCCATGAATTCGAGCCCTCAGGCGCGTCCAAACGGTGTTTTCTCGGTCCTCCCCACCCTGCCCGGAAAGCACAGCAGCGAGGCGTTCAAGCGTTCGACGAAAGTCGCCGATACCTTTCCTAATATATTGCTGTGAAGTTGTGTACTTGGCTTGAAAGAGATGCAACGTCGGCTCACGGTCCGGGCGCCGCTCCAAGTGGAATCCATCCAAGCCATGATCGTAGCTGCCTGTCGAAGAGGCAGCGATTGCATCCGTAGGGGCAAGATCGAACTGCCGGTGTAGCCACCAGGCTGGGAACGCATCTTCCGCGCTCCGACCACCAGGGGCGTGCTTCGAGAAGAACTCGCTGACAGCACTTCGAACCTCACGTTCGCGCATCGCTCAAAACTCCACGTTGGTTACCGGATAGCCCTTTTCATCGTCCGGCTCCGGTTCGTACTCGTACGGCTTCTTTCCCTCGGCTGCGCGCTGCTCGACCAAGGTGGGGGGCGGCGGGGGAAGAGCCGCGTCCGGGTGCTCTGCAATGGTGTCTAGCAAGTTCACGAAGCGCCGGAGGAACTGGCGCGGTACCACGCCCACATCACCCTTGAATCCGGTCGTCACCTCGTCGACCAGACTCATGATCTGCTCCGCGGTGACGTGCCCTGCGATCCGATCGGGATCCGGCGCCGGATAGAGGCTTCGCAGGCGCAACGCCACGTCCCGAAGTCGGTCCCGGTCGAAGGGGCGCAGTTCGAGCTGCGGCTGACGCGTGGATACGAGGCCGCCGTGCGTCTGGAACGAAATGCGGTCATGCAAAGGGGTCAGTCCGGCGACGCCCCGCCGGTGATCGTACAGCTCCGGTGTGCCGGTGAAGATCCAGAAGAGCCCTTTGTAACGGTCGGCCGCGTCGATGATCTGGCGGATGCCGTTGAGGGATTTTCCGCGCGAATCGGTGCGCATCCGGAG
>JAXLYM010000028.1:0-117557 GCA_046351455.1 Polyangiaceae bacterium
GGATCGCCTACAGAAAGGCTCGGGAGCCGCGACGAGAGCGAGGTCACGTCGATCGTCTCCGGGTCCAGTTTGCCGGACGCCGCGTCGCGCGCGAGCTCCCGCGCGGCCGTCGCGATCTCCTCTCGACCGCCGTACGACAGCGCCAGCGCCAGCGTCATGCGCCCGTTCGTCTCGGACGCGGAGCGCAGCGGATCCAGCACGTCGCGCACGAATTCGGGCAGGCGCGAGATGTCGCCGATCGCGACGAGGCGGATGCCGTTCTCGAGGATCTCGTCGCGCTCGGAGATCAAATACTCGTGGAGCAGCCCCATGAGCGCGTCGACCTCGCCCTCGGGCCTTCGCCAGTTCTGCTCGCTGAACGCGTACAGCGTGAGGGCGTCGAGGCCGAGACGCCTGGCCACGCGCACGACGCGGCGGACGGCGGCGCTCCCGGCCTTGTGGCCGGCCTCACGCGGCTGGCCGCGCATCTGCGCCCAGCGGCCGTTGCCGTCCATGATGATCCCGACGTGACGTGGGAGATTTCTGGTTTCGACGAAATGCATGTTGGTGCAGCGGAGGGAAGACAGCGGCGGGGGAATGCCGCTTTTCCCAAGGCCGCGCAATATCCTTTGTTGACAGCGGACTGTCGACTGTTGAAAGAGCCAGCGTGATCGGCGCGGTACGGACGCACGCGATGAGCCGAGGCCCGCTCCTCGGCGCGGTGGCCCTCGTGGCCCTCGCGGCGGCGCTTCGATCCGAGGCTCCGCCCGAGCGATCGATCGAAGGCGTGGCGGCGGCGCTCGGACGCGCGGCGGGCGGCGCGGTGAAGCCGGACGATTTCCTCTGGGAGGAGCGCGGCGGCTTCCTGCACGACGCGTTCGTGGGGCGCCGCGTGCTGTTCCTCGCGTCGCGTCCGGAGGGCGGAAAAGAGGGCCCGCGCGATCTCTACCGGGCGCGCGTCCGCCTCACGCGAGCGGGGCGTCCGATCGAGATCGGCGATCCGGTGAACCTCACGCGCACGCCGCTCGGGGACGATCGCGATCTCACGGGCAGCGGGCACCGCGTCGCGTTCACCACCGTCACGGCGGAGGGCGTGCAGGGCGTCACGTTGATCGATCTCGACGGCGCGACGGAGCGGCCCGCGACGGTCGGCGGCAGGCTGATGCGCGCGCTGGATCGGCTCGCGACGACCGGCTCGACGAAGGGCCTCGCGCGGACCGAGATCGCGTTCGGACAGCCGCCCACGGAGGCGAAGCTGGAGGTGGGGCCGAGCGCGCTCGTGATGGCCCTCGGGAGCGACGGCGTGCCGGCGGCGCTCGAATTCGGCAACGGCGCGCTTCAGATCGGGCGCGCCGCGGAGTTCGACGCGACGGTGGCCGCGGTGCCGGAGCTGCCTCGGCCGGCGGGCGCGGTGCTCGCGGACGTCGCGCTCGAAGAGATCGGGCCGCGCGCTTCGGCGCTGGTGCGCGCGCTGTTCGAGGGCGCGCCGCGGCTGCCTTCGCGACGCGAGGACGCAGCGGCGCCGAACGGCCTCCGGATCGCCGCGGATTACCCTTCGGAGGGCGGGTGGCCTCCTCCGCCGATGACGCCGCCGAACGCGCGCCCCTTCGACGGCGAGGGCTTCTGGCACGTCGCGCCCGCGATGCAGGGGCCCGCGCAACAAGTCGCGGCCCCGCCCCTCGTGGAGAGCGTCGTGCGACCCGACGCGAACGATCCGGACGCGGTGGTGCACCTCGTCGCGATCGACACGCGGAGGCTGGATCTGCAGCTAATTCCGGGCGCCGCGATGCCCGCGCCGCAGGCAGGACCGCACGGCGAAGGTGAGCTGCCGCGCGGCGGGAGGCGAAGCGCATCGTCGCCGCGTTCGCCGCGGGCCCCGCGCAGGCCGCGCGACCGGTCGGATTCTTCGGGGAAGGCCGCCTGTTCGCGCCGCTCGTGAACGGGGCGCCCGCGCTCGCGGTGAGGCCGGACGGCCACGCGGCGGTGGGCGTGTGGTCCGAGGCGACGATCCGCGACGCGTTCTCCGCGGTGACGCAGGGCCCGGATCTGGCTTCTTCCTCGGCGTTTTCGATCACGGACGGCGGCGGTCGCACGGCGCGCGCGGCGCTCTGCCGCACGAAGAGCGGCTACCTCGTGTACGCGTTCGCGGCCTCCGCGCGGCCTTCGTCGCTCGAAGCGGGCCTCGCGCTCGCGGGGTGCGCGGCGTCGGTCGTCGTGAGCGTGGAGCCCGCGCACGTGGGCTTCGCGTACGTGAAGCCGAGCCTCGCGGACGACGGCGGCACCTCGTTCCTCGGCACGCTCGCGTCGCCGGTGATGTCGCTCCGCGCGGACGCGCTCGGCGAGGTGCAGCTCGAGACGACCGCCGTGCTCACCGAGCGAGATCCGCAGCCCGCCGCGCTCACGTCGAAGAAGATCGCCTGGGCCGCGGACGGCGGGAAACAGCCGCCGCCCGCGTGGCTCCCCGGCGTCGTCTCGTTCGAGGCGGAGGAGCTCGGCGCGAAGGTGAAGGTGACGGCCTTCTTGCCAGGCCGCGCGACGTTCCGCATCGCCACCGGCACGGACGAGGGCATCGGCGGCCGCGGCGATCGCCCCGGCCCCACGACGGAGGAGCGCGCCTCTGCGCTCGCGTCGCTCGGCCTCAGCGTGGCGAAGCGCAGCGCGCGTCGCGGCCTCGTGGTGAAGGGCGCGGAGATCGTCCGGCCTTCGAAATCCGGGGTGTGGCTCGTCTTCGAGGGAGGCCGCGCGTCGCTCGCGCGCGTCGGAGATCCGCTGCCTGCGGGCGCCGACGCGACGGAGGTCCCGCTCACCGCGAACGATCACAAGCTGCTCCCGGCCGCGCGCGAAGTGGGCCAGCAGCGCCCGCGCACGGCCCTGTGCGCGCTCCCGGACGGCACGGTGGTGATCGCGCACGCGAGCTTCGACACGGACGAAGCGACGACCGAGGTCCTCCTCGACATCGGCTGCGAGCGCGTCGTCACGCTGGATCGAGGCGCCCACGACGGCGTCTTCGTCCGCCGCGCCGGCACCGACCACCCCATCGAAGCCGGCTACGAGTCCACGTCGATTTACGTATTGCCCGCCGCCGGCACAGGCACCGCGACCGACCTCTGAGGCGTCGCCCGAGAGGGGGCGAGGCAGCCGCGAACGTGGGGGCTCGGCGGGGGCGGGGGCGCCCGCGCTATAAAAAATCGGGGCTGGACATGTGCTTGGTTTCGCATGTGCCGGGCTGCGCGGGTGTGTCCTTTGGCGGGCGTTCCGGAGTGTCGGATCCGTTGCCCGTTCGCTTGTGCCGGCTGCGCGGATGCGGCGGATCGGGCGAACTTCACCTGCGCGCGGTCGGGAATCGGGGCGCTCGGATGCGCCTGGGTCGATTCGGACCCACGGATGGCACCAAAGCGCGGCTCGGATCCGAGCATTGCTCGGATTTCCGATGTGATCTTGGATGGATCCCTGCCGCGGAAGTGGGTCGTTCGTGACCCGGCTTCGAGCGGTTTCGTGGTCGGGTCGCTGCTCCGACCCCATTTCGCGCCCGGTCACGCGAGCTGAACGGCGCAGCTCTCGGCCGTCGCGCGCTCACGCCTTCGAACGGCGGCGGATCGAGAGATCGCAGGCCGCTGCTGAACGGGTGGCACAGGCCACGTTGGACGGGCGGACGATCCTCGTCCTATCCCTGGTCCTTCGCTGTAGACGTGGACGTCCCCTCTCCTCGATACCGGACTCCGTCCCGTTCCTTCAAGAGGAATTTGGCCCCCGGCGAGCCGCGGTGCGATTCTCACCGGGCCCACCCAGCGGAGACGAACGCTCGAAAATGTCGGAAGGCAAGAACCTCATCGGCGTGGACATCGGGTCCAGCGCCATCAAGGTGTGCCAGCTCCGGGACACCCGGAAAGGCTACGCGCTCGCGAAGCTCGGGTACGCGGCGTTGCCGGCCCAGTCCATCGTCGACGGGCACGTGATGAACGCGCAGATCGTGGTCGAGGCCATCCAGCAAGCGCTGGGATCGGCCAAGATCAAGCAGCGCGAGGTCGCCGTGTCCATCAGCGGTCAAGCCGTGATCATCCGAAAGATCACCGTGCCGATGATGACCGCCGCCGAGCTCGACGAGCAGATCCAGTGGGAGGCGGAGCAGCACATCCCCTTCGACATCAAGGACGTGCGCGTCGACTACGAGGTGCTGCGCAGGCGCCCCGAGGCCGGTCAGATGGATCTGCTGCTCGTCGCGGCAAAACGCGATCAGCTCGACGACTACGTGCAGATCGCGAAGCAGGCGAAGCTGAAGCCCATCGTCGTCGACATCGACGCGTTCACCGTGCAGAACGTCTTCGAGTACACGCGCGGGATCCCGCCGGATCAGACGTTCGCGATCATCAACGTCGGCGCGAGCCTCGCCTCGATCAACATCATCTCGCGCGGCGCCAGCGCCTTCACGCGCGACATCGCGAACGGCGGCAACTACATCACCGAGCAGATCCAGAAGCAGCTCGGCGTGCCGTTCGAGCAGGCCGAAGAGCTGAAGTGCGCGACGGTGACGCAGGGGCCGGGCGCCGTGCCGCAGCAGGTGTTCCCGATCCTGGAACAGCGTGTGCGACTCGATCGCCGGCGAGATCCAGCGCTCGCTCGACTTCTTCCTCGCGACAGCGGCGAGGCCAGAGATTACCGGATCTTCCTGACCGGCGGATCCAGCGTGCGCCTGCAGGCCGCCGTCGCGCGGCGGTCGCGCGTGCCGGTGGAGGTCATCCAGCCGATGGGGCGGATCACCGTCGAGGGCAAGGACGTGAACGCTCAGCTCCTCCAGTCGCGCGGCTCGCAGCTCTGCGTGGCGCTGGGGCTCGCGATGCGTAAAGACAGGGAGCGCCGCTCGTGATTCGCATCAACCTACTGCCCCAGAAGCGCGCAGCGGGGCGCGGCGCCGGAGCCGAGGCGAGCCAGACGTGGCTCCTCGGCGTCGTCGGCGTCCTGCTCCTGCAGATCATCGGCCTCTGGATCTTCCACTCGTGGAAGGGCGACGAACTCACGGCGCAGAACCAGAAGAACAACGAGGTCCAGAACAAGATCTCGGACATCAAGGCCATCGTCGCCAATCACCAGGAGGTGAAGGACGCGCTGGCCGTGCTGCGCAAGCGCGAGGACGCGATCGCCAAGCTGCAGGCCGCGCGCTCCGGGCCGACTGCCATCCTCCTGGAGCTCAGCCGCGTGCTGACGATCGGGCGCGGGCCGACCGTGGACGCGGACCGGCTCCAGGCGCTCAAGAAGGACAATCCGCTCGCCGTATTCAGCCCTACTTGGGACACGCGGCGCGTCTGGCTGACCGCCTACAACGAGTCGGACAGGACCGTCCGGCTCGAAGGGTTCGCGCGGGACGGAAACGACGTGTCCGAGCTCGCGCAGAGGCTCCGGCTGAGCGTCTATTTCTACGACGTCGCCATCCTGCCCGGGAAGAAGGAGCAGGACAAGGACACCAAGCTGGAGCTCATCAAGTTCGCGCTCCAGATGAAGGTGAGGTACTGACCCATGGCCGCGAAACCCGCAGCCGCGACCGGGGCTCGACGCTCGACAAGCTGAGCACCGCCGGCAAATTCGCCGTCGGCGCCCTCTTCGTCGTCCTCGTCGGGATCCTCTACTTCGTGTTCTTCTACGCCGATCTGGACTCGCGGATCATGAGCGCGAAGACCCGGTACAACAACCTCCAATCGGATCTGGCCAACGCGCAGGGTCGAGAGCGGCCTATCAGCGCGACCTCGACGAGAAGACGCGGCGTGAGCTCCTGTCGCAGCAGCAGAAGAAGATCCTCCCGGACGATCCGGAGATGCCGGCGTTCCTGCAAGCGCTCCAGAATACGGCCACCGTCTCGGGCGTGGAATTGACGTCCTGGACTCCAGCGGACGAGATTCCACAGGACTTCTACGCGCGCGTGCCGATGAAGCTCACGCTCAAGGAGGAAGTTCCACCAGGTCGCGAAGTTCGTGTATTCGGTGGGGCAGCTCGACCGCATCATCAACGTCGAGAACCTCAACCTGAAGAACCCCGTCGTCACCGAGGGAGACGAGGTCGTGATCGAGGTGGACTGCCTCGCGACCGCCTTCCGCGCCGTGAAGGCCGAAGAGGCCGCGGCGCTCGCGAACAAGCGTCGCAAGGCCCAGGGAGGTGGGAAGTGAGGTGGCTAGTGTTGAAGACTGCCGCTCTCTTTGCGCTGTCGATCCTGGCGCTCTCCGGCTGCGGGGACGACAAGAAGCCTCAATCGGGCGATCCGTTCGCGCTGCCTCCGGCCGGCGGGAGCGCGACCGCGGCGCAGGCGCCCGCGCCCGCTCAGACCGGGGGCGCGGCGGCGGCTCGGCACGGCGGCGGTCCGGCGCCTTCGGGGTCGGCCGCGACGGACTTGCCTCCTCTGCCTCCGCAGGAGTTCACCGAGGCCGACTTCACCGAGACCGACAAGAACCGCGATCCGTTCCGCAGCTTCGCGAAGACGTTCGTCGCGCAGTCGAAGGGGCGCACCAACATCCAGCGCATCATCCTCGCCGAGAAGTACGCGCTCGACGAGCTGAAGCCGGTCGGCATCGTGAGCCGCGGCGACGTGAAGGCGCTGCTCACGGATCCGGCCGGTCTGGGCTGGATCGTGAAGGTCGGCGACTTCGTCGGCAAGAGCGAGCTCGTGCACACGGGCGGCCCCACCGGCGCGGACGTGGCCATCAACTGGCGCGTCGACCGCATCCGCGAGAACGACATCGTGTTCATCCGAGAGGACCCGTCGCACCCCGAGATCCCCCAGACCTCGCGCGTGATCGTCCTCTATCCGACCGATCAGAATCCGAGCGAAGGCCCCAAGCGCTGACGCCCGCGGGCGCCGCTTCCAAGGCCGGCGCGCCCTCTCCGACGCAAATCGTACCCGAAAAGTCGGCCCGATCCTCCGCTCCAAATTAGCTTCCTCGGCGGGCGCGCGACCTGCGCGATTCAGAGGAACGATGGGACCGAAAGGCTCGATGGCCCGCCTCCTGGCGGCCTTGATCATCCTGACGCTGGCGATCGTCTCGCCGACGCCGGCGCGCGCCGGAGCGCTCGTCCACGTCCGCAAAGTGACGCTCTCCTCCGCGGCGGTAGGGAGCGCAGACGTGGTCGTGGCGACCAGCGAAGCGCCGAAGTTCTCCGCGCGCGTCACCAACGCGGGCTTGCGGCTCCTCGTCGACATCGAAGGCGCGGACGTGGCCGGCGCGGACGCCGCGATCGTGAAGGGCAACGACGTCGTCGCGGGCGTGCTCACCCAGGCCTACGAGAGCGACGGACAGCACATCACCCGCGTCCTCGTGACGCTGGCGAAGCAGGCTGAATACGACCTGCGCTCCGACGCGACCGGGCTCACGATCAACCTCACCGCGGCGGCCGCCACCAAGCCGAAAGAGGTCGTCCGAGGTGCCAAGTCGACGGTGACGAGCGCCGCCAAGATCAGCGACGTCAAGTTCACCCACGACAAGGGCAAGGATCGCATCGCGGTCGACCTCTCGGGGACTCCGACGTTCACCGAGCTGCCCGCCGAGACCGGCAAGAGCAGCCTCGAAATCGCGGGCGTCACGCTCCCCGACAACCTGCAAAAGAAGCTCGACACGACGGCCTTCGGCGGACCCGTGAAATCCGTCAGCGTGTATCGCCGCGTCAGCGACCCGACCAAGGTCGTCGTCGAGGTGGAGCGCTCGGACGCCGCGAAATCCAGCGTCTCGCGCGAGGACGGCACGATCGCCTTCTCGTTCGCCGCGAGCGACGACAAGGCCTCTCCCACCGTGACGAACCCCGCGGCGGAGCCCTCCACGAAGACGGCGGTCGCGACCACGAACGTCCCCGGGACGGCCCTCAAGAAGTCGGTCACGATCGCGAAGGAAGAGGACCTCTCCGACATCCCGAAGGTCGAACAGACCTTCTCGTTCGCGGCCGGCACCAAGGAGTCCGTCACCGACGAGCAGGCGGACGGCTTCCTCCCCACGTTCGCGGGGCAGCAGAAGCGGTATTCCGGCAAGAAGGTCGATCTCGATCTCCGCGACGCCGACATCCACAACGTGCTCCGGCTCCTCTCGGACGTCGGCAAGGTGAACATCGTCACGTCGGACGCGGTGACCGGCACCGTCACGATCCGCCTCCGCAACGTGCCGTGGGATCAGGCGCTCGAGACCGTGCTCCAGGCGAAGGGCCTCGGCATGGTGCGGCAGGGCAACATGATCCGCATCGCGCTGCTCGCCGACCTCAACAAGGAGCGGGAGCTCGCGATCGCGCGGCGGAAGAGCGAACTGCAGCTCGCCCCGATCGAGACGCGCATCATCCCCGTGTCGTACGCGAGCGCCGCGGATCTGCAGGCCCGCGCGAAGGATCTCCTCTCGCCGCGCGGCACCATCGCGGTCGACGAGCGCACCAACGTGCTCATCGCGCGCGACGTGTCGGGCAACCTGAACCAGATCGACGAGCTGGTGCACACGCTCGACACGCAGACGCCGCAGGTGCTCATCGAGGCGCGCATCGTCGAGGCCACGAGCCGCTACGTGCGCGACATCGGCATCCAGTGGGGCGGCGACGCGACGTTCTCGCAGGCGACCGGGAATCCGACCGGGCTCGCGTTCCCGTCCTCGATCGGCGTCGTCGGCGGCGCGAGCGACACCACCACCCCGACGGCCGGCCTCTCGCCGTTCCGCAACATCGTGCCGAACCCGAACTTCGCGGTGAACCTCCCGGCGATCGTCGGCACGGATCAAGGCGGCGCGCTCGGCCTCACGTTCGGCTCGATCAACAACACCGTGAACCTCTCCGTGCGTCTGTCCGCGGCGGAGGCGAGCGGCATGCTCCGCATCGTGTCGAGCCCGCGCATCCTCACGCTCGACAACCGCGAGGCGCGCATCCTCCAGGGCACGCTGATCCCGTTCTCGCAGATCAGCGCGCAGGGCGTTCAGACGACGTTCCAGGAGGCCAAGCTGCAGCTCCTCGTGAAGCCGCACGTCACGCAGGACGGATCGGTCGCGATGCACGTGCGCATCAACCGCGACGAGCCCGACTTCAACCAGACCTCGGCGCGCGGCGATCCCACGATCCTGAAGCGCGAGGCGGAGACGGACCTGCTCGTGATGGACGGCCACACGGCGGTGATCGGCGGCATCTTCACGCGCAACCAGGGCCGCAACCTCGACCAGATCCCGCTGCTCGGCGACATCCCGATCCTGGGCGTGCTCTTCCAGCGCCGCCGCTCGAACGACAGCCGCAGCGAGCTCGTTATCTTCTTGACTCCCCGCATCGTCAACCGCTCCGAAGCCCTCGGGCGCTGACACCCTCCCTCGATCACCGCTTTTCCCGGCGGAATCGACTCCCCATCACGAAAACGTCCCACCTCCGCCGACTCCGTGCTTGCAAACGGGGTTCGGCGGAGTCGGCCATTTGGGGGTCACGCGACAAATCCGCGCCGAACGGGGGCGCGCGGTGCAATGATTTCCGTAATTCGCGTCTCGAAATATCGAGTTTGAGCCGGTGATTTTTTGTGGGAGGGGGTGAATCGAATCGCTCCGGGTGTGGCTCTTTGGGGCAGCCGGAAAGAAGAGAGGACTGCGGAGGATCGCAGCCCAGCCAGGCGCCCAAGGTGTTTTCTCGCGCCACGTTCCGTCGTGGCAAGCGGGGGAGATTCGGAGCATCGTCATGCTTGCTCGGACGTCGTACGTCGTCCTCGCGTTGTCGCTCATCGGCGGGTGCACCGCCGCCACGCTGGATGACTCGTCCACCGAAGACGAGAGCGTGGGAGAGGCCGAAGAGGCTGCTACCCTCAACGTCTCCATCAACTCGATGAGCCTCAACAAGACCGTCGTCCCGACGACGGCGGTGGCCGAGCGGCCCAAGGTGACGTCCACGACGTACGCCCTCGTCGCGAGCAACGACCTCGGGATGCACTGCGGGGACGTCGATCACCGCGTCGCCAGCATCCTGCCCCCGTTCAACGTGCTGCACGCGCAGCCGATCAAGAAGGGCACCGCCGCCGGAAAGCCCGTCATCCTCGACAGCACCGTGGCCGATCTCTATTACTCCGCCGCCTCGAGCGCGAACGATCCGGCCCTCTCCGCTGCAGGTCAGTCGCCGAGGCTCTTCAAGACCAATTTCTGGGACGGCGCGTACGCGGCCTTCAACCCCTATTATCCGCCCGGCGTGCTGTCGCAGTTCTCGCTGGCCGTGGGCATGGGCCTGCCCGTGCCGGACGTGGAGAGGCTCTATTTCGGCGACGGCGTGCTCTTCGCCGATCAGCAGGCGATGCCCGGGATATCGAACGCCTACACGGCGAACGTGGCGCAGAAGTTCAATCGGTACTCCAAGGACCTGCCGTTCTTCGTCAACGCGGCGTTCAACGCCTTCAACTACAAGGCCGTCGGCGTGAAGTGGTTCGCGGCGGAGGGCGTGCCGATAACGACGTACGACGACGTCGGGCGTAACAACCCGTATCCTCTCGTGCGCGTGGAGGCGAAGAACAAGGCCGGGACGACGCTGATCACGACCGACGTGGTGATGCCGGTGTCGGGCGAGGCGAACTGCTGGGGCTGCCACACCTCCGCGACGGACGGCGGCAACGCGACCGCGACCTCGATGCTGGCCAGCGTGACGGTCGCGAGCAACGATCCCTTGTACGGCACGGTCCCGAGCGAGGTGAGCCGGGAGTACGCCGCGGACCTCAACATCCTGAAGCTGCACGACCTGCGGACGGGCACGAACCTCGTCGCCAATCAGCCGATATCGTGCCAGAAGTGCCACTATACGCCGGCCCTCGACCTCGCGCAGGTGGGGCCGCTCGGTCCGGTCAGCCTGTATCCGAACGACACGGCCGCGAACGGGCGCGAGCAGCGCATCCACGGGTCGATGTCGCACGTGATGCACGACTTCCACGCGAAGAAGGTGGCCTTCACCGCGATGCCTCCGCCCACCGACTCGCGGCGGCTCGTGAACGGGAAGCTGACGGCGACGGCGTTCGTGCAGACGACGCTGGAGCAGAGCTGTTATTCGTGCCACCCCGGCAAGCAGACCAAGTGTCTGCGCGGCGCCATGTACAACGGTGGCATGGTGTGCCAGGACTGCCACGGTGACGCCTCGAAGGTCGGAAACGACTTCTCCAAGAACGTGTCGCCGGCGACCCCGAACGCGTTCGTGATGGACGGCAGTCTGCGCGTGCCGTGGGCGACGGAGCCGAAGTGCCAGTCGTGCCACACCGGAGACGCGGTCACCAACATGGCGAGCGTCGCCAACGTCGTGAAGGCCGCGGACGGGATCCGCCTCGTGCAGGCGTGGCTCACCGGGGACACGACCGCGAAGCCGATCATCGCCACGAACCGCCGCTTCGCCGAGAGCCAGTACGTCGTGTCCGGACAGCCCACCAAGGAGGTGCTGTACCGCTACTCGACCGGCCACGGCGGCGTGTTCTGCGAGGGGTGCCACGGCGCGACGCACGCGGAATTCGCGAACGCGAACGCCAAGGCGAACGACAACATCGCGGCGACGCAGATCCAGGGTCACACGGGCAAGGTGATGGAGTGCACAGCCTGTCACCAATCCGGCAGCCTGCCCGCGACGACGCTCTCCGGCCCGCACGGGATGCACCAGGTGGCTTATCAGCCGTTCTATACCGGGCACGAAAACCTCTATTCGCAGAACAAGGCTGCGTGCAAGGCCTGCCACGGGAAGGACTTGAAGGGCACGCCTCTGTCGCGCACGCCGGTCGCGCGGTCGTTCTCGGTCGAAGGAGGCACGAAGACGTTCGCCGCGGGCGAGAACGTCGCGTGCAACAAGTGCCACTCGATGCCCTCGCTGTGAACCGAAGCTTCGGGGGGGAGCACCACAATCCAGGGTGATGCTGTCGCTCCGCCTCCGCTCTGCCCACGTCCGCTCGCTGCGCGGACCGAGGCAGGGCGGGGGCGTTCTCCTTTCTTGTGGCTCGAAAAAGGGATAAAGAAGGGGCCTATCGTGGCAATCTCCCACTCCCCGCCCGACGACAACGCGGAGGACGTCGCGCTCCTCGGCCGCATCGCCGCGGGCGATCGAAAGGCCTTCTCCGCGTTCATCGAGCGCCACTGGGCTCGCATGTACAAGTGCGCCTTCACGACCTCGGGCAACGGCGCCGCGGCGGAGGACGCGCTCCAGGAGGCGTTCCTCGCGGTGTGGCGCCACGCGGCCGATTTTCGCGGCGGGAGCGCGCGAGCGTGGCTGTTCGCGATCGCCCGCAGCGCCGCGTGCCACGAGATCCGGCGTCACGTCGGGGAGCCTTCGTCCCTGTTGTCGCTGGAGGATCTCGGCTCCGCCGCCGGGTGGGGCGACGCGTCCAGCGGCGAGCGGCTGCTGCGCGGCATCGAGGATCGCGAGCGCGTGCAGAAGGCGCTGGCCGCGCTCTCGGCGGAGGATCAGGACGCGCTGCTCCTGCTCGACGTGGAGGAGCTTCAGGCGGAGGAGGCGGCGTGCGCGCTGGGCATCGGCGTCGGCGCGATGAAGAGCCGGCTCCACCGCGCGCGGCTGCGGCTGATGGCGGAGCTCTCGAAGGAGGCGGACGATGGACGGTGAGCGTGAGATCGCCGGGAGGACATGCTCCGATGTGCTCGCGAAGCTCGACGCGCTCCTCGACGGGACGCTCGACGCGGCCGAGCGGGAGATCGTCCTCGCGCACGTGCAGGGGTGTGATCGGTGCGCGAAGTTCGGCTCCGCGTACGCCGCGGTGACGAAGGGGATCCGCGCGCTGACCGCGGAGGGCCCGCTGCCCGAGAGCGACGTGCTGGAGAGGCTGCGCGCGCGGCTGAATCGCGCGATCGACGGCTGATCCGGCGGAGGTTGCCCGGCCCCGGCGATCTCTGCCGTGTGGGAGGGCGAAATCGCCGCCTCCCAAAATAGGCGAGACAAGCGCGAAGAGGCCCGATACGTTCCGCGGGGTGAATCAGCCGCCTGGAAATCCGTACGGTCCGCCCGGGGGCTATCCCGGACAACAAGGTGCTTATCCGCAACAACCTGCTGGAGGGCAGCCTGGCTACGGGCAGCCGCAGCAGCAGTACGGGCAGCCGCCGCAACAACCGGGGTATGGGGCGCCGCAACAGCAGCAGGCGTATCCGCAGCAGCCCGCACAGCCAGGATTCGGGGCGCCGCAACAAGCGCCGCAGCCGGCGTATGGGGCGCCGCAACAGCAGCAGGCGTATCCGCAGCAGCCCGCACAGCCAGGATTCGGGGCGCCGCAACAAGCGCCGCAGCCGGGGTACGGGGCGCCGCAACAGCAGCAGGCGTATCCGCAGCAGCCCGCACAGCCAGGATTCGGGGCGCCGCAACAAGCGCCGCAGCAGGGGTACGGGGCGCCGCCCGCGATGGGGCAACAGCCGGGGATGCCCGGTGCGCCGCCCGCGATGGGGCAACAGCCCGGCTTCGGTGGACTGCCGGGGGTGCCCGGACAGCAGCCGAATCAAGGGATGGGCATCGGCGTGACCGGGTGGTCCGGCGGGATGCCGCGGATCCAGGTCGGCACCGGGGATTTCACCGCGGCGGCGATGATCGCGGCGGTCACCACCGGAAAAGGCTTCGAGAACGCTCGAAAGGTCGGCGCGGCGTGCTTCGGCATCGCGTTCGTCCTCGGCGTGCTCAACATGGTGCTGATCTTCATCCTGGGCCGCTATTACCCGTACCTGTTCGTGCTGGCGGGGCCGCTCGGCTGGGGCGGTTTGTTCCTCCTCATCACGGGGGAGCCGCAGCATCGTCAGGACGGATCTCCGGTGCCGGGCTGGGCGCGCATCGGCCTCGGCGCGTGCCTCGGGATCGGCCTCCTGCTCGGCATCGGCGCGATCTTCGGCGCCGCCTTCTGAGATCGTCCGCCGACGTCACGGCATGAAAAAGCCCCTTCCGGCGAGCGCTGGAAGGGGCCTTTTCGTCTCACCGAGACTGCCACTCTGAAGAGTGACAGTCTCCGCGGTCAGCTCACGTCACGCCATCTCGGACGGCGGCTTCGTGAGGACGCAGTTGCCGAGGACGAGCATGTCCATGCGCGTGCGCTTGAAGCAGTCGTACGCCTGCTTCGGAGTGCAGACGATCGGCTCGTTCTCGTTGAACGACGTGTTGATGAGGATCGGCACGCCGGTGATCTCGCCGAAGGCTTTGATCACGCCGTAATACTTCGGCTCCTCCTCGCGGGTGACCGTCTGCAGGCGGCCCGTGCCGTCGACGTGCGTGACCGCCGGGATCGCCGCGCGCTTCTCCGGCTTGATCTTGTAGACCTTGACCATGAACGGATCCGGCTTGGTCTGCTCGAAGTAGTCGCCCACCGCCTCCGCGAGGATCGCGGGCGCGAACGGGCGGAAGCTCTCGCGCTTCTTGATGCGGAGATTGAGGATGTCCTTCATGTCGGGGCGAAGCGGGTTCGCGAGGATGGAGCGGTGTCCGAGGGCGCGCGCGCCCCACTCCAGCCGGCCCTGGAACCAGCCGATGATGCCGCCGTCCGCGATGGAGCGGGCCACGACCTTGAACATCTCCTCGTCGGGCAAAACCTTGTATTCCGCCTTCTCCTCTTTCAGCATCTGCTCGATCTGCTGATCGGAGTAGCCAGGGCCCCAATACGAGTGCTCCATCTTCCACTTACGGGGATTGTCGAGCTCGTGATAGTGCGTGTAGAGCGCCGCGCCGAGGGCGGTGCCGGCGTCGTACGAGGCGGGCTGGACGAAGATGTCGTCGAACTGGCCGCGGAGCAGCACCTTGCCGTTCGCGAGGCTGTTCTGGCCGCAGCCGCCGGCGACGCACACGTTGCGAGAGCCGGTGAGGCGCGACGCCGTCGACAGCATGTGGAAATAGGCCTCTTCGTAGCGCTTCTGCACGCAGGCCGCGATCGCGAGGATGCGGTCGTCCACCGGCTCCCCCTTCTGGCGGACCGGGCCGAAGAGCTCGATCATCTTGTCGGAGAAGATGCGATCGTACTTGGGCTCACCGACCCACGTCATCGCGATGCCCTTCGAGTGGTGCTGGAAGTACTCGAGCCCGAGCTCGAAGCCGCCGTCGTCCGTGAGGCGCACGACCTGGCGCATCTTCGCCATGAGCTTCTCGTCCGGCTGGCCGTAGGCGCTCATGCCCATGACCTTGTACTCGTCCCCGAAGCGCGGGAACCCGAGGTATTGCGTCATGCCCGAGTAGAAGAGGCCGAGCGAGTGGGGGAAGCCGACCCGCTTGATCGGGTTCATCTTGTTTCCCTGGCCGATCGCCCACATCGCGCCGACGAAATCGCCGAAGCCGTCGACGCTGATGACGGCGCTCTCGTCGTACCCGGAGGCGAAGTACGCGGAGGCCTGGTGCGAGCGGTGGTGCTCCACGTTGTGCTGCTTCGCGCGGAGGCGCGACGGATCCACGCCGAGCGCGAGGGCCAGCTCGTTCTTCGGCTTGCGGACCTTGAGCATGTTGGCCGCGCGATCCTTGATGAAGTCGACGCTCGGGCGCTTCTTCATCACGTACATGATCTTGTCGAGCAGGTGCGCGCGCGTGTTGCGGCCGATCGCGATGTGGTCGACGTCTTCGAGCCGGGCCCCCGCCGCTTCGAGGCAATATTCGACGGACCGCTTCGGGAAGCCGGCCCAGTGTTTCACTCGCTCGAAACGCTCCTCTTCGACGGCGCCTTTGAGCTCACCGTCCACCAAAATCGCTGCGCTAGCGTCGCCGTGATACGCGTTGATGCCGAGAACGATCATGCTCTATCGAGGCTCCTCAGGGGACCCGGCAAGGTAACAGCCGCAGCCGACCCCGGTCAACGACGGTAGGCCGCGCGCACGTGGTCGTGGGACCACGAAAATGTCAGGGGCACATCTCCGCGTCGCACGGCGACACGCCGACAATGCGCTTGACTCGTTGATTGGAATTCAGGGAGCCGCGAGGACTTCGATCGTGCCGGCAGACTGCGGGATCGCCTTCGTGGCCGCGAGGATCCGGCCCTGCGCGAGGCCGAATCGGCCGGTCGCGTCGTCGATCAATTTCTTCGTCTTCGCCTTGTCCACCGAGCCGCCCGCGTTCACCGCGAGGCGCAGCGGCGCGCGCTCGAAGACGCCCGCGAGCAGGCCCGCGGCGCTCACCATCGCGGCGTCGTCGAGCTTGCCGTCGGGCTGACGGTACGTGAGCAAGGTCCGCGGCGAGGGGCCCACGTCGCGCGGCTTGTCGTCGTCGCCGCCGGCCGCTTCGCTCGGCTCCGCGCGCGCGAGCGACGACACCACGCCCGTCGAGATCGGGGCCTGATCCGGCGCCGGGGTCGCGAGGAGCGAGACGCCGCGCCACAGCGCCCACGAGCGCTGGAAGAGCCGATCCAGCGTGACGCCGCCGCGCCCCGAGAGGCCCATCGCGCGCACGTTGTCCCCGAGCGTGGCCGGCGACGATTGACCGAGCGTCTGCAAGAGGCTGATCGGCTCCGGCGCGCCCTTCGTCGACGACACGGTGCGCGCGCCGGCCGGCGGATCGCGCGTGAGCTTGCGGGCGCCCGCGAGCCACGTGCTCGCCCACGCCGAGAGCGCGCGCGAGCGCTGCTCGATGAAGCCGCGAGGGGCCACCGCGACGTACGGCACGAGGTGCGGCGCGTCCGCGGTCGTCAGCAAGAGGGCGTCGCGCATCGGCTCGCGCGGGGGCGACGCGCTCCGGTCCACGGCCGCGAACGGCGCGGCGGCGGGCGGCTCCGACGGCGCGACGAGGCGCACCTGCGAAGGCGGGATCCCCTGGAGATCGAAGGCGAACAGCGCGACGAACGCCGCGGGCGATCCGGGCGCGGCCGCGAGCTTCACCTCGCCTTTCTGAGGCCACTCGGGCTTGCCGGCGAGCACCGCGTCGTGCCCGCGCGACCAGCCCGTCACGAAGAAGATGTCGAGCGACAGCGCGCGCAGCCGCTCGTACGACGCGACGAACGTGGGCAGCGGCAGGATCGCGATGTCCGCGCCGTCCTTGTCCTCGCCGCCGCGCGCGAGCGCCGCCTCCAGCATCGACGTCGAGTCCGTCGGCGCGATGTGCACCTCGAGCCCGGCCGCGGAGAAATCGCTCGTCTGCGCCGGATCCGCGCCGCCGTTCGCGAGGAGGCCGGGCGCCGCCAGATCCCAGCCGAGCGACGCCACGCGCAGCGGCCGATCCATGAGCTTCGGCGCGCCCGCGTCCGGATCGCCCGACGGAGACGCCGCCGCGGAGCTGGATCCGGGCGGAGCCACGGCCGATCCGGAGCCTGGCGGCGCCACCGCGGACCCCGAAGCGCTCGCCGAGGCGCTCGCGGTGGCCGCGGCGGCGACGGCCGGCGCGTCGTGATTCGTCCTTTTTTGTAGGCCGAGCATGACGCCCCAGCCCACGAGCAAGATCGCCAGGACGGCGAGGATCACCTTCTTGCGCATGCGTCCCTCACCACTGCCCGTTGGCGTTGCCGCCGCCGATCTTCTTCTTGTCGGGGTAATCGGTCCGGATCATTTTCTTGAGGTCGTTCACGGGCACCGCGAGGTTCAGGTTCTGCGCGCGCTCGAAGCCGCCCGCGATCTGCGCGGTCGAGATGCCGATGACCTCGCCGCGCATGTCGAAGAGCGGACCGCCCGAGTTTCCTGGGGAGATCGGCACGCTCATCTGGATCCACTGCCGCCCTTCGTACACGCGGCGCGCGCTCACGAGCCCGTCGGTGAGCGTGTGCTCCAGGCCGAGCGGGTTGCCGATCGAGATCGCGCGCTCGCCCACCTGCACCGCGTCCGAGTCGCCGAGCGCGACGGGCGTGAACGTGGGCACCTCGCCCTCGAACGGCTTCGCGAGCGGGACGCGGAGGATCGCGAGGTCCTGGCGCGGATCGTCCGCGAGGATGTCCCCGGACGTGTAGATCGCGCCGTTCATGAACTTGATCTTCACGCTGCGCAGATCGTCGACGACGTGATGATTGGTGACGATCGTGCCCTCGCGATCGATCACGAAGCCGGTGCCGCTGCCGTCGTGCGCGGCCGTGTGCACGAAGATCGTGACCACGGCCGGCGACAGCTCCTTGAACAGCTCCGCAGGCGTTTTCTCGGCCTTTCCGTCCTTCGGCGCCGCCGACGAGGAGGCGCTCGCGGAGGGCGTCGCGGACGCCGTCTCGGTCGCGGTGACGGTGGCGGCCGCGGTCGTCGCGGCGGTGGCGGAGCTCGACGCGCTCGCGGAGGGCTCCGGCGCGGGCGTGGGCGGCGGCACGATCGCGCGCACTCCGCCGAGGAAATAAGCCACCGCGGCCACCGACTCGTAGCCGTCGCGGCGCAGCCGGTCGCCTTCGCGCGTGAGCATGCCGCGGGTCGCGCCGTTCGCGAGCGTCGCGAACACGAGGCCGAAGAGCACCCACGTGACGGCCATCACCTCGGTGATGATGCCCTTCGCGCGCGTCGGATCGTCCGCGGGCAGCAGCCGATCGCCGACGCCGAGCGGCACCGCGAGCGTGACGACGAGCGCGCCGAGCACGCGGGCGTACCCGTTGTCGGTGAGCGCGCCGATCACCGCCATCAGCGAGATCATCGTGGCGACGAACCCGACGATGCACGCGAGCGCCTTCACGATCCGGTACGCGTTCATCACCGCCGCGGAGGGAGGCGACGAGATCTTCGGGAGCGGAGGCTCTTTCTTGGCCGCGGGGGGCGGCGCTTTGTCCGTCTTGGCCATGGGGCGCCGCAAGCCTAGTACATCGGGCGCCGGCGAGGGCGCCGCCGAACCTTGTCAGGCGCCGCTGCTTCTTGCGGTGCGCCGGCCGGCCTCATAAAACTCGCGACGTGACGACCGAGCCCGAGGAGAGCGATCCGAAGCCCGCCGCTTCCCCCGAAGGCGCCCCCCCCGCGGAGGACGCGCGGAAGGCGAAGCTCGAAGAACGCAAACGCCTGGCCCGCGAGCGCGAGGAGGAGAAGAAGCGCCTCGCGAAGGAGGCCGAGGACGCGGCCGCCCTCCTCGCCGCCAAGCTGGATTCGCTGCCGGTCCGCTCGGGCTGCTACCTCTTCTACGACAAGAACCGAGAGTGCCTGTACGTCGGCAAGGCGAAGAGCCTAAGGTCGCGCGTCCGCAGCTATTTCCAGGAGAACACGGGGGACGAGCGCTACTTCATCCCGATCCTCCGCACGCTCGTCCGCGACCTGGAGACGGTCGTCACCGCCACCGAGAAAGAGGCGGCCGTCCTCGAGAACGAGCTCATCAAGAAGAACAAGCCGCGCTTCAACGTGAAGCTGCGCGACGACAAGGACTTCCTCTGCCTGCGCCTGGATCCGCGCAAAGAGTGGCCTCTCCTGGAGACGGTGCGCCGCCCCGAAGAGGACGGAGCGCGCTACTTCGGCCCGTACCACTCCGCCACGAGCGCGCGGCGGACATTGCACCTCGTCAACAAGCACTTTCAGCTCCGCACCTGCTCCGACGCCGACTTCGCGACGCGGAAGAGGCCCTGTCTACAGTACCAGATCAAGCGCTGTCTGGGGCCGTGTGTGTACGAGGTCGACAAGGCCTATTACGCCGAGATGGTGCGCAGCGTGACCCTCTTTCTGGAGGGCCGGCACGACGAATTGACGGGCGAGCTGACCTCGAGGATGCGAGTCGCCGCGAAGAGCATGGAGTTCGAGAGCGCCGCGATCTACCGCGACCAGCTCAAGGCCATCGAGGCGATCCGGGAAGAGCAGCGCGTCGTCGCGATCAAGGACGTGGATCAGGACGTCGTCGGCCTCTACCGCGAGGGCTCCCTCGTCGAGCTGGAGGTCATCGTCGTGCGCAGCGGCCACGTGCTCGACACCCTCTCTTTCTCGCTGAAGGGCGTCGATCTGCCGGACGAAGAGGTGCTGTCCGGCTTCCTCACCGACTACTACGATCGCGTCGCAGATCCGAAGTCGATCCCGGACGAGGTGCTGGTGCCGACTCTGCCCGACGGCGTCGAGGGCGTGGCCGAGTGGCTGTCGGAGCGCCGCGGTCGCAAAGTGGCAGTCATGCGGCCTCAGCGCGGGCCGCGGGCCGACCTCATGAAGATGGCGGAGGACAACGCGCACCACTCCTTCCGCGAGAAGCAGCGCGCCGGCGACGACCTCGAAGCGCGCCTCACCGAGCTGCGCGATCGCCTTCGTTTGCCGGGCCTCCCGCATCGCATCGAGTGCTGTGACATCTCGCACCTGGGCGGCAACGACACCGTGGGATCGATCGTCAGCGTGCTCGACGGGCTGCCCGACAAGAAGCGGTACAAGAGCTACAACGTGAAGACCGTCTCGGAGGGAGACGACTACGGCGCGATGTACGAGGTGCTCGCGCGCCGCTTCCGCCGAGGGAAGGCCGCGAGCGACGCGAAGGCCGGAAAATCCCCGGACGAGCACGACGCGCCGGAGCTGGCTCCGGACGATCCCGCGGAGGTCACCGGCGAGGACGAGATGGAGGAAGAGGCCGCCCTGCGCGCTGCACAGGACGGTACGACTGGCACGGACAGCGCGACCGACGTGGAGGCTGCGGCCGGCGCCGATGGAGCAAACGAGGCAGTCGAGAATCAGAGTTTGGGGGGAAGCGGCGCGGAGGTTCCGGCCCCGACCGTGGAGCCCGGACCGGCAGCCAAAGGCCGCCGCGGCAAGGACGGAGAGTGGGAGCTGCCCGACCTCTTCGTGGTGGACGGCGGACGTGGGCAGTTGCAAGTCGCGCTGTCCGCGGCGCGGGACCTGGGCCTTCATGGCCTGCCGATCGTGGGCCTCGCGAAGGAGCGCGAGAACGCGATGGGCGACAAGGTGGTGGAGCGCGTCTATTTACCGGGCCAGAAGAACGGCATTCCGCTGCGCCCCGGGAGCACCGCGTTGTTCTTCCTCGCGCGGGCCCGGGACGAGGCGCACCGATTCGCCAACTTCGCGCGGAAACGCCTCGGAAAGAAGGCTCGGCTGCGCTCCGACATCGACGACATCCCCGGCCTCGGGGCCGCGGGCAAGACGCTCCTCCGCGAGCTCGGCAGCATGGCCGCGGTGCGCGCCGCGACCGACGCGCAGATCCTGGCCGTCCCCGGCATCACGAAGCGCCACCTCACGGCGCTGCGAAAGGTGATCGCCGCGCCGGAGACGCCTTCGAGCTAGCTATTTCGCGAAGCGCTTCCAGGCCTCGGGCAGCGGGCCGCCGATCACCTTTTCGGCGGCGGCCTCGTCGAGGATCGCGAACGTGAAGAGGCCCTTCACGCAGGTCTTTCCCTGTTGCTTCAGCTCGACGGCCACCTTCGTGAAGCGGGGCGTCTCGGAGTCGATGCGGCCGGTCGCCTCGATCTCGACGCCGACGCGGACCGCCTTCATCAGGCGCGCCTCCAGCGACACCGTGAAGCCGAATCGCCCCTTGAGCGCGATGATCGCCCACGCCGCGATCTCGTCCGCGAGCGTCGTCACGAGGCCCCCGTGCATCACGCCGGGCGGTCCCTGGTGATTGTCGCCGGGCAAAAACCGCGTGACCACCTCGTCCCCGCGCCGGAACACCTGCAAACGGAAGCCGATCGGGTGCGTCGGGCTGCAGCCGAAGCACGGCTGATCCGTCCCGAACGTGTTCGGGTCCAGCGCGATCTCCTCCGCGTGAGCGTGGCTGTGCGCGTGGCCGTGAGCGTGCTTGTCGTGCCCGTGAGCGTGGCTGTGATCGTGGCTGTGGCCCCCTTCGTGCTTGGGAGTCGTCATGGTCAGTCCTCGGCGATCACGATCACCTTGTCGGCCTTGCGGAGCTTGATCGCGGCGCTCTTCTTCGGGTTCACGTGCACGCGGCCGGCGAGCGGGCCCTCGGCTCCGAGGTAGCCGATCGCCACCTCGCCGCGGCGGCGCGCGGACTCCACCACCGTCGCGTACGTCACGTCCTTGTCCGTCACCACGTAGTCCTCCGCGGGCTTCAGATAGATCTCCGCGCCCTCGGGATCGAACAGATCGTCGAACACCGCCGCGAGGTGCGCGTTCTCCGAGATCTGCGCGAGCAGGAGGCTCACGAGCTTGTCGCTGACGATGAAGTCGTCGGGCTGCGCCACCTCGGCGAGCTGGCGGTTGCGCACGTCGAGCATCTCGCTCACGACCGAGAACGTCTCCCCGCGCTTCGCCTCGATGTCGCGCAGGTGGAGCAGCGTCACCAGGGTCCGCGCGTCCGCCTTCTGCGCGTCCAGATCGTCCGAGTAGCTGAGCGTGATCACGTGATCGAAGTCGGTCGCGAGCTTGTCGAGCACGCGCCGATCGGTGGTGCTCGCCGCCTTGAAGTGCACGTCGAGGTTCTGCAACAGATCTCGGATCTCCGCGATCTGAGCCTCCGCCGTCTCGCTCTCCGCCACGACCTCCGCGCGGGAGCCGTTCGCGACGTACTGGTCGAGCTCCAAGAGCACGCGCGGCGCGCGGCGGTTCCAGCCGAGCACGAGCACGCGCTCCGGCTTCTTTTGCCGAGGCTCCGGCTGCACGACGAGGTCCGTCTCCGGCGCGGGCTTGTCCCCGCCGAGCACGAAGGTGCTGTCGTCCTCCGCGATGCCGATGAGCTGATCGCCGTCCGCCAGGCGCATATCCATCGGCGGCTTGAGACGCACCTCGCCCGCGGCCGTGAGAACGCCGATGATCGAGCACGCGTCGTACGCCGAGATCGCGTGGCGGAACGAGCGGCCGACCAGCGCCGGCTCCGGCTTCATGTAGATCTCGTCGCCCCCGAAATCGAGCAGCTCCGTGTAGATCGCGGAGAGGCCGGACTGACGGCACGTCTGCACCGTGATGCGGGAGAGGATGTCCTCCGTGCACACGAGCTTGGCCTCGTCCTTCGCGACGAGCTTCGCGGCCTCCAGGTTCTTCTGATCCCGGATCTCCGCGACGATATGGTACTTGCCCTTCTTCCGCTCCGGCCCGTTCACCAGCGCGAGCATCGTCTTGATGACGTGAGCGTCCGGGTCGTCGTCCTGCGGCGCCAGCACGATGATCGATCGCGCCGCGTCCGGCCGCACGAGCGCGATGTCGCCCGGATCGATGGGGCTCCCGGTGCGGCACACGATGCGGGTCTTTCCGAACGATCCGCACTTGTCGCGGAGCTCGTCCTCCATCTCGACCTTGTCCTTGTCCGCGAGCACCGCGATCGCCGCGCGGCCCCGGCTCTCGTTGGCCAGCACGAGCTCGCTGACGATCGAGAACACCTGCGGCGACCAGCCGAGGATCACCGTGTGGTTCTCCTCGCACACGACCGAGCGGCCCTTGCGGAGGCTCTCCACGCGGTCCTGGATGCCGTTCGTGATGAGGCCGACGAGGATCGACACGACGAAGATGCCGCCGAGCGTCGTCGCGAACATCACGCCGAGGAAGGCGCGGCTCCCGGTGTCGCCGGCCACCGTGCCCGCGTCCATCGCGCGCATCAGCGCCATCCACAGCGCGCTCACGAAGCCGACGTCGCCCCCGTCCTCCGGCTTCGGGATGAGATCGGCCGCGATCAGGATGCCGGCGGACGCCGACACGAACAGCGCCGTCAGGAGGAAGAGCCACAGGATGAGCGAGGTCGGCCCCCGCGCCATCGTGAGATCGAAGCGGTAACGGAGTCGGTCCGTGAGCGTGATGTTCTTCATGGGGGGCCCGCGATCCGCGCCGCCTACCACAACCTGAGCGTCGCTCCTACCGGCGCGCATCCATGTCAGTCTGCATGGTTATCGAAAGTGTCAGTCTGAGCCGGTCGATACACCTGCTCCAAAAAGCAAAATCGCAGTCTGATCCTGTTCCACGGCGCGAGGGGTCCGTCCTTAAGGGCATGAGCCTGAGCCCCGTCGATAGCCTCGCTTTCCTGGACATCACGGACGAGCTGCCCCGGCGCGCGGCCGCGAAGAGCCTCGCCGCGGCGGTGTCGCGATCGCACGGCGTGCGCGCGTTTCCGGTGGCGGTCCAGAAGCTCCTTCAGGCCACCTCCGACAAGGGCTTCAAGGTCGAGGACGTGACGGCCACGATCGAGAGCGACTCCTCGCTCGCGGTGCGGATCCTCCGCGTCGTGAACTCCCCCGCGTTCGGCCTCCGCATGCGCTGCCACAAGATCCGGATGGCGGTGACGCTGCTCGGCCCGAAGCGGCTCTCGGAGATCGCGGTGGCGGCGGCGGCGCTCGAGTGGTTCGACGACGAAAGCCCGGCGGTGCGCGGCATCTTCGTGCACTCCACCGGCACAGCTACCCTGGCGCGCGCCATCGCCCAGCGCGTCGGGCTCGCCGCGGACGAGATGTACACGTGCGGCCTGCTGCACGACTTCGGGAAGCTCATGATGCTTCAGTCCGAGGACGAGGGATACCCGGCGATGCTCACCGAGACGGCCGGAATGCCGGATCTCGCCCACCTGAGAGAATTCGAAGCGTACGGCTTCGATCACGCGATCCTGGGCGCGATCATGCTGGCGGGCTGGCACATCCCGGATCCGGTCCCGAACGTGGTCGGCTGGCACCACCAGCCGGAGCGCGCGTTCGCCAAAGGGGGCGCGGTCGGAAAGATGGTCGCGACGCTCCGTATCGCGGAGCGGCTCGCGCACGAATTCGAGACGGGGGCCGTCATCAATGGAGCGTGGCTCTCCGAGATCCAGACGGATCCGAGCGTGGCGCACCTCGGCCTGGCGCCGGGGGAGGCCTTCGCGAAGCTCTGTCAGGAGCTGCAGAAGAAGCACGCCGAGAGTCAGAAAGCGTCGCTCCTCGAAGACTCGGCCGATCTCACCGACGACTACGAGGATGACGACTCCGAAGGTGGAAAAGATTCTAAGCCGGAAGACTCCAGCGCTTCCGGTCAGAACGCCGCTGCGGACGAAGCGCCGAAGGCCGATCCGCAGGGCGAGGAGCGCCCGGACAAAGCCGAGGCCGCGGATGGAGGCTCTCCCGACAAGGTCCCGGAAGCAGCCAGTCCCGATCCCGACGAGCCCGAAGCCCCACGCGGTCCGCGACCGATATTGCCAGTCCGACTCCCCGGTATGAGCGCCCGGCCACCCGCCACAGGCGCCTCTCCAGGGGCCTCTCTGCCGAAGCGCCCCCTCGTCCCGGCGCGCGGTCGTAGAGTGTCTCCGGCCGGGATCGTGGCGGTGAGTTGTCTCTTCGCGGCGGCGATCCTGTATGCGGCCTTGCCCCAGATGACGCGAATCGCGGTGCTCTTGTGGTGCGTCGCGTTCGCGACCCTGCTCGTGGGGATGGTGCGTCGCCGGAAGGTCGCCGCCGCGTAGCTGCAATCGGGAGGTTGCCTCGCCGCCAGCTCCGGGGGAATGAGCCCCTGCCTCGTTCGGACGTCCGTCCGAGCGGTCCGCGCATCCGGGCCCCCAAAGCGGGCTCTCTCGTGATAAACCGCGCGGACCATGCTCGTCCCCCGGCTCTCGTCATCCGCCGTCGTTCGCAAGGCGTTCCTCGATTTCTTCGCGCAGAAGGGACACGAGGTCGTCGCCTCCAGCCCGCTCCTGCCTCAAAACGACCCGACGCTGATGTTCGTCAACGCCGGCATGGTCCAGTTCAAGGACGTGTTCACCGGCAAGGAGACGCGGCCCTACAAGCGCGCGACCACGAGCCAGAAGTGCATCCGCATCAGCGGCAAGCACAACGATCTGGAGAACGTCGGCGTCACCGCGCGCCACCACACGTTCTTCGAGATGCTCGGCAACTTCTCCTTCGGCGACTACTTCAAGGAGAGCGCGATCGCGTACGCGTGGGAGCTCCTCACGAAGGTGTACGACATCCCGAAGGAGCGCCTCATGATCACGGTCTTCGAAGGCGAAGGGAACATCCCCGCCGACGAAGAGGCCGCGGAGATCTGGCGCAAGGTGACCGGCTTCGGGGACGATCGCATTCGTCGCCTCGGCAAGGCCGACAACTTCTGGTCGATGGGCGACACCGGCCCCTGCGGCCCGTGCACGGAGATCCACTTCTTCCACGGAAACGAGCCCGACACGTCGCGCTTCGGCGAGGAGCCGCGCATCGACGGCAGCGGCTGGACCGAGATCTGGAACAACGTGTTCATGCAGTTCGATCGCGCGGAGAAGGACGGCCCGCTCGTCGCGCTGCCCGCGCCCTCCGTCGACACCGGCATGGGCCTGGAGCGCGTCGCGTGCGTCGTGCAGGGCGTCACCTCGAACTACGACACGGATCTGCTCCGCAAGCTCACAGACAAGGCCGGTCAGATCGCCGGAAAGCCCTACACCGCGAGCCAGGGAGACGACGACGTGTCGATGCGCGTCATCGCGGACCACGCGCGCACGGTGGCCTTCCTCATCGCGGAGGGCGTGCTGCCGGAGCGTCAGAAGCGCGAGTACGTGCTCCGCCGCGTGATGCGCCGCGCGATCCGCCACGGCTACCGACTCGGCATCGAGAAGCCGTTTCTTCACGAGGTCGCGGCGCTCGTCACCGAAGAGATGGGCGACGTGTATCCCGAGCTGAAAGACCGCCGCGATCTGATCGTGCGCGTGACGGAGGACGAGGAGGTCCGGTTCCGCGCGACGCTGAAGCGCGGCCTCAAGATCCTCGAAGAGCGCTTCGTCGACATGCGCGAAAAGGGCGACAAGGTCCTCGCGGCGGCGCCCGCGGCGGACCTCTACACGACGTTCGGCTTCCCGCTCGACCTCACGGAGGTCATCTGCGCGGAGGCTGGTTTCCGCGTCGATACGGAGGGCGCGGAGAAGATCGTGAAGCCCCAGGAAGAGGCCGAGGGCCACATCGATCCGAACGCGCAGGTCGACACCGCGTACCGCGAGGCGAAGAACCAGGTGCCCGCGGCGGTGTTCACCGGCTACGACCGCGAGGCCGGCTCCAGCTCCGTCACCCTCGTGATCAAGGTCGAGACGGACGCGAACGGCAAGAAGACGCGCACGATCGTGGACCGCGCGGAGGCCGGTGACTCGGTCGAGGTGCTCGTCGCGCAGACGCCGTTCTACGGCGAGAGCGGCGGTCAGGTCGGCGACGTCGGCGTCATCCAGAGCGCCGCGGACGCGAGCACCGTCATCAAGATCACGGACACGCGGAAGCCGCTCGCGGGCCTCGTCGTGCACGAGGGCGTGATCGAGAAAGGCGCCATTTCCAAGGGCGATCCCGTCACGCTGACGGTCGATCACGAGGCGCGCTCGGCGACTCGCCGCAACCACTCCGCGACGCACCTGCTCCACTGGGCGCTGCGCACGGTGCTCGGGCCGACGGCGCAGCAGAAGGGCTCGCGCGTCGGGCCGGACATCCTCCGCTTCGATTTCGCGCACAACCGCGCGGTGACGAAGGAGGAGATGTCGAAGGTGGAGGATCTCGTGAACGCGAAGATCCTCACGAACGCGCCTGTCTTGACCGAGATCCTGACGATGGACGACGCCAAGAAGCGCGGCGCGATGGCCATCTTCGAGGAGAAGTACGGCGACACGGTGCGCATGCTCACGATGACGAACGAGGTCATCGAGCTGTGCGGCGGCACCCACGCGCGGGCGCTCGGCGACATCGGCCTCTTCAAGATCACGAGCGAGGGCGGCGTGGCCGCGGGCGTGCGCCGCATCTTCGCGACGACGGGCCTCAACGCGCTCGGCTACGTGCGCGACGCGGAGGACGAGATCTCGAAGGCGCGCGCGATCGTGAAGGCGACGGGCGGCGACATGCTCGACAAGCTCACCAAGATCGTGGCGCACGAGCGCGAGCTCGAAAAGAAGGTCGCGGAGCTCGAAAAGAAGGTCCTCGAAGGCGGCAGCGGCGGCAGCGGCGGCGGCGGCATCGACGCGATGATCGCGGAGGCGAAGGACATCGGCGGGGTGAAGGTGCTCGCGCGCCGCATGCCCGACAACACGCAGGCCGGCCCGCTGCGTGAGCTCGCGGAGAAGCTGCGCGACAAGCTCGGCGAGCGCTCCGCGGTGCTCCTCGGCGCGAAGGGACCGGACAAGGTGGCGCTCGCGCTCATGGTCTCGAAGGCCGCGACGGACAAGCTCAAGGCGGGCGATCTGATCAAGGGCGTGTCCAAGATCGTGGGCGGATCCGGCGGCGGTCGCCCCGACATGGCGCAGGCCGGCGGCACGGACGTCGCGAAGATCGACGAGGCGATCGCGGCCTTCTACCCCGAGGTCCAGAAGGCGCTCGGCCTCTGACGGACCGCTCCGGAGGCTTCAGGAGCGCGCTTTTCGCTGCGAATGAAGCCTCCGGAAGGAGCGCTCCACCTCGTCTCCGGTCGGCTGGTAGGCGCCGATCGTCGCTCGCACGACGGGCGGCAAGAACACGCTGTCCAGGTCCATCTGCGACAGGGCGCCCGCGAGGGTGGCGATCCGGTCCGGCAGGCTGCCGCGCGCGTCCACCAGGATCATGTGGCGGCCGCGGATCGTGCACAGGCCACCGCGGGGCCGTGTCGCGTCGGAGAGGCCGGGATCGAAGGGCTCCGCGCGCACGTCGACGCCCATCTTCCGCGCGGCGGAGAGGAGCTCCTGGTAAAGCTGCGCGAGCTCCATGAGGCCCGAGCAGCCTACCAAACCGCGCGTGCGGGGGGAGAGGCATGACCAAAAATGCCCGCTCCCCTGCGCGCAACAAGAGATGCGGCCGCCGATTTCGGATAGGCTCGGTCGTCGCTTTCCTTGGTGTGGAGGTCTTCCGTGCGTCGCAGGACGAAGCGTGCCGACTGGGTGATCCGATCGAGCCTCGTGCTCGTCGCGATGACCGCGCCTGCGATCTGGCTCGCCCCCGGCTGCGGCGCGAAGACCGGGCTCGAAGAGTCCGAGACGCAAGGGGAGGACGCCGGCACCGACGCCGCGACGGACGGCGCCACGGACTCTCCGGTCGACTCCCCCGTGGACTCTCCGGTCGACTCGCCTGTGGACTCCCCGGTGGATTCGCCGATCGACTCCCCGGAAGACGTGGTGATCGACTCTCCGGTGGATTCGCCGGAGGACGTGGTGATCGACTCTCCGGTGGATTCTCCGGAGGACGTGGTGATGGATTCGCCCGAGGACGCGCCGGAGGACGTCGTGATGGACTCTCCGGTGGACGCGCCGGAGGACGTCACGATGGACGCGCCGAACGACGGCGGCCCGTGCCCGGACAACGACGGTGACGGATACGGCACCTGCGACAACGACTGCGACGATCAGAACCCGCTCGTGAACCCGGGCGCCTTCGATTTCCCGGACGGCATCGACAACGACTGCAACGGCGGGATCGACAACCCGGTGCTCCAGTGCGACTCCGGCCTTCAGTACACGTCGCAGGACGCGTTCGACTACGCGAAGGCCATCGACATCTGCCAGACGACGACGGCGAACGCGACGGGCGCGGCCAAGATCTGGGGCCTCATCACCGCCGAGCTGCGCCTCGCGGACGGCTCGGGGACGCCTGCGTCCCAGTCGCACGCGATCGTGACGAGCTTCGGCAACGTGCTCGGGCCGCGCAAGAATGCCAATTTCGTCTACTTCTCCACGGGCCTCGCGGGCGTCCCCGGACAGCCGTATTACCAGCCCGGCACCACGCCGCAGACCGGCACCGACACCGGCACGACGTCCGCAGTCCCGCCCGGCTTCCCGACGAACAAGCAGGGTTGTCCGCTCCCGATCGGCAACCTCGCCTTCAACCCGACGAACCTCAAGCTGACCATCCGCACGCCGACGAACGCCAATAGCTTCGGCTTCGATCACTCCTTCTTCTCGGCAGAATACCCGGAGTATGCGTGCTCGGGGTACAACGATCTCTGGGTCGTGCTCTTGAAGACGGGGGCGGCGGGCATCGCGAACAATCACAATATCCTGTTCGACAATCAGGGCACGCCGGGCTCGGTGAACCTCAACTTCTTCGACCGCTGCGTGACGGGACCGACGGGTTGTTTCGGCACGCCGGGCTTCAATTTCTGCGGCGGCGGCTCGGCGGAGCTCGCGGGGACGGGGTACGGCGACATGGACTCGCCGTGCAATGGCATTCAGAGCTCGGTGGGCGGCGGAACCGGCTGGCTCAAGACGGAGTCTCCGATCAAGCCGGGGGAGGTGATCACCGTTGAATTCATCACGTGGGATTCGTCGGACGGTATCTTCGACTCCGGCGCGATCTTCGACAATTTCCACTGGCTCGTGGGTTCGCTCGCGAACCCCAAGACGTATCGGTAGTTTTCATCACGAGGGATGACCATGGCGGAAGATGCGGACCTGAAGGCGGAGCTCGAACGATTGAAGGCCGAGAACGAGGCCCTCAAGAACAAGAAGGCTCGCACGGCTTTTCTCAAGGTGAGCGAGAAGGGCGCGGTGAGCGTCTACGGCCTCGGCCGCTTCCCGGTGACCCTGTACAAGGAGCAGTGGGCCCGCCTCCTCGACATGTCGGAGGACATTCGCTCCTTCATCAACGACAACATGGAGAAGCTGAAGGCGAAGGGCGACTGAGAGTCTGATTTGGGGGGGCGGACCCGTCGCTTATCCTTCTTCGGTCGTCGCGATGCCGTAGCGCTTCATCAGCCGATACAGCACGTACCGGCTCGTGAGGCCGAGGGCGCGCGCGGTGTGAAGGATGTTTCCTTTGTTGGCCGCGAGGCTCGCGCGGATCTCGCTCTCGGTCGGCTCGGGGGCGGCGGGAGGCTCCGGAGGTGCCGAATCGTCGGGCGCTCTCACCGGGCACGGGACGTCCCCACTTCGAGCAGACACCGCAGCGGCCTTCTCCGGCGGCGATGGATCGCTCCACTCGATCGCGTCGCCCGCGCTCGCGGACATCGCGCTCCAGAGGAGCCCGTTCAGCTCGCGGACGTGTGTTGTATACGGGTGGCGGAGCGCGCCCTCGATCAGGCTCGCTTTCACGCGCGGCCCCTCTCCGGCGGCGCCCGGAGGCGTGAAGCGCGCCGTCGCCGCGGGGCTCTTCTCCGCCGCGCGCGCGAGCAGGTGGCGCACCAGGAAAGGGATGTCGTCGCGCCGCTCGCCGAGGCCGGGCACCGTGAGCCGCACCACGAGCCGGGCCGCGAGATCGTGCTTCAGCGCCGACGGATCCCGGTTCGTCGCGCCGACGAGACGGAAGCTCGCGCGCCTCGACTGCGTGGCTCCGAGCGAGTGGTACTCCCCGTATTCATCCAGCACGCGCAGCAAGTTGGCCTGCAGCTCCGAGGGCAGCTCCCCGATCTCGTCGAGGAACAAGGTGCCTCCGTCGGCCGCGCCCACGAGGCCGGGGCGCTCCGGCATCCCCGGGTTCGGATAGCCCTTCACGTTCCCGAACAGCTCCGCGTCCACGAGGCTCGCCGGGATCGTCGCCGCGTTGCGCGCCACGAAGGGCCCCTTTCGCCGCGCCCCGAGGGCGTGAATCGCGCGCGCGCACAGCTCTTTGCCCGAGCCACTCTCCCCGAGCAGCAGCGTGTGCTCTTCGGCGCCGGCCGTCCACGCGAGCCGATCGCGCAGGCGCCACGTCACGGGGCTCTCCCCCACGATGCCGTGTCTGTCGGGCGCGCCGAACACCGGGGCGTCTTCGAGCCGGGCGCTCGCGAGGGGCGCCATCGACCACGGGCGGCGCGTACAATAGAGCACCATCTGCCCGCGCAACACCAGCGCATCCCCCGGCCGGAGCGTGCAAGTGTCCACCTCTCGCCCCGCGAGCAACACCGGGCATTTCCCGACGCGCTCGACGCGCAGACTGCCATTCTCGACGCGCACGCGGAGCTGCTCGCGCGAGAGCCCCGGGCTCGTGAGGGGGCCTGTTCGCTCGGAGACGCCGGGCCGTTGCCGCTGGAACCACACCCGCTCTCCGGCGCCCGAGGAATCGCCGCGGCCGAGGATGCGCGCGCCGTCGTCCGGCTCGAAGAGGGCCACCTCGCCGACGCGCGACGCCTCTGCCGGGGCCCACGCGACGAGCAGCGCGAGCACCTCCCGATCCGCGCCGTCGAGCTGGCTCGTGGAGCGGTCCACGTCGAGCGTGGAGGCGGCGGCGGCCCGAGGACGCGCGGCCATCTTCAACGACCCTCGCGCCCGAGAGAGAGCCGGAGAGCGCCAATCGTGTCCACGCGGCGCTCATAGCGCAGATCCGTCCATGCGGGCAGAGGATGCGCGCAACGGCGGTGGCGACGCGCGCCCTCGCGAGGATATCCTGAGACCAACGATCGGAGACGGAATGCCCCGGGACGACGACGCCACCGCGCCCCCGCTGGACACTGCGCACGTCGCGCCGAACCACACGCGCGACGCCAGCGCTCCGGCCTTTCGCGAGACCGTCCGTGCGGACGCTCCCGAGGCTTCGTTTCCGGGCGATCCGCGCGAAGAGGCGATCTCGGCGCAGCTCCCGGCGCGCTACGTGGATCGCGGCCGCATCGCGGGCGGCACGTTCGGAGAGGTGCGGCGCGTGCTCGACACGCTGCTGGGGCGCGTCGTCGCGATGAAGGTGCTCCGGCGCGAGCACGCGAAGATCCCCTCCGTGCGGCGGCGTTTCCTGATGGAGGCGAGCATCACCGCGCAGCTCCAGCACCCCGGGATCGTGGCCGTGCACGATCGAGGGGAGATGTCCACCGGGCAAATCTGGTACACGATGATGGAGGTCCGGGGCCGCACGCTTCACGCCGTGATCGAGGATCTCCACGCCGTCTCGGGCCCGTCGGGGTGGGGCGTCACGCGCGACGGCTGGACCTTTCGCCGCGCGGTGGACGCGTTCTCCCGCATCGCGCAGGCGATGGCACACGCGCACAGATTGGGCGTCGTGCACCGCGATCTGAAGCCTGCCAATCTGATGGTGGGCGAGCTCGGCGAGGTGCTCGTGATGGACTGGGGCCTCGCGCGGAGGATGGGAGTCGACGACCCGCGCGAGAGTGACAGTCGGGCCGCCGGAGAGGGGGAGTCGTCGTCGCCGAGGTGGACGCGCTTCGGGGATGTCCTCGGGACGCCCGCGTTCATGCCGCCGGAGCAAGCCGCCGGGGAGACGTCGCGACATGGCCCTTGGAGCGACGTGTACTCGCTCGGCGCCGTGCTTCATTGTCTGCTCGCGGGGCGGTCTCCGTACGACGGGGCGAGCGCGCAGGAGGTGCTCGCGGCCTTGCTCTCGTGGCCGCCGCCGTCCGTGCGCGAGGCGGGCAGGGGAGGGCCGCCGCTCCCCGACGAGCTGTGCGCGATCGTCGACAAAGCCATGCAGCGGGAGATCGAGCATCGGTATCCAAGCGCCGAGTCGCTCGCCGCGGACGTGGTGAGCTGGCTGGACGGCGCCCGGAAGCGTGAACAAGCCCTCTCGGCCCTCTCACGGGCGCAGGCGTTCTCGCCGGAGGTGGCCAGTCTGCGCGCCCGCGCCGCGGAGGTCGAGTCGAGGGCGCGCGCGCTCCAGCGCGATCTGCGGCCATTCGACCCGATCGACAAGAAGCGCCCGGCGTGGGACCTCGAGGACGTGGCGAAGCAACTGGCGCGCTCCGCGGCGCTCGCGGAGGCGCGTTGGATGGAGGCGGTGCAGGGCGCGCTCAGCGTGGACCCGGACCTCCCGGAGGCGCACGAGGCGCTCGCGGACCACCACCGAGACACGTTGATCGAAGCCGAGCGCGCCGGCCGGGACGAGGACGCGGCGCGCGCGGAGGAGCTGTTACGAATCCACGATCGGGGCCGAAACGCCGCCTTCTTGCGCGGGGACGGGGCCGTGTCGATCGTGACGGATCCGCCGGGCGCGGAGGTGATCGTCGAGCGCTTCCGGCTCGTGGACCGCCGGAAAGTGCCAGTCCATGATCGCGTGATCGGGCCGACGCCCATCCTCGAAGCGCCGCTGCAACATGGCAGTTACCTCCTCCGGATCCGCGCGCCGGGCCGCGTGGAGGTGCGGTATCCCGTGCTGATCGAGCGGGCCGCGCACTGGGACGGACGCGCCCCGGGGGAGAGTGAGGCCTCTCCGATCTTGCTGCCGTGCGAGGGGGATCTGGACGAAGACGAGGTGGGCATCCCGGCCGGGTGGTGCTGGGTCTTCGGCGATCCGGAGGCGCCGGATAGCTTGCCTGGAAAGCGGGTTTGGATCGACGCGTTCCTGATGAGGCGATTCCCTGTCACGACCGCGGAGTACCTCCTCTTCTTGAACGACCTCGTCCTCACCGGGAGAGGGGCAGAGGCTGTGATCGCCTGTCCGAAGGTGCACGAAGGTCTCGCGGGAGGGGCGGACGAGCCCGCGCTTCCTCGGGACCGAGACGGGCTGTTCTATTTGCCGGCGGACACGGACGCGATGCGGTGGAGGCCGGATTTCCCGATCTCCCTCGTGGACTGGCACGCTGCGAACGCGTACGCGAAGTGGCTGTCGGAGCGGACGAAGAGGCCGTATCGCCTCCCGGACGAGCTGGAGCGCGAGAAGGCGGCGCGCGGCGCGGACGGCCGGCGTTTCCCGTGGGGCGACCAGGCCGAGCCCACGTTCGCCCGCGTGTCCGACACGAGCCCGGAACAAGCCATGTGCGGGAGCATCGAAAGCCACCCCACCGACGAGGGGCCGTACGGTGTGCGCGGCCTCGCCGGGAACACCCGGGATTGGTGCATGAACGTCTGGCGACCCCACGGTCCGAGGATCGAAGGGGATCGGCTCGTGCTGGAGCCGGCGGACCCGGCCGATCCCGATTATCGAGCCTTGAAAGGCGGCGCGTGGAGCGGCGGGATGACGCAGAGTCGCGCGGCGGGCCGATTCGGCGGGAGGCCCGGGATTCGCAGGCGCGTGGTGGGGATTCGCCTCGTACGGAGCTGGCCTGTCGGGCGGTGAGAGGCTGTCCGGAGATGCGTCACCGCGGTCACGGCACTCGGGACTCTGTCGAGTAAGAACAGGCGCGGGCGTCCCATCCTGTGGTGACACATCCTCCCAGTTGGCCGGAGACGTTCCCGAAGGACAAGTTCTCCTTGGAGGAGGTGGACGACTTGAACCACTGCACCTTGAGCTCGCGGCCCCTTTCTGTCGGCAAGTAGCTCCCCTTGAAGCCGAGCTTGAACGCCGGCGGGATGCTGGGAATGAAGCTGGGCTCGAAGATCGTGAGATCCATCTTGCAGGTATCATCGGTCCACGTCGTCGCCTGCGGGACTTTGAGCGCCGCGCTCGGAGGCAGATCCGAACGTCTGGTCAGCTCAGCGTAGCTGTATCCATAGTAGCGAAGCTCGCAAAGAAGCCCGCCCCGCGCCGTCGATGTGTTGAACTCCCCCTGAGGGAACCAGTACTCATGGGTGGGCTCCCATTGACCATCCGAGCTGGAGACCCTGGGAACCACGAACTCCGCAATTCGCCAGTCGCTGATCCACACCTCGAACACCGTCACCTCGTAGTCACCGAGAGGGTCAATCTGGATACCGCTCCGCTCCCCCGTCGGCTCCATCGCGACCTCGTCTCCGGTCAGCTCCTCGGAGTCGTGCCCGAACACCGGCCGATTGCCCGCCCCGTCGAGCAAGACAGGGTGTTGCGGGAACGACAGCGCCGAAAGCAGGGCCCGCGAGCGATAGAGCAGCTCCGCGTGCGACACGTCCGTCCTGCGGAAGGCGGCGTTCTTCGGCTTCACGAACTGCCACTGTTCCAGCGCCGTGGTGAGCGCCCACGAGAACGCGCCGTGCCACTGTCCGCCGAGCATCGCCTGATACGCCACCTCCCCGCGCGCCGACGCGCAGAGCACTCGATCTCCGAGGCTCCGCTCCGACGAGAGGCCCTGTCTCGGGAGGATCGCTCCCGGCGTGATCGTCGGCACTTGATGCGCCTTGTCCATCCCGCCCGCGCCGCCCGCAAAGCAGCAGTCGAGCACGACCGTCAGGTTGTCCGCGGGGTGCTTCCAACCTGGCAGCTGGCCGTCCGGCCCGAGGAGGCCTTTCAACATCGGCAGCGCCGAGAGGAGCTCCGGATCCTGGCTATCCAGGTCACTGGCGCGATCGAGGATCGCCCGCACCTCCGAGAACGAGATGGCCTTTTCGAGCCCCGGAGCCACCGTGTCGCTGGGGCACAAACACAGATCGTCCCCCCGCCGCGCGCCGTGCCCCGAGTACACCAGAAACCCGGGAAACGAAGGCCAGTGCCCCCACCGACTCCGGGGCTCCCCCTCTTCGGTCCACCGGAGCTGCACGAGCGACTGCAGCCGATCCGTGAGCCACGTCAACCCCTCGATCATGCCTTGTCGCGTGGGCTCTCCGAGCGACAGGAGCACCTCGTCGGACACGCGCCGCGCGCCCTTGTCCACCGCGCGCACCGTCAGACCGTCGATGGTGATCTCCTGGGGAGCCGTCTCCGTGGACACCGCCCGTCCGGCCTCGATCCACCGCCGCACGTTCGCGCGGATCTCCTCCTCCGTCACCTTGCGGTTCTTCGCGATCACCGGCGCCAGCTCGATCTCCGCGCGGACGATCTCGTCCTCCGTCAGCACGGGAGTCGTGAGCATGCGAACCCGCTTGTACCCGAGCTTGCGGCACACCTTGTAATAGGCGAGCACGTCGTTGCGACCGCCGCGCAGGTTCTCGATCGCCGGGTCGTCGTAGTCATTGAGACCGATCAAGAGGGCATATCCGCCGAGCGCCGCGAGGCGCTCCTTGGCCGTGCGGGCGGCCAGTCGAAGAGAGGGGGGGACGGCCGGCTGAGAAGATGCGCTGTTCGTCGTCATCGAGCTTGGCTCCTTGGGTTGGGGGCGCTTCGGCGAGAGATGGAAAGGTGCGCGGAAGGCCTCCGATCGGTCCACCGATCGGAGCACGTCCGGAGCGCAGAGCCATGGTGCAACGCGGGTGCCACGCTCGACGTTAATCCCATTTCCGGGGCGGGGGAGTGATACGAAGGGCGCCACTGGGAGGACGGAGTCCGCTCAGCTACGGACTCGAGCGTCAATTCGCAAGGGGCCAGTGTGCGGGCGACTGTGCGGGCTCGTGTGCGACGTCTGTGCGACGGCGGCGCGCACACCGGCCGCACGCTCACGCGGGCACGAATCCTCTACAAAACAAGCTTACTTCACACAATGCCCGGCCTGGCATCGCGGGTGCAACAGGCCCTCTCGAACGAGCGGCGCGCCGAGGATTGGCCCGCTCGACACCACCCATCGGAGAGCCACCATGGATATCGACTTCCACTATTACGCCACGTTCATCGCCGCCCAGGTCGCCGGGTACAACGACTCCGAGGCCGCGATGATCGCGCACGCGGCGCAGTACGTCGACGACTCCACGCCGGACCGCGCGTCGCGGATCCACGGCGTGAAGCCGGTCGTGACCACGCTGTCCGTCGGGGACGAGATCGGCGAGGCGGACGACTGGTCGACTGGCACCATCGCCCGCGATCGGGCCATGTGGACGGCCTTCCACTTCCTCCCGGGCAACATCGATCTGAACCACCCGTACCACGGCGCGCAGAAGGCGACGGGTCTCTTCGGCTCCTTCCACTACGATGATCTCGCGAAGCAGGAGTTCCGCGCGATGTGCCTGCCGGACAGCCCCATGGCCATCGGCATGGTCAACGACACCGTGCAACGCCACGCGACCGATCTGGCCATGATCGGCATTCGCATGCACGTGCTCATCGACACGTTCGCGCACATGCTGTACTCCGGCTCCGCCGCCTGGCACGTCAACGACGTCGCGGAGGAGCCCGAGATCCTCACGCTCGACGGGCGCTACGTGCGCGTCGCGATCCCGCCCTTCACGTACACGCCCCAAGGCTTCTATTACAACTCCATTGCTTACACCGGACACGGGCGCATGGGGCACGTGCCGGATCTGCCGTGGGTCACGTATCGGTACAAGCCGCAATGGTCGAATACGCCGATCGTGAAGGACAATCCGACGATGTACCTGCGCGCGTTCCAGGAGATGGTGACGGCCATGCGGTGCATCCGGCAGCAGAGGCGCTATGACCCGGCGCAGCTCGACTCCGACGATCAGCTCCGGCGCGTGCTCGAGGTGGTGTCCGCGATCATCCGGATTCGGCCGTCGGTCCCGGAGGCGGTCCTGCAAGGGCTGCTCAATGACTTCACGGACAAGCGGTGCGCGGATTGGATCGCCGCGCTCCCGGCCCTGCGGGACGCTTCGGGACTCCCGCTCTCCGCGCCGCCCAAGTACTCCGCGGACGCCTGGCTCGACCAGATGAAGAAGCACGGCTGGACGGTCCAGCAGGCGCAAACCAAGCCGTATGCGAAATTCCACCATGCGGCGGCCACGCACCTTCAATGGGTGAAGGACGCGACGCGCGACGCGGGGCTCACGCTGCTCGGACAGGCGCCTTACGCGACGCGGGAGCAGCTCTCGAACATCCTCGACAAGAAGGTGCGGATTCACCCGGCGCGCGACGGAGAGACGAGCTGGGAGGTCGAAGACAGCTCGATGGAGAACGGTCATCCTCTCCAGCTCTGGGACGGGACGCGCGAAGAGAACGTGTGGCAGATCGAATTCGCCGGCAAAGGCGAGGACGGGATGGACCGCTTCCGCATCCACAACCCCAAGCTCGGCCGCTACGCGACGTGCCAGTGCGACGGGATGAAGTGCGGCGCGAAGCCGACCGGCATGTCGATCCGCTCCTTCCAAAAGACGGCCGGGAAGGGCGGAATGCAGCTCTTCCAGATCTCGACGCGGAACGTGGGCGGGCACCTCAACTACACGTTCCACGTGGCCGACGAATTCGCGATCCACCCGGAGGAGGGGCACACCGGCAACTCCACCAAGCTCAAGGTGGCGCAGCTCGGCGGCGATAAAGACGCGGAGTGTTACTTCCGGATGGTCGTCGTCCACTAGCCGCGAAGAGCGCCGGTTACGGGTGCCGCTTCTTCAAGTGCTCCGTCAGCATGTCGGACAGCACGTCTTGCGACCACAGCGGCGTGAAGGTGTGGTCGGTGCCCTTCACCAGCTCCCGGCGGTAATTCGCGACCCCGTCCAGCGTATTCAGCTCCGGGCCGAAGTACTTGAGAAGGTACACGAGGCCCGGATCGTCCTCGCTGCACAGGAGGAACGTGTCGACTCCACGGTTCGCCATGCTGCGGAGATCGCCGATGACGTCGCGCGCCTCCGGCTTGTCCTCCTGCACGGGCTTCTGGCCCAGGAGGCGGGCGATGCGGCGCTTCGCCGCGGACTCCACCTTTGCGCGCATGATGCCGGCCACGCGGCGCATGTCCACCTCGCCGCGGAACACGCGCTTCCACCGCTCCGGATCCCAGAAGGCGCTCTCGTAATACGTGGCCTGAAGCTCCGCGTGCATGAACTCCTTCAACGAGTCGCTGGACGGGAAATAGAAGGCCTGCGGGTTGATCATCCACGCCGCCGCGACGCGATGATCGAGGACGCCCGCGCGGAACGCGATGTCCGCGCCGGAGCAGAGCCCGGTCAGGATGAACTTCTGCGCGACTCCCTCCTTCGCGAGCGCCGTCATCGCGGCCTGCACGTCCGGCACCGCGTCCGGCGGATACGGCACGTTCTCCGTCGCGCCCGCCTGAACCGGGCTGTCGCCGATGCCGGAGAGGTCCATTCGTAACACCGCGTATCCGAGATCCGCCCAGCGCCGCGCCATCCGCACGAACGAGCGATTCGGCCCGACGCGGTGGATCGAGCCCGCGTTCATCAGGATGATGGCCGGCTTTCCGACACTGCCATCCTTCGGCCGCGTGAGGACGCCGAAGCGGGTGTGCGGCGCGCCGAACTGCCACGCTTCCTCCCCCGCGGGGCCCGCCGCGATCCGCGTCGCGCCGGGGCGGAGATCGTCCGTGACGCTCGATTTGCCTTCGATCGAAGGGTAAGCGGCGACCAGATACTTCGCGATCGACTCGATCATCGGCCCCGGCACGTCGTTCTTGTGCGGGTCCGTCACGAGGAACGGGTGGCCGGGCAAATGTTCGTACGCGACCTCGCAGTCGAGCGCGCGCAGCTTCTCCAGCAGCTTGTCCTCCGCGGGCGAGTCGCCGCCGCCGATCACGAGGCACGCCGCCGCCGGCCGCGTCTCCGCCGCGAGCATGTCGAGCTTGCCGAAATCCGCGAGCGTGTCCTTCCGCACCACGAAGCCGAGCGCCTCGTCCACGTCGGGTTTCTCGGCCTTCTCGGTCTTGTCGCCTTTGGCCTTCGGAAAGAGCACTTTATGCAGGCGTGTCAGCTCTCGCAGGTGCGCGCGGCCGCTCGTCACGGGGTTCCAGAGCACGAGCCTGTCCGCGAGCGGGGCGCCGTCTTCCCCCTTGAAATCGGCCGCGGACGTGAACGCGAGCAGCGCGCCCGCGCGCATCCCCACGAGGGCGACCTTGTCGACAGAGGCCCTCTCGCGCAGCGCCTTCACCGCGGCGACCACGCTGTCCTGCCACGCGGCCACGCGGCCCGGCTCCCGATCGTCCCCGGCGGAGTCGCCCGTCGCGTCGTAGTCGAAGCGCAGCACGGCAAAGCCCGCCGCCGCGAGCCGCTCCGCGAGGTGCCGCTCCGCGCGGTTCGCGTGCGCCGCCTCGTGACCGAAGGGGGAGCACAGCACCACGCCGGCGCCACGAACGGCCCCGGCGGAAGATGAAGGCACGTGGAGCGCGCCGAACAAGGGCCTTACCGGAGGGCCGAAGAAGATGGGCAACATGGTCGTGAGCGCTCGCGCCGGCCTCCCGTCGGCCCGCGCGGCGAACGCGCACCCTACCACGAAACGCAGGGCCCCATCGATCGGCTTCTCTTCTGCGGAGAGCCGCAGTACACCCGTGGACCGTGAGAACGTCCGCCCGCCAAAGTTTCGCTCTCTTCGCGCTCAGCGCGCTCCTGTCCGCCTGCGGCCCGACCGAGGGCCCGGCCAAAGACCCCAACCAGCCGTCCGGCACCGCGACCGCGACGGCCACCGCGATCGCGACCGCGACCGCCACGGAGTCCGCCGTGACCAAGCCCTCCGCCGACGAGGCCCTCTCCGCGTTCATGTCGCGCTTCCTCGGCGAGTACCTGGAGCGCCGGCCGATCGACGCGACGCAGATGGGCGATCACCGCTTCGACGGCAAATGGCCCGACGTCACGAAGGAGGGCGACAAGGCCTTCCGCGACTTCGCCGAGGCCCGCATGAAGGAGCTCGACGGCTTCAAGGACGAAGAGCTGTCGCTCCAGAACCGCGTCGACAAGGACATCCTGCGCACGCAGCTCGGCTTCGTGATCTTCTCGATCGACGAGCTGAAGGACGCGGAGACGAGCCCGATGTTCTACACGGGCATGATCGGCGACGGCCTCGATCCCCTGGTGAGCCGCGATTTCACGACGCTGGAGGACCGCATGAAGGCGCTGCTCGGCCGCCTGCGCGGCGTCCCCGGTATCGTCGACACCGCGAAGAAGCGCCTTCAAAACCCGGCGCTCGTGCACACCGAGACGGCCATTCAGCAGAACAAGGGGCTCGTCGGCCTCGTCGAGAAGGACATCGTCGCCTCGTTCGACAAGGTGCCCGCGCTGAAGGCGGATCTGCTCGACGCATCGAAGAAGGCGGCCGCCGCGCTGAACGACTTCCAGACGTTCCTGGAGAAGGATCTGAAGGCGCGCTCCAAGGGTGATTTCCGCCTCGGAAAGGCGCTCTTCGAGAAGAAGCTCCGCTTCTACCTGGACGATCCGGTGAGCGCGGACGACCTCGTGAAAGAGGCGCGCTCGGTGCTCGCGAAGACGCGCGAGGAGATGGTCGACACGGCCAAGGAGATCTGGCCCACGCTGATGAAGGGCAAGAAGATGCCCGATCTCAAGACCGAGAAGGACAAGAAGGCCTTCGTGAAGTCGGTGCTCGACGAGGTCGCGAAGGACCGCACGAGCAACGCGACCATCGTGAAAGAGGCCGAGAAGATGCTCGCCGAGGCCACCGAGTTCGTCCGCAAGAACGACCTCGTCCGCGTCCCGGAGGAGCCTTGTCGCGTCATCGAGATGCCCGAGTACCGCCGCGGCGTCGCCGTCGCGTACTGCGACTCTTCCGGCCCGCTGGAGGCCAAACAAGAGACCTTCTACTCCATCTCTCCGACCCCCAAGGACTGGGACAAGAAGCGGGTGGAGTCCTATTACCGCGAGTACAACCGGGCCATGCTCCACGACCTCACCATCCACGAGGCGATGCCCGGCCACTACCTGCAGCTCATGCACAACAACCGCTTCCCGTCGAAGATCCGCGCCGTCTTCCAGAGCGGTCCGTTCGTGGAGGGGTGGGCTGTATACACCGAATGGCTGATGGCCAAGTACGGCTTCGGCGGGCCGCAGGTGAAGCTGCAAAGGCAGAAGATGATGCTCCGCGCGTGCGCCAACGCGATCCTGGATCACGAGATCCACGCCGGGAAGATGGATGAGAAAGAGGCCCTCTCGCTGATGGAGGAGGAGGCCTTTCAGGAGGAGGGCGAGGCCGTCGGCAAGTGGCGCCGCGCCCGCCTGACGAGCGCGCAGCTCACCACGTATTTCTACGGCTTCTCCAGCATGATGAAGCTCCGCGAGAAGTACGAGAAGACTCCGGGGTTCACCGAGCGTGCCTATCACGACAAGCTGCTGTCGTTCGGCTCCCCCTCTCCGCGTCTCCTGTCCGTCATCATGACTGCACAGGACGCGAAGAAGAACTGACACCTTCCCGCCTCGCCGGGGGGCCCTCCGAACACTGATATCAATGCCATCATGCCGCGCCGCGGCATGAAAAAGTGCCTTTAATGGTCAAAAAAATGGGGGTGCGGCGCCGGAATCTGCGTTACGGTCGGGCTCCGCGTCAGGGTTTTTTCGGCGGGCCGCGGGGTCCGCTTTCCGGAGGTCACCATGGCTTTCATTCTGCGGATTCCTGCCAACGTCAACGAGCTCGAAGAGTCGCTCAAGAAGATCTGGGAGAACAAATCTCACGTGAGCTCGATCACGATGAACGAGAGCACGAGCCAACTCTGGGTCGACCTGGACTGGGCAGCGAACAAGTTCGGCGGAGAGGCGGGCAAGGACTTCGCGGTTCCGATCCGGCGCGGCAAGCTCCGTGATGCGAAGGTGCTCATCGACAAGCTCATGATCGGCGGCCACGGCCCCTCTCGCTCCGAGGCGCAGGAGCTGTTCGATCTGATCGATCCGCAGAACAAGTGACATCCCCTCTCCGGTGATCCCGGAGGACCTGTTACCAAGTGACCGGTCGCCGCCTCACGGTGCGCGGCCGGTGCTCGTTTTGTACGGAAAAAAACGGTGGATCCGAGCGGCCGGTGTGCTACCCGCGGCGGCATGGAAAGCCCTGCGCTCCTCGCGAACCACCCTTACGCCGAGTTCCTCGACAAGATCGAGAAGCCGGCTCGCTACGCGGGCGGAGAGGTCGGCGCGCGCGTGAAGGACTGGGCCTCGGTGGAGGCCACCGTCTGCCTCGCGTTCCCCGACGTCTACGACATCGGGATGAGCCACCTCGGCTTCAAGATCCTCTACAAGATCTTGAACGACGATCCGCGCACGCTGGCCGAGCGGTGCTACGCGCCGTGGGTCGACATGGAGGCGGAGCTCGTCAAGCGCGGGCTGCCGCTCGTGTCGATCGAGACGGCGCGGCCGCTGCGCGACTTCACGGTGGTCGGCTTCTCGCTGCAGTTCGAGCTGACGTACACGAACATCCTCACGATGCTGCACCTCGGCGGCGTGCCGCTCCGCACGGCGGATCGCGGCGAATCGGATCCGCTCGTGATCGCGGGCGGTCCGACGGGCACGCACCCGGAGCCGCTCGCGGAATTCCTCGACGCGATCGTGATCGGCGACGGCGAGGAGATGGCCACGAAGGTGGCGCTCACGTGGGCGCGGCTCAAGCGCGAGGGCGTGCCGCGCCGCGAGAGGCTGATCGCGCTCGCGAAGCTCGGCGCGGTGTACGTGCCGTCGCTGTACGAGACCGCGGTGGATCCGGACACCGGGCTGCGCGTCGTCACGCGTCCGCTCGTGGAGGGGATCCCGAGCATGATCGAGCGGTCGATGGTGGACATCAACGCGTACCCGTTCCCCGACGACAGCCCGTCCGGCGGACCGGAGGCGATCTTCGATCGCATGTCGATCGAGATCGCGCGCGGCTGCACCGAGGGGTGCCGCTTCTGCCAGGCGGGCATGATCTACCGGCCGGTGCGCGAGCGCGATCCGGAGCAGATCGTGGACACGGTGGTGAGCGCCGTGAAGAAGAGCGGGCAGGACGAGGTGTCGCTCACCGCGCTGTCGACGGCGGACATCTCGTGCATCTCGCCGCTCTTGAAGAAGGTGGCGCAGCGCCTCGCGCAGGATCGCGTGTCGCTCGGCGTGTCGTCGCTGCGCGCGTACGGCCTGGAGCCGGATCTGCTCGACGAGATCAAGCGCGTGCGCGCGACCGGGCTCACGTTCGCGCCGGAGGCAGGCTCCGCGCGCATGCGCGACGTCGTGAACAAGAACGTCACCGAAGAGCAGCTGATGGAGACGGCGGAGCGCGTGTTCTCCCGCGGGTGGGGCAAGATGAAGCTCTACTTCATGATCGGCCTGCCGACGGAAGAGGACGCGGACGTGCGCGGCATCATCGAGACCGGCGCGCGCGCGGCGCAGGTCGGCAAGCGCGCCGCGCGGGGCCGCGCGGACGTGACGGTGAGCGTGAGCGTCCACGTGCCGAAGCCGCACACGCCGTTTCAATGGTGCGCGATGGACACGCTCGAAGAGGTGTCGCGCAAGCAGCGCTTGCTGAAGGAGACGGTGCGCCCGCACCGCGCGGTGACGCTGCGCACGCACGACGCGGACGCGAGCGTGCTGGAGGGCATCTTCGCGCGCGGCGATCGCTCGCTGTGCGACGTGCTGGAGCGGGCGTGGAGGAACGGCGCGCGCTTCGATTCGTGGGACGAGCGGCTGCGGCTCGACGTGTGGGAGGAGGCCTTCACGCACTTCGGGATCGACCGCTCGAAGTTCCTCGGCACGTTGCCGGTGACGGCGCGCTTGCCGTGGGACCACATCGACGTGGGGCTGGAGGACGGGTTCCTCGCGCGCGAGTACCGGAAGGCGCTGCAGAGCCGGTTGTCGCCGCCGTGCGGCAAGGTCGCCGGCACCTTCGTGCACCACACGAACATCGAGGACGCGGAGGCCGACAAGCGCCGGCTGGTCTGTTACGACTGCGGCGTCGCCTGCGACATGACGATGATGCGTCAGGAGCGCATCACGTTCCTGCAGAAGCTCGACGCGCACAAACGCCTCCCGATCGTGCCGGAGCAGGCCGCGGTGGAGCCTGCCAGTCTGCCGGAACAGGCCGTCGTGGAAGGTGCCAGTGTGCCGGAAGAGGCCGTTGCGGAGAGCGCCAGTGTGCCGGAAGAGGCCGTTGCGGAACCTGCCAGTCTGCCGGAACAGGCCATCGTGGAAGGTGCCAGTCCGCCGGAGCAGGCGGCTCCGAGCGCCGCGAAGAAGCCGGAGAAGCCGAAGAAGAAGGGCAATCAGCGTCATCCCACGCCGGGGCCGCCGGGCGGACGGCGGTATCGGTTCGCTTACGAGAAGACGGGGCCGATGGCGCTGCTCGGGCACCTCGACGTGATCCGCGAGCTGCCGCGCGTGCTGCGGCGGTCGGAGGCGAAGGTCGTTTACACGCAGGGCTACCACCCGAAGCCGGACATGACGTTCGGACCGGCGCTGTCGCTCGGCGTGCCCAGCCTCTCGGAATACGTGGATTTGCGGCTCGACGCGACGATGGATGAGGCCACGCTCGCGGCGCTCGTCGCGCGCATGAATGAGGTGACGCCGCGGGGCCTCTCGTTCGGCGGCGCGGTGCTCCTCGGCGACACGGATCCGGGGATCGCGAAGGTCGTCTCGGGCGCGCGGTACGCCCTCGTGTGGGCGCGATCGGCGCTCGTGGAGGCCTCGGGGACGAGCGACGTGGAGGCGTGGCTCGCGGACAAGATCGCGACCGCGATGGCCGCGACGGAGCTGCCGCTGCGCCGCGAGATCGAGGGCATCGGCAAGATCGTCGACGTGCGAAAGTACCTGCGGCGCGCGGAGATCGCGGGCGATTTCGTGAAGAGCGAGGTCGCGCGCGCGGGGCTGTTCGGCGACCTCGTGATCGCGGATGTCGAGGTGCTGATCACCGGCACCGGCTCCGTGAAGGCCTCCGAGGTGGCGACGTCGATCATCGCCGCGGAGCGCGACGGGAAGGAGCCCGTGCCCCACCGCGCGGTCCGCCTCGCGCTGCTGGCCGACGTCGAGGGCGAGCCGCGCTCGCTGCTGGAGCTCCCGCGCCTTCGAAAACCGATGAAATCGAAGACGCGCGGCGAGGAGACGACGATCGTGATCGAGCCGTCCGACGTGCCTTCCGAGCTGCCGGTCGCGGCGCTCGCGGAGGAGGCGGCGATCGCTCCTCCACCCGCTGAATGACGTGCTGAGCGACGTCCTGCCATATCTGGTGCTGCCCGTCGTCGGGTTCGGCGCCGGCTTCGTGGACGCGATCGCGGGCGGCGGGGGGCTGCTCACGGTGCCGGTGCTCGCGAGCTTCACGCCGGACATGCGGCTCGTGCTCGGCACCAACAAGGGGCAGGCGGTCTTCGGCTCGTTCACGTCGCTCGTCTCGTTCGTGCGCGCGGGCAAGGTGCACCGGGACCGCGCGGTGCCGACGTTCCTCGCGGCGCTCGTGGGCGCGGTGGGCGGCGTCGAGCTCGTGATGCGCATCCCGTCGTCGGCGCTGCGGCCGATCGTGCTCGCGCTGCTCGTGCTCGTCGCGGTGTTCTTTCTGGTGCGGAAGAAGCGGCCGCCGCAGTCGCAGGTCGTCGGTGAGCCGCCGGCGCCGAAGGAGCAAGCCGGCCTTGCGATCGTGCGCGCGCATCCGGTGGTGTTCGCGGTGCTGATCGGCGGCGCGCTCGGGTTTTACGACGGCTTCTTCGGCCCCGGGACGGGCACGTTCCTGATCGCGCTGCACACGGCCCTGTTCGGAGACGACCTCACGGAGGCGAGCGCGAACGCGAAGGTGGCCAATTTCGCCTCGAACCTCGCGGCCGTCACGGTGTTCGCGCTGAGCGGTCAGATCCGCTTCGCCTGGGCCCTCCCGATGGCGGCGATGCAGATCCTGGGTGGTTATGCCGGCACGCGCGCGGCCATCAAGGGCGGTGAGAAGGTGGTGCGCACAGGCGTGCTGGCCGTCACCGTCGCTCTCTGCGTGCGCCTCGCGTGGCAGATGCTCTCTTCATAGAACAGACACATTCTGCCGGGGCCGTCGCAAAAAAAGATGGGGGTGCAAAAAAAGGTGACCTCGTCCTTCCGACGCCGCGCACAAGACCGTCGCAGCACAACGTCAGGGAAGGAGCTCCAGCGTGGGAGATCACGTGCAAAAGACTCGACGGGAGATGTTCCGTCTCATGGGCGGATTCGGCGCGGCGGTGGCGCTCGCGGCGTGCAATGGCAATGAGACGAGCGCCTCCGGCGGCGGCGGGAGCGGCGGATCCACGGGCGGGAGCGGCGGATCCACGGGCGGGAGCGGCGGATCCACGGGCGGCTCGCAGACGACGGCGACGACCACGAGCGCGACCGGCGATTGGGCGACCGGCGGAACGAAGGTGATGGATGGCAAGGACTATGGCAATCCGTTCGCCGCGGGCATCGGTTCGACGTGCACCGTGTACAAGGCCTCGACCGAGGGGCCTTGTCACGCCACGAGCGACCAGATCACGCGAAAAGACGTCAGCGAGGGGTACGACGGGCTCCCCACGAGGCTCGAATTCCTGATCGTCGATCAGGATTGCAATCCGGTGCCGAACGCCACGATGGAGATCTGGCATTGCAGCACCGCGGGTGTGTATTCAGGCGACATCGACGGCACCAACGACGCCTTCTGCACGGGCGGCGATCCGGTCGCGGCGGCGGCCCTGTGGTACCGCGGGATCCAGACGGCGGGCGCCGACGGGCGCATCACGTTCGACACGAATTTCCCGGGTTGGTACGCTTCCCGCGCGACGCACATCCACTTCAAGATCTCGGTGAACGGCACCGAGTACATCGTCTCTCAGCTCTTCTTCGACGAGGCGTTGAAGGAGGAGATCTACAACTCTCAGCCCACCTACGTGGCGACGTCGAAGAGCGGTTATCAGCCGAACAGCGGCGACAAGGTGATCAGCGAGAGCGGTCTGGTCCTCGACGACGTGGTGATGAGCACCGCCAAGCAGTCCGACGGCGCGATGCTCGCGTGGAAGGCGATCGCGATCTCGGCTTGACAGGGGCCCTCGTGACGCGTGACAGGGGGGCGGCACCGGGGCGCGGCGGTTCCCCGCGGCCCTGAATAAACAAGCCACCTTCGAAGGGAGCCGTCAGCAGCTCCCGTGGCCTCTCCGCGGGAAGATCTTGTGCGGGTTCAAGAGGCCTTTCGGGTCGAATACGGCTTTGAGGCGGAGCTGCAGATCGATCAGCGCGTCGGACTGCTCCAGCGGCAGGAAATCGCGCTTGGAGGAGCCGATTCCGTGCTCGCCGGACAGCGTGCCTCGGAGGCTCACGACCGTCTTCATCAACGACGACAAGGCCTCTTCCACGCGCGGGGCGTCCTCCGGGTCGTTCCAGAGCAGATTGACGTGCAGGTTGCCGTCGCCGGCGTGGCCGTAGCTCAGCATGCGGACGCCGGTGCGATCCGAGATCGCGGCCACCGACTTCAAGAGATCGGGCAGGCTCGGGCGCGGGACGACGACGTCCTCCGAGATCTTGAATCGGGCCATCGCGCGGGTCGCGGCGGAGAGCGTCCGGCGCGCCTCCCACAGGCGCTCTCGCTGCGCGGCGTCCTGCGCGACGAGCACGTCCAGCGCGCGGCTCGCAGCGCACACCTCGCCGACGCGCTCCATCTCCACGTCGCAGGCCGCGGGCGTGCCGTCGACCTCGATGAGCAACATCGCCCCGGCGCGCGGATCGATCGCGAGGCCGCGATCGCGGACGGCTTGCAACGTCGAGGCGTCGAGCAATTCGATGCAGCGCGGGCGGAGGCGCGCGGCCACGATCGCGCTCACCGCGGCGCCGCAGTCGTTCACGTGCTCGAACAGCGCGAGGATCGTCGCGACGCTCTCGGGCCGCGGGATCAGCTTCAACGTGGCGCGCGTGGTGATCGCGAGCGTGCCCTCGGAGCCGACCAGCAGCGAGGTGACGTCGTAGCCCGTGACGCCCTTCACCGTGCGTTTTCCGGTGTGCAGGAGCGCGCCGTCCATCGTGACGACGTCGAGGCCGAGCACGTAGTCGCGCGTCGGTCCGTACTTGAAGCACCGCGGGCCGCTCGCGTTCTCCGCGATGTTGCCGCCGAGCGCGCACATCTTCGCGCTGTTCGGATCCGGCGGGTAAAAGAGGCCTTCTGCCTCCACCGCGGCGTGCAGATCGGAAAGAATCACGCCCGGCTCCACGACGGCGACGAGGCCTTCGCGATCGATCTCGACGAGGCTGTTCATGCCGTGCGTCGCGAGCACGACGCCGCCCGCGACCGGCACGCATCCGCCGCTTTTTCCCGAGCCGCCCGCGCGTGGGGTGATCGGCACGCCCGCCTCTTGCGCGGCCGCGAGCGCCTTCGCGATGTCGTCCGCGGAGCGCGCGATCACGACGACGTCGGGCACGACGGGCGCCTGCTCCGACTCGTCCGCGGCGTACGCCTCGCACGCGGCCGGATCCGCGATCACCTTCGACGCGCCGAGCGCACGATCGAGCAGCGATCTCACCTTGTCGACGGACGCAGGCGACGGACGGGGGAGGGCGGCGCGACGGAGCACGCGAGGGTCGTAGCACAAGGCACCATCGGGAGGACGCAGTCCTCGACGTTTCGAAGGGCGCCATTCGGAGGACGCAGTCCTCGACGTTTCGAAGGGCGCCATTGGGAGGACGGAGCGCCGTTCGCGGCGGCACGAAAGCATCGCTCCACGTCACGAAAAGGTGGAGTCATGAGAGAGCCAATCTTTGATAGCGTGTCGGCGTGGCAGACAAACGCGATCTCGTCGTCAACGATCTCTCGCGGTACCAGAAGGCCTCGGGGCGCCTCGTCCTGGAGGATTATTCGCACTGCGAGGTGCCGGCGGGCTGCGGCGGCGGCATCCTGCGGTGGATCGACCCGTCCACGAAGGTGCCTCTCAAGATGTGGCTGTGGGGCAGCGGGAAGACCGCGGTCCTCTTCGACGGCGCGGAGATGCGATCGAGCCGGCTCGACGTCCAGTCGGGGCGCCACGTGCTCGCGATTCACCTGACGCCGAAAGAGGGGCGACCGCCGCAGATCGCGCTCGCGTTGCTCTTCTCGGACGAAGGGTACGGCGCGGGGATCGACGGCCCTTCGCGCACGGGCCAGAGCGGCGTGTCGATCCAGCTCGTGTCCGGCAAGAGCCTGCGCCTCCGCGCGCAGACGAAGGAGCCGCCCGCGGGTTGGACGGTGGCTGAATACGACGACGCTGCCTGGACCGAGCTGCGCCCCGTGGAGCCGATCTTCGACAAGTACGAGGACTGGGCCCTTCGCCAGGCGGAGCGCAGCGGCGCGCAGTGCGTCGGCCTCTCGAAGGCGACCGCGCAGTGCTGGATTCGGTGCACCTTCGAGATCGCTCTCGGAGGCGCCAAGTGAGCGCGCGGCCCCCGCTCGTGCTGGTGCCGCAGTATTTCGGATCCACCGTGTTCGACAGGCGATCGTCGCGGTACATGCCTTTCGATCACGCCGCCACGGACATCCTCCTCCGCGCGCGGACGACGCCGATCGGCGCCCTCGCAGGGGAGTCGGCGGAGGAGATTCGGGACGCGACGTTCGCCTTCGCGGAGGCCATGTACGATAGGGGCCTGTTCACGTACGATGGACTCTTCGACGGCGTCGCGCTCGACATCGATCCTCCGAAAGGGCACTTGACGGGGCCTCTCGCGGTTCATCTGGAGGTCGTGTCGGCGTGCAATCTGACGTGCACGCATTGCTTCGCCGGGGAGCTGCCGCGCAAGGAGACGCCCCTCACCCTGGCAGAGCTGGACAGCCTCTTTGCGGAGCTCGCGCGGCTCGGATCTCTGCGCCTCGGGCTCACCGGCGGAGAGCCCTTGTTGCGAAAGGACCTCTTCGACATCCTGGATCTGGCCACGTCGCATGGGCTGCACCCGTGCCTCACGACGAACGCGCTGCTCCTCAATCAAGAGACCGCGAAGAAGCTCGGCGAGCGGGACCTCGTTTGGCTGAACGTCAGTCTGGACGGCGCCACCTCGGAGACGAACGACGCTGTCCGCGGAGAGGGCACCTTCGATCGGATCGTCGAGAAGATACGCATGCTGCGTGCTCATGCCCGCTTCTCGATCGCGTTCACGGTGATGCGCCACAACGCGCACGAGGCCGCGGCGCTCGCGGAGCTGGCATCTTCATTGGGGGCCCACACGGCCGTGTTCCGTCCGCTCTACCCGGTAGGACAGGCCGAGTCGGATCGCTCGTTGTGGCCCACGTTCGAGCAATACGAGTCGGCGCTCGACGCGATCTGGACGCTCGGCGCCACGCGGGACGGTCGCCCGGCGAGCGCGCGGACGCTGGACGCCTTCTCGCCGAGGCTCCGGGCCGAGTCGCGCGCCGTCGTCCACGAGAACCACGGGTGCGGCGCAGGGAATACGGTGTGTTCGATTTCGGTCTCCGGCGACGTGAGCCCGTGCAGCTTCCTCGGGGCCGCGCACGTCGGGGGCAACGTCCGCCACATGCCATTTGGCGAGATCTGGAATCGGGGCGAGCGCTTCCGGGCGATCCGCGGCCTCCCGGGCGACGGCGCTGGAACAACCACGTTCGGCGGCGGCTGCCGCGCGCGTTCTCTGGTGATGGCGGGCGATATCAACGCGCCGGATCCGTGGCTTTCGTCGCACGAAGAGGCCCCCACGAAGAGGCGCCATCCGCTACGCGTGGTTCAGGCGTCGCCGGTACACCGAACATGGCAGGATCCCTCGATGACGACGGGCATGCCTGTCGTGAGCATGCCTATCGAGAGCGTGCCAGTCGAGGCCATTCCGAGCGAAAGGAGCGCGTCGTGAGCGTGTACCGCAAAGACACCGAGGTGGAGGACCTCGCGTGGCTCCTGTCCGCCGACAGGCAGCTTCCGCCCGCGGACGAGCTGTTTCGCCTCGCCGCGCGCCTCGCGGACAAGGGAAATCTCGCCTGGGCAGCGGCCGCGTGCGACGCCGCGTACTCCCTCGCTCCCGACGATCCGAACATCGTCGCGGGGCGCGCGCGCCTCCTGGACAGGCTCGAACGCCGCGAGGATGGCATGGTGTTTCGTTACGTGCCCGCGGGCCCTTTCCAGATGGGCTCTCTGGACGGGGACGACGACGAAAAGCCGGTTCATCCTGTCGAATTGGACGGATTCTGGATCTCCGACATGCCCGTCTCCTGGGCCGTCTTCACCAAGGTGATGGGCTGGTCCGCGCCTCCGGAGGGGATGCCGCCCACCCCCGACAATCAACAAGGCGGCGACCGCGACAACCACTTTCGCATCTACATCGCGAACCGCATCCGCGGCATGTATTGCGCGGACGATCTGCTCGAAGAGACGGAGGAGATGAAGAAGCTCATGGATCAGTACGTCGAGCAATCCGGGCTCGATCGTAAGATCGTCCGCTCGATCTTTTCGCCGGGCACGTGGCGTGAAAAGCCGATGGTGGCGGTCTCTCTGGACCTGGTGGACGCCCTTTCGGAGGTGCTGATCGACTCGGACTACGAATACCGCCTCCCGACCGAAGCGGAGTGGGAGAAGGCCGCGCGCGGAGGCCTCGTGGGCCGTCGTTACCCGTGGGGAGACGACCCGCCGACCCAGGCGACATGCGATTTCGACCGCTTCGAGGAGTTCTCGATCCGGAACGCCCGGTCCTGTCCGCCCAACGGATATGGCCTGTACGCGATGAGCGGCGGCGTCCGGGAGGTGACCGCCGACGGCTACGACGCCCTCTATTACCGAGAGAGCCCGCGGCGAAACCCGCTCTCACCGCCCGATCACGGCCGGCGCGTCGCGCGGGGCGGCTCCTGGGCCGACTGCGCCGCAGCCGTCACCGTGTCGTTCCGGACAGCCATTCACGAGAAGTTCTCCAACGACCCCACGATCGGATTCCGCCTCTGCCGGGTGCGGCGCGACGACTAGGCGGGGCCTTCGTAACGAAACCGCACGTGATCCGGCTCTCTCCCGGGGCCGATCTTCACGAATCCGGCGCGCTCCAGCACCTTGTGAGAGCCGATGTTCGTCTCGTGCGCCTCCGCGACCACGCGGGTCACGCCCGCGGTCCCCACCGCGCGCGCCACCAAGGCGTTCACCATCTCCGTCGCGATCCCGCGGCCCCGGTAACTCTCCACCACCGAATAGCCGATCTCGATGATGCCAGTCGCGTCCGGAGGGCCGAAATACCCGGCGGAGGCCACGAGCACGCGGCGCTCGCCGTCCCGCAACACTCCATACCAGCCGAACCAGCCGTCCGCGGCGGGGCCGAGCATCTCCGCCTGTGCCAGAAAAAACTCCGCCGCGTCCCGATCGTACAGGCCCGGCGGCCACCCCTCCGGCACCTCCACGCCCAGCGTCTCGCCGAGGCGCGAAGGCTCGAAGATCTCGATGCGGAGGTGCGCTTTCGTGATCGGAAACACGTCGAGGTGCGGCGTTCGGAGCGTGACAGTCATAACGGCTTGTCCTCCCCGCGGTCGTGCTTCTCGAAGCGCGTGAGCGGATCCGGGCACACGACCGGCTTCTCCCGGTCCGGCTGCGCCAGGTTCACCAGAAAGCACGTCCGGCCCGCGACCCGGATGCGCTCCCCGATCAGCATGTATTCCGGACACGGCGTGACGACGGGCTCCGTCCGCTCGGGGCCGTCTTCCCAGAAGATCTCGCAGCGCTCCGCGGTGCGCGCCAGGTAGTACCGCTTCGTCGGGCGGCGCGCGGAGGGGATCGGCTCCGGATCGAACGCCGCGGTCGTCCCCTCTCCGGGCGGCGCGTCGTGCCCGCACCCTGCGAACGAAGCCGCCGCGAGCGCCACCGCGAGCATCGCCCCGAGCCGCATCGTCACGCTCGCTCAGCCATCGTGCGTCGCGGTCGTGAAGCCGCCCACGAACTTGCGGAACTCCGGCACCCCGGCCTCGAAGCGCGCGGGGTCCGCGAGGTAGATCATGTCGTAGACGCAGCCGTCCTTCTTCAGGACCCACACGTCGAACCTCTTCGCCACGCCGTCGAGCTTCGCGCTCATCACGGTGTGCATCGCCTCCCGCCCGTCGAACGGCACGACCTCCTGCGAGGCCAGATCGCGCTCCGTGAACTGAAGGAAGAGGTGCTGCGTGAGCGACGCGAGCGGCACGTCGTCCTCCCCACGGTTGCATCGCCCGTTCACGAGGATCGTCGCGCTCGCAGCGTCGTCGCGGTAGGCGAGGCTGCCGCCGTCCGCGTTGATGCGCTGCCACGCCGCAGGCGCCGCCGGCACGCGGAACGCCACGCCTTCACCGTGGTACGTGGTCCCGTCGAACGAGGCCCCACACGCGGAAGCGAGGGCTCCCGAGGCGACGATCACGAACGCTGACAAGGGCGAGCCCCGCATGGCGGCGGCGTACCCTATCACCACTCGCGCCGCCTTTGCGCGCGCCGATTCGCGTCGATGAACCGGCTCCACCGATCGTAGGGCGTCGCGTCGCGACCGATCATGAACAGCCGCACGAGGAAGAGGCCCGCGACGAACCCGCCGAGGTGCGCGTAGAAGGCCACTCCGCCCGAGCGGTGATCGACCGAGAACAGCGCGCTCCAGAGGTTCACGACGAAGTACTCGAGGATCACGATCCACGCCGGCAGATCGAAGAACAGGCCCCAGAAGAGCCACAGGAGCGGCACCGGGTTGATCACCGTGACCGCCGCGCGCGGGTACAAAGATCCGTACGCCGCGAGCACGCCGGAGATCGCCCCCGACGCGCCGAGCATCATCACCGGCGAGCTCGGATCGATCAGGATCTGCGCGAAGGCCGCCGCGAGCCCCGAGAGCAGATAAAACAGCAGGAAACGCAGGCTCCCGAGCGCCTCCTCGACGTTGTCGCCGAAGATCCAGAGGAACAACATGTTCCCGCCGAGGTGCAGGTACGTCGTCGGATCGTGCAGGAACATGTGCGTCACGAGCGTGATCGCGTCCTCCGCGGGGTGACGCATGAAGCGACCCGGGACGAGCGCCCACGACCGCAGGAACCGCTCCGGGTCGATGTGCGCCGCGATGAGCGCTCGGACCCAGATGAACGCGAGCACGTTCGCGAAAATCAGCAGGTACACCACGGGCGTCGCGCGCCGGGTCGGCAACCGATCTCGAACGGGGAGCATCGATCGAGAGGTGTAGTCACGCGGCGTCGCCTGCGCACGCGCCGGGATCGCGCCCGTGACACGACGCGGCAGGCTTGCTAAAGGGGCACACCATGGCCCTGAAAATTCACGACACGCTGACCGGAAGGCTCGTCCCCTTCACGCCCCGGAATCCGGGGAAGGTCGGCGTGTACTGTTGCGGGCCCACGACGTACGACGTCGCCCACGTGGGGCACGCGCGCGCGGCGCTCTCGCCGGACATCCTCGTGCGGCACCTGCGAGCGCGCGGCTACAACGTCACGTACGTCCGGAACATCACCGACGTGGACGACAAGATCCTCGCGCGCGCCAAGGAGCGCGGGGAGGAGCCGACGGCGCTCTCCGCCCGGTACGCGAAGCTCTATCAAGAGGACATCGCCGCGATCGGCTGCGCGAAGCCGGACGTCGAGCCGAAGGTGTCGGAGCACATCCCCGAGATCATCGCGATCGTGGAAGCCCTTATTGCGAAGGGCGCGGCGTACACGCTGGACCGGCCCGACGGCGCGCGCGACGTCTACTACGCCGTCCGCGAGTTTCCCTCGTACGGCAAGCTCTCGCGCCGCAACGTGGACGAGATGCGCGTCGGCGCCCGCAACGAGTCGAGCGACGAGAAGCGCGATCCGGTCGATTTCGCGCTCTGGAAAGGCTGCTCCGGCGACGAGTGGGGCTGGCCCAGCCCGTGGGGACGCGGCCGTCCGGGCTGGCACATCGAGTGTTCGGCGATGTCGCTCAAGTACATCGGCGACTGCTTCGACATCCACACCGGCGGCATGGATCTCGTGTTCCCGCACCACGAGAACGAGATCGCGCAGAGCGAGGCCGCGCACCCGGAGCTCGCGCCGCTCGCGAACGTGTGGATGCACAACGGCTTCGTGAACGTGGACAAGGAGAAGATGTCGAAGTCGCTCGGCAACTTCTTCACGCTGCGCGACGTCCTGAACCGCAACGACCCCGAGGCCGTGCGCTACTTCCTGCTCGGCGTGCACTACAAGGGGCCGATCAATTTCGACGTCGGCAACCTCCCGAACGGGCGCGCGCAGTTCCCCGGCCTGGTGGAGGCGGAGCGCCGCGTCGACTACCTCTACGTCACGCGCGAGAGGCTCTCCGCGCTCGCGACGTCGGTGGAGGAGAAACCGCAGGGAAACCCGCCGAAGCACGTGTCCCCATCGATCGCAGAGCTCGCCGGGACGGCGCGCGCGAAGGTGGACGAGGCGCTCGACGAGGACCTCAACACCAGCGTCGCGCTCAGCGTGATCGCGGAGCTCGCGAAGGCCGGCAACGAGCTGTGCGACCACGTGCAGCGCAAGAAGAAGGACTACGACCTGCAGAAGTGGGCGCCGGTGATCGCGGAGCGCCTGCTCGCGGCGCTCGACGGCTCCGTGCAGACGCTCGGCCTCATGCACACGCCGCACGCGGAGTACCTCGCGCGAACCACGGCTCGCCGGCTGGAGATCCTCGGCAAGAAGGCGGAGGAGATCGACGCGGCCGTCCGCGAGCGCGACGAGGCCCGCAAAAACAAGGACTTTGCGCGCGGCGACGCGATCCGTAAGGCCCTCGCGGACGACGGCATCGAGGTCGCGGACGCACCGACCGGCAGCACCTGGCGCATCGGTCCGCTGTGACCCATCCCGGGGGAGCACGTTCGAGGGGGCGAGGGGTTTACCCGACGAACGAAGGCTTTACCTTCTCCGGCGGCGAGATCTGAACCATGGCCCGAGACCTCTATTCGATCCTGGGCGTCCCCAAGAACGCCGACGAAGACGCCATCAAGAAGGCGTACCGCAAGCTCGCGATGAAGTACCACCCGGACAAGAGCCCGGGGAAGGCGAGCGAAGCCAAATTCAAGGAGATCAACCAGGCGTACGACGTCCTCGGGGACGCGAAGAAGCGCGGCCTCTACGACGAATTCGGCGAGGTCAGCCTGTCGCAGGGCTTCGACCCCGAGCGCGCGCGGGCGATGCGCGACTTCCAATCCCGAGGCGGCAACCCGTTCGGCGGCGGCGGCAACCCGTTCGGCGGCGGCGGCAACTTCGAGGTCAACCTCGAGGACCTCTTCGGCCGCGGCGGCGGAGCGGGCGGCATCGGCGATCTCTTCGGCGGCATGGGCGGGCGCCCGTCCCCACGCGGCCGCGCGCGCAAGGGGGAAGACGTCGAGAGCCCGGTCACGATCGACTTCGTGCAGGCCGTGAAGGGCACCGAGCTGCACCTCCAGGTCGACGGGGAGCCGATCACGGTGCGCATCCCTCCGGGCGCCGCGGAGGGCAACCGTCTGCGCGTCCCCGAGCACGGCGGCCCCGGCCACCCGCGAGGCGACCTCTTCCTCGTGATCCACGTGCGCCCGCACCCGGTGTTCCGTCGCGAGGGAGACGACCTCTTCATCGACGTCCCGCTGACCCCGCGGGAGGCTTATCACGGCGGCAAAGTGCGCGTCCCGACCCCGGACGGCGAGGTCAACCTGAAGGTCCCGGAGCGCACGCAGAGCGGCCAGCTCTCCCGCCTGCGGGGCAAGGGCGTCGTGCGCAAAGGCAAGGAGCCCGGCGACCTCTACGTGAAGTTCCTCGTGCACATCCCGAAATCGGAGGACCCCGAGGTCGCCGCCGCGATCGACGTCCTCGAAAAGCACGTCACGGATCCGCGCAAAGATCTCAAATTCTAGTTCGATTCGCGCGCGGCCATCGCGTCGTGCACGTGACGGATCGCCGCGAGCGCGGCCGCGGCGTTCTTCGCGGCGGCCTCGCTGTGCTCTGCGGGGTCCCGGCCCACGATCACGTCCGCGACGCCGAGCGTCTCCATCTGACCGTTGTCGAGCGAGATCGCCGCGTCCGCGCGGATCGCCTCCACGTGGCCGCCGGACCGCGCGCGCACCACCGCGGAGCCGAGCATCCCGAACGGGAACGTCGTCACGTCACGCCACGCCGCGAGCGCCTCCTTCACCGGCGCGCCGCACCGCACCTCCGGCGACAGGAACGCGAGCAGCTCGTTCACGATCGCGTCTTCCCCCGCTTGCGCGGCGATCCTCAACGATGCGTCCCCCGCGGCCGCCACCGCGAAGGCGCCGAACATCGGCGTCGCGGGCAGCTCCACGAAGAAGTGGAACCGCATCGGCGCCGCGACCTTGAGCGCGCGGTACACCTCGAACATGTCGGCCCCGCGCGTCGGCGCCACGAACGTCCGACCGATCGCGAGGCGCTGGAGCTTCCCGGCTTCGATCTTCCGCTCGGCCTTGCGGAGCTGCTTCGTGAACTCCGGCTCGATCGGGTGCTCGGTGACGTGCTCGGCGCGCGCGCCGCTCGAAGTTGGCAGCTCCGCGAGCGACGGCGCGTCCGCGATCACCCGCGCGATCCGCTCCACCGTGTTCGCGTTCATCGAGGCGATCGTGATCGTCCCCGCCACGTGATCGAACACGACCGCCGAGGCGTCCCCGAGCTCTCGCCCCGCGAACGGCAGCTCCGGCCGAGGCGCCACGCCGAGCGCGGGCAGCACCACGTCGCCCGTGAGCAGCGCCACCACGTCCTCCGGCCCCGCCGCCGGCAGATCCGCGCGAGCCGCCTTCGCCGCGAGCTTCACGGCGGTGCCGGCGATCTCACGGAGCCCGTCCGCCCCGGCGCCGTACGCGGCCTCGCTCTTCACGAGGAACCCGATCACGCTCCGGCGCTCGCCCGACTCGTCCGGGGCGCTCGCCTCGATCAGGTACGAGGTTCGCTGCGGGGCCTTCGCGCGGAGCGCGGCGTACACGCGGGCCGGAGTGAGGTCGCCCGCCGGGAGGGTTCGCGTCGTCAGCTCTTCCACGGGCGCAGCTTAACGCAAACACGGCGCGCGGCGGGCCTTGCGACGCGCCTCGGACCGGCGCAACGTGGGGCCCATGCGAGCGACGGGGATCCTCACGCTGAGCCTGGCCGGCCTCTTCAGCGCCGCGTGCGGCGGCCTCCCGCCCGACGCGAAGCACGTCACCGTCTCGCTCGCGAAGATCGACTGCGCCGACTGCGGGGACGCCATCGTCACGGACCTGCGCGGCCGCCCCGGCGTGTACGACGCGCAGTTCGACCGCAAGGCCGCGGAGGTGCGCGTCGTCGCGTCCCCCGAGTTCGACGTGATCGGCACCGTGAAGCAGCTCGCCGCGGCCGAGGGCTTCGACGCCGTGCTCGGCGAGGGCAAGGGCAACTACATCCCGCACGCCCCGTTCCCGGAGGGAGCCGACGCGCAGACCGTGGTCGAGGACGGCCGCGACGTCCCGGATCTCGCGGCGGTGCTCGTGAAGGGCAAGACGACGGTGGTGGACTTTTCGGGTCTGTGGTGCCGCCCGTGCCGCAAGATCGACCAGTACATGGTGACGGAGCTGGGCGCGCGGAAGGAGCTCGCGTACCGCCGCCTCGACATCGGCGACTGGGAGTCCCCGCTCGCGAAGCACTACTTGAAGGACGTCCCCCAGCTCCCGTACGTGATCGTGTTCGGCCCCGACGGCGCGAAGATCGACACGATCGTGGGCGTCGATCTCCCGCGCCTCTCGAAGGCGATCGCGAAGGCGTCCCCCGCGCCCGCGCCGTGAGTCAGTACTGGCCGAACAGATCCTGGATGCGCGAGTCAAGGGCGACGGCGATCTTGTAGAGCGACGAGATCGACGCGGACGACTCCGCGCGCTCGATCTGCGACAGGAGCGAGACGCTGAGCCCCGTGCGCTTCGCCATCTGCTTCAGCGTCAGATCGCGCTCCTTTCGGAGGTTGCGGATCGTGTCGCCGATCGTGCGGTGGAGCTGCTCTTCGGGCGTCCGCGCGAGGCCCTTCTTCTTCATCACGCGGTCGAGCACGTCGCGGAACTCGTCCACGTTGAAGGGCTTCTTGATGTAGTCGACCGCGTCGAGCTTCATCGACTGCACGGCCGTCTCCAGGTTCGGGAAGCCCGTGAAGATGACGACCGCGATGTCGTTGTCGACCTTGCGGATGCGGCGCAGGACCTCGATGCCGTCGAGCTTCGGCATCATCAGGTCGAGGATGATCACGTGGTAGTGCCCGGCGCGGATCTCGTCCTCGACCGCGGTCGGGTCGTTCATCGTCTTCACCTCGTAGCCGTCGGCCTCGAGGAGGGTCTGCATGTACTCGCAGATCGCTTTATCGTCGTCGACAATGAGGATTTTTACGGCGGGGAGCTCGATCGCCATGGCGCCTCCTGGATTCCAGTGATGCTTAACACCCTTCCAGTGTCACTTGAACGACAGCGTGCGCTTCCTTGAAGAAAATACTTTTCGATCGAAACCCTTGACAGGCAGGCGGGACCCGAGCAAAGGTGCGCCCCCGCTCTTCCGAGGGACCTCTTTCGGAAGCAGCCCGGGGCGTAGCGCAGCCTGGTAGCGCACTCGGTTCGGGACCGAGGAGTCGGAGGTTCAAATCCTCTCGCCCCGACAAACAGGTGGGAAACGATGAGAAGGGACGCCCCGGAAGGAGCGGCCCTTCTTTGGTTTCAGGGGTCCGCAGCCCGCGTTCGGGCGATGCCGCGGGCGGAGCTTCCACACTTCGAAAGACCTCCGGGGGAAGGTCACGTTGGAATTTCAACATCCCAAATGACATCATGGATAATGTCATTTTGGATATTCCAGCATCCCGAATGACATCATGGATAATGTCATTTTGGATATTCCAGCATCCCGAATGACATTACGGATGATGTCATTTTCGATGTTCGAATACCGGAGACGGCCTCCGGGCGAAGGGATCCGGGGTGTTGGAAAAGCGGGGCATTTCTCCTTCCGACCCGCGGGGTGACGCGCCGGCACGGCCGCGGTAAGGCGATCGGCCCATGACCAGCGGTGCCTCTCCCGACGACGAGAAGGGTCGATCCAGCGCGAAGGACGACGGCGACCCATCGGACAAGGACCCGAAGGACGCGGGCGAAGGCGCGGGGGCCTCGAAGGACGAGGTGTCGGCGCGGGGGCTCAAGATCGCGAACGGGTTCTTGTGGTTCGTCGCGGCGCTGTTCGCGATGAACCTGTTCTTCTCGCTGCACATGCACCGGCACACGGCGCTCTCGGTCGCGGCCGCGATCGGGCTCGCGCTCATGATCGCCGTGCGGCTCCGCGCGAAGCCGAGCCATCGGGTCAGCGTCGTGCTGGTGCTCGTGCCGGCGATGCTCGCGGTCGGCGGGTTCGAATTCATGATGGGGCGCAGGCGGCCGCGCGACGGCACGGCGGCGCTCCAGCGCGGGCTCACGTTCGACAGCCGAGGCCTCTTCGAGGTCGTGCACGACATGCAGAAGAAGGACGCGACCGTGCAGTCCTTCATGATCCCGCGCGCCCTCTTGACGCATAACTTGAACGCGCCGCGCTGGGCGGACGAGGCGATCGCGCACACGGTCCGGCCGGACTGGGGCGTGAAGGTGGACGGCGTGCAGACGCTTCCATTTGCGGGCGTCTCCAACCGCACGACGGTCTTCTGCAACGAGGGCGGCTACTGGGCCGTGTACGACTCCGACGAGCACGGCTTCAACAACCCGAAGGGCATCTGGGGCGCGCCTCCGCTCGACGTCGCGATCCTCGGCGACTCGTACTCGCAGGGCGCGTGCGTGCCGCAGAACAAGATCACCGCGGCCTTCGTGCGGAAGAAGTTCCCGAAGACGCTGACGTTCGGCATGTGCGCGAACGGGCCGCTCATGGAGTACGCGGATTTCCGTGAATTCGTGACGGAGCTGAAGCCGAAGGTCGTGCTGTGGGTCTACTACAACAACGATCTCTCCGACATGAACGTGGAGACGCAGAGCGAGCTGCTCATGCGCTACGTCAACGACGACACGTTCAAGCAGAACCTCGCGTCGCGGCAGGCAGGCGTCGACAAGGCGCTCGACGATTACTTGAACGCCTTCGGTCCGACGGCGCCGGCGTGGCCCTCGGCGCTCGGCAGCGTGGGCCTCACGCGCGAGTCGACGCCGCTCTTCCTGCAGGACGTGGTGATGCGCGAGGGGCACTCCTCGTTCGCGGCGTTCCTGCGGCTCGACTGGTTCACGAACGCGATCTCGACGCGCCTCCTGGAGAAGAATTTCTTCGCCGCGGAGCCGCGGTGGGACCTCTTCAAGAAGGTGCTCACGAAGACGCGCGAGACGACGGAGTCGTGGGGCGGCAAGGCATATTTCGTGTACCTGCCCGACGCGTTCTACATGTCGAAGAAGGTGAAGATGGAGGAGCCGAACCGGAAGGGCGTCCTCCAGGCTGCGCACGACGCCGGCATGAAGGTGATCGACGTGCATGAGGTCTTCATGGCCCTGCCGGATCCGGAAAAAATGCGCCCGCACTACGAGGCCCACTTCACGGAAGAGGGCTTCGAGCTCGTCGGCAAGACGATCAACGACGCGCTCACCGCCGACGGGCTGTAGCTTCTTCTCGATCTTTCCTGGCGGCTTTCGGCGAGATCGAATAAACCGCGCCGCCATGCTCTCCGAGACACGTGAGAAGGTGGGCGACCTCAAAAGGCGCTATGCGGCGCTAAGGGGGCATCTTTGACGTCCCGAAGCTGGAACGGCTCCTCGCCGATCTGACGCAGACGTCGCTCGCCCCGGGGTTCTGGAACAACAACGAGAAGGCGCAGGCCACGCTCCGCAAGCGCGCGCAGGTCGAGCAGCGGATCGAGATGGTCCAGGCGCTTGGCAAGGCGCTCGACGACGCGGCCGAGTATCTGGAGCTCGCGGCGATGGAGGACGACGAGCACGTCCTCGCCGACGCCGAGGCGCAGGTGCTCGCGCTCGAACCACGGCTCCGCAAGGCCGAATTGCAGCGGATGCTCTCCGGGCCGGCGGACTCGGCGAACGCGATCGTGTCGATCCATCCGGGCGCGGGCGGCACCGACGCGAAGGACTGGGCCGCGATGCTCTACCGCATGTACCTGCGGTGGGCGGAGCGGCGCGGCTACAAGACCGAGATGCTCGATTACCAGGAAGGTGACGAGGCCGGGATCGACGCCGTCTCCTTCAGCGTGCAGGGCGAGAACGCGTACGGGTACCTGCGCTCCGAGCACGGCGTGCACCGGCTCGTCCGCATGAGCCCGTTCAACGCGGATCACACGCGGCAGACGGCGTTCGCCGCGGTCGAGGTCACGCCCGACTCGGACGAGGACATCGACATCCAGATCAACGAGAAGGACTACGAGATCACGACCATGCGCGCCGGCGGTAAGGGCGGGCAGAACGTGAACAAGGTCGAGACCGCCGTCCGACTCAAGCACTTCGCGACCGGCCTCAACATCGTGTGCCGCGCGGAGCGATCGCAGCATCAGAACCGCGCGATGGCGCTCAAGATGCTGAAGGCGAAGCTGTACGAGCTGGAGCTGGAGAAGCGCCAGCAAGAGACGGACGCGTACAACGCGACCAAGAACGCCATCAACTTCGGCAGCCAGATGCGCAACTACGTGCTGGCGCCGTACCGCCTCGTGAAGGACGTCCGCACGTCGCAGGAGAGCTCGCAGGTCGACGCGGTGCTCGACGGCGATCTGGATCCGTTCATCGAGGCGTACCTGCTCGCCGCCGCCGGCGGAACGCTCCGAAAGGGCGGGCAGGCCGCGGAGGACGACGCGTGAGCAAGGAAGCCCGAAAGGCTCAAGAAGCCGAAGAGCATGCGCGAGCCGAAGAGGCCCTGATCGCCGCTCGAAAAGCGAAGGCCGCGCGCGTGCGCGACCGGCAGGAGAACCCGTTCGCGAACGACGTGACGTCCGGCGCGCCGGTCGTCCCGCTCGCGGATGCGCGCGCGCAGTTCGATCACGCGAAGACGCCGGAGGGGCGCTACGACGCCGCGAAGGTGGAGGCGACGCCGCTGCGCGTGGCCGGGCGCATCCTGTTCTCGCGATCGTTCGGCGGCGTGACGTTCGTGCGGCTGCGCGATCGCACCGGCGAGATGCAGCTCTACTGCGACAAGGACGCGCTCGGGGACGCGTTCGAGAGGCTGGAGGACCTCGATCTCGGCGACATCGTCGAGGCCGAGGGCACCGCGATGGCCACGCAGAAGGGCGAGCTCAGCGTGAAGGCCACGCGCCTCCGCCTGCTCACGAAGGCGTACCGGCCGCTGCCCACGAAGACGAGCTTCAAGGACGTCGAGCAGCGGTTCCGCATGCGCTACGTCGACCTCGTCGCGAACCCCGAGGTGGCGAACGTCTTCCGCGCGCGCTCCGCGATGGTGTCGGCCGTGCGGGAATTCTTCGACGCGCGCGGCTTCCTGGAGGTCGAGACGCCCACGATGCACACCGTGATCGGCGGCGCCGCGGCGAAGCCGTTCCACACGCACCACAACGCGCTCGACATGAACCTGTTCATGCGGATCGCGCCGGAGCTGTTCCTGAAGCGGCTCGTCGTCGGCGGCTTCGAGCGCGTGTACGAGCTCGCGCGGTGCTACCGCAACGAGGGGCTCTCCACGCGGCACAACCCCGAGTTCACGATGCTCGAGTACTACCAGGCGTACGCGACGTACGAGACGCTGATGGACCAGACGGAGAGCATGCTCCGGTTCATCGACGAGCGCGTCGCGCGCGCGCAGCCCGAGGCGCACGCGGCGTGGGCGAAGGCGCGCACGTTCACGTTCGACGAATTCGCGCGCGTGCCGATGAAGGAGGCCGTCGCGAACGCCCTCAAGAAGGCGGGCCTCCCGGAGGAGGTCGCGACGCGCGTCGGCGCGGACGACGCCCCGATCAAGGAGTGGGCGAAGGCCGCGAAGGCGAACAAGCGCGAGATCGACTGGGCGAACTTCCGCGCGGGCGCGAAGAAGACCGAGTCGCCGGGCGAGCTGCTCTTCTGCGCGTACGAGTACCTCGCGGAGCCGTTTTTGGTGCAGGACTACCGCTCGGCCGGGGGCGACAAAAGCGTGCCCGTCTTCATCATCGATTACCCGTTCGAGGTTTCTCCGCTCGCGAGGAAGAAAGATTCGGACCCCTCCCTCGTTGATCGCTTCGAGCTCTTCGTCGACGGGCGGGAGCTCTGCAACGCGTTCAGCGAGCTGAACGACCCCGAGGACCAGGCCGAGCGCTTCCGGGCGCAGGTCGAGAAGAAGGCGAAGGGCGCCGACGAGACGATGGATTACGACGCGGACTACATCCGAGCGCTGGAGCACGGGATGCCCCCCGCGGCCGGCTTCGGGATGGGCGTCGATCGTCTGGTGATGCTGCTCACGGGGTCGTCCTCGATCCGCGAAGTGATCCTCTTCCCGCTCTTGAGGCCCGAAGCGATCTGATGAGCCCCCTCGTCGCCACGTACGCGAAGATCGGAGCCGCGCTGCTCCTCCCGGTGGCCCTCCTCGTCTGGCGCGGCGTGGTCCGCTCCAAGCTGAGCATGGGCCGCGCGATCGCGTGGTGGTTCGGCGCGGCGGCGGGGATCGAATTCGGGGTCGCGTTCCCGTTCGCGATCCCCGAGGACACGAGCCGCTGGGCGCCGTTCAAGGTCAGCCGCGAGGTGCTGCGGTTCTCGACCTTGGGGGCGGGCGTCGTCTTCCTCCTGTTCGTGCTCGCGGCGCTCTTGCCGCTGATCCTGGACGGGCTGGAGAACCGGAGCTTCGCGGCGTTCGTCGGGGCGCGTCACGTGCGCGCGACGAAGAGCGGGTTCCTCACGGTGATCAGCCTGCTCTCGATGGCGGGCGTCGGCGTGTCGTCGTGCGCGCTCTGCTCGGTGACGAGCATCATGGGCGGCTTCGGCGCGGATCTGAAGCGGAAGATCCTCAACAACAACGCGCACGTGATCGTCGACGTGACGCGGCCGGGCGGCTTCTCGAACTGGGAGCAGAAGCTCGATACGATCCGCAAATCGATCGAGCCGCACGGCGGAAAGGCCACGCCGGTGGTCGGCGGCGACGCGATGGGATCCTCGGTGTCGAACACCGCGGGCGCGCTCGTGCGCGGCATCGATCCGAAGACGATCAACGACGTCATCGACCTCGACAAGAACATCGAGGTAGGCAGCTTCGAGTACCTGACGTCGCCGGAGAAGCTCGCGGAGCTGCCGGCCGACGCGGTGATCGGGCGCAGCCCCGGCGGGGAGCCGTACTTCAAAGGGCCGGATCTGAAGGCGTCCCCCGACGTCGATCCGAGCCTGAAGGAGTTCTTCAAGAAGAACGTAAAGGTCTTGCCCGGCGTGATCATCGGCAAGGAGCTGGCGAAGAGCCTGCACGTGCTGGTGGGCGACGAGCTGTCGCTCCTGTCGCCGATGGGCGAGCTGGGTCCGACGGGCGTGATCCCGCGGACGCGGCGCTTCCGCGTGGCCGCGATCTTCTACAGCGGCATGTACGAGTACGACGCGACGCACGCCTACGTGCTGATGGAGGACGCGCAGAAGCTCTTCAGCATGCGGGACGAGGGCTCGCACACGGACAAGATCACCAACATCGACATCCGCGTGCCGGATCCCGAGAAGGTGAAGGAGCTCCGCAAGGACGTGGACACGGCGGTCGCGGGGATGGCGGCGGACGGCTCGAAGGGGGCCGAGCTGCGCGCGCGCGACTGGATGGAGATGAACAAGAACCTCTTCAGCGCGCTCAAGCTGGAGAAGCTCGCGACGTTCGTGATCCTGTCGATCGCGATCGCGGTCGCGTCGTTCTGCATCGTCTGCACGCTGCTCTTGATGGTGACGGAGAAGGGGAAGGAGATCGCCATCCTCAAGGCGCTCGGCGCGACGAACGGCGCGATCATGCGGACGTTCATGCTCGAGGGCGTCGTCATCGGCGGCATCGGCACGGCGTTCGGCGTCGGGACGGCGCTCGCGACGTGCACGGGGCTCGCGTGGTTCGGCGTGCGGCTGGATCCGGACGTGTATTACATCGATCGGCTGCCGGTGAACGTGAACCCGTCCGACTACGCGCTCGTCGCGCTGGCGTCGCTCGTCATCTGCACGCTCGCCACGATCTACCCTGCGAAGACAGCGGCCGAGCTGTCCCCGCTCGAAGGCCTCCGCTGGGAGTAACAAGGCACATGGCCGCTCCGCTCATCGTCGTCAGAGACCTGCACAAGATCTTCTTCCACCTCGGGCGTGAGCTCCACGTGCTGCGCGGGATCGATCTCACGATCGATCAGGGGGAGGTCGTCGCGATCGTCGGCGCTTCGGGCGCGGGCAAGAGCACGCTGCTCCACTGCATCGGGACGCTCGACATCCCGACGCGGGGCACCATCTCGCTCGGCGGCGACGTGATCACGGGCCTGTCGTCGGCGAAGCTCGCGAACATCCGCAACCGGACGATCGGCTTCGTGTTCCAGTTCCATCACCTCTTGCCCGAGTTCAATGCGCTCGAGAACGTGATGATGCCGGGCCTGATCCAGGGCCGCAGCCGCAAGGAGATGACGGAGCCCGCGATGGCGCTCCTCAAGGAGGTGAAGCTCGGCGAGCGCGCGACGCACCGCCCCGGCGAGCTCTCCGGCGGCGAGCAGCAGCGCGTGGCCCTCGCGCGGGCGCTGGTGCTCTCGCCGAAGCTGATCCTCGCGGACGAGCCGACCGGCAACCTCGACTCGAAGACGGGCGGCGCGATGCACGACCTCTTCTTCGAGATCAACCAGAAGCACAACACCACGATCGTGGTCGTGACGCACAACTCGGCGTTCGCGGACTCGATGCCGCGCGTGGTCACGATGCGCGACGGCAAGATCGACACCGACGAGCGCCGCGCGGGCGGCATGTCGACGCCGGCGCACCCCCGGCAAGAGGCGCCGAAGCCCCCGGCCCGCGAGGTGGAGATCGAGGCGATCGAGCCCGCGAAGGCCGCCGCCGCGAGCGATCCGGCCGCGCCCGCCGCTTGACGTTTCCATCTCGCACGCGAGGGTCGGCGGGGGAGTGAAACGAGGGGGCGGAGCCCCCTTGTAAATCCAGGTGCGCTCGTTGGCGCGCGATCCTCTGTCATGTAAAACATCGCGCGTGCGAACCCGGTCGCTCTTCTTCGGCTTCGTTGCGCTCGTCCTCTTCGCCGCCGGCTGCGACGGCGGCAAAGGATCGGGCGCGCAGGCGTCCGCTCCTCTCCCGCCGATCCCGGCGTCCCACGACGCGAACGGCGCGGACCTCGTCGAGGGCGCGGTGATCGCCGCGGTCGAGACGAACGGCGTCGGCGAGGGCACGACGCGCCTCCTCAAGATCGTGCACGTCGACGACTTCCCGCTGCCGCTCGACTACGAATTCCACATGATCGCGTACGAGCCGAAGGGCAACACGTGGGAGGAGTGCGCGCGGCTGTGGCGCGACAAGAAGGTGAAGATCATCCAGGACCACTTCATCGTCCGGAAGGTCGACTTCATGACCCGCGACTACCGCGTGATCGCCGTGGAGCCCGTCACGCCGGAAGAGAAGGCGCCGTACGACAAGGCGCGCAACACGATGATGAAGCAGCGCTGAGGCATTCGCGCGGCGCCGCGCCTTCGTCACCACGCGACGCTGGCGGTGCGGTGCGGGCGCTGGTAGAGCGGCGCGCGTGCTGCTCCAGATAAACCGCGAGCACCCCGAGCCGCGCAAGATCGCGCGCGTCGTCGACGTCCTCCAGAAGGGCGGCGTGATCGCGTACCCCACGGACACGACGTACGGCCTCGGGTGCGATCTGATGAACAAGGCCGCGATCGAGCGGCTCTACCAGATCAAGAACGTCCCGCGCGATCACTGGCTCGCGTTCATCTGCCCCGACCTCTCGGACATCTCGCGCTACGCGATCGTGGAGAACCCGCAGTACCGCGTGCTGAAGCGCTGCCTGCCCGGCCCGTACACGTTCATCCTCACCGCGACGCGGGAGGTGCCGAAGATCGTGCACATGAAGCAGAAGACGGTGGGCATCCGCGTGCCGAACCACCCGGTGCCGATCGCGATCGCGCGCGAGCTGGGGCGCCCGCTCATCAGCACGACGGCGGCGTTCCCTGGCGAGGGGCCGATCGTGGATCCGTGGGAGCTGAGCGAGCGGTTCCACGGCGTGGAGCTCGTGATCGACGCGGGCGAGACGGGCGACGTGCCGACGACGGTGGTCGATCTGTCCGAGGGCGACGTCCACGTGGTGCGCGAGGGCGCGGGGCCGCTCGACCGGTTGGGCTGAGAGCCGTCGCCCCGAAAACCGCTGTTTCACGGCCGGATTCGGATGTGGCGAGGGGCCAGGATGCTCTGGTAACCTCGCGGCACGATGCGCTCGCGAGTCGCCTTGCTGGTCACGGTGTCGGTTGGTCTCGTCGCCGCTGCTGCCTTCGCGCAGACCCCGGGGACGCCGATGAACTTCCCCGCGTCGTCGCCTTCCTCCGCGGCCGCGACCGCGCCGAAGCCCGCGACGCCCGCGACGAGCGCGAAGCCCGTGGCGGCGCCTGCTCCGGCCGCGACGACGGGCGCGAACGGCAAGCCGATCCGCCGCGATCCGGAGGGCCGCACCGGCATCTCGCCGTACAACGAGTCGGTGGTGAAGGGGCAGGCCGCGTTCGCCGCGCGTGATTTCGCGGGCGCGGTGACCGCCTTCCAGGAGGCCATCAAGCTCGATCCGACGGCGATGCTCGGTTACTACCTCGCGGGCGAGGCGCAGCTCGAGAACGGCAAGCCGGACGAGGCCGACGCGATGTGGACGTCGGCGCTCACGAAGAAGGGCTCCGAGGACCTGCAGAGCCGCGTGATGTTCGTCCTCGCGGACCTGAAGGAGCGCCAGAAGAGCTGGACCGCCGCGAAGGACGCGTGGTCGGCCTACCAGGTGTTCGTCACGGGCCACGCCGCCGTCAAAGGCTACGTCGCGACCGCGGAAGAGCGGATCAAGCGCATCGATCAGCGCATCAAGGACGAGAAGGACTACGGCGCGGTGAAGGAGCGCATCAAGGCGCGCGAGGCGGAGCGGCTCAAGGAAGCCGAAGAGAACGCCAAGAAGGACAAGCTCAACAAGTAGCGTGCTGTCCCGGATTCGGGGGTTCTTGTTCGGCTCCGTGTGGGGGCCGGTCGCGGCGCTCGTGTTGCTCGCGGTCGTATTCGTGGCGCGGTCGGCGTTCTCGGTGCGCGGAGAGGCGTATTTCCCGCTCGCCGACGACGCGATGGTGTCCATGCGGTACGCCAAGAACCTCGTGGACGGGCACGGGCTCGTGTGGAACGTGCGGCAGACGGAGGGGCCGGTCGAGGGGTACTCCAACTTCGCGTGGACGCTGTGGATGGCTGTTCTCCATCTCTTTCGGCTGCCCGACTCGAAGGTGGGATTGCTCGTCATGGCCTCCGGTGTGGGGCTCCTGGCGGCGAACGTGGGAGTCGCGCGGGCGCTGGCGAGGGAGATCGCGCCGGAAAATCGGACCGCGGCCGCGCTGGCAGGGTGGCTGATCGCCTTGGATCACAGCCTGATCGCGTGGACGTTGCGCGGGTTCGAGGTGGCGCTGTGCGCCTTCACCGTGACGCTCGGGGCGCTGTTCGCGTTGCGGTCCGCGAGGGCGGAGAAGGGCAGTATGCGGACAGGCGTGCTGCTGTGTGCCGTCGCGGCGCTCTCGGTGCTCACGCGCGACGACATGTTGCCTCTCTGGGGCTGGATCGCCACGTCTCTGATCCTCACGGGGAAGCGGAGGTGCCGAATCGTCGCGGCGACCTTGCTCGGGACGGTGGCAGTCGTGATCGGCGCGCACGTGCTCTATCGGATGCGGGTGTACGGGGCGCCGCTGCCGAACACGGCGGCGCTCAAGCTCGGCGGCACGTCGGTGGTCGAGAGGTGGCCGCACGGCGCGCGGACGCTCGGACAGGCGCTGTTGCTCGGCGTCCCGGTCGGTCTCGCGGCGCTCGTCTCCGCCGGACGGAGCGGGGCCGTCGAGGGCGATCGCAGCGAGTCGGCGAACCGGAGCGGGGGAGTCGAGGCCGATCGCGGCGAGTCGGCGAACCGGAGCGGGGCCGTCGAGCGCGGCGCCGGGGCCTTCGCGAATCGTGGGCAGTTGCTCCTCGCGGGCCTGTTCGTGATGGCCTGTGTGTACTCCATCCATGTCGGCGGCGACTCGCTGGAGCACGAGGCGATGGTGAACCGCTTCGTGAGCGTGACGTTGCCTGTTCTCTGGGTGCTCGTGGCGTTCGCGATGGAGCGCCTCGCGCGCGGCGGAGGGCATCGCGACTGGGATGTCGCGGCCGGCGTGACGTTGCTCGTGGCGCTCCTGTGGTCCGCGAGGGAGCCTGTCCGATTCGAGGGCGCGGAGCTGCTCCGGAACGCTCGGATCGCGGGGATCGTGGGCGCTTATGCCGTGCTGTACTTCACGTCTCGGGGTGCAACGTCGAGGACTGCGTCCGCTCCGCTGCGGACTCCGCGGAGCGAGGTACAGCGAAGCCTCCGCGGATCGGCCTCCGTCCTCCCAGTGGAGCCCGGGGGCACCGGGCATGTGCTTCTTCCGCTGATCGCGCTCGTGGTGGGGTGTCAACTGCCTGTCTGGAGTTGGTCGTTCGTCGAGAGGCCGATCTGGGCGGACGAGGACGAGACGGTCGTGCGGTACGGGCTCGCGCTCGGGGAAGCCACCAGTCCGGAGGCGCGGATCGGGGTCACGTGGGCCGGGGCGATACCGTATTTCGCGCATCGGGATGCGGTGGACTTCTTCGGCAAGTGCGACGCTCGGATCGCGAACGGGCCAGTCCATCGTGGGCGCTTGTTCGCGCCGGGGCACAACAAATGGGACCTCGATCACAGCGTCGGCGGGTTGCGTCCGGACGTGATCGCGCAGCTCCCCGCGGACGAGGCGGACGTGCCCGACAAACTGGCCACCTGGGGATACGACCGCGTCGGCCCCGAGGTCTTCGTCCTGCGCCGAGCGAACGGCGTCGACCGAACAGCCCTCCTCCGCGCCGCCTGCACGATCCCGTGGAGTCGAGACGACGTGTGGATGTACCTCGGAGACGACCCCGCGGCCTGGCGCGCGCGGATGGAAGCGGAGTGTCCACGCTGAAGGGCCGAGTGTCCATGCGGAGAGTGCGCGGACATTTCTGGTCATGGGTAGTCGCGCTCCGGGGTTGACGCCGGGCCGCGGACGGGATTCGGGGGCAATCAATGTCCGAGGTGGGGAGGATCGCGGATCCAGGATGTCTGTTCTTGGCGGATAATGGCGCACCGCTCTCTCCCTGGAGCGGTGGCAGGAGCAGTCATGTCGGCGGCAATGGATCTGGATCTCGTGGACATCGCACCTGTGTCGACGGCCAACCACGAAGTCGGGGACCGCGCGATCGCGGGCAGCTGCTGCACCCACGACGGCTCCACGCCCACTCCGCTCTACGAGTTTCGCCCGGAGAGAGACGGGGCCTTCGGCGTCGACGGGACGATCCTGGTCTGGCAAGAGAACGGCGCGACGCTCCAGTGGTCCATCCATGTCGGCTGGCGCCGCGTGACAGGGGACATGGAGCCGATGGGGATGCCCTTCATCGGCGGCAATCGCAAGCGGACGCACGTGCGGATTTACACCGACGTGTGGAACGGCAAGGGCCGAGTGATGGTGATCGGCCTCGACAACAAGCGGCTCTACTGGAGAATCAAAGGCGTGCTGTTCGATCTGACGTGCTGACAGGCGGCTCGGATCATGCGGAGAGCCGACGTCTCGACATCGCCATCTCTACGGGGGTCACTTCTTGGGGGCCACAGGCACGCTGCTCGGAGCCACAGGCACGCTCTTCGGAGCGACTGGCACGTTCGTTGGTGCCAGTGGCGCGCTCGTCGGCGCGGCTTTACCGCCCGGTGACGCAGATCCTGAAGGCGTCGCGGACCCGGCCGGGGGCGCAGAGCTCGTGGGGGCGACGGAGCCGGCCGGCGCGATGGAGCCAGTCGGCGCCGCTGACATGCTCGGCGCGATGGAGCCAGTCGGGGTGACAGAGGCCGTCGGGGTGACGGAGGCCGTCGGGGTGACAGAGGCCGTCGGCGCGGCGGAGCCGCTCGGGGTCGCGGAGGGGTCTCCGAGGGCCGATTTTGCGGAGAACGGCGTCAACTGGCCCTTCTCGTCGGGCGGCCAGAAGTACTTCTTCGTCTCGCCGGTCGAGCGGTCCACGAAGGCCAGCACCGTGGCGCGCGGGCTGTCCGCCATCTGGACCTTCACCGTCGTCGTCACGCGCTGAAACGTGGGCTTCTTGAAGAAGCTGGTCGTCTTTCGATACGGCGTGTCGTCCCCGAGGAGCGGCACGTCGAAGCGCACACGATCCAGGAGCTCCTTGCCGACCCACAGTTCGAGGGCGAAGCGGCCCATCGCGCGGGGCGTCGCGATCGCCTTCTTCGCGGTGCTGCTCTTCGCGGCGGCGACGGCGCTCGCGCCCTTGTCCCACGCGACGTCGAAGACCCACTGTTTCTCGGTCGCGTGCGTCGGCGGGTCGGCCGGGTATCCCTCTCGCGGCGGCGCGGCGAACGCCCCCACGCCGGCCGTCGCGAGGACGAGGCCGACCAACCAGGCTGCGGCGCGACGGCGGATCATTCGGCCGCTGTCTTTAGCCGCACGCACCGCCTCCCTCAAACGCGAAAGCACGGGGACCGCGATCAACGGAAACGCACGCTCGCGGGGGGCGGCGGCGGGATCGAGGCCGGGCGCGTCTCGGGGAGGCGCTCGACGATGCCTCGGTCGCCGTCCACGCGGAGGCGATCGCCCGTCTTGATCGCGGTCGTCGCGCCCGGGACGCTCACCACCGCCGGCACGCCGTATTCGCGCGCCACGACCGCCGCGTGCGACAGCGGGCCGCCGAGCTCCGTCACCACCGCGGCCGCCACCAGGAACAGCGGCGTCAGGCCGACGTCCGTCGTGCGCGACACCAAGATCTCGCCCGTGCCGACCTCGTCCAGGCCCGCGGTGCCCGGCGGCAAGACGCGGGCTCGGCCTTCGACGACGCCTCCGCTCGCGGGCAATCCGTAGAGGCGCACGCCCTCCGCAGGCGGCAACGCGGCAGGCGGCGGGCGGCCGATGAACGTCATCGGCGGATCGGGGCGGCCCTCGTCGCGCGCGTGCTCGGCGCGGCGCAATCGCACCATGGATCCGACGTCCGCGCGGCCCGACGAGAGCGCCAGGATCAGCTCCTCCGCCGTGCAGAAGAAGACGCCGCCGGGGTGCAGCGTGGCGTCGAGGCGCACGAGGCGCCGATCGATGTCGAGCGCCACCGTGCGGATGAGGCCGAGCACGCGCGTCACCCACGATCGCATGCGCTCGCGGAGGCGCGTGAAGCGGTGCGCGAACGACACGAGCTTGCGGACGATCGCGACCTCCGGCGACGTGAGGCGCGTCTCCAGCCTCGCCATCTCCCGGTCCGCGATCGCCCGGGCCTGCGCGAGCGCGCGCTCCGGATCCGCGGGCGGCGCGCGCAACGCCGACGTGAGCATCGCGAGGAGCGGCGCCGGATCTTCGCGCCACCGCGGCGTCGACAGCTCCGCCTCGCGCACCGCGCGATCACCGTACGTCACCAGGTAACGCTCGATCGCGGCGCGACCGGGGCCGTCGGGGAGCTGCGACATCGACGTGATCTCGCCTTCGGTGAGCGCCTCGCACACGGCGCGATCCGCGCGCACCTCTTCGGCGACGCGCAACAGCAGGATGCCGGGGCCCGCGCTGTCGACGTCCTGCGCCGCGCCCGCGAGCGCCTGCGCGAGGTGCTCGATGCGCGCGTTCGCCGCGCTCGCGCTGCCCGGATCCGTGGCCTCGCTGCTGAGGCGGCTCGATCCGCGGCGACCGTCGAGCACGCCGAGCACGGTGCGCAGCGCGAGGTGCGACGCCAGCGACGCCGACGCGCACCGGAGCATCAACGTGCCCGTGCGATCGAGGAGCTTCATCACGCCCCGCAGCGTCGTCGCGAGCGCGTCGTCGGGCAGCAGCGAGAGATCCATGTCGGTGAGCGAACGGCGCTGCTGCTCGGCCTCGGGCTCGAACGCGGCGACCTCGTTTTCCAGGCGAAGCTGCTGCACCAGGAGGCGCGGCGCCGTCAGCGGCAAGCGCATCAAGAAGGGCGTCTTGCGCGTGCCTTCGGTCTGGCGATCCAGCGTCTCCACGATCGACGCGGACGCGCCGCCGCTCGCGCCGAGGAGGATCGCGGACGGCGTGAGGCCCGGCACCTGCGCGGCCACGCGCATGAAGGCCGTGAGGTTCAGATAAAAGCGGCCGTGCACGTTGCCGAAGAGGTGGATGCCGCGCGGCACGTGGCACCCGAGCGCGCCGAACGCCTCGCGAAATCCCTTGTCGGCGAAGTTCGTCGCGACGCTCCACGTGAGCGGCGTCGCGGCGCCGGGCAGCGCCTCCCCCACGTTCGCGCGCGACCACACGGTCGTCACGTCGCCGCCCTCGGGGAAGCCGCCGCCGGTCAGCGGACGCGCTTGCAACAGCCAGATCTTGCGCTCGCCGGGCGGGAGCGACGCGCTTCCTTCACGCCACGCGAGCTCGGGCGACGGCGACTCGATCGCGAACTCCACGTCGTACGGGCCGCCGCCGGAGAGCTCCAGCTTCTCGGCGATCTTCGACAGCGCGCGCAGCGTGTCGGGCGTGAGGGCCGGCTTCGTCGCGAAGGCATCGGCGACGTCCGCTTCGACCACGCCGCCTTCTTCGACGACGAGCGCGCGCTTCTTTTCGGCCACGACGGTGGCGATCACGGTGCCCTCCGCGCGCGAGAAACGCACCGCGTCCGTCGCGAGCGCGCCCTCCACCACCGGCGCGCCGAGGCCCCACGTCGCGTGGACGAGCCGCTCGTGCCGCGCCCACGTGGGGCCTTCGAGGCCCGGCGGCGGCGCGGTGAACAAGACGCCCGCGGCCTCGCTCCGCACGGTGATCTGGAGCACCACCGCCATCGCCGCGTCGCGCACCTCCGCCTGCGCGAGGTAGGCCAGCGCGCGCGGCAAATAGGCGCTCGCGTACACCTCGCGGATCGCCTGCAGGATCTGCTCGGGGCCGCGCGCGCCGAGCACCGTCGTCGCGAGGCCGGCCAGCGACGTCTCGTCCGCGTCCTCGCACGTGGCGCTGCTGCGCACCGCGAAGCCCCACGGCGCGTCCTCCCCGGCCACGGCCCAGAGCGCCTCGATCGCCGCGACGAGGCCGTCCGGCAGCTTCACCGACAGGAGCCGCTCGCGCGCGCGGCCGGCGCGATCGACGGAGACCTTCGTGCCGGCGATCTTCATCACGCTCGCGAGATCGTGGCTCTTCGGCAGCTCCTCCTCGACGAGGCGCGTGAAGGTGCGCGCGTCGATCACCCACCCGGCCGGCACCTGAAACCCCTCGCGCACGAGGCGACCGAGGCCGAGCGCCTTCCCGCCGACGCGCTTGCCCGAGGTGCGCCGCGACGTCCCCGCCGCCGCGAGCGGCGTGAGCCAGCCTTCCATCGCGCTGTTCTGGGCTTGATCCGGCTCTCTCATGAGGGCGCGGACCATAACCAAACCGCGGCGCGACGTCACGGCCGCGCGAGCGTGCGATTTACTCGGAGTCGACGCAGCTCAGCTGCATGTCCCACGACACGAGCAGCGGCGACTTCTGCTTGTCCGTCGAGGGCACGAGGTGCGACGTGATGCGGAGGTACGGGTAATCGCGCGTGCGGCCGTATTTCGCGAGCGTCGCGTCGATCAGCGCCGATCCGAGCTCCGTGTCCGGGGCGCCCGCCGGGACGCCGGACGCGTGCGCGATCGCCGCGGTGCCGGCCAGCGCCGCCGGACCGGGAGGCACCGAGAATACGATCGTGTCCTTCGGCGCGCTCGCGAGGCCGGCCGCCGTCGCCGCCGTCTGCACCGTGAACTCGATGCGCGTGTCCGACGGCGTGACGCTCGTCCACGACCACAAGTTCCACTTCGGCGAACGGCCGTTCTTGCACTTCTTGGAGGCGTCGTAGTCGCGCACGAAATAGCCGTCGTAATAGGCGAACGGCGTGCCGCAGACGCCCGACTGGCCACCACCGCCGCACGTGGACGGGGCCGTGCAAGAGCCGCAGTTGAGGGTGCCGCCGCAGCCGTCGCCGGCGGGGCCGCAGTTGAGGCCCTGCGCGCTGCAGCCGATGGGCGTGCAGCTCGCCTGGACCGGGTTGTCCGGCTGCACGCAGCTCGCCAGATCGAAGAGCATGTATTCAAGCAGCTTCTCTTGCGGCGTCATCGCGTTCGCGTCGCACTCGGTCGGGAACTTCTTGTTCGCGTCGCTCGCGTCCTCGACGTGGAAATCGCTGAACACCACGCGCCCGCACTGGCTCTGCGCCGAGGCGCCGAGGGGCGTGTTGAACGTGAGGTGCAGCGGGATCTGCGTGTTGGCCTTCCCGGCCACGTACAGCCACCGCTGCGTCGGCGAGACCACGCTCGCGAAATCGCGCCGGAGCGTGTTCACGGTGATCTGGCCGAGCGTCGCCGAGGCGCCCACGGTCTTCAGCCACGTCGCGAGCGCGTTCCCCTTGGTGAAGCTCGTGTCGATGTAGCCTGTCCCCGGATCCGGCGTGGGGTTGGTGCTGCCGACGGCCCAGCTCACGGCCGGCGCGAGCGGAGAGAAGAAGTTGGTGCCGTCCGCATACAGCCAGATATAGCTGTAGTGCGTGGCGAAGATGCGCCCGCCCGCGTTGGCGTAGTTCGCGAGGTTCGTCTGATACGCTTTGTGGGTCGCCGCGGTGTAGTGGTATTCGAGCCCCTGGCAGGGGAACAGGACCATGTCGTAGTTGGCGAGCGTCGTCGGGTTGCCGAGGAGCGTCGTCTCCGAAGGCGTGTTGTTCGCGCTCGTGATGTACGCGCCCGGCAGCTGGCCGCCCTTGTACAGGTGAATGCGCCCTGTTCCGCTGTTCGTCGTGAACTCGGAGTCGGCGATGCCGATCTTGCGCCACACGCACTCCATCGAGTCCACCTGGCCTGTCACGAAGGCCATCTTCGGGATGTCGCCTTCGGTGCTGCTCTTCGGGAGCCTCGTCATCGCGGCGGCGAGCGGGGTGTCCGTGCAGGCGGCGACGCTCGCGATCGTGACTTGACGCCGCCACCGGCCGATCTGGATCACGAGGGGGATGTTGGTGCCGACGGGCATGTTCGTGAGCTTGAAGGAGCCGTCCGCCGCGCTCGTGGTGCTGACGAGCGGCGACCCGGAGGCCATGAGGCAGTTGTCGCACGAGACCGTCGACGTGAACGGCGTGACGGCGGCGTTCGGCACGTAGACAACGGCGTTCGGCAGCGGCTCGGTGCCGTTCGGGGCGTACACTTTGCCAGAGACGCTGGTGGTGCCGGCGGCCGGACAGGACACCTGTTTGAGGCACAGGTTGGTGCACGACTTCGGCACGCCGCAGACATTGGGGGTGTCGAGGCCGCAGATGTACGGCGTCGAGCAGGCTCCGCACTGGAGCAGCTTGCCGCAGCCGTCGCTCACGGGGCCGCAGTTCTTCCCGAGGTCCGCGCACGTCTTCGGCACGCACACGGAGCCGCCCTCGCCGAGGTTCCAGACGCCGGCGTCGCCCGCGTCCAGGGTGGTGCCGGCGTCGAAGGTGCCAGTCGGGTCATCGGGGTAGTCGACGCAGTTCGGGTCACAGGGGTTGTTCACGCAGTCGATGCCGGGGCTCAGCTTCTCGGTGAAGTAGCCGGGAGGCGACGAGGGCATGAGAGAGATGGCGTTGTCGATGACGCACTCGGCCCATTCGCCGTCCGCGCACACGCTGAATCCTTCGCCGCAGAGCGCGCCGCCTTCGGTGTGATCGATGACGCGGCCGCACTTCATGTGCTGTCCTTCGGTGTCGCACGGACAGCCCGGCTCCGGGTGCGCGGCGCACGGGTCCGCGCAGCTCGCGCCGATGCAGGGAGTCGTGCCGGGGGCGGTGGTGACGCCGGTGCCGAGATCGTAGCCTTGCGGCCCGCCGAACGTCTCGTGCCCCCCCTCGCAGCTCACCACCGCTGTCGCGCCTGCAGGGAGAACCAAGGCGATCGCGACGACGGAGGCGCGGAGTCGGAGGGAGATTGCGGAGGCCACGGTTCCCGGACAGCAAGCTCTTTGCCATCCGCGGATCGTCACGGATTCCGCTGGATCCGGCGCCCCGACGTCATCGCGGCGTCAGCGTGTTGCAGATTGCGGCAGATGGAGAAACACCCATGGACCGATGTGGGCCAGTCGTGTTCTCAAGGTGCCAGTCAATTTTGCGGGGGCCGCTACGGCGAGGGGAGGCCGCGGAGGGCGCGCTCTTGCCACAGGAGCATTTCGGCGCACCCGGGGCCTCGGTTGAAGTCGTAGTCGTGCGGGCCGGGGACGATGACGAGGTCGTGGTCGACGCCCTGCGCGCGCATCTCGGCGGAGGCCGCCTTCACCGCTTCGAGGAAGGGATCGGACTCGCTGGAGAGCAGGCGAATGCGGAGCTTCGGGTTCTTGGCGCGGGCTTCGGCGGCGAGCTTCGCGACGCGCGGGGCCTCTTCCACGCGGAGGGCCGGCTGCATCGCGCCGACGGCGCCGAAACGATCCGCGAAATGCAGGCCGATCCACAGCGCGAGGCGGCCGCCCATGCTGACGCCGTCGATGCCGGTGCGCTCCACGATCGATGGCGCTCCTGCGGCCTCGCGCGCCTTCGGGAGAAGGGTGTCGGTGACGAAGCGACCGAACGGCTCCGCGCCCGCCACCGTGCGATCCGAGAGGTCCGGCGCGTACGGGCACGCGAGCACGACGCCCGCGTACGGCGCCTTCGCGAGCGACGCGTTGATCTCGCCGAGGCGCTGATCGGTCGTGAAATGAAGCAGATCTTGGCGCGTCACCGGCGGGCTCTTGAGGCGCGCGTCGATGCGGTCGACGCCGTAGAAATCGCGGAAGCCGCGCGCGCCGGTGTCGAGGCCGTGGCCGGATTCGCCGCGGCCGTGCAGCGCCACCACGACGGGGAGCGACGCCGCGCCCTCCGGCACCAGCACGAGCGCGCGCTCCGGCTCCGGGTACGCGGGCATCGCGTCGAACGAGAGCTCGCGCCACGGAGGCACCACGGGGCCGTTGTTCGTCTGCGCCGGCGCGCGCCCGCCTCCGCAATGGCACCCCACCGCCGGCAACGAGAGCGCCGCCGCGCCCGCGAGGACGCTGCGCCGCGAGATTCGAGAGGTCGTTCGCACGCACGGAGAATAGGCAAAAATCAGCCGCTCGCGAGATCGGCTTCGATCGCCGCGCGCACCTCTTCGAAGGCGTCGTAGCGGCGCGGGACGTGGAGGCGGCACACGCGGACGCGCTCGACCAGCGAGGTGAGCAGCGCGAGCTCGGGCGGCAAGCGCGACGGGTCCTCGGGGTCCACACGGAAGAGGTGCGTCGCGAAGGTTCCCAAGGCATCGCGCCTGCGGAGAGGCGTCACGCGCGCGGTGCCCTGCGACGGTACCAGCTCGTAGTAGCGCGCCAGCGGCAACGAGCCCTCCGCCGCGGGGACGTCGATGCGCCGCTTCTCTCCGTCGAGCGAGGGATCACCCGCGCGCGGATCTGCGAAGATCGCCGCCGCCGAGTCCGAAAGCAGTCGGACCGCGCGGTGGCCCGGGTGCACGAGCGCGCGCTCGCCGGCGATCTCGATCGGCAAGCAGTCGTCCGCGATGAGGCCGCCCGACGACGGCGACGACGCGAGCATCGTGGCCAGCGTGCTCTTGCCCGCGCCGGAGCGACCCGAGAAGGCGACGGCGCGATCACCCCACGCGACGGCGCTCGCGTGGAGGCACGGACGGCCGAGCCACGAGAGCCAGAGAGGCAGCGCCTGCTCCAGGAACAGCGGCTCCACGACGCCCGGATCTGCCGCTGGATCCAGGAAGAAGTGCGCGACCGGCGCGCCGCGCTCCAGGAGGAAATCGACCGCGCCGAAGAGACGCACGAAGTAGCCGCGCGGGGACACGCCGACGGCGCGCCACGGGCGATCGGTGTCGCCGAGCATCTCGGTGTTCAGCCAGCGATGCGGCTCACCGAAAGGCACCGAAGAACGGAGGAACGTGAGGATTCGGGGGGAGCCGGGCGCTTCGTCCTCGGCGGCTTCCGACGGGCGCAACGAGGGGAGCGCGAGGGCGCTCCGTAGCTCGACGCCCCAGACCGCATAGCGAAACACGGCGCGCTCGATCGGAGATGGATGCAGGCGTTCGCCCGGCGCTCGCGCGGGAGGAGCCGGGCGATCCGAGATCAGGCGCGGCGGCTGCCGGAGAACATGTCCGACTGCTTGGTGCCCGTGCCGCGGGTGAGGTCGCAGACGTTGCCGTAGTCGACGATCTCCGGCCGCTCGTAGGGGCGCTTCGCGGTCTCGGGCTCCTTGGTCTCGGGGGTCTGTTGATCCTGCATGACGTCCTCTTGGTGACTTGCCGTTACTCGAAGCGCCGCCCAGGGTCCAATGGCGCACCGTCAGAATCGCCGCGGATGAAGATCGGCGCAAAGGATCCGGCGGAAGCGGGCGCGGTCGTGTCGCCCTCGACCCAGGCGTGAGCTTCGATGCTCGGGGCCGCCGTTTCGTTCGCGGGGCGGCGAACTCCGACGACGAGGCGCGCCGGCACCCCGTCCCGCAGGTGCAGCATGTACTGAACGAGCGACCGGGGAAGGCACGTGCCCTCCGCGGGCCGCGCGAAATACGCCTTGCGAACGAGCCTCTCCCCGAGCACGACCGACACGCCGGAGCCGCGCGTGCGCCGGGGCACGCGCTCGATCCACCCGAGCGTGCGCCGGTACCCGAGCACGCGGAGCGACACCTCGATCGCCGGCGCCGCCGCGCACGCCCGCGCCAGAAACGAGGCCGCCGCGAGCGGATCCGACACCAGCTCGGCGAGGGCTTCGGCTCGGCTGGAGGTGGGCGAGGCTGCGGGACCGGGCATCGTCGACGAAGGCCGCGATCGTGGGGCGTGACCGCGGACAGCGATGATAGTGGTAGCCGGCCAGGCATGGAACATTCAGATCCGCCCGCGAGAACGGCCCGCCCTCGGGGACGGCGCGCGCGGTGGATCGGCCTGCCTGCGACGATCGGGCTCACCGCGCTGGAGACGCTGTCCCGCGCGATGGTGCCGGCGTCGGTGCTCGCGCTGTCGCGCGGGGCGACGGCGATCGCGACGATCGCGTCCGGGATCGCGCTCGGGGCCACGTTGCTCCGCGGGTTCGTGACGAGCTTCGCGGTGGAGGCGGCGCTCCGGGGCTCGTTCGGCGACGTGGTGCGCGCGGCGCTGCGGCTCGCGATCGCGGATCTCCGCGCGGAGCGGCGCATGGGACCGCTCGCCGAAGCCGCGCGCGAGGCGGCCACGCACGAGGCCACGTGGGCCCCTCAGGTCGCCGCGCTCGCGCTCGCCAGCGCCGTCACGTGGGGCGCGCTCGTGATGACGATCGGCCTCGGCTGGTCGGTGGCGCTGCTCGCGGTCGCCGCGCCGATCGTGCTCGCCCTCGGCCTCGCCGCGCGTCGGATCCGGCGCGAGCAGCACGCGGCGTGGGCGATCTTCGGCGACGTCTCGAACGACCTGCGCGTGCTCGTGGAGGCGTGCCTGGAGCTGCGCGCGCACGATCGCGAGCGGGCGTTCGGCGACGAGATGGCCGGGCGCGTGCGGGCGTTCGCGCGGGCCGAGCGGCGCGCCAACCTGTGGAGCACCGCCTCCAGCGCGACGTTCTCGGTGGCGGTGCTCGCGGTCGCGACGCTGCCCATCGGCACGCAGGTGGCGCGGCTCGTCGCGGACACCACGGGCATGCGCGCGGCGCAGGCCGGCATCGTCGGCGGCGCGGCCTTGTACTTCGCGCTCGGCCTCGGCCGGCTGATGGAGCAGCGCGCGCGGTACGCCCCGTTCCGGCGATCGCTCGACGGATTCTTCCGCTCGTCCGACGTGGATCACCCGGAGATCGAAGCCTCTTCTGTCGCGGAGCGCGCCGCGCTGCCGCCGCTCGCGAAGGCCACGATCACCCTCGCGTCGGTGTCGTGCCGTCACCCGAACGCGGCGCGCGCCACACCCGCGGACGTCTCGTTCGTGTGGGAGCCGGGCCGCGGCGTCCTCGTCGCGGGCGAGAACGGCGCGGGCAAGAGCACCCTCGCGCTCGCGCTCTTGGGCCTCCTTTCACCGAGCGCGGGCGCCATCACGATCGACGGCGCGCCCCTCGATCCGGCGGCCTCGCGCGCGCTCAGGCGCCGGTGCGCGTACCTCGCGCAGAGCCCGTTCGTGGAGCCCGGCGCCTCGGTGGCGTGGCACGTCCGCCTCTTCGCGAACGAGCCGATCTCGGACGAGCGCATCGACGCGGCTCTCACGCGCACCGGCCTGATGCGCGTGCTCCGCGAGCACGCCGCGCGGGCCTCTTCGTTGGGCTTCGCGAGCGAGGGACCCTCGGCCCGCAGCCCGCGCGACGTCCTCGCGGGCGAGCTGTCCGGCGGTGAGCGCCAGCGCATGCACCTCGCGCGCGTCCTCGTGAGCGGCGCCGAAATCGTGATCCTCGACGAACCCGAGGCGGGCCTCGATCACCCCTCACGCATCGAGATGGCGCGCCTCTTCGACGACCTCGCGCGCGAGCGCCGCGTGATGCTCATCGCGCACGATCCATCGATCGTCCCGGCGTCGTTTCAGCGCGTCGAGGTCCGCGCCGGCTAGAGCGCCGCCACGCTCCGTGGAACGGAGCGGCGCTCTTGTCGAGCACGGATCGCGCGCCGGCAATGTCCGATCGCGCGCACATCGCTCCTTGATGCGTCGCGCGCCGCGGGGCATTCATGGGGCGTCGCAGATCGCAACGCGGCGCCGCGAGGGGCCGGTGCGGGCCGCGCCTCGCGCTGATACGTTCGTCCCCCGGTCCTTTCATCTTCGTTCGGAGGAAGTCCCTTATGCGTTTTTCCTGGTTGCCTCTCGGTCTTTCGTTGCTCGCCCCGGCGAGCCTCCTGCTCGGCGGCTGCGTCATCGTGGAGACCAACTCCAGCGGCGGCGGCGGCGCTTCGACCACCACCACGAGCACCACCGGCACCGGCGGCACGACCACCACGCCCACGGGCGGAACCGGCGGTGAAACCGGCGGCACCGGCGGCACGACGGGCGGCACCGGCGGCACGACGGGCGGCACCGGCGGCACCACGATGACCGGCCCGCCCGCGAACGATCTGTGCCCCGGTCAGGACGTGACGCTCGCGCTCGACTCCAAGGTCGATCTCCCCGGCACGCTCCAGGGAGCCACCGACGACTACACGACCAACTGCGCCGACAGCAGTCCGGATCCGGGCAACCCCGACGTCGTGTACCAGCTCACGATCGCGGACGCCGCGACCGTCACCATCTCCATCGACGCGACGGGCTTCGTGCCGGCGCTCTCGTTCCGCAAGCAGGAGTGCTCGCAGCGCCTCGGCGGTGATCTCTGCCTCGATCTCGGCACCGGCACCGTCTCGAAGACGCTCGGCCTGCCCGCGGGCACGTACTGGGTCGTCGTGGACAGCGCGGACGGCAACGTGGGCGACTTCAACATCTCGTTCGACGTGGCGACCCCGAAGTGCGGCGACGGCGTCGTGAACGTCGGCGAGCAGTGCGATCCGGCCGTCGTGAAGAACGACGACGGCTGCATCAACCCCGGCGATCCGAACGCGTGCCACTACGGCGAAGCCCCGCCGGATCCGGCGATCGTCGCGTGCGACGGCGGCCTCGTCCCCGTCGGCCCGAACGATCCGTTCGTCCTCGGCCCGTACAACAACGGATCGGGCGGCTACAGCGAGAAGAACGTCGCGGCGGCGGGCTCGAGCTGCGAATACCAGGCGACCGGCCCGGAGAACGTGTTCCACGTCATCCCCACCGCGGACGGCATGCTCACGCTCCAGATCGGCTACGCCGAGAACGGCACCACGCTGTACTGCACGGCCAATCCCATGGATTGCGCCGACTTCGTGATGTACCTGCGCACCAACATGTGCAACTCCGCGGCCGCGGGCGATCAGGTCGCGTGCGCCGATTACACGGTGGATCCGATGAGCCCCTTCGGCTTCGACGAGGTGCTCACGATCAAGCAGCAGGTGACCGCGAACACGGATTACTGGCTCGTGGTGCAGGGCATCGACTCGATGTACGGCGTCGGCGGATACTACCTGTCGTTCGACCTCCAGTGACCTTCTCTCGCTCTCGTGGGGCCTCTCTCCGGAGGCCCCGCGAGAGGCTCCATCTGCCGAAAATTTGACCACCGCGCGCGCGGGCTCCAGCATGGGCGGCCGTGCTGGGCAATACGGTGAAGCGCCTCGTGAACACGGCCGTGCTCGGCCTCGCGGCGCTCACGTTCTTCCTGTTTCCGGTCGGCGGGAAGACGGCCTTTCAGCACGCGGTCGCGATCTTCACGTCGCCCCCCGCGCGGGAAGCGGGCGCCTCGTTCGCCGAGGCCGGGCGTCGCGCCGCCGCGAACGTGCAGGCCGAGGTGAGGAAGCTTCTGGAGAAGCGCCCTCCGAGGAGAGGCACGCAGCCATGATGTCCATCGACGTGGACGGTCCCGTCTCGAAGCGGACCCTCGCGGACGACGCCGCTCTCCGCGACCACTTCCGGGAGCACGACTACGCTCGACTGCCCGGCTTCATCGCGCCGCGCCTCCTCCAGAAGCTCCAGGCCGAGCTGCGGACTGCCACGTTCGACCTCAAGAATCACCCCGGCATCGGCAAGGACCTGGTCGCGTGGGGCGTGTCCTCCGACAAGCTCATGTTCTTCATGAACGACCCGCGGATCCTCGGGTGGATGCACGACATCACCGGATGCGGCCCGTTCGGCAACTACATGGGACGCATCTACCGGATGGACGCGAGGACAGACCACCACGACTCCTGGCACTCCGACCTCACCGACACGCGCAAGGTCGCGCTGACTGCCAATCTGAGCGACGAGCTCTACCAGGGAGGCACGCTGATCATCCGCAAGAAAGGCCGCCCGGAGACGGAGGTAGCGCTCCCCAACACGGGCCCAGGCGACGCCGCGATCTTCCGCCTCGAAGAGGGCTTGGAGCACTGGATCAGCGACTTACTCCCGGGCCCGCCGAAGACCGCGTGGGCCGGCTGGTTCCGCGAACAGCCGACCTTCATGGAGATGGTGAAGCAGAAGGTCCAGAAGAAGTGATCACCGCTTCTTGCGAGGATCTTGCTCCTGCGGGTGCTCGTTGAAGAAGGCGTCGAGGCTCTCTCGCGTGATCTCGCACTCGAGCGCGCCCTCTTTCAGGATCTTCGCCTGACAGCCGAGCCGGCTCGTCGCGCGCACGTCGAAGGCCTTGTCGAGGATGTCTTCCTCTTCCTCCTCGGCCTCGCTCAACAGCTCCTTGCCTTTGGTCACGTGGACATGGCACGTCGAGCACGCGCACACGCCGCCGCACGCGTCGCCTTCCCAGGAGTGCGCCTGCTTCGAGGCCTGAAGGATCGTGGTGCCGAGAGGGACCTCGACGTCCCAGGTCCTTCCAAGCGCGAGGAAACGAACGTTCGCCATACGGATCAGCCTTCTCCGAGCGTGAGCGGAACTGCCACTTCCGGACCGTGCGCCTGCGCCGCTCGCTCGGCGTGCTCGGCCACGTGCGCGTCGACGCCGCGCGCCTCCGACACCGTGTCTTCCACCGCGTCCACCCTCTTCCCGGCGATCGCGTTGGCCACCGCGCGATCCATCCGGCGCCCGGCCCACGCGTGGGTCGCGTCGTCGAGCTGGTCCGTCCGCGCCTGAATCAGACTGGCCTTCTCACCACGAATGGCCTGCTCGAGCGCTGAGAGGGCTAGATCGATGCTGCCACGCTCCTCCGCCGACAAGAGATCACCATCCGTCCCGAGGGCCTTCTTCGTCGCGAGGACGACGCGCTCCGCCTCCACCCGCGCGTCGACGAGGCGCCGCTTCTCGAAGTCCTCTTCGCCGTGCTCCAGGGCGGAGAGCAACATCGCCTCCACCTCTTCGTCCGTGAGGCCGTACGAAGGCTTCACTTCCACCTTCTGCTCGACTCCGGTCTTCTGCTCTTTGGCCGTCACGTCGAGGAGGCCGTCCGCGTCGACACGGAACGTCACCTCGAGCCGAGCGAGCCCGGCCGGCATCGGCGGGATGCCCGACAGCTTGAACCGCGCGAGCGATCGGCAGTCCGCCGCGAGCTCCCGCTCCCCTTGCACGATGTGCAGGTCGAAGCCGGTCTGGTTGTCCGCGTACGTCGTGAACACCTGCCGAGCGCCCGTCGGAATGGTGGTGTTGCGCGGCAGGATCTTCTCCACGACTCCGCCCATCGTCTCCAGCCCGAGCGACAGCGGCAGCACGTCGAGCAGAAGCACCTCCTGCTCCTGCGACCCCGCGAGGATATCCGCCTGGATCGCCGCGCCGAGGGCCACCACCTCATCCGGGTTGATGTCGCCGAGAGGCTCTTTCCCGAACAGGTTCTTCACGTAGCTCCGCACGAACGGAACACGCGTGGACCCGCCCACGAGAATGACGCCGTCCAGCTCGTCGGGCTTGATCTGCGCGTCGCGGAGAGCGCGCCGGCACGCGACGCCCGTCCGCTCCACGAGCGGCGTGATCAGCTTGTCGAATTCCGCGCGGGTGACAGTCACCTTCTTGGTGCCGCCCGGGACAGGCAACTCCACATCGACGGACTCCGCGTCCGTGAGCCCGTGCTTCGTCTGCCGCGCCAGATCCAGCGCCAGCCGCACCACCGACGGATCCCGCTCACTCCCCATCTCGGACAGGAGCCGTTCGGCGAGCGCGCGGTCCATGTCGTCGCCGCCGAGCGCGCTGTCGCCGCCCGTCGACTTCACCTGAAACACCCCGTTATCGAGCAGCAGGATCGTCACGTCGAACGTCCCGCCGCCGAGGTCGTACACCGCGAACAGCCCGTTTTGCTGCTTCTCCAGCCCGTACGCGAGCGCCGCGGCCGTCGGCTCGTTCAGAATACGGAGCACGTCGAGCCCCGCGAGCCGCCCGGCGTCCTTGGTGGCCTGTCGCTGCGCGTCGTCGAAATAAGCGGGTACGGTGATCACCACGCCGCCGACCGTGCGCAGCTCGTCCTCCGCGTTCGTCTTCAAGACACGCAGGATCTCCGCCGAGACCTCGATCGGCGTGACCACCTTGTCGCGCACCTGGAACCGTACGCTCTTCGCCTCTTCCGGCGTCTTCGCGGGGGCGAAGGAGTACGTGCCGAGGCGCCGCGTCTCCGGATCGTCCGCGCCGCGGCCCATGAAGCGCTTCACGCTCACGATGGTGTCGTGCGGGGCCGAGAGGGCGAGTCGCTGCGCCTCGTAGCCGACGATCACGCCGCCGCGCTCGTCGTAGTGCACCACGCTCGGCACCAGCGACTTGCCGTTGCAGTCCTGGATCACGAGCGGCCGCCCGTCGCGCACGCGCGCGACCAGCGAGTTGGTGGTGCCCAGATCGATGCCGATCGGTCGGGGCGGGGCCTTGGGGTCGAAGATTTCGAGGAGAGCCATGATGTTACTCGATACTTCCGGGCTTCCGGAGACGCAGAATCAGCCGAGCGCGGCCTCTTCGATGGCGGCCACCTCGTCCAGGAACCGCCTCAAATACCGCAGCTCGCCGAGGTGATGCAGCAGCTTTCGCGCCTCGCTCAGGTCTTCGTTCGCCTTCTGAAACCCTTGCGTCAGCTTCGAGAGCGTCTCTTTCTCCCGGAGCTGCATCTTGAGAGACAGGTTGTGAACGGCCCCCATGTCCTTGGCGCGCGCGGCGTCGGCGAGCTCTTCGCGCGCCTCCATCATCTCCATGAGCAGGTCGGTGGACGGGTTGGGCTCCGCCGTCTCCCCGGCCGGAACGCCGATGTGCCGGAACAGGGCCTCTGCGCGCTTGATCGGATCCCGGATCGCGCGCCACGCCTCGTTGACCTCGATCGCCCGCGAGAGGGCCATTCGCCGCTCCGCCGCCGGTGCGCTCGCGAACTTGTCCGGGTGCAGCGCGCGCGAGAGCTCGCGGTGCCGCGTCTCCACCGCGCGCACGTCGATGTCGAACACGGGCTCGATGCCGAGGATCTTGAAGGGGTCTTGGCTCATGAGGAGTCACCCGCGGGGCGCCGACGAGGGCGCTCCGAGCACGGGAGTCGAGGGAGGTGCCTTATGGTGGTTCCATACCCATGTCAGGCGACGGTGAACGAGTGGCCACAACCGCAGCGGCTGGCCTCTTGCGGGTTCTTGAACTTGAACCCGGTGTACATGAGCGTCTTCTCCCAGTCGAGCACGCTGCCCTGGAGATAGAGGATGCTCTTCTTGTCGCAGAAGACGCGCACGGTGGCCTTCCCCTCCTCGGCGAATTCGAGCACGATGTCCCCGTTCCGAGGGGCCTTGTCGTCGTACTCGATCACGTACGAGAAGCCCGAACAGCCGCCCCCGCGGACGCCGACGCGAATCGCGGCGTCCGGAGTCCCCCTCTTGGCCATCTGCTTGCGAATGGCCTCCACCGCGAGCGCGCTCACGGCCAGAGTGCGCTTCGGCGCTTCCGGCTTGTCTTCCGGGGTCACGGGGCTCTCCGCCTTCGCGGGAGCGGTGTCCACTGCTTGCGTCTCCATCGAACCGTCTCCTTCGAACGTGCCAGTCACTCTGCCCGTTACTCAGAGGTCCCGCCGCCCTGAACCTTGGCCTTCGCGGCCTGCTTGGCGCGGAAATCGGCGATGGCGCTCTTGATCGCGTCCTCCGCGAGGACCGAACAATGGATCTTCACCGGCGGCAGGTGGAGCTCCTCGGCGATCATGCTGTTCTTGATCGTCTCCGCCTCGTCCACGGTCTTGCCCTTCAGCCACTCGGTGGCGAGGGACGAGGACGCGATCGCGGAGCCGCAGCCGAAGGTCTTGAACTTGGCGTCTTGAATGACACCGTCGTCCCCGACCTTGATTTGAAGGCGCATCACGTCGCCGCAGGCAGGCGCGCCCACGAGGCCGGTGCCGACCGCCTCGTCGTTCTTGTCGAGCGTGCCGACGTTGCGCGGGTTCTCGTAGTGCTCAATGACCTTGTCGCTGTATGCCATTTTCCGTCTCCGTCTCGTGTGCTGTCAGTGAGCGGCCCATTGCACGCTGTTGAGGTCGATGCCCTCTTTGTACATCTCGTAGAGAGGCGACATGTCGCGGAGCTTGTTCACCTTGGAGGTGACGAGATCGATCACGAAGTCGACCTCCTCCTCCGTGGTGAAGCGCCCGAGGCCGAATCGAATCGACGAGTGGGCCAGATCGTCGCCGACGCCCATCGCGTGGAGGACATACGAAGGCTCCAGGCTGGCCGAGGTGCACGCGGATCCGCTGGACACGGCCACGTCCTTGATCGCCATGATCATCGCCTCTCCCTCCACGAAGGCGAACGACACGTTGAGGTTGCCCGGCAACCGGCGATTCAGGCACCCGTTGAGCTGGAGCGAGTCCAGGTTCTTCCAGAGGCCGTGACGCAGCTTCTCGCGCAGAGCGAGGATGCGCTTCGACTCCTCCGCTCCCTCTTCTTTCATGATCTCGGCCGCGCGGCCGAAGCCGACGATCCCGGGCACGTTGAGCGTGCCGGACCGCATCCCGAACTCGTGCCCGCCGCCGTCCATCTGGGCGGTCAGGCGCACGCGGGGCTTGCTGCGTCGCACGTACAGCGCGCCGACGCCCTTCGGCCCGTACATCTTGTGCGCGGTGATCGACACGAGGTCCACGTTCATGGCCTCCACGTCGAACGGCGTCTTGCCGAGTCCCTGCACCGCGTCCGTGTGGAAGAGAATGCCGCGCTCGCGGGTGACCTTGCCGATCTCCGCGATGGGCTGGATCGTCCCCACCTCGTTGTTCGCGAGCATCACGCTGACGAGGATCGTCTTGTCGGTGATGGCGTTCTTCACGTCGTCCACGCTGACGATGCCCTGCTTGTCGACAGGCAGGTACGTCACCGAAAAGCCCTCTTTTTCGAGGCGCTTGCACGTGTCGAGGACGGCCTTGTGCTCGATCACCGACGTGATGATGTGGTTGCCCTTGTCGCGGTAGAACTCGGCGACGCCCTTGATCGCGAGATTGTCACTCTCCGTGGCGCCGGAGGTGAACACGATCTCCTTCGGGTTCTTCGCGCCGATGAAGGAGGCCACCTTCTCACGGGCGATGTTGACCGCCTCTTCCGCGGACCAGCCGAAGGCGTGGCTGCGGCTCGCCGCGTTGCCGAACCTCTCGTTGAAATAAGGCAGCATGGCGTCGATGACGCGCGGATCGACGGGGGTCGTCGCGTGATAATCCATGTAGATGGGGAGCTTCAGCGCCACGTTTTCCTCGCTTCTCTCAGTCAATCGGCCGAGCGTCGGCCGCGATCGAATCACTCTTCTTCTGCGCGCTGCCGTGGATGCCCCGGACGAGCTCCGGCTGCGCCTGATCTTTCTCGTGGACATGGCACGACGCACAGGCCTGCACGATCTCGGCAGGGTTGCAGGTGTCGCACGTGTCCAGGTATCGAATGCTCGCGCCGAGCTCCCGCTCCAGCGACTTCAGGTGCTCGATCTGGGCGCGCGTCTCTTCCAGCTTCTTCTGGTAGATCGCGCGGACTCGGGCCATCGCGGAGGGGGCGGAGGCGGCGGCCTCCCACGTTCGCACGATCTCTTGAATCTGCGGCAGCGACATGCCGAGATCGTGCATCTTGTTGATCCACCGGACGCGCGCGACGGCCCCGCTGTCGTAGAGGCGATACCGCCCCTTCGAGCGGGCGTGCGGCTGGAGGAGGCCCAGCTCTTCGTAGTGGTGAATCGCTCGGACGGTCTTTCCGCTGAGCTTCGCGATGTCGCCGACCTGAATGAGCTTGTCGTCTCCGGTGTGGAGCGACGGCGGCATCATGGCCTGTCCGATCGCGTGCGCGTCGTCCGCGTGCGCGTCGGTCGAGTGACAGGCGCACCCCTCTCCACACGAAGCCGTGGAAGCAGCGCTGTCGGTGAGGGGAAGGTGGCGGTTGTCTCGCATCGGGACCATCCGAAGGGCGGCTGCGAGAAACGAGGTCCTCTTCGCCGGCGGAGGCTAACCCTTACGTATGCGTCAGGGTTGGCCGGGATGGTTGTAGCGAGGTACCCGGGTCGTGTCAAGCCTTACCCTTACGTTCACGTGAGGGTTGCGCACGACGGGGTGAGGGGCGCCTCCCCACGACGCGTCGGGGCGCCTTCTTGAAGAGGAGGACGTGGAGAGGAAGAAGCGGTCCCCCCTCGGTGCGAGCTAGCTCTTGGACTCGGTCTTCGGAGCTTCTTTCGGGGCGGCGGCGGCCTGCTTGGCACGCCATGCGGCGAGCCGCTTGGTGAGGCGGCGCTTTTCTTTGGCACGGTCAGCGGGTTTCTGAGGCATAGGGGGCGTATAGTCCGGCGCGCGGCCAAATGGAACGATCCACCCACGATCGGGCGCCGCGAGGTTCGAGGAGATCATGAAGGTTCGGTTGGTTCACGAGTTCCGCTTCGAGGCGGCGCACCGCCTCCCCAAGGTCCCACCGGGGCACAAGTGCCAGCGCCTGCATGGCCACAGCTTCAAGATCGAGGTCGGGATCGCCGGCCCGGTGAACGAGGAGACCGGCTGGTTCATCGACTTCGGCTTCCTCTACGACGCGTGGGCGCCTCTGCACGCGCAGCTCGACCACAACTACTTGAACGACATCCCCGGCCTGGAGAACCCGACGAGCGAGGTCCTCGCGAAGTGGATCTGGGACCGCCTCAAGCCGTCGTTGCCGTCGCTGTGCCGCGTGACGGTGTGGGAGACGTGCGACGCCCGTTGTGAGTACGAGGGCGACGAATGAAGACGCTGGTATGCCGGTGCGAGGACGTGACGGAGCACGAGCTCACGGCGGCGATGGAGCGTGGTTATCGAGACATCGAGTCGGTGAAGCGCTACACGGGCTTCGGCACGGGTTGGTGCCAGGGCAAATGGTGCCTGTCGGTGTGCGCGCGCCTGATCCACGCCCGAGGCGGCGACGTCGAAAAGCCGATCACCCCGCGCCCCCCGTTTCACCCTGTCCCGCTGGCGGTCCTCGCCGGCCTGGACGATCTCGGCCTCTCCGGCGGCGGCGACCCCGAAGACCACAAAGATCACTGACTGCCCCGCTCGCAACCCCCCCGTGAGACGGTCAGTTGCGAGCGCCCTTGTCGTTCTTGCGGCGGCGGAGGAGCCAGGCGAAGGCGCCGGCGAGCGGCGCCAGGAAAGTGCCAGTCGGCAACGTGGGAGTCGCGCCGCCCGGGATGTCGCAGGTGCAGGCCTTCACGATCAGGTCCTTGCCGCCGCCGCCCGAGGTTCCGCCGCCGCCCGCGCCGCCTCCGCCCGAGGCGCCGGAGCCGCCGCCGCCACTGGCACCCTCGCCGCCCGTGCCGCCCGTCCCGGGGATGTCCTTCACGAGCACGTTCATCGTGTCCATGCCGGAGTTCATGTTGGAGTCGAACACGGTGAGCGCGAACGTCAACTGCGTGTCCATGGCCACCTGCGGCGCCACGAAATGGGGCTTCGCCGAGGCAAAGCTGACGAGGTTCGCGGGGGGGCCCGCGGTCTGCACCCAGTTGTACGACATCGGGTCGTTCTCCGGGTCCGTGCTCATCAAGCCGTTGAGCTCCACGTTGTCACCCTCGTTCACGATGAGATCCGGGCCCGCGTTCGCCGCCGGTGAGAGGTTCGCACAAACCTTCGCGTTCGCCTTCACCGAGCGGAAAGGCTTGTTCGTGATGCCCGAGACCGCGATATCGTCGAAGAACCAACCCTTGTAATCCGGATAACCGGCCGCCGCGTCCGAGCCGATCCGGAAGCGGATCTTCACCGTCTTGTTCGCGAACACCGTCCCGAAATTGAGGGTCACGGTGTTCGTGTTCGGCCACGCCTGATTGCGCGCGATGTATGCGGGCCTGTCCGCGAGCGGGTTGTCCGCGCCGGCCACGTTCGCGATCGTGCCGTTGTAGCCGGGGTTCGCGAACTGGCTGACGTCGCCCCAGGTGGTGCCGCCGTCGCTCGAAATCTCGATCAGACCGCCGTCCCAGTGCGTGTCGGCCTGTCCGGGGTTCTGCGGCGAAGACTCGAAGTCGAAGGCGTGCGAGAACGTGATCGAGAAGGCTCCTCCGCCGACCACCAGATCCGGAGAGACGAACGCCGTGTCGGAGTGCGTGGGGTAGTCCTCCCCGTTGAAGCGGAAATTGCCGTTCTGCGCGACCCGCGTCCAGATGCCGTCCGCGAGGTCCTCGAAGCCCGCTGCGCCCCACTTCACCCAAGGCGCCTTTTCACTGTCGGCCGTCTCGACGGTCGTGTCGTTCGCGACGTCATCCATCTGCACGATGAACGAGCGCGAATCCGAGACGGTCTTGTTGCAGGTCGCCGCGTTGTCGAGCTGGATCGTGAACGCCACGTTGCTGATCGACGCGACCGACCCGTCGAGCTGCACCGGCACGTCCACGAACGCGCTCTGGAACGGCGCGATGTCCGGCGCCCCCACGCTCGGGCCGTTCGGGAACGTGATGCCCGCGAGCGCGCTGAGGACGGTCACCTTCGTGTTGCTGATCGCCGCCGATCCGGTGTTCTTGACCTCGATGTGCAGCTTGCCAATCTCGCCGGCGTCGAGCACGCCGTCGGCGTCGCACGTGGACAGGCTGTCATCCAGCGTGACCTTCCCGAGCGCCTGCTGCCCCGAGATCTTGAAGTCCTCCACCACGCCGGACCCGTCCTGAGAGTTGGTGTCCGGCGAGACGGCGCACGTGCCCGCGCCGCGGTCCGCGAAGCCCTGCGCGAGGATGAGGAAGTCGTTCGGATCCGCCGCCGCGGCCGCCGCGAGGACGCCGTCGCGCTGCTCGGTGATCGTCGGATCCGTGGGGGCCATCTTCATGCCGGCCACCACGTAGTCGGCCATTCGCCGCTTCGTCTCGGTGAAGGAGTGTCCGCCCTGCGTGAGCAGCTCCGCGTACCCCTGGAACAGCATCGACGCCCAGATCTCACCGACGTTGTGAGGCTCCCAGTTGTCGGGCGCGGCGGGCTGCGTCGGCCCCGCGGGCAGGTTCACCCCGTTCTCCACGTGCTTGAAGGTGAGCCCGTTCTTCGTCTTGTCGTTTGAATACGGGAAGCGGCGGACCCCGAAATACCCCGCGTCGCCGAAGATCTCCGTCACGTAGATGCCGCACGCGTACGTGCCTGTCGTGACGTTGTCGCCCTCGCGCACCTTCTGGAGCATCGAGCTGAAGTCGCCCCAGCCTTCGCTCTCCCCGCCGCACTCGTTGGAGCCGCACGCCACGAGCCGCTGGTGCATGTAATGCCCCCACTCGTGAAACACGATGTCGTTGTCGATCGAGCCGTCGCGCTGCGGGGCGCCGTTCGAGGCCATCGTCACGGTGACCGCCTGTCCGCTGGAGAGCAGGTTCTTCAGCGTGGTGCCGTCCGCCTGCGTGATGCCCATCGACGGGATGGTGACGTTGTTGATGTTCGGGTCGTCCGTCATCGCCGGCAGACCGTTATTGTTGTTGTTGTCGATGAGGACGCCGAGCGCGCCCGCCTGCTGCGCGCGCTGCACCTTGGACTCGAAGGTGCAATTGCCACGATCGATGAGCGCGATCTTGCCGCTCACCGTGTTGTTGATGGCCGAGCACCCGTCGTTCGGGTTGCCTTGATTGTCCGTGGCGAGGGCGAGCTGCGCCGTGAGGTTGTACGCCGTCGGCCCGAAGGCGGCAGTCTGGTTCTGCGGGGCCAGGTTGCCCGGCTGGACGGTGAGCGAGGCCGTCGCGACGCCGTCCCACAGGTACATCTGCATGCGCGGATTGCCGCCGTCCGCCGGCGTGCTCATGTCCGCGTTGTCGATGCCGGAGCTGTCCTGCGCCTCCGCGTGGAGCACGTCGCCCTCGATGCCGCCGCGCCCGAAATTCGACTGCTGCGCGTTGCCCGCCGCCTCGTCGAAGCCGGAGTCGTACCAGTAATCGTGCGCCCAGTTCGTGTTGTAGAAGAGCTGCGTGATCGACGCCATCCGCTGGTCTTGCGAGAAGCCCGGGTCCTTCGTGACGTCGAACGTGCGGTCGAACGTGAGCGAGCCGGACGGCGCGGCCCGCAGATCACCGTTGTTGTACCCGTCCGGATCCGAGATGTCGGCATAGGCATCCACGTTGTTGCCCGTGCTCACCTGCGCGGCCGGATCGAGCCACGGATCCGCGGCGCCGTTCGGGTTTTTATTGAACCCCTCCATCGTGATGAGGTTCGGCGCGACGAACCCCGGGAGCGACCCGTCCGGCTGTCCCGTCGGGTGAGGCGCGAAGTCCGCCTGCGGCCCCGACATCGGCGTGAAGGGAGCCGCGTTGTCCGCCCAGACTCGGTATTTATACGCCGCGTCCTGCACGAGGTGACGCCGCACGAGGATCTGCCCCGTCTCCGCCGCGACGACGTAGCCCCAGAGATCCGAGGACTGCGTCCCTGGCAATTGCCCGTCGACCTCCAGATAATAGGCTGGCACCAGGCGATCCGGCATCGGGAACATCACCTGTTTCGCGCGGGGCGGCGTCGCGAAGGTGATTTTATTCGCGCCCGTCCCGAGGAAGGCCAGATCGAAGTACCGATATCCACCCTTCTCCTGGGGGAGCAGCTTCAGATCCTTCGCGGTGAGAGACACCCCGTATGCGTCGCTCGCAGCGGTCGCGATCGAGGCCGCCGCGCCCGAGCCGAAGGCCTTCTTTTGGCCTTTCGTCTTCGGGGAGGCCGCGCTGTGCAGGTTGCCGCCGATCGCGACGAGGTGGCCATTTCGATCCATCAGCACCTTCGCCGACGTCTGGAACACCTCCACACCGCCCACGCGCTGGCCGAACAGCACGATGATGCCGCCGCGCCCCGTGTCGTGCACCTCTCGCACGAAGGTCGCGTCGAGCGCGGAGGGGGACAGTCGATAGAGCGCCGCTTCCCGCGCGAGGAAGTCCTTCGCGATCTTCTCGACGTTGCCTTTCCCGAGCGGCACGCTGGGCGCCGAGCGCGACGGATCGGCCCAGAAGAACGTCGGCACGCCGCGCTGTTGGTCGAACGACGCGGCGAACCCGTTGTCCGAGATCACGGCGGTGCTCGGCCGCGCCGGGAGCGCCTTCGCCGAGTAATACACGTTGACGTTCGTTTGCTTCGCGGGCGCGGCCGCGGGGCTCTGAGCGTGCGCCGCGGCGCCGAGGCTGAGCACGAGGGCGAGCGACACGGGTGCGATTCGGAGGGAGCGCTTCATCGGAGTCTCTCGGTCGAAAGGAAGGCCGCAGCCTACCGCGTTTTGGCCGTTTCACGTGGAACCGAAAACGAGGCCGCCGCGATTTCATCGAAGGGCGACAGGACTGTCCCCCCGCCCGTGGTTGCGGCGCCCCGGCCCTTCGTTCAAGCCCCCCGCGCGCGCCCGGAGCCTCGCTGCGCGCCGCGTCCGCGGGCCTTGGATCGCCGAGGAACGAAGCTCGATCGCGGGGTTGTACCGGCCTGTCGATTTGATTCGCCGCGCCCCGAAAGGCCGTGGTATGCGCGCCGGCCATGTCACCGCAAAAAGCTTTACGCAGGTGGAGATACTGCAATCGGACAATGACGCTGATCGGCGCCGCGGCCGTGCTCGCCGGGTGCTCCGCGGACCCGCCGCGAGCGGGCCAATCGACGGGCGAGGCGCGGTCGGCGAGCGTCACGGCAGCGTGGGAGTCGAAGACGCTGCCATGGGGCGCGGGCAGCGGTGAAGTGGCCATTCGCAAGGGCGCGCCGGATTTCCCGGCGGAGGGGCCGAGCTCGGTGGCGGTGGCGCCGAACGGAGAGGTGCTGATCCTCGATCGCTGGAACGAGCGCGTGATCGGCCTCTCGCCGGAGGGCGCGGTGACGACGCGGGCCGCGGTGCCGAGCGACGTGGAGCACCTCGCCGTGAGCCCCGCGTCCGTGCCCGGCTTCGCGCTGGCCGCGTGGAGCCCGCTGCACGGCAAGGTGACGCTGTTGGACCGCGCGGGCGCATCGCTCGGCGAGGTGGCGATTCCGCGCGAGCTGACCGACACCGCGCGGATCGAGGTCGGCCTCTCCCATCGAGTCGCGGCCGTGAGCGCTTATCAGGAGACGGTGCAGCTCGGCAGTCCGAGGGCGCCGCTCGATCTCGCCGCCGCGTCGCGCACGCGGAAAGAAGGCGCCGCGTTCCTCGCGGATGGTCGCGGCGTCGCGGCGCTCGTGACGGGCGGAAGCGGTCAGATCGTGGTGTACGCCGCGGACAAGCTCGGAGACGACGAGAAGCCGCCCGTCGCGTGGACGTACCCGATCTCCGGTTCGGTCTCGTCGGTGCGCGTGATCGGGGCTGTCGGAAAGGCCATCTGCGCTCGATTGGAGCGCGTCACGCAGGCATCGACAGGCCCTCTCTCGGTCGATCGAGAGGTCTTGTGTGTGGAGGCCGGCAGCTCACGCGTGCTGCTGCAGCGCGCGCTCGGACGCCCGGGGATCGCCGCGGTGCATGAAGACCTGGCGGTGGGCGGAGAGCCCCTCTCGGTCGCGTACATCCGGCCGGACGAATCGGGCCTTCACGTGGAGCGACTCCCGCTCAACAATCCAGCGACGGACGCGAAGGAGGTGGGGCGATGATCCGCAGACTCGGCCTCTCCGCGGCGGCGATGTTGATCGGAATCGCGGCGTTTTCCGCCTCTCCGGACGCACAGGCGATCTCCCGGACAGAGGTGCTCGCGCGCGCGAAGGCGTTCGCGTTCCACCCATGGCACTGCTCGGATCTCAACCTCACGGCGTCGTGCAACGGCGCGTACAAGAGCATCTACACGGCCGGCGACTACCTGGGGCTGCCCTACGACTGGGGCGGTTACATGACCCTGTTCGAGTTCGATCAGGCGATCCTCGCAGGGAAGGGCGCGGGCTCGTACCCCGATGACGGTATCCTCGCCTGCACGGTGGGCCTGGATTGCTCGGGCTTCGTGAGCAAGGCGTGGGCGTCGGGCCATTACACGACGTCGAACCTCGCCGACATCTCGGCTTCGATCAGCGTCGATTCGCTCATCACCGGCGACGTCTTCAACAAGGCCGGGTACCACGTCGCGATGTTCGGGAGCCTGCTCGCGAACGGCGATCCGACGATGTACGAGTCCGCGGGGTACAACGTGCACTTCACGCCGTCGAACGGCTGGTCGTACGTGGACGGCTACACGCCGCGCCGCTACGCGCAGATCACCGGCGATTCGGCCGCGGACGCGCAGGGCACGCCGGTGAATCCGATCGTGATCCCATCCTTGCCGTACAGCGATATGCGGGACACGACTCAATCCTTGAGTGACGTGCTCGACGGCTGCGGCGCGGCGCCGGCCAAGTCGGAGGCAGGGCCGGAGTACGTGTACGAGGTGACGTTCAACCAGCCAGGCAAGCTGACCGCGTCCGTCGCGGACGACGCCACGGTGGACATCGACATTCACCTCTACACGTCGATGAACACGAACGACTGCGTGGCGCGCAACGACACGACCATCACGGTGGACGTCGACTGCGGCACGTACTACCTGGTCGCCGACACGTACAAGGGCGCCGCGGAGCACCCCGGCGCGTACACGCTGACGGCCAGCTTCGTCCCGGCGAACAAGCCCTGTGGGGACGGCCCGCCGCAGTACGCGCCGTCGGGCGGGCTCGGAGATCCGTGCGGGTTCCCCGGGAATCCGGATCTGCCCTTCTGCAACCCGAACCTCGGCGGCGACGTGTGCCTGTATACGGACGCCACGTCCTTCTGCACGAAGCCCTGCGCGAAGGACTCCGATTGTGCGGAGTTCCAGGGGGGTTGTTGCGGCGACATCGGAGGAGGCGAGCTCTATTGTTTCGTCGCCTCGCTGTGCGGCGGAGACGTCCCGCCGGACCAGATGGGCACGCCGGACGCGGGCGATCCGACTCCGGGCGACCTCGGAGGCGCGGCGGGCGCCGCCGGAGGAGGCGTCGGCGGAGGCGCGGCGGGCGGCGCGCAAGGTGGCAATCCATCGACGGGCGGACAGGCCTCCACGGGCGCGGCCGGCTCCACCGGAGAGACACCGAACAAGAACAACGACGCTTCCGGCGGCTGCAACTCCAGCGGAACCGTCCCCGCCAACACGAGCCGGGTGGTGCTCCTGCTCGCGCTGACGGCCCTCGCGGCCCGCAAACGCCGCAGGTTCGTGCGCTGAGGCGGAATCCCCGGTCCCCGGCGCGACGTCACGGCGCCGGGGATCGGAGGGTGAAGGTCCGCTGCCTCTCTCCTATCGTCCACGTGCCACGCCACTCCGGCCCTTGCTCGTCGAGGGTGAGGCTGCCGCCGGGGGCGTTGTCCACGTCGTCCCCGTCCTCGTAATACCTGAGGAGCTGCACGCTCCGGCACGTGGAATCGCCGCGTCCCGGGCAGCCCTCCAGATCTCCGGAATACCGATAGATGATGCTGCCCGTCGTCGCAGGCTCGAAGACGAGCCGGAGGACCTTGGGGGACGACGATGAGGCCTCGATCCTGCATTTGCGGAGCGGCGTGTCCTCCACCATGCACGTGTACTGTTTCGCCTCGAGCTTGAGGTGGTGTCGCCACCAGCGCACATAGGCGAAATAGAGGCCGATCCCCACGAGCGTGACCCCCGCGAGCCCGCCCAGCAACAGCCATGTTCGACGCGCCGCCCCTCTCTCTTTCGGCGGCACGGGAGAGCGCTTGGAGGCCGGAGGCGTGACCGGGAACCCCATGGATTCCAGCGCGCCGGTGAACGTGACGCCCTCTTCGCGGGGGCCGGCGAGCGAGATCGCCGCATGGAGCCAGTCCCGCATCGGCACCGACCCGTCCGCGAGCACGTCGATGTCGTTCATCGCCTGGAGGCTCGCGAGCAGCCGCGCGCTCTCGGAGGCGTCGCCCGGCAGCGCGAGCGTCGCCGTGAATTCCGCGCGGAGGCCGGCGGCGTGCGGGATCTGCGCGCGAATCGCCGCCGCGTGCACCTCCTGCAAGCGTTGTTGATTCAGCCAGGGAGCCGGCATGGAGCGCTCGTCGTCCTCAAGGAGCGAAGAACAGGCCACCACCCTGTCTCTGTCAACCTTTTTGAAGCCCCCGAGAGCGCCCGTCGCGCCGTCCGAGCGCTCATCGGAGCAGCGGCAGGATCTCGTTCGACCCCTGCTCGCGGGCGCGATCCAGGGCGCTCTTGCCGGCTTTGTCGCGCGCGCGGACGTTCGCCCCGGCGTCGCGGAGGAGCTTGATTCGCTGCGGAAAGCCGCACTCCAGCGAGCCGTACGGGCACCCTGCCGCCCGGATGAGCGGAGTCTCGCCGCGCTCGTTCGCGACGTTCGGGTTCGCGCCGTGCGCCAGGAGGAAACGGAGGATGACGTCCGGCTTCCCGTCCTCTGCCTGGGGAACGATCACGACCATCGATAAGGGGGTGTTTCCCATCCGGACAGGCAGGTTCACGTCGGCGCCGAGACTGACCAGCTCCTCGACGATCTCCGAGCTCGCGCCCAGGATCGCCGCGACGAGCGGGGACATCCCGTCCGGCCCGACCTTGTTCACCGAAGCGCCGCCCTTCACGAGCCGCCGGAGGATCTTGAGCCGAGTCGAGACATCCATCCTGTACGCCATCGTCACGAGCAACAAGGCCGTACGTTCACGCACCGGATCGACCTGATCCGGATCTTCTCCCCGAGCGAGCAGCGCGTCGATCTCGTCGAGCGCGCCTCTCGCCACGGCCTGGTGCAGCGGCGGAGCGGGCGTCAGATCCGGTAAAGGCTCGCTGCCCAGGCTCGCGAGGAGGCCTTCGCATCCGCCCGACGGCCGCAGCTTGGCGGCGATCTCCGCGTCACGCGCGCTGCCCGGAGCGCACTCGCACGCCCACTCTTGTCCGAACGTGGCGGAGCGCGACCACGGTCCTTCGAGGCCGAAGACGTCGAGCGGCGCGGCCCCCGGCTTGCTCTCCGAGGCGCACGCGGAGCGAGCGAGAGCGCCGGTCCCGCTCAGCGCGCCGGTGAGCACGGACCGCAGCTTCTGCTCGCGCGACTCCAGCATTCGCGAAGAGAACCGGGGCAGGAGATCGTCCACGAGACGCGCCATCCGCAGCGCGAGCGGCGCGTGCGTCATCCCGAAGATCGCGGCGGCGTCGGCGCGTCGCTCCCCCGCGCGACAGAGGCACCGGGAGATCGCATATCGGCTCGACAACAGGTCTGGACAGCTCTGATGGAGCACCTCTCCGATGCTCGCGTACCAGCTCCGCATCCCGAAGAGCGTGAACGTCTTCAAGGCCATGTCGTGCAAATTCGCGGCGAGGACAGGGTCTCTCTCCGTCGCCACCTGGAGCGTGCCGAGCAGGATCCCCGCCGCGAACCGGTCCGCGGTGAGCTCTTCGGCCCAGATTTTACGAGACTCCGAGAGGAAGGCCGAAGTCGCGGCGTCGGGCGCGGCCGTCTCGACGTCGGGAGCGGCGACGATCGGCCAGCCTTGTTGCTCGAATTCGGCGCTGTTTCGGCAATAATTGACGATCTGGAGAGACCTCCGAGAGGGCTCCTCGCCGTCCGCGTCGAACGCCCGCCCCTTGCCCGCGTCGGCGAGGTGCCGAATCTCGTGCGCGAGGAAGAAGACCGCCATGGGGACCATGTCGAACGCGACCGACTCCACGGGGATCGACCGAAAGACCTTCTCCGGAGAGCGCTTCACGTCGTCGAGCAGCTTGATGAGGGCCACATCGCTCTTCAGCGCGGCGTCGAACACGACGGTGTCACTCTGCACCTGGAGGAGGGCCTCGACGTCGTGGAAGACCTCCAGATTGCACACCACCGTGGGCGTCTTTCCGGGCTCCTGACTCCAGCACTCCCCGCCACGACAGACCTGGATGTCGCGATCCAGCGTGGCGCAGACCGTCGGCAGCGCGTCCGTTCGTGAGGCGGGCTGATCGCGCGGAGAGGCGAGGAGCACGGTCAGCTTGGTGGACGGCCCCGGCGCCCGATTGACGTCGATGTGGCGGCCGTCGCGGGAGAGGAGGGTGACCTCCGCGCTCCGGAGCGATTCCAGGTGCTCGACGGTGGGCTCGATCACGCCCTTCACCAGGGGATCGAGCTGCGCCGGCACGTTCCATCGGGGCAGCGGCGCCGCGACGGACGAAGGCGCCGGGACCGCTCCGTCGTGGACCTTCGGAGTCCCCGAACAGGCCCCGATCGAGAGGCCCCCGAAGACGCCGATCATCGCGGTTCCAAACAGCCTGTATCCGAAACGAGACATGGACTCTCAGCCGCCCGAGGGCGTCCCGAGCAGCGCCGAGCCGAAGAGGTCCTCGAGCTCCCGCAGCAAGACGTCACGATGGGCGCCGAACGGGCCCCGCGCAGGCTTCTTGACGAGCACCCCGGCGGCGTTGCCCTCGAACCAGCGGCCGGCGGCCCGGAAGACGGTGAGCTTGCATTTCTCGAAGTCCCCCGGCTTCACGTGGATGCGGAAAGTGACCACGTCCCGGAGGCCGTCCGAGTCCATCGCCGGCCTGCCCAGCGGCTCGTCGGCGCACGCCTTCGAGTCGATCTTCTGCTGGTCCCTGCAGTAAGTCGCGAGCGGTCGCCAGCGGACGTACGTGGCTGTCCACGCCGCGTTCTCCGAATCGAAGTCCGTCGAGAAGCGAGAAGACTCCAGGGCGCTCCCGAGCCTCTTCATGAGGACGTCCTTGGCGGTGCACTGGATGGATGCCTGAAATGGCTTGAGCGCGTCCTCCGGCGACAGGGCATCACGCTTGCTGTCGAACTGCCCATGTCGGAGCAGCGCTTTCGCGAAACGGGCCGCCGCGGCGTCCTCGCTCACGTCGGCGTCGGGGCTCGCGGAGACCCCGCTCTCCGGCAGTCGCGGCGCGCCGACCGCCTCGGGGACGCACCCGGACATCCCCACGAGCGCCGCCGTCAGCGCCAATCGGTGGAGGGGTGTCGTCCGAAGCGTGCGCCGCGCCGATCCTCGTTCCCTGTTCATCTGGTCGGCCTCGATTCGCGCTGTCGTCGCGTCCTCCGCGCCCGTCGATCGGCGGCGGATGGAACCGAGAGCACAGGCGACCGGCCGAGATTTGTCAAGCGCCTCCGAGCGCGCGCCGCCCGGCCGATGGATGGTGGACAACGAGGTGTGCGCGATTGGCTCTTTCGCGCAGAAAACGCCGCTCGGAGACTCGGACTCTCAGGTCCTGCCCGGCTCGTCCTCTTCGCCGGAGGGGGGCGCAGACTCGAAGACGAACGGGGAGGAGCATCCGGTGGAGTTGGGGAGCCAGAGTTGGAAGGACGTGCCGCCGCGGGGGCCGGTCGTGGCCGTGATTTCGCCTCCGTGCGACTCCACGATCACGCGCGAGAGGGCCAGTCCGAGGCCGGTGCCGCGCGCCTTGCCCGTCACCAGAGGCTCGAAGATGCGGTCCACCACGCTCAGCGAGAGGCCGGGGCCGTCGTCCTCGACTTCGAGGAACGTGCGCTCGTCGCCCCGCCACGCGCGCGTCACGATCGAGCCGCGCGAGCGGCCCTCCAGCGCTTCGATCGCGTTCAGGTAGAGGTTCGAGAAGACGCGCTCCAGGAGGATCGGATCGCAGCACAGCACGAGATCGGCCGGGACGACGGCCACCTCGAACGTGACGTTGGTGGGCAGGATCAGCGCGTGGCGCGCGGCCTCGATCAGCTTCGCGAGAGGGTACGGTTCGCGGCGCACCGGCTCCCCGCGGGCGAGGCCGAGCACGCTGCCGATGACGTCGTGCGCGCGGCGGATCTCGTGGCCGACCTGATCGAGGTGGCGGACGAGGCGCGTGCGATCATCGATGTTGCGCTGCGCGAGGAAGAGCGCCGACTCCGCGACGGCGAGGGCGTTCCGGAGCTCGTGCGCGACGCTCGCGCCCACCGCGCCGGCCGCGGCCAATCGAGCGGATCGCCGTTCGCTGTCGTCGGAGGAGCTGTCGCGCACACCCGAGGTGTAGTCGACCCGCGCGCCCCGCTCCAGACCGACGTGCCCGAGATGGCCTACGCCGCACGCTCGCTCCGAAGGAGTGCTCCGCGCGCGTCAATTGCGAACCCCTTTTGGCGTGCACCGCACGCCGGGGTTTGGGGCCGCCTGCGGCCCCAACGAAAGAAAGAAGCCCCGGCGACGGCACGTCCTTTCGTCGTGTGCCGCCGCCGGGGCCTCTGCAACCCCGCGAAGGGCTGCGTAGCAAGCGAAGCAATAAGCGAGGCGGGTCGGTTAAGCGCCTCGGTCATCCGGTAGAGCAAGCGCAGTGCCGGGATGCGGAGCGCGCTCCAACGTCGCAGGGGTGGCTGATTTCTCGGAGAATTCGCAACGACGCAGCGACGCATCGGCGCCGACCCATGACATCCGTGTCGCGCCCCCCGGAACGACTGGCAACCACGGGCACGCCCCAAGAAAAAGAAGTTCGGACGATGCCCACCCCCGGCCTTCGCTTCGCGAAGTCCGCCCCTGCTATGAAAACGTCTGTCAGGGGAGACAGCGGCCAGTCAGCGCGGTGCTTGGATCCTCTCGTTTCCAAGGGATTCAGGACAAAGGTGCCCCCACCCGCCGTCCTCGGCGCTCATGCGCCTGCGGGCGGCGCCGCCCCCAAATCGCGTCGCTGTCGCGCCGCTCAGGGGCGGTCACGACACGGTCATTGGAGCGGGGTCCTTCTTGGTGAGGCTCACCGAGTAACCGAGGTGCCGTTCCAATTTTCGTGACCAGCTGCTGTTTCAGGCGCGCTTGCTGGGAGCCAGATATCTCCGTGGGCTCCCGGCCAGCGCACCTCGCCGTCGCGCAACGCGTAGTAGACCGTCACGGCCAGCTTGCGAGCCACAGCGATGATGGCCTTGTTGTAGTTGGCGCTGTTGTGCAGCACTCGCAAAAAGAAGGCGCGCAGAGGGCAGTCGCGCTTGCGAGCGAGCACGTGAGCCGCCTGCACCAGCGCCCGAAAGCTTGCGCATTGCCCGGTCGCACAGGCGCCTTGCGACTCTTGCCTGCGCTCTGGTGATTGCCGGGAGCCAACCCTGCCCACGAGGCCAGATGAGCCGCGGAAGGGAAGACCGACATGTCCGCTCCCGTCTCGGCCACGATCGTGGCGGCGATGACCTGCGCGATGCCGGGGATCGTCTGCAGCAGCACCATCTCGCGGCTGTAGCTCGCTTGCAGACGCTGGCTCAGCTCCGCCTCCACCTGCGCGACTCGAGCTCTTCCTGCGTCAGGTCGTCCAGCAACTGCCGAAGGATCCATAGCGTGGTCTCGTTGACGGGATTGCTCAACGCCCGCACCAACTCCGCCTTTCTGCGCGTGAAGCGACCCCCGCGCTAGCTCCGCCATCTGCTCGGCGCTCTGACCTCCGTCCACCAGCGCCTGAAGCATCGCTCGACCGCTCTTGCCCAGCACATCGCTGAGCACCGTCGCCAGCTTGATGCCCTCGCTCTCGACCAGCTTGATGATCCGGTTCTTCGTCGCGTTCTTCACCCCCACCTTCAGCGCAGCAGCGCGACAGCTTGCGAAGCTCCTCCAGCTGCTCGGATGGGATGAAGCTCGGGGACACGACGCCGTTCATCAGTAGCTTCGCCAGCCACGCGCTGTCACCACATCGGTCTTGCGACCGGGGATCATCCGCTTGATCGCCGACGGGTTCGCCACGCTCACCAACTGATGGGGCGAAAGCCGGCGCAGCGTGCACGAGCGGCTGAAAGTACACCCCCGTCGCCTCCATCATCACCGCCTCCACGCTGTGCTTATCGAGCCAGCCAGCGCGACAGTTCGATGCCGTCCGCGTAGGTCGCGAACGTCCGGTTTGGGTGCTCACTTGTTTCGTCGGTCGCGATGCGAATCGTCGCCACCAACGTGTCGCGGTGCACGTCCACCCACAACATCGCTCGAACATCCTCTCCATCGTCCTCGCTGCCTCGCTGCCGGACGACTCGAGAAAAAAAGGACCAACCTGCTATGCGTGCCGGGCACCGGAGGGTGCTTGCACATCTTGGGATTCGTCGAGCCGAGCCCAAACTCCCAAGCGAGGTCGTGCCTCAGTGGGGCGTCCGGGCTTTCGTTGCCGGCACCCACAACGTGCACATCTCACCCAACGTTTTCATCCATCGGGGTGAGGCGCAGCCTCGTGGGAACTCCCAAAGCGCCTGCTTCGCAGCCGCAGGGAGGGGACGCGTCACCGAGACGCGCGCTTCTCTCCGGCGAGCGCCAGATCCACGCGGCCGAGCTCTTCGTTCGTCGAGGCGATCACCGCGCGCACCGGATCGCCGATCGCGTAGCGGCGCTCTTCGCCGATCAACGCCTGCGCCACGAGGTCGACCTTGTACGGGCCGCCGGGGAGCGCTTCGGTCGCGATCGTCCCCGTCGCGCCGGCGCCGGCCATCTGCACGACGAGGCCGAACGGCTTCACGCTCACGATGTTGCCGGCCACCTCCGCGCCGATGCGGCCCGCGAACAGGCGCGCGATCAGCATGCGGTGACGCTCCGCCTCCGCCTTGCCCGCGACGTACGCGGCGCGGTTCAGGTCCTGCGCGATCGCCTCGATCGACGCGTCGCCCGCGGTCATCGCGCGGTCGCCCGCGAGGTACCGCTTCACGAGCCGGTGCACCACGAGGTCCGCGTACCTCCGGATCGGCGACGTGAAGTGCAAATACAGCGGCGCGCCGAGGCCGAAATGGAGCGACGGCGTCACGGTGTAGCGCGCGGGGCCGAGCGTCTTGCCGAGCACCGTGCGGATCGCCGGCGCCCTCCGCGACGAACGGAACTGCGCCTCGAACGCCGCGAGGCCGAGCGGCGTGAGCACCGGTCCGAACCCCGGCTCGATGCCGAAGTTGTGCGCCACCTCCGCGAGCCGCTGCACGCGATCGGGCGCGGGCGGATCGTGCACTCGGAACATGCCGGGGAGGCCGCGCGCGACGAGCCAGTCGGCCACGGCTTCGTTCGCGGCCACCATGAGGCGCTCCACGAGGCGGTGCGCTTCGGTGTCGCGGCGCGCTTCGACGCTCGTGGGCTCGCCGGTCTCCTCGTCCAGCGCGACGTACGCCTCCTCGCGCGCGAGCTCGACGCCTCCGCGCGCGGCGCGCAACGCCGAGATGCGCGCGGCCGCCGTGCGCAGCCAGCGCAACGTGGGGAGCACCGACTCGGGGATGCGATCGCACGATCCCTCCACCATCAGCTCCGCGACGCCGTCGTAGTCGAGCCGCGCGTGCGAGCGGATCACGCTCTCGTACAGGTCGACCGAGGTGACGCGGCCCTCCGGATCGATGCGCAGCTCGCAGGTGAGCGCGAGGCGATCCTCGTTCGGCAGGAGGCTCGCGGCGCGGCTCGACAGCTCCTCGGGCAGCATCGGCACGACGCGGCCCGCGAGGTACACGCTCGTGCCGCGGAGGCGCGCCTCGCGATCGAGGACCGAACCTTCCTCCACGAAGGCGTCCACGTCCGCGATCGAGACGAGCACGCGCAGCGCGCCGTCCGGCCCCGCGGGCAGCGCCGCGAGCGCGTCGTCGATGTCGCGCGTGGAGGGCGCGTCGATCGTCACCGTCGGCACGTCGCGAAGATCGCGCCGCGCCCCGCGTCGAGGCGACGAGGCGATCTTCGCGGCGGCGTCCTCGATCTCCTTCGAGAACACGGACCTCAGACCGTGGCGCGCGACGCAGCGCTCGATCGCGAGGTCCGCGTCGTCGCTCACCACGCGCACGGGGACGAGCGTGTTTCCGCGGATCGACGCGACGAGGAACGTGCCCTCCGCGATGCCGGAAGCGGCGGCTTCGTCGAGCGGCCAGTCGGTGTTCGCGACGAGGCGATCGACGCGCAGGTGCGGCTTCTTCTGGCGGATCGTGACGCTGCCGAAGAGCTCGGTGCGGCCGCGCGACACGAGCGCGAGATCGGTCGCGGAGAGGCGCCCGTCGTCCGCTTCGGTGACGCGCGCGCTCACGACGTCACCGTCGAGGAACGGGTTCAGATCCGGCGGCGTGATGAACGCGGACGAAGGCTCCGGCCCCTCGATCGCGAGGAACCCGAAGCCGCGAGGGTGGACCGTGACGCGCCCGCGAACGGTGGAGGACATGCGCGCCGCTATAGCGCATCCGCGATGCGGCGAGCGGGGGGAGGCTCACTTCACGAAGAACACGCCGCGCAGATCTTCCGTCGCGGAGATCGCGGAGGTGCTGTTCGGCTTCTGGCGCCAGGAGGTCGCGCGGAACTGGTAGTACATGCCCTTGTCGAGCGGGCCGCCGTACGGGACCGACACCATCGCGTTGCCGCTCTGACCCGGGACGTTCTCGTTCTTCCAGACGACGTCGCCGTACGCGTTGTAGACGAAGACTTTGTAGAAGTCCTCGCTGCTGTCGTCCGCCCAGGTGAGCGTCGGCGCGCTCGTCACGCCCTCGGGCTGATCGGCGCCGGGGCCGAACACCGTGAGCGCGCCGGTGATCTTGAAGGCGCTCGCGATCGTCACCGCCGTGCCCGGGGACGCCATCTCTTGATGCACGATCTGCGTGCCGGAGATGTTCTCGTCGGGGTCGCGCACGAGGTTGTCGTTCTCGAAGGCCGCGAGCACCACGTACTTGCCGGCGGGCACGTCCTCGATCGTGAAGTTGCCGGTGACCGTCGGCGGGCCGGAGAGCGGCGTGCGCAGGCCGCGCGGCACCTCGCCGCGGACGAACGTGTCGTTGAACGTGGACTCCACCACGAGCACGACGCTGGTCGCGTCGCCGTCGCCGGGGTTCACGATCTCGAGCTTGCCGCTGATCGTGCCGAGCGCCGCGTCGCTCTTCGCGAGGTCGACGCCCGTGAGGTCCGCGCCCATCACCGCCGCCGTCTTCGGCGAGAGCTGCACGCCGGCCGCGTACCCCGCGACCGAGTAGCTGCCGTCCGGCACGTTGAAGATGTGGTACGCGCCGCTCTTGTCGCTGATCGCGGAGTGGCCCTTGCCGCCGGCCTCCGCGACGACGAGCACGCCGCCCGACGCGTCGCCCGCGACCACGTGGCCGGAGATGCCCGCGAGGCCCTTCTGATCCGCGGGCAACGTGATGAGCGCGACGTCGGTGAGCGCCGTCTCGATCACGTACTTCTTGTCGACGAGCTGCGCCTCGCCGGAGCTGATCGGGAGCGCGGTGCGGAGGCCGCCGGGGAACGTCTGGTAGTCCTGCGCGTCCGCTCGCAGCGTGAACGATTTCGTCGCGACGGGGGCGCCCTTGTCGTCGCGCGGGACCGGGATCTCGAGGTCGTACGCGCCGGCCGCGTCCGTCGTCGCGATGTCGCTCACCGCGGTCGCCACCTCGTCGAGCGCGAGCACGTCCGCGCCCTCGATCGCCGCGCTCGTCGTCGCGTCGAACACCTTGCCGTGCAGGAGCACCGGCGGGTAACACTTGTGTCCGCCCGCCGCGACCTCCGCGCACGTGAGGCCGTCGTCGCACACCTCGTACTTCGCGTTCGCGGGATCGCAGACGCCGCCCTCCGCGATGTGGCGGAAGCACACGCCGCCGCCCTTGCCGTCGTCCTCGCACGTGCCGCCGTCGAGGCAGTACGGGTTCTCGGCCTTCGGATCGCACGCCTCTCCGGCGGGGATCAGGCACACGTCGGAGCTCGAAGAGAGCGCGCCGCACACGAGCGGATCGGGGCAGGTGTCGTTCTTCACGTCGCACGCGTCGCCGGGCTTGCTCGGACCGCCGCAGCCCGCCGCGATCATCACGCTCGCCGCGAACAGCGCGCGCACCCAGTGCTGCTGGTTGAATTGCATCTCGACCTCTCTCGGGGTGGGGGAGGCCACGCGGGCCTCCGGACGGCGAAGGAGGTGCCGCGCGGCCCTCGATCAGGGCCACGGAATCGCAGATGGAATCGTGCGGGGCCCGCACCGACACATTCGCGGCGCAGCGGTGGTAAGAGGCCGCCCGATGCGCGTCCTCGGAATCGATCCCGGCACTCGTCACCTGGGCTGGGGCGTCGTGGAGCGACAAGGCACGCGCCTCGTGCACGTCGCGCACGGCGTGATCGACACCGACACCGAGCAGGGCCTCGCGCCGCGCCTCGTGGAGATCGACGACGCGCTCACCGTGGTGATCGCCGAGCACCGCCCGCAGATCGGAGCGGTCGAGAGCCTCTTCTTCTCGAAGGACCCGCAGAGCGCCGCGAAGCTCGGTCACGCGCGCGGGGTCGTGCTGCTGCGCCTCACGCGCGCGGGCCTCACGCTGCACGAGTACCCGCCCGCGCTGGTGAAGCGGACGATCGTGGGGCGAGGCGCCGCAGAGAAGAAGCAGGTCGCGATGGTGATCACGGCGATGCTTCAGCTCGGCGAGCCGCCCCGGTCCGACGCGGCGGACGCGCTCGCGATCGCGGTGACTCACCTGCAGGCCGCGGGGTTCCACAGCGCGGTCACCGCCGCGACGTCGCCGCTCGCCGCGATGCTGGCGGCGCTCGCACCCAAGGGGAAGCGGCGCCCCGGGTTCCCCGCGAAGAGGCGCGGCACCACGTGAGATCCGCCGCGATCCGAAGGGGGACGTGCCTCGTTCGAATTTCGGTGCACGTTTCCGGCTGTGCTAAGGACGGATCCGACTGAAGCGAACGACCTCGGGCGCGTCCAAGCTCCCACGGCGCGAGCGAAGCCAAACGCGATAGCGATGGCGACGAAGCGAAAGACGGCGCCGCGATCTCCGTTCACCGGGAACATCCGACACTCGGCTCTGCTCCCCACCTCCACCGCAAGGGTTCACGCAATGCGCTCAATCGTCCTGCTCTCGAAGTCGATCCGGCGTCTCACGGTCCTCCTCCCCCTGACCTTTGCCACGTTGCTCGCGGGCGCCGCCTTCGCCGACGACAAGAAGCCCGACGCCGCGCCCGCTCCGAAGCCGGCCGAGACCGCCGCTCCCAAGCCCACCACCACCGCGACCGCCGATGCGAAGGCGCCCTCCGCCGACGATCTCGCGAAGCGCGTGCAGGCCTTCTACGACACGACGAAGACGTTCAAGGCGGACTTCAAGCAGGAGTACACGATCAAGGTCCAGAACGTGAAGAAGGCCTCCAGCGGGAAGGTCACGTTCGAGAAGCCCGGCAAGATGAGCTGGTCCTACGACGCCCCGAACGGCAACCGCGTCGTCTCCGACGGCAAGACCATCAAGGTCTACGAGAAGGAGAACGAGCAGATGTTCGAGACGCCGGTGAAGAACTCGCAGTACCCGGCGGCGCTCGCGTTCTTGATGGGCACGGGCAACCTCACCAAGGATTTTTCGTTCCGCCTCCTCGACGCCGCGCAGATGAAGTTCGAAGGCGGCTACGTGCTCGAAGGCACGCCGAAGGAAGCGACCCCCGCGTACCAGAAGATCATCCTCTACGTGGATCAGGCGACGAACCAGGTGCGGCGCGTGCTCATCCTCGACGCGCAGGGCAACAAGAACCGCTTCGAGTTCAACAACGCGGTCGCCAACCAGACGGTGGACAAGAAAGAGTTCGAGTTCACGCCGCCCGCCGGTACGAAGACCGTGAAGCCCTGAGATCCGCGCCCCACGGCGAACGCTGCGTTTCGTGCTATTTGACGAGGTCTCATGACCTCCAGCGAGCGTGGCTCCCTCCGCGTCTGCTCCTTCGACAGCCAGGTCCTGAAAGGCAACGCGCTCGGCGATCCGACCGAGCGTGACCTGCACGTGTACCTGCCGCCCGGCTACGACGAGTCGAAGCGCTACCCCGCGCTGCTCTGTCTGGTCGGCTTCACCGGCACCGGCGCCTCCGCGTTCAACGTGGACCCGCTCGGCGAGGACCTTCGCAAGAGGCTCGATCGCCTCATCACGAGCGGCGCGTGTCCGCCCGTGATCGTGGCCGCGCCCGACTGCTTCACGCGCGTCGGCGGCAACCAGTACATCAACTCCACCGCGACCGGCCGCTACGAGGACTACCTGCTGCAGGAGGTGCTGCCGCTCGTGAGCGAGCGTCACCCCGTCACCGAGTGGGGCGTGTTCGGCAAATCGTCCGGCGGGTACGGATCGATCGTCCTCGGCATGCGGCACCCCGACGTCTTCCGCGCGATCGCGGACCACTCGGGCGACGCCGGCTTCGAGCTCTGTTACATCCCCGACTTCGGCGACGCGCTCGATCGGTACCGCGAATTCGGCGGCCCCAAGCGGTTCTTGGAGCGCTTCTGGGCGGACGAGAACCGCCACCGCAAGAAGTGGATGCGCGGCCTCAACATCCTCGGGATGGCGGCGCACTACTCGCCCAACCCCGACTCACCGCACCTCGGGATCGATCTCCCCTTCGATCTCGACACGGGCGAGATCCGCTGGGACGTGTGGCGGAGGTGGCAGGCGCACGACCCCGTGAACATGATCGACACGCACGCGGACGCGCTCCGGAAGCTCGCGCTCGTGTACGTCGACTGCGGATCGCGCGACGAGTTCAACCTGCACTGGGGCGCGCGCTCGATCTCGAAGAAGCTCACGAAGCTCGGGATCGCGCACCGCTACGAAGAGTTCGAGGACGGCCACATGTCGATCAACTACCGCTACGACACGAGCATCCCCGCGCTCGTGAAGGCGCTGCGCTCATGAGCCAGGGGCCTTACGGCTACGGCGGCGGCGGGTACGGCCGGCCTCCACAACAGCCGCCGCAGCAAGGGTACGGTCAGCCGCCGCAACAAGGGTACGGACAGCCGCAGGGCTACGGACAGCCGCCGCAACAAGGGTACGGACAGCCGCAGGGCTACGGACAGCCGCAGGGCTACGGTCAAGGGTACGGCCGGCAGAGCCAGTTCGTGCAGCGCTACGGGCACCAGCCGTGGGCGCAGCAAGCGATCCCGGACGGCGACGCGCGCCGCGCCAAGATCGGCCTCGCGCTGTGGATCGTCGGCCTCGTCGTCGGGATCGTCCTCAACATCCTGTTCACGCTCGCCGAGGTGTTCCTGTCGAAGTCGCCGGGTCGCATGGCCGAGGCCATGACGATGGGCGCCCTCTTCGCGTTCCCGCCGCTCATCGTCTACCTCTCGGTGCCGAAGATCCTCGACCGCTACGACCCCGAGCCGTGGTGGTGCCTCGCGATGGCGTTCTTGTGGGGCGCGCTCGTGGCGACGGGGTTCGCGGGCATGATCAACACGGTCGTCGCGATCGTCGTGACGAACGCCGCCGGCAAGGACGCGGGCGAGCTCATCAGCGCGTCCGTGAGCGCGCCCCTCGCCGAAGAGGGCTTCAAGGGGATGGCGATCTTCGGCTTCTTCTATTTCTTGCGCCGCGAGTTCGACGGGATCGTGGACGGCATCATCTACGGGATCCTCTGCGCGCTCGGCTTCGCCGCGGTGGAGAACGTGAGCTACTACGCGCGGGCCGCGATCCAGGGGAAGAACGTGCTCGCGGGCACCTTCGTGCTGCGCGGCGTGTTCACGCCGTGGCTCCACCCGCTCTTCACGTCGATGACGGGCATCGGCTTCGGCATCTCGCGCGAGTCGACGAACAAGTACGTGCGCGCGCTGGCGCCGATCGGCGGGTTCTTCGTCGGGGTGTGCCTGCACGCGATGTGGAACTTCCTTCCGACGGCGCTGGGCGAGGAGATGGGCGCGATGTTCATCGTGTGGCTCCTCGTGTGGCTGCTGTTCGTGGCGGCGTTCTTCGCGATCATCATCGCGCTCGTGGTGCGGAAGGGCCGCGTGATCCGCGACCACCTCAAGGACGAGGTGCTGCTCGGCCACATCACCGCGCAGGAGCTGGATCTCGTGACGTCGCCGTTCGGCCGCCTCACGTGCACGTTCTCGTGGCGCGGCGCGGCCGGCCGGGACTTCATCGCGGCGGCGGCCAAGCTCGGCCTGTCGAAGTGGCACACGGCCCGCGCGATGAAGGGTCAGAAACGGACGATCAGCGCGGATTTCATCGCGCCTCTGCGCTCGCAGATGAAGCAGCACCGCGCCGCCATGTGGTCCCGGGCGCCGCACGGCGCGCGGTAGCCTGCGCATAACGCGTCTTTATTGCGGCCCTTCCTCCCTCGCCTTTCGTAGGACGGGCTGTTAAGAGCCAGTCCCCGAGCCGTGGCGTTTTGCCGCGACGAGGCTGAAAACGAAGAGGCACGCGCATGATGATCGTCGGCATCGCCGGGGGCACCGGCTCTGGCAAGACCACCGTCGCGAAGCGCATCACCGCAGCGTTGCCCTCCTCGGCGGTCACGATGATCGAGCACGACTCGTATTACCGTGACCTCACGAGCCTCTCGATCGAAGCGCGCTCGCAGGTGAACTACGACCACCCCGAGTCGCTGGAGACGGAGCTGCTCATCGAGCATCTGGATCGCCTGCGCGCGGGGGAGAGCGCGGAGATCCCGATCTACGACTTCAAGTCGCACAAGCGCGCGGCCGAGTCGCGCCGCGTCTCGCCGACGCCGATCGTGGTGGTGGAGGGCATCCTCGTGTTCGTGGACCCGCGCCTGCGCGAGCGCCTCGACATGAAGCTCTTCGTCGACACGGACTCGGACATCCGCATCTTCCGCCGCATCCGTCGCGACATGGAGCACCGCGGCCGCACCTTCGAGAGCGTGCGCGAGCAGTACTACAAGACCGTCCGCCCGATGCACCTCGAGTTCGTGGAGCCGTCGAAGCGCACCGCGGATCTGATCATCCCGGAGGGCGGCAACAACGCCGTCGCGATCGACCTCATCATCACGAAGCTGAAGAGCCTGATCTAGGGGATTTACAAGGGGGCTCCGCCCCCTCGTATCACTCCCCCAAGCAGATCACTCCACGAGCATGCGCGGGCCGTCTGCGACGTACGGCTCCAGCGCGCCGATGATCGCGGAGCCGTCACACCCCGCGTCGAGCAGGCGGCGCACCGCTTCGTTCGCGTTCGCCTCCGGCATGCACAGGAGGAGGCCGCCGGAGGTTTGTGCGTCGGCGCAGAGGAGGCGGAGCGCTTCGGGCACGGCGCCTTCGAAGGACGTGACGGGGGAGGCGTACTTGAGGTTGCGCCTCGTGCCGCCGGGGAGCGTGCCCTCCTCCACGAACGCGCGCACGCCCTCGATCAACGGCACGTCGGAGGCGCGCACGCGGGCTCGCAGATCCGAGGCCTCCACGATGTTGCGGAGGTGGCCGAGCAGGCCGAAGCCCGTGACGTCCGTGCAAGACGTCGCGCCGAGCGCGCGGCCCACGTCGCAGGCGGCGTCGTTGAGGCGCGTCATCTGATCCGTCACGCGGCGGATCAGCTCCGGCGTCGCCTTGCCCGCGCGGATCGACTGGCCCGCGACGCCCGTGCCGATGCGCTTCGTCAGCACGAGGACGTCGCCGGCGCGCGCGCTCTTGTGCGACCACACCCGATCCGCTTCGACGCTGCCCGTCACGCTGAGGCCGCATTTCGGCTCCGGATCGACGATCGTGTGGCCGCCGACGATCGCGCACCGGGCGCGCGCGCACGTGTCGCGGACGCCCGCCAAGATCTCCGCGAGCGCCTCGATCGGGAGCTTGTCGGACGGGAAGCCGACGAACGTCATCGCGAGCTCCGGCCGGCCGCCCATCGCGTACACGTCGGAGATCGAGTTCGCCGCCGCGATCGATCCGAACGCGCGCGGGTCGTCCACGATCGGCGTGATCACGTCGATCGTCATCACGAGCGCGCGCTCGCCAGCCGACGACGGAGCGATCACGGATCGCTCGCGGGCGGGCGCGACGTGGAGCGCGTCGTCCTCCAGATACACGTGGGCGATCGCCGCGTCGTCGAGGGGACCGGCGTCGTCCTTCACCCAGCGGTGAGGGATCGGCTCGATGTTCTTCAGGGCCTGGACCAGGCTCTCAGCGGGGAGCTTTCGCGCTCAACCGCCGCCCTGAACGAGCGTCGTCAACCGGGGTGCGTCCACGTGATTTCTCCGATGCGCGGGGCGACGAAGAGGCATCGCCGCAAACCGTGCGCGAAGCGGTATGCAACAAGGCCGCTCGACTGTCACGCGCGGCGGCAAAGGGGGTGACAGTTCGCCCGCTTCGGACTAGATCGCGCTCGTTTTCAGAGGAACCCATGAGCATCCAACGCACGCTTTCCATCATCAAGCCCGACGCGGTCGCCGCGGGGCACTCCGGCGCCATCCTCGCTCGCTTCGAGAAAGAGGGCTTCACCGTCGTCGCGATGAAGCGCATCCACCTCACGCGCGCCCAGGCCGAGGGCTTCTACGCCGAGCACCGTGGCCGCGGCTTCTTCGACGAGCTCACCACGTTCATGTCGCGCGGCCCCATCGTCGTGCTCGCGCTCGAGCGTGAGGACGCGATCGCGAAGTACCGCGAGGTCATCGGCGCCACGGATCCCGCGAAGGCGGCCGAGGGCACCGTCCGCAAGCTGTACGGCGCGAACGTCGGCGAGAACGCGGTCCACGGCTCCGACAAGCCGGAGAGCGCGGTCCGCGAGATCGGCTACTTCTTCGCCGGCTTCGAGGTTTGATTCACGACGACGTGCTCGGGGAGCTCAAGGACAGCGCGGCCGGTGTGGTCTCGCTGGCGGAGCTCCTCGGCTCACGTCGCGTCGGGCCCAAGGTCGTGGCCGCGGCGCTCCCCGCTGCACAGGAAGCATGCGGAGGTGTGGCCTCCGCCGTGGAGGCGGTCGCGAACGACGTGCTGTCCGTTCTGCCGAAGGACAGCTCCGCGATCGCCGAGGTGACGGCCGCGTTCGAGCGCGCCGCGGCGAGCGTGCGATCGCTCGGCGTGGAGGCCGCCGCCGCGACGTCGTCCGCAGGGGAGGCGAAGACGCGCCTCGTGCTGGAGCGCGCCGCGTCGCTCGCGAGCGCCCACGTGACGGCCGCGCTGTTCGTCGCCGATCTGTTCGCGCACGCGTCGAGGCCGCGCGTGGTGTCGATCCGCGTGGCCGACGTGCTCGGCTTCGGGCCCGCGATCGTCGAGGGGCCGAGCGTCGTGCGCGCGACCCTGGACGCGCCGCCGGCTCCGGTCGCGACCACCGACGCGCGCCTCCTGCGAGCGCTCGTGGAGCTCAGCGTGCTCCTCGTCACGGCGGCCGGCGTCACGTCGCCGCACGTGCAGGTGACCGGCTCCGACGCGAGCGGGGCGCGCATCCGCATCGCCGCTGCGCCGACGCCTCCGCCGCCGAGCGCCGCGCCGATCTCGACGAGCTTCGGACGGC
>JAXLYM010000029.1:0-116641 GCA_046351455.1 Polyangiaceae bacterium
CTGCGTCGTGAGGGCCGCGTCCGGCCAGCGGACGGTGACCTCGGCGGCGCACGTCTCGGCCATGCCGAAGGTGACGGTGAGATCGTCCTGACAGCCGTAGTGACCGTGGCCGCCCTCGACGTCGCGGATCATCGTGATATCGCCGGATTTGACGGTGATCCGCGCGCCGATCGCCGAGCGGTTGGTGCCCGCTCCGCCGGTGAGCGTCATCTGGAGATGATGGCCCTTGTCGCCGAGCACGTTCTCGAAGAGGCGGACTTGCATCGTCGGGTAGCAGTCGTCCGGTGAGCCCGCGTCGCACCGAGCGCGGGAGTGCCCCACCACGATGTCGAGGTCGCCGTCCCGATCGAAGTCGGCGACGGCGCTCCCGTGGCTGCGGTGGTGATCGATGCCGAGATCGATCGGCACCGGCTCGAAGTGGGCGGGGCCGTCCTGGTGGAAGAGGAGGCCGTGATTTCCGGGGTAATCGGAGGCCCCGAGGTACACGTCGTACCAGCCGTCGTTGTCGAAATCGAAGGCCGAGCCGGTCATGATACCGTCGTTCCAGTCCACCGATTTGTGCTCCCGCGCGAGGCCCGTGACGTCGTTTCCAGGGCGCGTAAACTTCCAGTCGGGGGCGCCGCTGTTCAGGCAGATCTCGGAGGGATCCGAGGAAGAGCCGACGTCCCAGTGGACGATCTCGCCCGTGAGCAAGTCCATGTCACCGTCGTTGTCGATGTCGATGCACTCGGTGGCGCCGCTGTTTCCGCCGAGGCGGAAAGGGTGACGATCGGTGTCGTGGTTCCAGCGGAATGCGTCTTGATCCGTGTTGCAGGCGATGTATTGGGGCGCGGGGACACCCGTGCAGTCCTCCGCGTCCGGATGGAGCTTGCACCAGCAGCGCGCGGACTCGTTGTCGGTCCAGTCCATGCGATCGTCGAAGGCGTAGCCCGAGGCGATGCTGCGGTTCGTGAAGACGAAGCCGTTCGCCGGGCCGCCGGACTGCCACAGATGGTTGGGCGCGCGGCCGTACGAAGAGGCCAAGAGCTCGGGGTTGCCGTCGTTGTCGAGGTCGCAGGCGTTCGCCGCCCAGCCGATGGAGTGGCTGAGGGCGTTGTCGAGGTCGTCGGTGTTGAGCCAGCCCTTGGTTTTCAGGCCTTGCGCGAACGTGACGTCGGTGAAGTGGCCCGTCCCGTCTCCCTTGTAGAGGCGGTCCTGCACGGGGTTGCCGTTCACAGTATTCTGAACGATCCAGATATCGAGGTTGCCGTCACGGTCGTAGTCCACGAACGTCACGCCCGCGACGGAGTCGGTCTTCGGGGCCGCGATCCGGAACGGGTTCTCCGCGGGGCCGAGGGCGAACGTGCCGTCTCCCTGGTTCAGGAGGAGCTCGCTCGTCTCGGGGGACGGCTTCGCCGGGTCGTTGGTGAAGCCCGTGAATACATCGAGATCACCATCGTTGTCGACGTCGCCCCAGGCCACGACCTCGCCCGGGCGTCCTTTCGTGGGGTCGTTTCCGGCGCGGGTCTGTCGGATGCCGCTCTTCTGCGTGACGTCCTCGAAGCCGCCTTTCTGGTTGTTGCGGAGGAGCCAGGTCTGCCGGACGCCGCCGTCCGCGAAGTCGTCGCCCGCGTTGCCGCCGCGTCGCACGAGCAGATCCGTCCACCCGTCGCCGTCGAAGTCGACCGCGTCGAGGCGAGTGCCCTCCACCTTGAGGGCGTCGAGGCCCCATTTCGAGGTGGCCTCCTGAAAGGCCTGCGTCCCGGCCGTCCACTTGGTCCCGGGCGTCTTGCACACCGGATCCGGGCCCGTGTCGGAGGTGGTCGTGGTGGTGGTGGTACCGCTCGCGGAGGTCTCGCCGCCGCCGCAGGAGACGAGGAGTGGGAAGAGAGAGGCGAAGAGGGGGAGTCGAAGGCGCCGCATCCCCCGAGGGTAGCTATTTCTTCAGCTTCGCGAGGAGCTCCTTCGCGGGGGCGAGCTCCTTGTCGTTGTCGAGGGCGCGCTCCAGCATCTGGAGGGCCTTCTTGTCGTCGCCCTGCCGGTGGCTGATGTCTGCCAGGTAGTAGAAGACCTCGCCCTTCGTGATCGGGGAGTGCTCGTCCAGCTTCTGGAGGAGCAGGGCGCGGAAGGTCTTCTGCGCGCGGTCGATGTGCGCGTCGCGGGCCTTGGCGTCGTCGCCGGCCGCCTGCGACAGCTCCAGCGAGAGGATGCCGAGGTCGCGGAGCACGCCGATCGAGCCCGGATCGATCTTGAAGGCGACGTCGAGGTCGGCGAGCGCCTTCTCCTTCTCTCCGGCCGCGATGTAGGCCTTCGCGAGGCGGTGGTGGATCGCGGCGAGCTCCTTGGAACGGCGGCCGCCGAAGGACTCGATGACCTTCTGCAGCGCGACGATCGCCTGCTGACCGCGGCCCGAGGCCGTGTACGCGTCCGACAGCGCGAACAGCAGCTCGCGATCGTCGGGCTTGAGGGCGCTCGCCTTTTCGAGCAGATCCGCGGCGGATCCAGGCTCGCTGCGCTTCGTCAGGTGGATGTCGGCGGCCTTCCGGAAGAGCATGATCTGCTCGGGGACGGCCGTCGCCATCTCGGCGTTGCCGGTGATGAGGGCCGCGAGCTCCGCCCACGCCTGCTGCTTCTCGTAGAGGGCGAGCAGGCGCTTGCGGATCTCCGGCGCCTTGTCGTCGGCGCTCATGCCGCGCTCGAGGGCCTTGCGCGCGGCGGCCTCGTCCTTGAGCGTCCCGTAGAGGTCCGCGAGGCGGAGCGCGGTCTTCACCGCCTCCTCGCCGCTGACCTCGCCGAGGTACGTCTCCAGCATCTTCGCGGCCTCGGGCTTCTCGTTGCGATGCTCGTAGAGGCGAGCCAGCGCGAAGAGGGCGCCCTTGTGCTTCGCGTCGCGCTCGAGCACCGAGAGGTAGGTGTCGATCGCCTTCTTGGTGTCGTTGAGGCGGACCTCGTACACCTCGCCCAGCTTCACGGAGTAGCTGAGCTCGGCCGCGACGTCGCCGCGATCCTTCGCGAGATCGATCTGCTGCGAGAAGAGGTTCGCGAGGTCGTCGTCGCGGCCCGTCTTCTCGTAGAGCTGGGCGAGCAGCTCGGTCGCCTTGGCGTCGCCCGGCTCCTCGTCGAGGATCGCGCGGAGGTGCTCCGTCGCCTCGGCCACGGAGTCGAGCTTCTCCAGGCAGATCTGCGCGCTCTCCAGGCGGAGCGCCGAGCGGGCCGCCGGGGAGTCGGCCATGTCGACGAGCCGCGACAGGAGCGAGAGCAGATCCTTGTACCGCGCGGTCTTCGCGTAGAGGGCGCGCAGCGCGTCGGCGGCGCGCTTGTCGTCCGGATCGTCCTCGAAGATCGTGTCGTAGAGCTCGATCGCCGCGGCGTCGTCGGACAGCTTGTCCTTCGCGACCTCGGCCGCGCGGTGACGCACCGCCTTGACCTTGTCGGCCTCCAGCGTGAGCTCCGCCTGACGGACGAGGAGCGAGTAGACCTCCTTCCAGTCACCCGCGCGCTCGCGCACCGTGGTGAGCTCGGCGAGGGCCCAGAGATCGGAGTCGTCCGCTTCGATCATCTCGCGGAGGATCGCCTCCACGAGGGCGTCGTCGGACAGCGCGCTCTCGGCGAGGGCCTTCGCTTCGCGGCGGATGTCCGCTGCGGCGCCGCCCATGCCGAGCGCGGCCAGGCGACGCAGGGTCGCGACGAGATCGCGCTCGCGGCCCGGCGTGCGCTGGAGCGCCTCGATCGAGCGGAGGATGTCCTCGTTCGACGAGTCGTTCTTGAGGGCCTGCTCGAAGGCTCGCTCGGCGCCCTTCGGGTCGTCGATCTTCTCCTTGCGCCAGCCCGCGATGCGGACCCACAGGTCGCGCGCCGTCTCCGCGGCGAGGTCTTCGCGCGCGGTCGCGGTCGCCTCGAGAGCGTCGGCCGCCGCCGCCCAGCCGCTGACGACCGGGGAGAGGCGCTCGATCTCGGTGAGGACGTCCGCGTCGGTCGGATCGTCGCCGAACGCCGCGAGCAGGGCCTTGTGAGCCGCCGCCGCGTCGCCGGACTGATCTTCGAGGACCTTCGCGAGATCGAGGCGGAGCCGCACGCGCTCGCCGGGCGTGCCGGCGAAGGCGATCCGCTTCTCGAAGAGGCGAGCGAGCGCCGGCCAGTCGGCCTGCGTCCGGTACACCGTTTCGAGGGCGTCGGCGGCCTCTTCGAAGAGGTCCTTGTCCTCGGTCAGGGCTTCGAGCGCGGCGCGCGCGGGGCCGTGATCGGGCGCGCGCTCCAGCGCCTGACGGAGGGTCGCGAGGCCCTGCGCCTTGTCGCCGAACGTCTCGATCTGGATGACCGCGAGCCGGTGGTAGAGGTCCGCCTGCTCGCGATCGCTCGTCACGACGCTCACGCGGCGCTCGAGCACGTCGGCGAGGGCCTTCATGTCCCCGAGGCGCAGGTAGAGCCGATCCAGCGCGGCGAGCAGCTCCGGCGTGTCGCCCGCGTGCTCGACGGCCTTCGCGTAGGCCTCCACGCTGCGGCGATCGTCCTTGAGCTTCTCCTCCGCGATGCGGCCGAGGCGGAGGTAGAGGTCGGTCGCGATCGTCGCGTCGAAGATCGCGCCCGCGCGCTCCGCGAGCTTGTCGCAGTACTTCGCGTAGCTGCCGAGCACGCCCGAGATGCGCTCGATCTCCTCGTGGAGCGAGGCGTCGTCCGGCGTGTCGTCGAGCGCGCGCAGGAGCGCGTTCTCGGCGCCTTCGGGCTTCTTGAGCTGCTCGTCGAACGCGGTCGCGATCGCGCGGAGCGTCTTCGCCCGATCCGAAGGCTCGCTCTGCGCGCGGAGGCGCAGCTCGAGGGCGGCGATGAGGTCCTCGTACCGGCCGGCGCCGCGGAGCACGGGCTCCAGCACGTCGGCCGCGTCGAGGCGCAGCTCGTCGTTCGTCTCGCCGATCTTGCGGACGGCGTCGATCGCGTGCTCGTTCGCCGGGTCGTCGTCGAGCACGAGGCGGTACTCCGCGATCGCGTCGCTCGGCGACGTGAGCTCGGAGGCGTAGAGGTCGCCGATCGCGGTGCGCAGCTTGACGCGCGCCTCCTTCGAGTCGGCGGCCGCGGCCTGCTGCTTCAGGTTCGAGAGCAGCTCGTCCCACATCTTCTCGGAGCGGTAGAGCCGCTCCAGGGCGACGAGGACGGCGCCGTCGCCGGGCTTCGCTTCGAGCGCGAGGCACAGCACGTTGATGGCCTCGCGCGGATCGCCGAGGTCCTTCTCGTAGCGGGCGGCCGCGCTCAGGTTGAGCTGGTAGCGCAGCTCCTGCTCGTCCGGATCCGTCGGATCCGACAGCTCCACGCGGCGCTGGTAGAGCTCCACGAGGCGCTTCGCCTGGTTGCGCGGCTCGTACAGCGCGATGAGCGCGTCGACCGTCGGGAACGAGTCCGGAGACAGCTCCAGCGCCCGCTCGTAGGCGGCGATGGCGCCGTCCTGGTCGTCGAGCATGTCCATCTTCGTCTCGGCGATGCGGCGCCAGATCGAGGCGTTCTCGTCGTCGGAGGCGATCTCCGACTTCTTCTCGAGCACGCTGATGAGGGCCGGCCAGTCCGCGAGGAGCACCGCGAGCGTGTCCATCGACTCCAGCGGCTCCGGATCCGTCGGATCCAGCTCCGAGAGGCGGCGGTACGCGTCGAGCGCGCGGCGCGGATCGTCGATCTTCGTGTCGTAGATCTTGGCGATCGCGACGAGCAGCTCGCGCTTGGTGACGTCGTCCGTCGTGGTCGAGATGCCGCGCTCGTAGTGCGTCGACAGCTCCTCCCAGGCGCCGAGCATCTCCGCGAGGCGCTCCAGGTCCGCGCGCGTCTCCCCGTCCTCGGGCACGAGGTCGAAGGCCGCGCCGACCGCCGCGAACGCGCGCAGCTCGTCGTTGCCGCGCGTCTCCCAGAGGGACGCGGTGCTGCGGAGGATCGCCACCTTCTCGACCGGATCGGTCGCGAGGCGGAACTGCTCCTCGTTGATCTGGACGATGCGGCGCCAGTCGTCGGCGCGCTCGTACAGCGGGCGCAGGATTTCGACGACGCGCGCCTTGTGCTCGTCGTCGTGGACGAGATCCTCCAGCTCCTTGATCGCCTCCTTGTGCCACGGCACGTCGGTGACGATCGCCTCGAGCTGATCGATCGCCTGCGCGGTGTCGCTCAGCTCCTTGCGGTAGAGCCGCGCGAGCGCGAGGCGGAACGGCGCGGCCGTCTCCCCGCTGGTCGCGGCTTCGGCGCGGCGCAGGTAGAGGTCCGCGAGGTCGCGGTGACGACCCAGCTCCGCGAACAGCTCGGTGAGGGCGTCGAGCGATTTCTCGTCCGAGTCGTCCACGTCGAGGGCCGCGCGGTACGTGTCGATCGCCTTCTCGCGATCCGCGAGCTCCACGCGCTCCAGGCGCGCGATCGTGTGCAGGGCCGCGAGGCGCTCTTGATCCGAGCGGTAGTCGAGGCCCGCGCGGTAGAGGGCGACGCGCTCGGCGTGGCGCGCCTCCTTCACGAGGAGCCGATCGATCGCGTCGAACAGCTCGCGCGACTCCGGCTCGAATTCGTGGGCGCGGCGGTACCAGTGGAGCGCCGCGGTCACGTCGCCGAGGTCCGCGTAGATCTCGCCGGTGCGCTTCGCGATCTGCGCCGTGGCCTCGTCGTCCGAGGAGACGGCGCTGAGCTCGGTCGCGTAGATCTCGGCGAGGCGCTTCTCCGCGCTGGCGACCTTCGCGAGGCGCTCCAGCTCGGCCCACACGCCCTTGTCGGCGATGTCCTCGTGGAACAGCTTCGCGACCGTCTCGAGCGCGGCGCCGTAGTCCTCGAGCTGCTCCTCGTGGAGCGTCGCGAGGCGGGTGAGCAGCTCCCGGCGCGCGTCCGGATCGCCGCTCGCCGCGAGGCGCGCCTCGAGGGCGACGCGCACCTTCTGCCAGTCGGCCCGGCGCATGTACACCGGCTCCAGCATCTCGCCGGCGCGCGCGCGGTGCTCCGGATCCTCCGACGACGCGAGCAGCGTCTCCAGCGTGGAGACGGCGCCCGCGTGCGACTGATCGACGTCGAGCGCCGACCCGAGCTCGTCGAACGCGCGCGGCACGTCGCCCGTGTGCTTGTAGGCGACGGTCGCGATCTTCACGCGGAGATCCGCGGGCGAGCCGACGTTGCCGTCGAGCTGGCGCTCGTAGAGCCGGATGAGATCGTTCCAGCGCTCGGCCGCGGTGTAGAGCGCCTCGACGGAGTCGATCGCGTTCTTCTCCAGCGCCACGTCGAGCAGCGATTCGTAGGTCGAGATCGCGCCGGACGGGTCGCTGAGCGGGCCCTTCTGCAGGTCCGCGATGCGGTAGTAGAGCGCCTTCTTCTCGTCGTCGTCCTGCGCCGCGTCGACGCGGAGCTTGAGGATGTCGAGGAGGTTCTGGCTGTCGCCGGCCTCCGCGTACAGCTCCTCGAGGGCGATCATCGCGCGGCGATCGTCGCTCTTCGCTTCGAGCGCCTTCTTGTAGTGCTCCACCGCGAGCGCGCGATCCGCGAGCTTGGTGCGCGCCAGCTCGCCGATCTTGAGGCGCACGTCCTGCTGCACGTCGCCGTCGAGGATGTCGTCGACGACGCTGCGGTAGAGATCCGTGAGCTCCGTCCAGCTCCCCTTGGCCTCGGCCAGGCGGAGCGCGGTCTCGATCCACTTCGCGATGTCGCTCTCGCCCGCGGCCACGCGGACGCCGCGCATCGCGTAGCCGAACGCGCGCCCGGTGTCGGTGAGCGGGCCTTCGGCCGTGCGGATCGCCGTCTCCAGGTGACCGAGGCGCGTCGCCACGTCGTCGGTCGTGTCGACCTGGATCTCCAGCACACGCAGGAGCCGCTCGGCGTCGCCGTCCGCCTCGTAGAGCGGGTGCAGCGTCTCGGCCGCCTCCTTGCGGGCGTCGGGCAGATCGAGCATCGCCTCCAGCGCCGCGCGGCCGCGCGCGTTCGCCGGATCCAGGAGCAGCGCCTGCCGGTACGCGTCGAGCGCGCCGGACAGATCCTGCTGGTGGAGCCGCCGCACGTCGCCGAGGCGCGCGTACAGATCGAGCCTGTCCGCCGTCTCCTCCGCGAGCGAGAGGTCGACCTCCAGCGTCTCGGCGAGATCCGACCACCGCTCGGCCTTCTCGTAGAGCGTCTCCAGCGCCGCGAGCGTCGGGCGCTCCGGGCCGAATTCGTCGAGCACCGCGCGCCAGGCGTTGATCGCCTCGGGCACGTCGTCGAGCTTGCCGGCGAGGGTCTCCGCCGCCTTCGTCATGGTGCGGCGGCGCTCGCCGGCGTCCTGCGTGTTCTGCTCGCGCGCGCGCAGCACCGTGACGAGATCGCGCCACGCCTCGCTGCGCTCGTAGAGCCGCTCCAGGGCGCCGAGCGCCTCCACGTCCGTCGCGTCGTCGGCGAGCCGGCTCTTCCACGCGACGATGGCGCGGGCGTTGTCGCCGAGCACCGTCTCGTAGAGCGTGCCGATCCGCTCGAACAGCGCGCGCCGCGTCTTCGCGTCGGACTCGAGGCGCACCTCGATGCCGAGCACCTCGGCGAGCGACTCGTGCGCGCCCTTCGCGCCGTAGATGCGGCCGAGCGCCTGCGCCGCCGGAATGCAGAGCGACGCGTCCTCGGGATCGATCTCGAGCACGCGGCGGTACACCTTCTCCGCCTGCTCCACGTCGCCGAGGAGGTCCTCGTCGATGCGGGCGACCTCCATCAGGATCTCGCCGCGCGTCGCGGGCCGATCGCTCGCGTCCGCCGCGGCCGTGAGCACCGCCGCCACCTTCTCGTGCGAGCCGAGCCGGCGGCCGATGTCGACGAGCCGCTGCCGCGCGGCCTCGTCCTCGGGCGTGAGGGGCACGAGCTCGGACAGGGTCGCGAACGCGCCCGGATCGTCGCGGAGCCGCTCGTCGCGGAGCGTCGCGATCCGGCGGAGCAGCTCGCGCCGCTCGGAGCCGCTCGACTCGCCCTCGCGCCGGATCTCCAGCACGCGCACGAGGTGGCGGATCTCGTCCTTCGCCTCGTACACGAGCTCCAGCGTGCGGGCCGCGCGGAGGCGCAGCGCCGGCACCTCCAGGATGCGCTCCACGAGCTGGCGCGCGTCCGCGTCGCCTTGCCGCGCGAGCAGCACCTCTTCGAGGTGACCGAGCGCGAGCTCCGGCTCGCCGAGGCGATCCAGATAAATGCTGCCGAGGGCCAGCCGGATCTCCGACGCCGTGTCGCCTTCGGCCGAGCCGAGGCGGCGCTCCAGCAGCGCGGCGAGGTCCTTCCACCGCTCCTCGCGCTCGTACAGCTTCTCCAGCGCGTCGAGCGACGGCACGTGGCCGGCGTCGAGCGTCAGGATCCGCTCGTAGTAGCCGATCGCCTTCGCCGCATCGCCCATGATCTCCTCGGCGGCGAGCGCGATCTCGTTCAGGAGATCGACGCGCTCCGCGTCGGTGCGGGCGTTGTTCGCGGCGCGCTCGTAGAGGCGCTCCAGGTCGGCCCAGCGCTCGGTGGCGGTGAGGATCTGCTTCAGCCGCGAGAACGCGCGCTGGTTCACGGGCTCGATCGCGAGCACGCGCTCCAGGTACGGCATCGCGCCTTCGGGGTCGCCGAGCTCGCCGTCGTGGAGGGCGGCGGCGCGCTGCGACAGCTCCACCTCCACGTCCTCGGGCAGCGGCCTCGAAGCGGCCTCGCCGCCGTCGCCCGGCCGCGCCGAGACGAGGTGCGTGCGGTACGCCTCCGCGAGATCCGTGGGCCTCCCGGCCTTCGCCGCGAGGTCCGCGGCGGAGCTCCACAGCGGCAAATCCGCCGAGTACGCGTGCAGCGCGCGGAGCACGACGTCGAACGCCGCGCCCGGCGCCTGGAGCTTGTTCTCCTCGACGCTCGCGAGCCGCAGGTACAGCTCCTTGCGCTTCGCCGCGTCCTCTTCGCTCTCGAGCAGCACGCGGAGGGCGCGCGACTCGTTCTTCGCGTCGTCGGTCGCCGCGTACTCCTCGACGATGACGGCCGCCGCGCGGGCGCGCGTCTCCGGCGTCTCGACGAGCTTCGCGAGCAGCTCGATCGCCTCGGCGTCGTGCGGGAGCAGCGACAGCGCGCGGACGAGCGCCTCGAACGCCTCCTCCGGCCGGCCCAGCTTCTCGAACAGGAGCGAGGCCAGCTCCACCTCGCGCTGCGCCCGATCGTCGCCTTCGCAGAGATCGCGGTGCTTCGCGACGACCTCGGCCGCGGCCGCGTGCTCGCCCGTGGCCACGAGGAGCCGCGAGAGCGCCCGCATCGCCGGACGGCGCGTCGGAGCGAGCTCCACCACCTTGCGGAGCAGCGTGATCGCCTGCGCGGCGTCGCTGAAGACCTCCTCTTCGAGCGTCGCCCACTCCTCGATGACCTCGGCCTTCTCCTCGCCTTCGACCTGCGACGCGCGCAGCTCGAACAGCCACCGGAGATCGTCCTTGCGCCCGTTCGCGCGGAGGAGCGCGTCGAGCGCCGCGATCGTCTCGGCGTCGGTGGGATCCACGTCGAGCAGCGCGCGGTACGTCCCGACGGCGTCGTCGAGCTTGCCCAGCTCACGCGCGAACACGTCCGCGAGCTTGAGGCGAAGCGTGCGCGCCTGATCGGCCGCGAGGCCCTCGGCGTTCTTCAGCCGGCCCTGCACCGCCTCCACGAACGCGCTCCACGAGCCCGCGGAGCGCGACAGGTTCTCGAGCAGATCCAGCTCTTCGTCCGCGTAAGACAGCTCGTACGCGCGCCGCGCGTAGCCCACGGCCGTCGCGCGATCCGCGAGGGGCCCGCCCGAAACGTGCGCGAGCTTGCGCAGGTACCCGATCTGCCCGCCCACATCCGACGCGGCGCCGAGCAGCACCTCGTAGAGCGGAGGCAGCCGCGCCCACTTCTCTTCCTTCTCGTAGATCGGCACCAGCGCGGCCGCCGCGCGCTCGTTCTTCGCGTCGACGGACAGCACGCGCTCGTACGACCGCGCCGCGCGCTCCGGCGTCTTCAGCTCCTGCTCGAAGATGCGGGCCGCCCGGAACGAGATCGTGAGCTTCTGCTCCGGCTCGGTCGCCTTGTCGGCCGCGGTGGACAGGAAGTCGACGAGGCCTTCCCAATCCTTCTGCGACGCGTACAGCTCCTCCAGCCCGTCCCAGTCACCGGCCGCGACGTATGACTCACGCAGCACGCGGAGCGCCTTCGCGTGACCCGGGGACAGGTTCAGCACCCGGCGCCACGTGCGCGCGGCCGCGACCGGATCCTTCACGCGCTCGGCGTAGACGGTGCCGAGCTTCTGCAGCGCGGCGAGCCGCGTGTTGTCGTCCGGCGCGGCGTCCACGCGACGCTCCAGCACCTCGGCGACGGTGGCCGCGTCCTTCTCGCGCTCGGCCAGCTTCTCCAGCGTGTCGAGGATGCCCGGCGTCTGCGGCGCCAGCTCCAGGATCTGCTTCCACAGCGAGATCGCGTCGGCCCCACGATCGAGGCGCTCCGCCGCGAGCTTCGCCATCTCCTGGAGCAGATCGATCTTCGCCTGCCCGCTCTCGCTGGGGTTTGGGGCGGAGGATGCGCCCGCGCGATCCGAAGCCCCATCGAGACCGGCGAGCTGCTTCTCGCACAGCGAGTAGAGCTGCGGCCACGCGCGGCGCTTCTGGTAGAGCTCGCGGAGCTTCTGCTGCGCCTCGGTGTCCGTCGGCTCCACGTCGAGGAGCGCCTCGTACGCGGTGACGGCGTTCTGCGCGTTCGAGAACTGGTCCATCCACCGGCGCGCCGCGGAGCGGTAGAGGTTCGCCTTCTCGACGGCGTTGTCGCTCAGCTCGGCGAGCCGCTGCTGGTAGGTGAGCAGATCACGCCAGCGCCCGAGCCCTTCGTACACGCGCGTCAGCTCGCGCACGGCGTCGATCGCCTTCTCGTCGTGCTGCACGATCTGCGTGAGCACCGTCACGAGCGCGGCGTCGTTCTTCGACTTGTCGCGGTAAATCGTGGCGATCTCGCGCAGGATCGCGGCGCGCGTCGCGTGCTCGTCCTGCGGCGTGCGCTCCAGCTCCTGGCGGTGCAGCTCGACGAGCGCGTTCCAGCTCTCGGCCTGGAAGTAGAGGCGCTTCAGGGCCTCGCGCGCGTCCTTGTTCTCCGGGTCGGTGCGCAGCACGGCCTTGTACTGCTCGATGGCCTTCTGCGCGTTCTCGGCGCTCTCGGCGAGCTTCGCGATCTCGGTCGAGAGGGCCACCTTCTCCGGTCCGTCGCTCATGGCGCGCTGCGCGTCCGTGAGGATCGTCGCGAGGCGCGATTTGTCGCCCTTCGCGGTGAGGTGCTCGCGGAAGAAGTTGAGCATCCCGGCGTGCGTCGCGTCGCCCTTGCGGACGCGCTCGAAGAACGGCTCGGCCGCCTGCGGGTTGTCGCGCATGCGCCAGTGCACCATCGCGATCTGCACGCACATGCCGAGCTCTTCGCCGGCCTTCACGCCGCCGCCCTTGAGCTGGTCCTCGTACAGCGCCGCGAGCGCGTCCCACTGCTCGCCCGCGGAGAAGGCCTCCGCGAGGAAGCTCATCGCCTGGTGCTCACCCGGCTGCATGTCGAGCACCATCTGGTAGGCCTCGATCGCGCGGGCGGTGTCGCTCAGCTTGCGCGCGCACGTGTGCCCGAGGCGCAGGCCGGCGGCGACGCGCTCCTCCTTCGACGCGAGGTCGAGCAGCATCGTCTGCTGGATGCGCGCGACCGCCGTCCAATCCTGCGCGGCCGTGTACGCGACCTCCGCGAGCCCCGCGGCCTTGCGGTTCTTCTTGTCGAGCCGCAGCGCCTTCTCGACGAGCTCCAGCGCCTGCGGGCGCCCTTCGTCCTCGCCGTAGCGGTACGCCGCCTCGGCGGCCGTCGCGAGCAGCGCGCTCTTGAACGTGTCGTCCGCGGCGCCTTCGGCCTCGGTCACGTAGCGCTGCACGAGCTCGTGCCACTTGGCGCGCTTCGCCTCGTCGGCCTCGAGCGCCTCTTCCGTGGCCTCGTCACCGGGCTTCAGCTTCAGCAGCGACCTCAGGGTCGAGGCCGCGTGCTTGGCGTCGTACAGCTCCTCTGCGTACACCCGCGCGAGCTCCGAGAGCATCGCCGCCTCGACCGGGGAGCCCGAGGCGATCATGATCTCGATGTCGAGCAGCTTCGCCACCGCGTGCCACTCGCGCCGCGCCTCGTGACGCGCGCGCGCCGAGCCCAAAAGCCGCTCGACGTCATCGTTGGAGACGTTGGAGTCAGGGGCCGTCAGGGCCTCCGTGAGCTCGTTCCACGCCGACTCGTTGTCGGGGTCATCCTGGAGCCGCCCGAGGGCCATTCGAATCGTTTCGATGCTCATCTTTACCCCGGTTCCGGAATCGCCCCCGAGACCCGGAGTCAGGGGGGCGCCGCTCACCGCGTTAGGCCGTCCCAGCAAAGCCCGATATCCAGCGCGAATCCGAACATCAGGGCAGAACGGGCGGCCGAATGTACGCCCCAAGAGGATCGGGTTTCAAGGCTCCGTTAGTTCGGCTAGAAGGCCCCTCCATGAGCATCTCGACGGTGCGCCGGTTCGGCGTGGTGGGCGCGGGGCAGATGGGTCGTGGCATCGCGCAGGTCGCGGCCGCGGCGGGGTTCGACGTCATCTTGACGGACGTCTCTCTGGCCTTTGCCGAAGGCGGCAAAAATAAGATCGCGCAGGCCCTCGGAAAGCAGGTTGACAAGGGCAAGATGAAGCCCGAGGAGCGCGCCGCTCTGCTCGACCGCATCGAGGTGAAGGAGGGCCTCTCGGAGTTGTCACGCGCAGACATTGCGGTGGAGGCGATCACCGAGAACATCGACGTGAAGCTCCGCACCTTCAAAGAGGCCGACTCTTACCTCCCGAAGGACGCGATCCTCGCCTCGAACACGTCGTCGATCTCGATCACGCGCCTCGCCGCCTCGACGTCGCGCCCGGATCGCGTGGTCGGCATGCACTTCATGAACCCCGTCCCGCTGATGAAGCTGGTCGAGATCGTCCGCGGGATCCAGACCTCGGAGGCGACGTTCGACCTCGTCCGCGACCTCTCGCTCAAGCTCGGCAAGACGGTGATCGTCAGCAAGGATCGCCCCGGCTTCATCGTGAACCGCATGCTGATCCCGTTCCTCAACGAGGCGTGCTTCGCGCTCGAAGAGGGCCTCGGATCGCCGGAGGATCTGGACGCGGGCGCGCGCCTCGGGCTGAACCACCCGATGGGCCCGCTGGAGCTGGCGGACCTCATCGGCCTCGACACGCTGCTCTTCATCGCCGAGGTGCTCCACCGCGAATTCGGTGACTCGAAGTACCGCCCGGCGACGCTGCTCCGGAACCTCGTCGCGGCGGGCTGGCACGGCAAGAAGACGGGCCGCGGCTTTTACGTGTACGACGCGCAGGGCAACCGCACCGGCCGAGCGTTTTGATCATGGAGCAACCGATGGCTGATCACATCCTCGTCGAGAAGAAGGGCGCCGTCGCGCGCGTCACGATCAACCGCCCGGACAAGCTGAACGCGCTCAACAGCAAGGTCGTGCGCGAGCTGTCGGAGGCGTTCGTCGCGCTCTCGCAGGCGGCCGAGGGCGAGGAGCCGACGCGCGTCGCGATCCTCACCGGCGCGGGCCCCAAGTCGTTCGTCGCGGGCGCCGACATCAGCGAGATGGCGAGCCTCTCGTCGCTCGGCGCGCGCACCTTGGCGGAGGCGGGCCACCGTCTCGGCGCGATCCTCGAAAACGCACCGTTCCCCGTGATCGCCGCGGTGAACGGCTTCGCGCTCGGCGGCGGCTGCGAGCTGGCCTTGGCGTGCGACTTCATCTTCGCGGCGGACACGGCGCGCTTCGGTCAGCCCGAGGTGAACCTCGGCGTCATCCCCGGATTCGGCGGCACGCAGCGCCTGGCCCGTCGCGTCGGCGTCGCGAAGGCGCGCGAGCTCATCTACACCGGCGACATGATCACCGCGGCGGACGCGCTCGCGATCGGCCTCGTGAACGCGGTGTTCCCGGCGGCGGAGCTGCTCGCGAAATGCGAAGAGACCGCGGCGAAGATCGCCTCGAAGGGCCCGCTCGCGGTGGCGGCGTCGAAGCGCGCGATCCTCCTCGGCAGCGAGGTCTCGCTCCCGGCCGCGAACCAGCTCGAAGCGGAGGCGTTCGGCGTCCTCTTCGGCAGCGAAGACCAGCGCGCGGGCATGAAGGCCTTCCTCGAAAAGACGAAGGCCGTCTTCACCGGCAAGTAGAAATCCCCACCGGGGAGCGGGCGCAGCTTCGATCTTTGTGCCCACCCCCGGTCCGTGCTCGGCCTGCGGCCTGCGCGCGGCCCGCCCCTCCCAAATCTCTCGCTCCGCTCGTTCAGGGAGGGGGGCATTCACAGCGGCACGCGGGCGCTCGTCGCGTACGAGACGGCGATCGCGAACGCCTCGAAAACAAGCACCCCCACGATCGCGATCTTCTGCGCGCGGGCCAGCGAGCTCGCGACGGCCTCGTCCTCTGCGCGGGCGATCCGCTCGCCGATCGCCGCGAACACCGCGCAACCCGTGAGCGCGAGCGCGCCGAACGCGACGTGCTCTTTCCGCTCGAACAGCCAGCCGAGGGCGGTCGACATCAAGAACAGCTTCTGCCGCAAACGGCTCTGAAACGGCGCGTGGAGCCACGCCCCGGTCACGAACGCCGCGACCGCGCACACCATGGATCCGCCGAGCAGACCGCGCGCGATCGAGCGCCGCGAACCGAACAAAACGAGCGCCCCCACGAGCGGCAGGAACGCGCCCCACGCGAGCCACCCGTGCACCACGACGAGCGTCCGCAGCGCCGACGACGTCACGGCGCGAGCCCCGCCTGCGCGCCGAGCGCCACCGCCGCGAGCACGACGGCGATCGACAGCGCGCGCGCCCCTCGCCGCGGATCCGCGCCCAGCGCGTGACCCCCGAAGGCGCCCATTCCCCCGACGAACGCAGCGATCCCGCACCGCACGAGGAAGCCGCTCTGCGTGACGATCACGATCGCGCGCGGGTCCGACCGAGGGAGCAAGAGCGCCTCGATCGCGCGGACCCAAGCGTAGGCGGCGGTGGCCGTGGCGAACGCGAAGGCAAAGGAGAGGGCGACTCGGAACGAGGGGCGATCGGCCACACTTGAAGATCGGACGCGCACGCGGGGACCGGCCGAACCATAGTATGGACAGGCTGCGCATGACATCTCGGCCGGGGCCGTTCTCGAGCCGCCTGCGCAAGCCGAACAGAGAAGGAGACAGCACGATGCAGCGCACTTGGATGCTTGGACTTACGCTCGCGACGGTCGTGGCCGCGGGCTGCGGGGGCGCCGACCAGAACAGCAACGGAAGCGGTGGAAACGGCGGCTCCGGGACCACGACGTCCGGCAGCACGACGACCTCGGACACCGGCGGAAAAGGCGGCACCGGCGGAGACACCGGCGGCACCAGCACCGGCGGAACCAGCACCGGCGGCAGCACCGGAGGCAGCACGGGCGGCACGAACACCGGCGGAAGCACCGGCGGAAGCACCGGCGGCACGGGCGGATGCAGCCTGATCACGGAAGACGCCTCGAAGATCGGCGTCGACTGCTCGAACAGCTCCTGCCCCACCGGCTACACCTGCCACGATTTCGCGGGGATCACCGTGACTCACACGTGCATCATCCTCTGCGAGGCCGACTGCAACTGCCCGCCTCCCACGACTTGCCAGCCGAAATCGGACAAGGCGAGCTCCTGGAAAGAGTGCACGAAGCCGTGACTGCCTAGTGGGCAGTCTGCCCGTCCGCGGCCTTGTCCCCACACAGCGAGTCTGGAGCCCAGACGCTCTTCGGGTCGGGCAGCGGGGACACGCTCACCACGCGGAAATCGCGGCGACACACCCTCTCGTTGCCGCGCTTGCCCGCCTCCAGAAAGGCCCTCTCGCGGCCGACGGGGCCCATCGAAAAACGCAGCAGACTGCCGTCCTCCGCGACCGACAGCACGGCCTCGTCGCCGAGCGGGATCGCGCGCGCGATCGGCAATCCCGGCTCGTTCGTGGCGCCGTAGAGCCGCGCGAGCAAGACGCCCGTCGCCACGTCCCACGCGTACGACTGGCCCTCTCCACTGGCGACGAACAGCCGCTGTCCGTCCGGCGAGAAGGCCACGTCGAAGCCGCCGTCGCCCGTCGTGCGGACCTCTCGGATCAGGCGGCCTTCCGGGTACGCCCAGAGGCGCGTCACGCCGTCCGAGGCCGTGGCCGCGAGCGTCTTTCCGTCGGGGGAGAAGGCCATCGCCATCACCGCCTGCTCGTAGCCGCCGAGCGTCGCGCGCAGCTCGCCCGACGCGACGTCCCACATCCGAACCTCGGTGTCCTGCGCGACGAGGACCATCCGGCCGCCGGGCGCAAACAGCATGTCGGTGACAGGGCCCTGCCCTCCCTGGAGCGTCTTCGTCAGGACTCCCGTCTTCGCGTCGGCGATCTGCACGCTCCCGTTGCTCGCCCCGGACACGAGGAGCGCGCCGTCGCCCGAGAACGCGACCTCCGTGACGCCCGCCGGATGAGAAGGCATCTCGGACACCCGATCTCCGCTGTCGGCGCTCCACACGCGCACGCGGCCGTCCGGCGTGCCCGACGCCACCCACCGCTCGTCCGGAGAGAACGCGAGCGCGCTCACTCCCCGCTCGTGGCCGGCGATCGTGGCGCGGAGCTGGCCTGTCACCGCGTCGAAGACACGGAGCACGCCGTCCTTCGCGCCCTGCAAGGTGCCAGTCGCCACGCGCGCGCCGCCGCCGGAGATCGCCACGCCGGAGATCTGCCCTTCCTGCGAGAGCCGCACGATCGCCCCGGAATTCGTGTCGATCACGCGCGCCTCCTCCCCGCCCGCGACCGCGAGACGCCGGCTGTCCCGCGACGTGGCGCCGAACGAGAGGCCCCGCGGGATCGTCGTGAGCGCCCCGGAGAAGAGGCCGTTCGACGTGTCCCACACGCGCGCGGTGCGGTCGTACGAGATCGTCGCGACGCGCGAACCGTCGAGGAAACGCGCACCGTGCAGCTCCGCCTCGTGCCCTGTCAGCCGCGCGACGAGCGCGCCGGAGGCCATGTCCCAGACTCCCGCGGTCCCGTCCATCGACGCGGACACCAGACGCGCGGAGTCCGGCGAGAACGCCACGCCCTTGATCTCGTTACCATGAACGTAGAGCTGGTGTTTGATCTGGCCTGTCGCGAGATCCCACACCCGCACCGCGTTATCCATCCCGCCGCCGGCCGCGAGCTTGCCGTCCGGAGAGAACGCGATGCACGCGATCGCCCGTATTTTCCCGTTGTCGTGCGTGCCTGGGTCCGGCAGGGTGAGCGCCCCCTTCTCCTTGCCGGTCTCGGGATCGAACAGCCGCACCGCGCCCCCCATCGGCACGCCGAGCGTCCCGTCCGGCGCGAAGGCGATGGCCATCACCTGACCCGAGCTGTTCGGGATCGTCGCGAGGAGCCTTCGGTCCGCGGTGGAATACACGCGCACGTTCGTGGCCTGGAGCGTCGCCAGCCACTTGCCGTCGGCCGAGAACACCGCATCTTCCGCGCCCTCCTCCCTGCCGCCGAAGGGTTTTCGCGGCTCGCTGCCGTCCGCGCGGAACGTGGCCACTCCGCCCTCGTCGAGCACCACAGCCAGCATGTCCTGATCCGGCGAGAACAGCACACGCGCCGCCCCGGTCTGGAAATCGAGGGTCTTCTTCGGCTCTCCGGTCTGCGCGTCCCAGAGACGCACGCTCCCGAAGGCGCCGGACAGCGTGGTGGAGGCCGCGGCGATCGTCTTTCCGTCCGGCGAGCACGCGACGCCCCACACCTTCTCTCCGCCCTTGCCGAGCGTGTGCAGGAGCGCGCCAGTCGTCGTGTCCCAGACTCGGCTCATCCCGTCGAACGCGCCTGTCACGAGCCACGGATGGCCCGCGCACACGGCCATGGATCGCACCTGCGCCTCGTGCCGATCCAGCACGATCGAAGCCGCCCCCGAGCGCTGGAGTCGCTCCATCTCCAGGGACACCTCGGTGGGGGCGCCCGCCACGTCCGGCGTCTCCAGCGAGCTCGCGGCGCGCAGGAGGGCGAGGGCCTTTCCGTGCTTGCCAGTCGGATAGAGGTTGTGCGCCTCCGACACGAGGCCTCTCACCTCCGCGCGGACCTGCGCCTTCTCGGTCTCCGCGCGCGCCGACTCCGCCGCTCGCCACTGCCAGAACATGAAGGCTCCGAAGGCGCCGGTCGCGACGAACGCGGCCGCCGACAGCCCACGACGGAGCCTCCGACCCCGCGCCTCTTCGGCCTCGCTCGCCTGCAGAAACGCGGCCTCCGTCGCGGCGAGCTTCTCGGTCGAACGGCGCCGCCACCTGCGCAGATCCGACAAGGCCTCTCCGCTCCAGAGGAGGCCTCTCGCGCGGCCGCGGGAGTCCCACTCTCGGGCCGCCTGCCGCATCGCGTGGAGGAGCCGTTGCCCCTCGACGTCCTCCGCGAGCCACGAAGAGAGCTTGCCCCAGTGACGAATCAAGGCCTCGTGCACGATCTCCACGTGCGCGTCCTTGCCGTCGTCGGCCTCGCGCACGGTGAGGAGGCGCGCCGAAATCAGCCTGTCCAGCACGACGGAGGCGGCGTCACGATCGGCCGCGGACTCCAGCAGTTCGGTGCGCGTGGCGGTGCTCCGCGTCCTCTCCGCGGTCACGAGCCGCAGCATCAGATTACGGGCTGTGCGCTCTGCGGTGCCGGACATCTCCGCGAGCGTGCGGTCCGCGTGCGCCGCGAGCGCGCCCTCCACGCCGCCGAGCGCGCGGTACGCCTCCCACGACAGGCGCTTCCAGGTGCGATCGCGCACCTCCCACAGCCGATCGGCGCAGAACTGGAGCAGCGCCAGCGCGGCCGGCTCCGAGGCGACGGCGTCGACCATGGCCCAGACGAGCGCCTCGTCCTCGAACGCGTACCCGAAGTGCTTGGCCGGCAGGTACAGCGTCCGCGCGAGCGCCTCGCGATCCGGTGTCGTGACGACCTCCACGGTGCGGCTGTAGAGCCCGCGCAGCGACGGAATCGTCGCGAGCCGCCCGAAGAAGTCCTCCCGCACCGACAGCACCACGCGAGAGGCCGAGTCCGGAGAGGCCCCGAGCCGCGCGAGCGCCCGCCCGAACAGCTCCCGTTTCTCCTCGTCGGCGGAGAGCGTGAACAGCTCTTCGGCCTGATCGACCACGATCACGAGCCGCCGCCCGTCGGGCCCGGCGCGGTACGGGGACGCGGCGCTCTCGGAGGTGGCCTGTTTCGCGCCCGCCGTGACAGCCTCTTTCGTTGACGCCGAACGCGGCTGTTCGCCGCTGGAGGACGCCTGTTTCCCCGCAGGGGAGGTCGCCTGTTTGTCGGCGCCCGAGACAACCTCTTTCGCAGAAGCGTCCCCGGGATCACGCCGGGCCCACGCGGAGATCGCGTCCGCGATCAGCGCTGGATCCTCCCGGACCCACCCCGCGATCTCCCCTTCTGAATGACCATCTCCGAGCGCCTCCGCGAGCCGGTGCGCGAGGCTCTCCACGGGCGCGGCGCCGGGCCGCAGCACCACCACGTGGCAGTCGCGGAGCTGCGAAAGAGCCCCCGCGCGGAGCAACGAAGTCTTGCCGCTGCCGGAGGGCCCCGTCACCGTGACGAGCGCGTGCCGTCGAATCCGGTTCGCGAGCGACTCCGCCTGCTCCTCGCGGCCGAAGAACAAAGAGGCGTGCTCCGGCCCGAACGACGAGAGCCCACGAAAAGGCCTGTCCGCGCCGCCGGGAGGTGCGTTGTCCGCTTCCGACTCCCCACCTTCGAGCGCCTTCGCGAGCGCCCCCCACGCGTCCGACTCCCGATGTTCCGCCATCGACGGGAGCGCGACGAACACGGCCCCTTTCTTCGAGCCGCCGTCCAGCGTGAAGAGCTCCTCCACCGCCTCGGGGCTGGGCCGCCGCACGAGCACGATCGGGTGGAGCGCCACGATCGGCTTGTGTTCCTGGTCGATCAGCGCGGCCTCCCCCGGCGCGAGGCGCACCCCGGCCGCGAGCGAGCACCGCCGCCACCGCCCGCGAGGGGGCGTGTACCCCGTCAAGGACCACGCCGACTGGGCCTCTCCTTCATCCTCGGGAGTCGCGAGCGGCACCACGAGCCGCGCCGAAGCGAACACCGGCTCCAGCAGCGAGAGCAGCTTCAAGAGCTGCGGAACGCGCCTCTCCAGGATCTCCAGAATGGCGGCCTTCGTCCCCGAAGCGCCGTGCGCGACCGTCTCCGATTTCCGCATCACGAGCAGCTCGTCCACGAGCTTCGGCACCTCGGCCTTCTTGCCGTGAATGGCAGTCACGAGCGCCGGCAGCGGGTGCGACCCGGGCGCCTGCGCCCACGGCCGCAGCACCTCTCGCACGATCGCGAACCACTGCCCGTCGGTGAGACCGCGGCTCCGCAGACTCCGGATCAGCTCCGGGATCTGCGCCGGCTCGGCCCCCGGCCCCGGCCCGAACTGGAGCCGCGCGGCGAGCGTGAATGCGGATAGTGTACGAAGCGTGGCCCGGAACACCTCCACGACCCTGTCGCGCTGCTCGAACGCGCTCTCGGCGCCGACGAGCGCCCCGAACGCATCCGCGATCGGCAGCGGAGAGGCGGCGAGGATCCGCTCGGACACGTCCTCCGGGAGAAGGGCAGTCATGGAGTCCCTCGGTCGATAGGCACCTCACGCGAGCTCACGTGGATGTCCTCTGTCTTCGGCATGGTTCTCCGTCCACGAGCGCGTGCTTCCCCGGTCGGCGCGCAGGTTAGTGCGAAATCGGCGCGCGGCACAAGCCTTTCGCGGCCCGTCGCGGCGATCCGGCGCTTGACCTCGGGGGCGCGCAGGGTGAGAGTCGGCGCGTGAGATCCGCCCCGTCCGCCCGCGTCCCGATCGCTCTGGCCCTCTCTTTGCCTTTGGGGGCGCTCGCGGCGTGCGGCTCCGGCTCGTCCGGATCGCCCGCGCCCGCGGGGAGCGCGACGGTCACCACCGCGGCGGTGACTGCCACTCTCGCGCCGGCGCCCCCGCAGAAAGAGACATGGCTCCTCGTCACGAGCCCTGCGGCCCCGCTCCTCGGCGAGCTGGAGGACGACGATCCGCCCGAGGAGGTCATTCGTCAGGGCGAGCTCGTCCAGATCACCAAGGAGATGCGGCAGTTCCATTGGGACGCCAAGATGGACGGCAAGGACGACAAGCGCGAGGGCCTCGCCGTCGAGGTGCGGTACGCGATGGACGGCGCGCACAAATACGGCTTCAAGCCCGACTTCGGCGCCGAGATCACGGTGCCGGCGACATCGTGGTTGTGTGACGAGATCTCGAAGCAGGGCTCCTTCGATCGCGCCCGTTGCCCCGGCCTTCTGCGCCGCGCGAAGACGGCGGACGGCGCGCTGCTCGTGTACGCCGCCTGCAGCTCCGGCACGTGCCCTGTCGCGGTCGTGAAGGACGACAAGGTCAGTGTCCTTGCGGTCGAGAACCTCACGACGGGCTGGTTCTTCACGGGAAAGAAGCGCAGCGTGCTGATGGTGGCCGCGCGGTGGGTGAAGGACAATGGCCAGCAGTCCGGCGGCGCCCTCTTCCCGATCGTCATCGAGAATGGCACTCTGAAGAAGGGCGAAGAGACCCCGATCGACACGGTGGACGCCCGCGACCCGAAGAAATCCTTCGCCCGCCTGGTCCACGCGACGGTCCTCCCCGACGGCATCACCCTCGAAGGCGAGGAGACCACGAAGGACGCCGAAGGAAAGACCCTCTCGACGAAGAAGATCCAGGAAAAGAAGCCCCTCCCGTCCCTGGACTGAGGCTCAGAGACCCAGCGTGCTCAAATAGGCACCGTTCGCTCGCCACAAGATCCAGTAAGCGGCCCCGAGCACGCCGAGCACGCCCGTGATCGCCCGCAGCAGGGCACCGGCCTTCGAGCGCGACGCGCCGACTCCCCACCACCGGATCACCGCCGAGACAAGCACGATCGCGAGGCCGAGCAGCAGAAAAGGCACCGGGTCCCCCTCCCCGCGGAGGCGCACGAACACGGCCCCTCCGGCCCCGACGTAGAACCCGAAGGCCACGTTGCCGGGCCGGAACCCCGAAGGCCAGAGGCGCCGCACGTCGCCGAGACGCCGCGCGGCGCGCGCCGCTGCCAGAATGCCAATCACGCCGAGCGCGCCCAGGAAAACCAGGCAACCGCGCGCGATCCGGGATCTCCGCACGTCGAGCCGCACCTCGCGCGTCACCGTCGGCAAGAGCTCCGGGTCCCTGTCCACCAGCGCGAGCGCCGCCCCGAGATCGCCTCTCGTGCGCAGGAGCATGGTCGCCTCCGACATCGCGAGCGCCCGTGTCCCCTTGTCCGCCGCCGCATCATCGAGGATGGCCGTCAGCGCCGCGAGCGCTCGATCCGGCTCGTTCAGAGCGTGCTCGTACGCCTGCGACACCACGAGGAGCGCCTCCCCGCGGACGGGGCCGGGCGGGAATCCGCGCGCGTCCCGCTCCAGCGCCTCGATCTCCGCGCGGTCCCGGTTCTTCGAGGGGTCCTGTTGCACCGCCGTCAACCTCTTGAGCGGCCCGAAATCGCCCTCCGCGTGCTCCCGAAGCTCCGCGGCGCGCGCGCGGGCCACCGGCGCGAACGGCGCAGTCGGGTCCACCGTCGCGGCCTGTTCGTACCCAAGGAGCGCCTCCCGAAACCGCAGCTCCTTCGCCGCCGACTCGGCCCCTTCGAACGCCCGAGTCGCCACCTCCCGCGGCGTCTCGGCCCGCGCCGTCTCCGCGAACAGGCCAGTCGTAAGGAGCGCAGTCAGGAGCCCCCGCAAAAAGAGGCCCCGCGCGCGGTTCACGGCTTTCCCTTGGGGCGGACGAGCACCCCGATCCCCGCCGGCAAGGGGCCAATCGCGATCTTCGCCACCTCCGGATTCGGCCCCGGCGCGTTGCCGTACGGGCAGTGGCGACACTTCGAGTTGCAGCAATACCCGCGCTTCAAATGGTAAGTCGACGTGAAGACGAATTTGCCGTCTTCCAGGTAGTAGTCGATACCTTCCACGAGAGGCGACTTCGCGGTCATGGGCCGGACCATGGTAGCACGCGGATCCCCCCCGAGGGCACGGCGCCGTTCAACTGGCCTGGATCATGGGCAGCGCGACGGCCCGCTGCGCCCGCCGCGCGAGGAGGCCCAGCGTCTCCGGCGAGTCGCCGCGCAGCTCCTTCAAGGCTCCCTCGACGTACGTGCGCGTCACGCTCTTGCGCCAGCCGATCGAGAAGTCGGTGTTGTCGAGCGGCTTCGCGAGCTTCACCGCCGCGTCCGCCGCCGCCGCGATCCGCTCGTCGGTGAGCGGGCCGCCGATCAAGGCCTCTGCCGCCTTCTCCACGAGCACCGGATACGAGGCCACCGCGCCGAGCACGACGCGCGCCGCCACGACATCCCCGCTCGGAGACCGCTGGATCGCCGCGGCGACGCCGAGCACCGGGAAATCGAAGCTCCCGCGACGACGCAGCTTCCAGTACGTGCTCGTCCAGCCCTCCGCGGACGGCAAGAGCACCTGCGAGAGGATCTCGTCCGGCCGCTTCGTCAGATAAGCCATACCGTCGTTGTTGTAGAGCTGCGAAAGCGGGATCCGCCGCTCCCCGGCGCGCGAGACGAGCACCACCTCGGCCCCGAGGGCCACCAGCGCAGGCGCCGAGTCGCTCGACGAGACTGCCCAGCACCGCGGGCTCCCCGGCGCGACCCAGCAGATCGAGCCGCGCTCGTCCCCGGACTTGTTCTGTCGCTCCGCGCTGCCCAGCACATAGAGCTCGTTCGTGAAGACGCCGTTCGTCGCGACAGGCGCCTTCATGCAGTTGTCGATCGCGCGGCGCCACTCGGCGTTCTGGTTGTAATACATGCATCGCGTGTCGACGCACAGATTGCCACCCAGCGTGGCCTGATTGCGGATCAGCGGAGTCGCCACCAGACTGGCGGCCTTCTGCAGCGCGCCGTACGTCCCGCGGACCGCCGCGTGCACCGCGATGGTGTCCAGCGTGTGCGCCGCGCCGAGCGACAGGCCACCCTCGGGCCGGCCGTCCGCGCGGACCTCTGGCACGCGCGCCAGGCTGACGAGCGTCTTCGGCTGTTGTTGCCGGCGCTTCATGTTGGGCAGCAGATCGGTGCCGCCGGCCAGGATCATCGCGTCCGGCCCCTCCCCGGCGAGCACCGCGCACGCCTCGGCGAGCGACGCCGGCGCGCGGTACGTGAACTTCGGCAAGCGCATCATCGGGACACCTCGGGGGCGATCGGAGTCTGAGGCCGCTGATCGCGCTTGCGCGGCCCCTCGTTGGTGGCGCGGCCGTCGCCGCCTTCCCACGGAGTCGGCACCTTCGCGGGCTCCGGCCACGGCACGTCCGGGAACTTGCCAGGTCCGACGCGGCCCACGCCCGTGCGGCGCTTCAAATCAAGCGCTGCGAGCACCTTCTCGGGAGTGACCGGGATCTCGTCCACGCGCACGCCCACCGCGTCGAACACGGCGTTCGCGAGCGCCGGCATGATCGGCAGGAGCGGCCCCTGCCCGACCTCCTTGGCCCCAAACGGCCCCGCGCCGTCCGGATTCTCCACCAGGTACGTCACGATGTCCGGCATCTCCAGCGTGGTCGGCGACTTGTATTCAAGCATGCTCGGCATCCGGTGCACGAGCGCGCCGGAGCGCTTCGGCGGCAGCCGGCGGAACGCCTGCTCCTCCATCAGCGCCTCCCCGAGGCCCATGTACACGCTGCCTTCCACCTGCCCGCGCACGAGCACGGGATTGAGCGAACGGCCGATATCGTGGGCGATCCAGATCTTCGGGATCTCGATCCACCCCGTCTGCGGATCCACCTCGACCTCGATGACGGCGGCTGTATACGAGTACGTCGGAGAGGGCCCGACGCCGCCGGACTTGTACTTCGCGGCCGACGGAGGCGGCGTGTACGACCCGACGGTGCCCAGCGTCCCATGCTCGGCCTCCGCCAAGATCACCGCGTCTCGCCACGTCATCGTCACCGACGGATCCTGCGCGTCGAACACGCGCCGATCCGCGAACACGAGCCGATCCTCCGGCACGTTGAGCTTCTTCGACACGCTGACGGCGATCTTGTCCCGCGCGCGCTCCGCCGCCTGAATCGCGGCGTTGCCCATCATCAGCGTCACGCGGCTGGAGTAACTCCCGAGGTCGACCGGCCCCAGATCCGTGTCGCCCGTCACCACGCGCACGTCGAACGGGTCAATCCCGAGGACCTCCGCCACGCACAGCGCGAGCACGTCATCGGACCCCTGCCCGACCTCCGTCGCGCCGCAGAACGCCGTCACGCCGCCCGAGCGATCCAGCCGGAGCTGCACGCCGCTGTGAGGCAGCTCGTTCCAGTAGATCGGCAGTCCGGCGCCGCAGAGGTACGAAGAGCACGCGATGCCGAGCCCGCGCCCGTAACCGAGCTTGGAACGCCGCTCGCGCCACCCGGACCCCTCGACGACCTTCTCGATGCACTCCTTGAGGCCGATGGTGCCGAGTCGCATGAAATTGGCCGTCAGACTCCCGGGCTCCGCGAGCTGCTTCAGCCGCAGATCCGCCGGATCGATCCCGAGCGCCACCGCGATCTTGTCGAGCTGCACCTCCTGCCCGAAGCGCGGCTGCGGCGTCCCGTGACCGCGCTTGGGCCCGCAAGGAGGCTTGTTCGTGAACGCGCGCGCCCCGTCGAACTTGTACGTCGGCAGCTTGTACGTGACCGTCTGCAGGGCGCCCGTATACAACGTGCTGGCGACGCCGTACGAGCCGTACGCCCCGCCGTCCAGCATCGTCTGCAGGTGCACGCCGGTGATCGTCCCGTCCTTCATCACGCCCGTGCGATACCGCATCAGGACAGGGTGCCTGCCGCGGTGGCAATAAAAGACCTCCTCGCGGTTTAGGCAGATCTTCACGGGCCGCCCCGTCATCAGCGCGGCCTTCGCGACCACGATCTCGTGATTGAAGGGGTCCGTCTTCCCGCCGAAGCCGCCGCCGTTCGGCTGCGCCACCACGCGGATGTGACCGGCCGGCAGACCGAGCACCTTCGTGAGCGCGCGGTGCAGGTAATGCGGAGTCTGCGTGCTCGAATAAACGACGAGCTTGCCGTCCTGATCCATCATCGCGACCGTCGCGTGCTGCTCCAGCGCGAGGTGCGTGTTCCCCTGGAAAAAGTAGGTGTCCTCGAACACCTGGTCCGACTCGGCGAGCGCCTTCTCCACGTCGCCGAACTCCATCGAGATGGCCTTGTGGAGGTTGCCTTTCCCGTACTCCTGAATCTTCGGCTCCGGCGTCTCCAGGGCCTCCATCGGGTCCGAGATCGTCTGGAGAACCTCGTAGTCGACGCGGATCTTCTCCACGCCTTCCTGCGCCGCGTCCTCGTCGATCGCGATCACCGCCGCGACCGGATCGCCCACGAAGCGCACCTTGTTCACGCAGAGCGGGTGCTCGTCCTGACTGACGGGCAGGATGCCGTACGGGATCGGCATGTCGCGCCCCGTCAGCACCAGCTTCACGCCCGGGTGCGCCTCTGCGAGGCTCGTGTCGATCGAGCGGATGTTGCCGTGCGGGATGTCCGACCGCAGCAGCCGACAGTGCAGCATCCGCGGGAAAGAGAGGTCGTCCGCGAAGCGCGTCTGACCCGTGACCTTGGCCCGGCCGTCGACCCTGCGGCGCGGCTTCCCGACGAGGTTGTGGCTCATTGCGCTGCGATCTCCGTGCTCGAATTGTTCTCCGCGATCTTCAGGATCGCCGCCTCGACCGCCTCGAAGATCTGGAGGTACCCGGTGCAGCGGCACAGATTGCCCGAGAGCGCCTCCTTGATCTCCGCGCGCGTCGGCCGCGGTTTGTCGGCCAGGAGCGCCTTCGCCGTGAGCAGGATGCCCGGCGTGCAGTAGCCGCACTGCGTGGCGCCGAGGTCCGCGAAGGCCTGCTGCAGCGGGTGCAGCTCGGGCCCGTCCGCCATGCCTTCGATCGTGTCGATCCGCTTCTCTGCGGCCTCCACGCCGATGTAGAGGCACGACAGGATGGCCTTGCCGTCGACGAGGACGGCGCACGCGCCGCACTCGCCGAGCTCGCAGCCGTGCTTGGTCCCGGTGAGGGCGAGATCCTCGCGGAGGACCTCCAGGAGCGTCTTGTGGGGCGCGAAGCTGACCTCGGTCGGCTCGTCGTTCACCCGGAGAGCGATGCTGACTTTGCTCACGCCGCGACGCCTACCATGAGCCCCGTTCGCGGCAAAGGCGCGACTCCTCAGCGCACCGCGTCGTACGAAATCACCTTCTTTTCCAGCCGATCGTGATCCACCGCCCGCTCGTCTCGGCCCGTCAGCTCATCGGCCTCGCGATCGCCGCCACGGTCGCCTTCGTCGCGCGGATGTAGTCGGCCGGCGCGAGCACCATCTGCGTGCCCCGCACTCCGGCGCTCACCGCGACCACGTCGAAGAGCTCGATCGTCTCGTCCACGAACACCGGATAGTCCTTCTTTCCAGCCAGCGCCGTGACGCCGCCGCGGATGTAGCCGGTGAGCGGCTGCACCTCTTTGAGCGGCACCATCGTCACTTGCTTGTCGCCCGCGGCCTTCGCGATCGCCTTCAAATCCAGCTCCGCGTCGCCCGGCACCACCGCGAAGAGGAGCCCGCGACTGGAGCCCCGCACGAGCAGCGTCTTGAAGACCTGCTCCGGCGGCATCCCCACCTTGCGCGCCACCGTCTCCGCCGCGAGGTCGTCGGGATCCACCTCGTACTCTCGCAGCTCGTACGAGATGCCCATTTGCGTCAAGAGGCGCGCAGCGTTGGTCTTCATGACAGTTCGAAGGAGCGAGACGTGCTGTCTATCGCTCGGAGCGCGGTGAGGCTAGCGTCCGCGCATGATGACCGTGGAAGCAAGCTTCGACGCGCTGGTGGGACCGACGCACAGCTACGCGGGCCTCTCGCCCGGCAACCTCGCCGCGACCGGGAGCCGCGGCCAGATCTCGCACCCGAAGCAGGCGGCGCTGCAGGGCCTCGCGAAGATGCGGCTCGTGCGCAGCCTCGGCGTGGTGCAGGGCCTCCTGCCCCCGCAGGAGCGCCCGCACATGCCCACGTTGCGCCGGCTCGGCTTCTCGGGCTCCGACGCCGACGTGCTCGCGGCCGTGGCGAAGCAGCTCCCGCACGTGCTCGCGCAGGCGTCGTCCTCGTCGAGCATGTGGGCCGCGAACGCCGCGACGGTCGCGCCCTCCGCGGACACCACGGATCGCCGCGTGCACATCGTCGTGGCGAACCTCGCGACGTTGTTCCACCGCTTCCTGGAGGCGGACGGCACCTTCGACGCGCTGGAGCGGATCTTCTCGGATCGCCGGCATTTCGTGGTGAATCGCGCGCTCCCGTCGCACCCCGCGTTCGGCGATGAGGGCGCGGCGAACCACATGCGCCTCGCCGCGGAGCACGCGACCCCGGGCCTGCACATGCTCGTGTACGGCCGCAGCGCCGCCGACAGCCTGACCGCGTCCAACTTCCCGATGCGCCAGAGCCGAGAGGCCTCGGAGGCGGTCGCGCGCCACCTCCACCTCAAGGAAGATCGCGCGATCTTCGTGCGCCAGAGCCGTCGCGCGATCGAGGCCGGCGCCTTCCACAACGACGTCGTCGCGACCTCGAACCAGGGCGTCCTCTTCTTCCACGAGTCCGCCTACGACGCCTCGGAGATGAACCACCTCACGGAGATGGCGGAGCGCACGGTCGGCCGAGCTTTCCGCCCGATCCGCGTGAAGGAGAGCGAGCTGTCGCTGGACGAAGCGGTCGCGACGTACCTCTTCAACGGCCAGATCCTGACGACCTCGAAGGGCTCGATGACCTTGATCGCGCCCGCGGAGTGCGAGGCGAGCGCCCGCGCGCGCGCCGTGATCGATCACGTCCTCGCGGAGGACAACCCCATCACCGAGGTGCGCTACGTCGACCTGCGCCAGAGCATGAAGAACGGCGGCGGCCCCGCGTGCGTGCGCCTCCGCGTGACGTTGACCGAAGAAGAGAAGAAGAGCGTGCACCCCGAGTGCTTCTTCGACGACGCGATGGACGCGAAGCTCACCAGCTGGATCGAGCGCCACTACCGCGATCAGCTCGCCCCGGAGGACCTCGCCGATCCGAAGCTCCTCGAAGAATCCCGCACGGCCCTCGACGAGCTGACGCGCATCCTCGGCCTCGGCGCCCTCTACGAATTTCAGAGAGACGCGACGACGATGTGATTTTTTTGGGGGGCGCGGCAGCGATCTCCTTCGCTGCCGCGTCCCTAGCGCACCGGCTCCGATCCCCGGAGTCGCGCGACCGCAATGTCACTCATCCGAACATCTTCGTGCGAGCGAGCTCGCTGATCGCGACGACCGCGGGGTGCTTGAGCCTCCGCTCGATCGAGATCGCATAGAACTTCTCTCGGATCTCCGGCACGCGCATCACGATGCGCACGTCGTGCTGCTGGCACACCTCGTCGGCGATGACGTCGCTCACGGCGAACACGCCGCTGCCCGATTGACCGAACACCTTGAGCAGCGCCATATCGTCGAACTCGGCCGCGATCTCCGGCGCGATCTCGTGATCCGAGAACCACCGCTGGAGCGAGCTGCGCAGCGACGTGCCCTCCGTCGGCAGCAGGAACGGCACCCCGTCGAACGACCGCGGCGTGACGCGCTTGCCGGTCCACCGCTTCGCGACCGAGGGCGCCGCGCACAGGACGACGCCGCACTCCCCGAGCAGGTGACTGTACGCGCGCACGCTCGCGCCCGGCGGCAGCGGCGTGTCCGTCAGCACCAGATCGATCGCGTGCACCGACAGCTCCGCGAGCAGCCGCTCCGTCGAGTCCTCCCGGCACACGAGCCGCACCGGATGCGGCAGCCCCGCCACCGCCGCGAGCAGCCGGTGCGCCACGAGCTTCGGCACCACGTCCGCGATCCCGACCACGAACCGCAGCGGCCTCCCGGTGGGCCGACCGCGCACCGTGTCCAGCATCTCGCGCCCGAGCGAGAAGATCTCGTCGGCGTACCGGAACACCACGCGCCCCACCTCCGTGAGCACGAGCCCCCGCCCCTCGCGCACGAACAAGGGCTCCCCCAAGGCCTCTTCGAGCTTCTGAATCTGCCCGCTGATCGTGGGCTGGGTGAGCCTCAATTCGGCCTTCGCCCGCGCGATGCTCCCCGTCCGCGCCACGACCCAGAAGTACAAAAGGTGATGGTAGTTGATCCACTCCACGGTCCTCAGCCTACATCGAAAATACCGAAGTCACTAATCGACTCCGTGACCCAACCGGCGCGCCGGTCGATCGAACGGGCCTCGTTTGCAGCCACCGAAGGGCCCCGTTGATGCCATCCAAAAAACCTATCCGTCTTGTCGCAATTAGCGATTCGACGATGGGGCACTTCGGGCCAACCCTCTGGCTCCATGCCTGTTCAATCCATAGGTACGCCGGCCATGTGGGTCGGTTTCCTCGTGTTCGTCCTGGCGCTCCTCGCGCTGGATCTGGGCGTCTTCCACCGGAAGGCGCACGACGTCTCGATCAAGGAGGCCGGCGTCTGGAGCGCCGTGTGGATCGGGCTCGCCGCCGTCTTCAACGTCGGCGTCTACCACCTCTTCGGCTCCGATCGCGCGATCGAGTTCGCCACGGGCTACCTCATCGAGAAGGCGCTCGCGGTCGACAACATCTTCGTGTTCGTGATCCTGTTCTCGTACTTCGCGGTGCCGACGGCGCTGCAGCACCGGGTGCTCTTCTGGGGCATCCTCGGCGCGCTCGTGATGCGCGCGGGCTTCATCCTCGCGGGCGGCGCCTTCCTGCAGCGGTACCACTTCGCGATCTACGTCTTCGGCGCGATCCTCCTCGTGACCGGCGTGAAGCTCCTGCTCGCGAAGAACGAGGAGGAGGACATGAGCAAGAACGTCTTCGTCCGCGCGCTGCGCCGCGTCTTCCCCGTGACGGACGGCTACCGCGGCGACTCGTTCGTGGTGAAGGTGAACGGCAAGCGCTTCATCACGCCGCTGATGCTCGCGCTGCTCACGGTGGAGCTCACCGACGTGGTGTTCGCGATCGACTCGATCCCGGCCATCTTCGCGGTGACGCGCGATCCGTTCATCGTGTTCACGTCGAACATCTTCGCGATCCTCGGCCTGCGCTCGCTGTACTTCCTGCTCGCCGGCGTGGTGAAGAAGTTCCACTACCTGAAGACCGGGCTGGCCTTCATCCTCGTGTTCGTCGGCGGCAAGATGGTGCTCACCGACCTCTACAAATTCCCGGTGCTCGCGTCCCTCGGCGTGATCGCCGCGATCCTCGCCACCTCGGTCGTCGCGTCGATCGTCAAGGCTTCGCGAGACGATAAAGCTCGACGAGCAGATCCTCGAGCCCTTCCCGCGTCGCAGAGCTGACCAGGTGGAGCTTCACCTTCGCCCGCGCGAACCGCTTCTTCAGATCCGGGTACGCGTCCTTCACGTCCGGTAGATCCGCCTTCGACAGCGCCACGATCTCCGGCCTCTCGGCGAGCTCCGGGCTCCACGCCGCGAGCTCCTTCCGCAGCGCCTTGTAGTCCTTCAGCGGGTCGCGCCCTTCGCCGTGATCGATCGTCACGAGGTGCAGGAGGGCGCGCGTCCGCTCCACGTGCTTGAGGAAGCGGTTGCCGATCCCCTTGCCCTCGGCCGCGCCGGGGATGAGGCCGGGGATGTCGGCGATCACGAACGCCGCGCCGCCCGAGCGCGGGCCGCCCGAGATGTTCACGACGCCCACCGACGGCGACAGCGTGGTGAACGGATAGTCCGCGATCTTCGGCTTCGCGGCGCTCACCGAGGCGACGAACGTGCTCTTGCCCACGTTCGGGAAGCCGAGCAGACCGACGTCCGCGAGCACCTTCAACGTGAGGCGCAGATCGCGCGACTCCCCCGGCTCGCCCTTCTCCGCGCGGCGCGGGGCGCGATCTTCGGCCGTGGCGAAGTGGATGTTGCCGCGCCCGCCCTTGCCGCCGCGCGCGACGATCACCCGCTGTCCGTGGTGCGTGATGTCGAACAGCAGATCGCCCGTCTCCGCGTCGCGCACCTGCGTACCGATCGGGACGCGCTCGGTGCGGTCCTCGCCGCCGCGGCCGTAGCAATCGGAGCCGCTGCCGTTCTCGCCGCGGGGCGCGCGGATCGTCCGCACGTGCGTGAAATCGAGCAGCGTCGACATCCCCTCGTCGCCCTCGAAGATCACGTCGGCGCCCTTGCCGCCGTCGCCGCCCGAAGGCCCGCCGAACGGGATGTACTTCTCGCGGCGGAACGCGACCACCCCGTTGCCGCCGTCACCGGCGACCACCTTGACCTCGCATTCATCCACGAAGCGCATTGCGCCGCGCGTCTAGCACGTATTGGGCGCGCTGTGCCAACGCCGATATTGCGGGACATGCGCGGAGGCGCCGCGCTGGATCCGGTGTAAAAGGGCTTTCAGATGGGAGCGCACGTGTCCTCGCCCTCGCGAATCCTCATCATCGACGACAACACGAGCCTCGGTCAGAACCTCCGCGAAGTGCTGGAGGGGACCCCGGAGCTCGACGTCGACGTGCGCCTCGCGAGCGACGGAAACCAGGGTTTGCAGCGCGCCAAGGCCGAGGGTTTCGACGTCGCGGTCGTCGACGTGAAGCTCCCGGATTCGAGCGGCGTGGATCTGATCCGCCCCCTGCGCGCGGCCTCCCCCGACGGCGAGATCATCCTCGTCACGGGCTTCGCGACGGTCGACACGGCGATCGCGGCGCTCCGCGCGGGGGCCTTCGCCTTCATCCTGAAGTCGTTCCGGCCCGAGGAGCTGATCAGCGCCGTCGCGCAGGCGATCGAGAAGATCCAGCTCAAGCGCGAGCGCAAGGAATTCGAGCGGCGCTACCGCGCGATCGTGGAGGCGGCGGACGTGCTCATCCTCGGCCTCGACGAGAGCGGCAAGATCGCGCTCTTCAACCCGCGCCTGTCCGCGCTCACCGGCGTCGCGTCGGACGAGGCGATCGGCAGGCCTTTCGCCGAGAATTTCATCGACGAGACCGACCACAGGAAGTTCCACCAGGCGCACCTCGCGGCGCTCGACGGCACCAAATCGGTGGAGGCCGAGGTCGGTCTGCGCGACGCGGCGGGCGCGATCCGAAGGGTGCGCTGGCACCTCTCCGGCGTGCGCGGGCCGCGCAACAAGTGGGACGTCGTGTACGGCATCGGCATCGACGTGACGTCGCGCCGGTCCCTGGAGAAGCGCGTCGCCGACGCCGAGGCGATGAACGCGATGGCGCCGCTCGCGCTCGGCCTCGCGCACGAGATCCGCAATCCGCTGAACGCCGCCGTGCTGGAGCTGCACCTGCTCGGCCGCTCGATCGACAAGCTCGGCGACCCGGCGCTCATGGACCCGATGAAGCGCCGCGTGAACATCGTGCAGAGCGAGATCAAGCGGCTGGAGCGCCTCCTCAGCGAGTTCCTGGAGCTGGCCCGCCCGCGCGCCGCGCACAAGGAGCCGGTCGACCTCGCGCGCATCGTCGACGACGTGATCGAGCTCGAAAAGGAGGCGCTCGCGTCGCACCAGGTGAAGGTCGTGCGCGAGGTGGATCCGCAGGCCTTCGCGATCGGCGACGTGGAGAAGCTGAAGCAGGTGGCGCTGAACCTCGTCGTGAACTCGCTCGACGTGATGCCCGACGGCGGCACGCTCTGGGTGAAGGTCGGCCGCGAGGGGAGCGACGTCTGGATGAGCATCGGCGACACGGGCCCCGGCGTCGACCCGAGCATCCTCGCGGAGATCTTCGATCCGTTCTTCACGACGAAGGCGGCGGGCACGGGCCTCGGCCTCGCGATCGTGCGCAAGATCGTGGATCAGCACAGCGGCAAGGTGATCGTGGACACGGAGAAGGGCCGCGGGACGACGGTGAAGATCGTGCTGCCGCCGATGGAGTAGAAGATTTGCTGGGGTGACGCCTTTTCGAGGGCTGTCTCGTAAGGTAGCCCCATGCGCGTCGCGTCCGCCCTGATCGCCGCCGCCTCTCTGTCGATCCTCGCGTGCTCCCCGGCCTCGTCGCGGCCGTCCGTCGCGCCGCCGCCGCAGCCGGTGCTGCCGCAGGTCGCGGCGCCGCCGGTGCATGTGTCCGCGGTGCAGAGCCTCCAGGGCACCGTCCGGTGCGCGCCGGTCGAGGTGGCGCCCGGCGAATACGCCTCCTTCGACTGCACCCCTCACCGCGACGTGATGCGCGCGCTCATGCCGACGATGCGAATGGGCTTCGTCGCGGGGCCGCTGCCGCCGTTCGTGGATCACCGCGTGACCGGCCTCGAAGGGCCCGTTCGGAGCCAGGGCGCGGTCGGCACGTGCACGGCGATGTCGCTCTCGACCGCGATGGATCACGCCGTCCGCAAGATGGGGCGCCCGGACGTGCTGTCGGCGCTGCACGTGTGGTCCAAATACGCCGTCGGCAGCATGGGAGTCGCCGGCGACCAGACCGAGGGAGAGCGCATCACCCTCGAAGGGACATGGCCCTACGACCCGGTGAAGGCCTGCAAGATGCTGCGCGAACCGCTCGATTCCTGCGGGAAAGCGTACGGCGTCTCCTCCGGGACAGGCGATCTCGATCCGATGCTCCGGGCCGAGCGAACGAGGGCGGACGTCGCCGGCAAATACCGTATCGCGGCGATCGAGCAGCTCCGCTCGCGGCCGGCCGATCTGGACGAGATGGCGGCGGTGCTCGCGGGCGGCGACGCGGTGTGGGCGGCCTTCTCGGTGAACGACGACGCGTGGAAGAGTCGTAATTTGCAGACCGGCGCGGTGATCCCGGACTACGAGGCGGACGGCGGCGCGGGCCACGCGGTCGTGCTCGCGGGGTACCGCACGGTGAACGGACATCGCCAGTTCCTGGTGCACAACTCGTGGGGCCCAAGGTGGGGCGACGGCGGCTATGGCTGGCTCAGCGACACGATGGTGCAGCGGTACCTGCGCGCGGCGTACAAGGTCCGCATCGCGGAGGGCGGCGGCAATAGTCCCGGTCCGAATCCGAACAACGGATGTCCGCAGGGCCAGGCGCCGGACAGCGTGACTGGCAGTTGCGCGCCGATGTGCGACAGCGGCTCTCCGCCGGCCGCGGGCGTGTGCTTGCCTTCGATTCCGGGGATCACGCCGGGCGGACTGCCTTCGATCCCCGGGATGCCGGCGCCTTCGTCGATCCCGCTGCCGTTCCCGGTGCCGAGCCTTCCGGGGTTCCCGCCGCTCAACGTGCCGACTCCGGGGCCCGCGCCGCAGAGTGGCAGTTGTCCGCAGGGGCAAGTGGCCGACGTGGTCACGCAGAAATGTGCCAGTCCATGTCCGGGCGGCGCGCCTCCGATGGGCGGCCTCTGCATGCCGGCGCTGCCGCGCTGAGCGGCTCCCTTCACCGAAGCCCTTCTGATTCGCGAATCCGACGCTATCCTCCGCCGCATGGCTGAAGGCGAAGACCTCTTCGCGAGCGCGCTCGCGGCGCTCGAACGCGGCGACACCGCGGGCGGCATCACGGATCTGAAGGCGTACCTCGACGAGGAGCCGGAGGACGAGGACGCGTGGCTCACGCTCGGCACGGCGTACGCGGCGATCGGTCACCACGCCGACGCGGTGCGCGCGCTGAAGGAGGCGGTCGAGCTCGACGGCGACGTGCTCGAGAGCCGGCTCGCGTACGGGCGATCGCTCGCGCGCGCCGGCAAGCTCGATGATGCCGCGTTCCAGCTCCTGCGCGCGAACAAGCTGGATCCGTCGGACGGGCGCGTGCTGCACGAGCTCGGCGTCGTGTTCTACGACAAGCGGTTGTTCGACAAGGCCGAGGGGTTCCTCGCGCAGGCGATCGACGCGACGACGGGCGGGGCGCGCGCGCGATCGAAGTACGCGTTCGGCCTCACCCGCGAGGCGAAGAAGGACATCGCGGGCGCCATCGCGGCGTACCGGGACGCGATCGACCTGGATCCGAGGCTGATCGACGCGCGCCGCACGCTCGCGGATGCGCTCGCGGCGATCGGAGAGCACGAGCGCGCGGTGGACGAGCTGACGCGGCTGCTCGAAGTGGATCGTACGAACGAGGAGGCCGCGAAGAACCGCGAGGTGCTGATCCGGGCGCTCGCGGAGATGCAGTCGCAGCGGCTGCTCGGCAAGACGACGCGGGAGCTCGAGATGTCCGCGCTCGTGCAGGAGGGGCAGATGAAGCGGAAAGGCCGCGTTCCGGAAGAGATCCCGGGCACCGAGGTGGTGCGGTACGCGCGGCCGCTGTTCGAGCTGTACGTCACGTTCGACGGCGAGAAGGCCATCGACGCGATGGCGCTCGTGGTGACGGATCCGGCGCGCGCGGCAGAAGAAGAGGACGACGTGTTCCGCGTGACGGCGATCGGCGCCGACGGCAAGACGCGCACGACGAACCTCGCGACGGCGACGTCGATCACGTTCCTGCGCGAGGCGCTCGGCTGCCCGATGACGACCGCGAGCGCGCTCTACGGCCGGCTGCTCGCGGGCGAATCCACCGTGGACTGGGGCGGCGCCGTCCTCGCGTGGAAGAGCCTCCCGCCGCCGGAGAAACCGGAGGAGACGCGACATGGGTTGTCCGTCGCCCGCAAGCCGCCGGACGCGCACCGCAGACTGCCTGTCATGAACTGACCCTCACGGCTCGCCTGGAGTCGGGGTGATGCGCGTTCCATAAGGCCTGTTCACGAAGGGGAGATCCGTCGCGTTTCGCTCGGGGATGAAGCCGAGGTCGAGCATCGAGCGGTAGTCGTCGTTCGCGCCGACGATCAAGTGGTCGACCAAGGTGATGCCCGCGACGTCGGAGGCCTGCAAAAGGCGCTTCGTCATCAGGATGTCGTCCATCGAAGGGGACGGGTTTCCGCTCGGGTGGTTGTGGACCACGATCATGCCGACGGCGCCTTCGAGGAGGGCCGTTCGCAGCACGTTTCTCGGGTGCATGCCGCACACGTGGACGCCTCCCAAGGCCACCTTGCGACAACCGCGGACGAGGTTCCGGGAGTCGACGGCCATGACCCACATCTCCTCGTCCTCGCGGCCGCCGAGCACCGGACCGAAGCGCGCGAACACCGACGCCGAGCAGCTCACCGGGTCGCGGCGTCGGCCCGCGCGGTACACGTAACGCCGGCCGATCTCGACGCCTCCGAGCAAGCGCAGCGCCTTCACGAGCCCGATCCCCGCGCGGTCCGCGAGCGCGAAGGGGCCCGCTTTGGCGATGCCGTCGAGGCCGTCGAAGTCCTCGATGAGCCGATTCGCGACCTCCAGCACGCCGCGGCCTCGGCTTCCGGTGCCGAGCAACAGCGCCAGCAATTCCGCGTCGCCCAGCGAGAACAGGCCCTCTGCGAGCGCGCGCTCCCGCGGCATCACGATGCCCTCGTGCGGCACCTCGATCTGCACCACCGACTCCATGGCGGGCAGATTGGCAATCTCCGCGCCGCCATGTTTACCCTGGAAAACAAGCCTATTTTGCGAGAGATGCCTGTGGAGAAGAGGTGGCGGCCGCCGTCGGAGGGTGGCGGGCCGACAGCCTCGACGAGCGCTCTCCTCTTCGCGCTCGATGATGTGGTCAGTCCGAGCTGGTCAGTCGCCGGCGACGATCACGGACGCTGGGAGGCTCGCCACGAAGGCGTCGCGCGCGCGGTTCACCGCCACCGTGTCGAGGCCGTCGAACGTGAGCTTCGTGCGGTAGCGCGTCTCCACGAAGGTCGGGTACGAGCCGATCTCCACGTCCGGGTGCGCCTCCACGACGGCGTCGAGCTTCGCCTTCAGATCGCCTTCGTCCAGCGTCGTGAACACCGCGAGCGAGATCCAGCCGTGGCCCGAGCCGAGCTCCGCCACCACGAGCGGCATCTTCATCGCGAAGATCTGCGGCACGCCGGGGAGGATCCACACGTTGTCCTTCACGATCGCCGGCCACACGCCGCCCTGCACGCGGGCCAGGCGCGCGCCCTCCGGCACCTTCGCCATCGCGAGGTGGCCGTCGGTGAGGCGCTCCTTGTAGTAGCCGCGCAGCGTCTCCTCGATCTCCGGCGAGCGCACCGCGTCGACGCCGAACGCCCTGGAAATCGCGGCGATCGTGACGTCGTCGTGCGTGGGGCCGACGCCTCCGCTCGTGAACACGACGTCGTGCGACGCCGCGAGCGCGCGCACCTCGCCGGCGATCGCGTCCATCTCGTCGAGCACCATCACCACGCGGCGGAGCTGCACGCCGATCTGCCGGAGCGTGCGCGCGAGCGTGAGGACGTTCGCCTCCTGGATCTTCCCGGTGAGCAGCTCGTTGCCGATGATCAGCGCCGCGGCCGTTCGCATGCGCGCCTCCCTCACACGTCGAAGGGCTTGAGGATCGGCTTTCCCTGCGCGTCGATCGCGAGCAGCTCCTCCACGCGCTTCTCCGCGTGATCGAGCCGCGTCTGCGCCGCGCGCGCGAGGCGGACGCCCTCTTCGAAGAGCGCGAGCGAGCGTTCGAGGCTGAGCTCCCCGCTCTCGAGCTGCGCCACGATGTCGGCCAGCCTGCGCGTCGACTCTTCGAACGAGAGCTCGTTTGCGGGCGTTTCCTGGGTCATTCGTCGCTTCCGAGCTGAAGGTTGAACTTCTGGTACGGCAGCCCCGGCACGAGCAGCACGCCGTCGGGATCTGCCACGAACGGGACCGCGACGCCGTCGGAACGAACCACGCGACCCGAGCGCGCCGTCGGCTTGCCGCCCGCGTCGTTGTCCTCGATCGCGATCCACGCGGCCGCCTGGCCCACGGCGTTCGTCGGGGTGAGCGCGCGTCCCGTGAGCGCGGCCCTCGCGAGCGCGCGCACGCCGTCGTCCGGATCCAGGGCGCGCGCCGTCTCCAGCGTCGCGACGCGCTGCGGCTCCTTGCGCTCCGAGAGCGCGCGGACGATCGCGGAGCGCACCTGCGCGTCGTCCTCGAAGCGGTACGCGTTCACGAGCAAGGTCACCGCGTCCTTCTCCGGATCCTTGCCGAGGCCGAGCGCGACGTGCGCGCGCACCACCGGATCCGAGCCTTCGAGCAGGCGCTTGATGCGGCCGCGCGTGACGTCGTCGTCCCGCGTCGGGAGCGCGCGCGCCGCGAGGGGCGACAAGGGGCCGCCGCCCTCCGCCCACGCCGCGAGCGTCGACGTCGGCACGCCGCGGCCGCCCGGGTTCGCGAGCAGGCCCACCGCCGCGGCCACCGCCATGCGCGACGGCTTCGCGAGATCCGAGCCGCGCGCCCAGGGTTTTTCGAGCAGATCCATGAACGGCGCGAGCGCGTCACCGCCCCGCGCGAGCGCTCCACGCGCGGCCGCGCGGAGCACCGGCTCGTCGCATTTCTTCTCGGTGCAGGAGGCGATCACGTCGGCCGCGCTCTTCGCGCCGGTGGCCACCTGACCGAGCGCCGCGATCGCCCGCGACGTGTCGTCCTTGGACGTGGCCCACTTTTCGAGCCGCGACGCGAGCGCCGCCGGCGCCTCCCCGCGGACCACGAAGCGGACGATGCCCGCGCGCACCACCGCGTGCGAGAACGCGTCGTCCTTCGCCGCGCGCGGATCCGCGAGCAGTTTGTCGATCGCGCCCTTCGCGTCGTCCCCCGGCATCGTCGCGAGCGCGAACAGCGCCCCGAGCGCGAGCTCCGGCACCTTCGACCCGTCCTTCGGAGCCGAGTCCTTCGCGTCTTTGGCTTCTTTCTTCGAGGATTTCGCGTCTTTCTTCGCGTCGTCCTTCTTCGTGTCGTCGCCGCCGCCGAACGTCTTCTCGACCTCAAGGGCGAGGTACTTCACCGCGTCCGGACCGCCCACGCGGCCGAGCGCCGCGATCGCGCGCGGTTTGTCGTCGGCGCCGAGCTTCTCCAGCGCCTTCGAGAGAGGCTCCGCGAGGGCGCGCGAAGGCGACCGCAGCGCGAGCGTGAGGCCCGCGTCGCGCGTCACGTCGCTCGCGAGCAGCGCCGAGATCGCGGCCCCCGTCTCCGGCGCGCCGAGGTACACGAGCACCTCCGTCGCGGCCTTCAACAGCCTTGGATCGCCGCGTTTCAGCCACGGCCGCACCGTCGCGAGCGCCGTCTCGTCGCCGAGCTTCGCGAGCGCCACCACCGCCGCGAGCCGAACGTCGCTCTCCTTGTCCTTGTCCTTGTCCTTCTCTTTGTCCTTGTCGGCGTCGGCGATGAGGGGCCTGAGCTTCTCGATCGCGCGCAGATCGCCGAGGTCTCCGAGGAACGCGATCTGCGACGGCGGCAGCTTCTTCTTCTCGTCGAAGAAGCTCTCCAGCGAGGCGGGCGGATACGCTCGGAGCGCCATCGACGCCGCGTCCCCCGCGAGGCCGCCGCGCTCCACCGCTTGCAGCAGCGGCTCCGTCGTCTTCTTGGTGCCGGCCCGCGCGAGCGCGAGCGCCGCCGTCTTTCGCAGCAGCGACTGCAGCGGCGACACGGTGCCGCGCGCCTCGGGACCGACGGCCGTGGACAGCTCGCGCACGAGCACCTGGCGCACCGGCTCCTTGTCGGTGTGGGCCGCGAGCACGCGCACCGCGACGAGCCGCGCCTTCGTATCGGTGGAGGCGGTGCCGCCGCTCTCCAGCACGCTCACGAGCGCGTCGATCGCGTCGTCGGTGCCGAGCGATCCGAGCCGCTCGATGCCGCGGATCCGATCCTCCGCGTCGTCCGACCAGAGGAGGCGTCGCGCGATCGGCACACCGAAGAATTCACGGATCGACGTGCCGGCGCCGGTGGGCTTCGCGGTGTCGCGCGCGACCGTCTTGCCGGAGCCCGCGCGCTGAGCGATGGCCGCCCCGGGAATCGCCAGGACCGCCGCGAGAACGAGGCTGGAGAGAAAGCGGGCTCGGCGCATGTCGCCGCGAACTATCGGCCAGGAGCCGCGGCTTGTCGATACGCTTCGCGGCGGGCAGCCCTGTCGTTCGCAGAGCCGCGTCGTCTGCTTCGCGACCCTCCCGATCGCTGCCGCCCGCAAGACAGAAGCGTGCGCACACCCTCAAAGGGTGTGGAGAAGGGGCGAAGGTCCCTGGTAGTCTGCCCCCTTCCTTGGAGGTGACCGGCGAGTCACCTCGTAAAATCCAGCGTCCGAGGGTTGCTGACAAAATGGAACTATCCCGAAGAATCGAGAAGGTCGTCACGGCATCCGCCGACAAGGCGTGGACCGCGATGCGGCTCGTCGGTGGTCTCCTCGCGCCTGCGCCTTCGTTCACTCCGAAGTGGAGCGACCGCCCGATCCCGAGCCGCAAGCAGCGGACGAAGCCGACGCTCGGCTGGCCGCGCACGACCGACAGCCTGTGCCCGACGTGCGTGAAGGAGGCCCGCGCCGAGATCCTCCGCGGCGACGCCGACTGGATGAAGCTCATTGTCGACAAGCCGGGCGAGATCCGGGCCCACATCGTCGAGCGAGACGGCCAGATCGTGATGGAGAAGACGTGCCCGACGCACGGCAAATTCGACGACGTGCTCTCCGTGGATCCCAAATTCCTGGAGCGCATCGAGAGCCTGTTCAGCGGGCGCGACGTCGACATGACGCCGGACAAGCTCCACCAGCACGGCTCCTCCAGCATCAAGTACGGTCGCGGCGCGGTGCTCACCGTCGATCTGACGAACCGCTGCAACATGATGTGTGACCCCTGCTTCATGGATGCCAATCAGGTCGGCTTCGTGCACGAGCTCGGGTGGGAAGAGATCACGAAGATCCTGGACGACGCGGCCGAGGTGCGCCCCAAGCGCCAGATGTCGATCCAGTTCTCGGGCGGCGAGCCGACGCTCTCCCCCCACTTCCTGGATGCCATTCGCTACGCCCGGAAGAAGGGTTATTTCGCGGTCCAGTGCGCGACGAACGGCCTGCGTTTCGCGCAGGAGCCGGGCTTCGCGAAGGCGGCGAAAGAGGCCGGCCTGCGGATGGCGTATCTGCAGTTCGACGGCGTCACGAACGAGGCGAACAGTCACCGCAAGATCGGCAATCTCTACGACGTGAAGCTCCGCGCGATCGAGGAGATGGCGGCGGTCGGCATCGACGTGATCCTGGTGGTCACCATCGTGAACGGCGTGAACAACGACCAGGTGGGGCCGATCGTGCAGTTCGCGGTGGAGAACGCGGACAAGATCACCGTCGTGAGCTTCCAGCCGGTGAGCTTCACGGGCCGGGACGAGGACATCTCCGACGAGCTGCGGCGACAGCAGCGCTACACGCTGAGCCACCTCGCGCGCGACATCGCCTCTCAAACGGGCGTGACGGAGCCTCTGCGCGACTGGTTCCCGCTCTCGGCCTTGTCGCCGTTCGGGGACGTGGTGGACCTCCTGGACGGCCCGGACCGCGATTTCGGCCAGCTCAACTGCGGTTGTCACCCGAACTGCGGAGTTGGAACGGTCCTGTTCGTGAACAAGCGAACGAAGGAGATGGTGCCTCTCCTCGACTTCCTCGACATGGACGGTCTGCTCGCGGATTTCCGTGAGATCTTCGACGCGGGCCGCGGCGGCAAGTGGACGAAGGCGCAGGTCGTCGCGTCCTTGTTGCGCCATTACCGCCCGGAGAAGGCGCCGCGCGGCTTCAACCTCCAGACGTTGATCCGCCAGTTCTTGAGCCAGACGGGCGCGGCGCACGCGGGAGAGGCCGACGCGAAAGAGTACGAGTGGCGCGTCCTCTTCGTGGCGGGGATGTGGTTTCAGGACCTCTTCAACTACGATTTCCGTCGCACGGAGATGTGCATCATCCCGTACGGCACGCAGATGGGCGAGATCAGCTTCTGCGCGTACAACACGGGCGTCGGCTGGCGCAACATCCTCGAGAAGATCAAGGCGAACGCGACCGTCGCCGAGTGGTACAAGAAGTACGGAAGACACCCTGTCTACGCCAAGAACCAGGCGGTGGACCTGCTCGACGGCGACGTGACGATCCGGGAGCACCCGCTCGCGCTCGAAGAACGAAAAGCCGCCGAACGGAAGGCGAACGCGCGAAGACTGCCTATCGTGAGCTGAAGAGGGTTCAAGAGGGGGGCGTAGCGGGGGAGCACCCCCGCAACCCCCCCACCAACACCACACATCTCGAGGTCAGGGCGCGGGGACGACGAAGGCCTCGTGCAGGACGATGCCGGCGTCGCAGGCGGGGCCGCCCACGTCTTCCCAGCGGCCGACGTGGATGTTGTAACCGCCGACCATGTAGGACTCGCCGGGGAGGATCGGCGCCGAGTCACCGCCGGACGTCACGACGGCGCGGTGGACGTTCCGAGTGCAGTTGTACTCGTCTTCGGTGACACAGACCTCGTCCCCGTCGGCGATGCTGATCTCCTCGGGGAGGGTGAAGGACTTCATGCCGTCCTCCAGCACGTAGAGCATCAGCGCGCCGGCTCTTCGCAGCGTGAGCGCGTACGAGATCCCGCCGAGGCCGGCCGGCACGCTCTCGAACGTGAGGTCGACCGCGTCGCCCGACTGGACTGGCATGAACGCGCCGGTGGCCGTGTAGCAGGCTGTCCAGGATTTCCCGTCCGCGTCGACCACCGAGAGCCACGCTCCGGCCGTGCCCTTCTTGTCGTACGCGCAGTCCTCCGGGATCGCCCCGCTGCCCACGTCGGCCACGGTGCCGCTCACGGTGAGCGTGCTCGGCGGGTCCGTGTAATCCGGCGCTTTCCACGCGACGCCGGTCTCGTGGATGGCTGTCGATACGTAGTATTGCGAGGGCACGGCCGACTGGCACGTTACCTCCGTGCTGCCGCCGGTTCCGCCGGTGCCGCCGGCTCCGCCGGTCCCGCCCGAGCCTCCGTCGCCGCTCGTGCACCCGATCGCGAGCACGCCCGCGAGGGCAGAGGCGGCGCCGAGGCGCGCGGAGAGGGCCATCCATCCGAATCGTGCAATGCTGTTCATTGAAGACGCTCCAAAAGGAGATACGTTATTTACAATGCAATCAAGGGGCGGTCGCGGGCACCGCGAACAGCTCGTGCTCGCTCGCGGGGCCGTCGCAGACTCCGGTCTGGGCCACGGTGTTCCAGCGCCCCAGGTGGATGTCGTAGGCGCCGACGGTGCTCGTGTCGCCTCCGAGCATCTCGCTCTGTTCGCCGCCCACGGTCACGACGGCCTTGTAGCCGTGCAGGACGCAGTAGCTGTCCATGCCGCCGACGCACACCTGTTCACCGTTTTCGATGCTGATCTCGGGCGGAAGGGTCAAGTCGTTGTAGGAGTCCTGGAACGCCAGGAGCACGAGCGCGCTCTGTTTGCGCACCGTGAGCGCGAGCGAGTAGCTGCCGAGGCCGCCTGTCGCCGTGTCGTAGGTGACGTCGATCACGTCGCCGGAGGCGACTGGCATGCTCGCGCCGGGGGCGTTGTAACAGGCTGTCCAGGATTTCCCGTCGGCGTCGACCACCGAGAGCCACAGGCCCGAGGCGCCCTTGGCCAAGGAGCCGCAGTTCACCGGGAGGGGCCCGATGCCGACGTCGCTGACCGTGCCGCTCACGGTGACCGAGGTCGCGGGGCCCGGCTCCGGCGGAGACCACGGCGTTCCGGTCTCCTGGAAGCCCATCGTCACGTGGAACAGGTTGGTTTGCGTCTCGTCGCAGGTGGGCAGTGCGCCGCCGGTGCCGCCGGTGCCGCCGGTCGTTCCGCCGGAGCCGGCCGTCGCGCCGCCCGTGCCGCCGCTCGCGGTGGTGCCGCCGCTGGACGTGGAGCCGCCGCCCCCCGAGCCGCCGCCGCCGTCCGAGCACCCGGTCGCGAGCACCGCCGCGAGCGCAGAGGTTGCGCAGAGTCGCGCGGAGAAGGCCTTCCATCCGAGTCGTGTCGTGTCGTTCATCGAGGCGCTCCAGGGAGAGGACGCGCGCGGCGGGGGGCGTCGGCCGGCGCCTGCGAGCGTGTCTGGGCGCCAGTTAGCAACGGCGGGGCCACAGCCCTGTTTGCCCGCTTTCGCGAGGACCGGAGCGTGCCATTCTGTTCCGCGGAGCCGTGTTTCCGGATACGGATGTCACACTGGGGCGGAGCCGACCGCGGAGCCGGGATGCGGGATGTTCGCCGCTCAGGGCGCCGGCACGACGAACACACCGCGCCGCGCGCTGCCCAAGTCGCAGGAGCCGCCGTCGGTGATCTCTTTCCACTGCCCCACGCCGACCAGGAACCCGCCGACGGTGGAAGTGTTGCCCGGGAAGATCGTGACAGTCGCGCCGCCGGAGGACACCACGGCGTTGTAGCCGGTCTTGGCGCACGAGTCCCACGACTCGTTGAAGCAGAACGGGTCACCGTTGGAGATGCTCACCTCCTGGGGCCAGGGGATCGTGCCGCCGGTGTTGGCCACGCCGAAGAACGCGAGCGCGCCGCCTTTTCGCACGGTCATGTCCGCTGAATTCGGCTCGTAGTAGCCGACGGCGATGTTCATCGTAGCTTGGATCGAGTCGCCGACACCGATGGACCAGCTCGCGTCCGGGGCGATGAAGCAGATTGTCCAGGACTTGCCGCTCGCGTCGGTGAAGGAGGCCCAGTTGCCCACGTAGTCGGGGGGGATCGTGCCGCAATCGGCCCATTCGGCGCCGCTGCCGACGGAGGTCACGGTGCCGCTCGCGGAGAGCAGGATATTGGGGCTCCCGGGGAGGGGCGGGTCCGGCAAGATGCCAGTCTCGTGGAGCGTGAATCCGACGCCGAACTCCGAGCCGAGGAAGTTGTCGCAGCTGGGCAGTGTCGAGGTGGAGATGGTCGAGCCGCCGACGCTGGTCGTGGTGGCGCCGCCGGAGGCCGAGGATCCGCCGGTCCCGCCGGTCGCCGTGGAGCCCGCGACCCCGCCGGAGGAGGAGTCGCCGCCGGATCCGCCGCGGATGGTGGTGGTGCACCCGACGGCGAGCAGCGCGGCGAGCGCGAACGTCGCGGAGAGGCGAGCGGAGAATGCCAGTGAGCCGAGTCGTGCGGGGTGGTTCATGGGAGCGCTCCAGTGCAACGGTTGCGCGCAGATGCGGGCGTGATCCACATCGTGAGGGCGCACCTGGAGCGTGAGATAGCAACGGAGGGGCCACGTTCTCCGGCCTGTTCGGCCGAAGATCGCAGTGTGCCATTCTGTTGCGCCGGTACGTGTTCCGGAAACGCTTGTCCTACCGGCACGTGCTGCCGGCCACGGGAGGCGAGAGTTGCCGGCGAGAGTGGCAATGATCGGGCCGAGGCGGAGCCGTCGGAGGGGCGTTGTTCCGGGGAAGAGCCGCGCGTCTGCGATTCTCGTGGGTGCGAGGATGTGAGGGGGGCTGGAATCAGTGCTCGGGCGCACCAGCCGGCGGGTCTTCGAGGGCGTCATCGAGCTCGCGCCACATCGCATCGAGATCGAGCACGAGCCCATCGCACCCGGGGACGGCCAGAGACCCGCCGGCGGCGCTCTCTCGAATGGCGTAGTCCCCATCCGCGCCGAGGCCGAGGATCTCCACGGTTCGCAGGCGGGGATCGACGAGCCAGTACCAGCGAGCGCCGAACGCAGCGTACTCGGAGGTCTTTTCCACGCGATCCCGCCGGCCGTCGCGCGGCGTGGGGGACACCACCTCGATGATGATGTCGGGGGGGACGCGGAGCGGGCCGGTGCGCGGGAGCTTTTGATCGCGGCTCAGGTAGACCGAGAGATCGGGCTTGCGACCTCGGCGGGGGGAGACGGCAAACTTGCTTTCGGAGCCGAGGAGCCGGCCGTTTCGCAGCTGCAGGTAGGGGAGCAGCACGCTCGTGAGCCACATTACGATCACTTGATGTGCGGAGTCTGACGCTTCCTCCTCCACGAGCCGGCCGTCGACCAGCTCCCCTTCTTCGTCCTCATCCAGCGCGGCCCACTGCTCGATGGTCATCGGGCGCTGCTCCGGAGGGATCGTGATCGCCGCCCGACTCATCTGCGGAGCCTACGCCGACCGGCGGCGGTTGTCATTCGCGCGCCGACGTTGGTGAGGGGCGTTCTTCGTCGGGGGGAATAGCGGGGGAGCACCCCCCGCAACCCCCCACATCGGGGCGTCCCGCCCGCGTCACTCACGCTCGAATGTCGCGTTCTGGAACTTGAGCGTCTTCGCGTTTTCGGTGACTGTCCGCACGACATCCTCTTTCACTCCGTCGGGCACCTTCACCCGTAACTCCAGCGTCACCTCGACTTCAGCATCGGGGAGCGTCGACAGGTGTTCCAGCACCTCCATCACCACCCGCCCGGTCTCCTTCACGACACGCATCGGATCCAGAGGAACCGACCCTACAAATACATTTGGCACCAGCTTCGGGGCCGGCTTCGCTACGGTCTTCGTGTCGCCCACACGGCCAATGACAGTCTCCGAGGGCTCGTTTCCACCGCTCGTATTTCCGATGCTCTTGTCGCCGCCGACGGGGGGCGGCTGAGAAGTTCGCGCCTTGTCGCGTTCGCGCTGAGCGCGCGCCACGGAGGTCTTCACCACAAGCGTTGTTCGGTCGACGATGGGAGGCAGCCCCTCACCGACCTTGAGACCCGTATAGCGCTTCTTGGTCTCATCCCATCCGCCCGCCGTTCCGAACGTGTCTTCGGGAGTCACGGTCGACCCGCCATCGACGATGGCCTCTTCCAGCGCTTTACGGCTTACGAGCCTCGGAAGGTAAAGGTACCTCGCGAACCATTCGCTGAGCTGGGCGAAGCTCACATGGTCGCGCTCGGCCCATAAATACTTGTCGAGGAGGCTCCGCAGCTCCACGCCGGGGAGCTTTTGGCGCAGCGCCCACTCCGTTTCAAAGCGCTGGCTAGCGCGCTCCGCGAGGGTGCCTTCACCCGTTACCTTGAATTCTTCCCAATCAATATCGGACTTCGGGTCGTCCTGCCTGGGAGCCAGAGCCCATGAATAGGCAGCCTCCAATCGGACCTTGATGTTCTTCTCCAGATCTGTCGTCTTCGAATCGGCCTGGCTCTCCTGGAACTTGTCGAGGTTCAGAGGCGTCGCGTCGGCTTTGATGGAGCGCCAGGCGAGGTATTGCGCCAGCGTGCTCATGAGCGCGTCGAGCTCCTTGCCGTCCGGCGCCAGGAAGAGAAGGCAATTCCGTTCGAGACGGGGGCTCGCGCCCCTCGACGCGAGCAGCGCTTTCACAGCGGTGAGCGCCGCGCTGTCCTTTTGACCTTTTCGGTGAGGCTGCTTGGGCGGCAGGATCACGAGGCGAGCGGAGGGCTCGTCCGGCACGTCCCCGGACGTGTCGGGACAGGCATGCACCGCCGTGAACGATCCTCGCTTCTTCGTATCCTTCTGAATGCGAGCGACGATCTCCGCATGGAGGGTCTCGGGCTCTCGGAGCAGGCTACTGGCTCGGTCCTCGGCGAGGCGATTCAGGTTTGCTTTGGTGGATACCCAGTATCGATTGCCGTCCTGATGAATGTACTTGGCACGGTCGCTGATCCGCCGGAGCGCGTCACCGAACACCGCCGCAGCCTCGCCGGGCTGCACGCATCCGAGGCGAACGCGCCGATCGTCGATGCCGGGGTTCTTGTGAGTCGCCCCAGGCGCCGTGCCCATGTAGAGCGTCCGCGCCACGCGACGGCATGCGGACACTTTGCCGAGGTTCGGAGCCGCCCGGTCCAGCTCCAGCGGCAGCGACTGCTCGCCGTCGATATCCTGGGATAGGATCGGCTCCCAGACGTCGGGGAGATACCGTGTCAGCTCCGATCGCACCGCCCCGTCGAACATGGGGACGCTCGATGGCAGGATCATCACACTGGCATCCTGACTCTCCCACAAGCGGTGAACCACCTTGGCGAGAAGACGCAGCACGCCGCGCGTACGTTGGAACTTATCCAGGGTGGACCAGTCATCATAAAGCCGTTTGAAGAGCTCCGGGTGGATCGGATACGACGCCAGGATCTCTCGCTCGTACGATTTCTCGGCGCAGTCCTGCGGGAAGTCGTCCGCAGCGGCCTTGTACATCTTCATGAAAGCCTGGACGACCGCCTCGCGCGCGATCTCGGACTCCTTGCCTTCGATGGGCTCGAACAGGCGACGCCTCACGATCTCGAACCCCTCCGCTCCGGTGGCAGGACGCCAAGGTTTGCCTACGCGGGTGAAGACGTTCTTGAGCGTCTCCAGCGCCAGCTCGCCGTGGTCCCCGCCGATCTCGATCTTGGACGCGGGGATCGAGGCCACCAGGAGCGTCTTGTCCGCGGCTTTCGCGGCCTCCGTGAGCGCCTGAGCGAACGACGTCTGCGCCTCGAAGTCGCCGGAGGGCAAATCGCGCTTGTTGACGGTCTGGCGCGCGTGGGCGACCCACTCGTCGATGAGGACGAGCGCCGGCCCGTACTTGCGGAACAGCTCGACGAACACCTTGGAGCCCGGGCTGATGCCTTTTGCGTCCGACTCGGCGACAGCCTTGAACGCCTCTTTTCCTTTGCCGCCGGCCGCGTCCCCGAGCTGCCAGGCCAGCTCCCCCCATAAAGTGCGGACCACCGTGCCGTCCGGCTTCTTGGTCTCCTCCGCGGGGGAAAGCGCGGTGCCGACGAGCACGACGCGCCGAGCCTGGGGAGCGGCCTTGACCTTCGCCTCCGCGAGCAGCTCCGGCACCCCGGCGAGCGGGCCTTTGCTCGGCCCGAACAGGTGATAGAGCGCCAGCATCGAGTGCGTCTTGCCGCCGCCGAAATTGGTTTGAAGCTCCACGACGGGATCCCCGCCCGCCCCGCTGAGGCGATGGAGCGCGCCGATGAGCAGATCCTTGAGACCCACAGTAAGGTACGTCCGCCGGAAGAACTCCACCGGATCGCGGTACTCGTCGCTGCCCTCCTTGGCGTGCACCTGCGACAGGTCCGCCGCGAACTCGGCCTGCATGTAACGGCCGGAGGCCACGTCCCGATGCGGCGTCACCACCTCCCGCCACGGCTTGAGACCGGCTTTGGCGGCCATCTCGATGAGGAGCGGATTCTTGGCGTCGACGGTCTTCACCTCCGCGAACACGCTCTGCTGGAGCTCCCCCTTGAGCTTGCCGACCTCCTGCGCTTGAGCCCGGGCGTGGACGGATTCGAGCAGGCGCTGGGCGGTGTCGAGCGCGCGGTAGGTGTCGTCGTTCGAGAATGTCTCGTCGTGGGCGAGCTTGTTGCGCACGTCGCGCAGCTCCATCGCGTAGTTGCGATCGATCTGCTGGAGCGAGGTGCGGAAGACGTCGTTCCAGTATTCCTGACCGATGGCCTTGACGACGGCCTGTGTGTCCCACCGCAAGGTTCCATCTCGGGCTGTCGCCAGACCGAGACGGCCTCGGGCGTCGTCCTCCCATTTCGCCCCGATCTTGGCGCGCAGCTCGCGCTGCACGAATGGCAACAGCCCTTCTCGCAGGTGGTCCAGCGCCTTCTTGACGCGCTCTTGAGGGGTCTTCATGCCGCCACGTCCTTCACCTCGAGGAGGCGCTGCTTCACGTCGGCGTGGGAGAGGAAGTGGAGGATGGTGGCCTCCAGCTCGTCGAGGCTCGCGCACTTCGGGTGCTCGTCGTCGAAGAGATCGAGCGTGACGGGGAAACCTTCGGTCGGGACGTAAGCGCGGAGCAGCACGTCCCGGAGCCCGGCTTTGGGGACGCAAACGACCAAGCTGTATTGCTGTCCGAGGTTCACCCGGTGGCCGGCCTCCACCCGAACGTCAATGACGTCCGGGGCGAGAGACGCTTCGAGGGCGGTCGCAATGGCGCGCAGCTTCCGTACGGCGTCGTGGAAGGCGCTGGCTCCCGCTCGATCGTCCTTCAGCATGCCTGCAATCGTATTCTTCAGCTCCTCGTCGGTCATGGCCGGTCTCCATCTGTCCGGGGGGTTGGGGCGGAGGACGCGATCGCGCGATCCGGGGCCCCGTCGTTCAAGCTGGTATCGAAGGTCGCGATCAGGGGGAAATGGTCCGAAGCGCCGGAAGGGACGCCGGCGTGGAAGGTCCATCGCCGTGGCTTCATGTAGCCGTCCGTTCTGTACCCGATGCGGTCATCGCACGCGTAGGCCACGCTTCTCTCTCGAAGCGTGAAAGGTCCACCGCGGAGCGCTCGGCCGGAGACGAGCAGCTGGTCGAAGATCACCGAACCCCCCTCTTGTCCGGCGAACGTGGTCCTCGGGCGCGACGCCGAGTAACCGGCGCCGGCGAGCGCGATCGTCTCGGCGGGATCGGGTTCGGCGAGAAACCGCCAGGCGGTGTTGTAGAGGCAAGCGCGCGGCAATCGGAGCCGCGGGCCGAAGTGCCGCCGACTGCCGAGCCCGAATTCTCCAAATGGCTCCTCGTAGGGCTCGGCATTGAAGTCTCCGACGACGACCGCGCAGGTATCCCGCGGCGAGCGAGCGAGCCAGTCGCCGAGGGCTTGAGCCGTCTCCAGGCGATCCCTGGCGTCGTCGGAGCCTGCCACGGAGTACCGGCTCCTCCAGTGGTTCACGACGAAGAAGAGCGAGTCCGCGATGCCGATGGCTTTGCATTCGGCGATGAGAAAGCGTGGACGGCCGAACGTCGTCGGGCCGGAGTAGGCGGCGACGCGCTTGAGGGAGGCGAAGAGATCTCTCCGCGCCAGCACCGCGAGTCCGGTTTGCGGATGCGATCTGGCTCGACACGGCTCCCAGAGGACACGGTACGGAGTCGTGAGCTGTTGGGTCAGCAGGTCCAAGATCCGGGGCGTGTGGATCTCGGCGAGCCCGATCAGGTCCGGGCCGGAGCCGTCGAAGAGCGCCCTCAGAGCGTGGGCGATCGCCGAGACCTTTGCTTCGAGCTCGGGCGCGCCTTTGGGCCCCCGGTCCGGGAAGGTGCCGGGCTCGAAGAGGTCCTTGACGTTCCAGAACGCGACGCGGAGCTCACCCATGAGGCCCTGCATTCTGGAGAGGTCTGCGCCGGCGAGCAACGGCGGGCGCGGGTCCCGCGGGCGTCATGAGTCCTCGTCGTCGAAGAGGGACTGCTGGCGCGTGTTCTTTCGCTTGGCGGCGCCTTTCTTGGGGGCGGTCTTCTCGGTGCTCCTGGGGGGCGGCGGGGGCTCGTTGCCGAGCTGGGTGACCAGCTTCTCCAGCTCGGGCCAGGCCAGGATGAGGCCGTTGTAGGAGCGGGCGTCCTCGGCCCATTTGCGGCGCTCGCAGGTGTTGTAGAGGCGATAGGCCAGCTCGCGCGTCGCGTCGGCGGCGGGGCCCAGCTTCTTGAGCAAGTAAGCCGCGGCTTCTTCGCCTTCGGACTCCAGGTTGCGGATGAGGTGCTGGGTGAATTCCCAGACCGTGGGGATCTGGTCTGCGGCGGGGTCGTAGTCGATGGGGCGCATCTCGTCGCGCTTGAGGATGCGGACCTTCCCTGCGGCGCTCTTGCAGATGCCGGCCTCGACGACGCCGCTCACGGCGACATTGCGGGCTTTTGCGAGGGTCTCGGCCTCGCCGAAGGGGCCTGGATCCCAGCCGTGCTGTTCGTACCAGGTGATGGCGAAGCGGGTGTAAGCGTCGAAGTCGCCTTCGCCCGAGGCGAGGTATTCGTCGAGGACCTCGTTGATGAGCTGGAGAGCGCTGCGGACGGTCATGGGCTTGCCGTCGGCTTCGAGGACGTGCTTGTGGCGAGAGAAGATCGCCATGCCGGGGCCGATGGAGGCTTGGGCGAGATCGACAGGGGCGATGTTGCTCTGCTGTAGAGCGACCAAGGCAGCAGACAACTCTTTTCGTAGCGTTCGCTTGAAGGTGGCACGTGAAATGGACTCGGCATCGGAATGACGGAGGCGGCAGACGAGAACGACACTTGACGCGAGTGCATTTGTGCCGACAGCATTCTGCCTATTATCGCCTTCGGTCCGAAGCGGCCAAGTTCCGACAATCGTGAACCCGCTTCGGATCACGCCTTCAAGGAACTTCTCCCAGCCGGTAGAGCTGGTCCCTCCGTCTTCATTTTCGGCCTGCTTGAATGCGTAATATATTGTAGCCGGATACTCAGCAGTTGCCTTCTTGGCTAGCTGATGCAGCGCGGTAGTGATCCCGTCTTCAAAGAAAAGCTCAGCAGCCTCCTTGTTGCCGTGCCGCGAAGAGGCGGCGACCAGTTCGGCGGTCTTGGGGACCAGCACAGTCCTGGTGTCGTCAGAATGCGTCCCGGAGGGTCCTGCCGAAGCCATGTGTAAAAATCTGACAGCTCGGCGTAACTGATATTGTCATAGTACGGCGGGTCTGTCGAAACGTAACCTCCGAGACAGAGAGGTTCAGCGTTCCGAGCATCAGACTGCGACACACTGTAGTGGCGAGCCGAGAGAAGAGTTGCAGGCCCACTTCAAGACAGTTGGCAACGACGTTGACAGCCTCAAGCCATCCGGAGCTCGAGAGTCACCGAATGGATTGCCCTCGGCGAAGTCCATGTCATGAGCAAATGCCTGTCCTGAGGAAGCGAAGATCGCATCGCGTTATCCTTAGGACGCCAGGTCGCTAACGTGGAACCCGTAATCAGCGACTCTGGACGGCGCAACCGCCGGGTAAAGAGCCACGGCATCACCATAAGCCCGATGTCCCCTACCACCTTCTACTAGTCGGCGGACATCAGTGGAAACTCCCGCCGAGCGCGCATCCTCGGCCGCCTTCGTCTGCTGCCTGTGGAATCAGGTCGAAAAAGTAACGGCGCGACGATTTGCCTCGATATTGAGAGGGTCGCCCCATGTCGTGGACAAGCTGGGCGGAACAGACACCGCCAGTTATCATCGCCCGGGATGGGATTCCTCCAGCGAGGAAGGACTCTCTTGCCTCAGCGACCAGCTTCTCTTGCTCACGCGGCTTTAGCGGCGCTCGTAGCCGTCCTAGTAACGGGCAAATAAGGCGTGCGGTCTCAACCGCGACCGCCCTCCGTTACAATCGCGATCATCCGCTGGCCAAGCTTGCCCACTTTACCCTGTTCGCGCACATACTCGCGAGCAATCGGCGTTTTGCTCAACAGACAGAAGAAGTCTTGTGCTTTCCCCGTCCTTGTGCCCGTAGAAGCCGCACTGGGTACCGCGGCGCGTCCGAGCGCAACTCTAGCCGCCCACGTGCCAGTCGCGTCGTCAACGACAGGATTGAGCCACATCTCACGTCGGGCTTTGTGCAGAGCCAAAACGTCGACATAAGTGGCACATGGGACTCCTTTGTACACCAGGGTTTGGGCTTTCGACCGTACGAGCCCAAAGCCAAGCCGTCACCCGGGCGGCTCTTAGGAGTTGTCCTTGGTCTTAGGTTGCCCAGCGCACGTAGTCGGTACGATCTCGAAATGACGGTCAACACGATTTTTGCTTGTTGGAAAACCCATTCTCCATACTTGCGAACGTCTTCTGCCAGGGCCATCGCGCCAGTCCATGAAAGCGCGCGCTCCGCGTTTGGACTCGTGGGCGGCGTACCCGAAGAATACCTGGGGAGCTTGGATCAGCGAACGGTTTATTAGTACTGCCACCGGGTTCAAGTCGCTTCCAGAAACCCGCGAGTCCCAGACGCTGCGCCTCCAATGGAATAGTCGCCCCTCCGGCGAGGATCCTGAAGGCATTTCGGTGGCGATATAATTGGTGACGAGATCGGGCGATACGCTCTTGTTCAGAATCAGACTTGCCATTTCGCTACTCCAGGCTACGAGCATGGCTGCGTGCTATCTCGGTCGAGCGGCGTTGATCGGGGCAGGTTCGTTACTCTCTTTATGATAAGCTCTTCCATCACTCGGAAAAGCCGTTGCCGCTCGGCAAACTGTGCCGCCTCATCAGGGAACGCCTCCGGTAATGATGACGGATCATCAACCAGTTGGGCGAACAGCACACCACGAGCGGCGGCCAGTGGGCGCTGGGCCCACCACGTGTGGATCTGGTCGTTCTCACCGATTTCTGCGCTGCTGGCCCACCTTCAGCGTTAGTCACCTCCAGCGGCGCCAGCGCCGCATCAGATCAACCCAGCGCAGGCTGCCGCTCATCACGGTGCCTGTACTCCGTAATTGCTTCGACTTCCTGCGCTCGCGCTGGTTGCGTGCAGGCCAGCTGCCAAATCCCGACCTCGTCCGGCTGCAGGCGGCTCCTGCTATCCCCGATTCACCAGCGATCGCCAGCGGAAGCGCTTTCGCTCGTTCAATGTACACAATATCTCGTTCCGCGTCGGCATCACCGAGTCCGCCCCCGCCACGCGCCCCTTCACCTCGACGAAATACAGGTGCCCCTCGCCCCCGTCCTTCGACTCGATGTCGTACCCGAGCCCGCGCTCCACACTCCAGTCCTTCGAGATGATGTCCAGGCGCCTTTTCGGCCTGCTCTGCGGTCTCCATCGCGATCCGCTCGGTCTTCTCACGGTCCGCGTCCACCACCGTCAACGATCGCACGTCCCCAGACCTTCGCGGAGAGCAACCCCGCGGCTGCACCAGCGCTCCGCCCAGGCGGCGGCGCCGGGGCGGCTGGATGCCGCTCCGCTTGATCTGCGTCGTCGAGATCGCCGTGATCTCCAGCAACGGCCCCGCTCCTCGCTGGCTTTGCCGGCCAGCAGCGCTGGTCATGTGCTGGCCGCTCCACGCGCAGCTCCTCCGCGCGCATGTCCCAATAGCGCATCTCCTTCATCAGGCGCGCCTTCACCTCGGACTCCACCTTGGCCAGGAGCGGCAATCGGTGCCGTTTCACCTCGTCGAGGTGCTGCGGCACGATGTTCTCGATCGCGAAGCGGGTCACCAGATCCTCCCACTCCTGCCTCAACCAGCTCTCCTCCGCCGTCGCGGCGAGCGAGGTCCTCTCGGCCTCCGTGGCGCCGCGGTAATCCAAGTACGGCGCCGCGCCCGCCTGACGAAACACACCGTCCGGCCCCACCTCGACGAATTCCAACCGCTGCGAGACCACGTTGTACTTGCCGTGCCGGCCCTTGCGGCCGTCGTGGACCACGTGCTCCAGCGTGAACATCAGCCGGGGCTTGTCCCCCGGGTCTGCGTCGTCCACCAGCACCGTGCCCCGCTTGAGCACGTCGGTGTGCGCGTCGAGCGTGCAGCTGATCGTCGCTTCGAGCAGGGAGCTGCCAGGACACACGAGGTACGCCCGCGGCTGCTCGTCGACGTATTGCTTGTCGAACGTCACCCGCTCGTACCGTGGCTGGACAGGCGAGCCCACCCCCATCACCCGGTCGCGCTCGCGGACCTGCGTCGGCACGTGGGTGATCTCGAAGCGACCGGCCTCCCGCCGGCGAAGGGTGCCACCCAATCGCTTGAACGCCTCTTGAAAGAAGCTCTGGATGAAGTGCGGTTGAAGGCGCTTCGCGTGCGCGCGCTCCATGTCCTCCCGGATCGCCAGCACCCGCGCGACGTCCATCTTGTTCTGCACCAGCGCCCGCCGGTCCATCACGGCCAGGATGTGGCTGTGGTCGACCGCGCCGTCCGCTTGGCGGAACAGCTCGGCCTGCCGCTTCTTGTCCGCGCCGTAGAGGATCGCGTCCATGAGCAGCTCGCGCAGGGGCTTCTTGTCGAAGAGCTGGCCCAGGACGTCGAACACCTTGCCGCCCAGCGCATCCCGCTCGGCTTCCAGCTTGGTGAGCAGGCGGATGTACACCTCGCCCTCGCGCGTGTCCTTCGCCACGAGGTTCCAGAGGTGGCAGACTTCCTTTTGGCCGATGCGATGAATGCGGCCGAACCGTTGCTCCAGGCGGTTGGGGTTCCAGGGCAGGTCGTAGTTGACCATCAGGTGCGCGCGCTGGAGGTTCACGCCTTCGCCCGCGGCATCGTTCGCGACCAGCACCAGCACGGTGGGGTCGTTCATGAAGGCCTCTACGACCTTGCGGCGGTCCTCGCGCGTGACCGCACCATGGATCTCGACCACCGCCTCGGGCTTGCCGAGCTGCGTGCGGATGCGGCGCGCCAGGTACTTGAGCGTGTCCTTGAACTCGGTGAAGAGGACGAGCTTGCGCCGGTTGCCCTGCTCGTCGGTCATCAGCGGGTCGTCGAGGATGCGCTGAAGCTCTTTCCACTTGGTGTCTTCGCCGGAGGTGTGGACGTCCTTCGCGACCGCCTCCAGGTCCTTCAGCCGAAGGATCTCGGTCTGGAGCTCTTCGATCGTGCGCGCGGCGGTGGCGTGGTCGACGACGTTCTCCTCCGCCTTCTCCCGCTCTTCCTGCGGGGCCTCGTCGTACAGCTCGTCCCAGCCTTCCTCGTCCAGCCCCGGGCCGAGGTCGTCGCGCAGCTCCGCGCCCCGCTCTTTGCCGCGGAGCAACGTCTTCTCCTCGCGCAGGCGCCCTTCCAGGCGCTCGCGGCGGCGCTGGATCGACCGGTAGATGGCCTCGGGTGACGACGCGAGCCGGCGCTGGAGCGTCATGAGCGCGAACCCGACGTTGACCTTGCGCTGCGCCTCCTTCGCGGCGAAGCGCTCCGCGCGGTTCATCTCCTGGCGAACGTACTCGGTGACCTCTTGGTAGAGGTGCGTCTCGTCCGGGGAGAGCTCGTATTGCGCCGTGTACGATTTGCGGTCGGGAAACAGCTTCGTCTTGTCGAAGCGGAGCAGGTCTTCCTTCACCAGGCGGCGCATCAGGTCCGATGGATCGGCCCGGTGCTCGTCCCGGCGGAAGCGGCCGGCGAAGCGATCGCCGTCCAGGAGGGCGAGGAAGATCTGGAAATCCTCCTCGTTGCCGTTGTGCGGCGTCGCCGTCATGAGGAGCAGGTTGCGCGTGTGCTCGCCGAGCACCTCTCCGAGCACGTAGCGCTTCGTGTACTTGATCTCGTCGCCGAAGACGTGGCCGCTCATCCGGTGCGCCTCGTCGCACACGACGAGGTCGAATTCGGGCGCGGCCTTGAGGCGCTCTTGCAAGTCCGGGTTGCGGCTGAGCTGATCGAGCCGGGCGATCAAGAGGTTCTTCTCGAAGGGGTTCGCGGAGCGCGACGCGACCGCCATGTCGCGCGTCAAAAGCTCGAATTCGAGGCCGAACTTCTCACCGAGCTCGTCCTGCCACTGCTCGGTCAAGCTGCCGGGCGAGACGATCAAGCAACGTTCGAGGTCGCCGCGGATGAGGAGCTCCTTGATGAGCAGGCCCGCCATGATCGTCTTGCCTGCGCCGGGATCGTCCGCGAGCAGGAAGCGCATGGGCTGCCGCGGCAGCATCTCTTCGTAGACGGCGCTGATCTGGTGCGGGAGCGGCTCGATGGTCGAGGAGGTGATCGCGACGTAGGGATCGAAGAGCCACGCCAGCTCGATGCGGCGCGCTTCGGACACGAGCCGGAACAGCTCACCATCCGCATCGAAGGACCAAGGTCGCGACGCCGTGACCAGCTCCAGAGACGGCTCGTCCTCGCGCATCACGAGGCGCACTTGGAGGGCGCCGCGCGCGTCCGTGAAGATCACCTCGACGGCGTTCGAGCCCTGGAATTCCACTGACTTTACCGTCGCGAGACCGTCGACGGCCAAGCCGCGCACGCGCGCGCCCTTGGTGAGCTGCTCCAGCTTCATCGCCCCCGCCCGGTTTCGTTCAGCCTCATGGCCGGGACGCTACGACGGTCAGCGCCGTGAGCCTACGCTTTCGTGAGGACGCAGGGCACGGCCACGTTTCGCCGGCCCCGCACGTCCAGCTCAGTCGTCGCCGACTCGTTTCCTTGGCCCCCACGTCCTCGAAAACGTCGCCGGCCACGTTTCGCTGGACTCCCAAGTACCCCTTCAGCGTGCGCGACCACGTTTCGTTGGACCACCGGGTACCCTCCAAGCGGGCTCGACCACGTTTCGTTGGACCGCCAGGCACCCCTCCAGCGTGGCGACCACGTTTCGTTGGACTGCCAGGTACCCCTCCAGCAGCGCTACCACGTCTTGTTGGACCTGTGGGTCTTGAGCGATCCATCTCCAACCATCTGACCTGGCTCAGCTTCGCTAAAAAAATATCCCGCCGCTTCCTATACAACCGCCGCTGGCATACTCCTTGGCACGCCAGCCCATTTTCACGCCACCCCTTGCTCATTCATCCGCTGCCCGCAGAATTTTCTTGACGACACGCCAGCATTCCGGTGCGCTCTGGCCATGACAATCACCGGGGACGAAGTCGAGGCCATCCTCGACGACATGTTCGAGAAGAGGCATAAGGACCTTCTCCTGACAAAAGCTGGCAAGTTCTACGAATCCGAGCTTGCCGAGCTGCGAGAGGGGCTGAAAGGGATTCCGCCGGAGCTTCGAGGGTCGCCCCTCGCGACGGAGCTCCTCGCTGCCGATGAAGAGCACGACTCGGAAGGGCGCGTGATCTTCTATGTGACGGAGGCAGCGCTCGCCGGGGCGCATGTCTCGGACGAAATCCGCGCCGACGCCGCGGAGATCCGCGCGCAGCTCATTCCCTCCCTCGCCGAGCTGCGAGACCGCTACATCGACGAGGCGAACCGCGCCAAGAAGCGTGAGCCGCTCCTCTCCAATGCCGACTTCAAAGCCAAGCTGAAGCGCTTTCCCTTCGTGGAGAAAGAGACGCTCTTCGACGTGGCGTCCCGCTTCATCGCCGCAGGAATCAAGCTGAACGATCTGCTCAGCGACCGCGGTGACGTGGTGAAGCCGGACCGCTCCGCCCTCGTCACACTCCGCCCCAGCGCGATCCGCGTCTTCAATGAGCTGCGCGAGAAGATCCTGAAAGAGATGGCCAAAGACAAGTCGCTGCCACGCGACCTGGAGACTCGCGTGTTCGGCTATCACGACACGGTCCTCTCCATGAAGAAGCCCCCTCCGAAGCGCGCTGCTGCCAAATCCCCCGCCGCGTCTCCAGCCCCGGCCGCGCCCGAGCCTCCCAAGTAGCTCCGTACCTGTCGCGGCGGGGGCGCAGCGGGGGAGCACCCCCGCAAACCCACGGAGATCCGCGAACCCTTGCTCCCCGCGCTCTGGCCCGGTAAATCTGGGCCATGGCCTTCGCCGATCTGAAGAACGACTACATCTTCCGGCGGATCTTCGGGGAGCACACGGACCTCTTGCGCCGCCTCCTCAACGACCTCTTGGAGCGCACGGGGGCCGACTTGATCGAGCACCTCGAGCGCCTGCCCGGCGAGCAGTTCTCTCCGGTCGAAGGCGGGAAGCTCTCCATCGTCGACGTCCGCTGCCGCGACCGCCGCGGCACCACCTTCGTCGTCGAGATGCAGCTCATCCACCACCCAGGCTTCATCAGCCGCGTGGTTTACAATGCCTGCAAAGCCTACTCACGTCAGCTCAATCAGGGGGAGTGGTATACGGAGCTGAAGGACGTCATCGCCATCTCCATCTGTGACTTCGCGCTGTGGCCGGACGCAGAGCAGGACAAGGCAGGTTTGCCGCGCGTGCCGATGTTGAGCCGCTGGAACATGACCGAGCGCAGCTCTCGAACCAATGGCATCTTGCAAGTGCAATACGCCTTCCTGGAGCTGCCCAAGTTGCCGGCGGAGCGCCCCCAAGAGGAAGGGGCCAATCTTTGGGCGTGGCTGTTCGTGAACGCTCCTCGCCTCACGGAAGTGCCTCCGGACCTCCAACCGGGCCCGTTCCGAGAGGCCCTTGAGCTGGCCAGCACGGCGAAGCTCACGGAGGAGCAGATCTACGCGTACGAGAAGACCCGCGACGAGATCCGCCAAGTGCAGGAGATCGCGAACGCCCGCTTCGCCGAGGGAGAGAAGAAGGGCAAGCTCGAAGGCAAGCTCGAAGGCAAGCTCGAAGGCGAGCTCAAGGCCAAGCGCGAGACGCTCCTCCGCCTCCTCACGCGCGCGGCGCTCCCGCTCACCGACGATGAAAAGGCCCGCATCGAGACATGCGCAGACACAGCCCTCCTGGACCAGTGGATTGACAACGTCTTCGGGGCGAAGAGCGCGGCCGAAGTGCTGAGCTGAGGACCACCCGCTCGGGACGGGCCATCCGTTTGTTGCGGGCGTAAGCGCCAGACAGGCGCTTTCCAAAGAGGGGAGTAGCGGGGGAGCACCCCCGCAACCCCCCCACGAATACCGCACACTACAGGGATGGAGCCGCACCACCCTGGAGACAGAACCCTTCGACATGGACGAGGCACTCGGGCCCGCGCTCGTGGGGATCCGTCCGCGCCGCGCGAATCTTGTTCGCGGCCGCGCCGCCCAGCAGCGCTCGGATTTGAGGCTCCGCGGCCGGGTTGCGGGCGCCGGCGCAGTCGTAGATGCCAATCGGGGAGACGAAGCGCGCAGGCCAGCGGGCGGCCGCTCGCTCGATGCGCACCACGAAACCCACGCCGAGCGGCATTCCGGGGACGTGCGTGGTGATCGGGAGGATCAGCCTTCCGCCTTCGCGTAAGGTCGAGAGCCAGCTCGGCCGCGGGTGCGTCGCGCCGGCGTTCACGTAGAGGACGTCGTGCTCGCCCGTGACCTCGCTCGCGTCGCCCTCCAGCACGCTAACGTGCGGCCACGGAGATAGGCATTCTCGGGCGCGCGACGCGAGATCCGGCTCCACCTCGACGGCTGTCACGTGGCCTGTCGGGCCCACCATCTCGGCGAGGATGGCCGAGAAGTATCCGGTCGCACAGCCCACGTGCAACACCGACTCTCCAGGCTGCGGACCGGCCGCGAGGAGCCAGATCGCGTGCGAAGAAGGGTGTCCGTTGTTGAGGAGGCGCTTCGGGTCGATGGCGATCGCGACGTCCTGATAGACGTGCTCCGGGTTCGCGTCGGGCGTCGGGCGGTACGGGTTCGCCGGGTCCATCGGCACGGCGATCTGCCACGGGCCCTCACCCAGGAATCGCTCGCGCGGCACGCTCGAGAAGGCCGAGAGGAGCGGGCCCGCCGAGACTCCGACGGTCGCGCAGACCGCCTCCGCATACCTGCGCCGTGCGTCCTCGATGCTCGTCATGACAGCCTCCTCGCGGGAGGCTATCAGAACGTGCCTTTGAGCTGCAAAGGCTCCTTCGTCATCTTCAGCGACTCGATGGTGCAGCCCGTGAAGCTCACGTCCACGGTGCCGTGCATCTCGTCCAGAAAGCCGTCCTGGCCCACCGTGATGCTGGTGAGCGCGAGCGTGCCGGCCACCGCCGAGGTCTTCGGCGTGAAGTCGCAGAGGGACTGATCGCCGCCTTCGAATCCCTCGTAGTTGATCACGTCCGCGCCCGCGTTGTCCGGGTCTCCCGCCAAGTCGTACGTCTTCGGGACGGTCAGGCCGACCGGGAATCGCAGCTCCAAGATGGTGCCGTCCGTGAAGCGGATCTCCGGGATATGCACCCCGAGCGGTTGCCCTCCGCCGCTGAACTGAATGCACCCCACCTCCATGTCGCCCTTGCCCACCGCCTGGAATGGCTCCGTGACGCTCTGTCCCTCACACGCCCCCGAGCCCCCGCCCGAACCCCCACACCCGCTCAACACGGACAGCCCGGCCACGCCGAGAACCAGAGCACAACCGCCGATCAGGCCCCTTGTGGACAGGCTCGTCGAGCGGCGAACAGAGTGAGTCGCGTTGTTCCTCGTCGTCATGCCGCGGGCCCGAAGCAACGCGCGAACCAGCGCGCCGACGAACACGCCTGCAGCTTGAAAGAAAGGGAATCCGCGCGCACCCCGAGAGCGCGGGTATGGCAAACCGATCACGCCGACTAGGCACGTCGCCCCGCGCGGCGCGCTGACGCCGACAAGGCACCTCCTCCGGCCGGCTCGCTCACGGGACCGGCACGACGAACACCTCGTGCGTCGAGGAACCAGAGCCGCAGAAGCCGCTGTCCGCTAGCTTCAACCCACGAACTTCTGGAGCATCTGGCGCCAAGCGGGCCAGTCGTGGTCGTAGCCGCCCCAGATGTCGAGGTTGTGGCCGATCGCCTTCGAGTCGAAGGCCCGCGACAGCCGGTGATTCTGGTCGCGGAGGAAGTCGTGCTCCCCGAGGGCCAGCACGATCTCCTGCCTTCGCATCTGCTCCAAAAACCAGTGATCCGTGAGGTGCGGCAGGTACGAGATCGGCTGTTTGAGGTGCGTCCCCGGGCTCTGGTGGCCGCTCAGGAACCAGCCCATGTCGTACGCGCCGGAGAAGGACAGGAGGCGCGCGAACACGTCCGGGTGGCGAAGGCCCTTGTCGATGACATGGTATCCGCCGAAGCTCGCGCCGGAGAGGGCGATCGGGTTCTCGTTGCGCGTGCGGATGAACGGCACGACCTCGGACACGAGGTATCGGTCGTAGTCGTCGTCCCGGGCGATGCGCGTCTCCGGGTGAACGGCCTTGTTGTACCAGCTCTCCGCGTCCACCGAGTCGAGGCAGAAGAGCTGCGCGCGCCCGTCTTCCAGCGCGCCGCGGATGGCGCCCACCATCCCGAAATCCTCCCACTCGAAGAATTTCCCGCACGACGTCGGGAACGTGACGACCGGCTGTCCCCCGTGCCCGAACACGAGGAGCTCCATGGTGCGATTCAGAGATGGGCTGTGCCAGGCGACATACTCACGATGCATCGCACCAGATTATCGAAGCCGCACCAGCTCGAAAAGCGTCTTTTGATGCCCACCCCGGTCGGTGCTCGCCTTTCAGGCTCCGCGCCGCCCGCCCCTCCCAATTCGCTTCGCGAAGGGAGGGGACTGTCATCCTCCGTTGCGCCGCCGGATCCGGCCGACGTTCGCGTTGTAGCCGAGGTCCGTCTTCAAGATGTAGACGAAGTACAGCCACGTCTCCGCGCCGACGTGCGCGATCGTCGGCTCTCCCACCGCCAGGACGCGGCCCGAAGGCGACATGCCGGGGCCGACGATGGCCTTCGCGGGCGTCCACGAGGCCGGGAGCGACGGGTCCGCGCCGGAGGCGAGATCCGCTGTCAGGATGTGGCCGTCTCCCATCCAATAGAGGGTGTCGCCGTCGAGCGCAGGCTGGATGTCGCCCGCGCCCGTCCGGCTCGCGGAGGCGATCTTCGTGGGGCCGATCATGGCCTGTGGGAGCGTGCCAGTCACGTCCGCGAAGGAGAGCTGCCTCTCCGCCTCCGGGAGGCTCTCGTCGTCCCACCACAGGCGGCCCCCGGCGAGGTTCACGTTGCCCTGCGTCCCAGCCAGATCCGGCAGCGGCAGGCGCACCGTGACGTCGCCGGAGACGACCGACTTCTGGCCGTCGAACGTGTACGTCGCGAGGATGTTCTTCTGTCCGAGGGTGAGAGGCGTCCAGTAGAGATCGGTGGACGTGTCGCCCGCGCCGCTGGTGAGCGGGTCGTCGTTCGCGAACAAGGCTGTTGCGGTCGTCCCCGTGATCGGGCCGGCGAAGGAGAGGCCGTACGGGCCCAAACAACCGTCGGCCGCATACCCCACGACGAACGGCTCGGCGTACGAGCCGTCCGCCTGCCGGTGAAAGCCGTACGCGGAGACCGGGATCAGCGGAAACGAAGCCTCCCCGCCGCCCGCCGGGAAGCCGAGCGACGGGCACGCGTGCTTGATCTTCGTGGGCGACACGATCCTCTCCGCGCCCAGCATGTCGGGACGCTCTGGGGCTGTATACGGGCCGAGGACCGTGTTGCACCGGGTGTCTGCGGAGGTGCCGTCTCCGAAGACGAGACAGCCAAAAACATCGACTGGGACATATGTGCCAATCAGGAGCCACTCGCCGTCCGGAGACACCGACGCTCCGTCCTCCCATCCGGCGGTGTTGACGAGGCCGTCCACGGCCTCCGCCTGGTCCCAACCGTCGTCGACGTCGGTCAGCACGATCGCGGTCTTTTCCGCGTGAATCGAGCCGGAATCCGCCTGGATCGCGATCTCGCCGTCCTGCACCTCCGGCGTGAGCGCGACCTCGTAGTCACCGCCGCTCTTCGCGGTCATCGGGCCGACGACGCCGCCCTGGGCCGAGATCACGAGCGTCGCGCCGTCCACGGGGGCTCCGGAAGCGTCCTCCGCGTGGACCGTCACGCCCACCTCCCCGGAAACGCCGCGCGAAAGCGTGATCCGGAGCGCCGATACGCTCGGAGACGTCTCCGTCGTGGTCGTGGTGTCGCCGCTCGTCTCGCCCCCGCCGCAGCCGAACGGAGAGAGCGAGAAGGCCAGAGTCGTGACGAGGGGGAACGACGCTCCACGCGCTCTCCGAAGAAGTCGCATGGGATGGGAGGTTATCACCCCGGAGGAGCGCCCGGCTTCGCCTCGATCGGTATCGAGAAACCAGGGAATTTCAGGGTGCACGCGGAGGGACTTGAACCCTCATGTCTTTCGACGCCGGCTTCTAAGACCGGTGCGTATGCCGATTCCGCCACGCGTGCTCGGAACGGAGCGGCCGCCTCGCGGGCTCCGATGGGCACCCTGGGGGGGCGCCCCGGCCGGCCGAGCATACAACGACCGAGGACACAAGGGGAGGGGCACGCGTCGGACCTTGGCCGTCCCTCGGCGGAATCGGCCGGTGAGAGCTGTCGCGGTACCGGCCCCGAGGTGCCACGTTCCGGCGCGAAGGAGGAAAGATCGCCTTTCGCGACGCCGCCCTGCTAGAACCGTCCTTCCGTTGGCAAAATGATCAAGGTCGAGTGTCCCGGGTGCAAGGCGCCTTATCAGGTCGACGAACGAAGGGTCCCGGATGCGGGCCTGAAGATGCGTTGTCCGAAGTGCGCCACGAGCTTCGTGGTGACCAAGCCGGGCGCGCCCGCCGCCGCGCCGAAAGCTCCCGCCGCCGCGCCTGTGGCGGCCCCGAATGCAGGGGCCTCCGCAGGTGCTCCGCGAGCGATCGCGCCGCGCGCTGCGGCGCCGGCCCCCGCTGCGCCGAAGGCCGCTCCGCCGCGAGGTGGAGACGTCATCGCGGACGCCGCTGATTGGGATTTGCCCGCTCCCGGCGGCCGTAAGAGCGGTCTGCCCGGCGCGCCGCCCGCCGCACGGAAGGCCTCCGGCGGCGCCCCCCCGCCCCCCGCGCACGAGGACGACGACGACGTCGATCTGCCGATCGTCGCGAACGCCCGCGGCGGCTCGCCGTTCGGCGCGCCCGCGCGAGGTGGGATCGGCGCGCCCCCGCAGAAGGCAGCGGCCCCGGCGCGCGGCTTCGGAGAGATCGATCTGCTCGTGGATCTGCCCGAGCCGACCGCGAACGACTCCGGCGAGCACGATCTGGATCTGCCCATTCCACGCGGCCCCGCGGCCGGCGCGCGCGGCGCTCCTCCCGCGGCGAGGCCCGGCGCCCCCCCGAAGGCGCCGCCCGCTGCGGCCCGCAACACGACGCAGCTCTTCGGCGACACCGTGCCGGATCCGGCCGCGACGCCGCACCCGCCGCCGTCCTCCAACTCCGCGCCGATCAAGGTGCCGGTGCCCGCGCGCGGCGCGCCCGCACAAAAGCCGGCCGCCTTGCGCCCGTCGGAGCCGGATCACGATCTCTTGCCGGCGCCCGCGACGCGGCAATCGTCGAACGATTTCGGTCGATCGCCGTTCGGATCCGTGCCGGATCTGAGCCCGCCGCCGCCCCCGGCGCAGCGCGCCGCGCAGAAGACGGTGCCGAAGCCGCCGCCGCCTCCCGTCGATGACGGGCTCGGCTTCGGAGAGCTGGATCTTCCGCTCCTCGCTAGCGGCGCGGATCTGCCGTCGACGTCGTTCGGGACCAACCTGCCGAGCCCCGCCGCGGGCCTGCCGACACCGGCCGCAGGCCTGCCGACGCCGGTCGAAGGCGGCGCGCTCCCCGCCAAGCCGACGCCGGGCCTCCCCATGCCGACGCCGGGGACCACGCTGCCCGTCGCGACGCCAGGCACCACGCTGCCGACCCGCGCGCGGACGCCCACGCCGACGCCGCTCGACGATCGGCTCAATCGACTGAGCGCGCCGGATCTGGGCGATGGGCCCGCGGTGCACGGGCCCGGCTTCGTCGCGGGCGCGGACCTCTACACGGGGCCGGCCGCGTACGACGATCGGCACATGGATCCCGCGTTCCAGACGAGCGCGCGGAACGTCGGGACCTCGTCCCCCGGCGGCGATCGCAACATGGGGACATCCCCCAATGACGGCCGGGCGTCGACGCCCACCGGCGATCGGGCTTCGGCCCCCACCGGCGATCGGGCTTCCAGCGGCGTGGCGCGCGCGGCGACCGCTCGCAACGCGCCGTTCGCGCCGGATCCGGAAGAGGCGCCGTTCATGACGACCTCGGGCGCGCCGGTTCGCCGCGGGGCCGCGGACGCGCGCGGGGAAGGCCCACGCAACACCGGGACGACGCCGATGGGACTGAACGCGCGCGGCGGTCGCGTCGCGTCGCAGCCCTCGATGGGCGACCTCATCGATCGCACGTCGATCGAGCTCGATCTGGTGGAGCCGCCCGCGGATCCGAACCCGATGCGCGGAGGCACGCAGCCGATGCCGCCGCAGCCGACGCCGCTCCAGGTGACGGGCGGCGGCGGGTTCGGGCAGCGCCGCTCCACGCCGAACGCGCTGCACGCGCAGAGCGCCGGGCCGATGACGCCCGCGCCGATGGCGGTGGGTCAACGGCTGAACACGCCCGGACCGCCGATGTCCGTGCCGGATCTGGCGATGACGCCGGACGGGACGCCGCCGCCTCCGCGCAACTCGCGCTTCGAGGATCCGCTCGATCCGAACAGCGGCGTCTTCGGCTCGCCGGACGCGGGCACCGAGGCCTCGCTCGGCAGCGACGACGTCGGCGACGAGGCCGATCTCGACGCGCGCCACTCCCGCGGCGTCCCCGTGAACAAGACGCTCGCGAAGCCCGACGCGGCCGCGAAGGACGAGGCGCCGAAGAAGAAGAAGCCGTGGATGAAGATCGTCGTGGCCGCAGGCGTCGTGGGCCTGTTCGCGGGCGCGATGGCCGGCTTCGTCCCCGACATCGGCCCGTTCGGCCTCAATTTCGTGAGCGATCGCGTCAACGCGAAGCTCCAGAACGGCGCGCTCGACACCGCGCGCGACATCGTCCAGGCCGACCTCGAAGGCGACACGTCCGCGGGCGCCGATCGCGCGCTCGCCAAGGTGAAGACGGCGCAGGCGGCGTACCCGCGGCACCGCGCCACGGCCGGATACGCGGCGTTCGTCGCGTTCTCGCGCGGCCTCCGCTTCGGCGCGCGCGCGGAGGATCGCGCGTACGGCGACATGATGGTGCGCGTCTCGTCGACGAAGCCGAGCGACTTCTTGCTGCTCGGTCAGGCCGCGCAGGACGCGTCCGCGGGCCAGATCGCGAAGGCGCAGCAGACGTGCAAGACGCTCCTCCAGCGCATGCCGGACGACCTCGACGTCGCGGTGCTCGCGGGCGAAGTGGAGCTGCTCGCGAAGGGCGAATCCGCGGTGAAGATCTGGCAGCACGCGGTCGACATCAAGAAGTCGCCGCGCACGCTGTTCGGCCTCGCGCGGGCGCAGTTCCAGGCGAACGACATGATCGGCACCGAGGCGTCCGCGAAGAACGCGCTCGACATGGCGCCGAAGCACGTGGGCGCGCGCACGCTCCTCGCGCAGGCGGTGTGGGCCAACGGCAACCGCGAGCAGCAGGCGCTGGAGCTGCTCGCGAAGGTGACCGAGGACGGCGAGATCCGCTCGAGCGCCGGGGAGCCGGAGCTCGTGGCCGCGTACACCGCGCTCGGCAACATTCACCTCGCGAAATCGCGCATGACGCAAGCGGAGGCGGCGTTCGCGGCGGCGCTGAAGATCGATCCGCAGGCGGTGGCCGCGCTCGTCGGCAACGGGGAGCTGTTCTACCGCTCCGGCCGCTACTCGGAGGCCGTCGCCCGCTACGAGGCGGCCACGCGCGCGGACGGCGAGAGCGTCCCGGCGAAGATCGGCATGGCGAAGACGCTGCTCTCGCTGGAGCGCGGCAAGGAGGCGAAGGACCTCCTGAAGAAGCTCTGCGAGTCGAAGCCGAACGAGCCGCTCGCGTTCTACTGGCTCGGCCGCTCGGAGGAGTCGCTCGGCAACAAGAAAGAGGCGGAGGCCGCGTACACGTCCGCGATCAAGGTCGGCGGCGACAAACCGCAGACGGTGGAGGCGTACGTCGCGCTGGCGCAGCTCCTCTCGTCGCTCGGCCGCATCGACGACGCGAACGCGCGCCTGGCGGAGGCGGGCAACCGCTTCCCGGGCCTGCCGGCGCTGCACCGCGCGCGGGGCGACGTGGCGCTCGCGACCGGCAACTTCGCCGAGGCCAAGAAGGAGTACGAGACGGCGCTCGGCCGGGAGGACGATCTCGGCACCAAGTTCAAGCTCGGCTCCACGCTGCGGCGCATGCGGATGTTCGACGACGCGGCGAAGTTCTTCGACTCCATCAGCGAGTCCGACAAGGACTTCCCCGGCCTCGCGCTGGAGCGTGGTCTCTTGTTCGAGGAGACGGGCCAGAGCGAGCGCGCGACCGAGATGTACGCGAAGGCGCTGCAGTCCGCGCCGAACGACCTCGATCTCAAGCTCCGTGTCGGCTCCACGCAGGTGATGGCGGGCCACGCGAAGCAGGCCGAGGCGATCTTGCGCGACGTCTTCAAGGCGAAGCCGAACTCCGCCGAGGTGAACCATTTCCTCGGCCGCGCGCTCCTGGTCCGCGGCAATTTCGCCGAGGCGAAGCGCTTCCTGGAGCGCGCCGCGGAGATCGACCCGAACCGCGCGGAGTACCACCTCTACGTCGGCTGGATCGCGAACGAGCTCGGCGACATGGCGCTGGCCGAGAGCGCGCTGAAGCGCTCGATCGAGCTGGATCGCAACCTGGGGGACGCCTACTGGCAGCGCGCGGTGCTCCTCCAGAAGCAGGGCCAGTCGCTGGACGCGCTCTCGGACCTCAAGATCGCGCTGGAGAAGAGCCCTTCCAGGTTCGAGATCTACGCGACGATGGCCTCTTGTTATCAGGACCAGAGCAAATGGCCCGAGGCAGAAGAGGCCTGGCGCAAGGCGATCGCGGGCAACGGCGACAACGCAGAGTGGCATTATCGACTCGGCAAGACGTACGTTGTCCGCAACAACCGGACGGGCGCGACAGCCGAGTTCGACAAGGCCGTAGAGCTCGCGGAGCAGCCCGACAAGGCGACGCCCGGCTGGCTCGCGCAGGCGCACCTCCAGCTAGGAGAGGCCTACCGCGCGACGAACAAGGAGAAGGCCAAGCACAGCTACGAGCGGTACCTGGCCCTCGCCCCGCAGAACGACCCGTACCGCGACGAGGCGCAAAAGGCCCTCGACCAGCTCAACGGCCATTAGTCGCCCACCTCAGCGGACGCCCGCAATTGTGAATTTACAAGGGGGCTCCGCCCCCTCGTATCACTCCCCCGCTCCCAGACTCTTTATTTAAACTGGCAGCTTCCAGGGTTTGGAGACTGCCAGTTTGCGGGTGGGGATCAGAGCTTGTCGAAGAATTCGTCGGGGCGGTCCATGTGCTCGTGCAGGACCTTCGACATGATGGCCGCGTGGAGGCCGTCGATGAAGCGGTGATCGAAGGTCGCGTTCACCTTCATCACCTTTCCGACGACGACCTGACCGTTCTCGACGACCGGCGTGTCCTTCACCGCGCCGAGCGCGAGGAGGATCGGCACGCGCGAATAAGGCACCAGCGGCACGAACGCCTGCTCCAGGCCGATGGAGCCGATGTTGGTGATCATCACGCTGCCGAACGCGTCCTTCGGGACGCCGAACTTCGTCATGTCCATGTTCAGCGAGTACGCGCAGAAGCTGATCAGCTTGAGCGCCGGGTTCATCAGCGCGAAGGGGATCTTCTTCATCGCCGAGCGCGTGCCCTCGAGCGCGGGATCCTCGCGCTTCTTCACCTTGCGGACCTTGTCCTCGAACTCGTCGATGATCCCGGCGAGGCTCTTCTTCTCGACGTCGTAGAGCGTCGCGCCGGAGAGATCGATCTTGCCCTCGCCCTCGTCGTCCATCGCGACCTGGAAGAAGACGCCGATCTGCTTGCGCAGGTAGAGCCGGTTGAACCGCAGGATCGCGTTCGCGTCGGGCATGCGCTGGAGCGCCGCGGCCATCGCCTTCGCGACGAGGTGCGTGACCGTCACGCGCTTGCCCGTCTTCGCGCGGAAGCGAGCGAGGTAGTCGACGGCCTTGTCCATGCGGACCTCCATCGTCCCGTAGACCGACGGATCGTAGGCGGTCTCCCACGTGCCGATGGCGATGCGACGAAAGCTGGAGACGTCGTCCTTCGGTTCGAGATCGAGGTTCGGCATGTGCGCAGAATAGCGAGAACGACGCGCCGACGAGAAGACGCAAACCAGAGGCGCCCCACGATCGCCCGCGGCGCCGCGCGCTCGCTCCACCGTGCGATCGTGCGGCCGCGCCTTACAGGAGAGCGCGCGGCTCGTGCGGCCGCGCCTTCAGGAGAGCGCGCGCGAGAGGCGGCGGCCTTCGGCGCGGAGGGAACGCGCCGCGTCGAACAAGCGCGGCCACGCGGCGAGGACGCGGCCGGTCGTCGCGATGTGCTCCAGCAAGAGGGAGCGCGCGGCGACGGGGCCGTGCGCGGCGACCAGCTCGGGCGGCAGGTGCGGGTGATCCGAGGTTATTGCGGAGCGCAGCGCCGCGGCGAAGGCGGTGAGCGCGCCGCTCCAGAACGACAGGGCGCGGCCCGCCTCCGCGAGCGCGCGGTCGATCTGCGTGAGGCGCCGAGCGAGGCCCCGCATCACCTGCTCGCGGAGGACGAGGTCCGCGTCGTCCGGACGCGCGGCGAGGAGCACCCACGAGGCGCCGGCGCGCTCCATCAGCCGGCGCGGCGACGGATCGCGCGCGTCGAACGTGGCGCCGAGGAGCGCGCGGATCAGCTCGTTCGGCGCGGCGCGGCCCGCGGCCCGGACCTCGGCGTCGATCGACGTGGCGCGCGGCGACGGCGGGACGTGCTCCGCGGCCCACGGCAAATGCGCGGTGAACGAGTCCGGAACGCACACGCGAAGCAGCGCGCCGAAGAGGCCGTCGCTGTCGCGGCCCGAAGACGGGAACGGAGGCACGAGATCGCGCGCGTCGATCGCCATGCTCATCGAGAGGCACGGCGCGCCTTCGGCGATCGCGATCCGCGTGGGCGCGCGGAGGACGCGGCGGCCTTCGTACGCCGAGCGGAAGATCGCCTCCGACGCGAGCAGCCGCGCGCGCGAAGGCCCCGCGGTCAAGAGGAGCCCGAAGCTCGCGGCCATGCCGTGATCGCCCGCGGATCCGAGCTGCGTGACGAGGACGCGCCCCCCGCGACGGACGAGCCGGCGGAACATCGAGGCGCTCGCGGCGCTGGAGTCGGCGGGTTCGCTCGCGGCGGAGTCAGCGGCGCCGTGGATTGCGGTGTGCGCGGCGGAGTCAGCGGCGGCTTCGCTCGCGATGCGCGCGACGTCGGCGCCGAGCACGCGCTCGTGGAGGGACAGCGTGTCCGGATGGCACCATCGATCGGCTTCGATCAAAGGCATTTCCGGGGGACGGAACCACAGCTCGCACGGATCGCCCGCGACCAGCGCGACGCCCTCGCGCGCGCCTTCGGGCTGGACCGCGCGCGGCGTGACGTCGTCGTCCGTGTGAAGGTGCGCCTCGCCCGCGGCGTCGAGGAGCAGCGCGTTGTGGTTCGCGCCCGTGTCGACGCCGAGCCGCGGATCGCCGAGCAGCGCGGCGTCGACGATCGCGCGGTCCACGCCGGAGCGCTCCGCGAGCACGTCCGCGAAGGCTGCGCGCGCGGCGCGATCGGCGACGCGGATCGAGACGCCTTCGCTCGCGAGCCGGTGCAGCGCGGTCCGCGTGGCCTCGGCGGCGTCGTCGTCACGCGAGCTGTCCGCGATCACGAACGTCACCGCGCGGCCCGCGGCGCGAGCGGACCGATCGTGCGCGCGGACGGTCGCAGCGAGCCTCTCCGGGCGGCCGCACGTGGGGATGCCGATCGTCGCGATCGCGGCGGGCGCGAGCGGCGGCCGCGCGGCACGAGCCACGTCCGCGAGCAGCGCCGCCTCATCGACGAGGAGCCCTTTCCACGCGAGCGTCTCCACGAGCGCGCGCACGACCGCGGGGCCCGGCCCGCGCTCCCCGAGGCGGCGCGTCGCCTCCGCCGCGTGCTCGTCGAGCGTGCGCGATCCGTGGCACGCCGCGAGGACGCGCGCCTGCTCCGCGGACAGCACGCGCACGACGCCCGAGAGCGAGTCGATCGCGATCTCCTCGGCGGATCCCGCGTGAAACCGGATCCGCTCGGCGAACGCGCGGTGCCGCCTCTCCGCGCTCATCGGAGCACCTCGCCGAAGCGATCGCCGCGCGCGTGAAGCTCGCGGGCCGCGTCCCACATCGCGGACCAGTGGATCGCCACGTCGCCGTACGCGAGGAGGCGCTCGCGGAAGGCGCGGCGCGCGGCCGACGCATCCATCCGCTCCCGTAAATCGTAGGGGATCGCGCGCTCCGGATCCTCCGCGCGCTCGCGGATCGTGTCGGCCAGTCGATCGAGATCGCGCGCCCAGTACGGCGGCGTGCGCCGCTCCTCGCGGAGGAGGGACTCGATGCGCGCGAGGCGCTGCGCGAGGCGCCGACCCAGCATCCACCACGCGCGCTCGAACAGCTCGTGCTCCGGCAGCTCGCTCCACGCGACGAGGGCGTGGCCCAGGCTCTCGATCGCCGCGGCCTGCGAGCGCCGATCGATCTCGGGCAACGACGACGTGATCAGCGCCGCGAGGAGATCGTTCTCGCCGATGCGACCCGCGTGCTCGAACACATGCTCGAACGGCTGCGCGCGCGCGCTCTCGGGCTCGTGCGCGAGCGTCCACGGGAGGTGACCGAACAGCGCCGCCTCGTCGCACGCCGCGAGCGCGTGGCCGAAGAGCCCGTCCTCGTTGCGACCGATCCCCGGGAACGGCGGCAAGAGCCCGCGCGCGTCGAGGCCGACCGCCGCCGTCATGCAGCCTTCGCGCTCGGTGATCGTGGCCATCGGGGCCGCGCGCACGAGGCGCCGCGACGTGATCGCGCGCCGGTACACCGCCTCCGACGCGAGCAGCCGCGCCCGCGTCGGCGCCCCGATCGTGAGCGCGAACATCATCGTGCCGAGCGCCGGGTCGCCGCGGAGCCCCGCCTGCGTGCAGCGCACGTGACCGCCGCGCAGCGCGCGCCCGATCATCGCCGCGGACGCCGATCCGAGATCCGCGCCGTCCTCCGTGAACAGCTCGCGCGCGCGCCTCCCGAGCAGCGCCTCGTGCGCGCCCACGTGTCCACCGACCGGGCGCTCTTCGGGGGCCGCGCCGTCGTCGATCCACATCTCGGTCGGATCCTCCGAAGACACGCCGCGCAGACCGGGACGCGCGCCGGGCGCCGCGCGGGCGTCTCCGATCGTGTCGTCGTCGACCTGCAGCGCGCACCGACCCGCCGCGAGGAGCAGCAGCACGTTGCGCGAAGCGCCCGCGGCGAAGGCGCCGTGATCGTCCGGATAGAGCGCCGCGCCCAGCGTCTCCGCCGGCGCCGCCGACAGCCGCCACAGCGCCTCCACGAAGGCCGCGATCGCCGACGCGTCGAGGTGACGCACGGTCACGCCGGTGGACGCCGCGACCTCCCGCGACGCCGCGCGCGCCTCCGCCGCGAGCGCCTCCGACTCGGACCGATCCGCGACGACGATCTCGATCGAGCGACCGTGCGCGACCAGATCCGCCGCGTGGCTCGCGAGCGCGCGCCGCAACATGCGGGGCCGATCGCGCGTGGGGATCCCGATCATCTCGACGCGCGGCGCCGGCGCCTCCTCCGGCACGCGCGCCCCCGACGAGCGTGCGTCCGGCGCACTCGACGCCTCCGCAGCGCGGAATCGGCGCACGAGATCGGCCTCGCGCACGAGCACGCCGCGATCGACGAGGTCGCGGAGCATCGCCACGATCGCCGCGCGCGTGCCCTTGAATCCGAGCGCCTCCGCGCGCGCCGCGTGCTCGTCGAGCGTGGCCGCGCCCGCGCACGCCGACAGCACGCTCGCCTCCGCGGACGAGAGCAGGCGCACGCGACCGTCGATCGGATCCAGCACCGCCTCCGCCCCGCGACCGGCCGGAGCGCGCGGCGCCCCCGCGAGCGCCCGGTACACGTCGAGGCGCGGCGTCGTCGGATCGTGCGTCATGGAGCGGCGGCCACAGTGCCCCGACCGCGCGACGCCCCGCAAGGCCCGTCACCGGCAGCGGCCCGTCCTCGACCCCCGAAAAAGCCGCCACGAACTGGCACTCTCCAGCCGCGGACTGGCACGTTGCGACAAGGCAGAAAAAGCCGAACAGACAGATAGATTTTTCCTATTCGCCCTGGGGCAGTTTGGGACTTAGCGTGGGCGGGCTCGAACAAACGACGTGCGCCGCGGCGGAATCACGGTCGGAAGGTGGCATCGGTTTGCTCGATGGGAGCGGCCGTCTCCGCCGGGACCGGGGGTGCTGTCGGCGTGTGTCCTCTGACCGCTCTCGGCGTGATGCCGAGTCGTGGACACCCCCCCTTCGAGCGGAGCGCGCATCATGCCCAAGCGGATCTTGCACGTCGCCAGCGGACTCGTCTTCTGCGCCTCGGTCGCGTCGCGCGCCTCGGCCCAGGACGCAGCGCTCAAGCCGCCCGCCCCTTCCAACGCCGCGGCCTCGACGTCCTCTCTCCCCTCCCCCGCCGCGAGCCCGACATCGCCTCTCCCTTCCTCCGCGAACGCCGACGAGACCGCGGCCTCGAAGAGCGCGGCCGTCCCGTCGCTCGCGCGCGTGATGGAGCTCGCGAAAGACAAGGCGCCGGCCGTCGCCGTGGCGCGCGCCAACGTCGACGTCGGTCGCTCCGCCTTCGTGAACGCGCGGCTGAACCCGCTCACGAACCCGTACATCGAGGTGACCGGCGATCGCGGGACCACCGGCACGAAGGACCTCACGGTGCAGGGCAGCCTGTGGCTCCCGCTCGAGGTCTCCGGCCAGCGCGAGAAGCGGGAGGCCGAGGCCGGCGCGCTCGTGGACTGGGCCTCCGCCGAGGTGAAGGCGACGAAGGCCGAGGCCGTCGCTCAAGCGGTGCGCGCGTACGGGCAGCTCGTCGTCGCGCACGCCCGCATCAAGACGCTGAACGAGCTCGCCGAGGTCGCGCGCTCGGAGGCCGCGTACTACCAGGGCCGGCTGAAGGAGCGCGACGCCAACGAGCTCGACGCGAAGCTCGCCGAGCTGGAGGCCGCGCGCCACGCCGTCGCGCTCGCAGAAGGAGAGGCCGATCGATCGCGCGCGCTCACGGCCGTCGGCGTCGCGACCGGCGGCACGTACACGGACGCGCCCGCGGACGGACCCGCGCCGCCCGCGCCGAAGTCGTCGGCCGTCGTGACGAACGCCGCGAAGCTCCCCGCGGTGCAGGCCTCGGAGGCGCAGGCGACGTTCCATGTCCGCGAGAAGGAGCGCGCCGCGATCGAGGCGCACACGCCGCTCAACGTGATCGTGAGCGTGGGCCGCGGCGACCTCGGCGAGACGCGCTTCGGCGCCGGCCTCTCGTGGTCGATCCCCGTGCTGCGCGTGAACCAGGGCGAGCAGGCCCGCGCCGAGGCGAACCGCGCGAAGGCGGTGCTCGAGCGCGATCTGAAGGCGCGCATCGCGACGACGACGGCCGAGGGCCTCACGAAGGAGCGCGTCGAGATCCGCAAGGCCATCGACGCGATCACGACGCTCGCGGAGCCCGCGGCGCAGGCGGCCGTCGACGCGGCCGTGGCGATGGAACAGGCCGGCAAGGGCGATCTGCTGCGCGTGCTCACGGCCCGGCGCGATCTCGCGCTCCTCAAATCGCGGCGGCTCGATCTGCTCCAGCGCGAGTGGGCCGTCGTCGGTGACCTCGTCGCCCTCACCGGAGAGCTGCCGTGACCCCTGCCCCCGCGACGCGAGAGACCTCGATCGCGACCGCGCGATCGACCCTGAATTCGAAGGCGATCGACACACCCATGGAGAGCGCGTTGATCCAAGAGACACCTCATGAGGCCGCGTCGCAGGAGGCGCAGATCCCCACCCCTCCTAGGCCGCGATGGTCGCGGAGGAACCGCGTCGTGGCCGCGATCACGGGCGCCGTCGCGCTCGCGGGCGCCGGCTTCGCGGTGCTCGTCGGCAATGAGGAGCCGGCCCCCGCGGCGCCCGCGACCGTCACCGTCCCGCGCATGGAAGACGGCGTGATCGTGATCCCGACGGCGTTCCTCGCGCGCGCCAAGATCACGACGGCGCCGGTCACGAAGGCCGCGCTCGCGCCGGTCGTGCGCGTCGTCGGCACCGTGAGCTTCGATCCGTCGCACGAGGCGGCCGTGGGCACGCGCCTCCGCGGCTTCGTGCGCAAGCTGCACAAGCTCGAAGGCGACAGCGTGCAGGCCGGCGACGTGCTCGCGGAGATCGAGAGCGCCGACCTCGGCGAGGCGCAGGCGCAGGTCGCGTCCCTCCGCGCGCAGGGCCTCGCGGCGGAGCGCAACGCCAAGCGCGAGCGCGATCTCTCGGACAAAAGGCTCACCACGGCGCGCGAGCTGGAGGTCGCGGAGGCCGAGCTCGGCGCGCACAAAGCCTTGCTCGGGGCCGCGCAGCAGCGCGTCGCGGCGCTCGGCGGAGCCGGCTCGGGCCCGTTCGGCGTGTTCCTGTTGAAGGCGCCGATCGCGGGCACCGTGGTGGAGCGGCGCGTCTCCGCGGGCCAGTCCGTCGAGGAGCACCTCGTCGCGTTCCGCGTGGTCGATCTCGATCACCTGTGGGTCGAGCTCTCGGTGTTCGAGCAGCGCCTGCGCGACGTCGCGAAGGGCGACCGCGTGCACATCCACCCGCTCGCGGAGCCGAGCCTCGAGATCGAAGGCAAGATCGCGTACGTCGGCGACCAGATCGATCTCGACACGCGCAGCGCGATCGTCCGCGTCGAGATCGACAACCGCGCGCGCAAGATCCGCCCCGGCCAGTCCGTGACGGCGGAGCTGTTCTCGTCGGCGCCGGCCTCGGAGCACATCACGATCCCGTCCTCGGCGGTGACGTTCGTCGACGGGAAGCCGAGCGTGTTCGTCGCGCTCGCGCCGGATCGGATCGTGCCGCGCGCCGTCGAGCTCGGCCCCGCGGACGAGACGCGGCAGGCGATCACGAAGGGCCTCGCTGAAGGGGACGTCGTCGTCACCGACGGCGTGTTCGCGCTCAAGAGCGAGCTGTTTCGCTGAGGAGCTTGTCGATGCTCGGACGCCTTGTCGAAGCCTCCATCCGTCTCCGCAAGGGCATGCTCGGCGTGCTCGGGGTGCTGCTCGCGCTAGGGATCTGGGCCGCGCGCACGCTGCCCGTCGACGCGCTGCCGGACGTGTCCACGATCCAGGTGGCGGTGCTCACGCAGGCGGCGGGCCTCTCCGCGGCCGAGGTGGAGCGCACCGTCACGATGCCCGTCGAGAACGCGCTCAACGGCACGCCCGGCGCCGTCGAGCTGCGCAGCACGTCGCGCGCGGGCCTCTCCGCCGTGACGATCGTGTTCAAGGACAGCGCCGACGTGTGGTTCTCGCGGCAGCTCGTGCTGGAGCGCCTCCGCGGCATCGAGGCGTCGCTGCCTCCGTCCGCGGGCACGCCCGAGCTCGGCCCCGTGTCGAGCGGCCTCGGCGAGATCTTCCAGTTCGTGGTGCGCTCCGATCACCACTCGCCGATGCAGCTCCGCACGCTCCTCGACTGGGAGATCGTCCCGAAGCTGCGCGGCGTGCCCGGCGTCGTCGAGGTGAACACGATGGGCGGCGAGCTGAAGCAGTTCCAGGTCGTCGTCGATCCGGCGCGCCTCCGCTCGCACGATCTCGCGCTCGCCGACGTGGTGAGCGCGCTGCACGCGGCGAACGTGAACGTCGGCGGCGGCTACGTGGAGCGCCGCGAGGAGGCCTTCACGGTGCGCGGCCAGGGCATGCTGCGCAACGAGGCGGAGATCGGCGCCGTCGTGATCAAGGCCTCCGCGAGCGGCACGCCGACGCTGGTGCGCCACGTGGCCGACGTCCGCGTCGCGCCCGCGCTCCGGTACGGCGTGATCACGCGCGAGGCGCAGGGCGAGGCCGTCACCGGCATCGTGATGATGCTCCTGGGCGAGAACAGCCGCGACGTGGTGCGCGCGGTCGGCGAGCGCGTGGATCAGATCCGCGGCGAGCTGCCGGCCGGCGTCACGATCGACGTCGTCTACGATCGCGCGGATTTCGTGGGCCGCACGGTGAGCACGGTCCTCAAGAACCTGCTCGAAGGCGTGCTCATCGTGACGGTGGTGCTCACCGTGTTCCTCGGCTCGTGGCGCGGCGCGCTCGCGGTGGTGCTCGGCATCCCCGCGGCGATGGCGGTCGCGCTGCTCGGCATGCACGCGTTCAACGTGACCGGCGATCTCATGAGCCTCGGCGCGATCGACTTCGGCTTCCTCGTGGACGGGCCGATCGTGATCCTCGAAGCGGTGATCGCGGCCACCGCGGGCAAGAAGCTCGTCGGCCAGGCGCGCGCGAAGGAGTACTCGCGCATCGCCGGATCCGTCGCGCGGCCGGTCGGCTTCGCCGTCGCGATCATCATGCTCGTGTACGTGCCGCTGCTCACGCTCGAAGGCGTCGAGGGCAAGATGTTCCGCCCGATGGCGCTCACGATGGCGTGCGCGCTGTTCGGCGCGCTGCTCTACGCGCTCGTCTTCTTCCCGGCCGTCCTCGTGACAATGGTGCCGCCGTCGTCCGGCCACGGCCCCAAGTGGATGGCGCGCGTCACGCACTGGTACGAGCGCATCCTCCCGAGCGTCGTCTCGGGCCGCAGGTGGTGGATCGCCGGCTCCGCCGCGGGCCTCGTGATCGCGGGGTGGATGTTCGCGCGCGCCGGCGCCGAGTTCGTCCCGCGCATCTTCGAGGGCGACGCCGTCGTGACGATCCGGAGGGCGCCGAGCATCTCGCTCGACGAGGCCCGCAGGCTCGATCTGGAGGCCGAGCGCGTGCTGCACACCTTCCCCGAGGTGAAGAAATCGCTCGCGATGACGGGCCGCGCGGAGGTCGCGACCGACCCCGTCGGCAACGACAACACCGATATCCTCGTGACGCTGGCCCCGTTGAATACATGGAGTACAGCCAAGGACTTCGACGAGCTCTCCGACGTGATCAAGCGCTCGGTCGAGGAGCAGGTGCCCGGCACGTTCGTGTCCGTGTCGCAGCCGATCGAGGACCGCACGAACGAGCTCATCTCCGGGTCGCGCGCGGACGTGCAGATCCAGCTCTACGGCTCCGATCTGGAGTCGCTCGCGCGCATCGCGGACCAGATCGGCGATCGCGTGCGCGGCATCGAGGGCTCCGGCGACGTGCGCGTGGAGCGCATCCTCGGCCAGCCGTCGATCGAGGCCGTCGCGGATCGCACGCGCCTCGCGCGGCACGGCGTGCGCGTGGAGGACGCGTTCCTCGCGCTGCAAGCCGCTCGCGAGGGCGTGCGCGCGGGCGAGGTGTACGAGGGCGAGCGCCGCTTCGATCTCCGCGTGCTTCAGCCTCCGCAGCGCGCCTCCGCGGAGGGCCTCGGCGAGCTCTTCGTGCAGAGCGGCGCCGGCGCGAGCGTGCCTCTCCGCGAGGTCGTGACGATCAGCGAAGGCGAAGGACCGACCGCGATCCGAAGGCAGAACCGCGAGCGCGCGGTGCGCGTGGACGTGAACCTGCGCGGCCGCGATCTCGTGTCGTGGGTGAGCGAGGCGCGCGCGGCCGTCGCGAAGGACGTGGCGCTGCCGCCCGGTTACCGCGTCGAGTGGGGCGGCCAGTTCGAGAACTTCGAGCGCGCGCAAGCTCGCCTCGCGGTCGTGGTTCCGGCCGTGATCGTGATCATCTTCGGCATGCTCCTCGCGATGTTCCAGAGCGCGCGGATCGCGGCGGCGGTGTTCGCGCTGGTGCCGCTCGCGCTGACGGGCGGCATCGTCGGGCTGCTCGCGCGCGGCCTCAGCTTCAGCTTGCCTGCGGCGGTCGGCTTCATCGCGCTGGGCGGCATCGCGGTGCTGAACGGCGTCGTGATCGCGAACAAGGTGCGAGAGCTGCGGCGCGAGGGCGTGCCGCTGGATCGCGCGGTCGTCGAGGGCCCTGCGTCGGTGGTGTCCGCGGTGCTCACGACGGGCGCGGTGGCGGCGCTCGGCTTCCTGCCGATGGCGCTCGCGACGGGCGCAGGAGCCGAAGCGCAGCGCCCGCTCGCGACGGTCGTCGTCGTCGGCATGATCCTCGCGACCGCGCTCACGCTCCTGGTGCTGCCGGGCCTCCTGCGCGAGATCCTCCCGGAAGAAGAGCCGGTGCCCGGAGCCGAAGAGGCCGGCGGCGTCGAGCCCGTCGCCGCGGAGTGACGAAGAGCCGAGTTGGCCAAACTGCCAATCTGCCCTCGTTCGCAGAAAATAAACCATCATCGCAAAACGCTCCCCTCCCATCGCGAACCGGCCGCCACTGGAAGGACGGAGTCCGGTCCGCGAAGGCGGAGCGGAGCCTTGCTCCGCGGAGTCCGTAGCGGAGCGGATGCAGTCCTTGACGTTGTAACGCAGTGAGCGATTTGGGAGGGGCGGGCGCGCGTAGCGCGACCGGGGGTGGGCACCTTTTGCGCAGGGGGCGCGCAGGCCGGCGCAAAGGGGGGCTTGACGCGGATGCAAGCCGTGCGCGGCGCGGCGCGTCGATGAATGGGCGACGTCGAGGGGGCCCGCGAGGTTGCGAGGATGCGGTCTGTTGACCGGCCGGTCAGTGGATCTGGCGGGGATCGTGCTTGGCGTGCGGGCCCGCCCCCATGCAAAGCCACGTCCTCATCCGATCCTGGCAGATGATCAAGGCCGGTGAGCCCATCGCCCTCACCGAGAAGGATTATGCGACAGGCACCCTCGGCGAGGGAGAGGCCCTCATCGAGATCGCCGGATGCGGCGTGTGCCACACCGATCTCGGCTTTTACTACGGGGGAGTCCGGACAGGGCACGCGCTGCCGCTCACGCTCGGACACGAGATCTCCGGCGTCGTGATCGCCGCGGGCGCCGCGGGACAGGCGCTGGTCGGCAAGAAGGTCATCGTCCCGGCCGTCATCCCTTGTGGGGAGTGCGACCTCTGCAAGGCCGGCCGCGGCTCCATCTGCCGGAAGCAGATCTTCCCCGGATCCGACGTGCACGGCGGGTTCGCGTCCCACGTGGTCGTCCCGTCCAAAGGCCTCTGCGTGGTCGAAGACAGCGCGCTTGCCGCGAGCGGGCTCTCTCTCGCGGAGCTGTCGGTCATCGCAGACGCGGTGTCGACTCCGTACCAGGCCGTCGTCCGTTCCGGCCTCTCGAAGGGGGATGTCGCGGTGTTCATCGGGGCCGGCGGCGTCGGCGGCTTCGGCATCCAGATCGCGGCGGCCCTCGGCGCGCACGTGATCGCGATCGACATCGACGACACGCGACTCCAGACGATGACCGAGCACGGCGCGGCCTTCACGGTCAATTCGAAGGACAAGGACCCGGGCGCCGTCCGGAAAGCCGTCCAGGAGCACGTCAAGGCGAGCGGGCTCTCCCCGTTCTGCTGGAAGATCTTCGAGACATCCGGCCACGCGCGCGGGCAAGAGACGGCGTTCACGCTGCTCACCTTCGGAGCGCACCTGTCCGTCGTCGGGTACACGCTCGACAAGGTGAATATCCGGCTCTCCAACCTGATGGCGTTCGACGCCACGGCGCAGGGCAACTGGGGCTGTCTGCCGGCCCATTATCCGAGCGCGCTCGGCCTTGTTTTGTCGGGCAGAGTGAAGCTCGGACCCTTCATCGAACAGCGGCCGATGAGCCGCATCAACGAGACCTTCTCGGACCTTCACGAGGGCCGCATGCGACGCCGCCCCGTCCTCCTCCCTTCGGCCTGAGACTGGAGCACACGCGCCATGACCTTCGAGTTCCACGATCACGATCTCGGCCCCTCCACTTCCTCCGGCAAGGTCAAATACGAGCTCAAGCCGGCGCTCACCCCGAAGGGGAAGGTCGCGGAGGGGCTCTATTCGGCCTGGATCACGCTCGACAACGCCTCTCAATACAACTCGTACACCACCGACATGGTGAAGGACGTCATCCTCTCCTTCCGGAAGGCGTCGAACGCAGAGGACGTCGTCGCGGTCGTGTTCACCGGCGCCGGGGATCGCGCCTTCTGCACCGGCGGCAACACGAAGGAATACGCGGAGTATTACGCGGGGCGACCGGGGGAGTACGCCCGGTACATGCGGCTCTTCAACGACATGGTGACTGGCATTCTGCTGTGCGACAAGCCGGTCATCTGCCGCGTGAACGGCATGCGCATCGGCGGCGGCCAGGAGATCGGGATGGCCTGCGATTTCTCGGTCGCGAGCGATCTGGCCAACTTCGGTCAAGCGGGCCCCAAGCACGGCTCGGCCCCGGACGGCGGCGCGACGGACTTCCTCCCTCTGTTCACCGGCGTCGAGCACGCGATGGTGAGCTGCACCCTCTGCCAGCCGTGGAGCGCCTACCAGGCTCTGCGACTCGGCCTCATCTCCGAGGCGGTTCACGCGCTCAAGGTGGAGGACGCCTTTGTCCCGAATCCGCTGGTCGTCACGGACAAGTGGGTGGACGAGGGGCGCATCGTGTTCGGCGAGAGCAAGAAGGGAGAGGCCCTCCTTGCCGGAAAAGCCCTCATGGAAAAGGGGAAACGCGACCTCTCCCTGCTCGACGCGGCCGTGGAGAAGATGGTCACTTCCCTCCTCATGACGATGCCGAACTGCACCGCGAAGACCATCGAGTCCATTCGCAAACACAAGCTCGTTCACTGGGACAAGAACCGAGAGACCAACCGCGCGTGGCTGGCGCTCAACATGATGACAGAGGGCAACGCCGGATTCCGCGCCTTCAACGAGGGCACCAAGGAGAGCCGAGAGGCCGACTTCGTGCTGCTCCGCCAGAAGCTCGCGCGCGGCGAGACGTGGGGCCCGGAGCTCATCGAGTCCATCCTGCCCGCGGCGCGCGCGCAGAAGGCCTGAGACCGCACGGGGAGAACCGAGATGGCGGCCGAAGATAAAGTAGTGGAGGAGCTGTCCGAAGGCGGGCAGCTCCTCAAGATTCAGCTCAACGCCCCCAAAGGCAACGTCCTCGACACGCAGATGATCGAGGCTGTCACTGCCTCGCTCACGCGGCACGACTCCGCCTCTCTGAAGGCCGTCATCTTCGAGGGGGCGGGCTCGCATTTCTCCTTCGGCGCCAGCGTCCCCGAGCACCAGAAGAGCCAGGTGCGCAAGATGCTGCCGACGTTCCACGATCTCTTCCGGCTGCTGCTCAAGATGGGAGTCCCCACGTTCGCGGCCGTCCGCGGGCAGTGCCTCGGCGGAGGGCTGGAGCTCGCCGGATATTGCTCCTGGATCATGGCCAGTCCGACAGCGATGTTCGGTCAGCCGGAGATCAAGCTTGCCGTCTTCCCGCCGATGGCGTCTCTCCTCCTTCCGTGGCGCCTCGGCGGCGCGCGCGGCATGGATCTCTGCGTCTCCGGGCGCTCCGTGAACGCGGAAGAGGCTCACCGCATGGGCCTCGTGCACTCCATCTCCGAAGATCCGGTGGCGGCAGCTATCCAGTTCGCGCGCGAGCACCTCCTCGGCTCTTCGGGGTCGTCGCTGCGATTCGCGGACAGGGCCGCGCGGCTCGGCCTCGCGCGGCAGTTCATCGAGGCCCTCCCGGCGCTGGAGGAGCTTTATCTGGACGAGCTGATGGAGACGCACGACGCGAACGAGGGGATCACCGCCTTCCTGGAGCGCCGAAAGCCCGTGTACGCCGCCTCGAAACCCCAATCCGGACAGAGCACCCGATGATGCGCCTCGAAGAGATCGTCGAGCGAGCCGACGCGCTGTACCACGACACCGACCTCGAATGCGTGCGCGCCTTCCGCGAGCAGAGCGGGGCCAAGGCGATCGGCTACATGCCTATCTTCTGCCCGCGCGAGATCATCGACGCCTCCGGGTGCTTGCCAGTCGGCCTCATCGGCGGCAAGGGCCAAGTCGAGATCATCCGCGGAGACGCCTATTTCCAGTCGTACATCTGCCAGATCCCGCGGAGCACGGTGGAGCTCGCGCTGTCCGGCAAATACGATATGCTGGACGGGTTCCTGTTCCCGTCGACGTGCGATGTCATCCGCAACCTCTCGGGCATGTGGAAGGTCCTCTTCCCCGAGAAGTACGTGCGCTACATCGACGTGCCGCAGAACTTCGATCCCGAGGTGGGCGGGCGCTTCTTCCGCGGCGAATTGCAGCACCTCCGCGCGGACCTGGAGAAGCTCACCGGAAAGCCCATCTCGGACGACGATCTGCGGCTCTCCATCAAGCGGTACAACGCGAACCGACAGGCCATCTCGGATCTGTTCGCGCTTCGGAACAAGGTGCCTTGGAAGGCGCTCGCGGTGGAGTCGTACCTCGTCCTGCAGGCCGGGAACGTGCTGCCGGTCGACGAGCACACGGCCATGTTGCGGGCCTATATCGCGGCGGCCTCCGCCTCCGACCGGCCCATGCGCGACAACGCCCGAGTCGCGGCGATCGGCTCCTTCTGCGAGCAGCCGCCGCTCGGGCTGATCCGCACGCTGGAGATGGCGGGCTGTTACATCGTGTGGGACGACATGACGCTCGGCAAGCGGTGGATCACCGCGGATATCTCCACCGAGGGAGATCCGCTGACGGCCATGGCGGACGCCTTCTTGCACCACTCCACCTCGACGGCCGTCCTCTACGAGCCGCGGCGCGAGAAGGGGGACGCGCTGCTCGACGTGGTGAAGCGGACGCGCGCGGAGGGCGTGATCTTCGCGGCGCCGAGCTTCTGCGACCCCGCGCTGCTCGAACAGCCCATGTTGACGGACGCGCTCGACAAGGCCGGAGTCCCGTGGACGGCCTTCAAGTACGCCGAGAACCTCGGGCAATTCCAGGTCATCCGCGAACAGGCTGGCACCTTCGCCGACTCGATCAAGCTTTGGAGCCCCACATGAGCACCGAGAAGGACCGCGGCGCCGAAAAAGACCGCAGCATGGCGCAGCAGAAGGAGATGATCGCCTCTCACTTCACCGCGCTGTCGCGGGCGAAAGAGGAGGGCAAGAAGGTCGTCTACACCTTCGTCCCCGGCAACCTGACGGAGCTGATGCACGCGTTCGACGTGCTGCCGGTCTATCCGGAGATCAACGCCCTTCAGTCCGGCATGCGCAAGCGCTCCGGCGGCTACATCACGGAGGCGGAGAAGCTCGGCCACTCCGAGGACGTGTGCGCCTACGTGAAGAGCGACATCGGCATGCTCCGCGCTGGAAACATCGGCCCGACCGGGGAGAAGCTGCCGGAGCCGGACCTCTTGCTGCTGTCGTATACAGGGTGCTTCACGTTCCTGAAATGGTTCGAGCTGCTCAAGCGCGAGTACTCGTGCCCCATCGCGATGCTCCACGTGCCGTACCAGGGAGATGGGGAGTTCACGCCCGCGATGCGCGACTACGTGGTGCAGCAGCTCAAGACGGAGATCATCCCCAAGTTCGAGCAGGTGACCGGCAAGAAATACGACGAGGACAAGCTTCGCGCGCACCTGCGCCTGTCCGCGAAGGCCGAGGACGATCTCGTGGAGGTGCTGGCCTCCGGCAAGAACAGGCCCTCTCCGATCGACGCGTATTTCGGCGGCGTCTATTACATCGGGCCGATGTTCACGGCCTTCCGCGGCACGGAGGCGGCGATCGACTACTATCGCATGCTCCGCGAAGAGGTGGCGGCGCGCGTGGCGGCGGGATCGGGACCGGTCACGCCGGACGGGCCGATGGGCAAGGAGAAATACCGCCTCGTCGTCGAGGGGCCGCCCAACTGGACTCACTTCCAGGAGTTCTGGAAGATGTTCTATGACGAGGGCGCGGTCGTCGTGTCGAGCTCGTACACGAAGGTCGGCGGGCTCTACGATCAGGGGTTCCGGCACGATCCGGACAGGCCCCTGGAGACGCTCGCGGACTACTGCGCGGGCTGTTACACGAACCTCAACTTGCCACAACGCATCGCCCTGCTCGAAAAGTACGTTCGAGAGTACGAGGCCGACGGGCTCCTGGTGAACTCCGTGAAGAGCTGCAACAGCTTCTCTTCCGGACAGCTCCTCATCATGCGCGAGATCGAGAAGCGGACGGGCGTTCCGGGCGGCTTCATCGAGACGGACCTCGTGGATCCGCGGTATTTCTCGGCCGCCAACGTCAAGAACCGCATCGAGAGCTACCTGCAGATGATCGAGCAGCGGCGGAGCGGGGCCCACGTGCCCGCGCCCGTGAACAAGCACCTTCCGGTCGTCGGAGGCGCTCTATGAAGACGTTCCTCGGGGTCGATCTCGGCTCCACGACGACGAAGGCGGTGCTCCTCGACGAGCGGGGGGACGTCCTCGGAAAAGGCATCACGAACAGCCGCTCCAATTACCACCTCGCGGCGGAGATCGCGCGCGACGAGGCCTTCATCGGCGGACGGTTCACGCTGATCGAGCGCGAGCTCTCGGCCATCGATCCTGGGGAGTCTGCGCAGAAGTTCAAGCGGCGGCTGCTGTCCGCCTTCCGGAAGGAACAGCTCCTGTCGCAGGTGGCGCGGCTCCGCGTCGAGTCGGAGCGGGAGGCCAAGAATCCACGCTTCGGCACCAGGGGGCCGGCCGTCGCCGAGAGGCTCCGTCACATCTTCGACGCGATGGAGGACGGCGTGCGCAGGCCCCGTCTCACCGCGGCCAAGAAGAGCGACTTCTTCCGCGATCAAGCCTCCAGCGACTACAGCCGTCTCGCCGAGCAGCACGCGGACCGCGAGGTGACGTTCGAGGACCTGATGAGCGTCTTCGACAAGGCCATCATCGTGGTCGAGAACGAGCGGATGGACCTCTCGTTCGAAGGCAACATCAAGGCTGCGCTGACGACCGCGCTCGAAGGAGAGGCCGAGCCTTCCCGCGCGCCGTACAGCGATGTCGTGGGCCGCGTGGCGAGCACGAAGCTCGACGCGCTGAAGACGATCGGCACCGGGTACGGGCGGCAGAGGCTGCCTTTCCCGAAGGACAGCATCCGGTCCGAGATCCTCTGTCACGGCCTCGGTGCGCACCTGTCGTTCCCCAACACTGCCACCGTCCTCGACATCGGCGGACAGGACACGAAGGCCATTCAGGTCGACAAGAACGGCATCGTCACGAGCTTCCAGATGAACGATCGCTGCGCCGCAGGGTGCGGGCGGTATCTGGGGTACATCGCGGACGAGATGAACCTGGGTGTCCACGAGCTCGGGCCGATGGCCATGACCTCGCAGCGCCACATCAAGATCAACTCCACGTGTACGGTGTTCGCGGGGGCCGAGCTGCGCGACCGGCTCACGATGGGGCAGAAGCGGGAGGACATCCTCGCGGGGCTGCACCGGGCCATCATCCTCCGCGCGATGGCGCTGCTCGCACGTTCCGGCGGGATCGCCGACGAATTCACGTTCACCGGGGGAGTCGCGAACAACCCCGCTGCCGTGTCCGCGCTCAAGAAGCTCGTGGCCGAGAACTACGGACAGCGCACGCTCAACATCTCTCCGGACTCCATCTATACCGGCGCCCGGGGAGCGGCCCTGTTCGCGCTGCGCGCCGCCGAGACGACGGCGGCCTAGGAGACGCACCATGATTGTCACCACCGGAGTCGACGTCGGTTCGAGCGCCGTGAAGGTCACGGTGCTGGAGAGCGCCCCTGGCAGCGGCCGGGAGCGCGAAGGCGCCCGCATCCTCGCGAAGGTGGTGGAGCGAAACCGCCGCCGCGACGCGCAGCAGGTGCTGGAAATCGCCTACGCCCGGGCCCTCGCGGAGGCCGGCATCCCGCGCGAGAGGGTCGATTACGTGGCCACGACCGGAGAGGGGGAGATCGTGGAGTTCCGGACTGGCCACTTCTACGGGATGACCGCGCACGCCCGCGGGGCGCGCTTCCTGGACGCCGAGGCTCACGCCGCGATCGACGTCGGCGCGCTGCACGCCCGCGCGATCAAGATGGACCCGTTCGCGAAGGTCATCGACTACCGCATGACGAGCCAGTGCGCCTCCGGAACAGGCCAGTTCCTGGAGAACATCGCCCGGTACCTGGGCGTGACGCTGGAGGAGATCGGGCCCTTGTCTCAGCGCGGTGAGAACCCCGAGAAGGTGAGCGGGATCTGCGCCGTCCTCGCGGAGACGGACGTCATCAACATGGTGTCTCGCGGCATCTCGACGGCCAATATCCTGAAAGGCATCCACGAGTCGATGGCCACGGGGTTCGCGAAATTGCTCCGCAGCAGCAAGGCCGAGGGCGTGGTGCTCGTGACAGGCGGCCTGTCGGCGGACACCGGGCTGCTCGCCTGTCTGCAGAGCGAGCTCACGAAGCAGAAGACGACGCAGGTGACGGTGCGGACTCACCCGGACGCGATCCACGCGGGCGCGATCGGGGCCGCGCTCTGGGGGGCGTATCGGTACGAGAAGCTCGGACAGGTGAAGTCCGGCACTGAGGCCGCAGAGGAGGCGCTTTCATGAGCGAGGAACTGGAGCACACCGAGGAGAGGCCCGAAGTCGAGGTCCGCCTGCTCACCGGCGACGATCTGGAGGCCGTCGTACGCATCGACGCGCAGGCCTGGGGCAAGCCGCGCAGAGACTACTATCGACTCCGCATCGAGCGGGCGCTCCACGACACCAGCGTTCGAATCAGCCTCGCCGCGATGATCGACGGGCGGATGGTCGGGTTTCTGCTCGGATCCGTGTATTACGGCGACTTCGGCGTTCCGGAGCCGGTGGCCACCATCGACGCCATCGGCGTCGACGAGGCGCACGGGCGGCACGGCGTCGGGCGCGCGCTGTGGAAACAGCTCGCCACGAATTTGAAAGGCATGCGGATTGACACTGTCCGCACGCAGGTGGAGTGGTCGAGCTTCCAGCTCCTGTCGTTCTTCCACAAGCTCGGGTTCGAGCCGGCGTCCCGCCTCTGCCTGGATCGCAAGCTGAACTTCGAAGAAGACGACTGACCACCAGAACAGGCCTGCTCCGGACGACGGGGCAATTCGCCACCATGAAGGCGTCGCCCTCGCGAGGCCTTGGGGCGATCCGTCGGTGGCTGCGGCTTCCGGCCCGGGGGACGATCGCCGGCCATGCGGGAAATACGTTTGGCTCGCTGAACCGCTCGACGTCGTGCGAAAATGTGAGCCCTTCCCGACCGGGGTCGGCACCTCACACCCCGCGCGATCATGGCCTTGGCGACCCTACCGACCGATCCTCCGTTCGAAGACGACGCGCGTCGACCCGACGAGGCGCCCCGCTCCGAGGCTCACCCGCGGGAGAGCCGGCCTTCTGCGCCGCGCCCCTCCGCCGGCATCGTGCGACCGCTGCCCTCGGTGCGCGACGATCACGCGCTCGTCGCCGGGCTGCGCGCCGGGGAGACGTGGGCGCGCGCCGCGCTGTTCGATCGGTGCGCGCCGGACGTGGAGCGCATCCTGCGGCGCATCCTCGGGTACGAGATCCACACGGACATGGCGGATCTGGTGCACGACACCTTCGTGCAGGCGCTCGCGTCGATCGAGCAGCTCCGCGACGCCGGCGCCCTCCGCGGGTGGATGCAGTCGATCGCGGCGCACACGGCGTACCGCACGATCCGCTCGCGGCGCGTGCGGCGCTGGCTGCGGTTCTGGGAGCCGTCGCAGCTCCCCGAGGTGCCCGTCGACGACGTGAACCCGGACGTGCGCGAGGCCTACCGCCGCACGTACATGGTGCTGGATCGGCTGCCCGCCGAGGAGCGCGTCGCGTTCGTCCTCCGCCACGTCGAGGGGATGGATCTCGGTCAGGTCGCGGAGACGTGCCGCGTGTCGCTGTCGACGATCAAGCGCCGGCTCGCGCGCGCGGAGGGCCGCTTCACCCGCGCGGCGAAGCGTGACGAGGTGCTGCAAACATGGATCGAGGAGGGTGGCCGATGGACGACGTGACGAAGCGTCTCTCGCACCTGGGGCGAGCCGTGGCCGCGGTGTCGGACCGCGCGGCGGATCCGACGACGCTGCAGAACGCGCGGCGCCGTTTCCTCTCCGGCACGGCGGAGGAGACGCCGCGGGCGCTCGGGCTTCGGGGCTCGCTGGCGGCGCTCTTCGGCAAGGGGGAGCGGCGTCGGCCCGCGCTCGTGGCCGGCCTCTCGCTGTCGTTCGCGGCGGCGTGCCTCGCGGCGCTGCTGCTCGTGTTCACGTGGCGGCGGGAGCCCGCGATCTCGTTCACGACGGACGGCTCGCCGGGCGCCGTCGGCCAGTGGGTCGCGCCGGAGGGGACGAGCGCGCTCGCCCTTCATTTCTCGGAGGGAACGCGCGTCTCGGTGGAGCCGGGCGCGCGCATGCGCGTGACGGAGACGAGCTCGAACGGCGCGACGATCCTCATCGAGCGCGGCACGATCCACGCCGCGATCACGCACCGGGACGAGCGCACGCGGTGGAGCGTGCAGGCCGGTCCGTTCGAGGTGCGCGTCACCGGGACCGCCTTCGACGCGCGGTGGGATCCCGCGACGGAGACGTTCGAGCTGAAGATGGTCGAGGGCTCCGTCGTGGTGAGCGGACCGCGCTTGCCTTCGGGCCGCTCGGTGGTCGCGGGGGAGCTGCTGCTCGTCTCGACGAACCACATGGAGCTGCGCGCCGGCGCCGCGCCGGCCGCGTGCGCGACGGCGACCGCGCCTGTCGCCGCGAACGACGGACCCGCCGCGACGAACGACGGTCCCGCCGCGACGAGCGCGCCGACCAGCGCCCCGGCGGCGACCGCGCAGAGCGGCGACGCGTCGTCGTGGAAGGTGCTCGCGCGCGCCGGCAAGCACCGCGAGGCGATGGACGCGGCCGAGGCCGCCGGCTTCTCCGCGGAGGTCGCGCGCGCGTCCGCTTCGGATCTGCTCGCGCTCTCCGACACGGCGCGCTTCGCGGGTCGCCCGGCGCGGGCGAAAGAGGCGCTGCTCGCGCTCCGCAAGCGCTTCGGCGCGAAGGGACAGAGCGCGTTCCTCCTCGGCAAGATCTCCGCGGATCAGCTTCGTTCTCCGGGGGAAGCCGCCACATGGTTCGAGATCTACCTGCAGGAAGAGCCCGGCGGACCTCTCGCGGAGCAGGCGCTCGGTCGCTTGCTCGAGATCCACAAGCGGGAGCCCGGCGCCGCGCGGCTCGTGGCCGAGCGCTACCTCGCGCGGTACCCGAACGGCGCGTACGCCGCCCTCGCCCGGAGCCTCTCGGAGCCGAAGTGACCAGCTCGTCGCGATCGCCCTGGAAAAAAGGGGCGATCGTGCTCGCGGCGCTCCTCTTCGGGACCGCGCTCGCGGCGCGATCGATCGCGGCCGGGGAGCAGCTCCACGTGGTGCTGATCGGCCCGTCCGCGACGCACCCCACCGTCGTGCGCGTGAAGCAGGAGCTGTCGCTGCTCGGCATCGACGTGATCGTGGTGCAGAGCGGCGCGAAGGACGATCTCGGAGAGGCCGCGCGCGCGCGGGGCGCCGCCGCGGCCGCGCGCGTGGAGGACGCCCCGCCGGAGATCGTGCTGTGGGTCGACGCCACGCACAGCGCCGGCATGACGCAGGAGAGCCGCGTCAGCGACTCGCTCTCGGGCGGCGCGGATCCGGGCCTCCTCGCGTTGCGCGCGGTGGAGCTCTTGCGCGGCCGGCTCCTGCCCGTTCCGCCTTCGGAGAGCGCGACGGCCGCTGCGACGACGCCCCCCGCGACGGCGGCTCCCACCGCGACGGCGGCTCCCACCGCGACAGGGGCCGCGAGCGTCACGGCGGCGCCCACGAGCGCGCCCGGCGGCACGGCGGCCCCGGTGCAGACGGCGCGCCCCGACACGACGCGTCCTTCGCGCGGGAGCGTGCACCTCGGCCCCGCGATCGTCGCGAGCCCCGGCGGCGTCCCCGTGGCGCCGGTGTTGCGGCTCGGCGCCGGGTACCGCGTGTGGGCGCCGCTCGAAGCGTCCGCGATGCTCATGGTGCCGCTCACGAGCTCCACGGTGTCCGCGACGGAGGGCGCGATGGATCTCCGCACGCTCGCGGGAGGCGTCGGCGCGAACGCCCACTTCACGCGGCCGGAGTCGGCGATTTCGCTGCACGCCGGGGCCGGGATCGGCGTCGCCGCCTTCTTCTTCGACGGCCGCGCGACGTCGCCTTGGATCTCCGCGTCGGGCGCGCGCGCGTCCGCGATGCCGTACATCGAAGGCGGCGGCGGCTACCGCTTCACCCCCATGATCGGCCTGCGCGCGGACGTGCTCGCGGCCCTCGCGCGGCCGGAGCCGGTGCTCGTGATCGCGGGCCGCTCCGTCGCGTCGTTCGGATCGCCGCTCGTGCTCGCGTCCGTCGCGCTGGAGATCCACCCGTGAGCGGCCGGCGTCACGCGCTCGCGGCGCTCGCCGCGTCGGCCGTCGCGGTCGCGATCCTGTCGCCCGTCGCGTGCGAGCAGACCTACCTCGAAGGCGTGATCGCTCCCTCGGACGCTGGCGCCGAGTGCCCCGCCGGCGCCACGCGGTGCGGTGACACGTGCGCCGCGCTCGCGAGCGATCCCGATCACTGCGGCGCGTGCCAAACGGCGTGCCCGTCCGACATGGTGTGCTCGCTCGGGGCGTGCGCGGCGAGCTGCTCGCCCGGCCTCGACGCGTGCAGCAGCGCGTGCGTCGATCTCGGCTCGGATCCAGCCCACTGCGGCGGCTGCCTCACCGCGTGCCCGGCGGATCAAGCGTGCATCGACGGGAAGTGCTCGTGCCCGCTCGGCGACGCGACGTGCCCGAACGGGTGCGCGACGCTCGCGAACGATCCCTCGAACTGCGGCGCGTGCGGCAACGCGTGCGGCGGCGGCAGGGTGTGCTCGAAGGGCTCGTGCGCCGACGGCTGCTCCTCGGGCGAGACGGCGTGCGGCGGCGCCTGCGTGGACCTGCAATCGGATCCGGACCACTGCGGCGCGTGCGAGACCGCGTGCTCGGGCGACGCCATCTGCTCGGCCGGCGTGTGCAACTGCCCCCCCGGCAAGGGCGCGTGCGCGGGCGTCTGCCTGGACCTCCTGACGAACCCGGACCACTGCGGCGCGTGCGGCCACGCGTGCACGAACGGCCAGCTTTGCAGCTCCGGCGAGTGCCAGGCCTCGTGCGCCCCCGGCGAGACGAACTGCGGCGGCGGCGTCTGCGCCGACATCCTCACGAGCTCGGAGCACTGCGGCGCGTGCGGCGTCCACTGCACCGGCGGCACCTATTGCTCCGGCGGCAAATGCGACTGTCCGGGGACGAGCACGTCCTGCAACGGATTCTGCGTCGACCTCGACTCCAACGCATCCAACTGCGGAGTCTGCAACACCGTGTGCCCGCCGAAGAACGTCTGTTTGGACGGCGAGTGCAAGCCGCAGCAGTGTCCGCCCGGGAAGCCGGAGTGCAGCGGCGGCTGCGTGTCGATGTCGAGCGACGATCTCAACTGCGGCGGCTGCGGCATCGCGTGCATCGGCGGCACCACGTGCGTCGGCGGCGCGTGCATGTGCACCGGCGACGAGGAGCTGTGCGGCGGCGTCTGCCGGGACACGAAGACGAGCAACGCCAACTGCGGCTCCTGCGGCAACGTCTGCTCCGGAGGCGCTCAGTGCGTGAGCTCCGTGTGCAAATGTCCGGACCCCCTCACGGACTGCAACGGCCTCTGCATCGACACCAACACCGCCCACGAGCACTGCGGCAACTGCCACACGGTCTGCGCCGCGGACAAGAGCTGCGTGGCCGGGAAGTGCAAGTAATCCCCCAAGAAGAATACGGATTGTTCCCCCCCCTGATTGAACAGCCTACTTCGGCTGCGGGATCGGCTGGCAGCAGCCCGTCACGCAGTAGTAGTCGACGGGGCAGGCCGGCTGTCCGGGGAGGCCGCACGCCTGGATGCCGGACGGGCACTGCGACTGACCACCACCGCCGGTGCCGGTGCCGCCCGTTCCGCCGCCCGTTCCGCCGGTGCCGTTGCCGCCCGTTCCACCGCCGCCCGCGCCGCCGCCGCCGCTCCCCGGATTGCACCAGTCCGGGATCGACGACGGGTCTTTCCCGACGCACAGCTCGCAGATGCCGCACGGGTTGTAGCAGCTCGGGACAGGCAAGCACGGCTCGCACTTCGTCGGATCGTTGATGTCCGCGATCGTGCAGGAGCCCTGTCCGGTCGCCTCGTCCTCGGAGCCGAGCCACACGTGTTTTCCGCTGCCCGACGGCAGCTCGCAGCAGCCGAAGCAGTCGCACCCGTTCGGCGTGAGGGGGCCGCACACCGTGCCGCACGTCGCCGACTGGGTCTGCGAGAGCGAGTCGCAGGAGAGCCCCGTCCCCGGGACATTGGCGTTCGGATCGTAAGGACACTTGGAATTCGGCTCCGGGTGGCCCGGATCCGTCTGCTCGTTCGGATCGCACTGGTGCGTCCAGTAACAGTCGTCGTTGCCGGAGCCGCTGTTCGCATCCCAGTAACAGTCCACTCCGCAGGGCGGGCCGGGCTGTCCCGGAATGCCACCGTAATACCCATCTTCGGTGTTGTCGCACGGCCCCAAGCAGTCCGGATCTTGCCAGTCGACGAGGCCGTCACCGTCGTTGTCGATCGTGTCGCCGCACTGGTACACGTGGTTTTCGCAGGCCGCTTCCACGATCGGGATCGTGCCGCCCGTGCCGCCCGCGGCGCCGCCGGTCATGCCCGCGCCGCTGCCCGCGGTGCCGCCGGTGCCGTTGCCTGCTGTCGATGACGTGCCACCGCTCGCCGTCGTCCCGCCGCTGCCCGTGGTGCTGCTGCCGCCGTGGCCGGCTGTTCCGCCGCTGCCACCGGAGTCCCCGCAGGCGGGCAATAGCGCCGTCGCGCACGCGAGCAGGAGGCCGAGAATGGATAGGTTCCGCGCGTCTCGCATGGATAGACCTTTCGTTGGACCGGAGAGAGGTGCCGCGTCCACCGCGCGATGGTCCACCAAACTGGACCGCTCTGCATAAACAAAAAATGAGCCGCCCTCTCCCCTGCGTCGGCACCTCTCGGCCTCGCGAGGAGCAAGGGGAGAACCCCCGCGCGCGCTTCTTTCCCCCCGGATCCGAGCGCGATCTCCACGCGGCGGCGTACCGAGCCCGCCACTAACCCTCGGTGAGAAGGAGCTTTGAAATGACCTGGCGAAAAGTCGCCGTCCTCTGGGCGACCACACTCGCGCTGTCGTCCGTGGCGTGCAGTCACGAGATCGCGAGCCCCGAGATCACGCTCGCGGACGCCGTCCCCGATCTGGTCTGCACGGAGCAGCTCACGACCGAAATCACGATCACCGGCGAAGGCATGCGGCCGATGCCGACGAAATCGCTCACCCCGCCGACCGAGCTGGTCCTCCCGGCGATCTCGCTCGGCCTCACGACGGACCTCACGGGGAAATCTGCCACGGGCAATGTGGCCATCCCCGACAATCCGGCGAAGGCCGCGGACAGTTATGTCAAGTGGGACAGCGAGACGACGATGCGCTTCAAGGTGGACCCGGCCCTGAAGCTGACTCCCGGGCTCTACGATCTCTCGGTGACGAACCCGGACGCGAAGCACACGGCCAGCCTCAAAGGCGCGCTGCTCGCGGTGCCGCCCCCCAAGGCGAAGGGGATCAGCCCCGATCTCTTCTGCGACGCGCAGAGCGACGTGTCGGTGACGATCACCGGCGAAGGCTTCCTGCAGGTGGGCGACAAACTGCCAGTCTTCCACTTCGGCGACACCGATGTTCCGGCGAGCAGCGTCGACGGCTGCACGACGCTGCCGGGCAAGCTCGACGAGGGGACGGTAAAGACGTGCACGAGCGCGACGGCGAAGGTGCCCGAAGGCACGCTGATGCCCGGCTCGTACGCGGTCACCGTCACGAACCCCGGCACCGCGAGCTGCTCCACGATGGAGCCTGTCAACGTGGAGGTCGTGCCGCCCCCGTCCATCTCGATGCTGAGCGCGTCGGCGATCTGTGATGCCCAGTCGGATCAGATGTTGACGATCACCGGGACTGGCTTCCTCAAGATCAACGACGTCCTGCCCACCGTCACCATCGGAGACAAGGACTTCATTCCGACCTCCGCGGGCGGCTGCATGCCCATCCTGGGCACGTTCACGGAGGGCGCGGTGGAGACGTGCACCTCCCTCGTCATCGACATCCCGCAGAGCACCTTCCCGGCCGGCACCTACGCTGTCTCGGTGAAGAACCCGCCGCCCGCAGACTGCATGTCGACCGAGTCCGTCATGCTCAAGGTGAACGATCCCCCGGTCGTCACCAACGTGAAGCCCGGCAGCGTGTGCGCCGGCGGCAGCACGTTGCAGATCGACGGGACTGGCTTCATCGAGACTCCCACGGTCTCGCTCGTCGGCCAGAACGGACAGGGCACCGTCGGCTCCTCCAACACGATGGTGAACGCGGACGGCACGCAGATCAACACGGTCACGCAGGCGGGCGGCGTCGTCGGCGACACCTACGATGTCGTCGTCACGAACCCCGACGGCTGCACGGACAAGGTGCCTCACAAGGCCGTCGCGATCGTCCCCGGCCCGATCGTATTCTACGCGGATCCGGAGATCGTCTACAACGGGGTCAACACGCGCGTCACCCTCTATGCGACGACGCTGACTCTGCCTCTCCCGGTGGACGCGGTCACCATGGTGCCGACCGGCATGGCCGCGCCCGTGACGGTGCTCACGTGGACGGCTGTGCCCAATCACCCGAACCGCGTGCAGGTGGTCATTCCGAAGGACACGGCCCCCGGCGTCTACGATATCCACATGATCGACGCGACCGGCTGCACGGCGAACCTCCCGACGGCGATCACGGTCACGGCGGATCTGACCATCACGCTCAGCGACGTGCGCCCCTCCTTCGGCTGGACCAACTCGGAGACGGCCATCTCGATCTTCCGCGACAAGGCCGCACCGGCGCCCGCGGACAAGCCCTTCGTCGCGACGCCCCGCGGCTTCTTGAATCCCACCAACCCGCAGGCGAACGACATCGCCATTCCGCTCGAATCGACGGCGTTCGTCGATGATTCGACGCTCACGGCCGTGGTGCCGAAGGGCCAGCCGGTCCACCAGTACGACCTCATCGTGGTCAATCCGGACGGCGCGGTCGGCCTCCTCCCGAACGCCTTCGACGTCGTGCAGGACGAGCCGCCGGTCGTCACGAACGTCACGCCCTCTTCGATCGTCAACGCGACCGGACAGGCCGTCACGGTGACCGGCAAGAACTTCAATGCTTCCACGATCACCCTGGATTGCAAGGACATCATGGGCGGCGCGCTCCCGCAGCCCAACGTGGTCTCCGGAATGGCCAGCTGCGACGCGCAGAAGCGCTGCACGCAGCCGGCCACGATCGACGCGTCGCCCCTGCCCGCGGGCGCGATCTGCGTGCTCACGCTCACCAACGCGGACGGCTCGTTCTTCGAGTACTCCGCGATCGGCGTCACGAACGCCTCTTTGAACCTCTCGGCGCCGCGCAAAGGCACCGATCTGAACACCGGCCGTCGCGCGCTCGTCGCGGCCTCCGGAGACGCCACCTCCGCGGCCCGCTTCATCTACGCGATCGGCGGCGACGGCGGCGCGGCGATGGCGGCGGCTCCCTTCGACTCCATCGAGGTGGCGCCCGTCGATCTCTTCGGCACACAGGGTAACTGGCTCGTCCAGAAGCCCACTCTGAAACAGGCGCGCTCCTTCGCGGCGAGCGTGACGATGGGCCGTTACATCTACATCCTCGGCGGCACCGACGGCGCGACCTCCCTCGTGTCCGCGGAGCGCGCGATGATCCTGGATCCCCGCGAGTCGCCGAAGCTCGACATCGACGACATCGTGCCTGGCATGAACGGCCTCGATCCCGGCTACTGGTTCTATCGAGTCTCGGCGACGTTCACCGACTCCGACCTCGACAACCCCGGCGGCGAGGGCCTCGCGAGCGACGAGATCATCCTCAAGGTGCCCGCGTTCGCGAACAACAAGATTCAGGTGGTCCTCTCGTGGAGCAAGCCGGCCGACGCGCAGGGCTCCGAGCTGCCGAACGTGGCCGGATTCCGCATCTTCCGCACGCCCATGGTGAACGGCAAATCCGGCGGAGAGGTCCTGATCGCGACCGTCCCGGCGAACACCCTGAAATACACGGACGACGGAACGGCCACTCCTGGCATGGAGTCGCCCCTCCCGCTCGGCACCACCGGAAAGCCGGCGCCGCTCGCGAACATGGCAGTGGCGCGAAGAGGCCTCGCCGCGGCCGCCGCCTTCGAGCCGAACCCGGATCCGACGGTGAAGAACAAGTTCTACGTCTACGCGCTGATGGGCCAGGACAGCGGCGGAGCGGCGCTCGGCTCGTACGAGTACCTGCCTGTCAACATCCTCCCCAATGGCCACCAGGTGGCGGACGCGACGTGGAAACAAGGCTCGCAGTCCTCCGCGACGGGCCGCTCCGAGCTCGGCGCGTGGCTCGCGGACGCCACCGTGTCGAACCTCATCCCCTTCCCCGATACGTACATTTACGTCGGCGGCGGCAAGCTCGCGAATGGCACCTTGACTGGCAAGGTGGAGGCCGGCAAGGTGGCGCCGGGCGGCGATCTCGGAGCCTGGAGCGACACGCCGAAGGACTTCTCCTCGACCAGCTCGGGATACGGCGTGTGCGGTGCCAACGATCAGCTCTTCGTGTTCGGCGGACAGGGCGGCATGCCCTCCGCCGGCGCCAAGAGCGCGAAGCTCCAGGCGCCGGTCCCGTCGCTCGCGAACAACTCGTGGAACGCCGAGGGCCTCAACATGACGGACTCTCGCTATCTGATGGGCAGCGCCGTGCAGAGCGCGTTCATCTTCCTGGTCTCCGGGCAGACGGGCGCGAGCGCCGCCAGCAAGACGACCGAGCTCGTGGTGTGGTGAGGAGCGAACCGATGAAGACGACCAAACTGGCACTCTCCAGGACTGCCTCTCACCGCCCCGGGACCCTCGTGCTCCGCTCGTCGGCCTTCGCGGCGGCGCTCCTCTGCGCGCTGCCGGCGGCGGCGCAGGCTCCGGCGGCCCCCGACAACGCTGCACCGGCGGCGGCTCCGGCCCCGACGGCGCCCGCGGCCGACTCCACCGCTCCCCCGGAGACGAAGCCGAAAGGCGCGTTCGTCGTGGGCGCGAAGGTCGGCGGACTGGCTCCCTTCGACGGCCTTTCACCCTTCGTGGTCGGCACGCTGGAGCTGGGATACGTGCTCCCGTGGCTGAACCGCGGAATCGCGGGCCTCGTCGACGTCAGCTACACCGCGCCGAGCGCGACCGGCGAGCAGGCCGATCCGCGCGTCCCCGGCGGCAAATACACGTGGAACCTGGTCCAGCACGAGCTGACCATTCAGCCCACGATCCTGTACCGCTACACCGGCCTCGGCCGACTCGTGCCCTTCGTCGGGATCGGCGCGCGCATCTACCTGATGAAGAGCGTCGTCACCGGCAAGGCGGGCAGCTCCCCCATCGGCGAAACGGACGAATCCTCGACGCAGATCGGCGGCGCGATCCCCCTCGGCGTCGAGTTTCGAATCGGCCCCGGCGCCCTCCTCGGAGAGCTCCTGTTCGAGATGGGCACCCTGGATCACTCGATCACGGGCAACACCCACACCGCCGGCGGCACGTTGAACGTCGGTTACCGCTTCTTGCTGTAAGTCTGTTTCTGGGTCGCGTGACAGGGCACTTCTTCTTGGAACGTCCTGTCACGCGTATCGGCTAGTCTCCCCCCGACGGGGCGCCTCCCACAAGCATCATCCGAGGGCCTGGGCGATATCGTTCCAGAGGTCTTCCGTCCCCTCGACGCCGATCGAGAGCCGCACCAGCTCGTCCGAGATCCCGAGCGCCGCGCGCGCCTCCGCCGGAACGGACGCGTGCGTCATGATCGCCGGGTGCTCCGCGAGCGACTCCACACCACCGAGGCTCTCCGCGCACGAGAAGATATTGAGCCTCTCCAAAAACCCGCGAGACCCCGCGAGACCGCCCTTGACCTCGACCGAGATCATCGCCCCGAACCCGCTCATCTGCTTCTTCGCGAGCTCGTGCCCGGGGTGCGAAGCGAGGCCGGGATAATGCACCTTGCGCACCTGCGGATGCGCTTCGAGCCGCTCGGCGATCGTCCTCGCCGAAGAGCCCGCCTGTCGCACGCGCAAGGCCAGAGTCTTGATGCCTCGCAAGACCATGTAGCAGTCGAAAGGCCCTGGAACCGCGCCGATCGCGTTCTGCAGGAACCGCACCCGCTCCCCGATCGCGTCGTCCGCCGTCACCAGCGCGCCGCCGACCACATCGGAGTGACCGTTGATGTACTTCGTGGTCGAGTGGATCGCCACCGTCGCCCCGAGCGCGAGAGGCCGCTGGAGCACCGGAGTCGCAAAGGTGTTGTCCACCACGAACACCACACCTTTCTCCTTCGCCACCTCGGCGATCTTCGCGATATCGAAGATCTTGAGCATCGGATTCGTCGGCGTCTCGATCCAGATCATCTTCGTGTTGGGCTGGATCGCCGCGCGCACCCGGTCGATGTCCGTCATGTCGACGAAGCTCGAACCGATGCCGAGCGGCTTCATCACCTTGTCGAGCAGCCGGAACGTCCCGCCGTACACGTCGTCTCCGGACAGCACGTGATCGCCCGACTTGAGCGTGGAGAACAGCGTCGTCGATGCGCCGAGGCCGCTCGCGAACGCGAAGCCGTGCTTGCCTCCCTCGATGGCCGCGAGGCACGCTTCGAGCGCGTTGCGCGTGGGGTTGCCGCTGCGCGAATACTCGAAGCCCTTGTGCTGACCGGGGCTCTCCTGCGCGAACGTGCTCGCGAGGACGATGGGCGTCATGACCGCGCCGCTCACCGGCTCGGGCGGCTGGCCGGCGTGGATCGCGATCGTATCGAACGAGAGACCACCTTGCGGTGCGCTGGATTTCATGCGCCCGCTATGCCCGTTCCGAGGGGCGATGTCACGCGTCGAACGCGCGCAACACCCCGCGGGCGTCACGCACGCGCGCCGCCGGGTCCGTCGCGAGCGCCGCGGCGAGCGCCGCCTTCTCCGCGGGACGGAACGCCGCGGCCTCGTCGAGCAGCGCCGTCCTCACGCCCCGCGTCCCCACCTCGAAGAGCATCGCGGCCTCGTCCTTCGCGTCGCACAGCGGGCCTCCCGTGGCCAGATAAAGCACCGTCGCGGCCAGCGCGTACACGTCCGCGGCCTGGTCGGGCGGCGCGTCCCCGCGGGCCACCTCCGGCGCCACGAAAGGCAACGTCCCGCGCCCCTGACCGAGCAGCGATGTCGCGAGCCCCGCGATCCGCGACGCCCCGAAATCCAGATACCGCACCATCCCCGCAGGCCCCAAGATCACGTGGTCCGGCCCGATGTCGCCGTGCACGAAGACGAGCGGCCCCGAAGGCCCCGCGAGCTCGTGCAGCTCCGCAAGCACCTCGAACGCCTCCCGCGCCACGTGCCCCGCGAGCCGCGGCGGCGTCCCCCCGTGACCAGACCAGGATTCGACGATCTGTCGAATCGATATCCCGGCCACGTACGTCTCGCGCAGATAAGGCCCCTTGTCGTCCACCCCGACGCCGAGCAGATGCGGCAATCCGGGGTGCAGCGCCGCGGAGAGGACCTGCGCCTCCCGCACGAGCGCCGCGCGCGCCTCCGGCTCTCTCCGAAACCGCGGCAGGATGCGCTTCTCCACGGCGTCTTCGCCGCGGATCTTGACCCGCCGCACATCGAACAACGACCCGGCGCCGAGCAGCTCGTGACCGGGGTCGAAGCTCATCGCGGGACGTCTTCGGTCGGGGGCTGTTGCGGCTGATCCGGAGGAGGCGAGTCGCCGCCCGGAGGCGCGACGGACGGAGGCTGGTTGTCGCCCGGAGGAGGCGAGTCGCCCGGCGGCTGCGGAGGCGCGTTCGGGACGACCGGATCCTCTTGCGGCGGCGGCTGCGGCGGGGGCTCCCGCGGCGGAGGCGGGTTCATCATCGGAGGCGGCATCGGCATCGGCATCGGCATCGCGTTGCGCCGCTCTTCGGGCTTCTCTTCCTTCTTCTGCTCCTCTTCCTTCTTGTCGTCCGGCGCGACGGTGGAGGGGCCGAGAGGCATGTTCGCGATGCCGCCGAGCTTCTTTCCGCCCGGAGACATCGTGACGTCCCCCTTGCCGGGTCGCTTCGGCGAGGTGGGCGTCCCGCCCGAGCCCGAGGCGTCCGTCGGAGAGGGCGTGAAATCCGGCTTCTTCAGCCTCCCGTGGATGTGGAAGCCGTAGAACCCGTCCGCGCGCTTCGCCTTCTTGAGCTGAGGAACCGTGGAGTCGATGAGCGGAGTCGACGCGGAGCCGGGCTCGCCCAGGATCGATTTCGTGGTGCCGTCTTTTCCGCGGTACGCGTCGGTGAAGCGGAACTTGACGTAGAGGTCCAACTGCGAGTCGCCGAGGTTCTCCTTCAACGTGATCTTGCCGTCGCCGTCGATCTCGATGTCCGGGCCCGGCGCGGAGAGCTTCGTGATCTTGAGCACGCCCTTCTCGGCCTCTCCGGAGATCACCAGATCATCGATCTTCGCGGCCGGGATCGCGAGCATCCCCATGACCTTCGCCTTGCCGTCGCCCGCGACGAAGCCCTTGACCGAGAGATCCACCTTGCCATTCGCCTTCGCGAATTTCCCGTCCACCGGAGACAGCGAGAGAGACCCGTTGATCTTGCCGTCCACCGGGATCCCGAGCAGGCTCTGGAGCATCTCCACCTCGGAGAGCTTGGCGTCCTCGATCTTGAGCTCCACATCCCCCTTCGAGGTGCCGGCCGGCGCGGTGCCGCTCACCTCTCCGCCGAACACGCTCGCCCAGAAATCGAGCTGAACGCGGCCGATCAAGAGGGGCAGAATACGGGCCCGGGCGTGGGCCTCGCGCACGTCGATGACGGCGTCCTTGTCCGGCTCGCTCTTCGCGCCCATCCCGAACGCGCCGAATCCGCCCTTGGGCGGCGACGGATCGGCTGGGATGCGCACCTTCACGTTCTCCACCTCGACGCCCGTCAGCCAGTACGAGTCGAGGTGCTCCATCGTGACGGTGGGGGCCGATTTGGCGCCCTTCGACTGCTTCGCGATCTCCGACAGGATGCGGTCCTTCAGCCGATCGAACGGGAACGTCACGTACCCGAACAGGAACAGACAGAAGACGTAGAACGCCGGATAAGGCAGCAGCTTGAGGACCCTGAGGACCTTCTCTTTCATTGCTTGTCCTCTTCCCCTTCGGGCGCGGCGCTCGCGGCGGGCTTCACTTCGCCCTTCTCGTTCTTGCGATCGTAGGCCGAGACGCCGAGCTCGATCTCGTATTGATCCGGCTCGTTCGGGCGAGGCTTGATGTTGAGTCGGGTGATGGCGACGGGGTGGCCCGAGGTCTCGATCTGCTGGAGCATCTCGACGAAGGCCTTCATCCCGAGCTTGTGCATCTTCACCACGGTCTGGCGCTCGACGTAGTGCTTTCCGTGGGGCGTCTCGGGCTTGTCCTGCGTGTCGGCGGCGGAGAGCTCGTGCGCCTTCGCCGCCTGTTCGATGAAGCCCGCGAGCTGCGGCGCCGGATCGGCGTATTTCGCGAGCGTCGCCTCCCGCTTGGCCTTCCGCTCGTCGATGGTGGCGCGCGCGTCCTCGATCGAGCCGAGCACCGCGCGGAAATCGTCGTTCTCGGCCTTCTTGGTGGAGAGCGACATCATGGTGGCGATCGGCGCGACGAGCACCAGAATCACGCCGACCACGATCCCGAGGGCCGTGAGGAGCTTTCTCTCGCGCTCTTCGAGCTTGTCCAGCCTGGCGGCGATCGTCATTTCCCGCTCTCCTTCTCGCCCGTGGCGGTCGCGCTCGCGGAGGGGCTCGCGTCAGCGTCGGATTTCTCCTTCGCCTTCTTCTTCTCTTTCTCGCACTTCACGTCGAACTCGAGGGTATACTTCTGCCGATCCTGAGAGAACTGGATGGTGCGACTGACCTTCACGTCCTTGAAGCACCGATTCTCTTTCATCTTGTCGGCGATCGTCTGCGCGTCCGACACGCTCGGCACCGTCGCCTGAATCGTCACGTGGTTGTTGCGCGCGTAGTCCAGCTCGAGGACGTCGTGCGCCACCTCCTTCGGGACGGCCTCGGACAGCTTCACCATCACGTCGAACGCGTCCACCTGGGGCAACGGATCGTCCTCCGCGCCGGGGCCGTGATCGAGCAGCTCACGGGCCTTTTGCGGGTCCGTCGTGCTCTCTCCGAGGACCTCTTGACTGACGGCCGCGAGCTTCGCCTCCAGCGCCTCCCGCTCGGCGTCGAGGGACCGATTCTCGCTCAGCACCGAGAACAGGAAGCTCACCGCGATCGCCGCGCCGAGGCCGGCCAGGAGAGGCACCTTCTCCCGCAGGAACGGATACCGCCTCTCGACCTCCAGCGGGCCGCGCCGCAGATTGAAGGCCTTCGACCGCGCCGTGAGGCCGAGCGCGAGGCCGATCGCCATCGAAAACCGGGGCAGCTTCTCTTTCTGCTCCGGAGTCAGCCCGTCGAAGCGCGCGTCCGGCAAAGGCAGGATGGAGACGCCGAGCTCCGTGGCCAGGAACACCTCCGCGCCCGCCGCCGAAGCGCCGCCGCCGACGAGGTAGACGCCGCGGAGCAACTCGCCCCCTTGCGCGCGCCACGCCGCGAGCGTCTGCCGCAGCTCGCGCGACAGGGCCGGAGCGCTGCCGGGGAGTCCATACGTGCCGCGCGACAGGGACCGTGCGAACACCGGCTCCCCTTTTTCGAGGATCACGAGATCGCTCGTCCGCTCGCCGAGGCTCAGGATCCCGACCGGCGCATCATTGGCAGTCTCGCCCTTCTTCGGCGTGCCCTCCAGCTCGGGGATGACGGCGCTCAGGTTGGAGAGCGGCATCGCGCCGACGCCGACGCGCTCCGGATCCAGCTTGAGCGTGTCCTTGACCAGGTTCACGCGCTCGCGCACGTCCTCGATGCGGGCGACGCACGCGAAGACTGGCACCGTTTCCGACACGGGCTTGGCCTTCATCACGCGGTGATCGAACACCGCCTCTTCCATCTCGAACGGGACCGTCGACTCCAGCTCGTAGCCGAGGACGTTCTGGATCTCCTTCATCGCGGCCGCGGGCAGCTCGATGCGGCGGAAGAAGGCCTTCTCGCCCGAGAGCTGCACCGCCGTGCCGTCCGGCTTCATGTCGCCGACGGCCGCCCAGAGCGCGTCCTTGGCGCTCCCGGCGTCCTCGATGCTCACCTCCTCGAGCGCCTCGACCGTGATCTTGCGCATGGACACGTTGAGCAGCGCGGCCCGCACGGTGGTTCTGCTGACATCGAGTCCCAGGAAGCGTTGCATCGATCTCTCCGACTACTGCTAATCCACACGATAATAGATCATGCGGCCGAACGGGTTCTTCTTCAGCGCGTCGACGAATTCCTGGTCGTACAGCTCGGGGTTGACCGTGCCGGGCGCGCTCTGGCTCGTCGGGTCCTGCTGGCCCGGGAGCGCCGCGGTGCTGTCCTTCGCGGACTGCGGGTTCGCGCCGTTCTGTCCCGGCACTTGCACCTTGCTCCAGTCCGTGGGCGCGCTCCGATCGATCACCGCGTGGATGCGGACCCGCGCCTCGCGCTGCGTGCCGGGGACGACGCCCTCCGCGTAGATCGAGAAGAACTTCGAGTCCGTCTTGAACACGCTGTTGGCCTGTTTGCTCGTCAGATCGTCCCGGAACGTGACGGGGAGGACGCCGAGCGATTTCAAGATGGTGCCGAGGATCCCCTCCTTCGTCTGCATCATGTTGTTCTTGAAATCCTTGCCGCTCATCGCGATCGGCACGCCCGGCAGGAGCGACCGGAACAGGTTCAATCCCTGCAGGAACATCACCGCCTGGAGCGGATCGTTGCAGAGCGGCGTCTGCGGCGCGGCGTAGGCGCACACCATCGTATACAAGGTCTGTGCGTTGGCCGTGTTGACGTTGACGCCCTGCTGGCCCCACACCGTCATGAGGCGCTTCTTCGGGTCGCTCGGGTCCGGGTCGACGAACGTGGCCCAGCGATCGTCATCCATCCCGCGGATGAGGCGCAGCTCCTCGAAGGAGTCGTATCCGGCGTTCTTCCGGCGGTAATCGAAGCCGAGCATCTGGTACGAGTTGTCCTCGGCGCCGCCGCCCGCCTGCGTCGGATCGATGCAGTTCGTGAGCGTCTCGTCCGCGTCGGCCCAGTCGATCATCGCGGCGCACAGCATGCCGGCGTCCGTATTCTGACGATCGCCGTCCGGCGCCTCGAACAGGGTCGCGTACTGCGGCTGCAGGAACGCCGCGGCGAGCTGCTGCATGAGCCGCGTCGGCGCCTGGATGCCCGCCGCCGTGTTGATGTTGATCTTCGAGTCTTCGTCGACGATCTTGACCTCGAAGTAGTCTTTTCCGGGGATGCCGACGTTCTTCGCGGTGGAGAGATCGACTCCCACGTTGGTGCCGAAGGCCCGCGCGTGCTCTCCGCCGTTGAAGGCCCCGAGCACGAGGCGCGAGAACTCCCACACGGGGAGCTGCTTGATCTTGGCGCCGGACATCAGAATAGCGATCATCGGATCCTGGCGGATCAGAGGCTCGCTCGCGAGGAGCATGCGCGACAGGTTGACGGCGCTCTTCGCGTAATACTCGGCCTTCAGGCGGTCCCGGTCCGCGAGGGCGCCCGCGAGCGCCGACGACGTGTCGGTCTGCAGCTCCGTGAGGAATACGGTCAGAATGGTGATGGCGCCGAGCACCATGATGAGGGCGATGCCGCGCTTCTGCCGGCGCTGCTTCCGGCGGACGATGGCCCTCTGGAGCGCGGCGCTCCGGCTCTTCGCGGCCTTCTTCGCGCTCATTTCGGCGCCGTCGCGGAGGTCGCGGGGAAGGCGAAATCCAGGGGAGTCTGCATCTGGATGGGCACCTTCGTCTGGAAGTGAATGGGCTTGTCGCCCGGCCCGTGGTTCAGCGTGATCGCGACCTTCACCTGCATGGGGAGCCGCCCGAGCTGGCCCGTCACCGCGGACGTGTCCCACGAGTCCGTCCACTGCTGCGTGACCGGGTCGAAATAGCGGAAGTTCAGCTCCGAGATGTCCTCGGCCACGACGAGCACCGGCCCGCCCTTCGTCGGCTCCAGGTCGATCGACGCGTCCTCGCGGCGGACGAGGTCGACCTTGGGCGCGTTCGGGTCCTTCGACGTGAAATACGAGATCTCCGACTGGTCCGATTCGTGGGTGTTGCGCGACAGGCGCCGATGCGCGAACGACGTGAAATCGAGCCGATCCATCGACGACGAGTCGGTGCCGAGGAAGACCGTGCTGCGCGTCGCCATCGCCGGGTTGATGGGAGAGTGCATCGACACGAACGCGGACTGGACCTCTCGCGAGATGCGCTCCAGCGCCGTGCGCCCCTGCAGATACCGATCGCCGATGCGCGTGATGCCCTCGCGCGACCGGGCCATTCCATCGAGCGCGCCGTAGATCAGCGTGGCGATCAGCGTGAGGATGCCGAGCGCCACCATGATCTCGAGGAGCGTGACGCCGCGCGCCCGGGCCCTTCGAGTGACAGGCAGTCGCGAGCCACTCCGTCGCGAAACAGGCAGTCGCGAGCCACTCCGTCGCGAAACAGGCAGTCGCGAAACACCCAATCCGAGGGGGGCGATGCGGGCGATCATCGGTTGAGCCCGGTCGGGATGGGGGGCGCGCCGGGGAGCGAGGAGCCCGAGGCCGAAGCGCTTGCCGCCGGCGGAGGCGCGTTCGCCGCCGTGTACCACTGCATGATCTCCAGCGTGCGGTCGCGGTTCCCGTCGGCCCAGTGCACCGTCACGATGAGCCTGCGCGTGCCGGCCTCGAAGTATTTCTTCAAGGTGGGATACACCAGGTTCATCAGCATGCCGACGATGCCGTCCACGCCGCCCGCGGAGCCGAGCATACCGACCATGCCGGACGCGAGATCGCCGGCTTTCGCGCCGCTGCTGGGCAATCCCATCGCGCTGCCGGGGCCGCCCGCGCCCATGCCGCTAGCGAGGCCCGAGAGCGCCGACAGGCCCGCAGGACCGCCGTTCCCGCCGGACGATCCGCTCAGGTTGAGGCCGGAGTTGAGGTCGAGCTGGCCGAGCGCCGGCTCCGGCAACATCGGCTTTTCGACGCGCCACGTGCAGCGCATCACCTCACGATCGTCGCCGTCGCAGCAAGGACCGGAGTCGTCCTGATCCATCTCGGGGAAGCCGTCTTTTTGCAGCTTCTGCTCGAGCTCCAGCATCTTGCACCGCGCGAGCCCCGTCGCGACGCTCATGCTGCGCGCCTGCGTGGCCGCCGCGAACGAGCCGGCCTGCGCCGAGAGGATCGCCGTCAGCCCAAGCCCGAGGATGGCGATCGCCACCATGACCTCGAGCAACGAGAAGCCGCGGATCGAACCAGGATGTCGGTGCAGGCGGGGAGTCTTCATGGGAGTGTCCGGGCGTTCCTCAGCGCTACTAAAAACCGCTGTCGTCTCGCTCCGATTCCTCCTTTTGATCGCGGGGCCGCAGCATCTTCCAGAGGCCGCGCTTGATCTCCGTCTTGCCGGTGAGCGGCGACACGAGCACCGTCATCGAGTTCTTCTCGTCGGGCTCGATGTCCTTCGGCGCGTACGTGAGCTGGATGGCCGCGCGCTCCGTCTGCCCGCCGGGCCAGAAATACAGGTACGTTCGGCCGGCCAGCGCCGGCTGCGGGTCATGCCCGGTCTCGATCTGAACAAACCGTATTCCGGATCCGAGATCCTTGCCCGTCTTGCCCTTGTCCGGCTTGAAGCCGAACGCCTTGGTCGGCTGGAACGAAGGGCGCGGCGGGCGAGGCCCCTTGAGGATGCTGTCCGCCTCCTCGATCGCGAGGCGCTCGGCGTCGTTCGCGGCCGCGGCGCCGCCGGTGCGGTCCCCCTTCGTGATGGCCAATTCGGAGCTGGACTCTTCCAGGATGATCTGGTTGTCCTTCATGTCGAAGACGAGGCGCAGCGGCTTGGAGACGCCGCTCGCGTGCGCGTACGCCGTCCGCACCGCGCCCGCGATGAGGACCGCCGACCCGCGCATCCGAGCGCTCTTCTGCGCGCCGACCCCGAGGATGCCGATGCCGGCGATCATGCCGATGATCGCGAGCGAGATCAGCACCTCGACCAGCGTCACGCCGCGGGCGGATCCCCGTCGCCGAGACTGCCAGTTTGCAAACTGGCATTCTCGAAGCGTGGACAGGGAGGCGGCCCGGGCGGTCATGACGGCTGTCAGAGCTTGGCGACGCGCTCGATGTCGGCCTTGGTGAAGTCGTCGCGGATGTCGTCCGCGGTGCCTTCCTTGTGGTCCTTGCCGGCGGAGATCACGTTGATGTTGTCGCCCTCTTTGCACTCGATCTTGAAGGGAGTGCCCCACGGATCCGCGGTCTTGCCCTTCTCCAGCTTGCGCGCGTTCACGAGGTCGTCGACGGTGGGGCAGTTCTGCGCGCCGTCGATGTTGATGTAGAGCTCCGCCGCCTTCTTGATCGTGCCGGCCGAGAGCACGGCCGTGTCGATCTTCGCCTTCGCGAGCTGCGGGAACACGAGGAACACCGCGCTGCCCGCGATGAGGGCCATGATCGCGAGCACGATCAAGACCTCGACGAGCGTCACGCCGCGGGCCTTGCGACGGCGGGCGGACAGGGTGGCGAGGTGCCGAATCTTGATTGCCAGTTGAGCGTCCATATTTCTCACTCTACCCGAGAAAGCCCGCCGGGGAGACCGTCGGGGCCGTCACTCATCAAGTCGTACGAATCGGGGTTCTTCCGGCCTGGACAGATGAGCCTGAGGGGCCGGCCCCAGGCGTCGATCGGATCGATGGCGAGGTAGCCCTCCGTTTTGAGCTGCTCTATCTTGTCCGGACACTTCTTCTCGTGGTCGGCGCGATAGGCGTCCACCGCCGCCGCCACCACGCCGAGGGTCGCCCGCGTGGAGCGGATCCCCGTGCGCCGCCGCTCCCTCGCGCCGAGGAGGAGGAGCAGGACAATCATCAAGACCGCCGCCGCAAAAGGCTTCGCGCGACCGAGTCCCCGCCCGGTGAACACGGCCGTCGGCCGCTCCCACGGGAAGAAGATGGTCTGTTCGCGAGGCCGCTTACGGGTGCTCATGACCGCCGATCACCCGCCCGCGAAGGAGGACATTTGAATGAGGGGCATCAAGATCGCCATCGCGATGAAGGCGACGCCCGCGCCCATGAACACGATGATGAGCGGCTCCAGAAGGCTCGTCACGACTTGCACGCGCGCCTCCACGGCGGCGTCGTACGCGTCCGACACGCTCTCCAGCATGCCCTCCAGCTTTCCGCTCTTCTCACCGACGCTGATCATGTGCGTGACGAGCGGAGGGAAACGACCGCTCTTCTTCAGAGGCTCCGCGATGCTCTGACCTTCCCGGATGGAGCCGATCGCCTCCACGATCACCTTTTCGAGCACGGCGTTGCCGAGGACGTTGCGGACGATGTCCATCGCCGGCAAAAGCGCCACGCCGGCCGCGAGCAGCGTCGCCAAGGTGCGCGCGAAGCGGGCCACCGCGATCATCTGCACGAGCTTGCCGAAGATGGGCATCTTCAAGAGGAAGTTGTGCCACTTCAGCTTGCCGTTCGGCGTCTTCGTCCAGCGGCGGAAGAAGAAGATCCCGACGAACAGCGAGGGGAAGAGGATGTACCAATACCCACCCAGGAAATCGCTCGTGCCGATGAGGAGCGCCGTATACCAGGGCAGCGCCTCGTTCATCGACTGGAAGATCGACACGACGTTCGGCACGACGGCCACCATCAGCACGCTGATGAGCGACACGCCGATGATGATCATCAGGATGGGATACGCGAGCGCCGAGGTGACCTTTCCGCGGAGCTTGGCCTGCGCATCCATGAAGTGCGTCAGTCGTTCGAGCACCTGCTCCAGCGTGCCGGAGGCCTCTCCCGCGCGGACCATGTTGACGTAGAGGTCCGGGAAAATACCGGGGTGCGCCTCCAGCGCCTTCGCGAAGCTCGTGCCCTCGCGGACCTTCTCTCGAATCTCCGTCAGGGCGTGGCGAATCGACTCTTGCTCGACCTGCTCGATGAGGGCCGTGAGCGACTCGAAGAGCGGGATTCCGGCGCCGATCAGCGTCGCGAGCTGGCGCGTCATGATCGCGACGTCGCCGGGGGAGGCGCTGCGGCCGCCGAAGGAGAAGAGCGATTTCTTCTTGCCGTCCTGCGCGGCGGCGCCCTTCGTCTCGTTCGCGACGGTGAGGAGGATTCCGTCCTTGCGGAGCGCCGTGCGGAGCGTCTTCGCGTTCTCGGCGTCGCGGTAGCCCTTCGTGGGCTTACCGCTCGTGACGAGGATGCCTCTGTACTCAAATACGGCCATCCTAGCCTCTCAATCGCGCTCCAACGAAGAGTGACAGTATACCATAGCGCACCGCCTCAGTCGTCGAAGACGACGTCTTCCTGCGTCGCCGCGAGCACTTCTTCGACCGTGGTGAGGCCGAGGAGGACCTTGCGCGCCCCGTCGTCGCGGAGCGTGTCCATGCCCTGCGTGATGGCCATTCGCTTGACCGTGAGGGCGTCGGCGTTCTTCAAGATCAAAGGGCCCACGGCGTCGTCGATGACGAGCAGCTCGTAGATGCCGCGCCGGCCGATGAAGCCCTTCTTGCCGCACGCCTCGCAGCCGCCCGGCTTGAAGAACGTGGGCGGGTTGTCCATCACCTGCCCGACATACTGGTAATCGAACCCGTGCACCTGGTACCGCGGCGAAACGGCCCTGCGGGCCTTCCAGTCGAGGCGCTCCGGGTCCAGACCGAGCTGCTTCAGCTCGTAGGGAGAGGCCTTGTACGGCACCTTGCATTTATCGCAGAGGACGCGCACGAGGCGCTGGGCGAGAATGCCAATCACGGAGGACCGGACCAAAAACGGCTCGATCTCCATCTCGACCAGGCGGGTCACCGCGCCGGCCGCGTCGTTCGTGTGGATCGTGGAGAGCACGAGGTGGCCTGTCAGCGACGCGTGGATCGCGATCTCGGCCGTCTCCTTGTCGCGGATCTCGCCGACCATGATGACGTCCGGATCCTGGCGGAGGAAGGCGCGCAGCGCGCTCGCGAACGTGAGGCCGATCGAGGCGTGCACGTGCACCTGATGGATGCCGCCGATCTCGTACTCGACCGGATCCTCCGCGGTGAGGATGTTGCGGCTCGGCTCGTTGATCCTGTTCAGACAGGCATAGAGCGTCGTCGTCTTGCCGGAGCCGGTGGGGCCGGTGACCAGGATGATGCCGTCGGGCCGGTTGATGAGGTAATCCATCAGCCCGAAATCGCGCTTGGAGAAGCCGAGATCCTCCAGGCCGAAGAGCACGCTCGTCTTGTGCAGAATACGCATGACGATCCGCTCGAAGCCGCGGCTCGTCGGGACGGTGGAGACGCGGATATCGACGCTCTTGCCGGCGATCTTCAGCGTGATGCGGCCGTCCTGCGGGAGGCGCTTCTCCGCGATGTTGAGCGACGCCATGATCTTCACGCGCGCCGTGATCGGCGCCATGAACTGCTTCGAGGCGCGCTTCGCGATGTAGAGCTCGCCGTCGATGCGATACCGCACCACGACGTCGCGCTCCTCCGGCTCGATGTGGATATCGGAGGCGCGCTCGCGGACGGCCTGCGCGAAGAGGCCGTTCACCCACGCGATGATCGGGGCGTCGTCGTCGGAGTCGATGATGTCGACGAGGCCCTCTTCCTCCGCGGCGTGATCGCCCTGGAGAGTGCCGCCCTGATCTTCCTTCTTCTCCCAGACGCGGTTGATCGCGTTGAGGCACATCTCGCTCGTCGCGACGGCCACCTCGACGGGCTTGCCGAAGATGGCGCGCACGTCGTCGATCGCCGTCGTATCGAGCGGATCCGCGAGCACGCAGTGCACCGTCTCGTCGTCCTCCGAGACGGGCAAGATGCGGTGTTGCTTCGCGTAGGTGATTGGCAGTTTGGAGACGAGGGTGAGCGGGATCGCGTCCACGTCGATGCGGTTCACGAAGGCGAGGCCGTGCTCGTCCGCGAGGGCCTGCGCGATCTTCGTCTCGTCGGCGACGCTCTGCGCGACGATGACGTCCGTCAGCGGCTGACCGCGCTCCTTCGCCGTCTCGAACAGGGCTTCGAGCCGGTCCGCCGGCACGACGCCGCGCCGAACGAGGACCTCACCCAGATAATCGGTTTGCGCGATGGACACGTCTTCGCTTCCTCGAAGTGACCTTTTGAGAACCCGTCGCGGGTGCGACTTACTCCGTGCGATCCACCTTCGGCGCGCCTGGCACCTTGGGCCGCGGCGACACCTTCGGGGCGTTGGCCGGGGCCGCCGCCGCATTGCCAGTTCCGCCGCCGGAGTCGTCCGACGCGGATCCGCCGCCCGCGCGCCCGCCGAGCTGCGGCACCGGGATCGGCTCCTGCGGATCGTGCGAGCGCGAGCGCTTCGGCGTCGACTCGTTCATGAGGCGCAGCTTGTCGTCCTCCGCGAGGAGCTGTTGGCGGATGTCCTCGACGAGGCCGTTCGACCGCGAGAAATCGCGCGGCGGCTCCCACTCCTTGTCGTCCGAGAAGACGAGATACCGATCGATGAACTCCTGCCGTTCCTGCATCTTCCGCTCGAAGATCGCCCGGAGATCGTCCTGGTTCCGCACGATGTAGGGAGTCAGGATGAGGAGCAGGTTGGTCTTCTGGACGGTCTTCTTGCTCTGCCGGAAGAGGGCGCCGATCACCGGCAGATCGCCGAGGATCGGGATCTTGGTCTGGCCCTCCGTCACGGAGTCGCGCACGAGGCCGCCGATCACGACGGTCTGTTGATCGCGGACGATCAGCGTCGTGTCCGCGGTGCGCTTGTTGATCGGGATCGCGCCGAGGGTGCCTTGCGAGGCGCCCGCTTCGGAGATCTCCTCGTTCAGCTCCAGCCGGACCTGGTCGGAGTCGTTGATGTGGGGAGTCACCTTGATCTTGGTGCCGACGTCCTGACGGCCGCCGCCGAGGCCGCCGAGGCCGCCGAGACCGCCCAGGAGGCCGAGCCCGCCGACGCCCGCCGCGCCCGCCTGCCCCGCGAGGCCGCCGAGCGATCCGAGCGAAGGCGCGTTCACCTGAAGGGGGATGTTCTGACCGATCGAGATCTCCGCCGGGATGTTGTCGGTCGCGAGGATGTGGGGAGTCGCCAGGACGTTGGAGTTGCCGTCCTTCCCCATCGCGTTCAGGACGACGCCGAACGCCGGAATGGTGAGGCCCGGAAACAGGCTGTTGAGCTGCGTCACCGTGGGGCCGCGGAGGCCGACCGCGAGGCCTTCGAGATCCGAAGTCGACGGGATGCCGGCGATCGAGGTCGTGAGGTTGTTGCCGCCGTAGAGGAACGTGTCCTGCGTGGAGGACAGCACGCTCGCGACCGGGGCGCCCGCGTGGTACGAAATGCCGAGGTTCAGCGAGCGATCGACGTTGACGTCCATGATGACCGCCTCGATGAACACCTGCCTTCGCGGCATGTCGAGCTGGTCAATCACGGTGCGGAGCTGCGCGTAGTCGCGGAGCGAAGAGGTGATGACGAGCTTGTTCGAAGGCTCGTCGCACACCACGCGAATCTGCCCTTCGAAGATGTCCTCCGTCGAGCCCGGGACCGGCGGACCGCCCGTGCGGCTGCCCGTCGACCCGGCCGGACGCGCGCCGCCCGAGGTCCCGCCGAGACCGCCCACGCCGCCGACGCCGCCCGCCGTGCCGCGGCCGAGGATGGAGTTGAGCGTCTGCGACAGCTCCTTGCAGCCCGCGTACTGGAGCGGCAAGACGTGAATCTCACCCTCCCCGGACTGCGGCACATCCATGCGCTTGATGAGCTCCAAGAGGCGCAGATAATCGGGCTGCGTCGCGGTGATGATGAGGGAGTTCGTGCGGTCGTCGGGGACGATCTTCGCCGCGCCGGACTTGCCACCTCCGCCGGTGCCGCCGCCTCCGGAGCCGCCTTTTCCGCCGGATCCGCTCGAACCCTTGAGATCGAGGATCTCGTTCAGCTTGTTCGAGATCTCGGTCGCGGAGGCGTAGTGCACGGGCTCCACCCAGAGCTGGTCGCCGGCGCCGCCGACGTCGATCTCCTCGACGATGTGGAGCATGCGCTGGATCTGAGCGCCGGTGTCCGTGAGGATGAGCAGGTTGCCCGGCGCATACACCGAGATGTCACCGTCCTTCGACTTGAACTTGCCGAGGAGGTTCGACACGTCGTTCGCGTCCACGTGCGCGATGCGGTACATGCGCGTCACGAAGCGCTCTTCGCCGGGCACCGGGCTCGCGGGGCCGTAGAGGGGAGTCGCCTCCGTCGCGACGCCCTGCGTGTCGACGATCTTGAGGAAACGGCCGTGCGGGACGACCGTCATCTGGTTTTGCTGGAGGATCGACAAGAACGCCGCGTAGGCCTCACCGGCGGTGATCTTGTCCGGTGAATA
>JAXLYM010000030.1:0-110867 GCA_046351455.1 Polyangiaceae bacterium
TTCTTCGAGGGGTGCGGGTGGACGATCGCCTTGTACAGGAGCGCGGGCTGCCCCTCGGGCCCTTTGACGAGCGGCTCCCACACCCCATCTCCGTCCTGGGCAGTCTTCGGGTAGGGAGCCGCGAAGTTGGGGGGTGGCACGGGCGGCTTCGGCGGCGGCTCCGGCGCGGGCGGCGGCGCGGCGGACGCGGAGGCATCGGCCGTCGTGGTCGGGGCCGCGGAGGGCACCACGGAGGGCGTCGGCGCGGGCGCGGCCTTCGGAACGGGCGCAGGCGGCGCCACCGGAGCCGAAGAGCACCCTTGCACGAGCGCCGCCCCGGCGAGGACGACCCCGAACAGGCCCCCTCGTGTCGCGGCCCGGAGCCCTGATTTCGCGTGACGACGCATGACCGCGCGACGCTAGCACATCCGTGAGAGGTCTCGGTTCACTTGAACGGGTGCGCGGCGACATCGTCGCAGGGCGGCTGGGTCATCGCCATCGAGCCCGAAATCCACCTCGGCACCGGTCCCGACAAGCTGGTTCCAGATCTCGCCGGGTGGCGGGCGGAGCGCTTTCCGGAGCTCCTGGCCGATCAGGATCTGGTGCATATCGACGTCGCCCCGGACTGGGTGTGCGAGGTCCTCTCCCCCAGCACGGAAAACAGGGATCGCCGCAACAAGATGCGAATCTACGCCCCTGTGGGGCCCGCGGCGTCCGGCTTGATCTCTCGGCCGAGCACGCTCTTCAGCGCTTCGAGCAGGGGGGCCGCCTTCTTCGGATCCACCATGTGCAGATAGGCGATGTGGCCGCGGAGGTACGCCTCGAAGTGGGGGAGGCCTTCGCGGTTCTGCGCCTCCAGGCCCGTCGTCTTCGCGGCGTGGAGGATCGCGCGGAGCTTGCGGATCTGCGGGCGGGCCAGGCCGAGCTTGTCGTTCACCACGATGCCCGTCACCGTCTGACGGCCGCCCGCCCGCTGGACTCGGCCCTTGTCCGGGTGCAGCGTGAAGCCCTCTTCGTCGAGGATGTGGCGCACGCGGGCCATCAGAATGCCAATCTCGCCGCGCTTGCCCTCGGGGGCCGAGAACGTGAGATCGTCCGCATACCGGGTGTACGTGAGGCCGTGTTTCTGGGCCATTCCGGCGAGGCGGCGGTCCAGCTTGCGCGTCACCTGGTTGGAGAGCGCCGGGCTCGTACAGGCACCCTGCGGCAGCGCGCGCGGGCCGGCCGCGACCCACCATTTCCGGCCCTCGAACGTCGCGGGGAGGCGCGGCGCCTCCGTGCACAACAAGGCCAGCACCGTGGCCACCGCCGGCGAATAACCGAGCTTGTGGAACACCCCACGGACGCGCTGGAAACGGACCGTCGGGAAGAAGTCTTTCACGTCCAGATTGACCACCACGTCCTTGCCGACGTGGGGGGCCGCGCACGTGACCGTCGACCGGCCGCGCAAAAAGCCGTGCGCGGGGGGCTCCGCGGGGAGCTTGTCGAGGATTTCGCTCAGGATCCAGGCCTGCGCCTTCGCGAGGTCGGGCTGCGGCGCCGCGAGCATGCGCGTGCCGCCGGAGCGCTTCGGCACCTCGAAGTACCGATAGTGGGGCCGCTCGGTCGCCTCCGCGTGGTACGCGAGCCACCGCAGCTTGGAGAGGCCGATCCCGAGCGCCTTGGCCACGTCCGCGGGCGTCGACAAGAGGGGCAGTCCGCGCTCCGCGAGCGCCTCCACGTGCGAGCGCCGATCGTGCAGCAGGTGCGACACGCCGGGTCCCAGATAGACGATGTCCTCGGCCTTGCGGCGGGCGACCTCTTCTCTTCGCTGGGCCTTCCGCGCCTCGGATTCGGCCTTCTTCTGCGCTTTGCGGGCCGCGCGCTCCTCACGAAGGGCGACAATCGCCTGCTCGACGGATTTGGCGGCGGCGATCTTCGCGAGCTTCGCGCCCTCGCGGTACGTGAGCCAGAGATCGCCGACCTCGTGGATCTCCGAAATCTGCTTCTCCGTGAGGAGACCGCGCAGGATCAGGCCCCGATCGATGATGGCCGTCCGCTCGTCCGACTGCGGAGGGATGGTGTCGGTGCGCCCGATCCACGCGGTGCGCGACGGGTTGATCTTGAGCGCCCGCTTGCGCAGCTCCGCCGCGGAGAGACCGAGGATCTCCCCGGCGTCGAGCGGATCGTCCGACGACCGCTTCTTCTGCGGCGTGGGCGCCGGCGCGGGGGCAACGACCTTGCTCGCCGCCGGAGCCGCGGACTGCAGAGGTGCCTTGTTCTGCGCCGGAGGCGTCGATTGTTTGTCTTGGGCCGGAAGAGCCGTTTGCTTGTTCTGGGCCGGTGCAGCCGACTGTACGGGCGGTACAGCCTGCTTGTTCTGCGCCGGAGGGGCCGATTGCGCCGGCGGAGCAGACTGCTTGTTCTGCGGCGGCGCCGATTGCACAGGCTTACTCTGCGCGGGCGCCGGTGTCTTGGCCGGGGGAGGGGCCTTCTCCTCGACAGGCTTCTTCGCCGCGGGCGGCGGTGATTCGTCGCCCTTGCCTTCGTCCGGAGGAGTCTCCTCCACCCCGAGGACCTTCTTGATCTTGTCCCAGAAGCCCATTGTCTAGCTCCCCTTCTGATCCGAAAGGAGACCCGGTCCCCCGACGACTTCCCCTGGACCACAGCCGATCACGAAGGCACCCGGCCACCTCGTTCCTGGAGAGAAGATGCGCAGCAGCTTCTCCCCTGAGTGCACAGGAACGAGGTGGCCTGGGTGCCAAAAAGAACATCGGTTGTGGGTACGCATGGTCGAGCAACGGCCACCGCGGCGGAACACCGCGGCATGATGAGCTCGGGGGACCGGATCTCCTCTCGAAGCAGAAACGGAGCTGTCAAAGACACTGGACGGATATCGAATCTCCGCCCTCGAATCCAGGCAAAACGAACGCGGGCGGCCGTTCACGGGCGCCTCCTCGCGACGAGCCACGCGAGGTTCACCACCGCGGACGGGCTCGCGCCGAAGGCCTTCGCCACGCCGTCGATCTCGCGCAGCACGTCGACGTACAGGAACAACGAGGTCTGCTCGGGGCGCGACACCGTCTTGTGCTCGATACCGGCGATTCGGTCGGGCGCCGCCAGCGCGAGCGCGCCCTTCCAGGTGGACTGCGACAGGAGGCTCTCGAACGCGGCGTCCCACGCCTGCACGACGACCTCCGACAATCCACCGTCGCCGCGGCTCGCCTCCGCGCGCATCTCCCGCGCCACCTCGGGCAGGAGCGACAGGACCTCTTCCCGCTTCGGTCCGGTGCGCGCCATGATCGGCAGCACGTTCTGCTTCGGCGGCGGCAACCCGGTCTTCCCCTGCGAAGGTGCCTGTCCGGAAGGTGCCTGTCCGGAAGGTGCCTGTGGCGCCGGGGAGGCCTTCGGCGCGGGCGTCAGCGCGGAAGGCGACACCTTGCCTGTCCGGTCGAAGGGGGACGGAGCGGCCTTCTGCGCCGGAGGAGCCGCTCTCTGCGCGGGCACCGGCCGCAGGTTCGCGCCGGAGCTCGCCCTGGCGCCGCCGATGCGCGGGCCGGCCGGCTCCACCTTGATCTCCGGCACCGCGCCCGGCGTCAGCACCTTGAGGCGGAACGCGATGAGGTGCCGGCACGGACCCGCGCGCAGGCCGCCCTTGTGGAAATAAGAGCAGGTGCACTTCGCCTTCTTGAAGGCCAGATCCGCGTCGATCACGACCTCGCACGACGTCTCTTGCACCTTGAAGACATAGAGTCTGCGGCCGCCCGCGAGCGCCTCTTCCCGCTGCACGCGCACCGCGTTCTCCGCGGCCATCCGCCGGCCGTTCGCGAGCTCGGGGTGCTCCGGGCCGAGGACCGCCTCCGACAGCGCGACAGGCAGGATCGGCCGGTAACGGAAGCGATCCGCGACGAAATCGTACACGACCTGGCCCTCCGTCGAGAGCTGGAACAAGGACGCGAGCACCGAGGTCTCCGGCGCGGACGTCGCGGTCGCGAGCGCGCCGACGTGGAGGATCCGGTCCTCTTCCAGCCGCGCGGCGACGGCCGACGTCACGCGCGGCTCCGCGACGGCCACGTTGCGGAGGAGCTGCAGATTCCCGCCGCTGGTCCAGTCGTTCGCGGTCCACCCGGAGAGCGCGAGGACGAAGCGCATCTCGCCGAGGTGGGCGATCCAGACAGACGGCATGCCCGAGCCGAAGAGCCTCACTTCGACGCGGTCGCAGAGGGGCAGCACCCGCGCCAGAGCGAAGAGCCGCCGCCTGCCCCACACCTTGATTTCTTCGCTGGGCTGTCCCGCCGCGCGCGCCGGTGCGCTCCGGTACGGCCCCGCCCCGGAGGAGCCCTGTCCGGGCAACAAGGCCCCATCGTCGATCGCCGGCCCCTTGCTCTCCAGCGTGACGCCCCACGGATCGAGCACGATGCTCGGCGGCTTGCCGGGCGTGAGCACGAATCGAAGGCTCCGCGGGCCCGTCTTTTCCCGGTGATTCTTCAGATAGGCCAGGATCGAATAGACCGTCTCGACCGGCAGCTCCACCCGCCGCGACGGCAGCGTCATCGTGGCCTGGAGCTGGCCGAACCCGCGCAACCACGAGGGCGGCAGATCGATCTTCTCCTCCCGATAATCCTCGTTCCCCTCGACGGAGACCTCGAACCCCATCGGGTCCACGAGGAGCCGAGTCGGCCGGTAGGTGCGCAGCGTCTGGAAGTGATCGTAGAGCGCGATCGAGTAGTCGACGTTCGTGGTGCCGAGGCCGGAGGCCCTGTCTTTCAAGGCGTTCCGGTCGACGAGCAGGCAGCCGTAGGCCGACTCGTCCTTCGAGAAGCACTCGAAGAACACCGTGTCGGGCGCGACGGTCACCACCGGATCGCACGGGACGAGGTGCCGGAACAGCTCCGGATCGTTGCGCGACAGCTCGTTCGCCCAGCGGATGCGCGCGTCCCAATAGAGGCGGTGCATCTTCTGGAAGTCGCGCTGCAGGCCCGGCGGCATCGGCCGGTTCTGCACCTTCGCGAGCTCCCGCTTCTCGGCCTCGCCGGTGAGCTTCTTGCGGATCTCCTGCTCTTCCCGGAGGCGCTCCGCCTTGAAGGCCTCGTACGCGGTCTTGTCCTTCTTCTCGAAGCGGAGATCGCCGATCACCACGTCGTGCAGGGCGCTCATCGCCTCCCGGAAGCGGAGCGGATAGCTGAGCTCGCTGTCGAAGAAGACCTTCTCGCGCGCCAGGTTCGGCGAGAAATGCACGCTGGCGCCGGACGCGGATTGCGAGACTCCGCTCTTGCCGAGGTACCGGAAGGCCTGCTTCATCGCACGACCTCCGCGCTCTCGATGCGCAGCTCCGGCAATTTCGCGGCGATCGCGCTCAGGAGGGCAGGGGACCGGGCCGCCGCCATCGCCACCGCCGTGAGCGCCGAACGCCGCTCCGGCGCGCGCACGCTCCGCAAGGCGATGGAGAGGAGAGGCAGCAGATCGTCCGCTTTTTCAGGGGCCTTCGCGATCGTGCTGGCCACTTGCGACAGGGCCCTTCGCTTGTCGCGGCTCCCCCGCGCGACGCCGAGCAGCACGCTGACCCAGAGTTGCTTCCGCGACCCCTCGGGCAGGAGACTGGCCCTCTTCTCGATGTGGCGCAGCAGGAACACGCGCGCGTCGTCGTACGGGGACTCTGCGAGCGCGGACCACAGCACCGGAGCGTCCTTGAAGCGGGCGTCGCGGGCGCACAGCTCCATCGCGCGGGCGCGCACCTCCGCGAACTTGGAGTCGAGCAGATCCCGCACGTGGACGGGCGTCGTCGCGAGCGATTTCTCGAGCACCTCCGTCACCCAGATCGCCGCCTTCTCCCGCACCTTCGGCGACTCGGCCTTGGCGAAGCCGAGCAGCGTCACGAGGTCCGCCTCGGTCCCGAGCTTCTTCGCGCGGGCCCATTCGAGGCCCAATTCCGCGATCGGCGCAGGCCGCTGGCACCCGAGCGCCACGCAGTCCGCCAGCGTGAGGCGCTGCGGTGACACGTGCTTTTGCACCAGATCGCAGATAATCCCGAGCGCGTCCGGCGACTCCACGGTGAGCAATTCGAGCCAGTCGGCGATCGGGAGCAGGTGAATGTCGGGGGCCTTCTGGAGGAGCTCCGCCGCGAACGTCTGCGCCTCTTCGTGCGGCGAGAGGAGCAGTGCGCGCAGCCGGAGCACCGGGATCTTGTGCAGCTCCGACGCGTATTCCGATTTCAGCAGCTCCAGCGCGAAGCCGCGCACCGTGCGACTCTGCGCCTTCTTCACGAGGGTGACGAGATCCCCCATGCACCCGCGCCACGCCTGGGGCCGGATCGGCGCGGGGGCCAGCTCCGACAGCGCGGCTCCGGGCGCGAGAACGATGCCCCGCGGCAGGCGCGACAGCACGCGCGAGCGGCCGTAGAGGGCGTGCAGAAGGCCCCACGAGTCGAGCAGCTTCTGCGGCGTGTCCAGGTGCTCGTCGCGGTACAAGACCAGCGCTTCCCGCATCGCCCGCCCGTAGCGCGCGGCGTCCTTCTGGCCGAGGCGCCGGAAATAACGGAAGGCGCGCCGCCGCAGATACCGCCGCGTGCGCAGCGAGAAGCGAGGCAGCTTCTCGTCCTTCGACGTCAGAGGAGCGCGGTCGTCCTCGAAGTAATTGGTGACGGGCTTCGTGGTGCGTGTCTTGTAGTCCCACGCCTGCACCGCGAAGATGCGGCGCTGGATCAGGCGGTCGAACGCGACCATGAAGTGGCCCATCGTCGCGTCGTCCCCCGCGGCCTCGGCCATTTTGAAGAGGGCCTTCACGAGGGGGCGGTGGTTCGGTCGGTCGCACCCGTCGTCGATGTAGCGGTGCAGCGCTTCCCGCGCGAACGGCCGCGGATCTTCGTACCAGCGCTTCGCGAGCGGCGAGAGGCGCTTGCCGCCGTCCGAGGCGAGCACCTCGTCGAGGAAGCGCGCGTCGCCCGCGGCGAAGTGCTCATCGAGGAGGAGAGAGGACGCTCCGGCCATGCGCGGCGCGATGCTAGGGGAAGGCCGCAGCGAATGGGAAGGCCTTTCTTCGAGCGCGCACGACTGCCGCGCACGCCTCGGATGCGCGCCTTTGCGACCGCGCACGCCCCGGATGCATGCCAGAGGTCACCGCGCGCCACCCCGGATGCGTGCCAGTACGGAGAGCGCCGTGCTCGACAGGCCCGCCGGATTCAGGGCCGCTTCCATCTTCCGCGTGCGCGCGGCGAGATCGAAGGCCTCTGTCCGCCCCGCGTCGTCGAGGTCGAAGAAGGCCGGGTGAGGCCGGATTTCTCCGAGCGGGGAGCGCTCGCGGTACGCGCCGGACAGGGCCTCGACGAGCGACTCGCGATCTTCTTCCGGGGTGCTCATGCCATCTCCGCCTGGATGTCGACGCGCTTCTTTTCGAGGCACTCGGCCAGCATTTTCCGAGCGCGCGTGAAGTTCTGGAGGAACGTGTTGAGGCGCATCCCGAGGCGCTCCGCGATCGTCTGATCCGGCTCGGTCCCGCCGGATTGAAGGCGCGCGTCGAGGACCTCGGCCGGCTTCGCGGGGAGGTTTTCTTTGCAGTCCTGGATGGCTTTGCGGAGGAAGGGATCCGGCCCGGAAGAGAGCACCGCCGCGCCTTCTGCGGCCGCGTCGATGTCCTCTTCCGGTAAAGGGGCCTTGCGCGCGCGGCGCACCTCGTCGACAGCCAGGTTCCGCGTGACGCGGATGGCCAGTCGAAACAGGCTGTTCGGGCGGCCGTCGGGCACGTGGCGCGGGGCGACTTGCCAGACGCGCAACAGGGACTCTTGCAGCACCGCCTCCGTGTCGACGCGCGCGGCGAACGGGCGCAGACTGGCGCGCAGAGGGGCCTCGGCCCCGGCGAGCCACCGCCCGAAGGCGGCGGCGTCACCGAGGACGATGAGGGGGAGTTGTTCGTCGAGATCGATCACCGCGCGAGGCTCCGAAGGGCGATCACGAGCCCTGTCACCACCCAGGAGATGAAGAGGGCCATCCACCAGGATCGCAGGAAATAATAGGCGATCGCGAAGGCGATCAGGCCGGCGAGCACCGGCACGGGGCCGAGAGGCGACTTGCGGCTCTTCGGCGCGCCCACGCTGAGTCCGCTGCTCCCGATCTGCGAGGCGCGCTCGGCCGAGGAGAGCGGCGCCACCGGGGACACCGGGCCTGCGACCGGTCCGGCGATCGGCGCGGAGAGCCTGTCTCCTGCGGACGCCGGCGCGGGCGCGGGCCCGGCGGTCGGCCACGGCACGGGCCCCACGATCGGCTGCGGCGAAGGTCCGACGAACGGTCCCCGCGCGGGCCGCGGCGCGCTCGTGGAGCCGAGTCGTGCCTTCAGATCGACGGGCCCGCGGGGCTTCTCCGCGGCGCCGATCCGCGCGGGCGCACGCGCCGGGGCCGCCTTCGGGAGCTCCGCCTGTGCGGGGCCGGCGAGGGTGCCCGGGTCCGCGAAGTAGGAGGCCTCTTCTTCCATCTCGCCGAGCGCGCCCTCCAGCCCGAACACCAGGACTTGCTCCCGCAGCCCCACGCCTTCGGCGGACATGCCGTGCGGCAGCTCCTGCGGTTGCTGGACGCGGCGACTGCCACGCTCCGGATCCACCGTGCGCTGCTTCGTGAGCGCGACCCACGAGGTGAGGCGCGTCGCGATCTGGAAATCGAGGCCGACCCGCTCGACGCGCCGATCGGTCAATTCGCGGCTCTGGCCGGCGGCGAGGGCCAGTTCGGCGTCCTCCACGGCGAAGCGCCCGAACAGCGTGACCGCCGCGCGACTGCCGCTCTCCGGGGCGATGGCCGGCACCGAGATGCGATGTTCGAAAGGCCCTCTCGCGGTGCGGCCGCGCACGAGCAAGTCGCCGCCTCGCTCATCCAGGGACACGGCCACGACCGCCGGACGCCGCGCGAAGAGATCGGGCAGCTTGCGCGGAGCCACTTCGATCACCGCGGATCCGGAGAGGTCGAGATCGACGACGAGCGGCCGATCCGTGGCGCGGACGAGGCGTTGCGCCGCGCGCTCCGGATCCTCCCCGAGGCCGATCACCACCTCGACGCCGCGACCCGCGCGCGCCGCGGGCCCCGTGAGCGAGCGGTTCACGGCCGATCCGACGCCCACCATGTGGAGCCGCGACGAGCGGGGCAGTCCGTCACAAATAGCGGAGATCACATCGGTTTCGAAGCCGATCTGCCCGTCCGTCACGACGACGACCTGCCGTTGCGTGTCCGCGCGGACCCCGGTGAGCGCCGCGACGATGCCCTCTTTCATCTCCGTCCCGCCGCTCGCGACGAGGCACCGGAGCCACTCCAGCGCCTCCTTCTTCCCCTTCTTGTTCGCGGCGATCGGGGCCGATTTGAAGCGGCGCACGCGGCTCGAAAACTCGATCATCTCGATCTGGTCGCCTTCGCCGAGCGTGTCAATCATCGCGGCGACGACGCGGCGCGCCTGGTCCAGCGGCTCCCCGCCCATGGATCCGCTCGTGTCGATGAGCACGATGAGATCGCGCCCGATCGCGGCGCCCCCGGCCCCGAGCTCCGGCGGCACGATCGTGAGCAGCCCGTATCCGCACGCGCCGTGATCGGCTCTCACGGGCGGCCGCCCGACGAGCAGACTGGCGCCCACCTGCGGCGTCGCGACGGGCCACCGAACGACGATGTCGCGATCCAGCCGCGCGCCGCGGCCCACGCGCACGAAGGTGCCTTGTCCGGACTTCGATGCACCCACGCGATACGACGCGAACCGCGGCTCCTCGGCGCTCTCGATCGAGACGGCGTGGGAAGGCGATTCGGGCTTCTTTCCCGCGGGGATCGCGTCGAGGATGGCAGTCTCCAGCGTGAACCGCGCGCCGGTCGGCCCGTCCGCGACGTCCTGCGAGAGGCGCGCGGCGTCCGGGACACGGCCGCTCTCTCCCATGTACCGCGGCGCCACGACGGTGGGGAAGCGCCACTCCCACGCTCCCTCATCGAGCCACGAGAGCGGCTGATCCACCGTGATCTCCGCCACGATCGACGCGCGAGGGGGGATGTTGCCGATCTCCTGCGTGAACACGCTCGTGCGCTCTTGTTCGAGGATCGCGGCGCTGCGTCCCTCCACGATGGCCTGCTCGAAGGCGGCGCGGGCGTCCGCGCGCTTCTGCACCTCGCCTTCGATGCGCTGATCGCCGATGCGGAACGCGAACCCGCTCACCGCGCCGTCCGCGGGCAGCGGCAGGCTGTACGTGACGCGGAGCGGCTCGTCGTGCGGGTTCTCGAAGCGCTGCTCGACGACGGTGCGCGCGATCCCGCCGCCGGCCTCCGCGCGGAGGTGCGTCTCCTGGAGCGGCAGCTCGCGGCCTTGCGACGACACGAGGCGAGCGCCGTTCGAGGGAGCGGAGGAGGGCGAGGACGACATGAGGAGGGCGATGGGCATGGGCGGTTTCTCCGTGGTTCGCGCGACCAACGAAGGGCCCATCCGCCTTGTGACAGAAAATCGGATCGGTCCGGAAGAGGGTTTTTTCGGTCGCGGGGCCAGTGGCCGCGGGGAGGAGGAGATGAGGAGAAATTGTGGATCCCTATCGGGCGACGAAAAGGTCGTGGTACCTGGGACGTACCCTGACAAATGCCGCGACTTCCCGAGAAAGGCCGTCACCTCCGGACGCTCTCCGCGAGCGCTCGTGACGTGGCGAAGAAGATGTTCGCTCGCGCTGGCGAGGTGACGAGGCGCCTGCCGCCGGCGCGGGACATGCTGCGCGCGGCCGGGGTGGGGGCCGCGGCCTTCCTCCTCGTCAACGTCCTCGGCGAGGCCGTCCGCCCTCCGTTCGACACGCTCGGAGAGTGGATGAGCTGGCCCTTCGATCCGAGCCTGCGCCGCGCGCTCGCGACGATCGTGGCCGTCGCGCTCCTCGCGAGCGCCTTCGTGAAATCGAGGCCGGTGTGGCTGCGGGCCATGACGGCCGCCGTATTCAGCAGCGTCGCGCTCCTGGCCAGCGTGGATGTCCTGGGCGTCTTCGACGCGATCCGCCGCGGCCTCGTGATCGCGCCGTCGCCGATCCCGGCCTCCGCGGTGGTCGCGGGCTTCTTCGGCGCCCTCGCGTGGGAGGCCTCCGCAGTGCGCGAGCGGGAAGGCGCGGAGTCGGCCTCTCCGGGCCCCCGCGCGCGCCTGGTCCGCGTCCTCGTGATTGGCATTCTCGGGATGGCGATACCGCTCCTCCAGATGGCCACGTTCGGCCTCTCCCGGTACGAGCGGCCGGCGGATTGTGCGGTGGTGTTCGGCGCGCGCGTCTACTCCAATGGACGGCCCTCGATGGCCCTGGCCGACCGCGTCGACGAGGCGGTGCGCCTCTACCAGCGAGGCCTCGTGAAGCGCCTCGTGATGAGCGGCGCGATCGACGGCGACGCGGGCTTCTCGGAGCCGCGCGTGATGGCGGAGCGCGCCGTCGCCGAGGGCGTCCCCCCCGAGGCCATCCTGATTGACGAGGAGGGCGTCGACACGGCGAGCACCGTCCGCAACACCGCGCGATGGATGCACGAAGAGGGCTTGTCGCGCGCGCTCGTCGTGACCCATTATTACCACGAGCCCCGCGCAAAGATGCTCTTCGACCGGGCCGGCGTCCAGGCGTACACCGTGCCTGCCCACATGTCGCGCCGCCTCGCGAAGGAGCCTTATTTCCTCCTCCGGGAGATCGTGGCGTACTACCACTCCTTCTTGCTCGAATAGCCGGCCTCGGTTGAATAGCGGCCTCGGTTGAATAGCGGCCTCGGTTGAATAGCGGCCTCGTTCGAATAGCCGGCCGCGTGCATTGAAACGCGTCGAAATTCGCCGGACGACGACAGGCACGTTGCGCGGGACGGGGCGCTCTTTGGTGCTAGAGCCCCGCCATATGGCGAGCGATACCTATCACGAGCCCCTGGCGGAGCTGTCCTCCTCCACGAGGGACATGCACCGCGCCATCACCACGCTCATCGAAGAGCTGGAGGCCATCGACTGGTACCAGCAGCGCGCCGAGGCGTGCACGGATGACGAGCTCCGCGCGATCCTCCATCACAACAAGAACGAGGAGGTGGAGCACGCGATGATGACGCTGGAGTGGCTGCGGCGAAAGAACCCCGAATTCGGCCGACACGTGGCGACCTACGTCAACTCGGAGGGCGCCATCACCGCCGTCGAGGAGGCCGACGACAAGGAGCCTCGACAAGGCCCTTCGGCGGCGCCGGGCGCCGGGCTCGGGATTGGCAGCTTGAAAGAGAGGGTGTGATGGATCTCCTGAAACGCGAGCTCGCCCCGATCCTGCCGGAGGCGTGGGCCCTCATCGACGCCGAGGCCGCGCGCGTGCTGCGCCTCAACCTGGCCGGGCGCAAGCTGGTCGACTTCCAGGGCCCGCTCGGCTGGCGCGCCGGCGCTGTGAATACTGGCCGTCTACATTTGATGCCGGAGCACCCGGTCGAGGGCGTCTCCGCGGGGCTGCGCGTGGTGCAGCCGCTCGTGGAGATCCGGACTCCCATCTACCTGGACACGCTGGAGCTCGACATCGTGGCGCGCGGCGCGGACGATCCGGACCTGTCGCACGTCGTGCAGGCGGCCGAGCGCGCGGCCCGCGTGGAGGATCACGCCATCTTCCACGGCTATCCGGAGGCGTCGATCGCGGGCATCCTGCCTTCGAGCCCGCACACCGCGATCACGGTGGACGGCCCGTCGGACTGGCCCTCCGCGGTGGTGCGCGCGAAGGAGACGTTGCGCGCGGCCGGCATCGGCGGCCCGTACGCGCTCGCCACGGGGGCCGCGGCCTACGACGAGCTGTCGGCCGCGACGGAGGACGGGTATCCGATCCGCAAGCGCATCGAGCGCCAGATCATCGAGGGCCCGTTCGTGTGGGCGCCCGCGCTGAAAGGGGCCGTGTTGCTCTCGGTGCGCGGCGGCGACTTCGAATTGACGGTGGGCCAGGATCTCGCGATCGGCTTCGCGCACTACGAGCGGTCGCGGATCGAGCTGTACCTGACGGAGTCGTTCACGTTCCGCGTGCTCACGCCGGAGGCCGCGGTCCACCTGCAACCGGGCAGTCGCAAGTAGAGAGTAGACATTGAATGCCCACCCCCGGCCTTCGCTTCGCGAAGTCCACCCCTCCGGCCACCACTGGGAGGACGGAGTTCGGTCCGCGGAGGCGGAGCTCCGCTGCGGAGCGGAGTCCGTAGCGGAACGGACGCAGTCCTCGACGTTGCTCCCAAATCGCTCGCTCCGCTCGCGATGGGAGGGGAACGTTTCATTCAATGTGGCGTACGCTGAATGACAGAAGGCTTCCCCTCCCTGCGCCTGAGAATCAGGCGCTTTGGGAGGGGCGGGCCGCGCGCAGGCCGAAGGCCGAGCACGGACCGGGGGTGGGCATCACTTGAATTTGCCCAGATGCGTGATGTACCAGCGCTTTTGCCAGGAGATGATCACGCGCACCTCCAGCTTGTGGCTCTTGCCGCCCTCTTTGTAGACGAGGTTGCCTTTCACGGTGCGGAAATAGCCAATCTTGTTGCCTTCCTCGCCGGGCTTCACCCACTTCGGCGGGGAGCCGGGCTCGAATTTCGAGAACTCGCAGCCGTCCCAACTGGCGCGCTTCTTGTGGAGCTTCTCGATGTCCTTCACGTACGCGCGGTGGAGCTGATCCCAGTATTTGCCGGGATCCTTGATGTCCTTGAGGATGAGGAAAGGCTCCTTCGGGAACCAGAAGTCCTCCCCCAACGTGGGGTTGTTCTGCACGACCGCGTCGAAGAGGCCGCGCGCGCGGGACTGCAGCTCTTCGCTGTCGGTGGGCGGCTTCGCCTTGTTCAGAGGGTCGTAGTCGGCGTCCTTCGGGGCCGCCGTCGCGGTGGCGGTGGCCGTCGGCGCTTCGGTGGCAGTCGACGTGGCAGTCTCGGTCGCGGTGGAGGTGGCCGTCTCCGTCGCTGCGGCCGTCGGCGCGGGCGTCGTCGTGGTGGTGCCGGGCGCCGAGCCGGAGCCCTTTCCGCCGCACGAAATCAGGGCCAGGCAGAAGAGGAGGGCGCCGCGATATACCGTGGATCGGTTCATTGAAAGCTCGCTTCGATCTGATGCTGATCCGGGCCGACGCGCACGTGCAACGTGCCGCCCGCGTCCGGGGAGAAATACCAGCCGCTGCCGGCCATTTCGAGATCGTCCAGACTGGCCGCCTCGGTGAGGGCCGCTCCGTCCGCCGTCACGCTCGTGGGGGGGAGATCGCCCGCCGCCTCGATCTCCACCTGCGCGCCGAGCTTGAACTCGGCCCCTCCCGTGACTGCCACCTTGATATCGCCGGTCGCACCGGTCGCCCCCTCGACGTGGATCGTCGTGCCGTCGAACACCGTGAAATCGTCGCCCGCGTCCGCCGGAGTCACCGCCGCCACGCGCACGTACAGCACGCCCGGCGTCGTCGCGTACGAGTCCACCTGATCCGGCGCCGTCGTGGGGCTCATCGTGTCAATCGTGGGCCGGAGGAGAGGGAGGATGCCGCCGTCGCGCACGAACACCGGGATCACGCCGAGCGGCGCGGCGATCGTCTCTTTCTTGGTGACGTCGCCGTCGTGCACCGCGCCCGTCCAGAGATCGACCCATTTCCCCGGCGGGAACATCACGTCACGCGACGTCTTGCCGCGCTCCGTGACCGGCGCGACGAGCAGGTTGTCCCCGAGCAGATAGATGTCGTCCGGGTGCACCCCCATCTCGGGATACGCGAGCCCGAGGGGCCTTCCGATGGGCCTGCCGTCCTTGGCCAGGTTCTGCGCGTACGTCCACAGATACGGGAAGAGGCGCAGATGCCAGCGCGTGTAGACTCGGTACCAGTCGAGCATCTCCTGGTCGAATCCGGGGCCGCCCGCCGGGTCCCACGCGACGGAGTTGGTGCTCGTGCCGATCTGCTGAACCGGCCAGAACGACGTCTGCTCGAACCAGCGCGTGAACAGCTCCTTGTCCGGCGGAGAGTGCTTGTATCCGCCGGTGTCCGCCCCGAAGAACGGGAAGCCGGACGGGCCGAGCGAAAGGCCCGCGACGATCGACGCCGGCAGACCGCCCACGCCCGTGAACGTGTCGCCGTTCTTGTCGACCTGATCTTCACGGTGCTTGCCGAACGTCGCGTCGAGATCGCCCGGCCACACGACGCTCACGTTCACCTGGTCCCCGTACGTGCCCGCGCGGCAGAGGAGGAAGCCGCCGTCCTCGGGCAATGTCTCCGAATACACTTTGTGGTAGAACCGCTGGTAGCCGCCGTTCATGGTGCGCTCGTCGCTCCCGTCGGCGAACACCCACTCGTTGCGCGCGCTCGTCAGCCCGGGCACCACGTCCTCCGAGTAGTCGAGCTTGAAGCCCTCGATGCCCATGGAGGTGTACTTCTGGATGTTCGATTGCCACCAAGCATAGGCGTCGGGGTTCGTGAGGTCGATCGGGCGGCCCCAGCCGTTCAAGGGCAGGCCCGAAGTGGGCGGGTAATATCCATGGGACTCGGCATATTCCCGGAGCGCGGCCGTCGCGTCCTTCTGCTGCTTCTCGTCGAGGTACGGCGTGTGCCAGAGCGCCATCCGGAAGCCGAGGCCGTGCGCCTCGTCGATCATCGCCTGCGGATCCGGGAACTGCGACGGGAGGAAATCGAAGGTGTTGACGGCGGTCGCGTACGGCCGGTCGATCCACATCGCGGAGGTGGCCAGATCGAGATCCCGAATCGCGTGCGCGTCGGCCAGGAATTCCGCCTGATCCTTGTTCTCGTCGCGCCACACCCACGGTCCGAGCGCCCACCGCGCGGGCACCCGCGGATAGCCGGTGACGTCGTAATAGAGCTTGGTCACGTCGAGCGCGCGCGCGGCGCCGAAGAGGTGGAATTTGAGGCCTTCGGCGCTGGCCGGGGCGGTGCCGAACGCGGCCTCCACCCACTCGGGCCACTCGGTCGCGACCGCGAACGCGCCGGGGCGATCCGTCTCCACGAACAGGCCCCATCCGTTCGTGCCGACGAGGAACGGGATCGGCACGTGCGCCTCGTTGTAGCCGCTCTCCAGGGTCGTATCGATCTCGATCTGCATCGAGCGGACCTTGCCGCGGTGATTGACCGAGTCGTAATACTCCCCGAGACCGTACAGGCCCTCCGTCTCCGAGATCTGCGGGCGGAGGCGGTGATACGCGATCTTCCCGGCGTCCGCCGGCTTCCAAAGCGCCGACAGGCGACCGTCGGCCTCCACCTGGAACGTCACGACGCCTTTCTGGCCGTTCGGGTAATTGAGCTCCAGAGTGGCAGTCTTGTCGGTGGTGTCACCCACCTTCATCGTGAGCGGCTGAACCCACGTGATGTCCGGCCCGTGGTAGAGCGGGTGGGGGACGTAGATGCGATAAGGGTCGTAGTTGATGTCCTCGATCGCGTCGACGAGGCCCCACTCGAACGCGTCCGGGCCGAGCGTGAGCAGCGTCACGTCGCCGCGCATCAGCTTGACGGCCGCCGCGCTCCCCGTGAGCGTGATCTCCCCGGCGACCAGCGAGAACGTCTTTTCGTCCGACGTGTCCGTGGTGCTGCTGGTGGTCGTCGTCGTGGTGCCGGAGCCGGAGGTGTCGCTGCCGCCGCAGCCGGCGAGGACGGAGGCGATTCCCAGCGTGAGCGCGGACAAGGAAAGCGGGCGGATCATCACCATAAGCTCCTTCGCAGACTGGCAGTCTGACAGACGGCCTCTACCACGTTCCGGCCCGCGCGAGGGGCTCTTCGTGCCGCGTCAGTGCAGGACGGCGGACGCCCCGTCGAACAGCTCCACCCGGCTCGATCCGGGCAGTCGGCGCACGGCGATCACGTCCCCGGGCTCCGCGCCCTCGGCCACGGCGGGGGACGCGGTCGTCACGATCCACTGCACGCGCGGCATCGCGCCTCGGAGCCTCGGGAGCAGGGTGCGCTGGTGCGACGGTGGGAGCTGCGCCTCCGCGTCGTCGACGAGCACCACGCCCTCGGCGTCGCGCGGATCCGCGTGCGGATAAGCGCCCCACAGCGCGCGCAGAGGCAGCGCCGCGAGCGCGATCGCGTGCCGCAGAGGGCGCGGGAGATCGTCGAAGAGGCCGAGCGTGCCGCGGTCGGAGAACACGGGCTCCAGGCGCAGCGGATCGATGCCTTCGTACGCGTAGCCGGTGCCTTCGAGCATCGCGCCGATCGCGGACGTCATCGCGGCGTCGCACCGCGAGAGGCGCGCGGCGAGGTCCTCGCGGGGGCCGTCGCTCCGGGGGCGGAAATGGCCTTCTCCCGCGGCGATCAAGGGCGATCCGTGCGCCGCGAGCGCCGCGCCCACCGAGGCGAACACGAGCGCCTGCTTCGTCTCCCGCGCGAGGTCCGCGCGCGACGCGTCGTCGAAGCTGGCCGGGGATCGCACGTCGTACCGGAGGATCGAGCGATCCGGCGACGCGAGCGCCACGGCCGTCCGCGAGAACCAGCGCGCGCCCGAGATCGCGACGAGCGCGTACCCGCCCTCCGCGGCGCGGCGATCGAACAGCGTCTGCTCGCGGCGCCGCACGAGCGACGCGTCCTCGGCCTCGTCCAGCTTCGCGTTCGGCGAGACGACGCGCAGCGGGTGGGGGCGCGTCGGATCGTCGTCGGAGAGGTGCCAGTCGCAGATCACGTGGCCCGCGGCGCCGCCTTCCGCGCGGGCGCCGAGCTGCGCGACCGCGTGCCCCGGCCGCGTGGTGGCGATCGCCGCGAGGAGCGACGTCTTGCCCGCGGCCGCGCCGCCGAGGACGACGGTGCCGAGCCGTGGCGGTTGTCCCTCCGCGCCGAACGCGAACGTCACGTCGTCGAACGGACCGATACCCACGAGCCGGACTCGGGAGAGGAGCACCCCCTATCGCTACCATTTCTTGGCACTTTGCGTCGCCTCCGGCACGGCGACCGGTGCCTCTGGTTTAACGGGGGCCGTTCGTGTCATGCTGCCGCGCTGTGCTCGTTCGCCGGGCGAAAATCGTCTGCACCATCGGCCCCGCCTCGGAAAACCCGTCGACGCTCGTACAGCTCGTGCGCGCCGGGATGGATGTCGCGCGGCTGAACTTCTCCCACGGCTCGCACGAGGAGCATGGACGCCGCGCCGCGGCCGTCCGCGCCGCCGCGGACGAGTGCGATCGCCCCGTCGCGATCCTTCAGGACCTGTGCGGTCCGAAGATCCGATGCGGCTGTTTTCCGCGCCCCACCGAGCGGGCGCGCGCGACCGAAGAGCAAGCGCCGCCGAAGAAGAACGGCACGCTGGAGCTGACCGACGGTCAGACCATCGAGCTCGTCGAGGTCGAGAACGACAAGGCGATGGCCCCGCCGCGCGAAGGCGCGCCGCCGCAGATCCCCGTGCATTACCAGGGTCTCGCGGACGATCTGCGCCCCGGCGACGAGGTGCTGATGGATGACGGCCGCGTCACCGTGCACGTCGGCGAGCGCGTGGACGACAAGCGCGTGCGAGCGATCGTCGCGCACGGAGGCATGCTGCGCGACCGCGTCGGCGTGCACCTGCCGTCGCACCGCGTCCGCATCTCCGCCCTCACGGAGAAGGACAAGGCGGACCTCGCGTACGGCCTCTCGATCGGCGTGGACTACGTGGCGCTCTCCTTCGTGCGCACGGCCGACGACATCAAGCTCGTGCGCGACATCACCGAGGCGTGGGGCCGACCGACGCCGATCGTCGCGAAGATCGAGACGCCGCAGGCCATCGACAACCTGGAGGACATCCTCCGCGTGACGGACGCCGTGATGGTGGCCCGCGGCGATCTCGGCGTGGAGCTCGCGCCCGAGCGCGTGCCGATCCTCCAGCGCGAGATCCTCGGCCTCGCCCGCGTGCACCAGCGCCCCGTGATCGTCGCGACGGAGATGCTCCAGTCGATGGTGACGGAGACGCGCCCCACGCGCGCGGAGGCGAGCGACGTGGCGACCGCCGTGTTCGACGGCACCGACGCCGTGATGCTGTCTCAGGAAACTGCGACAGGGAACCACCCGCCGCTCGTCGTCGAGATGATGGCGCGCATCATCCGGGAGGCGGAGGCCTCGCCGTACTACAAGCCGCTCTCCAGCGAGGCGCCGGTGGGCGCGGCGACGGGCTCGCTCTGGGACGGGATGCACGCGGCGTCGCACAAGGTGGCGAGGCAGCGCGCGGCCGTCGCGGAGGCGATCGCGCGCGCGGCGTGCGACGTCGCCTTGAACATCGAGGCCCGCGTGATCGTCGCCTTCACCGAGACCGGGCTCACCGCGCGGTACGTGTCGAAGGCGCGGCCCACGGTGCCGATCATCACGTTCTCGCCCGTCCCGGCCACGCGGCGCAGGCTCGCGCTCCTCTGGGGCGTGACCGCGTTCTCGTTCGACGGGATGCGCGATCCGGACGAGATGATGGATCGCGCGAGCATGTTCCTCGTCGCGAACGGCCTCGCCTCACCCGGTGACAAGTTCGTCGCGATGTTCGGCGCGCCCGTGGGCGTCGTCGGCAGCACCAACTCGATCCGCGTGAGGGTCGTGGAATGAACCTGCGCGCGTCGCTGGCCGGCATGCCCGTGCTCGAGAAGTACGATCTTCTCGAAGAGATCGGGCACGGCGGCATGGCGACCGTGTACCGCGCGAAGGACAAAAGGCTCGGCCGCGAGGTCGCGGTCAAGATCATCCACAAGCACCTGCGCGAGAGCTCCGAGGTCGCGACCCGCTTCAGCGCGGAGGCGCGCGCCGCCGCGAAGCTCCGTCACCCCAACATCGTCGAGGTGTATGACGTCTCGGCGGACGAGGATCGGTATCGCTTCCTCGTCGTCGAGCTGATCCGCGGCACCACGCTGCGCAAGGTGCTGCAGGAGCACCGCGACATGCCGGCCGAGATCGGCGCCGCGATCACGCTGGAGCTGTGCGACGCCATCGCGCACGCGCACGACACCGGCATCGTCCACCGCGACGTGAAGCCCGAGAACGTGCTGCTCGAATTCCCCGCGGGCTGTAAGGGATCGCCGCACGGCGAGGCCCTGACGCCGGACGCGCGCCCCTCGATCCGACCGGACGAATCCGGCCCGGCGCCGGTGGCGCGCGAAGGCCGCGAGAGCACCGCGGAGGCGCGCCCGTCGCAGGCGGAGCGCAAATCGGTGGAGCCCGAGCGATCGAGCCGAAGACCGCAGCGCGGCAAGGATCGCGTCGTCATCAAGATCACCGATTTCGGCATCGCGAAGATGCTCGACGCGCAGGGCGTGACGGCGACGGGGCAGGTGCTCGGATCGCCCGCGCACATGGCGCCGGAGCAGATCGAGGGCGGCGACGTCGATCCGCGGACCGACGTCTTCGCGCTCGGCGTGCTCATGTACGAGGCGCTCGTGGGGCATCTGCCGTTCGAGGGGAAGAACCCGGCGCAGGTGCTCCGCAGGGTGCTCGACGGCAAATTCGTACCGCCCGACACGGATCGCGCGTCCGTCGGCAAGCGGTGGGCGAAGATCGTGATGGGCGCGCTCGCGCACGATCCCGAGCAGCGCACCCCGAGCGCGGCGCAGCTCGGCGACGAGATCCGCGCGGAGCTCACGGCGCTCGGCATCACGGATCCCGTGGCGGAGCTCGTGGCGTATTTCCGCGATCCGGCGGGCTACCCGGCGGCGCTCGCGGACCGTATCGTGCCGGTGATGCTGGCGCGCGGAGAGGCCGCGAGGAAGGCCTCGGACAGCCCTTCGGCGGCGGCGGATTTCAACCGTGCCCTCGCGCTCCGGCCGACGGATCTCGCGATCCTGAAGCGCATCACCAGCCTCTCCGCGAGCCGCAGCCGCCGCGCGCTCGCGAAGCGCGTGGCGGTGCTCGGCGCCGGGTGCGTCACGCTCGGCCTCGCGTCGTTCGCGATCGTCCGCTTCGCGAAGGACCGCGGCGTCGGCTCCGCGGCGCCGATCGAGACGACCGCGCTCGCGACGACGGTCCCCGTGCCGGACGAGACGGCGGATCCCGACCTGATCGACCCGCCCGACGATCCGTCCGCGCCCGCGGAGGCTTCGGGCCGTCCGCGATCGCGCCCGCCGATCGCGCCGATCGTCATCACGAGCGCGGCGACGACGACCTCGTCCGCGGCGGCGGGGCGCCCGTCTTCGCGCAAGGTGCGGTTCACGATCGTGCCCGCGGGCGGCACGCTGTACCTCGACGGGGCGGAGGCCAACTGGCTCAATAACTCCTTCGATCTCAGCTTCGGCCAGCACCCGGTGCGCGTGACGGTGCCTTCGTCGGACTGCTGCGAGGAGCTCGCCACGTCGGTGACGATCACGCGCCCGCCGCCGGACGCGCCGGACAACGTGGAGCACTTCACGCTGCGCGTGCCGCTGCGCCCCGCGACGGTGCGGCTCGCCGGCGCGCCCGCGAACGCGCAGCTCCTGTGCACGGGCATCAACATGAGCGTGTTCAGCGGCCAGTCCGCGCAGGCGAAGCTGCCGGAGATCAAGTGGACGGGCACGTGCGAGTTCCGCCCGCCGCAGGCCGACGCGGCGCCCAAGAAGGGCAACGTCACGCTCCGCGCCGGCCGCAACAACGACGTCCCCTGGCCAGGATAGGGCCTTTCCAGACTGGCAGTTTACGTGGCCTGAGACTGGCACGTTGCGAGGAGCCGAATCATGCCTTCCGACGGGGAGAATAAAGGCGCAGCGGTGGGGACGCGGTCGGCGGGGCCGAGAGGGGCGCCACTGGGAGGACGGAGTCCGGGCCGCGGAGGCGGAGCTCCGCCTGGCGGAGCGGAGTCCGGAGCGGAGCGGACTCCGTCCTCGACGTTGCGAGCGCCGGACGACTACGAGGCGCACTACATGGCGGGGGACGGCGTCATCTACCGCGACAAGATGAAGGCGCCGAAGCTGTTCTTCGCGATCCTGCTCGTGCCGATGCTGATCCAGCTCGTCGCGCTCGTCGCGGTGGCGCTGGCGCCCGCGCCGTTGCCGCTCGGCGTGTACCTGCCGTTCCCGTTCACGGTGGCGCTGCTCGCGCTGATCGGCCTGCTCTTCTCGGTGTTGCGCGTCACGGTCACGCAGCGCGAGGTGTACGTTCAATATGGCCTCTTCGGGCCCAAGATCCCGATCGAGCAGATCGTCCGCGCGGAGGCGGTGGCCTACGACTGGAAGCAGTACGGCGGCTGGGGCATCCGGCGCGCGCGGGACGGCTCGTGGGCGTACAACATGATGGGCGACGCGGGGCGCGCGGTGCGCATCGTGTGGAGCGACGGCAAGGGCGGCACCAACACCACGCTGGTGGCGTCGTCGGATCCGGAGGCGCTCGCGCGGGCGATCCAGGTGGCGCGCGGCGGCAAGCGGATCGTCGCGGCCCCGGCGGGCGCGAAGGCACGCGTGGCGCCGATCGACGCCGAATTCCAGGCCGAAGCGGACGCCGAAGTCGAAGCCATCCTGCACGAGGACGACGAGAAGCGCGGCGCGTAAGGCACCTTTCGCGTCGTCCCGGGTTGTTCTACGGTCGCGCGCGATGAGCGAGACGACACAAAGGCGCGCCTTCTCCGTGGCGGTTTATCCGCGGCATCGCGGGCGCACGCTGGTGATCCTGCACAAGCGGCTCGGCAAGTGGCTCCCTCCCGGCGGCGAGATCGCGGACGGGGAGACGCCGCTCGAAGCCGCGCGGCGCGAGCTACTCGAAGAGACCGGCCTCACGGGGCGATTCCCCGTGACGAGCCCGATCGAAGGCGTGCCGCCGGGGCTGATTGGCTACGAGGAGCACGTGGCGGGGTCGAAGGGGCTCCACATGAACTTCGTGTTCGTGGCCGACGTGGACACGGACGTGGTCACTCCAAACAACGAGTTTGCAGAGTGGAAGTGGGTCACGTACGAAGAAGGGCCTTGGTCCGAAACGCCTGCGAACGTCGGCGATTTCGCGAAGCTCGCCCTCGATGCGCCGCGAGGTTGAAGGGGCGGGGGAGTGATACGAGGGGGCGGAGCCCCCTTGTAAAGCCCACTCCCTCCTGGAACAGCCGTTATTCGCGCGTGTTTTCCCGCAGCATGTTCATGAACAGCGTGCCCTGCTCGATGGCGTCGTCCAGGGCGACGTGGGTGTGCGGGGCCTCCGGGAACCACCTTGGAGGCATGTTGCGCTTCACCGCCTCTCGATAAGGCACCTTCAGCATCGCCATCGCGTAGCTCTTGATGTCGAGCGCCGAGAACGAGAACGGGCTACGGCCGGTGAATTTGACGAGGTACCAGTACACGAACAGGAAATCGAAGCTCGCCGGATAACCTACGAATACGGGCTTTCCGGGGAGCGCGTCCAGCCAGGCCGAATACCGATGCATCGTGGGGGCGGGCGGCATCGGGTCCTTGCGGCAGGCGGCCCAGGCCTCGGGGTTCTTTTGCCAGAAGGCCTTCGTCTCCGGGTCGGCCATCGCGCCGGGGAGCGTGTCGAGGTTGGCAGAGAACGTGGCGTGGAGCGTCCCGTCCGGGAGAAATGCCGCGGATCCGAAGCTCAACATCGAGTGCGGGCCCGGGATGGGCCCGTCGGTCTCGACGTCGGTGCTGACGTAGATTTCGTTGTTCTTGCGGGTCACTTCGACTGGAAGTTTTCCATGCCTTCGGTCGGCGTGCCCGGCCCGAACGGCGACGTCTCCTTCGGCAGATCGTCCGCGATGTGCAGCCACGACACCTGGCTCTCGCAGCCCACGTGCTCGCCGGGCGGGAGCGCGTCGGGCTCGTCGAAGGAGCCGATGGTGAACGAGATGTTCTTGGACGCGGTGTACTCGAAGGTCAGCGGCGTGCCGCATTTGCCGCAGAAGCCGCGGCGCGCGACGCTGGAGGACGCGAAGTAGGTGGGCTCTCCCTCGACGAACTTGAAGGCCTCGCGCGGGACGGTGGCGTAGGCTCCGAAGGGTCCGCCGGTGGCGCGCTGGCACATGCGGCAGTGGCAGTAGGCGGCGTCGATCGGGGTGACGGAGAACTCGTAGCGGACCGCGCCGCACTGGCACCCGCCGTTGGCCGGCAGTCCGAGGTACGTGGAGGGGGTGAACGACATGGGGCCTAGAGTCGCCCGACGCGCGCCCCGAATCAACGCCGACGCGCACGCCCCCTCCGCCGCCGGGCACCAATCGCCTGGATCCCGCGCGCTCGCCGGGCGATAGGCGGCGCATGTCGCAAGCTCCGTCCACGTTCGCGTCGCTCACCCTCGAGAAGGCCGGCGGCGTCGCCACCGTCACCCTGATTGGCCCCGGCAAAGGCAACCGCATGGGGCCCGATTTCTGGCGCGAGATGCCGATCGCGTTCGCCGAGCTGGACCGCGACGAGAGCGTGCGCGCGATCGTCCTCAAGGGCAGCGGGCCGCACTTCAGCACCGGGCTCGATCTGATGGCGATGGGCAGCGAGCTCGCGGTGCTGATGGCCGAGCCGAACCTCGCGGCCGAGCGCGTGATCCTGCACGAGATCATCGTCCGCATGCAGCGCGGGATCACGTGCGTCGCGGAGTGCCGAAAGCCTGTGATCGCCGCCATTTCCGGCTGGTGCATCGGCGGCGGCATGGATCTCGTGACCGCGTGCGACATCCGCCTCGCGAGCGCCGACGCGAAGATGAGCGTGCGCGAGGTGAAGATCGCGATCGTCGCGGACGTGGGCTCGCTCCAGCGTCTGCCGCACATCGTGGGCCAGGGCGTCGCGCGCGAATTGGCGATGACCGGCGACGACATCCCCGCGGACCGCGCGCTCAAGATCGGCCTGGTGAACGAGGTGTATCCGACGCAGGCGGAGCTCTTCGCGGCGGCGCAGTCGATGGCCGAGCGCATCGCGAAGAACCCGCCGGTCGTGGTGCAGGGCGTGAAGAGCGTCCTCAACTACGGCATGGGCCGCCCCATCGCCGACGGCCTCGCCCACGTGGCGCTGCACAACACCGCGTACCTCCCGTCCTTCGATCTGCGCGAGGCGATGGCGTCCTTCCTCGAGAAGCGCGAGCCCAATTACAAGGGAAAATAAAGCCGATCCGAGATGGGGTGCCCCCCACGGCGCTCCTCACTTCGTTCGTCGCGCCCGCGCCCCCCAATCGTCGTGCTCGCTTCGCTGCGCGCGACAAGGGGGGCGCTACGTCGCGTCGGTCATGCCCTTCAGCTTCACGAGGAGCTGCAGCGCCTCCATCGGCGACACGCGGTTGAGGTCCACCGCGCGCAGCAGATCCAGCGCTTGTGAGGCGCCGCTGCCGAGCTGCGTCGGTCTCCCGGCGGGGGCTCCGAAGAGGTCCATCTGAGCCTCGTTCACCTTGTTGCGGGCGCGCATCGAGGCTTGTTTTCCCGAGGGGAGCGGCGCTCCGCTCTCCAGCAAGGACAGGATGCTCCGCGCCCTCGCGAGCACGCCCTCCGGCAAGCCCGCCAATCGAGCGACCGCGACGCCGTAGCTGCGGCTCGCGGGGCCGCTCATCAGCTTGTGCAGGAAGACGATGTCTTCGCCGTGCTCGCGCGCGGAGACCGAATGATTGGCCACGCGCGGGCGCTTCACCGCGAGCTCCGTCAGCTCGTGATAATGCGTCGCGAACAAGGCGCGACAACGCACCACCTCGTCGAGGTGCTCGGCCACCGCCCACGCGATCGCGAGGCCGTCGTACGTGCTCGTGCCGCGGCCGATCTCGTCGAGGATCACGAGCGATCGCGGCGTCGCCTGGCGCAGGATCGCGGCCGTCTCGCGCATCTCCACCATGAAGGTGCTCTCGCCGCGCGCCACGTTGTCGCTGGCGCCGACGCGCGAGAGGATGCGGTCCACGAGGCCGATGCTCGCGGCCTTCGCCGGCACGTACGAGCCCGCCTGCGCGAGCAACACGATGTGCGCGACCTGCCGCATCAACGTCGACTTGCCGGCCATGTTCGGGCCCGTCACGAGCCACAAGCGCTCGCCCGCCGTGTCGAGCACCGTGTCGTTCGGCACGAAGCGCCCCGCCGCGGCGTAGCGCTCCACCACCGGATGCCGGCCGTCCTCGATCGCGATGCGCTCGCCCGCGTTCACGTCGGGGCGCGCGTAGTCGTGCCGGTGCGCGATGTCGGCCAGCGCGCTCGCCACGTCCCACGCCGCGAGGCGCTCCGCGAGCGTGCGGATGCGGCCCGCCTCCTTCGCGACCGCGCGCACGAGGCCGTCGAAGATCTCGATCTCCCGCTCCAGCGCGCGCGCCTCGGCGTGCTCCACCTTGTCGGCCAATTCGTCGAGCGCGTCCGTCGTGTACCGCTCGCCGCCCGCGATCGTCTGCTTGCGCCGCCAGTCCTTCGGCGCCTTCGCGAGGTGCGTCTTCGTCACCTCGATGTACCAGCCGAACACGCGCGTGTACCGGATGCGCAACGACGGGATCCCCGTGCCCTCGCGCAGCTCGCCTTCGAGCGCCGCCATCCGCGCCGCGCCGTCTTTTTGAAGCGCCCGCAGCTCGTCGACCTCGCGATCCGCCCCGTCGCGCAGAATGCCACCTTCGCGCGCGAGCGGCGGCGGCCTCTCCACCAGCATGCGCGACAGCACCTCCGCGACGTCGCTCACCTCGTCGACCGAGACGCCGAGCGCCTCGCCCGCGGACGGCTCCGGGATCGAGCGGATCGCGGCCTTCGCGATCGGCGCCGCGAGCAATCCGTCGCGCAGCGAGCCGAGATCGCGCGGCGTCGCCTCGCGGATGAGCGCGCGCACCGTGAGCCGCTCCAGATCGCCGATGCGCTGCAGCGCCTCGCGCAGGTCCTCGCGGGCGCGCGCGTGCATCACGAACAGCTCCACCTCGTCGAGCCGCCGCCGGATCTGCGCCACGTCGTAGAGCGGCGCGAGCAGCCGCCGGCGCAGCAAGCGAGCGCCCGCGGGCGTCACGGTCGTGTCCATCACGTCGAGCAGCGAGCCTTTTTTCCCGCCGTCCGAAGCGCGCACGATCTCCAGATGCGCCTGCGCCACCTCGTCGATGCGCAGCGACTGCACCGGATCGTACGGCGTGATCCGCCGCACGGGGATGGACGCGCCCGGCGTGCACCGCTTCGCGAACCGCAGCGCACGCGCGGCCGCGCGCACCGCGACGAGCGGATGATCCTGGCGCGCCTGCGCGGCGATCGGCTCGTCCACGGCCGCGTCGATGAGCGCGTCCACGCCTTCGTCGTCGAGCGCGTCGTCGCTGCGAAACGCCGCCCGCGGGAGCACCGTGCGCGCGGCCGCCGTGAACGAATCCGCGCCCGGTCCGAGCAGCACCTCGCGAGGCTCCGCGCGCGCGATCTCGGCGAGCAGCGTCGCCGCGTCCGGCGCCACCGCCGCGGAGAGCTCGCCCGTCGACAGATCGAGCAGCGCGATGCCCCAGCCCGAGGACGCGTCGTTCGAGGTGGCCACCATCGGCAGCGCAGTGCTCACCCCTGCGGCCGGCTCGATCGCGACGAGGTAGTTGTTCGCGCGCGCGTCGAGCTGCCCTTCGTCCGTGATGAGGCCGGGCGTGACGACGCGGACGACCTGCCGCGGCACGATGCCCTTCACCTTCGACGGATCGGCCATCTGCTCGCAGATCGCGACTTTGTGGCCGTACGACAGCAGCTTCGCGATGTACCCGTGCGCGGCGTGGTGCGGCACGCCGGCCATCGGGATCGGATCCGGCCCGTCCTTCTCGCGCGCGGTGAGCGTGAGGTTGAGCAGCTTCGAGACGAGGACGGCGTCCTCGTGGAACATCTCGTAGAAGTCGCCCATCCGGAAGAACAGGATCGCGTCCGGGTGCGCGCGCTTCGCCTCGTCGTGCTGGCGCATCACCGGCGTGAGGCGCTTTTCCTTGTCCTTGTCCTTCGGCTCTTTCGACGCGGGCGGCACGCGCGGGGGGATAGTCCCAAGCGCCGTTCGGGTCCATGGCCGAGCGCGCGGTTCGGCGCCGTCCGGTGGAGAGCGTGACGTCGCGCGCCGCCGGGTGGGGCGTGTCACCGCGTTTTTCGGCCCCCGCGTCGCGCGCGAAACGTCGCAAAAATGAGGCCGGGAGGTTGAAAAGGGACGCGGGGCATTGGACGATGGCGCCATGTCTCTCCGTGCCCTTCGCTTTCCCCGCGTGACCGCCGCCCGATCGGCCTTCGTGGCCGCCGTGACGACGAGCGCGCTCGTGACCGGGACGCTCCCCGCGGCCGCCCAGACCCCCGCGCCCACGCAGACGACCGCCGCCCCGCAGGGCACCGCGCCCCCGGCCCCGACGCAGACGTGGTATCCGCAAGGGGCGTATCCGCAGCAAGGGTATCCGCAGGGGGCTTATCCGCAACCTGGCTATCCGCAGCAAGGGTATCCGCAACCCGGCTATCCGCAGGGTGCCTATCCGCAGCCTGGTTATCCGCAAGGTGCTTATCCGCAGCCGGGCTATCCGCCGGGCGCGTACCCGCAGCCGGGGTATCCGCAGCCTGGTTATCCGCCGGGCGCGTACCCGCAGCCGGGGTATCCGCAGGTTGCGCCGCCGGCGTATTACGGCGCGCCGGGGACGTACGGGCCGCCGGCCAAGCCGCATCACTACATCAACACGAAGGCCGTGGTGAGCGGCTCGGTGACGTTGGGCCTCGCGTGGGGCATCTCGTGCGCGGTGGCGGCGGTGGTGGGCGGCGGCCAGGGGTACGAGGCGCTGTACGTGCCCGTCGCGGGCCCGTTCATCGCGCTCGGGACGACCAACGTATTCAGCTCCATCAACGGCAATACGGAGATCGCGACCGTGCTCATCCTGGATGGTGTCATTCAGGTGGGCGGCCTCGTGAGCTTGATCCTGGGCCTCACCGGCGATCGCTCCGGCAGCGACTGGGCCAAGCCGGCCTCTCCGCTGGTTCCGCAAGTGGCTCTCGGCGTCTCGCGCACGCAGCTCACCTGGACCTTCTGAGCCGGTCCGTTGAAAGGGGGAGTCTTCCAGACCCGGTGTCGTCGCGGTCCTGCGCGCACCTGACCACGAAAAAATCGTCGCTGCTCTGTAACCCGAGGGGGCCTCTCGCCACAGTCTCCCCCATGAGCATCCTGAATCGACTTCGCACCGCCGGCTCGTTCCTGGGTCTCGTCTTCGCGGTCGCCGGCTGTGGTCACGCGCCGGAGGGAAGCTCGGTGCCAGCCGGCGACGGGCCGGGGAGCTCGGGAGAGACGTCACCGGCCACCCGAGCGGCCTCCGCGGGCGCGGAGCAGCCGTCCGTTCCAGGGGTGCCTCCGACGTCGAAGTGGGAGCTCGATCCGGAGAACTCCTCGGTTGGATTCGTCTGCAAGCACGTGCTCACCAACGTGCGCGGGATGTTCGCGAAGCCCTCCGGAACCGTCCTGCTGGAGGAGGCCACGCCAGCCAATTCCAAGGTCAACGTGACCATCGACGTGAACACGATCACGACGGGCGTCGAGGAGCGCGACACGCACCTCAAGGGGCCGGACTTCTTCGACGCGGCCAGGTACCCTGTGATCACGTTCGCCTCGGTCAGCGTCAGCAAGTCGAGCGCCACCTCGTATTCGGTGACAGGCAACCTGACCATGCACGGAGTGACCAAGCCGGTGACGCTCGCGGTCACGGCCCCGCCGCCGTTCAACCACGCCGGGGGCATCCGCCGCGGCATCGAGGCCACCACGTCCGTCAATCGGAAAGACTTCGGCCTCCGGTGGGAATTCCCCGGCGAAGGGGCCGGAGTCGTCGTGGGCGACAACATCAAGATCACGATTGACGCCGAGCTGGTGCTCCAGCCCGAACCTGGAAAAGGCGGGTGACGGTCAATCCCCTTCGCTTGCGCCTGTTTCTTTCGATCGCCGTGCTCTTCTTTTCGGCGGCAGGGTGCAGCTGCGAGCCGGCGCCTCCAGTTGGTTCGTCGTCGGCCGCGCTTCCGTCGTCGGAAATGCCATCCACAGGAACCTTCGCGCCTCCGCGGTCCGTGGGCACCACCGAGGGAGAGATCGCGGGCGTGCGCTACCTCGAGCGCATGACGGGCGGGGCACGGCCCGATGAGCGCGTGCCGATGATCGTCGCGCTGCACCCCATGGGCGGAGACCCGGCGGACCTCCTGCCGCTGTTCTTGCCCTACCGCCGCCGCGCCCGGCTCATTCTCCCGTACGGCCACCCGAGCGGCGGAATGTACCTCTGGTACGACTCCGTCCGCGACGATGTCGCCGCCCCGCTGGTCACGCAGGAAGCCGATCGGATCGCCGCCGCGATCGCCGCTCTGGTCGCGGTCCGCCCCACGATCGGTAAGCCTCTCGTCACCGGCTTTTCGCAAGGCGGCATCCTGACATTCGCACTGGCCATCACCCATCCCGAGGCGCTGGCGGCGGCCTTCCCCATCAGCGGGTTGCTCCCGTTGTCGCTTTACCCGTCGACGGCGATGATCTCGGGGCCACATCCCGCGCCGCTGCCGCCGATCACGGCTTTCCACGGCGCCGCCGACATGGCAGTGCCGACCCAGGGAGCGCGCGATTCGATCGCCGAGCTGCGGCGGGCCGGATTCGCCGCGGAGCTGCGCGAGTACCCCGGAGTCGAGCACGACACTTCCGACGAGGAAATGCGCGAGATCCTGGAGCGGATCGGACAGGCCGCCGACGGCCGGTGACTCCGGTCGACCGCACGGGTGCACAGTCTGTTACCGGGCGCAGACTGGCATCCTGCTCGGCCCATCCGTGGCTCCCGAAGATGCTGACGGGCGCGGCTCAAAAGCCGAACATCGTCTTCCTCGACTTCCTCGACCCGTATCTCTGCTGCACCATCATCGCGAGGAATTGAGTCGCCCGCCGGTGCGCGAATTCGTCCGCGGGGCCCTGTCCGGGGGGGCCGGATGAAGGTATGGTCCGCGCTCCCTTCGAGCGGCGATGGCCAGAGGAGAGCGCACATGGCGAGAGTGACCGGGATCGGCGGCGTCTTCTTCAAGAGCAAAGGTGACAAGGCGGCGCTCGCCGCCTGGTACCAGAAACACCTGGGGATGCCGCTCGAAGGCTTCGGCGGCGCCGTCCTCCGCTGGCCGAACGACACGGCCGAAGACAAGGGCCTCACCGTGTGGCACGTCGCCGCGGCCGACAGCAAGTGGTTCAGTCCGAGCGACGCGTCCTTCATGATCAACTACCGAGTCGACGACCTCGTCGCGCTCCTCGCCCAGCTCCGCGAAGGAGGCGTGGAGATCGTCTCTGGCCCCGAGTCGCACGAGAACGGCAAATTCGCCTGGATCCTGGACCCGGACGGCAACAAGATCGAGCTGTGGGAGCCCAAGCTCTGGGACGACAAGAACAAGGGCGCTTGAGCTCGAAGCCGGCTCTCGGCGCTTGTGTTTCCGCTTCGATCGGCGATCATGGTCGGCGTCACGCGTCGTGTCCGGGCCCTTTTTCAGGCGGGTGGTCGATGGTCGTCTCCGAGAGGAATAGAACGCTGCTCGCTCGCTTCATGGGGCTCCTCTCCGCGCCGCTCCTCGCGCTCGGGGTGAGCGCGTGCGGTTCGCCCGCCACGACTCCCGTGCACGCTCCGGGAGGGCCCGGCGGCGCTCCCCAAGCCGGCCCGAACGCCGCGCCCGAGGCCGGGGAGCCGAACGCGCCCTCCGGCGTCACCGTGCGCGACGCGGCGTCCGGCTTTCAGATGACGTTGCGCGCCGGAGAGAAGCGCGTCTGCAGGATGGTGCCGGCCGGCGAGGAGAACCCGGCGGCGTGCGCCGGCTTCAACCTGGACCGCTTTCGAGAGGCCTTCGCGCAGAAGAAGCCGCGCGGCGGACAGCGGGTCGTGTCGCTCGCGATCGTCCGCTTCAAGGGGTGGAACGTCATCACGTCGGTGATCCTCCAGCCCGGCCCCATCAACTTCAACAACCCGAAGGCCCGCGACGCCTACGTCTTCGGCATGCGCGAGGGCGTCGCCGAGAAGAACCCGAACGCCTTCGTCCACGGAGACTCGGAGTCGGAGCCGTATTCCTTGGTGGCGATCGACGGGCACACCGGCGTCAAGGTGCGCGTGGAGCGCGTGGAGGCGGACGGGACGCCCTCGACTTCGCAGCTCGCCCGGTGGATCACGTACTCGTTCTCCGGCAAAGTCGGCGTCCTCATGACGAGCTTCGTGGCCAGCGCGCAGCACTACGCGGAGCTCTCGCGCTTCGCCGACGCGAGCATGAATACGGTTCGTATGCAGTTGGAGTCCGAGGCGTCGAAGAACTTCGCGCTGCTGGACCTCTGAGGGGCCTCAGCGCTTTCCGGAAGGCGGAATGGAGCGCGGTCCGGCGGGGGGACCGGAGCGCGGTCCGCTGGCGGGGCCGGAGCTCGGTCCGCCGGTCGCGCCGGAGCTCGGGCCGGGGGCGTTCAGCCTGAGGAACTCGCGCAGGCGCAGGCGCTCGGTCTCGTCGAGCAGCGGATCCACCGCGGCCGTCAGCGAGATCTCGGTCGTGAAACACTTGCGCTTCGGGTTCTGGGACTGAACGAGGATGTCCTCCACCTGGCGTCGAAAAGGCACGTTGCCGGGCGACACGAGGCACGCGTTGAACCCGAGCATCGGATTGTCGCGGCGCATGATCCACACGATGGTGTCGGCGATCGGCTTCGTGAACATGCCGGTCACGCAGCGCCAGTCCGTGATGAACACGAGCGGCTCTTTCGCCTGGCCGACGAGGCGACGGATCTCCAGGGTGAAGGCGGTCAGATCATCCGCGGTGAGGGGCTCCGCATAGACCACCTCGATCAGCTTTCCCTGGCTCCGCTGCACCATCATCATGAGCGTTCGGCCAACGTACCACGAGCGGACTCGGCTCCTCATGGCAAAACTGCCGAGTTTGCCCCCGAGATACCGTTTGTGGTGTGAACTGTCCGAATGCGGACAGGAAAAGAGGTCAGTAGAACTGACGCGCCGTGGAGACGCTGGAGAGGCTCACCGTGAGGAGGCCCTGGAGGTTGCCGTCGGTGACGGCGAGCTCTCCCGTCGGCGGGACGTAGCGAATCCCGATCGGGGCGATGTCGCGCGTGTCGGTGAGGAGCGTGACGGTGAGCGGGGTGAATGCGCCCGTCGTCGTGACGCGGAACTGCGTGTCGCGCTGCGGGCGGTTCGGATCGGCCTTCTTGTCGATCGGGCGCTTGAAGCTCGGCTGCGTGTTCTTGCCGTCGATCACCGCGAAACGGAGCTGCTGGTTGATGAACGCGGTCGGCGCCCCGTCCTTCACCGTGAGGATGCGCTCGAGCTTGTCGCCCGTGGTCGCGTCGGTCACGGTCGTCGTCTTGCGCTCGGTGCGCATCGCGCGGCCGTTCACGCGCTCCTTGTACGGCTCGCAGCTCGTGCGGCACGCGCCCGTCACCGGATCCGGCACGGTGTGGTGCAGGAAGCCGGACGACGTGCCGACCACCGTCCACTGATCGCCGGGGCGCACGCCGTAGTTCACGAACGTGGGGAAGCAGCACTTCGCCATGCGGAGCCCGGACGGCTTCACCTCCTCCCCGGACGCGTTCACCGCGGCCGTGTCCTCGAGCACCAGGCGATCCTGGTAGGCCTCGCCGATCACGAAATCGCGGCCGTTCAAGGGGGCGTCGGCGTCGCCGAACACCACGCGGCACTCCTCGAAGGTGCACTGATCCGCGGTGTCCTCCGCCTCCAGCGCGACCTTCCACCACACGCTGTCCTGGTCGGGCAGGGCGTTGCCGAGCTCCACGCGATCGGCGCGATCGTAGGACTCCGCGTCGAGCGTGCTCGCGGCGGCGCCCTCCGCGACGAGCTGGTCGCGCACGGCCCCGCGGCTCTGCACGCCGCCGTCGCAGAAGGCCGCGCTGGCGTCGTAGATGCCGTCCGGGAAGGCCGGATCCGGCGCGCCGGTCGTGGTGACGCGCAGCTCCGCGGCGACGAGGCCGAGGCGCGGCAGCGGGCCCTCGAACGTCACCGTCCACGACTGGTTCACGTTCTGCGCGCGCGGCGTCTCCAGGTTCAGCGCGACGAGGTTGGTCGCGCCGTCGCCGGCCGCGCCGAATTCGTCGGCCGTGAGCAGCGTGCTCGACACCGAGAGGAGCGGGCGCTCGCCGGTCGTGGGCAGCGTCGCGCGGATGCTCGGGATCGTCGCGTCGCCCGTCGGATCCAGGTACGAGCCGTTCTTGTCGAAGGCCAGCGGGAGCTGCGTGATCCCCGGCGCGTTGTTGCCGACCTGCGTGTTGTTCAGGAAGTACGCGGAGCCGCGCAGCGTGTTGGGCTGCACCTCGTTGCACGACAGCTCGTCCGTGCCGCTCCACGACTCGTAGCAGGTGTGCGTGGTGCCGACGGGCTCCGTCGAGACGAAGGGCGCGGCCGTGAAGTCCGAGCTGTCGCACACCGCGTCCGTCTGGTTCGCGGAGGCCTTCGGCTTGGATTTGGGGCGCTCGCAGAGGTGCGTCGCGGTGTCGGGATCGGCGGCGTCGAACTTGGGGCACGTGTACTCGGCGCGGCACGTGGGGTTCGCCTTGGTGCACGTGGGCGCGGCGCAGCCGAGCAGGCCGTCGTACGGATCGTCGGGGATGCGGCACGGGGCGTCGAAGTCCTCGATGTCGACCACCTCGATCTGCCCGCTCGTCAGCAGCACGAAGTTGAACGAGCCGCGCAGCTTGTACGGGCCGGCGCCGGCGCTGTAGTCGGACTCGGCGCGGTAGAGCGTGCCGGGATCGACCTCGCACGTCGTGCCCGTCGCGGCGTCCGCGCACGTCTGCGCGAGCGGATCCGCGTTGCACAGCGTGCCCTCCGGCGCGACGCCGGCGCTGTTTCCGCCGACGATCTTGCCCGGGAGATCCTGCGCGACGTCGCGCTGCGCGACCACCATGTCGCGGGGCGCCGACGTGAAGCGGAGGCGATCCGGCGGGGTGAGCGGCGTCCACTCCGCGTGGGACCGCACGACCGGCGTGAGGCTGGTCGCGCCGTCGCTGACGTCGAACACCATGATGGTGCCCTCGCCGACGTCGTCCGCGTAGAGGAAGCGCTGCAGCGCCGCGGTGGGGCGCTCCGTGACGGAGAGGCGGCTCGTCGTCACGACGCGCGAAGGATCCGTCACCGAGGTCGCGACGAGCGGCGGCAGCTCCTTCGGCTTGCACGGCGACGTGAGGTCGAGCCGGTGCACCAGCGGCAGCGCGAGGTCCGCGACGTAGAGGCGATCGCCCGCGTACGCCATGCCCGCCGGCATCGCCTGGAGCGACGGATCGATCTGCGGCACCTCCACCTTGGGCGGGACGCACGCGACGCCGGGGGGCGGCTCGTACTGCGGCGGGTTGAGGATCGGGACCTGGTTGTCGAGGAGGACCCAGCGCTCGATGTGGCACGCGGGGAACGGCACCACCGGGATCGCCGGTTTGTCGTTGTCGGGGGCCGCTTCGTAGGCCGCGACGTCGCGCATGTAGCCGTCGTGCAGGTTCAAGATCTCCTGCGCGTCGAGGATCGCGACGCCGCCGAGCGAGGGCAGGGGCACCGCGATCTTCTGCCGGCCGTGCTGCTCCTGCGAGAGGTCGCCGAGGCGCTGGAGCTGCGGGTAGGCGAGCGGGTTGCCCGCCGCGTCGACGGCGTCTCCGTTCTTGACTTGCCCGTCTCCGGCGCAGGACGAGAGGAGGTCGGCGTCGTCGAGATCTTCGAGCAGGATCGGCTCCCCCGGGGCGCCCGGGAGCGCGCACGAGGGCCACGTGGAGAGGTGAGGCGCCGGGTCGTGCGAGACCTCTTCCCCCGAGTTGCGGCGCACGAGGAGGCTCGACGGGATCGCGTAGATCGCCTCTTTTCCGACCTCCGCGGACGTGACGAACGTCGCCGTGCTGCCGGGCGTGGAGACGATGCCGACCGGCTGCGCGCCGACGGGGAGGAAGTTGGGGCCGGGGATGCTCGGATCCTGATCGATGAGCCAGTCGCCCGTGGCGGCCGTCGTCGTGAGATCGACCACCGCGACCTCGCCGCGGAACGTCTGCGTGACGAGCGCGTAGAGGTGCGGCACCTCGTTCGGACGGAGCGCGTCGCTGCTCGTGGTGGTGCCGCCCGAGCCGCCGCCGCCGGTCGTTCCACCGCCGCCGGTCGTGCCGCCGGTCGCGCCGGTGCCGCCGGAGCCGCCCGTGTAGTCGTTGTTCGCGTCGGCCGTGCGGTTGCGGCACTCCTCGAGGGGGCGAACGGGCCTCGCGTCCGTCGGGTTCGAGAGGCACACGAACGAGACGCGGCCCGACTCTTCGAGCGCGCGGAGGGCCGTGTTGATCGTGTTGGTGGAGCAGCCCCCCGAGACCACGAGCCCGGCGCCCGCGGCGGTGAAGAGGCCGAGAGAGAGACCAAGCCGTCGCATGCTACTGGGATTCTTTCGGGGGATTGGGGATGCCGACGGTCGCGAACATCGAGCCGTACGTGGAGGACAACTTCTGAGAAGAGTCCGCGGGGTTTTTCTGTCGCAGATCGATGACGCCGATGTACGAGTCGGTGAAGTGCGCCACGTAGAGGAACGCGTGGCCCTCCGGGTCATCCTCGTCCGGCTCCTTCACGTCGAAGGCCATCGCGTGGGGGCCGCGGCCGGTTCGGACGGTCGCCTCCACGCGGTGCTGCGCCGGGTCGTAGATGACGACGTACCGCGAGTCGAAGGCCATCGCGAACACGCGGGGCGAGAGCTTGTTGTCCTTGTCGAGGACGTTCGCGACCGCGACGCGCGACGCGCCGGTCGACAGCGGCACCATGTCGTTGATGTTGAGCTGCTCGGTGACGCTCGCGATCTGACCTTCGCCCGCGTACTCGATCTCGGTCGTCAGCTTGCCGATGAGGAGCGAGGCCGGCGCGCGGTTCGCGATAAAGACCTCCAGCGGGACGTCGACGCAGAGGCGCAGGCAGTCGTCGTCGTCGTCCGCGCATTTCGCCTCGCACGCCTTGCGATCGGCGGCGCTGATCGCGATCCCGCGCGAGTCCGTGCCGTCCGAGTTCGTCGCGATCGAGAACGCGCCCACGCGCTGGAGGAAGTCGCGCGAGGTGCCGACCGAGTCGTTGAAGAAGCGCAGGAGATCGATCTCCGCCGCGGCGCGGAACGTGACCAGGAAGCCGGGCCGGCTGTCGAAGCTCGCGTTCTGCTTCGTCATCCGATCCACGAACTTGGACGTCGGGATCGCGGCCACGTCCTGCGGAAAGTTGGGCAGGCCCGCGAGCGTGAACTCGAGCGTCGGCACCGCGCCGGGGTGGTTCACGAGGAGGCTCGCCTGGCCGCCGGTGGTCGAGTTGGTGGTGGTGGCGGCGGTCTGGTGCACGGTCACGATCGCCACGCCGTCGTCGCTCGCCGCGATGCCGACCGGCTCCGTCGGGAGCGCGATGAGGCGATCCGTCTGGTACTTCGAGACGCCGAGCCGCGAGGAGCGCGCGCACTGGTTGTTGTCGCCGCTCTGTCGGCAGTCGAGCTTGAACGGGTCGGGGGGGGCCTTCCCGTCTTCGGTGTCGTCGTCCGTGGTGTCGAAGTAAGTGACCGAGGGATCGCCGCGGACCGCGACGAACATGCGCTGCGTGACCGCGCCGGCGTCGTCCACGGCGTGCGTGAGCGTCGCGGAGGAGGCGAACGCGCCGATCACGCGGGCCTCCTTGATGAGCTTCGCCGTCACGTACGCGCCGTTCTTGTCCTTGCATGCGGACGCCAGCATCTGCGGGTCCGTCTCGCTGCTCGTGCTCGTCGTCGTGGTCGTGTCCGCCTCGCTCTTGAGCTTGATCGGCGAGCACGGACCCGGGAAAATGAAGGGGTTGTCGTTCTGCACGAGGCCGGCGTTCGCGCACACGAGCGGCACGCCGTTGGTCGTGTCGCCGACCGTGTCCTGGAGGAGATCCCGAACGTGGCTCACGCACGTCCGGAGCGAGTCGAGATCGATCGCCTGGACCGTGCCGCCCGTGTACTGGATGTCGAAGTCCGAGTTGACGACGTAGAGCGCGTGCCGGCCGGGGGAGGTGAGGAGCGCCGTCGGGTAGTAGAGCTCGTCGCTCGGCGGATCGATGCCGACGCCCAGCGCGAAGCACCCGGCCGCGGTCGTCGCCGCGAGGGCGCCGGCGCACAGCATCATCGCGGGCGAGCGCCGCCTTCCGGAGGGCGCCAGGGCCCCCGTTCGGGCGCGAGGCTGCGAGGCCGCGCGGCCTGTCTTCGTCGAGGGAAACTTCATGCGGCGGCGGAGCCTAGTCGCGGACGTCCAGCCTGGGTAGGGGGCGGCCAATTTTTTGCAGCTCTCCGACGCGGCCGCTCCGCGCTTGCGGAGATCTGCCCGGTCTTCGCCGGATCGCGTGCGTCGCGTGCGTGCTCAGTCGATGTGGAGACCGGCCCAGAGGCGGAGGCCCCAGCTCTGCTCGAAGGGCGGCCCGGCCACGCTCCCGTCGATCGGCAGCATCAGCCCGAGCCGCGCGAACCCGAGGTCGCGCTGCACGACCGCGAACGGCTCCACCGCGAGCTGGTACGCGTCGGGGCTGAGCTGATCGGAGATCGCGACGCCCTGCACGCGCATGCCCACGCCGATCCCGTGACCGTACTGGACCTCGGCCGCGTGCTGGAACGTGAAGCCGACGTTGTAGCCGTAGTCGCCGACCGGGAACGACACGATCGGCTCCAGATCGAGGCGAACGGTGACCGACTCGCCCATGAGCCGCTCGTAGTTGAAGGCGAGCTTGAGGGGCAGAAAATGCGGCTGGTACTCGTGGATGTTCCACGTCCCGTTCGGCAGCGAGAAGTAGTGCAGGCCGCTCTGCACCGCGAGCGGCAGCCCCACCTGGATGCCGTACGCGAGGAAGCCGCGCTCGCCGCCCATCTTCCCGACGCGATCCACGCCGAGCATGATGTTGCCCGGGAAGTACGACGCCATCGGGATGCGCACGTCCGCGAAGGTGCGCGTCGCGATGGGCATGTGCACGTTGAGCCCGAGGGCCACGACGCTGTCGAGCTGACCGCTCACGGGCTGCGTCGACGTGTAGGCCGCGACCTCGACGCCGACCTGGCCGCGCCGATCGAGCGGCACGCCGTGGTGAACGCCGGGGAGCTCCGCGGGCGCCTGCGGAGGCCCCCACGAAAGAGGCGCGCCGCCCAACGGCGGAGGCCCGCCGGCCCCGTTCGGTCCGGGGAAGGGGCCTTGTCCACCCGGAGGGAGCGAACCCGGAAACTGCCCGGGAGGAAGAGGCTGCCCCGGCCCGAACCCCGGTTGAATCGGAGCGGGCGGCGGGGAGGGGAGCTGTCCCGGGGGAGGTTGCGGCGGAGTCGGCTGTCCCGGAGTCGGCAGCGCGGACGGTGGCTGTCCCGGAGCGGGCTGTCCGGAAGGCGGCAGTGCGGACGGTGGCTGTCCCGCGGGCGGCTGCGCGGCGCTCGGCGGGATCGCGGGCGGCGCCGCGGTCGGACCCGGCGCAGGCGGCGGCGCGGTCGGAGCCGGCTGCGCTCCGGCCACCCCCGCCATCGCGAGGAGAAGACAAGGTGTTCCGAGGAGCATCCAAGGGAGGCGATGACGCATTCCTCCTCCTACCACGAACCGCCGATCCACAGCCCGAAAGTGCTGCGTTTTCCCGGATCCGAGGGCGCGCGCGACACTCCGCCCGCCGTGTGCCGCGCGCCGCGGAGGCACGTAGTCTCATCGGTGATGGAAAGAATACTTGTTGTCTACAGTGCCTGTGAGTCACCGGCCTGCAGGGGGCTCCAGCGCGTGCGTCCGTCCCGTGCCGGGCTCTTTTGCCCCACCCTCGATAGGCGACTGGTCTTTCCCCCGTAACTGTGGTGGTAGTAGGCAGAACGCCCGATGAGCCAGAAACGGAGCGATGAGCCAGCGGACCAGATCACGGGGCTGAGCCGTGCCCAAACGCTGGACCTGTGCGCGCGCCTCGCCTCGTACAGCGAGGCCGACGCCACCCCGAAGGACCTCCTCTCCCGCGCCGGCATCGAGGCCGTGCAGCGGTTCCCCGACGACGCGGAGGTGCTGACCGCCGTCGGGCGGATGTTCCTCGCCGGGGAGGAGCTCGGCGACGCGGAGCGCGTCCTGCGTCGCGCCGTGCGGTTCGCGCCGCAGGACCCGCACGCGCTCCGGCTCTTCGGCGAGGTGCTGCTGCGCGCCGGAGACCCGGCCGCGGCCCACGCCGCGCTCTCCAGCGCCGTCGCCTGCGGGATGAACGATCCGTGGACGAAGCAGTGGGTCGCGCGCGCGCTCGATTACTCGGAGCTCATCGACGATCTCGGCAAGGACGGCATCGCCAAGGACGTGCGCCTGGTGCTCGGGAAGCCGGGCCAGGGGCCTCCGGACGACGAGCGGCGGCAGTCGCAGTCGGCCTCTCCGCCCGCGCGGACGTACAGCCGCAAGCCGATCCTCGGCCGCATCGATAAGGGTGTATTCTTCGCCGGGGACGCCCGCGCCGAGCCGCCGGATCTTCAGTCGCGCCGCTTCGGCGGGGACGAGATCGTGGACCTGCCCACGCCCGTCCCGCCCGAGGCCGGAGAGACCGGCGCGCGCAAGTCGACGCCCCTCGTGGTGCCGCCCGTGGACGAGAAGCCGCGCCGCAGCTCCGCGGTCCCGGCGAAGCCCGTCGTCGAGGATCGCTCGCGCCCCGCCGCCCCGGAGCGCGGAGGCCGCGCGGCCCCGGCGAAGCCGCTGCTCTCGCGGAAGGACTCGTCGCCGGACATCACGATCGAGTCGGTGCTCGCGGAGGACGCCGCGTGGGGCTCCTCGCGCGGAGACGCGCCCGCGAGCGCGCCGCGCAGCGCCCCCGTGAGCGAGCCGATGCCGCCGAGCGACACGGAGATCTCCGCGTGGGTGCCCGACATGGAGATGCTCGCGCGCGATCGCCGATCGGCGCCGGTCGAGCTCCAGAAGCCCGCGAGCGCGCCGACGGCGCCGGGCCGCTCCGCGTCGAGCCCGCCGCGGATCGCGCCGCCGCCCGCGGCGATCCCGCGCCTCGCCGCCGCCGAGCTGTACGACGAATTCACCGAGCACAAGCGGCCGTTCAAATCCGTGCAGGCCTCGGTCGAGCAGGCCCTCGCGCAGAAGGCCGCCGCCGAGCAGGCGCTCGCGCAGCGGTCGGCGAGCGATCGCGCCCGCGTCGATCGCGACGCCTCCGATCGCGCCCGCAGCGAAGCCGAAGCCATCGCCCGCGCCGAGGCCGATCGCGCTCGCATCGAAGCCGATCAGGCCCGCGCCGAACGCGAGGCCGCCGCGCGCACCCGCCTCGAAGCCGAGCGCCTCCGCGCCGAGGCCGCGCAGGCCCGCGCCGAAGCCGAGCAAGCGAAGGCCGAGGCCGCGCAGGCCCGCGCCGAAGCCGAGGCCGCGAAGAAGGCCGCCGAAGAGAGGGCGCGCCGCCGGGGCCCTCCGCCGCTGCCGCCGGAGCGCCCGCTGAGCCCCGTGGAGAGCGCGACGCTCGCCACCGGAAAGGGCGGCCTCCTCCCCGATCTCTGGAAGACCGCGACCGGCGAAGGCCCCGCGATCAACGTCCTCGACGACGACGCGCCGGGGCCGATCACGGCGCCGCCGTCCGCGCTGATCCCGCTCGACAACGGCCCCGTGACGGCGCCGCCGTCCGCGCTGATCCCGATGGATGCCGGGCCGATCACGGCGCCGCCGTCCGCGCTGATCCCGCTCGATCCGGAGAGCGAGCAGCCAGCCTCGTTGCCGCTGCCGCCGGAGCCTCCGTCGCTCCAGGTGCCGAGCAAGGCGCTGCTCGGCGGGCTGCGTCCCCCCGTGCTTTCCGCGAAGCCCGCCGCCGCGAAGGAGCCGGAGGCCGCGGAGGCCCCGGCGCCCGCCGTCGCGAAGGCCGCGAAGCCGGCGCGCTCGCGCCTCCAGACCGTGCTCCTGCGCGCGGTGGTCGCGGCGCTCGTCGCGGGCGTCGTCCTCGGCGCGTTCCAGCTCTACAAGCGCAACCGCACGACCAAGATGCGCGTGTTCGCGGCGCAGGCGGCGATCGCGCTGCACACGGGCGGGCCGCGCGGCATCGCCGACGCCGAGGCCGCGATCGCCTCGGCGAAGAAGCTCGATCCGAAGAGCCGCGTCGTCGCGCTCGGGCTCGTGCGGGTGAAGGCGTTCGCGGTGCTCGACGTGGATCCGGCGCGCGTGAACGAGCTCGCCGACGCGATGAAGGCGGCGGCCGCGCTCGGCGCCTCGTCGTCGGATCTCGCCTTCGCCGAGATCGTGTCGCACATCGCCGCGGGCGACTTCGCGAGCGCCGGCGAGGCGATCGCGCACAACGACGAGGACCCCGAGCGCGCGAACGACGCGCTCTACCAGACGGCCGCGGGCGCCGCGCTGGAGCCGACCGATCCCGCGGCCGCGATCGAGCGGTACCGCGCGGCGCTCAAGATCGACGACGACTACCTCACGGTCGGCGTCCGCCTGGTCCGCGCGCTCGCGTTCTCCGAGCGCGGCGCGGAGGCGAACGACCGGCTCCAGGCGATGATGACGAAGTGGCCTGGAAAGCCGGAGATCTCGGCGCTCGCGGCGGTCGTCGCGGCGGCGGATCCCTCGCGCTCCAAGCACGCGGCGATCGATCCTTCGACCGACGTCGACATGCTCCCGCGGCCCATCCGCGCGGCCGCGCGCCTGCTCACGAGGGGCGCGGACGAGGCGGCGCTCACGAAGGCGATGGCCGAGGCCGACATCGCGCCGGTGCTCGTGATGTGCGGCGAGGCGGCGCTCCGTCTCGGCAACGAGGCGACCGCGCGCGACGCGGCCCAGCACGCGCTCGATCTCGCGCCGTCGTACGCCCCGGCCTTCGCCCTGATCGCCCGCACCGCGCTCGCGTCGGCCCGCTTCGAAGAGGCGCGCCAGGCCGCGCTGCGGGCCTCTCCGGACGTCGCGGCGGAGGTGCTCTCGTTCATCGCGTACGAGAATTCGGACCTCGCCGCGATGACGAACGCCGCCGGCCGCCGCGTCGACGATCCGCGCACCGAGCCTGTCTCCGCGGGCGTCGCGCGCCTCCGCGGCGTGGAGCCGCTCGCCGTCTCGAACATCGAATCGCTCGCGAAATCCGGCCGATTCTGGGCCGACATCGTCGCGATCGACGCCGCGCTGGACGCCGGCGAGATCAAGCTCGCGCAGACGATCGCCGCCGCGTGGCAGGGCGCCGACAAGCACCCGGTGCGCGCCGCTCGCCTCGCGCGCCTCTATCGCTACCAGGGCAAGAACGGCCTCGCGCAGTCCACGTCGACGTCCGCGGCGCCGACCGCCGCCGCCCGCGTGGAGGGCGCCCTCGCCGCCGCCGAGATGGCGAGCGCGCGCGAGGCCTTCGTTCAAAGCCTGAACGGCGCGCGCACCCCCGAGGAGCGCTGGGCCCTCGTGTTCCTCCTCGCGCGGGAGGGCCGCGCGGAGGCCGCGCACGCCGCGATGAACGGCGTCGAGATCCCGCCCGCCGAGGCGCCGCTCGTCACCCGCCGCATCGCCGCGCTCGCCCTGACCGAGCTGCACATCTCCCCGTCGCCGATCCAGCCGATGTGGGCCTCGTTCGACGCGTGGCGCCGCAACCCCGACGTGGCCCGCGCGCTCGGCATCGAGATCGCGGCCGAGGGCGCCGAGCAGCCCGGAGCGGCCCCGGAGAAGCCCGTGCTCAAGGGCAAGATCCCGCGCAAGGGCGACGAAGATCCGTACTGATCGCAGCGGTGCTATAGGCCTCCGCGATGAGCGAGGCCCACTCTTCCCCTTCCGCCGGCGACGATCACCTCCACCACACGCGCGCGTACTACGACGAGTTCTCGCATCGCTACGAGGCGAAGCGCGGCGGCAACGATCCGGGCGGCTACCACGACCTCGTGGACGATCTCGAGGTCGACTTCGTCCGTCGCTTCGGCGCCGGCGGCGATCTGCTGGAGGTCGGCTGCGGCACCGGCCTCATCCTGCAGCGCACCGCGGCGTTCGCGCGCTCCGCGAAGGGCGTCGATCTGTCGCCGGGCATGCTGACGCTCGCGCGCGAGCGCGGCCTCGACGTGTCCGAGGCGAGCGCGACGAAGCTCCCGTTCGAGGACGCGTCGTTCGACGTGGCCTACTCGTTCAAGGTCCTCGCGCACGTCCGCGAGATCGAGACGGCGCTCTCCGAGATGACGCGCGTCGTCCGCAAGGGCGGCTTCGTCCTCGCCGAGTTCTACAACCCGCACAGCTTCCGCGGCCTCGCGAAGCGCCTCGGACCGCCCGGCGCGATCAGCGCGTCGCGCGACGAGAGCTCGGTGTTCACGCGGTTCGACGCGCCGGATCAGGCCCGCGCGTACGCGCCCTCGGGCACGCGCTTCGTGTCCGCGCGCGGCGTCCGCATCGTGACGCCGGTGGCCGCCGCGCTCCGCCTGCCGCTGTTGGGCAACGCGCTCCGCCGCGCCGAGTGGCTCCTCTGCGACTCCCCGCTCGGCGCGTTCGGCGGCTTCTGGATCGGCGCGTTCCGCAAAGAGGTCTAGAGACGTTCCCCTCCCATCGCGAACGAAGAGAGCGATCTGGGAGGGGCGCACGCGCGCGAGCGCGGGCGGGGGTGGGCATCAGAATGCGCCGATCAGGCCCACCGAGAAGCCGTTCGCGTTCGCCGTGACGGTCGGCAGGATCGGTGGGTCCGGGCGCTTCGGCAGCGGGCGGTCGCGCTCGATCTTCTTCTCCGGCACGTAGGCCAGGTTCGCCTGCAAAATGCCTGCGATCGTGATCGACGCCCACGTCGCGAAGAGGATGTTGTTCGCGATCTGCAGCTCCTGCATGCGCTTCGCGATCTCCACGTCGTCGATGGGGCGGCCCGTCGTCGGATCCGGCTTGTTCACGTCGATCGCGCCGTAGAAGCCGTGGATGCCCGCGGTCACGACGGAGCCGCCGCCGGTGAGCGCCTCGCTCGCGGCGAAGAAGATGCCCCAGCCGACGTCGCCGTTCTGAAACTGCCCCACGCCGAACGGCATGAACGCGACGAGCCGCGACCGCTTCTCGATGATCGTCTCCTTGCTCGCGAGCGCCTCCAGATCGGCAATCCACTTCTTCTCTTCGTCCGAGGCCTTCTGTTCGCCGAGCAGCTTGCGCCGCTTGTCGTCCGCCTCTTTGCGCGCCTTGTCCTCCATCTCTTTTTCGAGGCGCGTCTTGATGTCGCGCACGCGCGTCACCGCGGCGGCCGGCAGCACCGCGGGATCTGGCACGTACGTGGGGTTCTGCCGCAGCATCTTCTCGATGGCGGCGTCGGCCTCGGCGTCGCGCTTCAAGGCGACGAGCGCGACGATCTCCATCTCGCGGCCGCGCTCGATGAGCACCGCGTCCTGGAAGTGGCACGTCTGCGGCGTGGTCGGCGCGCCCTCCACGCTGGAGCACGCGGGGTTCGACGGGTCCAGCAGGATGACGAGCCGCTTCAGCACGTCCTCGTACTGGCCCGCGTAAAAGAGGCCCTTCACGAGCTCGAGCTGCTGCGCGTCGTCCGCGCGCGCGGAGGCGGGCACGAGGCTCGCGGCGAGCGCGACGACGCACGAAGCCGCGCACCTCCACGAGATCGCCGATCGCTTTGCGCGCGCCCGCATCCGTTCGGCCCCCGATGTACACCAAATCGCTCCGCGCGGGGACGCCACCCGTCCCCCCCTCGGACGGAAAAGTGCCTACGCGCCGCGGCGAGCGGAAAAGCCCGGCGAGCCGCGCGAACGATCGGCTACGGCGTCCAGTAGAACGTGCCGAGGCACATCTCGTCGCCCGTGCCCTCGCCCCACCACGTGTCCTTCGGCGCGCCCGACTGATGAGCAGCGGTGTTGTCCCAGTGGCACGAGAGATAGAGCTTGTCGCCCGGATTGAGCGTCTTCGGCTGCGAGAAGCCGTAGTTCCCTTGCCAGTGGAAGTTCCAGTCGTCGATCTGGAGCATGCAATCCTGGCTCTTGTCCGCGCGGTCGATCCGGAGCGTCGCGCTCGTCCCCAGCGTGTGCATGTGCAGGCCTGCCGAATACACGGTGATCGGCTTCCCGCCGTTCAAAAAGCCGGTCGGATCGTAGGCGAAGTGATGCTCCACGTCGGCCTCGCCCGCGGGGATGCTCATCAGCTTGCTGTCCAGCCACTGCGGGTTCGTCCACGGCTGGATGAAGCCCTCTTTCTCCACCGTATCGTCCACCTTGAAATCGATGCTCGTCTTGTCCGGCTGGGGCCCCGCGGTGAGCGAGTTGTAGTGGATCTGCAGCGCGATCTTGGACCCCGGCTCCACCCGGATGCCCGTCCCTTCGGGGAAGTCCTGCCCAGGAGTGCCCGGCGCCCACGCCCCGAGCCACTCGTTGTCGTTGATGCCGGAGCTGCCGAAGCACGTGTATCCGGGCCCCGGCTCCGCGTCGTCGAGGGCCTGCATCGTGGCCACGTCCGAGGGCTTCACGAGGAAGGCGATCACGTGGTGAACGACCCGCGCGTCCCCCGGATGCGCCCCGAATCCGCTCACGAACTTCACCGTGTCGTAGGGCCAGTCGATGAGGAAACAGTGGTAGTCGTCCGGCTCGTCCTTCTGCGTGTATTCGACAGGGATGGGCATGTTCAGATCGACGCGGGAGAGGGCGCCCGTCATGTCCACCGGGATCGGCTTCCCTTCGTCCTTCGGGTCCCCTTCGATGCCGCCGCCGTCCACCCACTTCGTGAGAGTGTCAATCTGGTCCTGGGAGAGCGACCGATCGCCGATGTACTCGGAGCACGTGTCGTTGGGTGGCCAGGGTGGCATCGTCTTCGAGACGACGTTGTCCTTGAGGAGCCCCAGAACGGCCTTCGAAGAGGCGTAGTCGGTGAGCGAGAACGGCCCGATCCCGCCATCGTAGTGGCAGCTCGTGCACTTGGCGTCGAGGATCGGCTTCGCGTCGCGGTAGTACTGCGCGGCGTCCTCCGGCGTCGTGGTGGTGGTCGTGGTCCCGGTGGAGGAGCCGCCGCCCGACCCGGTCTCGCCCCCGCCCGAACACCCCATCATCGCCGAAGCGGCACAGGCCAGGAATACTGCAAAAGACCGTTCGAGCTGCATCGGAGACTCCGTTTCTGCAAGGCGCGCCGCGCGGGCGCAAACAGGGCCTCCAGGATGCCATGTCCACTCCCCGGGATCACCCCTCTTCGAGCGCCGACCGGAGAATTTCCCCCGGCAAGTCGCGTAAAAATGGCGTCCTCCGCCGGAGCGCAAGGAGCCACTCCGAATCCGCGTCGCTCACCCGAGGTCGCCCCCCGATCTCCACGAGCCGCCGCACGTTCGCCGCATGCTCGACCACGCGCCTCTGAGCGTATTCAGCGGTGGTGCCATTGTGAATCATGAACGGAAAATCGGACGACTGAAGCAGCAGCGTCTCACAGATGGCCTGTTCCAGCGCATCCTCGCCGATCGAAGAGGACCCCGGATCCAGGTGCGGAGACAGCAGCGGAGATAGGTGCCCACCCCCAGCCAGGCTGGCGCCCGGCTGCCCCTCCCAAAGCGCCTGCTCCGCAGCCGCAGGGAGGGGACCGTTCACAGGGCCTCGGGGCGACTCCAAATAGGGTGTTTCGAGACGACTCCGCTCATCGTGTCCGGCGCGGCTCACCCCCCGCTCGTCGTGTCCGGCGCGGCGCGCCCACCGGGAGACGGCCAGTCCGGCGTGGTGCACGTGCCGCCACAGCGAGGCCGTCCGCGGCCCCGTCCACGTCGCCGCGAACCCGCCTTCCCCCCACGTGGACTCCGCGGGCTCCGCGCGCACGTTCGCTGGACACTGCTCTTCCCGCTCCGCGAGCGACACCGCGAGAGGCCCGGAGCCACCCGGGACGCGCGCGAGTCGCCGCAGCACCTCCTCCAGAAACACGACGCCTTCGTGCCAGAAGTGCCCGAACAGCTCCGCATCGAAAGGCACCATCGAGAGCGGCGGCGCCGGCCACGAGGCCCCGGAGGCGCGCAGCGTCGCGAACAGCCGAGCCCGATCCGCCACGAACCGAGCCGCGTGCTCCCGCGCCCGCAGACTCCCGCGCTCCGGATCATAAGGTGCCTTGTCCGGCCCCCCGGTGATCCGATGAAGCTTGATCCCCGTCGCGACCCGAGCCCCGAACGGCCCCACCTCGCCGAGCAGCGACCCCTCGTCCAGATCGAACCCGACGTCGCGATGAAACTCACGGTATTCCGGATCCGAAGGATATCCATCCATCGCCCACACCGACCGTCCGGCCCAGAGATCGCGCCCGTAATAAGCGACCCCCGCGCTCGACCGGATCCCGAGCGGCGGCACCGTGAGCGGCCCGCCATGGAAGGTGCCGTGTGGCGACCCGTCGTGGGAAGTGCCTTGTTGCGCTCCGCCATTCGAGGTGCCGTGTCGTGGCCGGCCAGGCAGCGTGACGACGGATGGCCTCGGGGACGCGAGCGCGACGCCGTGCGCATCGAGCGCCGTGAACCCGACGCCGGCCTCGCCGAGGAGCGGATCGATCCACCGCGCGAACGCGCACTCCGGCAGCCACAGCCCGCGCGCGTCGATCCCCGTCATCGCCCGGAACGCCGCGCGCCCCACGCGGATCTGCGCGCGCGCCCACGAAGGATCCGGCGCGAGCCCCGGCAAGAACGCGTGCGTCGCCGTCGTCGTGAACAGGTGAATCCGCCCGCCGCGGTGGTGATGCACGAGCGCCCCCAAGAGATCGCCGCCGTGCCGATCCAGCGTCGCCGCCGCCCGATCCAGCAGCGCCTCGTGGTGCCGCAGCGCGGCCCCGAACGGCCCGTCCCCCAGCGAGCCGCGGAGGTGCAGCGCGAGCGCCCGCGTGCGCACGAGGTGCGCCCGCGACCGCTCCCGCAGCATCGCATCCCGCCACATCGCGGCGAGGGGAGGGGACACGCTGATCGAGAACGGCGCGCAGATCCCCTCCGATTCGAGCCGATCCAGCATCTCCACGAGCGGCAGGTACGTCTCCCACACGGCCTCGTGGAGCCACCGCTCCTCCAGCGATCGCTCGTGCTCCGGGTGGCGCACATAAGGCAGGTGCGCGTGCAAGACGAGCGCGACGTGACCGAGCGGCGGAGTGGAAGGCGACACCGCGCCGCATCCTGCCGCTTCGAGATCCCCGCTGTCGAGCGCGGTTTCGTCCGCAGGTCTCGCGCGCTCCCCGCAACTCTAGCGCCGGTGTCGCGAGGGCCACGGTTTTTGCTAAGGTCGCCTGCCATGACCGAGGTCCTCACGACGGGCGCGTTCATCTTCGCGGTCCTGCTCTATGCAGCGGCCACGGTGCTCTTCTTCCTCGACGTCGTGCGCACCCCGATGAGGCCGAGCGCGCCGGGCGTCGCGTCCGTGCCCCCGCCACGACCCAAGGCGATCACCGCGCCGCGGCTGCTCGCCGTCGCGGCGATCATGCACTTCGCGCACGTCACGCTGGCGAGCTTCGTCGCGAAGGTGTGCCCCGTCCGCTCGGTCCACTTCCTCCTCTCGTTCGCGGCGCTGATCGCGATCGCGATCTACCTGCCCGCCCGCAAGCGCTTCCGCGTGGAGTCGCTCGGCCTCCTCGTCGCGCCGCTCGGCCTCGTGTTCGCGATGGGCACGTTCCTCCTCGGCCGCCCCGAGCCCGAGCCGAAGGCCTCGCCGACGTTCATCGCGCTGCACGTCGTGTCGAACCTCGTGGGCGTGGCGCTCTTCTTCCTCGCGGGCGGCGCGGCCACGCTGTACCTCGTTCAGGACAAGCGCCTGAAGCAGAAGCGCCTCCCGATGACGAAGAGCTTCGGCGCGCTGGAGACCTTGGATCTCGCGGTGCACCGCTTCCTCATCGCAGCGTTCCCGATGGTCACGCTCGGCATCGTGACGGGCACGTACTGGGCGCGGAAGCTGGAGACCGGATCGCCCGAAGAGATCATGCGCTCGGTGTTCGGCTACGCGACGTGGTTCTTCATCGCGGGCGTGCTCCTTCTCCGCGCGACGGCCGGATGGCGCGGTCGCAGGGCCGCGTACGGCACGATCGCGGGCCTCGCGTGCACGCTGGTCGTGCTCGTGATCTACATGACGCGCTCGGGCGCGCCGCTGCCGCCCGCGCCGCCGGGGGGCCACTCGCAGGCGCCGTCCGACATTTCCGGATCGCCGCGCGAGCTCATCCTTCGCACCGTTTCCTCGCTCGTCGATGGAGGGAAGGCGTCGTGATCGTCGTCGTCGGACTCTCGCACAAAGGCACGCCGATCGAGGTGCGCGAGCGCCTCGCGATGGGCAAGGACGAGCTCTGCGACGCGATGCACCGCCTGCAGAAGAACGCCGAGGTCGGCGAGGTCGCGATCCTCTCGACGTGCAACCGGGTCGAGGTGTACGCCGCGCCGCCTCCGCCCCGAAAACCAGGCGATCCCGACGTGCACGACGAGTCGACGCTCGCGCACGTGGAGCGCGCCGTGTACCGCGAGCTGTGCTCGATCGGCGGCCAGCCCGTGGAGCGTCACCTGCGCTCGGTGCGCGGCCGCGACGCGGTGAAGCACCTGTTCCGCGTGGCCTCGTCGCTCGACTCGCTCGTCGTCGGAGAGCCTCAGATCCTCGGCCAGTTGAAGGACGCCGTGCAGCTCGCGGAGGAGGCGCGCACGCTCGGAGGCTCGCTGTCGGCGGCGCTGCACCGCGCGGTCCGCGTCGGCAAGCGCGTCCGCACCGAGACGGAGATCGGCTCCGGTCAGGTCAGCGTGTCGAGCGTCGCGGTGGATCTCGCGCAGCAGATCTTCGGCGATCTCAACGGCCGTCGCGCGCTCCTGATCGGCGCGGGCGAGATGGCGGAGGCCGCGTCGAAGCTCATCCTGCGCGCCGGCGCGCACCTCACGATCGTGAACCGGAGCCTGGAGCGCGCGCAGACTCTGGCGGCCGAGGTCGGCGGCACTCCGCGTGCATGGGGTGAGCTCGATCAGGCGCTCGCGGAGACGGACATCGTGGTCTCGTCGACGTCGAGCCCGCGGTACGTCGTCACGGTCGACATGGTGAAGGCCGTACGAAAAGCGCGCCGCGGTCGCAGCCTCTTCTTCATCGACATCGCGGTGCCCCGCGACGTCGATCCTGCGGTGAACAAGATGGACGGCGTGTACCTCTACGACGTGGACGACCTCTCTCAGATCGTGAGCGACTCTCTTGCAGGTCGCGCCGCAGAAGCCGCGCGCGCCTCGCAGCTCGTGGAGGAAGAGGTCGCGTCGTTCGAGCAATGGACGCGCGGCCGCGCGATGGCGCCGGTCGTCGTCGGCCTCCGCGAGCGCACGCGCGCGACGCTCCTCGCCGAGATGGAGAAGAGCCTCGCCGGCAAGCTGCGCCACCTCGGCCAGGCCGAGCGACAGGCCCTCACGGTGATGATCGAGGCCGCGACGAACAAGCTCCTTCACCAGCCGACGACGCGCCTCCGCGCGCTCGCGAGCGAGCAGAAGGCGAACGACTACGTCGAGGCGCTGTGCGAGCTGTTCGACATCCACAGCGACGAAGAAAAGGGCAGCGCCTCCGAGGTGGAATCCGAGCGCTCCCCATCCGACGTCCGCCACTAGAGCTGGTTCACGCCGCGACGAGCACAAAGCAGCCAGACGTTTTTATGTGATTTACAAGGGGGCAAAGCCCCCTCGTATCACTCCCCCGCATCGGATCCGCCATAGAGCGGGGTTCGCTCGCTCTTCGCACAGGTTTTGGTATTGGTGCTCCCACTCATGAAGCTCGTCCTCGCCACGCGCCGGTCGGCGCTCGCACTCGCTCAGTCCCGCGCGTTCGCGCGCACCCTCGCCGCGGGGGTGAGCGGCCTCGAAATCGAGGAGCTGCTCGTCGTCACGTCGGGCGACAAGACGCAGGACAAACCGCTGCAGGACATCGGCGGAAAGGGCCTCTTCATCAAGGAGCTCGAAGAGGCGCTGCTCGACGGCCGCGCCGACTTCGCCGTGCACTCGATCAAGGACGTGCCCGCGATGGTGCCGGATCGCCTTCTTCTTGCGGCGATCCCGAGGCGTGAAGACCCGCGCGACGCCCTCGTCTCGCGGAGCGGCAAGACGCTCGCGGAGCTGCCGGCCGGCGCGAAGGTCGGCACGGGCAGCCTCCGCCGCGCGCTCGCGGTCCGCTCGGCGCGCCCGGATCTCGTGGTGGAGCCGATCCGCGGCAACGTCGACACGCGCCTCCGCAAGGTGGACGAGGGCGCGTACGACGCCGTGATCCTCGCGCTCGCGGGCCTCCGCAGGCTCGATCTCGCGGCGCGCGCGACGGAGATCCTGGACGCTTCGATCTCGCTGCCCGCGATCGGCCAGGGCGCGCTCGGCATCGAGTGTCGCGAGGACGACGCCCGCACGCGCGAGGTGCTCGCGACGATCGTGCACGAGGAGACGTCGCTGTGCGTGCACGCGGAGCGCGCGGTGATGGCGGCGGTCGACGGCAACTGCCGCACGCCCGTCGCCGCCTTCGCGGAGCGCGCGGGCGACCGCCTCCGCCTGCGCGCGCTCCTCGCGGAGCCGGACGGCTCGGATCTCCGCACCACCGAGCGCGACGCCGCGTGGCCGACGAGCGCCGCCGAAGCGGAGCGCATCGGCCGCGACGCCGGCGACGAGCTCGTCCGCCGCCGCGCCCTCAAGGGCTGAGCGACCGTATACAGCCTGTTTCAGATCCGCGTGGCGGCGGCGTGGCGAGCGTCGTTGATCGCGCTGCCCGCCGTCACGACAGCGAGCCGGCACCGCGCCACCTGATTCTTGATGCGGATATCCGACGCGAAGTCCGCGCCGTATTCCACGTCCACCGCGAGCCCGTCCAGCGCGAGGACCGCGTCGTTCACGAGCGCCGTGGTCGTCACCGTCCGCGAGTCCGAGAACAGGCTCAGCTTGCGCCCGAGCGCCCGCGCGAGCTCCGCGCGCCGACCGAGCCCGCCCGCCAGGTTCCGCGCCCGCGCAGCGTCGGAGAGCAGCGTCGCGAGCTGCGTCGCGTGATCGGCCAGATCCACGAGCAGCACGCCCGCCTTCGCGAGCGCGTCGAGCCGAGCGTCCCTGCGGGGCGCGGCCTCCGCGTCACGAGCCGTCTCCGCGGCGGCGGGAGGCGTCACAGGCGCGGAGGAAGACGAGGCGTCCACGGGAGAAGGGGGAGGTTGCATGGTTGTCTCTGCTCCTTCCAAATACGTTATTTGGACACAGAAAATACCCACGTTGAGTCCCCGAAACAACGAGTCTCGACCCCCGCTGGGACATTGTCCGACAGGCGTCTCCGAGCCCCTCCGGAGCGCGTTCCACCGAGGTCGCGCGGCGGTCTCCGGCGCGCCTGCGCGGCGGTCTCCGGCGCGTCCGCGAGCGGATTTGGTTTGTGTTCCGGCGCGTTCTCGCAAAAATTGGAGGCCCCGTGTCCGCTGTTCCCCCTTCTGCTCCGGCCGTTCGTGCGACTCTCCGCGGGAGAGACCGCGCCGCCCCGTGTCTCGCCGCCGCGCTCCTTCTCTCCGCCTGCAGTCTCTCGGCCTGCGGTCACCATTCGAGCGGTGAAGGCATCGCGGAGGCGACCGCCGCCACCACGACCGCCGCCGTCGCGTCCGCCGATCCATCGGCCTCTGCGCCCCCGCCGGACGCCGGCCCCGCCTCCGACGACGCGGGCGCCCCGGCCGACGCGGGCCCCCCGGGCAAGCCCGCGGGCGACATCGTCCTCGTCGACGAGGACCTTTATCCGGACACCATCGACAAGCAGCGAGAGGCCTTGTTTCGCCGCATGGTCGCGGCGCTCGATCTGGACGCGCCCACCGTCGAGAAGATGAAGGCCATCTTCGCCGGCTCCAAGATCATGGGGCAGGGCAATCCGAAGGTGACGAATTACCCGATGACCCGCAAGCAGTGCCGCGAGAAGCGCGCGGCGGCCGGCGTGGTGGAGGTGCCTCACCCGATGTGCGGCTCCCCGCTCATGGTGCCAGTCTACGACCCGTCCGCCGGCCAGGCCGAGAAGGACGCGAAGGTGTGCGTCGACGAGTACGAGTTCCCCGACATCCCCTGTGAGCACCCCGTCGTGTGGGTGTCCTCGCGCGACGCGGAGCTGCTCTGCGAGGCCGAAGGAAAGCGCCTGTGCGACGCCCACGAGTGGGAGGGCACGTGCGCCGGAGCGGTGCACTCTCCCGACGTGGAATACGCCTTTGGAAAGCCGCGCAAGGAGATGAAGAACCTCCACAACCAAGATCGGGAGATCGTGTGGAGCTACGGCCTCGCGAAGGACCACAAGAAGTGCGGCACGATGAGCAAGAAGAACAAGAGCTGCACGTCGAGCGGATTCAAGACCTGCGGCTCCAACACGTACCCTGCCGGCTCCTTCCCCGAGTGCAAGAGCCCCTTCGGCGCCTACGATCTCAACGGCAACGCCGCCGAGCACATGAACCTACCGATGAAGGCGACGGAGCTGCTCAGCGCGGGCGGGAAGGGCCAGACGGAGATGAAGGGGAGCTGGTTCATCTTCTCCACGTACGAAGCGCACCCGGACGACTGCCGCTGGCGCGCACCCGACTGGCACGCGACCAAGCTGATGGACCGGAACAGCCACGCGAACTACCATCTTGGATTCCGCTGCTGCAAGGACATCCACTAGTCGACCGTGTCGCGCGGCGATGCTGACTGGCACTCTCCGCAACGTGCCAGTCGGTCCAGCACCCACTTTCGGGGAGGGGACCCGCCCGGCTCCGGAGCTCGTCACTTCTTGAGGTACGCGAGCACCGCCGCCAGCGCGAGCACGCCCAAGACCACGATGACCATGAAGATCATTCGGTTGCGCTCGGCGGCGCGGTTCGCCTCGATCGCCGCGGCGCGCCGGCCCACGAGCGATGGCAGCGGCGGCCGCACGGACGCTGGACGCGGCGGCAGCGGCGTGATCGGCGCGGTCGGCGGAGGCGGCGGCGTGGACGGGATGCGCCCGAGCGTGGGCGTCTCCTTGCGTGCCCCGCCGCGCACGGACATCGGCGCGCCGCGGTTCGGATCGCGCACGGACATCGGCGGGTGGCGCACGGACGCAGGGGGCGGCGGCGTCGAGCCGCGCGCGGGCCCCGAGGCCGTCGCCATCGCCTCCACGAGGCGCGCCGCCGGAGGCTGGATCGACAGCTTCACCGTGTTGAACGGCTGCAGCGCCGCCGCGAATTCCATCGCGTTCGAGTATCGATCCTCGGGCAGCTTCTCCAGCGCGCGCTGGATCACGGGCCACAGATCCGGCGGGAACTCGATGCCCTCCACGCGCTGATCGATCGGGATCGGCTCGTTGAAGTAGCGCCCGAGCTGCGGCCCCGTCGGCGTGTCCTCGTACGGGAGCTGCCCCGTGAGCAGCTCGTACAAGATGACGCCGAGCGAATAGATGTCCGCGCGCCCGTCGAGGTTCTCTCCGAAGCTCTGCTCGGGCGACATGAACGCGGGCGTGCCGAGGATGTCCCCCTCCTGCGTGAGCTGCATGTTGCTCGACTCGCCGCCGCGGCTCATCTTCGCGAGGCCGAAATCAAGCAGTTTCGGCGTCTCCCCTCCGCCGTCGGATCGCTCCACGAGAAAAATATTTTCGGGCTTCAGATCGCGGTGGACGATGCCGAGCAGGTGCGCCTCGTCGAGCGCGTAGGCGACGCGCATCACGAGCGAGATGGCGCGCTCCAGGGGCCACGGCCCGTCGGCGCGCAGCGCCTGCTCCAGCCCGCGGCCCTGGAGCAGCTCCATCACGATGTAGAGCGACGTGTCGTCCATCTCCCCGTGGCCGAGGATCCGCACGGTGTTCGGGTGCGTCAGCTTGCTGAGCACGCGCACCTCGCGCTTGAAGCGCTCCACGAATTCGCGCTCCAACGCGAACTTCGTGTGCAGGATCTTCACGGCGACCTCGGTCCCGGTGTCCACCTGAACGGCGCGATACACCGAACCCATCGTGCCTTCGCCGATCTTGTCGACGAGCTTGTAACCGCCGTCCTCGATCAGGACGTCGAGGTACGGATCGACCGCGCCCATGCGTTCTTCCGCATCTTCGCACAAGGCGGAGCCGCGGAGGAAGGGCCAGGGCACGCGTTCGCAGCTCCGCGGGCCGGTGGAGGCCGCGATGCGCGCAAATTCTTGTGTCACGTCTCTGCGACTCCTCGGACGCGCCGGCCGAGATCTCGTGAACGAGGGCGACCCCGTGTAGCATCCTCGCTCGGATGGACGCGTCGGCACCCTCCTTCATCGTCAACCGCGGCCGCATCATCTGTTACCGCATGTTCGACGTCGCCGACGAGCTGGTGCTCGCGGAGGCGGAAGAGCTCTTGCTGCGAGCCCAGGTCGCGCGAGCGAGCATGGTCATGCGACCGCCGCCGCTGCGCAAAACAGGAGCGCTGCACGTCGCGGCGGTCCCTCTGCACGTGGACGTCGGCACGCGCCGCGTGGTCCTCCCGGACATCGCGCACTCCGTCCTCGCGCACCTCTCGGTGAACCTCTTCGATTACGGCAAGATCAGCGTCGTCTTCGAGATCCCGGTTCGCCAAGGCACGCCGCTCGACGAGCTGCGCCCGCTCTGCCAGGAGCTGTACGAGTCGCAGGTCCTCACGCAGATGGCGCGCGAGGAGTGCGACACGTACACGGAGCGCTTGAAGACGGCGCTCCACCGCCACGTGACGGAGGCGGAGAGCGTGCCGGGCGAGGCCGCGCCCGTGCGCTCGCGCATGGAGTCCTTCACGATCATCTTCATCGAGGAGCTCGAGGGGAGGCCGCTCGCGAAGGACATCCTCGCGTGGCCCAGCTTGCCGAAGCTCATCATCGGAGAGTCGTCGGATCGCCTGCTCGGCGAGAAGCAGGTCCGCGACACGATGCAGAACACGGACGGCTACCTCGACAACGATCTCGTCGTGATCGACTGGAACAGCGCCTTCGTGCTGGAGCCGTCGTCCACGCGCGACATCCCGGACATCCTCGAATTCGCGCGCAGCATGCTCCTGCAGCTCCGCGTGTACGACGACCAGCTCGACGTGGAGCTGCGGCAAATCTACGAGGAGTTCTCGAAGCGCCACGGCGGCATCGCGTCGATCTTCAACCAGCGCTACGGCAAGCTCGCGCGCGACGTGTCGGCCCGCTTGATCGAGGTGACCGAGTTCAACGAGCGCATCGAGAACTCGTTCAAGATCATCGGCGACTACTACCTCGCGCGCATCTACCGCACGGCCGTCACGCGCTTCGGCATCCCGGTCGTGCGCGAGAGCGTGGCCCGCAAGCACTCCCTGGTCGGCAAGGTCTACGACATGCTGAAGGGCGAGGTGGAGCTTCTCCGCGGTCAGGCGATGGAGATGACGATCGTGCTCCTGATCGTGGTGGAGCTCGTCCTCGGCCTGCTCAAGGTCGTCAAGTAAGGAAGGGTCAGGCGCGCTCGAACACGAGCGCGCAGTTGTGCCCGCCGAAGCCCGCGGAGATCTTGAGCGCGAACCGCACGTCGGCCGCGCGCTTCTCCGTGACGACGTCGAGCCCTTCCAGCGCCGGGTCCAGCTCGTCGATGTTGATCGACGGGTGGATCACTTGATCGCGCAGCGTGCAGATCACGGCGATCGACTCCGCCGCGCCGGCGCCTCCGAGCATGTGACCGAGCAGCGATTTCGTCGCGCTCACCGGCACCTTCGCGAGCGCGTCCCCGAAGGCGCTCTTGAGCGCTCGGTACTCCGCGAGATCGCCCTGCGGCGTCGAGGTGGCGTGCGGGTTGATGTACCCGACGTCCGTCGCCTGGAGCCCCGCGCGCTTGATCGCGCGCTCGATCGCGAGCAAGAGGCCGCGCCCGTCCGTGAGCGGCTTCGTGAGGTTCGTCGCGTCCGTCGACATGCCGAAGCCCGCCACGTACGCGAGCGGCTTCGCGCCGCGGGCCTTCGCGGCCTCCTCCGATTCGAGCACGAGCACGCCCGCGCCCTCGCCCATCACGAAGCCCGCGCGCCTCTTGTCGAACGGCCGGCTCGCCTTCGTGGGATCGCCGTCCACCGAGCGCGCGAGCGCCCGCGTGTTGCCGAAGCCCGCCACCGTGTTGAGCTGCGTCGCCGCCTCGGCCCCGCCGACCACCATCATGTCGGCCTCGCCGGACTCGATGAGCAGCGCGCCCATCGCGATCGAGTGCGTGCCCGTCGCGCACGCGCTCGCGACGCTGTACGAGGGCCCCATCAAGCCGAAGCGCATCGCGATGAGCGCCGCCGCGCTGTTCGGCATCACGCTCGGCACGAAGAACGGCGACACCGCGCGCGGCCCTCGCACGCGGCTCTTCTCGATCTCGCGCTCGAAGACGTCGACCGCGCCCTGTCCCGTGGACATGAGACAGCCTGCAGAGAGCCGCAGCGCGCGGTGCGGATCCGCCTCTGTGCCCGCGTCGCCTTCGCCGTCGTCGTCGTCGTCTTTCGCGGCGGCCCCTCCACGTTTCGGCGCGCGGTACAGCGCCTCGAGGCCGGCCGAGCGCATCGCCTCGACCGCGGCGCCGAGGCTGAACTGCGTCACCTTGCCGTGGATCTCCGTCTCCTTCGGCGAGAAGAAGCGCGTCGCCTCGAACCCCCGCACGCTCGCCGCGACGTCGCTCCGCAGCTTGTCCGTGGGGAAGTCCGTGATGTGCGAGACGCCGCTCTGGCCCGAGAGCAGGTGGCTCCAGAACGTCGGCACGTCGTTGCCCGCTGGGCTGACGATGCCGATCCCGGTGACGGCGACTCGCCTCTTCATCACAAAAGAATCCATCGAGAAATCAGAGGCGCTGCTCGACCTTGGAGACGAGATCGCCCACGGTCACGAGCTCGACGAGATCCTCGTCGGGGATGAGGATCCCGAGCTCCGACTCCATCTCGCCGACGATCTGCATCATCGAGAGGGAGTCGATGCCGAGCTCCGTGATCACGCTCGCGCGCGTCACGTTCGGGAAATCACGCTTGTCGACGCGCGCGGCGACGGTCTTGAACATCTCCAGGAGATCGCGATTCTGGGTCGTCATGTTGCAAATGTCCTTGAAAATTCGGGGGAGCGCGTTCGCTTGACGGGCGGCCGACGTTTTAGTCGATCCGGCGCAGCTCGTACTGCGCCAGCGACGAGTAGTGCTGATCGAACGCGCGCACGCACGTCGAGAGGTAGCGGTCGTAGTCGTCGAACACCTGGTCGCCCCACTTCGCGCGGATCGCCTTCTCGTGGAGCTTCATGCGGCGGAGCCACTCGCCGGTCGTGCGGCCGTAGTCCTCGCGCCGCGTCTTGCACGTCATCACCTCCCAGTACGGGTTCACCGCCTGGATGATGTCCTCGAGCCGCGGGTTGAGGCCCCCGGGGAAGATCACCTTGTTGGTGAAGTACACGTCCTCGAGGTCCTTCTTGTTGCGAGGCACGCGGTTGCGCAGGATCGTCTGGAGCCCGAACCACGCGCCCGGCTTCGTCGCCTGCCAGCACTTCTTGAAGTACTCGCGGTAGATGTCGACGGCCTTGCCCTTGCGCGCCTCCTCCGGCGAGCAGAGGTGATCCATCATGCAGATGGAGATGATCGAGTCGAACTTCTCGGTCGGCTCCCACTTCATGAAGTCGTTCACGACGATGTCGACGCCGGGGATCTTGCGCGCCATCACCTCGTCGGCCTGCGAGCGCGAGAGCGTCACGCCGACCGCGCGCTTCACGTTGCGAGCGGTCGCCGCGTACTCCAGGCACGCGCCCCAGCCGCAGCCGATGTCGAGCAGCGATTTCTCGGGCGTGAGCTTGGCGAAGTCGCTCAAGATCTTCAGCTTGTTGAGCTGCGCGGCCTCGAGGGATTGCTCCGGCGTCTCGTAGACGGCGCACGTGTAGTTCATGCGCTCGTCGAGCCACAACCGGAAGAACTCGTTGGAGACGTCGTAGCTGACCTCGACGTCGGCTTGGCTGGAACCCATCCGTCAACTCCTCGAAGGAAAAAACAGGACCGGAGGACGCTCCGATCCGAAGTGCTCACTCAGCGGCGGGCGGCGCACTCTGCCCTGCGGAGCCGAGCGCGCCGTCCGAAATGATTTCGGTGAGAAGCTCCAGCTCGCCCGACTCCAGGCGGAGCTTCGCCTCGCGGCGGCGCACCTTCCCGCTCGACGTCTTCGGCAGCGTGCTGCGCTTGATGAGGTGCACCTCGCCGATCGTGAGCCCGAGCTCCGACCGCACCGCGCGCACGATGGCGTCGCACAGCGCCTGCGAGGCCTTCCGCGCCTCCGCGACGACGACCGCGATCTCCGCGCCGTGCTCGTCGAGCTTCGAGAACGCGACGCACTGCATGTCGCGGATGCCCTCGACGCGCGACACGATCGCCTCGATGTCCTGAGGGTAGTAGTTCTTCCCGTTCAGGATGATGAGGTCCTTCGCGCGGCCGCACAGGTAGAGGCCGTCCGGCGTCGTGTACCCGAGATCGCCCGTGCGCAGCCACCCGTCGCGGAACGAGTCCGTCGTGGCGTCCGCGTTCCCGAAGTAGCCGGCCGTCACGCTGGGCCCGCGCAGCAAGATCTCTCCGACCTGACGGTGCCCGAGATCGCCCGCGGGGCCGAGGACGCGGATCTCGTGGCCGGGGAACGGCTTGCCGCAGCACACGAGCTCCATCGACGCGCTCGCGCCCGCTTGATCCGCGCGCCCGTGCTTCATCGCCGCGAGATCGATCCGGTCCGTCACGATCTCCTTCGTCACGTCCCAGAACGTGACCGCGAGCGTCGCCTCCGCCATCCCGTACGACGGCAGCGCGCTCTCCGGACGCAGCCCGTTCTTCTGGAACCGCTGCAGGAAGCCGCGCAGCACGTCCGCCTGGATCGGCTCCGCGCCGCAGCCGAGCGCGCGCATGCACGACAGATCCCAGTGCTGCGCCTGCGTCTCCGTCACGGCGCGCGTCGCGAGCGCATAAGCGAAATTCGGCGCGAACGTGATCGTCCCGCGGAAGCGGTGGATCGCCTCCAGCCACAGCGACGGCCGCCGGATGAACGCCATCGTCGGCAGGAACATCACCTGCACGAGCGCGTAGAGCGGCGCGATCACGAAGCCGATGAGCCCCATGTCGTGGTAGAGCGGCAGCCACGAGACGCCGCGATCTTCCGGCGTGGAGCGGAGCCCGTCGAACATAATCGCGTGGCTGTTCACGCTCAGGTTCCGGTGCGTCACCATCACGCCCTTCGGCTTCGACGTGGAGCCGGACGTGAACTGGAGGAACGCGAGATCCTCGAGCTCCACCGTCGGCAGCGGCGTCTCCTCCGAGCCCGGCGCCCCGCGCGCGTCGCGCTCCAGCACGAGCTTCGCGTGGCTCTGATCCGCGAGCAGGTGATCGCGGATGAGCGGCTCCAGCGAGTCGTTCGTCACGACCAGCTTCGCGCCCGACGCGGCGAGCACGTGGCGCACCGTCTCGCCGTACGCCTCCATCTTCGCGAGCGTCTGCGGCGGATACATCGGCACCGCGACGATGCCCGCGGACAGCGCCGCGATGAACGTGAGGACGAACTCGTCCGGCTCCGGCAAGATGAGCGCGACGCGATCACCCTTCGTGAGCCCGTGCGAGAGGAGGGCGTGCGCGCGACGCTGCGCTTCGATCCAGAGATCCGGGTAGCTCACGCGCCGCTCTTCCCCGTTCGCGCGCATGAAGGTGACGGCCCGATCGGTGTGGACGGCGTTGTCGCGGAGGACCTCGATGAAGCTTCTCATGGGTTCCTTGGAGGAGGAGGTGCGATGGCCGCACCTGGGGCGGCGCCACCGTTAAGCGAATTTTGGGCCAGGTCCAGAGAAAATCGTCCCGAGCAGCCATTTTGAACGGAATTTGAAAGGCCGGACATGGAGCTGACGAAATTCCGCCGCGGTGGGTGCGTCGAACTTTCGTCACTTTGTGCACCGCGCCGTGGAGCGCACTACACAGCGCACGAAACCGCCGTCCGCGCGCATGCTTGACCGCCCATCAGGTTTCCGACTCCGATCCGGCCGATGTCGAACCCGGTGCCCGAGACCGATCCCTCCGCCGCCGCGACCCCTGCTCAGCGAGCGCGCGCGGTGCAGCTCGCCGTGCTCGTGGCGGCGCTCGGCTACTTCGTCGACATCTACGATCTGCTGCTCTTCAGCGTCGTGCGCATCCCGAGCGTGAAGGCGCTGGGCGTGGATCCGAACGACGGCGCATGGATCCTCTCGGCGCAGATGCTCGGCCTGCTCGGCGGCGGGATCCTCTGGGGCGTGCTCGGCGACAAGCGCGGGCGCCTCAGCGTGCTCTTCGGATCGATCCTCCTCTACTCGCTCGCGAACATCGCGAACGGCTTCGTGCAGGACATCCACACGTACGGCGCGCTCCGCTTCATCGCGGGCGTCGGCCTCGCGGGGGAGCTCGGCGCCGGCATCACGCTCGTGAGCGAGAGCATGTCGAAGGAGAAGCGCGGCTACGGCACGATGGTGGTCGCGACCGTCGGCATCGGCGGCGCGATCCTCGCGGTCGCGATCGCGAAGACGTTCGAGTGGCGCACGGCGTATTTCGTCGGCGGCGGGATGGGGCTCGCGCTCTTGCTCCTGCGCGTGGGCGTCTACGAGTCGGGGATGTTCCAGTCGACCCGCAAGCGCGAGGTGTCGCGCGGCAATTTCCTCCAGCTCTTCTGGCCGATGTCGCGCCTCCGCCGGTACTTCGCGATCGTGCTCGTGGGCGTGCCGATCTGGTACGTGATCGGCCTCCTGATCTCGCGCGCGGACGTGTTCGGCGTGGCGCTCGGCCTGCCGAAGGCGCCGGATCCGGCGTACGCGGTGCTGTTCGCGTACTCGGCGCTCGTGCTCGGCGACTTCTCGTGCGGCGGGCTCAGCCAGATATTGAAGAGCCGGCGGCGCGCGCTCGCGATCTACCTGGGCTTCACGGTGATCGCGACGTTGCTCTACTTCACGCTCGGCGGTCGGTCGGCGTCGATGTTCTACGCGATGTGCGCGCTCGTCGGCTTCGGCGCGGGGTACTGGGCGGTGTTCGTGACGGTCGCGTCCGAGCAGTTCGGCACGAACCTCCGCGCGACGGCGACGACGACCGCGCCCAACTTCGTGCGCGGCTCCGTGAGCTTGCAGATGGCCATCTTCGACGGCACGCGCGGCTCGATCGGCCCCGTGATGAGCGGCGCGCTGATCGGAGCGGGCGTGTTCTTCATCGCGTTCGCGGCGCTCGGCATGATCGGCGAGACGCACGGCCGCGACCTCGATTTCCTCGAGGACTGACCCGCGCCCGGTGCCCACCCCCAGCCGCCCTTCGGTCGGCTGCCCCTCCCAATCCGCTCGCTACGCTCGCGGAGGGAGGGGAACGTTACGTGGTTGATGGAGCCGCTCCAGAAAAGGAGCGGTCGTGCGAAGCGGGAGGACGCCCTGAAAGGAGTGGTCGCGCGAAGCGCAGGCGTGCGAATCGAGAGGCCGCACTGAAAGGAGAGGTTGCGCGAAGCGCGGGGCGCGCGACGGGGTTTGGAGCCGCTGGCGGCCCCATCGAGAGAAAAAACGCAGACGCGCAGCGCGCGTCAAGTACCCATGATGCGCATCGGCGGCTTGAGCGGGAGCGCCTGCGCCGAGCCGGGCGCGGAGGGCGCCGCCTTCGGGAGGAGCTCGCCTTCCAGCGCCGCGAGCGCCTGGATGCAGCGATCCATCCCGTAGTCGAGCGCCGCGTCCTGCTGGAAGATGTGCGCGATCTTGATCAGCTTGAGCGACGTCTGCTTGCCGAGGTCGATCTCCCGCTCCAGGAAGGCCTCGAACGTGCCGTAGCCCTTCGCCTGGTGCAGATCGCTCTGCTGGATGTCGTGCAAGATCTCCCCGATCTCGAAGAAGCCGCGGTCCAGCCGCTTGCGCAGCGTGCGGATCTTCGTCGTCTGGTTGAAGAGCTCGCTGATCTTCGCCTTGATCTGCTCCGCCTCCTGCGGGACGCGGATCGTGGCGCGGGCGCTGCCGGGCGGGGCCGGTTGAGCGGCCCGTGCGCGCGCCTCGGCCGCGTGCTTGGCGGCGTGACGCGCGGCCCACGGAGCGGCGCCCCGGAGCCCGAGCTTTCGCTTCAGCGGGCCGGAGGAGCCGCGCTCCTCGCGGATGACCGCCTCCGTCGGCGCGGTGACCGACGCGAGCGCATGCGAAACTCCGCGCGTCGTCTTCGCCGACTTCCCCTTGGCCTTCACCTTCGCCTTGGGGGCCTTGGCGACCTTCGCGGGTTTCGCGGCGCTCTTCTTCGTCTTCCCTTCCGCTGGTTTGCGGGCAGAAGGCGCCTTTGCCTTCTTTGCCTTGGGGGCACTCGCCTTCGCCCCTTTGCGGCCAATCGTCTTCTTCGGCATGAGCAAGTTCCCGTTCGTGCGTTCGTCGCCGCGACGACCCGCGCAGGGCAGAGATGGTGGTCACGGGCGGACGCGATGGAGCCTCGGGAAGACGCTGCCCACCGCGGTTTCCGGACGCCGACCTGCGCGGCTGTCAAGCCTGGAAATCCGTTACCGTCGCGGCTTACCACGACTGCGCGGCCACGGTCCACTGTTTCTGCGGACAAGGCGGCTCGTCGTCAAATGGCGTAGGCTCGGCTCCGTGCCTCCCGGCGACACTCCGAGCGTTCCTCCGCCCCTGAGCATCCCTCCGCGCCCCGCGACCGACCGCATCGCGGTGGTGGTGAACGGCAACGCCAAGAGCGTCACGGCCGAGGTCATCGAGACGCTCGACCAGATCCTCGACAGCGGCGACCTCTTCGTTTCGCGGCGCGTCGAGGAGAGCGAGGGCATCGCGCGGACCCTCGTCGAGCGCGGGTACGGCACCATCCTCACCGGCGGCGGCGACGGCACCTTCACGGTGGTGGTCACGGCCGTCGTGAAGGAGGCGCGCCGCCGCAGCGCACCGCTGCCTCGGTTCGGCCTCTTCCGGCTCGGCACCGGCAATGCGTTGGCGTGGGTCGTCGGCGCGAGCGGCTCCGGCGCGGCGGGGCGAGCGCTCGCGGCGGATCTGCAGAAGCTCCGCGCGGACGCGGGCAGCCGCCTCCTGCGCCTCGTCGACGCCGAGGGCCTGTACGCGCCGTTCGCCGGGTTCGGCGTCGATGCGCAGGCGCTCCGCGACTACAACCGCGTGAAGGACGTCTTCGCGCGCGGCCCGCTCAAGGACATCGTCGTGGGGCCGGTGGCGTACGCGATCAGCGCGTCGACGAGCACCGTCCCCGGGTACCTGTTCCGCAGGAAGGCGCACTGCCGCGTCATCAACAACGGCAGCGACGCGTTCCGCATCGGCGACAAGGGCAAGGTGCTCGGCGCGCCGATCCGCAAGGGCGCGATCGTGTACGAGGGCCCGGCGATCATCGCGTGCTGCGGCACCATCCCGTACTACGGCTTCGGCCTGCGCATCTTCCCGTTCGCGGAGGACCGTCCGGACCGCATGCAGCTCCGCATCTCGAACACGTCGCCCGTCGCGTTCACCCGCAACGTGGGCGCCATCTTCCGCGGCGAGTACCAGGATCTGTCGACGATCTTCGACTACTTCGTGGACGACATCACGATCGAGATGGACCCGCCGACGGGCTTTCAGATCGGCGGCGACGTGCGCGGCGATCGGCGCGCGGTGCGGATGCGCCTCACCGAGCCGATCCGCATCGTCGACTACTACGCACCTCCGCGCGGGTAGCGGCACGTGGGCCTCGTCGCGCACGTCACCGACGTCGAGGGGAAATGGGACAAGATCGCGGACCTCGCGCGCGACAACCCGGCCGTGTCGCTCGAAGGCGATCGCTTGGTGCTCGCGGACGGCGCGTCGTTCGTTTTCGGTGGGGACGCGATCGATCGCGGCCCGTGGTCGCGCCGCGTGGTGGCGACGCTGCTCGACGCGAAGGAGCGCTACGGCGATCGCGTGGTGCTCCTCGCGGGCAACCGCGACATCAACAAGATGCGCCTCGCCCGCGAGCTTTTGGGCCACCCGCCGAAGAGGACGCCGCCGGAGATCGTTGCGCAGGGCCGCGTCGCGCTGCTCCGCTGGATCTTCCAGAACACGATGGGCGCGAAGGACGCGTTCGAGATGCGGCGCGCGGAGCTCGCGAACGCCGGCGCGAATCCGGTGAGCGACGAGGACGTGGTGCAGAGCTTCCTCGACGACGTGCAGCCCGACGGCGCGCTCGCGCGGTACCTCGCGGCGTGCCAGCTCGCGCATCGCGTGGACCTCACGTTGTTCGTGCACGGCGCCGTCACCGCGGAGAACCTCGGCGTCGTCCCCGGCGCGCCCGGTCGCTGCGGCACCGCCGACGAGTGGGCCGCTTCGTTGAACGCCTTCTACCGTGCGCAGATCGAGGCTTTTCGCGATCGCCGCCTCGGTGCGCACGGGGAGCCGTTGTGGGCGCCGCTCGTCGATTACCAGGCGCCGCTCCCGGGCACGCGTCTGCACCAGGGCAGCGTGGTGTACGGCCGTCCGGCGGATCCGTTGGGCAACCCGTCCTTGCCTCCGCGCGCGGTGGTCGAAGCGCTGCAGCGCGACGGGATCGGCCGCGTCGTGGTGGGCCACACGCCGAGCGGCGACGCGCCGACGGTGCTCGTGGACGACGGGTTTCAGCTCGTGATCGCGGACAACTCGTACAGCCGCCGCGAGCGCGGCAACCAGCTCGTGATCGACGGCGAACGGCTCCGCGCGCGCGGCCTCTGCAGGCTCGACGACGGCGCGGAGCACGCGGTGACGTGCGAGCTCCACGATCTCTCGGCGCGCGGCCCCATCGGCTTGCGCGACGCATCGACGGGCCGGCTCGTGAAGGGGCGGTTGGTCTCGGGGGAGCTGCTCGCGTTCCGATTCCGCGAGGCGTTCACGGCGGAGCAGATCGCGATCAAGGAAGAGGAAGCGTCACGCCTACCGCTCGTGCCGCCGCGCTAGAGCGGCTCCGAGCGTCACGTGACGTGCCCCTCCCATCGCGAGCGAAGTGAAACGAAGCGAGCGATTTGGGAGGGGCGGCCGACCGAAGGGAGGCCGGGGGTGGGCAGCGCTCAGGGCGACCAGTAGGCCTTCTGGATCCCGGTCAGGACGAAGCCGCCGTCGTAGCGCTCGAACAGGAGCTGCACGCCTTGCCAGGACGGCTCCTCGTCGTTGCGGGGCGGCAGGTAGAGGAAGACGAACGGGGCGGCCGTGCTCGTGGGGGAGAAGCCGGACAGGTCCGGCACCTCGTTGAACATGACGTCGCTCGAGCGCTCGTACGGCGTGTCGATGTACGCCTGAAAGATCTCCGCGCAGGTCTGCGGCTTCGTGTCGTCGGAGGCGGCGCTCACGCTCACGAGGTGCGTGTGCGAGCTCGTGAAGCAGTCGCCGAGCTGCGCGGCCGAGAGCTGGATGTTCTCGTCGCTCAGGACCAGATCCTTCTGCGGGTGCGCCATCCCGGCGAGCGCGGCGCTGTCGTGCTTGCGGACGGCGTGGAAGAAGGCCTGCGTCCGCGCCATCAGCTCCTTGTAGTCCTTCATCGAGAACGCCTGCCTCGGCTCCTTGTCCGACGGGCTGTCCGAGCCGGGGCAATGCATGTGATACGTGCCCGGCTCGTTGGACGTCGTGGTGTCCGAAGGCGCGCCGGGGCTGGGCGTATCGCTCGGCTCCGGCGGCGTCGCGGGGGGCGCCATCGCGCCGGAGCTGTCCCGGATGTCCTCCTGCATTTGCTCCACGGTGCGCGCGGTCTCCTCGTCCATGGGAGGCGGCTTCGGCGCGAGGTGCGCGTGCAGCCCCATCCCGAACGTGAAGGCGCCCACGACCGCGAGCGACTTGCCGAAGCGCGACTGCCCGAAGGCGCGCGCGCGCTTTCCGAGCCTCCGAAGCAGCGGCTCCTTGTGGTGTTTCTCCCGGAACGCGTCGATGTCCTTCGCGAGCCGCTGCGCTCGGAAGCGAAGCAGCGCGAGCCCGATCTCGGCGTCGTCGCTCGTCGGATTGTGCTCCTGGTACGCGAGGTTCAGCTCACGTTCCAGGCGTTCGATGCGTTGCTGGTGACTCTCGGCTTGGTCTCGGTACATGGGCGCGCCGAACGCAGCGCGTCGAAGTGCGATTCCTTCATGGAGCCGAGGATCGTGATCGTGTGGGGGTGCCCACCCCCGGTCCGTGCTCGCTTCGCTCCGCGCGGCCCGCCCCTCCCAAAGCGGCTGATTCTCAGCCGCAGGGAGGGGCAACCTCTTCGTCCTTCGATGCGTTGCGCGGCGATGCTGCGTCGTGGCGCAGCCGGCAGTGGTTCTAGTTGAGGAGCTTCCGCGAGAAGTGCTTGCACGCCTCTTCCGCGGCGGCGGTCATGGCGCGTTGCACGTCGCTCTGAGGGGCGCCGTCGCGCACGAGGATGGCGCCTCCGCCTTGAGAATCGGCGGAGAACGTCGCGTCCTTGTCGCCGAGGCCTTCGTTCGCTTCGCGGATCGGGACCTTCACGCTGGTGCGACCCAGGTTGATCTCCAGGAAGCCAACGACGCGGGTTTCATTGGTGGTGATCATGGCCCGGAAAGTGCGCTCCCCACGCAGCTTGGCAACCCCCCCAGCGGAACTTTCCTGGCCGAGTCAACCGCGTGCCCCACGACGGCGCGTGGTCCCAACATCTCGGTGCACGCGTCACGCAAATCCGCGCGCGCGAATCGCGACCTCTAGCCGACCTGAAACGTGAGGGCCGGGAAGCGGAAAGTGCGCTGATCGCTCGCAGGTCCCGTCCCGCAAGAACGTGAGGGTAGCGAAGCGGAAGTGCGCTGAGCCCTCGCAGGTCCCGTCCCGCAAGAACGTGAGGGCCGCGAAGCGGAAGGCGACTGGAAGGAGCCGGGGTTTGGGGCCGCTCGCGGCCCCATCGAGAGTGGAGGCTGAAAAACGCTAGTTTTTCAGCGCCGTAAGGCGGTCCGCCATGATGCTGCGGTAGTTGCGGTACACCTGCAGCACGATCGCGAGCGCGATCGCGGCCTCGCTCGCGGCGAGGACGATGATGAAGACCGTGAACACCTGGCCCGAGACGCCGCCGGCGACGAAGTGCTCGAAGGCGACGAAGTTCAGGGCGGCGGCGTTGAGGATGAGCTCCACGCCGAGGAGGATGCCGACCGCGTTCTTGCGGGTCATCACGGTGAAGAGGCCGAGCCCGAAGAGGACGGCGCCGACCGTGAGGTAGTGAACGAGACCGATCTCCATGATCAACCCTTCTCCCACGACCGCTTGAGCGAGCGGCGCGCCAGGACGACGGAGCCGATCATCGCGGCGAGCAGCACGACCGAGCCGATCTCGAACGGGAGCAGGTACTCGCCGAGGAAGGCGTGCCCGAGCTTCGCGGTGTCGGGGACGGCGGGCTTCACCTCGGACGGCCAGTTCGTCTCGGTCGCGACCTTGCCGAGGACCAGCAGCGCGACAGAGATGAGGCCGAAGGCGGCGGCCACGCCGGTCTGCGGGTTCGACACCTTCATGTCCTCGATGCGGCTCGTCAGCATGACGGCGAAGAGGATGAGGGTCAGCGTGCCGCCGACGTAGACGAGGACCTGCGTCGCGGCGAGGAAGTCCGCCGAGAGCGTGATGTAGAGGCCGGCGATGCCCAGGAACGTCCCGAGCAGCGCGAGCGCCGAGTGGATGATGTTCTTCGAGAACGCGACGACACCGGCAGAGCCGAGCGTCAGCGCCGCGAGGAGGGTAAAGGCGACCACGCTGAGGGGGGGCATAGCGCGCGGCGGACGCTAGTCGGGTCCCGCCGTCCATTCAACGATCACGTGAGCGAAAAGTTGGCGCCGGCCGTCACGCCTCGCTCGTTCGACGCCGTTCCGCAGCCTAAAAGCGGTTCTCTCGGAGGGCGCGGATCGGATCCATGTCCTTGTAGGCGCGCTGGCCGTACACGACGGAGATCGCGAAGAAGAGGCCGCTCAGCGCGTTGAAGATCGCGATCGCCGTGTCGGACATGTCCGCGTTGGCGGCGGCGATGCCGACGTGGATGAAGAAGAACACGAGGCTCACCACCTGCACCGAGCGGATGCCCCAGCGCTGGCCCCACACGGACGCGGGGAACAGCGTCAGCGTGAGCAACAAGTGCCAGCCGAGCGTGTGGATGCCCATCTTGTGGGCCCAGACCGACGACAGCGGATCCAGGTTCGCGAGGGCGGTCGATCGCACGAGGTAGAAGGCGCTCGCGGTGAAGCCGGCCGCGGACGCCGCGAGCGCGATGACGGCGTGGATCCAGGCCGAGCGCGTCGGCTTCGCGAAGATGCGATCCTCGCGGACGGCGCGCTTGCCGTTCACCGCGACGACGAGCCCGTTCTCCGTGAGCTGCATCGCGACCGAGTCGCCGGAGCGCAGATCGCCTTCGACGCCGCTCTCCAGATCGTCCTTCGTCGCCGTGAGCAGGACGCGCTGCCCGTCCACCGTGAGGCGCGCGTTCTCGAACCCGAAGCCGGCCTTGAACACCGCGCGGGGCCAGCCTTCGAGCGGGAGCCGGTACACGATCTCCATCCCGGGCGTGGCGTCGTGGATCCACATCTCGGGCGCCGCGGCCGTGGTGGTGTCCTGCGTCTCGGTCTCGGTCATCGCGCCCGCTCTTTACAGGGACCGTGCCAGAGGCCGCCACTGGGAGGGCGGAGTCCGTTCCGCGGAGGCGGAGCGGAGCCTGGCTCCGCGGAGTCCGCAGCGGAGCGGACGCAGTCCTCGACGTTGCGCCCGCGTAGACGCATTCGTTGCAGGACGTGCGATCGATTTGCGGAGGCGCTGCGCGCTTTGCGGGGCCAGGGGTTTCCGGGCGGCGGCGCGCTTCCCTCGTTGCGCCATGGGTATGCGAGCAGACAGAGGCGCTGCTACCGCGACATCGCGACGGGCGGTCGACTGCGCAGCCAGGAAAGACGCTCTTGAGCGCAACCCTTGCGGGGGTGCATCTGGACGACGCATTCGGGCGGGCCTATGTGCTAGCTTCGCGAGCCGCTGGATATGGACCTCTCCCAGTACATCAAGAGCATCTCGGTCGCTGCGAACACCATCCTCGAAGGGATGGCCGTCACCTTCTCGCATCTCTTCCGCGAGCCCGTGACGCTCCAGTATCCGGAGAAGCTCGAAAAGCCAGTCACCGAGATGCTGCCGCCGCGCTACCGCGGCTTCCTCGAGGTGCAGATGGATATCTGCACCGGCTGCAAGCGCTGCGAGCGCTCCTGCCCCATCGAGTGCATCGCGATCGATCTCGTGAAGGACCCGGCGACGAAGAAGCAGGCGATGAGCCGCTTCGACATCGACATGGGCAAATGCATGTACTGCGGCCTCTGCGTGGAGGCCTGCAAGACCGAGTCGACCGGCGCCATCCGCCACACGCGCGAGTTCGAAGGCGCGTCGAGCACGCTGGATCACCTGACGTTCCGCTTCATCCCGGAAGGGCTCGTCCCGCTGTGGAAGGCGCCCAAGGATCTGAGCGAGGTGCCCGTCGGCGAGTACGGCCCCCACGCGCGTGAGGCCCGCGAGCGCGGCATGCGCGACAACCCCGCCTTCCTCGAAGAGGCCCGCGCGATCTGGCGCAAGCAGAACTCGGGCAACAAGAAGAAGAAGGGCGGCAAGAAGCAGGCGAAGGTCACGATCGACGCGGGCAAGGCCGAGAAGATCAAGGGCAACGTCGTCGGCACGCCGAAGGGCAACGTCGAGAAGTTCGCGCGGCTCTTGGAGACGCTCACCGCGCAGACGGACTGCGGCGCGTGCGGCTACCCGACTTGCTACGACTACACGACCGCGATGGCCGGCGGGAAAGACATGGATCCTTCGAAGTGCGAGCCGGGCGGCGCCGAAGCGACGGCCGACATCGGCTACGCGATGGACGTCTACTACAAGGGCCCCGAGGCCGCGGACGTGGCTGCGAAGGGCGGCGACGCTGCTGCTGCTGCGGCTCCTGCACCGGCGGCGGCTCCCGCCTCCTGATCCGGCTCGCTGCCAAATCGAAGACGCCCGCCGCGATCGCTGCGGGCGTTTTGCTTTTCCACGACCGCGTTTTGGTGCGTCAACGCGACGCATCTCCGTTCCTTGCTTCGCTGGAAGGGCGCGTGTACCGTCGATGAGACGGGTCGCGCCGCCGTAGGGACGCCATGCTGAGACCGCCTTTCGGAAGCTTGTTGGAACGGCGATCGCGGGGCCTCGATCGGGGGCGGTCCCTCTTCGGGATCGCGATCGGCGCCGCCATCGCCTGCGCCGCGGCGCTCGCGCCAGCCACCGCGCACGCGGATCCCGTCGTCATCCCCGCCCACATCGCGGACCCGCTGCAGGGGCAGGGGACCGGGCTCTGTATCGCGCAGGCCGTCTCGCAGAACGTCGCGCTCGATTTCGGGACGCTCGACCAGTTCAGCTTCAACGGCGGGCTGAACTCGTTCATGGAGAAGCACGCGAAGGACCGCACCGAGTCGGTCATCCGCACGCTGTTCGATCTCTCGAACAACAACTCCTCCGGCCTCCAGGCGAGCTTCGGCGATTTCACGAACGCGGTCGGGAGCTGCAAGACCGGCGGCTGCCCGTTCATCGTCAACGACACGACGACGGCTTTCGGGGCGCGCGCGCGCGGGTTCCTCAACGTCACGCCGGACCTCGTCGGGAAGAAGATCCACTTCGGGCTCTACGCCGACGACGCGGCGAGCATCACGTTCTACGGCGCGAATTCCTCGGTGTACCAGGTGCTCGTCCAGCCGCCGATCCTCGGCAACCCGACGTGGCGCGACACGAACACCGTTACCTTCAACGAGCCGGGGCTCTACGCGATCGAGGTGCTCTACGCCGAGCTGTCGGAGCACGCCGCGCTGGAGCTGTCGTACCTCGTCAGCGACGCGTTCGTGGACTTCGAGCGGCCCGCGAACCAGGCGCCGATCGTCAAGCTGAAGGGCGCGGGGTTTCAGCTGTTCCCGCCGGAGATGTTCTCGCAGACGATCAGCGGGCAGCCGTCGTTCCCGGACGTCAACGCTTGCCAGCAGTGCGACCGGCAGTTCGTCAATCAGCCCGGCAACAACGGGTGCCCGTCGTCGTACTACTGCAACGAAGCGGCGCTCTGCGCGCCCTGCGACTCCGCCAAGGTGTGCGGGCCGACGTGCTCGCCGTGCGAAGGGAACACGCCGTTCTGCGTCAACCTCGCCGGGCAGTTCCAGTGCGCCGAGTGCGAGATGGACTCGCAGTGCGGCGACCCGAAGTGCCACTGCGATCCGCAGGCCCACGCGTGCGTCTGCCACGAGTGCGAAGAGGACAAGGACTGCGCGAAGGGGAGCGTCTGCTCCAATTTCGTGTGCGTGCCCTGTGATTCGCAGTCGCAGTGCGCCGGCAACTCGTGCAACTGCTGCCCGAAGGCGCCCGACGGCGCCGACATGACGTGTCAGAAGCTCGACGGCGAGGACCACGCGCGCTGCGTCGAGTGCACCAAGGACACGGACTGCACCGACGGAAACAAGTGCGATCTGGTGGTCGGGCGCTGCGTCGCGTCGCTCTTCGTCAACGAGGCGCCGAACAAGTGCGGCGACGACGGGCTCACGTGCCCGCAAGACGCGCCGTACTGCCTGCCGAGCCACTTCGGGACGGCGTGCGCCGAGTGCCGCGACGACGTCGACTGCGGCGACGGGAAGTACTGCCGCAGCGGGCACTGCGAGGCGTGCGTGGAGGACCGGCGCTGCGGCACGCGCTGCGACTCGTGCGGGAGCGACACGCCGTTCTGCTTCGGCGGGCCGGTCGCGTCGAACGCGTCGTGCGTGCGGTGCCTCTCGTCGGCGGACTGCGGCGAAGGCGGGGAGTGCTCGTCGTCGACGCACACGTGCGTGAACGCGTGCAACGCGAGCTGCGGGCTCGCGACCCCGTACTGCTTCGGCGACAAGTGTGTGGAGTGCTACGCCGACACGCAGTGCCCGTGCGGCGGGACGTGCAACCTCGAGAACCACACGTGCACGTCGAACTGCGTGGACAACGGGGATTGTCAGGGCACCGACCACTGCAAGTGGGCCGACGACGGGCAGACGAAGATCTGCACGCTCGGGCAGATGCCGGATGACGTGGGGTGCGGGTCGACGCTCGGGCACCTCTGCCAGAAGAGCAGCATCGGCTTCCCCGTGGACGAGCCGCTGCCGCTCACGGGCGCGGTGGTGACGGCCGGGCTCGTGCTCGCGGCGCGCAGGCGTCGGAAGAACGGCGGGAGCGCGCGATGAGGCGAGGGGTGCGAGGCTTCCTTTCTGCGGCGATCGGGCTCGCGGCGACGTGCGCGGTGAGCGCTGCCTCCGCGGACGAAGGGCGCTTCGACGCGCAGACGTTCCGGCCCTCCGCGGCGCCGCGCGATCTGGTGATGGTGCGGAAATCCGAGATCATCGGGCACGCGTCGCCGGTCGTCGGGCTCTTCTCGGACCTCGCGTTCGATCCGCTGGTGCTCCTCGACAAGACGACGAACCAGGCGATCGACGTGGTGAGCTCGCGGCTGACGCTCACGGCGATGGCGGGCGTCGGGCTCTTCAACTGGATCGACTTCACCGCGGCGATGCCGATCATCGCGTTCCAGGACGGCGGCAACATGCGCGCGATCGGGAGCGAGGGCGAGGTGAAGTCCTCGGCGCTCGGCGATCTGCGGCTGGAGGCGAAGCTCGGGCTGCCGTTCCTGCACCGCAAAGAAGAGGTCAAATCCGGCTTCGGCGCGGCGCTCTACGGCAACGTGAACCTGCCCACGGGCGACGTCGCGGCCTTCACGGGCGACGGCGTGGTGACCGGCGGCGGCGGCGTCATCCTCGATTACCGCTTCAACTTCGGGCTCATCGTCGCGGCCAACGGCGGCGTGTGGCTGCGGCCGGATCGGCAGTTCGCGGGCGCGCGCGTCGGCAACATGGGGTCGTTCGGCGTCGCGGCGGAGATGTACGTGATCCAGCGGTGGGGCATCTCCGTGATCGGGGAGGTGTACGGCTATCCATCGATGGTGAAGTTCCCCAACGATCCGGCGCAAATCCCGGCGGAGGGGCTCCTCGGCGTCCGGTACCAGAGCAAGTGGGGGCTCACGATCACGGTGGGCGGGAGCTTCGGCGCGGCGTGCAGCTTCGGCGCGCCCGGCATGCGCCTCTGGAGCAGCATCACCTTCCAGCCGAAGACGTCGCGCGAGCAGGAGGAGATCAACCGCCTCATGCAGCGCGACACCGACGATCCCGATCACGACGGCTTGATCGGCCCCGCCGACAAGTGCCCGAACGCGCCCGGAAGGCCGGAGAACCAAGGCTGTCCCGACACGGACACCGACGGCGACGGCGTGAACGATCGCGACGATCAGTGCCCGGATCTCGCGTCGAACGCGCGCGGCAAGGACGGGTGCCCCGGCGCGTACGTGAAGGGCGACGAGATCGTGATCCTGGATCAGGTCCACTTCGCGACGGACAAGGACGTGATCCTCGACGACTCGAAGCCGCTGCTCGAGGACGTGTACAAAGTGCTCTTCGAGCATCCGGAGATCCTCGAGCTCGAGATCGAGGGGCACACGGACATCCGCGCGGGCGACATCTACAACAAGGCTCTGTCGCAGCGCCGCGTGTCGAGCGTGAAGAAGTACCTCGAAGACAAGGGCATCGATCCGTCGCGCATCGTGGCGAAGGGCTACGGGCACTCGCAGCCCGAGTACGACGACAGCGGGTGTCTCGGTCCGGACGAGGAGCTCACGGCGACGTGCCGGTTCATGACGTCGAAGAACCGCCGCGTGAAGTTCACGATCAAGCGCCGCGGCGCGCCCCCGCCGAAGCCGATCACGGGCGCGGACGGGAAGCCGACGTCGCTGCCGAACGCGACGCCCACGCTGCCGTCGAAGGATCCGACGATCCCGACCGTGCAGCCGGGCGCGGGCGGCGTGCTGCCGGGCAAGGCCGGGAGCGAGCTGCCGAACAAGGGCGTGCTCGAGAAGTCGGACCCGCAGAACCAGCTCCCGAAGGCGGATCCGAGCCAGCAGCTGCCGCAGCAGGGCACGTTGCCGAAGGGCGATTCGACCTTGCCGTCGCAAGGCGTGCTCCCGAATTCGGGCACGGTGAAGAAGGCGCCGACGCCTCCTGCGCCGACGCCTGCTCCGACGCCGACGCCTGCTCCGACGCCTGCGCCTGCGCCGCCGAAGAAGTGATCGTCCGCGCCGCGTGAGAGCGCACAAACGAACGATCGCGGCGCTCCGAGGTGGGGCGCCGCGATCGTGATCCTTCGCGCGGGAGCTCCGCGTGAAAGGCTTACTTTTTCGGCTTGATCGGCTTCGGGGCTGCGTTCGTGGGCAGCTTCGATTTGCCGGTGCTGGTCGGGGCCGCGGTCGGGGAGGCGGTGGGCGCGGACGACGGGGTCGCGGTGGGGGTCGCGGTCGCGACGGGGGCTGCCGTCGGCGCGGCGGTGGGCGTCGCGGTCGCGACCGGGGCGGACGTGGGCGCGCTCGTGGGCGCGGGCTCCGACGTCGTCGCAGGGGTCGCGGTGCCGTCCGGCGAGGCCTTCTTGTGCGTCGTGAGGGGCACCGGCTCCGAACCCTTCGGGCGGACCCAGATGACCGCGGTGCCGCTGGAGACGAGGACGTACTGCGCCTGCTCGTTGCGCGTCTCCTCGTTGACGGCCTCGATCACGGCGTCGGCGCCGACCAGGCACGCGGCCTTGCGGAGCGACTCCAAGCGCTCCGCCTCGGTGCGGGCCTTGATGTCGCTCTGGACCGGGGTGAGGCGGTGGTACTCGAGGTTCGGCTCCTCGCCGGCCGGGATGATGGCCATGTCGCTGCAGAAATCGCCCGACGGGGTGCGGCGATCTTTGAACGTGGGGGTGCAGCCCATGGTGATGGCGAGCGCGGAGACGGAGATCACAAACGCACGGAGCATGTCTTTGCCTCTACCAGTACCAGCGACGAGGCTCGGAAGGCAAACGCGAGGCTCAGAGATAGAGGTACAGGCGCGCGGCGAGGCCCGCGTTCCACTTGTCCACGTTGATGGGGCTCTTCGCGCCGGGCGTCGCGAAATCGGTCCACGTGAAGTACGGGTCCAGCTCGACGATCGGGCGCTCCGAGCCGAGCGACAGGCCCGCGACGATGCCGAGCGGGACGATCAGGTTCTTCATCGGGTCGGAGAAGTCCGTGATGGTCACGCTCGATCGCGCCTGGATGTGCAGCGGCTCCACGATCTGGAACGCGAGCGCGACGGGCACGTTGAGGCCGAAGGTGACGGGCTTGCCTTCCTGGATCGTGATCGGCGCGCCCGGCGCGAGATCGAGGCGCGCGGAGGAGCCCATGCGCACGAGGAACGGCAGGTTCGCCTCGAAGCGCACGCCGCCCGCGCCCGCGAGCGTGAGCACCGTCGCCTCCAGGTGGATGCCCATGTTGAACTGCTCCGCGCCCACGAAGCGGTACGTCGCTCCGATGCGCGGATCCAGGTAGTTGAACTTCGGCGAGAGCTGGAGCGTGCCGATGGAGGCGCGGATCTCCAGGTCGTCCGTGATGCCGAAGCCGAAGCCCGCCGACATGCAGAGGTTCGTCTGCTTCGCGGTCGCGTCGGTGGTCTGTCCGCAGGTGTTGGGCGCCGCCGTCGCCGAGTCGGGGTTCTTGACGATCGCGGTCGCGTCCGCCGAGACGTCCGGCGAGAGCGTGATCGACGGGAGCGTGAGCGATCGATCGACGAAGGGGAGCGGGTACCTCTGGTTCTGTGCGCTCGCAGCCGAGGCCGCGAGCGAGACTGCCATCAGCGAGAAGAGGCCGAGAAACAGCTTGAGTCGGCGCACGAAGACCTCGATTCCGGGCGCCGCGACGAGGGGGCCACTATCTCCTGCCTCGTTCAGGGGACGCCAAGTCACGTCATTTTTTCATGAGGCTCCGTGGAGCGCCACGTTTTGCCAAGGACTCGTCGGACGGCAAATGGCCATGTTCGCTGGAGCCTCGCGCCATGACGCCTCCGACTGTCATGGGAGGCGCGCAGATGTAGCATTTCGATACGCGCGACCTGGGTCTAGCCTGCGGTCATGAAAAGCCTCTCCAACCTCCAGAACACATTGTTCGTGACCGTGCCGGCGGTGCTGGCTCTCTTGCTGACTGCCGGCTGCTCCGGCGGCGGCGGCAGCAGCGGCGGCGGCGCGCAAGGTTGCTCGAAGGACACCGACTGCAAAGGGGACCGCGTGTGCGCGGCCGGTCAATGCGTCGAGCAGCCCTCGAAGGATCCGGCCAGCATCAAGCCCGGCGGCAACAACAACCAAGGGCCAAACATCCAGCAGCCGCAGAACCCGACGCCGCCGGCGAACATCGGGCCCGGCGGCGGCACGGCGTACGCGAACGACGGGCTGCCCGCGGAGATCCCGCCGCCCGGATCGCAGCCACCCACCGTGCAGGAGTGGAACGCGGTGCCGCGCGAGGTGACCGTGCGCGGCTCCTCGAAGCTCAACTGCGAGACGAAGATGCTCCGCGAGTGGCTCCGCGCGTCGTGCCACACGTCGGCCGCGGTGGGGACGCCCTTCATGATCGACATGTCGCCGCCCTCGGGCGTGCAGGCGTTCAAGTTCGTCGGCAGCGGCGTCGCGAGCGTCGTCGTGCAGGTGGTCCGCGGGCGCGAGTTCTCGGCGAACTTCATCTGGGACAACGGCGGCGCTCACCAGGGCGCGGAGCTGTTCGTGAAGTGGCCGAGCGACAACCCGCGGCCGCAGATGTACTTCCAGTCCGACCAATGACGATCTCGCCCGCGCGCTCCCGATTCATGGAGCGCGCGGGGTCCTTGCCGGGGCGCGCGTCGACGCGCGATCCGCGCTAAGGTCGGCCTCTCCGCATGCTCTTCGAATCGATCCTCGCCGGCATGATCGGCCTCGCGCAGCCGGGGCTGAGCCCGTACTCCGTCGTGCCGGAGCCCGCGTGCGGGGACAATCCGCTGAAGCCCGCGTGCCCCACCGCGAACCTCACGATCAAGCCCGTGTGGTCGCCGCTCTACACGTCGTACGTGCGGCAAGAGAACCGCGAGGAGGCGCTGCGGCGGTACCTCGACATCGCGCGGTCGATCGAGAAGGTCGCGGAGGACGCGACGAAGCCGACGAAGGTGGACGACGTCGAGCAGCCGGCGATCTGGCCGTGGGCCGCGGAGGACATGGCGCGCGCGCTCGCGACGATCGCGTTCCACGAGAGCGGGTATCGGCGCGACGTGCAGACGGGCATCGGCAAGAGCGCGCTCGGGGACTGCGGGTACTGGAACGCGAAGGGGCAGAAGGTCGGGGCCGAGGAGGCGCGCGCGGTGCAGGCGCAGTACCTGTGTCGCTCCGTGTGCCTCGTGCAGGTGAACACCGGCGGCCTCACGGGGACACGCTACGGGCTCACGGGGAAGGACCTCGTCGGGCTCGATCGCGCGGCGATCGAGAAGTGCTTCTCCGCGGGGGCGCGGGCCTTCGCGAACGCGCGCGGGCGCTGCGCGGCGACGAAGACGGACGACTGGTTCAAGAAGACGATCGCGTCGTACGGGACGGGCAAGGCCTGCGAGACCGACGAGGCGTGGGTGAGCGCGCGGGTCGCGACGTACGAGCGGCTCGTGAAGACGAAGGACGCCGATCTCGCCGAGGACACGCGCAAGCTGCTGGGCCTCGGGAAGGCCGGGACCGCCGCCGCCGCGCAGCCCGATGCTGCGAAGAGCGACGCGACACGCGGCCCCGAAAAGAGCGAGCCGGTGAAGACCGAGGCGCCGAAGAGCGACGCGGCGACCAAGCAGTGAGACGAATTCGCCTGGTTTCGTAGGCGATTTTACTCACGCTCGAAGAATCGAGGCTCGCCGCAGGCGGATCGCGCAACTTTCGCCTTGCTGTTTTCTTGACGCAGGGCGCAAGGCACCGGAAACCTCGGCGCATGCAGCTCCGCGGTACCTTCACAGCGATCGTCACGCCCTTCACTCCCGACGGCGAGCACGTCGACTTCGCCGCGCTCGACGCGCTGGTGGAGGCGCAGATCGCGGGCGGCGTGTCCGGCCTCGTTCCATGCGGCACCACCGGGGAGGCGCCCACGCTCTCCGACGAAGAGCAGGTCCAGGTGATCGAGCGCGTCGCGAAGGTCGCGAAGAAGCGCGTCGCGGTGCTCGCGGGGACCGGGACGTTCTCGACGAAGAAGACGATCGCCGCGTCGAAGGCCGCGATGACCGCGGGCGCGGACGGCGTGATGCTGGTGATGCCGTACTACAGCAAGCCTTCGCAGGAAGGGCTGCGGCAGCACGTGCTCGCGGTCGCGAAGGCCGTGCCGGCGCCGATCGTGCTTTACAACATCCCGGGGCGCTGCGTGATCGACCTGTCGGCGGAGACGACGGCGCGCATCTGCGAGGCCGCGCCGAACGTGGTCGGCATCAAGGACGCGACCGGGAACGTGCTGCGGTGCCAGGAGCTCGCGCGCGAGATGGGCGATCGGCTCGCGATCATGTGCGGCGACGACGGGCTCACGGTGCCGATGATGAGCGTCGGCGCGAGCGGCGTGATCAGCGTCACGTCGAACGTGCGGCCGCGCGAGGTGAGCGAGGTGACGCGGCGGTTCCTCGCGGGCGATCTCGCGGGCGCGCGCGCAATGCATTTCTCGCTGCTGCCGGTGCACGCGGCGATGTTCGTGGAGCCGAACCCGGCGCCCGCGAAGGCCGCGCTCGCCGCCGAAGGGAAGATGAGCCCCGCGGTGCGTCTGCCGCTCGCGCCGGCGAGCGAGGGCGTCCTCGCGCAGGTGAAGGCCGCGCTCGCGAAGCTCGCCGAGGGGCAGAGGGCCTCGTGAAGCTGGCGGTCTGCGGCGCCTCCGGGCGGATGGGGCTCGCGGTGGTGCGGCTCGCGCACGCCGAGGGGATCCCGATCGTCGGCGCCATCGTGTCGGCGCAGTCGGAGGCGCTGGGCCGCGACGTCGGCGAGCTCGCGGGGGTCGGCGCGCTCGGCGTCGCGGTGGACTCGCACGCGCAGGGCGGGCTCATCGGCGCGGACGCGGTGATCGATTTCTCGTCGCCGAAGGCGCTGCCGGACGTCGCGCACACCGCGTCGCGCCTCGGGATCGCGATCGTGAGCGGCACCACGCGGCTCGACGCCGAGGCCGAGCGGATGCTCGACGCGGCCGCGAAGAAGGTGCCTGTCCTGTGGGCGCCCAACACCAGCGTCGGCGTGCACGTGCTCAAGGAGCTCGCGGCGGCGGCGGCGCGCGCGCTCGGGCCCGGGTTCGACGTGGAGATCGTGGAGGCGCACCATCGAGGCAAGGTGGACGCGCCGAGCGGCACGGCGACGGCGATCGCGGCCGCGGTGAAGTCCGTGCGCGAAGGGCTCCGCGAGGTGCGCGGGCGCGACGGCAACGTGGGTCCGCGCGAGGCCGACGAGATCGGCGTCTTCGCGATGCGCGGCGGCGACGTGATCGGCGAGCACACGGTGCACTTCCTCGGTCACGGGGAGCGCATCGAGATCACGCACCGCGCGACGAACCGCGACCTCTTCGCGCGGGGGGCGCTGCGCGCGGCGCGGTTCCTCGTGGGCAAGCCCGCGGGCCGCTACACGATGGCCGACGTGCTCGCCGCGCCGGCCCCGTAACGTAAATCACCTTATTTCGAAGCCGGAGCGCGCTCGGACACGGGCCCTCGCGGTGAGACGGGCGCGCGCTCGGAGACCGGACCCCGCTTCGAAGCGGGCGCGCGGTTGGACGCGGGCGTCCGGGTCGAAGCCGGCGCCCGCGTGGACGCCGGTGCGCGCGTGGATGCGGGGGCGCGCGTGGATGCGGGGGCGCGCGTGGATGCCGGTGCGCGCATCTTCGAGAACAGCCGCAGCGCGTTCGTCGTGGTGGCGGCGGCGACCTCCACCGGATCGCGGCCCATCGCCGCGGCGACGGCGCGCAGGATGTGAGGGAGGAAGGCCGGCTCGTTTCGCTTCTGCGGCGTCGGGAGATCGCGCGGCGACAGGAACGGCGCGTCCGTCTCCACCATCAGCCGATCCAGCGGCACCGTGCGCACCACGTCGCGCAGCGGCAGCCCGCGGCGCTCGTCGCAGATCCAGCCCGTGACGCCGAGATCGAGGCCGAGATCGAGGTACGCGCGCGCGTCCTTCGCGGTGCCGGTGAAGCAGTGCACGACGCCGCCCGTGAGCTTGGGCCGGTGCTCGCGCAGGATCGCGAAGAAGCGATCGTGCGCGTCGCGCTCGTGCAGGAAGACGGGGAGCCGCGCCTCCGCCGCGAGGGCGAGCTGCTCGGCGAAGGCCTTCTCCTGCTGCGGTCGCGGCGAGAAATCACGGTTGAAATCGAGGCCGCACTCGCCGACGGCGACGACCTCCGGCCGCGTGAGCAGGCGCTTGATCATCGCGTGCGTGCTCGGCGTGAAGTCGCGCGCGTCGTGCGGGTGGACGCCGGCCGTCGCGAAGAGGACGCCCGGGTGCGAGTAGGCGAGCTGCACGGCGGCCTCGCTGCCGCGCGCGCTCGTGCCGGTGACGATGAGCTGAGTGACGCCCGCGGAGAGGGCCCGGTCCAGCACGTCCTCGCGATCTCCGCGGAACTGGGCGTGCGCGAGGTTCACGCCGATGTCGATGAGGGAAGGAAGCATGGGGATCGCATAGCTTACTCGCGGGCGCCGCGGCGAAAAGGCCTTCTCCGGACCACAAACGTCCGCACCGCCCCGGCGGGGCGCGTCGACTTCACGCTTGCCGCCGCGCACGCTCGCCCCCAATCACCGAGCGGCCCCTATGAAAGCTCGCCTTTCGCGCCTCCTCGCGTCGCGCCGCATCGTCGTGGTCGCGGCGGCGCTGGCCGTGGTGCTGCTCCTCCCGACGCTGACCGTCGGCTTCATGATGGACGACTTCGGCCAGCTCATGTGGCTCAAGGCGCGCGCGCTCCCGGCGAACAGCCCGCTCGGGATCTGGGATCTGTTCCGCTTCCAGGACGCGGATCCGGTGCGCCTCAAGACGAAGATCGATCTCGGCTACTGGCCCTGGTGGACGAACCCGGAGCTGCGGATCGCCTTCTTCCGGCCGGTCACGTCGCTCACCCACGCGCTCGATCATGCGCTGTTCCCGAACAGCCCGGCGCTGATGCGGCTCGAAAGCCTGCTCATGTACGGCGGGCTCGCGGCGGTGGTGGGGCTCTTGTACCGGCGCATCTCGGGGGCGACGGTGGCGGCGGGGCTCGCGATCGTGATGTACGCGCTCGACGACGCGCACGGGACGGCGGCCGCGTGGATCTCGAACCGCAACGCGATCCTCGCGGGCCTCTTCGGCTTCCTGTCGCTCTACCTGCACGATCGCGGGCTGCGCGACGGGGATCGGCGCGCGCGCGTCGCGGCCCCGTTCGTGTTCGCGCTGGCGATGCTCTCGGGGGAGGCCGCGGCCGGCACGCTCGGCTACGTGGTGGCGCACGCGATGTGGATGGAGAAGGAGCCGTGGAAGCAGCGGATCCTCCGCGCGCTGCCGTTCGGGGGAGTCGCCGCCTTGTGGACGGTTGTATACAAGCTGGGTGGATACGGGGCTTGGGGCGGCGAATTCTACATCGACCCGGGCAAGGAGCCAGTTCGGTTCGCGACGGCGCTCGTGCAGAGGATGCCAGTCTTGTTCAACGCGCAGCTCGGTTTCCTGCCGTCGGACGTGTGGACGTTGATCCCTTCGGAGAAGCGGTGGGCCGCGTGGGGGGCGGTGATGGCGCTCGTGATCTTGGGGGCCGTGCTGCTCACGCTCGGCGTGCGGCGGACGCGGGAGAACGCCTTCTACGCGACGGGCGCGGTGCTCTCGCTCGTGCACGTGTGCGCGGGGTGGCCGGGCGATCGCATGCTGATCTTCGCGGGGTTCGGGGCCTTCGGTTTGTGCGCGGATCTCTTCACGGCGCCGCGCGAGGGCTTCGGGCGGATGCGCCTCCTCGCGGTGCGCGTGGCGACGGTGTTCCTCGTGACGATGCACTTGATTGTGGGGCCGCTGTTCCTGGTGGGGCGGTCGTACCAGCTCGCGCACATGCTCCATGACCCCATCGAGCGAGGGGACCGGAGCCTGCCGCCGCCGGCCGCGCTCGCGGGGAAGACGCTGGTGATCGTGAACGGGCCGGATCAGCTCATCCCGCTCTACAGCGCGCTGTCGCGGATGCGGCGCGGCGAGGAGATGCCGGACCGGATAAGGCAGCTCACCATCGCGACGCAGGGCAAGGTGATGCTCGCGCGCACGGGGGAGCGGACGGTGCAGATCACGCAGACGCGCGGCTTCTTCCACGACGTGTTCAGTCTCGTATTCCGCATGGAGGACGAGCCGATCGCGCTCGGCCAGCAGTTCCGTGTGGCGGGGATGACGGTGACCGCGAAGGCCTTCACGTCGGACCGCAGGCGGATTGGCACCATGGAGTTCGAGCTGGACGCGCCGCTCGAAGATCCCGGGTACGTGTGGGTGATCTGGCGAGGTGCCAAGTTCGAGGCGTTCACGCTGCCGGCGGTCGGAGAAGAGGTGGAGATACCGGCCGTCGACTACACAACAGCGCTCTCAGGCACGTAGCCAAGAGGGTTGTTCGAGATCGAAGAGCGATGCCCACCCCCGGTCCGTGTTTTTGGCCCAAAGCACGGGCTCTCCGGTGGTACCATCTTCGGACACCCCCTTGGAGCTACGTCCCGACGCCGTCATCGAAGGCAAGCTCCGGCTCCTGCGGCCGCTCGGACAGGGCGGGATGGGCGTCGTTTGGGCGGCGCGGCACCTCGCGCTCGGGACCGATGTCGCGGTGAAGCTCATCCGGCCGGAGCGCGTCGCCGCGGACCCGTCGCTCCTCGCGCGGTTCGAACGGGAGGCGCGCACCACGGCTCGCATCGCGCATCCGCACGTCGTTCAGGTCATGGATTACGGCACGATCGACGGCGCCGTGCCGTACCTCGTGATGGAGCTCCTGCGCGGGTTCACGCTGGCGGAGCTGCTCGAACGCGGCGGACGGCTCTCCGTGGCGACGGCTCGATCGCTGCTCAAGCAGGTCGGGAGCGCGCTGGAGTGCGCGCACGAGCTCGGGATCGTGCACCGCGACGTGAAGCCCGCGAACATCTTCGTCACGCAGGGGAGCCGCGGATATCCGCTGTTCGCGAAGGTGCTCGATTTCGGGGTCGCGAAGATGCTCGAAGACGCGCACTTGCCTCCTTCGAGCCCCGCTCTCACCGCGACAGGCGTCGTCATCGGCTCCGCGCCGTACATGAGCCCGGAGCAGCTCGAAGGGCGCCGCGACGTGGATCTGCGCACGGATCTGTGGTCGCTCGGCGTGATCTTGTACGAGACTCTGACTGGCACCAAGCCATTCCAGGGGTCCTCGTTCGTGGCCGTCGGGGCGGCGGTGCTCAAAGGCACGTTCCGGCCCGTGTCGGAGGTGCGGCCCACGCTGCCCGCGGCGATCGACGACTGGCTCGCGAAGGCGCTCTGTCATGATCCGGAGAGCCGCTTTTCCTCGGCCCGCGCGATGGTGGAGGCCTTTCCGGAGGAGGACGACGCGGGCGCCGACATCAGCTCTCGCAACGCCGGCCAGGAGGCGCTGCCGTTCGCGACGACGATGGAGATGGCCGCGCAGGGAGCGTCCGCGGAAGGCGACACCGAGACGTCCAGCGGAGTCGACGAGAGGCCTTCGGACTCCGGCGACACGCGGCCTTCGAACGGGCAGCGGCTCGAAGGCGGGCGCAAACGGCCCTCCGTCGTCGAGGCGCGCACGGATACGCTGGTGTCCGCGGCGGACGACGGCGAGCGCGCCCTCGGGCAAAGGCCGCCCGCCAACATCGAAGTCGAGAGCGGATCGCACGAGGCTGGAGGCCTGTCCGCCAACCGCCGGTCCGATGCACGCCTTTCACCCTCACGCACGCGGCGGGCGCTCGGGATCGCGGCCGCGGCGCTCGCGGTGGCGGCGCTCGGAGCGGGGGTGTTTCAGCGGCTCCGGCCGCTCGCGCCGCGGGAGTGCCCGGCCGGAATGGCGCGGATCGAAGGCGCCACGTTCCGGATGGGGTCCTCTCCCGGCGACGAGATCCCCGACGACGAGACTCCGCAGCACGACGAGACCGTGGCGTCCTTCTGCCTCGACGTCACCGAGGTGACCGTGCGCGCGTATTCCGGGTGCGAGTCGTGCGAAAAGCCGCTCCGCAGCGTGGAATTCGAGGGCCTCACCCCGAGCGGCCGCGCCTTCGAGAGCCAGTTCTGCAACGGCCCGGACGCGCCGGATCACCCGATGAACTGCGTCGATTGGAACGAGGCGCGGGCCTTCTGCGCGTCGCTCGGGCGGCGGCTCCCGACAGAGGCGGAGTGGGAGCTGTCCGCGCGCGGTCCGGAGGGCAAACTCTACCCTTGGGGCGACACCCCCCCTGCGGCGACCCGGCTGAACGCGTGCGGATCCGAGTGCAGCTCCATGCTCACCGAGCGGCTCGAAAAGGTGGGCAAGGGGCCCTGGCCCGCGATGTACGTGGAGAACGACTCGGCCCCTGCGACGTCGCCGGTGGGGCGGTATCCGGCGGGCGCGACGAAGGCCGGAGTGATGGATCTGGCCGGCAACGTGTGGGAGTGGACGGACAGCCCGTACTGCGGGTACACGGACAAGGGCCGCTCCGAATGTGGGGAGTCGCGCCGCGTGCTCCGCGGGGGCGGCTGGGACACGACGGACAGCCCCAACCTGCGCGCCGCCCGCAGGTACCCGTCCGCGCCGAACGCCCGCGGCAAATCCGTCGGCTTCCGCTGCGCGATGTCGCTGTGAAGCCGCCGTTCGCGGCATCTGTTCTCAGTGTGTATTCTGCGGAGGGAAGCTGATGACCGGCCCGTCGGCGGCCGCGAGGCGCAGCTCGCCGCTGGGGCGCCGCGGCAGCACGGCGGGGCGCCGGGCGTCCGAGCTGGTGCGGTGGAGCGAGGGCCTCTGGCTCTCGCGCGTCGTGCGGCTGGCAGGGTGGAAGTCCTCCGCGAACGCCACGGCGTTGCGGCCGCGGGCCTTCGCGAGATAGACGCCCTCGTCCGCGGCCCGGATGAGGTCCTCCGGGCTCGTCATCTCCGGGGTGCGCGCCGCGACTCCCACGCTGATGCTGCCATTCCAGACGCCCTTTCGCGCCGGCACCCGCAGCTCGGCCACGATCATGCGCAGCGACTCGGCCGCTTGCAGGACGCCCTCGATCGCCGTGCTCGGACAGAGCACCAGGAACTCGTCCCCGCCGAGGCGACACACCAGATCATCGGTCCGAACGGAGCTCCGGAGCGTGTGCGCGAGCTTGCGGAGCACCGCGTCGCCGGCCTCGTGCCCGTGCGCGTCGTTGATCTGCTTGAACCCGTCGGCGTCCACCATCATGACGCTGAGATCCTCGCCGCGCGCCTCCGCGCGCTTCCACTCCTCGGCGAGGCGCGACATCGCGTGTCTCCGGTTCGGCAGCCCCGTGAGCACGTCGGTGAGCGCCATCTCTTCGAGCCGCCGATTGGCCTTCTGGAGCGCGCAAGTCCGCTCCTGGACCTTCTCTTCGAGCTTGCGATTGAAGGCGCACAGCTCCCGGTTGCGCTCCATGACCTGCTGGAACAGCCCGGCCAGCGCGTGCAGGAGCGGCTCCGTCCCGCCCTGCCGCACGGTCTCTTCGGCCTTGAAGGCGGCGAGAGGGCTCGTCCCCCGCTCGATCGCGCGGATCTGCCGGGCCGTGGACTGGTCTTGACCGAGGATGTGGAACGCGAGCCAGTAGGTCAAAAACTTCAGGATCAGGTCCGCGCCCTCGTAGCCGCGCGTGCCCATCTCCGCGCGCATGCGCACGAGATCCTGGAGGAAATTGACGTGGAGCCGGATGTGCTGACCGAGGTAGAGCGGGTCGATCCCGACCTCGAACATGATGCGCTCTTCCTCGTGGAAGTGGTACTTCGCGTAGTCCTGCAGCTCGTTGAATACGCCCTCGATCTCCTGGAGCGGGACGGGATCCGACCGCATCAGCAAATCCCCCACGCGATTCAGGAGGTCGAAGAGGCTCTTGTGCTGCCGGTCCACCTCGGGGATGCCCGTTTCGAAATGCTTGTCCCAAGGGATATACTGCATGTGGGCTCCTCGTTCGCGAGCGCCGACCGGATGCGGAAGAGGCGGAATGGAAAGATCCATCGCAACACCCATGCCGTCATTCGGATGAAATGGACCCCGCGCACCGGGTGCGCTCCGGGTGTACTTCCGTGCGCTCTGTCTCAGACTCGAACAACGATGTTTCGGTGTGAGCCTCGGTGTCTTGCTTTCAGACGTGTGGTTACAAGGGGGCTCCGCCCCCTCGTATCACTCCCCCGCGCGAGGCGTCAGGAGCCGGGCTGTCCTTTGCGAAAGCGCAGGAGCTTCCCGCGGGAGACGCCGAGCTTGTCGGCCGCCGCGGACACGTTGCCGCCCGCCGCGGCGAGCGCCGCCTCCACCACCTCCGCCGTCAGCGCGGATCTTTGCGGGCGCGCCTCCCCGAGCACCTCGTCGAGCGCCCAGAGGCGTAATCCCGGCTCCGGATCCAGGCGGCGGACCGCGGAGAGCGCCGCGGCGAGCTCGCGCACGTTGCCGGGCCACGGCGCGAGGAGAAGGCGCTCGACGGCCTCCACCTCGGCGTCGTCCGCGGACAAGGACCCTCCGGTCCGAGAGGCCATCTCCCGGGCGACGGCGAAGATGTCCTCCGAACGGTCGCGGAGAGGGGGAATCCGGACTCGGGCCATCGCGAGGCGCGCGAACAGGTCTCTCCGGAACGTGCCAGTCTCGACCATCGACTCCAGATCTCGATTCGTGGCGGCGATGACCGCGATATCCACCTTGACGGGCCGCTGCGCGCCGACCGGCAGGACCTCGCGATTTTCGAGGAGGCGGAGCAATTTCGCCTGCAAATCCAGGTCGAGCTCGCCGATCTCGTCGAGGAACAGGGCGCCTCCCTCGTGCGCGACGACGATCCCGGGGGAGGCGGTGCGCGCGTCCGAAAAGGCACCTGCGACGTGGCCGAAGAGCTGCGACTCGAACACGCCCCGCGCGAGGCCCGCGACGTTCACCGCGGCGAACGGGGCGGCCCGGCCGAGGGTGGCGGCCGCGGCGCGCGCGACGAGCTCTTTTCCGGTGCCGGTCTCACCCTCGACGAGCACGTTCCCGGGGCGGCTCCGCGCGAGGCCCGCGAGCGGCTCCGTGACGGTGCGCAGGCCGTACGGGCCCACGAGGCCGCCCACCGGAGGCGACGGATCGAAGCTGCCCGGTAGCTCCGCGCGGTACACGATCAGCGTGCGCCCGAGGCGGAGGACCGCGCCGTCGTCGAGCGTGACGAGATCGCGCGGGCCGAGGCGAGCGCCGTTCACCCACGTGCCGTTGCGCGATCCGGCGTCCCCGACGCGCAGCACGCCGCCGCGCCGATCCACGCGGAGGTGCTGCCCCGACACCTCCGTGTCCGCGAGGCCATTTTCGCTGAGCCACGCGCGCCCGATCACCGCGCCGGAGTCGGGCACGGCGATCGCCGCGGACCTCGGAAACGCGGCCACGAGCGCGGGCCGCCGCCGGGCCCCGAGCGGCTGCGCGGGGCCTCGATGCTCGCTGGTGCTCGCGTCTTTCACGATCGGGAGGGAAGGGTGCCACGCCGGGCGGGCGCGCCGGAAGAGCGATCCGGAGCGCCGCGTGAGGGGGCGTGCGATCGCCTTGGATCGCCGGGGTTTCGCGTCACTGGATCCGGTGACCGGTCGCGTCGCACATCGGATCGCCGACGTTGGGATCGCACGTCGGTCGGTTCGAATTCGAGACCGCCACCGCGCCGGTCGCTCCGCCCTTGCGCGGGCCCGCGGACTCCAGATCGCGCTGCAGCCGATCCAGCGAGCGCTCGTAGCTGTCGAGCGCCGCGTCGTCGAGCGCGCTCGTCGCGGAGGCGGCGGCGCTCGCGACCTTCGCGTCCACGTCCTTGTGCAGCGCGGTCGCCCAGCCTTCGAGGCTCGCGCGGCGGGTGTCCAGCGACGCGAGGCGATCGACGGCCTCGATGCGCCCCTGCAGCGCGTCGAGCGCGTCGGCGTACGCGCGGATCCGCGTGTGATCGATCGCCTGCGGGTTCACCGCGGCGCGCGCGGCCTCCGCCGTCTTCTGCGCGTCCGAGGCCTTCTTCGCCGACGGGCGCGACACGAGCGCGGCCATGCGGAGATCGAGCGCGCCCAGCTCCGCCGAGCGGTTCTGCTCGTGCTCGCGCGACAGCGACGCCTGCGATTCCCGGAGCCGCGCCGCGTCCGCCTCGAGCGCGTTCATGCGCTGCGACGAGGAGATCGCGGCGGCCCCGCCCGCGCAGAGGACCACGCCGAGCGCGACGGCGAGCCCGTAGATCGTGCGGCGGCGGCCCGACTCGGCCTTCGCGCGGAGCACCGCGAGCTCGTGCGCGCGCGCCGCGTTGTCAGCCTCGAGCTGCGCCTTCGCGGCGGCCTGCATACGAGCTGTCTCGATCTCGGCGCGGGCGCGGGCCTCTTGCAGCGCGCGCTCGGCGGCCTCTTCACGCGCTCGCTTCTCGCGGGCCAGCTCGGCGGCGGCGATGCGCGCCTCTTCCTCCGCGCGCTTTCTGGCATCGGCCTCGCGACGCTCCTTCGCCGCCTGCTCGCGCGTGCGGGCGCGGTGGGTCTCCTCTTCGCGGACGCGCTCCTCTTCGATCCGGTGCAGCTCGGCGAGGGAGAACTGGACGCTGTTTTCGGTGCGGGCTTCGTGCATCGTGGGGGCTCCTCTGCCGGGGACCCATTGCAGCGCGCGTGCCTCCGATCGAACGCGTGATTTGCCTTGTTTTGAAGGGTGATCGCGCGAGAGGCGGTGATCGCGATCAGCCCGGACGGGGCAGGAGGTGATCGCGATCACCGGATCGATACATCCAAACCTCTTGACGTTAAGAGATGTGCGGTTAACGTCAGGTCACCCGGGGCGCACCGCTTCGCACGGCGGGCGCGCTGGGACGGGTGCGTCCGCCGCTGCGGACGACAGGCCCCTACCGATTCGTGCTCGGCGCCGCGTGGCGGAGCCGCAGCCTTCGCTCACTCACGAACAACAGGAGATCTCCCGATGTCTCTCACGAACTTCACGATCGACGCCGCTCACTCGCACGTCAATTTCTCCGTTCGCCACCTCGTCGTCGCGAAGGTCCGCGGCCGCTTCACCAAGTTCTCCGGCGCGTTCGCCTTCGATCCGGCGGCTCCGGCGCAGTCGCACGTGGCGGTGTCGATCGACGTGAACAGCATCGACACGAGCGACGCGCAGCGCGACGGCCACCTGAAGAGCCCAGATTTCTTCGACGCCGAGAACCACAAGGAGATCACGTTCAAGTCGAAGAGCGTCGAGGGCAAGGGCTCCGACTTCAAGGTGACGGGCGATCTGACGATCCACGGCGTCACGAAGGAAGTGACGCTCGACGTCGAGTACGCGGGCATCAGCAAAGATCCGTGGGGCAACGAGAAGGCCGGCTTCGAGGCGAAGACGACGATCAACCGCAAGGACTTCGGCCTCGTGTGGAACGCGGTGCTGGAGACGGGCGGCGTCGCGGTCGGCGAGGACGTGAAGATCGAGCTCGACATCGAGGCCCTCAAGGACAAGGCCGCGGCCTGATCCAAGCGCTTTCAGGTGCCCACCCCCGGGCTCGTGCTCGCTTCGCTGCGCGCGAGCCCGCCCCTCTGGCCACCACTGGGAGGACGGAGTCCGCTCAGCGGAGGCGGAGCGGAGCTCGGCTCCGCGGAGTCCGTAGCTGAGTGGACGCAGTCCTCGACGTTGCTCCCAGATCGCTCTCTTCGTTACAACGTCAAGGACTGCATCCTTTCTGCTGCGGACTCCGCTCCGCTAGGCGGAGCTCCGCCTCCGCAGAAAGGACTCCGTCCTTCCAGTGGCGGCCGGTTCGCGATGGGAGGGGGCAAATTCGCGCGGCTCGATGAACTACGAAACGTTCCCCTCCCTCCGCGAGCGTAGCGAGCGGATTGGGAGGGGCCGGGCGCGCGTAGCGCGACCGGGGGGTGGGCACCATCACGTGCTTGTTGGAGTTGGGCTACGGCGCGCTCGTTCGCACCAGCACGAGCGCGTCGGCCTTCCCCGATGTGAGGCGCAGCTCGGCCTTCGCGGATCGCGCGGAGGTGGCGGCGCACAGGCGATCGGACGCGACGGTCGCTCCGCGCACGAGGCTGCTCTCGTTCGTCGCGGTGTCCACGAGGCGCAGATCCAAGCCGTTTCCACCGGAGTCGAGGGCCGCGATCACGGTCGCGCACGTGCCGGCTGCGATGGTGAGCGGGTGCGCGCGGAGGGACGTGGCGTCGAGGGCGAGCACCTGCGCTTGCTGCGCTGCGGAGGCCTCGATCGGGACGCCTTCTGCTTCGATGCGGCCTAGCAAACGTGCCGCCGCGAGCGGGTGCGCGACGAGCGCGGGCGGGGCGCTGCGATCCTTGCGGACCTCGACAGCGAACGGGCCCGGCGCGTCGAGCGCTTCGACGTCCGCGCGCCACGATCCGCCTTTTCCGCAGGCGAAGAAGGTGCCTCGCGCGCCGCCGTACGCGCTGGTGACGAGGGCGCTCGCGTCGTCCCACAGCTCCGCGCGGAAGGTGCCGAGGGGCTTGCCCGCGATCACGTCGACGCGCGCGCACCCCGCGGGGACATCGATCGTGACGCTCTGGCGCTGGCCCGTGCGCGCGGTCGCCGTGCCCGCGAGCTTGCGGGCGCCGAAGCCGCGGCCGTCGAGCAGGCGATCCAGCGCCGCGCGCGCCGCGTCGAGATCGAGCGGGGACGTGACGTGATCCGCGAACGCACTCTGCATCACCTCCGCCGCCGCGCCCTTCGCCGAGCGGCCGAGGACCACCGCGACCAGGCCTTCGGACGCGCGCGGGCGCATCGCCACCGAGATCTCCGTGCGCGTCGTCGTGCAGATCACGGCGCTGCGATCCTTGCCGCGCTCCCGGGCGCGCGAGATCACGCGGCCGTGCTCGTCCTCGAGGAACGCGTCCAGCGAGTCGACCTCGTCGCTCGGCGCGAGCAGCACGTCCGCGCACCGGTTCGGCTCCAGCGTGATCGAGATGCGCGACACCGCGCGCTGCGTGACCGGCATCGCGACGCGGCGCACGTCGTCCCATTTTCCGCCGATCGCCGCGCGGTGCTCACGGAGCTTCGTCTCCAGACCCGGCCACGCGTCGAGGCGCCCCGAATCCTCGCCGGGGAGGCCGTGCGCGTGCACCGCGGAGGCCACGGCGTCCGCCTTCGGCGCGGGCACCGGCTGCACGCCGATCGCGAGCAGGCCCGCGCCCGCCATCACGCGGCCCACGACGTAGAGGCGCTTCGGGTGCGGCGGGCACACGAGCACCGTGCCGCCCTGCGACGGCGATTCGTCGGTGGAGAAAGGCGTCCCGTCGTCCTCGTACGCGAACAGGTCGACGTCGCTGATCGTCGGGGACGGCCGCGCGTACGCGACGAGGCACTGATCGGCGGGGATCTCGACGAACGCGCCCAGGCGATCGCCCTCCGACGCGATGTCGGCCGCGACGAGCTGCAGCGGTCCGGCGCCGGCGTGGATCGCGAGCGCCGCGTCCTCCGCGAGCAAGCGCGATCCGTCGAGCCGATCCGCGGTGACCTTCACGGACGTGCTGCCCTGGGCGCCCGACTTCGGCCCCGCAGGATCCTTCGGCGCGCCGCTGCACGCGAGGGCGACGAGGGGCAAGATCGAAAACGCCGCGGCGCCGCGCTTCACCATCGCAGGTTTACAAGTCCCGTGGCTCCTGGGAAACTGCCAACGTGTCTCGGGATCGACAAAGGGGCGTTTCGTCCATGGGCTTGGCTGTGAGCGCGCTCGCCACGCCCTCCGGCGGTGGGGAGTAAGGCTCCATGGAAGGTCGGTCGGCTCCGCCCAAATCGACGAAGGTCACCGGTCCGCTCGCGGACGGCGCGCTCGTCGATCGCAAGTACAAGATCACGAAGCTCCTCGGCGCGGGCGCGATGGGCGCCGTGTACGAGGCCGAGCACACCGGCACCGGTCGCCGCGTCGCGCTCAAGGTGATCATGGGTCAGTTCGCGAAGGACGAAGGGCTCGTCGCCCGGTTCCATCGCGAGGCGCGCGCCGCCGGCTCGATCGAGACGCAGCACATCACGCAGGTGCTCGACACGGGCTTCGACAAGGAGAGCGAGCTCCCGTTCATGGTGATGGAGTACCTCGAAGGCGAGGACGTCCAGCACCTCCTGAAGCGCACCGGCCCGATCGCCCCGGATCTCGCGCTCCGCATCGTCGGACAGGCGTGCCTCGGCCTTCAGAAAGCGCACGACAAGCACGTCGTCCACCGCGACATCAAGCCAGCGAACCTCTTCCTCGCGAAGCGCGACGCCGGCGAGGTGATCATCAAGCTGCTCGATTTCGGCATCGCCAAGATCAAGATGGAGCAGGCGCAGGAGACGGAGAGCGCCGGCCTCACGAAGACCGGGAACATGCTCGGCTCCCCGCTCTACATGTCGCCGGAGCAGGCCCGCGGCGCGCGCGGGATCGACCACCGCACGGACATCTGGTCGCTCGGCGTCGTCCTGTACCAGGCGCTCTGCGGGAAGACGCCGTTCCAGCACCTGACGGCGCTCGGCGAGCTCATCATCTCGATCTGCTCGCAGCACCCGCAGCCGCTCCAGGAGCGCTCGCCGTGGGTGCCGGCGGAGGTCGCGGCGATCGCGCACAAGGCGATGCGGCACGATCCCGCGCACCGCTACCAGACCGCGCAGGAGATGTTCCAGGACATCCGCGCGCTGCTGCCGAACGGGTGGGGCATCACGGACGAGATGCTGGTGCCGCTTTCGCAGACGGCGCGCGAGCAACAAGCGCCGAAGCTGTCGCTGTCGATGGCGCCGCCGCCCCCGCCGATGACGACGCTCGCGGGCCCGCAGGACGGCAGCGGCGTGGGCACCGCGTCGAGCCCGGGGCTCTCGAATTCGGCCTCCGGCGCGGGGACGCGCACGGGGGAGGCGGGCGCCACCAACGTCGCGATGACGTCGCACGCGGGGGCCACGCAGTCCGGCGGATCGAAGGGGCTCCTCATCGGGCTCGGGGTCGTCGGCGTCGCGGCGCTCGCGGGCGTCGGCTACTTCGTGACGCGGCCTCACAACGGCGGGACGAACCCGCCGCCGCCCACGACGATCGTGGTGACCGCGCCGCCTCCCACGGCCACGGTGACCGCGACCGCGACGACGCCCGCGGTGGAGCCGGCGGATCTCGCGCCGAAGCGATTCAAGCTCGTCGTGCCGACCGACGCGAAGGTCGAGGTCGACGGGCAGCCCGCGAAGAACGACCGCGGCATCGTCGACATCAAGGGCAAGCTCGGCTCGCTCGTGAGCGTGAAGATCAGCAAGGGCAAGCAGGAGTACACGACCGACGTCTCGCTCACGGAAGCGGGCGCGGTGCCTCCGAAGGTGGAGTTCCTTCCCCCCGGCGCGAAGCCTTCTGCGAGCGCCTCCGGGGGAGCGGCGCCCGGACCCGCGCCGACGCCAACCTCCACAGCGACGCGGGACAAATTCGAGTAACGTCGCAGGTCATGGCGCAAGGTCCCGCAAGACACCACCTCGCGCGCGCGGTCTCCGTCGTGGTCGCGACGGCGCTCGGCGCGCAGATCGCGTTCGCGCAGCCCAAGCCCGCGACGCCGGCGCCGCCCGCGGGATCGTCCGCGCCTTCGGCGTCCGCGGCTCCGACGTCCGCGCCCTCCGCGGCTCCGGCGGCTTCGTCCGCGCCCTCCGCGACTGCGGCGCCGAGCGCTGCGCCCGTCGCGCCCCCCGCTGCGACGAACGTGGTCGGGCCCGAGGGACCGACGCCCGCGCAGAAGGAAGAGGCGCGCGGTCACTTCACGAAGGGCCTCGGGCTCATGCAGGAGGGCGCGTTCTCCGCGGCGCTCGCGGAGTTCACGGCGTCGCTCGATCTGTTTCCCACGCGCAACGCGACGCTGAACGCGGCGTACTGCCTCCGCAAGCTGCAGCGGTTCGACGACTCGCTCGACATGTACGAGCGCTTCCTCCGCGACTTCCAGAACATCCCGCCCGAGGACAAATCGCTCGCCCAGCGCGCCATCACCGAGATGCGCGCCCTCGTCGGCACGGTCGACATCCAGGGCGCGGAGCCCGGCGCGCTCATCTCGATCAGCGGCATCGCGCGCGGTGAGTATCCGCCCGTCGCGCCGATCCGCGTGGCCGCGGGCTCGCAGCTCGTGCGCGTCTTCAAGGAAGGGTACGAGCCGTACGAGACGCGCGTGGACGTCGCCGGCGGCAGCGTCGTCACGGTGCAGGCGAAGATGCAGGCGCTGAAGGCCTCCGGTCGCCTCAAGGTCGTGGAGTCGGGCGGCCGCGCGGTCGACGTCATCGTGGACAACTCGGTCGTCGGGCAGGCCCCGTGGGAGGGCCTCGTCGCCGTCGGCAAGCACATGGTGATGCTGCGCGGGCAGGGCAAGCTCGGCACGCAGCCGGTGAGCGCCGAGGTGAAGAGCGGCGCGATCTCGTCGCTCTCCGTCCGCGCGGAAGAGCTCGACGGCGCGCTGCGCATCACGCCGACGCCGCCGAACGCGCTCGTCGCGCTGAACTCCGTCGATCTCGGCAGCGGCAACTGGACGGGCCGCGTGAAGAGCGGCGTGCAGAAGGTGGAGATCTCCGCGCCCGGCTTCCTCAAGCTGACGCGCGACGTGAAGGTGGAGCCGGGCGGCATCGCGGTCGTGGACACGGCGCTCGAGCGCGACGACGACGCGCCGCAGTGGCAGAAGCCGTCGAAGTTCTTCGCCGACGCGACGGTGGGCTTCGCGATCGCGCCCTCGTTCGGGGGCGACATCGCGGACAACTGCAAGGAAGGGTGCGCCGGCGGCCTCGGGATCGGGCCGTTCGCGCAGCTCCACGCGGGGTACGAGCGCGGCTCCGGCTTCGGCATCGGCCTCACGCTCGCGTACCTCGCGGCCTTCCAGGACACGACCAACCGCGACGCCAAGATCACGCCCGCGGTGAACCTCGCGACGATCGACGCGAAGGCCACGGATCACCTGCTGCTCACGGGGTACGCGGCCGGCGCGCACCTGTCGATCCGGTACGGCGAGAAGATCCCGTTCCTCGCGCGCGCCTCGGGCGGCGTGATGTTCGCGCGCATCCGCGACGAGCGCTCCGGCAGCTTCTCCGGCGCGCCGATCGCCTCCGCGGCGATGGCGGTGGACTCGATCTACGCCTTCGCGAACCCCGAGCTGCGCCTCGGCTACAAATTCACGGACCACTTCGAGGCCGCGCTCGATCTGCAGGCGTTCATGCTGATCGCGACGAAGCAGCCGAAGTGGGACGCGACGATCCAGCGCGAGGTCGGCGGCCAGATCGGCACGTACCAGCCCGACGCGCTCACCGGCCAGGTCGTGCTGTTCGTCATCCCCGGGCTCGCGGCTCGCTACGATTTCTAGACCCCTGCGGCCGGTATTCGCGCACCAAGCGACGAGCCGATCCACCGTGAAGCGCATCTTCGATTTCGCGCTGCGCCTCGTCTTCTTCGCCGTGCTCCCGTTCGTCGCGACGCTCGCCGCCGCGGCGTTCCCGATGACCGGCGTGCTCGTGAACGTCGTCGTCGCGCTGCTCGTGTTCGCATTCGCCGAGGCCGTGCGATCGCGCGCCGAGCGGTCGCGCCTCCTCCGCGTCCTCGTGCGCCGCCACCTCGAATTCGAGGCGTATTACCGCGAGCACCCGCCCGGCCCGTTCATCTATTACATCTTCTCGCCGGTCCTCTTCCCGTACTGGCTCCTCTCGCGTCAGGCGCGGCGGGAGGTGCTCCTCTACCGGAACCTCACGGGCGGCGGCGTCGTGATCCTCCTCGTCGGCGCGACGATCGACTTCGTCCGCAACTGGCGCCCGCAGCTCTCGATCCAGCATTTCCTGCTCGTGTGGACGCTGCTCTTCGTCGTGCAGACGATGCTCTCGCTCGTGTTCGTGGCGCCGATCGCGACGACCGTCGTGAAGTACCACCTGGAGCGCCGCATCGTCGCGCTGTGGGTGCTGCTCGCGGTCGGCGCGGCGTCGGCCGGCCTCGCGGTGTACCGGCTGGAGCGGCGCAAATCTCCGGTCGTCTCGTGGGTCACCACCGAGCGCGTGATGCGCCGCACCGAGGCGGATCCGAAGACCGCGCACAACGTGCAAATCGAGGCGCTCCGCGCGGTGCTCGCGAACCCGAAAGAGCTCGCCGCCTCCACCGACGACAGGGGTTGGGTCGAGGACGACTCGCTGGAGCGCGCCGACGAGATCCTGGAGAAGCTCTACAAGCAGGACGAGGCCTACGCCTTCACCCTGCACGCGTATCCGCCCGACGCGCCGAAGGTGCTGCTGCTCCAGTGCCACCTCGGATGGGGCCGCCCGGCGCTGTGGCGCGCGCTGCGAACGGACGGCGTCGAGATCACGCGCAAGGAAGATTTGCCGCCCGGCGTGCTCGGCCTGCAGCGCAAGAACACGCGCCGCCCCGCGTCGCACCCGGCGCCGTTCCGATCGCGCGAGTGACGCGTCGCCCTCGTACGAATCACCCCTGGCAACCGCGCGCGCCCCCTCTATACCTTGCACGTGGCAGCGTTCTCGGTGCGGGTCGTGGGGGTCGGCGATGCGTTCACCTCGCGGTATTTCAACGCGTGCTTGCTCATCGAGGCGGACGGCACGCGCATCCTCCTCGACGCGCCGCCGGCGCTCGCGCGCGCCCTCGGCGATCTCGGCGCGCGCGGCGGTGAGCGCGTCGGCCTCGACGACGTCGACCACGTCGTCATCACGCACCTCCACGGCGATCACTGCGGCGGCCTGGAGCAGCTCCTGTTCTGGCGCCGCTTCGTCTCGAACCGGAAGGTCTCGCTCTACGCGATCCCCGAGGTGCTCGCGGGCCTCTGGGACACGCGCCTCAAGGGCGGCATGGAGGTGCTGATGGACGGCCGCTTCGAGGTGCAGCTCCTCTCGCTGGACGACTACGCGGACGTGCGACCGCTCGGCCCCGGCGGCACGGCGATCGGCCCGCTGCTCGTCGATTGGCGCCGCACGATCCACCACATCCCGACGTCGGCGCTCCGCCTGCGCGGCCGCAGCGCTTCGTTCGCGTACAGCGCGGACACCGCCTTCGATCCGGAGCTCGTGAGCTGGCTCGCGGAGGCGGACCTCTTCCTCCACGAGACGAACTACGGCATCCACACGCCGCTCGCGTCGCTGGTCGGCCTCCCCGAGGAGACGCGCCGCAAGATGCGCCTCATCCATTACCCGGACACGCACGACGTCGAGCGCTCGCCGATCGCGTGCGCGACGGAAGGCGATCGCTACGACCTCGGGATTTGAAGGAGATCACGCGTGTGCCTCATCGTCTTCGGCGCATCGACACACCCACGGTATCGCCTCGTCCTCGCGGCCAATCGGGACGAGCTCTACGCCCGGCCCGCGGAGCGCGCGCACGTGTGGCCGGGGCCGCGCGGCGTGGTCGCGGGCGTCGACGTGGAGGCGGGCGGCACGTGGCTCGGCGTGACGCGCGCGGGCCGATTCGCGGCGCTCACGAACTACCGCGACCCGCGCGACATGCGATCGAAGGATCCGAGCGAGCCGTCCCGCGGCGCCCTCGTGCGCGACTTCCTCGAAGGCGACGCGTCGCCGACCGCGTACGTCGCGAGCGTGGCGGAGCGCGGCGCGCTCTACCGCGGCTTCAACCTGATCGCGGGCGACGCGGACACCGTCGCGTACACGAGCAACCGCGGCGCCGCTCCGATCGCCGTCTCGCCTGGAATTCACGGCCTCTCGAATCATCTGCTCGACACGCCGTGGCCCAAGGTGGAGCGCGGCAAGCGAGCCTTGCGCGACGCCCTCGCGGACGAAGACGTCGACGTGGATCGCCTCCTCGCGGCGCTGCACGACGAGTCGCGCCCGCCCGACGCGGACCTCCCGGACACGGGCGTGGGCCTCGCGCTGGAGCGCGTGCTGTCGCCGATGTTCATCCGCAGCCCCGGCTACGGCACGCGCTGCACCTCCGCGCTCCTCATCGATCGCGAGGGGCGCGTGACGTTCGTCGAGCGCACGCACGCCCCGGATCCGCTCGGCGACGTGCGCGTCGATCTCGTCCCGTGACGCTCACACCGAGGCGCGGGCAGGCGAGGACGCGCGCCGGGGGCGCTGCATCGCGGACGCGCGCTACCCGCGGCCCCAAATCTCTGCTCCTGCCTGTCTCAGAAAAGTGAGACGGTCCCTCAGGACGCGGCGAGGTAGGCGTCCTCGATCTTCTTCGCGGTCGCGGCGAACGCCTCGCGCACCGCGCGGAAACGCGGCGTCTGGCGCAGCGGCTCGAACAGCGGGCAGCCGTCGGCCCACGCGACGTCGAAGACGCCCTCCTTCACCGCGTCCTCCAGGCACACGAGCGTGCGCTCGTCGTCGCGGGCGTACGCGGCGCACTCGGCTCCGAGCTGCGTCAGGAACGCGCGGAAGCGGGACGAGCGGTCCGTCCCCGACGGCGCGCGCGTGAACGGATCGGCGCCCTCCACCATGAACTCGAGCAGGATGCGCGCGAGGCTGTAGCGGCCGGCATTCTCCATCCGCGGATCCTGCACGAGCACGCGCGCCTTCTCGATGTCGCGCGACCAGAGCGCGATGCGCGCCTCCAGCGGCAACGTGGCGTCGCCTCCCGTCGGCGAGCTGTGGATGACGGTCCACGCCATCTCCGCGCGGCCCTCCAGGTAGTGAAGGCGCGCGAGCTGCAGGCGCGCGAGCTCCATCTCCGGCTCCAGCGTGAGCGCGGCCTCCAGGTGCTTGCGCGCGGGCTCCTGCAGCGTCGTCTCCGCGAGCAGGCGGCCCATCGTGTCGTGCGCCTCCGCGCTGAAGCGCGACAATCGAAGCGCGCGCGCCAGCGACGTCACCGCCTCCGGCCGGCGCGACTGGTGGTGCAGCACGATCGCCTGCGCCACGTGCGCCTCCGCGAGGTTCGGCGCGCGATCGACGGCGCGCTCCGCGGCGATGGACGCGCGCTGCACGACCTCGTCGCTGCGGAACGGCAGGCGGCAGATCGCCATCGCGTAGCCCGCGATGATCCGCGGATCGTCCGGCGCGAGCGAGAGCGCCTCCTCGAAGAGCTTCAGGCTCTCGCCGTGCGTGTCCTGGAAGAAGCGGAAGTAGAGCGCGCGCGCCCGCAGGTACACGTCGATCGCCTCGGCGCTGCTCGGGGCCGCGCGGGCCGGCGCCTTGATCTCGACCGCGAGCGCCGCGGCGATCGCGCGCGCCGCTTCGTCGCTCACCGCGAAGATGTCGGCCTCGGGGCGATCCCAGCGGCGGTGCCAGATCTGCACGCCGTCCGCGACGCTCACGAGGCGAACGGCCACGCGCACCGAGCCGCCGGCCTTTCGCACGGAGCCGTCGACGACGACCGGCACGCCGAGCTCCCGGCCGATCTCGCGCGGATCCCGCTCGCCGCCGCGGTAGCGCATCACGGTGCCGCGCGATCGCACGCGCAGATCGCCCGCCATGCTGAGCAGATCGATCAGCTCCTCCGTGAGGCCCTCCGCGAGGTGGTCGTGCTCGGGCGCGCCCGCGTTGCGGAACGGCAGCACCGCGACCTGCTTCTTGCACGCGGGCACCGGCGTCCCGATCAGCGGCGGCGACGCGGGGCGCGACGGCGGCGGCGGCGCGGCGGACGGGACGGCTCGCCTCACCTCGACGCGCGACAACGCGGCGGCCACGTCGGCGGCGCTCGCGAACCGCTCCTCGGCCTTTCGTCCCAGCGCGCGCACCACGATCGCGGCGAGATCCGGGGGCAGATCGGGCCGCTTCGCGCGCGGGTTCGGCGGCGGGTGCAGGAGGCGCGCGGCCGCGACGGTGAACGCGTTGTCGCCGACCCACGGCGCCTCTCCGGTGAGCATCTCGAACAGCACGGCGCCGAGCGCGTACAGATCCGCGCGCGCGTCGACGGGCTTCCCCTCCACCTGCTCCGGCGCCATGTACGCGGGGGTGCCGACGATCGCGCCCGTGCTCTTCACGTCGGCGCCGGCGGCCCGCGCGATGCCGAAATCGGTCACGACCACGCGGCCGTCGCGCGCGAGGAGGATGTTGTCGGGCTTCAGATCCCGATGGATCACGCCCGCGGAGTGCGCCGCGCCGAGGCCCGCGCACACGGCGCAGGCGATCTCGATCGCGCGCGCGGCCCCGAGGCGACCGGCCCGCGCGATGGTGGTGCCGAGCGGCTCCCCGTCGATGAGCTCCATCGTGAGGTAGCGCTCGCCGCCCTCGTCGCCGATGTCGAAGACGCGCGCCACGCTCGGGTGCGTCACGCGCCGCGCGAGCTTCACCTCGCTCCGGAAACGCGCCAGCGCCGCGGCGTTCGACGCGATCTCCGGCCGCAGCATCTTGAGCGCGACGACCTCGTCGAGCTCGCGATCGAGCGCGCGGTACACGTTGCCCATCCCGCCGGCGCCGAGCAGCCCGAGCACCTCGTACCGGCCGGCCACGACGCGGCGCCCGCTCTCGATCAGGCTCGCGGCGCCCTCGACCGGCCCCTCGGCGAGCGTCTCCGCGGGGTGAGACACGCTCGGAGAGCTGTCCACCGCCGGCGCGGTGCCGTCGAACGCCACGGTCTGCGCCAGGGGATCCGCCACGGCGCGCACTATATCAAAGGACCCTTCCCGGGCACGCATCGGGGCGAAAGTCCTCTCGGTCGCGCCTTCCCTGCGCCCGGTGAAGAGAGCGCCGTCTCCGCCGCGAGAAGCGCTTTTCGGGCCCGGTTCGGAGCGGACCGCGTAGGATGCGCGCGCCGCGGAGGCCCCACGAGGTGCGCATGGAGACGATGATCCGAACAGGCATGCTGGCGACTCTGATGCTCGGGAGCGGCGCGCTCGCCGCCTGCGGCCCGACGCTGGTCAACTTCGACCCTTCCAACGCGAAGAGCATCGATGTGCGGCCGGTCGGCGGTCAGAAGGTGTTCTGTCCGGGGGCGTCGTTCCAGGTGGAGGTGCTCGTCTCGCTGCAGAACGGCACGATGTGCAGCAGCACCGATCGCGAGGTGGGCTGTCAGGGCCAGAAGGACGCGGTCGTGAACCCGAAGATGATCCGGCTCGAAGGGGAGCCCGGCAGTCGCAGCAACGATCTGGAGAAGTTCATCTGGGCCTCGCCCGGCGACATCCTCGCGACGGCCGACACCGGGGTGACGTTGCGCGCCTGGCTGGAGAAGCAGGTGGAGGGGCAGTATCAGAAATCGGTCGTCGGCGAGTCGAACCTGACTCCCGTGTACGCCTGTCGGATGGGCGACACGTTCGGCGGCGGCTCGGCGGGCGCCCCCGGGCCCGACGTGAAGATCGCGATCACCACGCTGAAGACTCCGTATTACGAGAACGCGGCGCTGGTCCGCGTGGAGTCCGGGGGCGAGCGTGCCTATTACATCAGCCCGACGGCCGATCAGGCGGTGCACATCGTGAGCCGCGGCGGCGACGGGTACGTGGGCGAGACCGGCAAGACCGGCGCCGAGGGCGAGGACGGGCGCGACGCGTCCTCGGGCTCTCCCGTGTGCACGCGCGGTGAGGCCGGCCGCGACGGACAGGACGGCGGGCCCGGCGGACCCGGCGGAGACGGCGGTCGCGGCGGCGCGATTCGCATCTACCTCGACAAGACCGCGTCCGACGTCCTCAAGGGCCGAGTCTTGGCGGAGAGCGTCGGCGGATCGGCCGGCCCCGGCGGCGCGGGCGGACCGGGCGGAAACGGCGGCAACGGCGGTCGCGGCGTCAGCGGGCAAGGGTGCCAGTCCAGCTCGGACGTGAACGGCCCCGACGGTCGACCGGGCCGGCAAGGTCAGCCTGGTCCTGCGGGTCGCCCCGGTCAGGCCGGCCCCGATCCGGTGTTCGCGACGGCGACGCGAGAGGCCTTGTTCGGCGACGAGATGGACATCATCAAGCGCATCGAGTCGGCGAAGCGCAAGATGGCGAAGTGACCACGTAGCTTGTCTGGGGGAGAGTCGGACTGGCACGCGGGGAGGGTGCCAGTCCGGCGAGGTGGGCAGATCAGGCGGCGGGCGCGGTCTTGCGGAACTCACGCATGAAGTTGGTGAGCACCTCGATCGACTCGTACGACACGGCGTTGTACGTCGAGACGCGGATGCCGCCGGTGGAGCGGTGTCCGGCGAGGCCGACCATCTTCTGCTTTGCGGCCTCGGCGACGAACTTTTTCTCCAGCTCCTCGGTCGGGAGGCGGAACACCACGTTCATGTACGAGCGGCTGTCCTTCGCGACGGGCGCGCGGAAGAAGTCCGGATCCGAGTCGATCGTGCCGTAGAGCAGATCGCCCTTCTTGCGGTTGTGCGCCTCCATCGCCGCGAGGCCGCCCAGGTCCTTGATGACCGCGAGCACGTTGCGGATGAGGTAGATGCCGAACGTCGGCGGCGTGTTGTAGAGCGAGTTGTTCTCCGCGTGCGTCTGGTACCGGAGGATGACCGGGATGTCCTTGCGCGCCGTCGCGAGGAAGTCCTTCTTGAGGATCACGACGACCACGCCGGACGGGCCGATGTTCTTCTGAGCGCCGGCGTAGATGAGCGAGTGCTTCGCCACGTCGATCGGCGCCCACATGATGTCGCTCGACATGTCCGCGACGAGCGGCACGTCCCCGACCTCCGGCGTGCGGTGCCACTGCGTGCCGAACAGCGTGTTGTTCGTGGTGTAGTGGACGTACGCGGCGCCCGGATCGACCTTGATCTCGTCCGCGCCGGGGATGCGCGTGTACTTCTTGTTCTGCTCGGTGGTGGCGGCGACGCGCGCCTTCCCGATGCGGCCGGCCTCCTGGTACGCCTTCTCCGACCAGCCGCCGGTGAGGATGTAGTCCGCGCTCTTGTCCGCGGGCAGGAAGTTCATCGGCACCTGGGCGAACTGCAGGCTCGCGCCGCCCTGCAGGAAGAGGACGTCGTAGCCTTCGGGGACGCCGCACAGCTCCTTGGTGAGCGCGATCGCCTCGTTGTGCACGGCCTCGTACGCCTTGCCGCGGTGGCTGTGCTCCATGATGGACATGCCCGTCCCCTCGAAGTCGATCAGCTCTCGTTGAGCGCGTTCGAGGGCGGCGAGCGGGAGGCCGGCCGGACCGGCGTTGAAATTGTGAGCGCGTGCCATGAGACGTCTCCTCGGTGCGTGGACCGAGGCCGTATACCACGGCTGCGGGTGGGGGAGGACGAGGCTTGTTTCGAAGGGGATCGCGCTCAGCGGCGCGTGTGACGGCTCACGCGCGCACGCGAGCGGAGGAGGGGATCACTCGCCGCCGGGGACGGGGTGCTGCGCGGGCGCGTTCGGCATGCGCGGGGTCGCGGGCGCCGCGTCGTCGTCGTCCTCGCCCGTGTCGACCTTCTTGAGGTTGAAGAGGCGCGAGACCCACATCGAGAGGTCGTCGAAGAGCGAGTACGTGACCGGCGTCGCGAGGAGCGTCAGGAGCAGCGCGAGCGTCTGACCGCCGATGATGACGAAGCCCGTCGCGCGGTTGGTGCCCGCGCCCGCGCCGCTGGAGAGCACGAGCGGGATCATGCCGGCGACGAACGCGAGCGTGGTCATGAGGATGGGCCGGAGACGATCGCGGTTCGACGCGAGGATCGCCTCGAGGCGTGGCATCCCGGCCTCTCTCAAGCCGATCGTGTGATCGATCTGCAAGATGGAGTTCTTCTTCACGACGCCGAAGAGGACGAGCACGCCGAGCATCGAGAAGATGTTCAGCGACTGCTTGAAGATGATCACGCTGAGGATCGCGAACGGCACCGTCAGCGGGAGGCTCATGAGGATCGTGATCGGGTGGAGCCACGACTCGAACTGCGCCGCGAGCACGAGGTACATGAAGATGCCGGAGAGGAGGAACGCCATGCCGAAGTTCTTCGCGGCGCGGCCCAGCTCCTTCGACCGGCCCATCGGCGCGGCCTCGTAGCCCGGGTCCATCTTCAGCTCCTGCGCGGACTTCGTGAGGGCGTCGATGATGGTGCCCTCGGAGTAGCCCTTCTCCAGGTTGCACATGATGTAGACCTGGCGGCGGCGGTTGTAGCGGTCGATCTTCGAGGGGCCGGCGCCCTCCGTGAAGGTGACGACGTTGTCGAGCGTGACGGAGCCGCCCGCCTTCATCGTCGGGATGCTGATGCGCTTCAGCCCCTCGATGTCGGAGCGGAACGTCGGGATGGCGCGCGCGTGCACCTCGTACTGCTCGCCGGAGTCGTTGTAGTCGGAGACCTTGTAGCCGCCGACGAGGAGGCGCAGCGTGCTCGCGATGTCGGCGACGTTGAGGCCGAGATCCGCCGCCTTCTTGCGATCGATGTGGGCGCGCAGCTCGGGCTTGCCGAGGATGAGGGACGTGTCCGCGTCCACGACGCCGGGCATCGACTTCATCTTCTTCAGCAGCACGTCGGAGTAGGCCGCGATCTTCTGCAGATCCGGGCCGGTGATCTGGAACATGACCGGGAAGTTCGCGCCGCTGCCGAACGCGGGCACGGGGCCGATCGAGATGCGCAGGTCCTTCGAGAAGCGAGGGACGACCTCACGGCGCGCGATGTCGATGAGCTCCTGCTGCGAGCGCTTGCGCTCGGAGGCGGGCTTCAGCTTCACGTAGATGGAGGCGAGGTTGACCGTCTTCTGAGGGTCGTCGCCGATCGTCGTGACCGCGTAGAGCGTGCCCTCCTGCTTCTCCAGCTCGGTCGCGAAGCGCGTCGCGGTGAGGCGCGTCTCGTCGAGGCTCGTGCCCTCGGGCGTGCGGAGCGACACCTGGTACTGCGACTCGTCCTCGTCCGGGAGGAAGTTCTTGTTCGCGATCCCAGCGAGCGGGACGCACGACGCGAGCGATCCGACGCACATGAGCACGATCACCCAGCGGTGCCGCATCGACCACGCGAGGATCTTCACGTACCCGTTCTCGATCGCGCCGTAGATGCCGCCCGAGTGCACGTGGCCGGCGGTGCCCGAGTGGCCGTGGAAGCCGGCCTCGTGCGGGCGCGGCGGGTGCGGATCGGACGAGCTCTCCGCGGGCTTCGCGTCCTTCTCCTCGACCGCCTTCGGCGCGATCTTCCGCTTCAGCCAGCGCGAGCACATCATCGGCGTGAGGGTGAAGCTGACGAGCAAGCTCACCATGATCGAGAAGCTCATCGTCAGGCCGAACGACGACATGAAGCGGCCGACGATGCCGCCCATGAACGCGACCGGGAGGAACACGGCGACGAGGGACAGCGTGGTCGCGAGGACCGCGAGGCCGATCTCCTTCGTGCCGTTGATCGCGGCCTGGAACGGCTTCTCCCCGTTCTCGTCGATGCGCTTGAACACGATCTCCAGCACGACGATCGCGTCGTCGATGACGATGCCGACGGCCAGCGTGAGGGCCAGCAGCGTGATCGCGTTCAGCGTGAAGCCGGCCGCGCGCATGATGCCGAACGTGCTGATGATCGACGTCGGGATCGCGACCGCCGCGATGATCGTGGAGCGGAAGTTCCCGAGGAAGACGAGCACGATGATGGCCGCGCAGATCGCGCCGAGCACGAGGTGCTCCTTCACCGCGCCGATCGCGTTCTCGATGAATTCCGACTGATCGCGCGCGATGTCGATCACGTAGCCCGCGGGGACGCGCTTCTTCACGTCGTCGAGCTTCTCTTTGATGTTGTGGACGACCTCGGCCGTGTTCGTGCCGCTCTGCTTGCGGATGTTGAGCACGACCGTGGAGCGCGCGCCCTTGTACCCGACGGAGTCGGGATCGGCGGCGCCGTCCTCGACGGTGCCGATGTCCGAGAGGTGCACCGGGACGCCGGCGTTCATCGCGACGACGATGTCGCCCATCTGCTCGACCGACTCGACGCGGCCCTGCGTGCGCAGCGTGAGCTGGCGAGCGCCCGCTTCGACGCGGCCGGCCGGGATCTCGAGGTTCTGCGTGCGCAGCGCGCCCTCGACCTGCGCGGCCGCCACGCCGTAGCTCTGGAGCTTGGCCGGATCGATCCACACGTTGACCTGGCGCGGGCGACCGCCGAGGAGCGTCACCTGACCGACGCCGCTGATCGACTCGATCTCGCGGCGGATCTTCTTGTCGGCGAGCTCCGTGATGTCACGCGAGGTGCCGGGGCCGGTGAGCGCGATCGAGATGATCGGCGACGCGTCCGGATCCAGCTTCTGGATGACGGGCGGATCGATGCCGGTCGGCAGCGTGGCCATCGCCGCGCTGACCTTGTCGCGAACCTCCTGCGCCGCCACCTCGACGTCCTTCTCGAGAACGAAGGTGACGATGACCGTGCTGACGCCCTCGGCCGAGGTGCTGCGCAGCTCGTCGATGCCGCTGATCGTGTTGACCGCCGCCTCGATCTTGTCACTGACCTCGGTCTCCATCTCCTCGGGCGCCGCGCCGCGCAGCACCGTCGTCACCACGACGACCGGGAAGTCGATCTTGGGGAAGCGATCGATGCCGAGCTGCAGGTACGCGAAGAGTCCGACGACGCTGAGGACGAGGATGATGACCGTCGCGAAGACGGGGCGCTTGACGCTGATGGCCGCTAGCCACTGCATTTCGTTACCTCTGCTCCCTCACTTCGCCTTCACTTCGACGCCGTCGGCGAGCTTGTCGATCGCGGTGATCGCCACCTCGTCCGAGGCCGCGAGCGTGCCGCGCACCTCGACCATCCCGTCGACCTCGCGGCCCACCGTCACGATGCGCTCGATCACGCGGCTGCCCGAGCGGACGAACACGCGCGACGCCGTGCCGGAGCTGCCGACCGCGGACTTCGGGACGAGGAGCGCGTCCTCGTTCTCGCCTTCGATCGCGATCTCCGCGCGGGCGAACGTGCCGGGGCGCAGGGCTCCGTCGTCGTTCGCGACCTCCGCCTCGATCGGCAGCGTGCGGCTCTGCACCTTCACGCTGGCGCCGATGCGCTTCACCGTGCCCTTGAAGACGCGGCCCGGGTACGACGCGACGGTCACGAGGACCTCCTTGCCGTCGCTGATGTGCGCGACCTCGGCCTCGGGCACGTCGATCTTCAGGCGCAGCGGGTTATCGTGCACGACGACGGCCACGACGCGGCCCATCATCGCGAACTCGCCCGCGCTGATGCGCCGCTCGGCCACCGCGCCGTCGAAGGGAGCGCGCACCGTCGCGTCGGCGAGCGCCTTCGACGCGAGGCCCGACTGCGCCTGCGCGGCGAGGAGCCCGGCCCACGCCTGGTTCGCCCCGTTGAGCGCGGCCTCGTACTGAGCCTTCGCCTGCTCGGCGCGGGCGCGCGCCGCGTCCCACTGCGCCTGCGCGACGCCGCCCGAGTCGAAGAGGGCCTTCGTGCGCTGCGCGTCCGTGACGGCGAGATCCATCCCCTCCTTCGCGGCGCGGACCTCCGCCATCTTCTCGGGATCGAATTTCTCGCCCTGCTTGATGCCGAGGCGAGCCTGCGCCTGCGCGGCCTGCGCCGACGCCGCTTGGCCGCGGAGCGACGGATCGCGCGTGTCGAGCTGGACGAGCGGATCGCCCTTCTTCACGCGGGAGCCGACGTCGACGAGCACCTTGGTCACGATGCCGGCCGTGGCCGCCGCGACCTCGCTCATCTCGTCCGCCGCGAGGGTGCCGCTCAGCTCCAGCGTCGCTGGCAGCCGCCTCACCGTGAGCTTGGCGAACGTCGTCTCGACGCTGGTCGGCGACGCGGTGTCGAGCGCCGCCTGCGCGCCCTCGGTCGGCGGGGGCTTCTTGCAGCCGGTGCCGAGCAGAGCGGCCGAGGTGAAGAGAAGGACGCTCAACGTGCTACGCGGGATCATCGGGAGTTTCTCCTGGGTCGACTGCGGGTCGTCTTGGCTCTGGTGGGCTTGCCCGAGCTCAGCGCCGCCTCGCGCTGGGGCGCGGCCCCGTGAAGGAAGAGGCGCACGATCGTGGGGGCGAGGGCGACGAGGCTGGGCTCGTTCCCCTCCGTCAGCGCGCCGTACATGAACATTCGGAGGATGCCGCCCAGCGACCACGCGAGGCGGTGGGCGTCCATGGGCTCCAGCGCGCCTTCGGCAACCCCCTCTTCCACGAGACCGCGGAACGCCGCGCGGAAGCGCTGCATCTGATGCATTTCCTTGGCGCACGCCAAGGTGTTGCGGCCGTTCGCCGCCTTGCCGAGGAGGCCGTGATCGCTGGCGACGATGAAGAAGCTGCGGTGGTGGTCGACGTACTCGAGCACCCGCGTGAGCCTCGCGAGGAGCCGCGGCTCGAACTCGGGCGGATCCTCCGGCCGCGCCGTGAGGCACGCGATCACCTCTCCCGTCCGGTCTTCGAGCAGGGCCAGGAGGAGGTCTTCCTTCTGCTCGAAGTGGTTGTAGACGGTGCCGACGCCGATCCGCGCCTGCTTCGCGACGTCCTGGATCCGGGCGACATGGAAGCCGTGCTCGGCAAAGACGCGCTCCGCCGCGTCGAGGATCGCGTTGCGGAAGAGCGCCTTCGCCTCCTCACGCCGGCTGAGCGGCGCTTCAGGCAAAGAGGCCTCGTTCATTGAGTGAATCCTCGTTCACCTTTTTCGCGACCGCAATACCTTCGACGCGGTGCGCAGAGGTTGCGTGCTCGGGAGGGCCGTTACGTCATCGTCAGGCTGTGATCGGGCGGCATGCGGCCGTCTCAGCGCCGGAATGCAGCCTCTTCGAATCGGTGTATCATCCCCCCCGCATGGGCAACGGCTCGCGCCTCTCGGACGCAGAGTCCCTGGTCGGGATCACCCTCTCGGGCGGATACACGACGGAGCGTCTGATCGACGAGGCCGGTCGGGGCATCGTGCTCGCGGCGCACGACACCGCAGGGCATCCGGTCGCCGTGAAGGTGCTGCGCCCGGAGGCTGCGACGGAGGAGATGCTGTCGCGCGTGAGCCGGGAGGCGAGCATCCTCTCCGCGCTCAACGATCGCCACGTCGTCCCGGTGCTCGACGTCGGCCACGATCTCGGCAGCGATCTCGTTTACCTCGTGATGCCGCTGCTCACGGGATCGGACGTGGCGGAGCTGCTCTCGCAGATGGACGTGCTCCAGCCCGTGGCGGCCGCGCGGATCGCGCTGCAGGCCTCGAACGCCCTCATCGCGGCGCACGCGGCGGGCATCGCGTTCCGTGATCTGCGGCCGGCGAAGCTCTTCCTGGAGAACGGGGCGGACGGGGAGATCGTGGTGCGCGTGCTCGGGCCGGGGCTCCGCGCGATCGACGAAGAGGACGAGGACACCCTCGCGGACAGCTCTTCGGGCGACCGTCGCGAGGGGACGAGCGGCTCCGGGACGTGGGCGCGGGAAGGCCGGCGCGCCGACATCTTCGGCCTCGGAGCGATCCTCTACCAGATGCTGTGCGGCCGTCCGCCGGTGCCGGAGGATCGCCCGTCGAGCCCGGGGACCGTCCGCTCTCCGCCGAGCCGGAGGATCCCGCCGGTGCAGGACTGCGCGCCGTGGGTCCCGGCGCCGCTCGCGCTCGCGTTGCACCCGGCGATCACGGGCGACATGCGGCGGCGCTACGCCTCGGCCGAGGCGTTCCACGAGATGCTGCGCGCCGTCACGGACGGAGAGGAGGGGCTGCTCCACGGAATGCTCGCGCCCCTCGACTCCGCGGCGCGCGCGGTGGTGGCGGAGCGCGCGGACTTCGACGCGGATCCGCTCGTCGGTCACTCGCTCGGCGGCCGGTACAAAGTGGTGCGCCTCATCGGCCGCGGAGGCATGGGCGGCGTCTACGAGACCGAGGCCACGGACGGGCGACGGCTCGCCGCGAAGGTCATCTTCCGCTCGGTC
>JAXLYM010000031.1:0-103588 GCA_046351455.1 Polyangiaceae bacterium
AACGACCGATCCGTCGTCATCAGGAGCGGCGTCGTCGCGCCCTCGCCCGGCACCTTCGAGAGCGACGACGCGATCGTCATCGTGACGCCGATCCCGCGGTCCGCGGCCTTGAGCAGCCCGTCCGTGATCGGGTGCGGCTTCGGCTCCGGCAGGAACGTCTCGCCGAAGCCGTTCGGCGACTTCCGCTTGCTGTCGAGCTCGAACACGAAGTCGCTCTCCAGCTTGAGCCCCAGCGTCGAGAACAGCTTCTCCAGCCCCAGATCCACGTATTTGCCGTCATCCGGATCCGGCACCGGACCGACCGCGAGCAGCACGCTGCCGCCGCTCTTCGCGAACCCGACGAACCGCGCCACGTCCTCCGCGGGCACCGGCTCCGTCGGCCCCGCGATCACCAGCAGATCGCAGCCGGGCAGCTCTTCCTTCGCGCCCTCGCGCGCCGGCGGGAGCTCCAGCGTGTCGTAGTTGTTCTTGCCGAGCCGATCCTTCAGCGCCGCGAGCCCGCCCTCGCCGCCCGTATCGAGCGGCTTTTCGCCGTGCCCCTTCGCGAAGCACACCTTCGGCCGGCTGCCGGTCGTCACGCTGCGGATCGCCGTCGTGAGCGCCTCTTCGAGCCGAGGCCGCGTGCGCATGTCCTCGTCGTCCTCGACCGCGACGAGATCGTTCGCCGTGAGGAAGTACGGCTTGTCGCCCTTCGCCACGATGATCGCCGTGTCGGTGAGCACGCGCCCGTCGCGCGTCATCCCCTCCGAAACGCCGTATTTTTGCTGGATCGCGAGGAACTCCGCCGGGTGCCGATCCGGATCCGTCGGCTTCACGTCGAGCCGCGTCGTCTCGGCCTTGTACGCCTCCAGGAGGTGCCCGACGCTCGTCGTCAGCGGATCGCCCGCCGGCAGCATCACGTACACCATGACCGGCTCTTCGAGCCCGTGCAGCGTCTGCAGCGTCGGATCGCTCAGCGTGTAGAGGCCGCCGCGCGTGACGTCCCAGCGCTTGTAGTGCCGCGACACCAGCACGTTCGCCACGACCGCGATCACCATCGCCGCGATGAGCCCGATGCTCACCGAGACCTTCTGCGCCGCGGTGCTGTTCTTCGTCACGGCGGGGCCCTTCTTCTCGTCGCGTTCGGCGCTCATCCCCACCTCCACGCGTCCACGGCGCGCACGGTCACGAACAGCGGCAGCGCGATCAGCGTGAGGTCGAACACCACGCGCCGCGAGTCGATGATCCCTTGCGAGAAGTCGCCCATCTGCGCCCACACCGACACGTAGCTGCAGAGGGCGTGCAGCGGCCCGTCGAGCACGATGAACTCCCCGATGCCGAAGATGAACAGCGCGATGAGCGCCATCGCCGAGAGCACCGCCGCCACCACCTGGCTCTTCGAGAAGGCGCTCGTCATCGTCCCGATCGCGAGGTACCCCGCGCCGACGAGGAAGATCGCGAGGTAGCTCGCCGCGAGCACGCGCGTGTCGAGCTCGCCGGTCTGCCCGATGAACACCATGTAGAGCCCTGTCGGCGCCCACATCGCGACGTAGGCCACGAGCGCCGCCGCGTACTTCGCGAGCACCACGCCCGCGGATCCGACCGGCGCGGTGAGCAGCGCCTCGATCGTCCCCGAGCGCCGCTCCTCGGCGAAGAGCCGCATCGTGAGCAGCGGGCAGATGAAGATGAGCGGCATGTAGAGGAAGATCGTGCCGCCGAAGAACGCCTGCACCGGCCCCTGATCCGCCGTCAATTCCTGCTGATTCGCGTAGTGCTCCACCAGGAAGAAGAAGTGGATCCCCTGCACGAACAGGAACGCCGAGATCGCGATCCACGCGAGCGGCGTCACGAACAGCGCGAGCACCTCGCGCTTCAAGATGGCAAGGAAACCGCTCACGCGTCCTCCTTCTCGGGGGCGCTTTCGCCTTCGTTTTCCGGCGATTCGCTCGCTTCATCGGGAGCGTTGCCGGCCACCGTCAGCTCCGCGAACACCTGCTCCAGCGAGGCCTTCTTGATCGACACCTCGCGCACGCCGAGCTTCGCGCCCACGAGCGCGGCGACCGCCTCCTCCGCGAGCTTGCCGGGATCGGCCTTCGGCGCGAGCTCCACCGACAGCGCGACCGCGCCGTCCCCGTCGAGCGCTGCGTCCTCCGCGTCGGCGGTCACCTTCTTCACGCCCGGCGCCTTCTTCACGATCGAAAGCGCCTGCGCCGCCGCCCCGCGCACGACGATGCGGAGCCCGCTCGGCCGCCGCATCGCGCGGATCTCGTCGATGGAGCCCTCCGCCACGAGGCGCCCGCGGTTGATGACGACCGCGCGCGAGCACGTCGCCTCCACCTCCGACAGGATGTGCGTCGAGAGCAGCACGGTGCGGTCCTTCCCGAGCTTCTGGATCAGCGCGCGCACCTCGCGGATCTGGTTCGGATCGAGCCCCGCGGTCGGCTCGTCGAGGATGAGCAGCGGCGGCGACGCCACGAGCGCGTCCGCGAGCCCCACGCGCTGTTTGTAGCCCTTCGAGAGGTGCCCGATCATCACGTCCTCGAAGTCGTCGACGCGGGCCTCCTCCATCGCCGCGCGCACCGCCTGCTTGCGATTGCCACGCGGGACCTTCTTCAGCTCGGCCCGGAACTTCAGGTACTCGCCGACGCGCATCTCCGGGTAGAGCGGCGACATCTCCGGCATGTACCCGAGCTTTCCGCGCGCGCCGATCGAGTCCTCGGCGACGTCGATCCCGGCGACGCGCACCGTCCCGGAGGTCGCGCCGAGGAACCCCGCGAGCACGCGCAGCGTGGTGCTCTTCCCGGCGCCGTTCGGCCCCAGAAAGCCGACGATCTCCCCGGCCTGCACCGAGAACGAGACGCCGTCCACGGCCCGGAAGGCCCCGTACGACACGCTCAGCTTGTCGACCTCGATCATTTTCATGCGGTGAGCCGGCTCCCGGAGGCCCTCGTTCGAGCGGGCGGCCTTTTAGTACAAGACCGTCGAGGACGCGAAAGCGCCCGCGTCCTACCAGGCACGAGCCCCGGCCGATCTTCCGCCGTACCCACGAAATTGCGGCGAAGCGCGCGCGATGATACTCACGGCCGCCCATGGATCAGGCGCTCCTCCGCTCGTACCTCGCCACGATCTACGAGATGCCCACGCCGAACGGCGCGCTGCGGGCGTCCCTCGACGGCGAGATCGTGCAGGACACGAGCGGGCTGCCGGATCTCTTGGGCCGGCGCTTCGCGCTGCTCACGGCGTACAACCCGCGCAGCATGCTCCTGCCGCGCAAGGTGAACGAGCAGCGCCACCACGTGCTCCGCGACCTCTTGATCATCGGCGGATACCGCGTGGAGCCGGCCGTCGGCTACGAGGCGGACGCCGACAGCGTGTGGCGAGAGCCCGCGTGGCTCGTGCACCGGATGGATCGCGAGGAGGCCGTCGCGTTCGGCCGCGTCTTCCGCCAGAACACGATCGTCTTCGCCGACAACGGCCGGCCGGAGATCATCGTCACCGATCCGACGGCGGACGACATCGGCCGCACGTTCCAGGGCAACTGGCGGGTGCGGCAGTGATCGCCGCGCGTCGCGCCGCGCCTATTTTTCTAGGGCTTTCGGCGATCGTGGTCGCCGCGTGCGGCTCGGCGAAGCGCGACGAGTGCCGCTCGCTCTCCACGCTGATGAACCAGGGAGCGGACAAGATCGACAAGGCGCAGGCGACCGCGCTGGATCCGAGCGGCCTCAAGGCCTTGGCCGACACGCTCGACAAGACCGCCACCGAGGCCGACGCCCTGAAGCTCACCGTCCCGGAGCTGGTGACGCACCGAAAGTCCTACGCCGCGCTCCTCCGCGACACCTCGAAGACGGCGCGCGAGATGGCCGCGGCCGGCGAAGCAGGCGACCGCCCGAAGGCCGAAGCCGCCGGCGACGCGATGGAGAAGATCGTCGCCGCCGAGCCGAAGCTCGTGGCCGACGTCAACAAAGCCTGCGCGGAATAAGGGGGACGCCCCGTCAGGGCTCCTCGCCCTCGAAGCGATAGCCCACGCCCCGCACCGTCAGGATCCGCTTCGGCAGCGCCGGATCCTCTTCGATCTTGTTCCGGAGCTGCAGCACGAAGTTGTCGATCGTCCGCGGCGTCCCGTGGTGCCCGACGCCCCACACCTTCGCCTGGATCTGCTCGCGCGACAGCACGCGCCCGTTCGCCTCCACGAGGCAGAGCAGCACGTCGAGCTCCGTCGCGGTCATCTCGATCGCCGCGCCGTCGCGCCGCACCTCGCGCCGCGCGCGGTCGATCACGAGCTGCCCCGCGCGGAACACCTCCTCCGGCCGGGCGATCGCGTCGCGCCGCAGCACCGCCTTCACGCGCGCGAGCAGCTCCGCGAGCCCGAACGGCTTCGTCACGTAGTCCTCGGCCCCGAGGTCGAGCCCCGTCACCTTGTCCGTCTCGGCGCCGCGCGCGCTGAGCAGGATGATCGGCACCGTCCGCCGCTCCGCCCGGAGCTGCCGCAGCACCTCCAGCCCGTTGAGCCGCGGCAGCATGATGTCGAGGATCACCAAGTCGACCCCCGGCTCCCGCGCGAACCCGAGCCCGGTCTCCCCGTCGTTCGCGACGACGACGCGGAACCCCTCGGCCTTGAGGTTCAGCTCCAGCCCCATCGCGATCGACGCGTCGTCCTCGACGAGCACGATCGTCCGCTTGTGTCCGACCTGCGGCCGCCCGTCGCTGACCGTCTCCCCGAGCGTCACTGGCCCTTCTCCTCACCGAGAGCAGCCTTCGGAGCCGAGCTCGTCCGCACCACCGCCGCCCTTTTTTCTCGGGCTTCCTTGGGCACCTCGGTTGGGAGCAGCACGGTGAACGCGCTGCCCTTCCCCGGCTCGCTGTCGACCTCGATCTTGCCTTTGTGCGCCTTCACGATGTGCTGCACGATCGCGAGCCCGAGCCCGGATCCCTCCTGCTGTCGCGCGAGCAGATCGTCCACGCGGTAGAAGCGGTCGAAGATGCGCTTGTGCTCGTGCTGCGCGATGCCGACGCCGTAGTCCTTCACGGTGACGGCGACGCCCGTCGCTCTGTCGCGCGCCTCGATCACGACGTCGACGCGGCTCATCGACCCGTATTTGTAAGCGTTCGACAAGAGGTTCACGAAGACGTCCACCATAGCGGCCCGGTCGCACCACACGACGGGAATTTCGCCGCGCACGTCCTTTCTCACCACCATGCGCCCGGTGCGCGTCGGCTCGAAGGTGACGAGCGACTCTTCCACGATGTCGTCGAGCCGCTCCTCGCGCATCTCGTACACGCGCCGCCCGCTCTCCATGCGCCCCCAGTCGAGCAGCCGATCGATGAGCCCTTGCAGCCGGTGGCTCTCCCGCCCGAGCGCGTCGATGCACACCTTCACGGTCTCGGGATCGTCGTGCCGCAGCTCCAAGGTCTCCGTGAACATGCGGATCGACGTGAGCGGCGTGCGGAGCTCGTGGCTGACCTTCGACACGAAATCGAGCTGAAGCTCCGACAATTTGCGCTGCTGCCGCACGAACACCCAGACGAGGACCGTCCCGGTGGCGAGCGTCACGCAGAAGATGAGCACCAGGATCCCGAGGAGGATGTTGCCCACCTCCCCGCGCAGCAGCAGGAACACGCCGACGCCCGAGAGGAACGACGCGGGCAGGATGACGAGCGTGACGAGGAGCCGGACGATCCGCTGGTAGCCGCGCTCCTGCGCGTGCCGCTCGGCGCGCCCTTTCATGACGAGCACCCAGCTCGACGGCTCTTTCTCTTTGACCTTCGGCGCGGGTGCGGGGAGGGCGGGAGCGCTCATGCGGTGATTCGTTCGAGGACCAGCGGCGGCGAAGCGGGCAGCGCGTCCTCGATCGCGAAGGCGCCGAGCACGCGCTGTCGGATCTTGGCTCCGTCCTCCGCCGAGCGCGACAGGATCTTCGCGAGCACGTCCCCCTTGCCGACCTTCGTGCCGCGGGGCGCGCAGAGCTCGATGCCCACGGCCGGATCCACCTTCTGATCGGCCCGCGTGCGCCCGGCCCCGAGCGCGACCGCGGAGAGCCCCATCTCGAGCGCGTCCACGTGCGTCACGTACCCGCCGGAGGGCGCCACGATCTCCGTCACGACCTCCGCGACGGCGAGCCGCGAAGGATCGGCGACGACGCCCGGATCCCCGCCTTGCGCTTCGATCATCCGCTCCATCGTCCGGGCGGCGCTCCCGTTCGCGATGGCGGCGCGCTGGATCGCGATCGCCTCGTCGGTCGAGCCGGCGACCCGCGCGAGCTGCAGCATCTCGGCCCCGAGCGCGAGCGTGCAGTCCATCAGATCGCGGGGCCCGCGCCCGTGCAGGATCTCGATGGCCTCCCGCGTCTCGTTGGCGTTCCCGATCGCGGCGCCGAGGGGCGCGTCCATGTCCGTGAGCAGCGCGCTCACCTTCTTGCCGGCCGCGGTCCCCACGCGCACGAGGGCGGTCGCGAGGGCGCGCGCGTCGTCCCGCGTCTTCATGAAGGCCCCGCGCCCCACCTTCACGTCGAGGACGAGCGCGTCGATCCCTTCGGCGAGCTTCTTCGACAGGATGCTCGCGACGATGAGCGGGATGGACTCCACGGTCGCCGTCACGTCGCGGAGCGCGTAAATCCGCTTGTCCGCGGGGGCGATGCGCGCGGTCTGCCCGATCATGCAGCACCCCACGTCGCGCACGATGCGCCGGAAGGCGTCGACGTCGAGGTTCACCGAGAACCCCGGGATCGCCTCCAGTTTGTCGAGCGTGCCGCCGGTGTGCCCGAGCCCGCGCCCCGACACCATCGGCACCGGCACGCCGCACGCGGCGACGAGGGGAGCGAGGCAGATGGACACCTTGTCGCCGACGCCGCCGGTCGAGTGCTTGTCGACCTTGGTTCCGGGCACGTCCGAGAGATCGATGACGTCCCCGGAGTGCAGCATCGCGTGGGTGAGGGCGACGGTCTCTTCGTCCGACATGCCGCGGAAGAACACGGCCATGAGGAACGCGCTCATCTGGTAGTCGGCGAGGGATCCATCGAGCAGCTCCCGCACGAGCCGTTGGATCTGCTCGGCGGACAGGTTCAGCCCGTTACGTTTCCTGGCGATGAGCTCGACGGTCGTCTCCACGGTCGCGACCATAGCAGAGCCGCCGCACCCGCCGTCCGCGCAAGATGCCGCCCGGACGTTTGCGGTCCTGGCGCAAGAGGGACGCCGCCGATGCACGCCTTGCGGAGCGCCGCCGTCGCCGAAACGCCTCGAAGCGCGCCGGCCCGGGGAAACCTGCCCCAATGGTTGCGCGGATCGCGGCGGATCGGCCGGGCGGTGCGAGGGATCCTGCGGCGAAATGGCGGAGGTGCAGACGGTGCGTGCGCGCGGTTGCAGCGGCACGCCGGGTGCTATGACGAAGCCGTTCGGAGCCGCCCTTTCGGAGACGGAATGCCTCTCGACGACTACCTGCACGCCCACCCGATCCTGCTCGTGCTCGCCTCGTTGGCGGGCGCGGGAGCGGTCCTCGTGTGGCGCTTCCGTGAGACAGCGACGCCGGTCACGGCCCGCAAGATCGTGGTCCCGCCGCTCGGGATGAGCACGGGTTTCTGCATGTTCCTGGCGCCGCAGACGCGCGTCCCGTTCCTCTGGGCGGTGGTCTCGTTGTTGGTGGGCGCGCTCGTCTTCTCGATCCCGATGGCGCGCACGTCGCGTCTGACCCGCAAGGGTGACGGCATCGTGATGGAGCGTTCGCGCGCGTTCCTGTGGATCCTGCTCGGCCTCGTGATCGCGAGGTTCGCGTTGCGCGCCTACGTGGAGCAGTACGTGACCCCGGTACAAACCGGCGCCCTCTTCTACCTGCTCGCCTTCGGCATGATCGCGAGGTGGCGCTTCTCGATGCTGCTGCAGTACCTTCGTTTGCAGAGAGAGCCGGTGGTACCGCCGATCGTGACGCCGGAGATCGCCCCCTCGGAGTGAGTTGCCCCCCACGGCGCTCCTCGCTTCGCTCGTCGCGCCCGCGCCCCCCAATCGTCGTGCTCGCTTCGCTGCGCGCGCCGAGGGGGGCGCACGTCGTATGCTGCGGGCCATGCAGCAACATCGCTTCTCGTATCTCGCTTCGTTTCTGGTGATTCCATCCATGCTCGTCGCGCTCGCGGCGTGCGGAGACGGCGGCTCCGGCAGCGGCGGAGGGGGCGCCTCTGCGACGGGCGGCAGCGGCGGCACGACCACGAGCACGACGCAGAAGGAGCCGAAGCTCCATCGTGCGACCGCGACGGCGTGCACGGCGGACCGCCCGCCGGGCATCACGGACGCGACGGGCGGGACCTGCGCGAACGACGTCGACTGCACCGAAGGCACGAACGGCCGATGCCACCAGACCCTCAACGACCCGCCCTTTTGCTCCTACGATGAGTGCCAGTCCGACACCGACTGTGGAGTGGCCGCCTGCGAGTGCCGCAACCCTGCCAAGCTCGACGCCAACGTCTGTGTCCACGGCAACTGCGTGACCGACGCCGATTGCAACGGAGGTTATTGCTCCCCGAGCGCCGTGACGCTGGACCCCTACTGTTCTCTGGATATCCCGATCGGCAGCGTCGGTTATTACTGCCACTCCGCCGCCGACGAGTGCGTGGACGACGCCGACTGCTCCCAGGGAACAGGCAGCTTCCCAGGGTGCATGTTCGACGCGGACAAGGGCCATTGGGCGTGCCGGGAGATCCTCTGTGTGAATTGAGGCGGGCAGATCGCGCCGCCGAGAAGAGCCACGAGACCGCCCCCGCCTCCAAGTAGGCCTCCCCCAACAGACCTCCTCCGTAGCCCGCGGCCGTTACGCCGAGATGGACGGATCCAGCGTCGTGGCGTAAGGGGAGCGCATGGCATCGCCTATGACGATTCATCGCCGGTGGCTGGAGATGCTGCCCAAGCAGGGCGTCTTCGTGACCCCCGCCGCGCTCGTCGAGGCCGAGGCATTCCCGACGAGCCCGGTCGAAGACCTCGCCGCCGCGCTGACGAGGGCCACCGGCGATGGCTCCGCGTTCACCGATCCGTTGAGCTTCGTGCTCGATCCGCACGGATTGGGCTGGCCAAAGGAGATGTTCGTCACCCCTCTGCTGGGCAGTCCGCTTCCGCCTTTTGTCCCCGTGAAGGTGGAGAGGCACGACGGACACGAGCCCCCTCCTCCGCCTCTTGTCCTGGGAGCGCTGCGCATGCCGGACTCCAAGGACGGGTGGACGGCCGTGGTGACGGAGGATCGTGGCGACATCCCCGATCCGGTGCTGCGAGCCTCCGAGCACGCCGCCTTCGGCCGCAGCGTCGGGGCGCAGATCGTGATTTCGTTCTGGGGCCGAGAGATACGGCTGCTCTCTTGCCTTTTCGGCTCGTCGGCCTGGCTCGTCTTCCCGCTCGAAGCTCTCCTGCCGGACTCTTCCGGCGCTCTCGATGCTTCGCCGCCGCCCCGGAGGGCCTCTTCACCCGACTTGAATGCCATCGCCCTCGGCGCGCTCCACATGCTCATCGGGGAGCGCCGGCTCTTGTCGCTCTCGGAAGAGAAGCGGCTCCCCGCGCTGCTCACAGCGAGCCGGGCCGTGAAGCTCAAGGCTTTGGAGCTGCGCGATTTCACCGTTTTTCGGCGCGGGCGGCTCGATCTCGCGGAAGGGATCAACGTCATCATCGGACCGAACGGCTCCGGGAAGACGCACGCGCTCAAGGCGCTCTACGCGACCGCACGCGCGCTGGCCTCTTCGGACGACGAATCGCAACGGTGCGCGGCCCTCGTGCGAAAGCTCACGGGCGTCCTCCGCCCTGACGGCGATGATGCCGCGCGGCTCATCCGATGGGGAGCCGCAGAAGCTCAGGTCCGCGTCGAGGTCCAGCGCGGCAAGCCTGCGCAGCTCTCGTTCGGCCGTCGAGACAGGAGCGCTCCGGAGGTCCACGCCACGCTCGACGCCGGAGAAACCGCAGGCGACGCGCCGGCGCCGATCGGCGCGTGGGCAGGCCCGGAGCGTGTCGTCTACATCCCCCCGCGCGAAGTCCTCTCCACCTTCGAAGGGTTCGGCGCCGCATACACGACGCGGCAGATTCCGTTCGACGAGACCGTGTACGACGTCTCCGAGGAGCTCGGCGTGCCCCTGCTCCGCGCGACCGAGGAGGCGTTCGGAGCGATTCAGCGCCGGGTCGAAGAAATCCTCGGTGGAAAGGTCGAGCTGCGGGGTAACCGCTTCTACCTTCGACGGCACAAGGACGATCGCCTCGTGGAGGTCCACCTCCTCGCCGACGGTGTCCGAAAGCTCGCCGCGCTCGCACGCCTGATCGCGAACGGCGCCATCCAGACGAACACGCTGCTGGTCTGGGACGAGCCGGAGGCGAACCTCAACCCGATCTACGTGACCAAGGCGGCCGATCTCCTGATCGATCTCGTCAAGCAAGGCGTGCAGGTGGTCGTCACCTCTCACGACTACCTCTTCGTGCGGCACCTCTCGCTGATGGCGGAGCACAAGAGGCACCCCGATGTGCCGATGCGGTTCTTCGGCTTCTGCCCCACGGAGGATCAAGGCGTCGTTATCGAGCAGGGCGACACGCTCGCCGACCTTGATCACAACCCGATTCTCGACGAATTCACGCGCCACGTGGAGGCGGAGCAGGCGCTCGTCTTCGGCGTGGACTGACGCGTGTTTCGCCCTTCCCTCGCGGTGGGGCCATGCGCGAACATGCGCCGCCATGAGCGATCCGTGGGTGGAGGGCTTCTTGTCGTTCGACTTCGACGGCACCTGGCACGCTGTCAAATGGGACGACTCGGACGCCTATCGTAGCGGCGTCGGTCGAATCCAGAAGCGCGCCGTCGACTTCTGCGGCGTGCGAAGAGGGGACGTGTACCTCATCGAGGTGAAGGACTTCCGCGGCCACGCGATCGCGAACAAGCCCAGGCTCACGGGCGACGACGAAGAGGGGCTCGCCTCCGAGGTGGCTCACAAGGTCTGCGACACCATCGCCGGGCTGGTGGGCGCGCGTCGCATGCGTTTGACGGAAGAAGAGACGTTCCGCCCCTTCGGGGAGGGGCTCGCGAGCTCGAAGACCGATGTCCGCGTGATCCTCTGGCTCGAAGCGGACGACGCGCTGTACGCGGGCACCAAGGCGACGCTCGCGGATCGGCTGAAGAGAAAGCTCCGCTGGCTCACCTCGAAGGTGTCGATCGCGTCCACGCGCGAGGCGCAGCGACCACCCGGCCTCACGGTGACGAACCTCAAAGGCGCCGGCCAAGGAGGCGCGTCGTGACGCCGGAAAACGCGCGCGAGGCGCTGGTGCGGGCGCTTCGGCTGGATCTGATCGGACCCGACGACGACGATCCCCTGGACGCGGCGCTGCGCGAAGAGAAGCTCCGCGTGCGGCCGACGCGAGCCTATTTGACCGGCTTCCTCGTGGCCGCCGCGCGCACCTCGAACGGCTCCGCGCAGACGTCCGGCAGCGACGACGAGGACGAGGACCTCTCCGACGAGACCGCGGACGAGCAGCTCGACAGCCCCTCCCCCGAAGGCGACGAGAACGAGACCGCCGCCGCGGAGCGGCCCCGATTTCCTTCGAGCATCGGGCTCAGCGTGCTCGTGCACCCGGCCGAGAAGCGCCTGGAGGCGCGCGTGACGTGCGCCACGTACGAGCGCATCACGATCCCCATTACGGACTCCGACGACGAACCATCCGAGCCGGGCGTCCAGCCGAAGACGCGCTTCCTTTGGAAAAGATGCGCGCACGACATCCCCGTCAGCATCGATCTCGTCGATGACGGAGCGCTCCATCCCCACCCTGCGGGCCTCGACGGCCTGACCATCGATGTCGTCACGCGGCCCTTCGCGGACGCGGGGCGCTCGCTGCTCGGGGACGGGACGCGCGCGGTGACGCTGTTCCTCGTGAACCGGCGCGATCCGACGAAGGCCGGCGGCAAGGACGGGGCGACCGTGTTCCAGGCGAGGCTCCACGTGCAGGCCACCAACGGCTTCTTGCCGCGGCCCAACCCGCGCGGCACGCAGGCCACGGATCCCCACGACGAGCGCGTCGCGGACCTCCTCTACCGGAACGACGGCGAGCACGCGATCGGACACGGCATCTCGGTGATGGCAAAGCGCCGCGGCGAGGGCCCCAACGAATTCGTGGCCAACGTCGCCACGTCGTGGCTGCCGAGCGCCCTGGTCCCGCGCACCGTCGCGAACGAAAAGATCGAGAACGTCCAGTTCGGTATGGAGGCGCTCGCCGATCTTCCCCCCGACGACTACGAGGCGATGCGTCGGTCGCTCCTGCCGATGGTGAAGGCCTACCGCGATTGGATCGAGGCGCAGCGCTCCGAAGCCGAAGCGGCGCTCCGCGAGATCGGCGTGGCCGACGTGCGGGAGGCTCGCCTGGGCACGACGAGGCGGCTCCTCGATGAGGCGGAGCTCGCTGCCAGGCGCGTCGAGCACGGCATCGATCTGCTCTCCGAGCCGACGACGCGGGAAGCCTTCCAGCTCGCGAACCGAGCGATGGCGCTCCAGATGTGGCAGCGCGACGGCGACAGGCTCCGGAAGGACGGCAAGGTGCCTGCGTGGAGGCCGTTCCAGCTCGCGTTCGTGCTCCTGTCCCTACCCGGCATCGTCGAGCCCGAGAGCGACGAGCGCGCGATCGTCGACCTCATCTTCTTCCCCACGGGCGGCGGCAAGACGGAGGCGTATTTGGGCCTCGCCGCCTTCACGCTGCTGCTCCGGCGCTTGCGGCTGCCGGACGCCGCCGGCGGAGGCGTCGCGGTGCTCATGCGGTACACGCTCCGGCTCCTCACGCTGGATCAGCTCAGCCGCGCCGCGACCCTGGTGTGCGCGCTCGAGAAGATGCGCCGCGCCGCGCCGGAGAAGCTGGGCTCCGTGCGCTTCTCCATCGGCCTCTGGGTCGGACGCGGCGCCACGCCCAACAAGTTCGGCGCCGAGCACGGCAACGAGCAGGGCACCGCCATCCAGCGCGTGTTCTCGTACAAGAGCGGCCGCGGCCCGTTGCCGTTCCCGCTCGAACGGTGCCCTTGGTGCAGCACGCCGTTCGTGCAGGACAGCTTCGAGATCAAGCCGAACCGCACCGCGCCGAAGCAGCTCCGCGTGCTCTGCTTCGGCCGCGGGTGCGAGTTCCGTTGGAGCAAGACGCACCCGCATGGCATCCCGGTCGTGGTCGTCGACGACGAGATCTACCGCGAGCTGCCGCCGTTCCTGATCGCCACCGTCGACAAGCTCGCCGGCCTCCCGTGGGTGTACCGGACGGCGTTCCTGTTCGGGCGCCACGTGACGCATCACCACGCGGAGTGGGGTTACTTCGGCGGCGGTGAGATCCCCGACGGCTTCGACGCGAAGCCGCTCCCACGCCCGCTGGATCCGCCGGATCTGGTGATCCAGGACGAGCTGCACCTCGTCTCGGGCCCGCTCGGCACGATGGTCGGTTTGTACGAGACCGCCATCGCCCGACTCGCAGAGCGATCGCACGACGGCAAGAAGATCGGACCCAAGATCGTCGCGTCCACCGCGACCGTGCGGCGCGCGGACGCGCAGATCCGCGGGCTCTTCTGCCGCGAAGACGTCCGCGTGTTTCCGCCCCCGGGGCCGGATCGCAAGACGAGCTTCTTCGCGCAGGTCAAGGACGAGCGGATCGACCCGTCGCGGCTCTACCTGGGCGTCACGGCGCCGGGCCGCAGCCAGAAGGCCATGCTCATGCGCTCGTACACGGCGCTCCTCGCGGCCGCGGCTCGCCTCTTCCGCGACGCGCCGGAGGCCGCGGACCCGTACATGACGCTGGTCGGTTACTTCAACAGCCTCCGCGAGCTGGGCGGGTCGCGCCGCATCGTCGAGGACGAGGTGCGCGCTCGCCTCGGACGCGCCGGTCAAGAGCGGCGGGAAGACGACGAGCGGCTCTTCGCGGATCGCCGCAACATCCGCGTCGTCGAGATCACGAGCCGCCTCACCACCGACGAGGTGCGGACGTTCTACAACGAGCTGCGCCTCGTCCACGAGCCTCGGACCGAGGTCGCGAAGAAGCCCCGCGACGCGAAGCGCGGACCGCGACCCGTCGACGTGGCGCTCGCGACGAACATGATCTCGGTCGGCCTCGACGTGTCGCGCCTCGGGCTGATGGTGGTGTGCGGTCAGCCGAAGACCACCGCCGAGTACATCCAGGCGACGAGCCGCGTCGGGCGCGACCCGAACCGGCCCGGCCTCGTGGTGACGCTGCTCAACGGCTACCGCGCGCGCGACCGCTCGCACCTGGAGCATTTCCCCGGCTACCACGCGTCGTTCTACCGCGCGGTCGAGGCGACGAGCGTGACGCCCTTCGCCCCGCGCGCGATCGATCGGGGCCTCGCGGGCGTCACCGTGGCGCTGGCGCGGCTGCTCGATCGGCGGCTGCTCCGACAAGATGACGCGGCTCGCATCGCGGAGGCCCGCGCCGATCTCGGGTTCGTCGCCGACGTGATCACCGCGCGCGCCGCGGCGCACGTCGCCCCGGAGCACGCCCTCCCGCCCGAGGCGCTCCAGGATCTGCGGCGGCGCGTGGAGACGCTGCTCGACGCCTGGGCCAGGGTCGCCGCGGACGATCCAGGCGCGGTGGGCCTCGCGTACCAGCCGTACGAGCCGCCCTCGAAGAGCAAGCGCTTCCTCCTGCGCATGCCGATCGATCCGGACCTCAAGAGCGCGACGGCCGACGCGCGCCGCTTCGTCGCGAACCGCTCCCTGCGCGACGTCGAGGGCGTCACGGCCGTGCACGTCGTGGATCTGCCGCCCATCCCCTCCGCGCCCGAGAGCGACAAGGAGCCGGCGCAATGAAGAAGCCCGACCTCTACCGCGAGGGCGTGAGCCCCGAGAAACGCCCCGACGCCGAGATCCGCCAGAGCCAGCTCGTGGGCGTCTTCGGTCCGGGCGCGCTCGTGGATTTCGTAGAAGACGCCGCGATCATGGCCGGCCTCGCGTGGTGGGCCCGGGGCGAGCGCATCGACGAAGAGCGCCTCTCGCAGGCCATCGCGCGCGCCTTCAAGAAAGAGGGGGAGCCCCTCGTGGCGCCGGATCTCTTCGCTCCGCCCATCGACGACGACGAGGCCGACGCGAAGGATCGCCGCTGGATCAAGGCCTTCGCCTTCCCCGAGTGGTTCGTCTGCCAGAACGACCAGTGTTGGGAGGACGCAGGCTACGAGCGGCAGCCCGGCCGAGCGCCGCGGCGCCTGCTCCACAAGAACAGCGCGGAGCTCGTCGCCGGCGCTCACCGCTGCGACGGCGGCCGGGGAAAGAAGAGCCCTGTCCAGCCCATCCGCTTCGTGCGCGCGTGCCGCAAGGGCCACGTCGACGACATCGATTGGCCTAAATTCGTGCATGCCGACACGGGGATGTGCGGCGTCGCCGAGCTGTGGCTGGAGGAGGCCGGCATGACCGGCGATCTCGGCGAGGTCCGCGTCTTTTGCAAGAACTGCCCCGCCCAGGTCCGCATGTCCGAGGCCGAGTGGAAGCGCATCCAGAAGACGAAGCGCCTCGGCACGTGCCCCGGCAAGCGCCCGTGGATCGGCGACCGGCAGCTCTGCGACGAGACCGCGCGCCTCCTGCTCCGCTCCGCGAGCCACGCGTATTTCCCGCTCCACCAAAGCGCCGTCTTCATCCCGGATCCCGGCGCGGAGATCCGAGAGGCCGTCGCGTCGGTGTGGGACTTCGTCAAGAACGCGAAGTCCGCCGCGCACGTGCAGATGTTCCGCGAGCTGCAAGACCCCGTGCGCGCCGCGCTCGAAGGCGTCTCCGACGACGCGGCGCTCGCCGAAATCGTCCGCCGCCGCTCGGAGCAGCCCGTCGCGCAGCGCGGCCTCAAGTCCGCCGAGCTGGACGCCTTCCTCCGCCAGCCCCCGGCGGTCTCCGAACGGTTCCACACCGAGCTGTGCGATCTCCCCGCGAGCCGCGTGGGTCCCATCGCGAAGGTGGAGCGCCTCGTCCTCGCGCCGCGCCTCGTCGAGGTGCGCGCGCAGATCGGCTTCACGCGCTTCGAGGCGCGCACGACCGATCCGGACGGCGAGGTGGACGTGGGCGTGGAGGTCGCGGACCTCGCCGCCTCCCGCGAGTGGCTCCCCGCCGTCGAGAACAAGGGCGAGGGCTTCTTCTTCTCGCTCTCCGAGGCCGCGCTCGACGCGTGGATCAAGGACAACGGAGCGCTCGCCGAGCGCCAGCGCCGCTACGACAGCGCCTTCGCGCGCTGGCAAGCCGAGTGGACGGCCCGCGCGAAGGAGCGCCCGGACTTCTCGCAGCTGCGCTTCGTCCTCCTCCACTCGCTGTCGCACCTGCTCATCACGCAGCTGTCGCTGGAGTGCGGCTACGCGGCCAGCTCGATCCGCGAGCGCATCTACACCGGCCCGCGCGACAACGGCATCCTGCTCTACACCGCGTCCCCCGGCGCGGAGGGCTCGCTGGGCGGCCTCGTCGAGATGGGGCGCCGCCTGCCGGAGCTTCTGGAGAGCGCGCTGCACCTCGGCCGCCTCTGCGGCAGCGATCCGCTGTGCGCCGTCCACGCCCCCGACGAGCCGCACGACAGCGGCGATCGCCTCCTGTCGGGCGCCGCGTGCCACGGCTGCCTGCTCATCTCGGAGACCTCGTGCGAGCGCATGAACCGCTACCTCGACCGCTCGCTCGTCACGCCCACCCTTGGAGACGATCGCCTCGCGTTCTTCCGATGACGCCCCTCGTGACCCCCCGTGAGGGCGCGCTCGTGCGCGTCCGCCAGCGAACCTACCTCGTCGAGCGCGTGATCGACGCGCCCAGCGCCTCCCCCGTCCTGTCGCTCGCGTGCGTGGACGACGACGCCCCCGGCGAGCGCCTCGACGTCGTCTGGTCCATCGAGCCCGACGCCCGCGAGCTCGCTCCGCCCACTTCGGCCGCGCAGCCCGCGAAGGGACCCGACGACGCGAAGACCTTCGCGGCGTACCTGCTCGCGCAGCGCTGGGCGGCCATCACCTCCACCGAGGCCGACCTGCTCCAGAGCCCGCTCCGCGCCGGCATCGTGCCGCAGACGTACCAGCTGGAGCCCCTGCGCATGGCGCTGCGCCTCCCCCGCGTGAACCTCTTCATCGCGGACGACGTCGGCCTCGGCAAGACGATCGAGGCCGGCCTCGTGATGCAGGAGCTGCTCCTCCGCAACCGCATCGACCGCGTCGTCGTCGCGTGCCCCGCGGCCGTCGTGCTCCAGTGGCGCGACGAGATGTTCGAGCGCTTCGGCCTCTCGTTCGCGGTGTACGGCCAGCGCTTCGTCGCCGCCGTCCGCAAGGAGCGGGGCTTCCGCGCCAACCCGTGGGAGGCGTCGCGCTTCTTCCTGATCTCGCACTCGCTCCTGCGCGATCCCGACATCGCCGCGGGCCTGCGGCGCACGCTCGGCGAGCACCGCGCGCGCAGCCTCTTCATCCTCGACGAAGCGCACGCCGCGGCCCCTTCGTCGGCCTCCACCCTCGCGCGCGACTCCGACACGACGAAGGCCGTCCGCGATCTCGCGCGCCGCTTCGAGCACCGCCTCTTCCTCTCCGCGACGCCGCACAACGGCCACTCGGGCTCCTTCTCGGCGCTGATGGAGATCCTCGATCCGCAGCGCTTCACGCGCCACGTCCCGATCACGAACCGCCGCCTCCTCCGCGAGGTGATGGTGCGCCGCCTCAAGACCGATCTGGAGGCGCACACGCGCGCCCCTATCCCGAAGCGCATCGTGGAGACGATCGAGATCCGCGACCTGCCCGAGGACGCGCCCGAGCTCACCCTCGCCGCGAAGCTCCACGACTACGTCGAAGATCTCGCCGCCCGAGCGAAGGGCACCCCGCGCGCCGAGACCGCGGCCCACCTCGTGTCGTCGCAGCTCCAGACGCGCCTCCTGTCCTCGATCGCGGCCTTCGCCCGCACCCTCCGCGTCCACGCGAAGTCCGCCGGCGGGAAATGGCTCGCCGCGCTCCCTCCGGCGGAGCCGGCGCAACCGACGCCGCAGCTCGCTCTGTTCGACGCCGGCTCCGAAGCCGACGCCGAGCGCGCCGACGCCGAGCGCGCCGACGCCGAAGCCCAGGCCCACGACGATCGCGACCTCGACCGCGCCTCCCGCGACGTGGCGCCCGCCGTCACCAAGAGCGCGGGCGACCTGTTGCGCGAGATGATCACGATCGCGGACCGCCACCGCCACACGCCGGACGCCCGCGTGAAGGCGCTCCTCGCGTGGCTCCGCGACCACGCGTGCCCGGATCTCCCCGTGAACGGCCCCGCGACGCGCCGCCTCGCGTGGAAGCCCCGCCGCATCCTGGTGTTCACGGAGTTCACCGACACGCTCCTCTACCTCGCGGCGCAGCTCCGCGCGGCCTTCGGGGAGCACGAGGATCCGGGCCGCATCCTCACCTTCGACGGCGACACCGACGACGACGACCGCGAGCAAATCAAAGCCCACTTCAACGACCCGGCCCACCCCGTGCGCGTGCTCCTCGCGACGGACGCGGCGCGCGAAGGCCTCAACCTCCAGAAGGCGTGCGCCGACCTCTTCCACTTCGACCTCCCGTGGAACCCCGCGCGCCTGGAGCAGCGCTGCGGCCGCATCGACCGCCTCATGCAGCCCGCGAAGGAGGTCCGCTGCTGGTCCTTCTTCTACGCGCAGCGCCCCGAGGACCGCGTCCTCCGCGCGCTCGTCCGCAAGACCGACGTCATCCGCGGCGAGCTGGGCGCCATGGCCGAGGTGCTCGGCGTCCGCGTGACCCGCCTCTTCTCCCGAGGCATCCGCCGCGACGAGGCCGACGCGATGGAGCGCGACGTGGACGGCCTCGACGCCGCGGCGCCCGGCAAGACCGATCGCGACGCCGAGCTGGAGACCGTCCGTGACACCCGCGACATCCCCGCGCAGATCGCGACCCTCCAGCGCCTGCACCAGAAGGCGAGCGAGCACGTCGGCCTCGACCCGGACCGCCTCCTCGACGTCGTGAACCTCGGCCTCACCCTCGCGGGCAAAGGCGCCCTGCAGCCGATCCCGGGCGCGCCGGACCTCCTCCGCGTGCCGCCGCTCGCCGAGGGCAAAGGCGCGGACCCGACGTGGTTGGAGCTGGAAGATCGCCTCCGCCCGCCGCGCCCGCCGAAGACGAAGCCGTGGGAGTGGCGCGCCGAGACGCCGATGCGCCCGGTCACGTTCCGCTCGTCGGCGGTGGAGGAGCTGCCCGAGAGCGGCCCGGCGCCCGTGCTGCTCCACCTGGAGCACACGCTCGTGCGCCGCGCGCTCGCGACCTTCCGCGCGCAAGGGTTCGGAGAGGATCGCCTCGCCCGCTGGACGGTCGCCGTCGACCCCACGTACAAGCGCCACCGCGTCCTCGCGCTCGGCCGCCTCTCGATCTTCGGCGCCGGGGCGACGCGCCTGCACGAGGAGCTGATCCCGGTCACGTCCCTGTGGATCGAAGGCGACGACCCCGCGCGCCTGCAGGCCTTCCGCACCGCCGAGGCCGACGAGAAGGCCGTCGCCGCGCTCTCGGAGGTGCTGGCCCGCCCGCAGCGCCCGTTGCCGGACAGCGTGATCGAGAAGCTACGCGCGCACGCCGCCCGCGACGAGGAGGCCCTGTTCGCGCAGCTCCAGCTCCGCGCCGAGGCCCGCATCGAGCAGGCGACGAAGGCGCTCGCCGCGCGCGCCGAGCAAGAGGCCGCGGCGATGACGACGATCCTGACGACGCAGAAGCAGAGCATCGCCGACCTCCTCCAACGCACCAAGCAGCTCCAGCTCCCCGGCCTCGTGGAGGAGGACGTCCTCCAGCGCGACGCGGACCTGCGCTATCTCCAGGCGCGCCTCGTCGCGATCGACGGCGAGCTCCGCACCGAACCCTCGCGCATCCAGAAGGCCTACGAAGTCAGCCATTTCCGCGTCACGCCGGTGGGCCTCGTCTACCTCTGGGCGGAGACCGCATGAGCGCCGAGATCTCGCAAGCGGACCTCTCCTACAAGCACAAGCGGTGGATCGGCTACGTCCAGCCCGAGGGCCTCGTCGTCACGGCGGCGGTGCTCGCGGACGCCTGGATCTTCCCCCCGCGCGATCTCCTCGACCTCCAGGAGCGCCTCGCAGAGCTGACGAAGCCCGCGCGCCGCCTCCCCTCGTTCCGCGCGTTCGCCTCGGAATTCCTCGACTGGACCGACGATCTCGCGCTCTTCGGGGACGCCGTGCCGAAGGAGCTGACGCGGCTCGTCGACGGCCAGGCCACGGCGCCGAGCTTCGTGATCCGCGATCCGGAGAGCGGGGCGCCGATCGCGCTCGGCCTTTCGGTGGACGGGATCGACCTCGACGACCGCGCGAAGAAGGGCGCGCGCGTGCTCCTCTCGCCGCACCAGACGCTGGAGCGCCTCCTCTGGGAGAACGACGCCTCCATCGGCATCGTCGAGAACGGCCGCGACGTCCGCCTCGTGTACGCGCCGCGCGGTGAGAGCGTCGGCCACGCCACGTTCCGGCTCGACGACATGCTCTCCGCCGCGGCGTGGACGGCCGGCCGCGAGATCCTCGGCGCGCTCCTGATGCTCCTCTCGGCGCGCCGCTTCGAGGGCAGCGAGCCCGAAAAGCGCCTCCCCGCGTTGCTCCAGAAGAGCCGCGAGTACCAGAGCACCGTGTCGGCGGCGCTGCGCGAGCAGGTGCTGGACGCGCTCGGCGCCCTCCTCCGCGGCTTCGAAGAGGCCGACGCCCGCGCGGACGGAGCGGTCCTCGCCGGGCTGCTTGCGGGCAAGGGGTTGCGGGACGTCTACGCGGGCCTCGTGACGGTGATCATGCGCCTCGTCTTCCTCCTGTACGCGGAGGAGAAGGGCCTGCTCCCGCTGCACGATCCGCTGTACGCGCAGGCCTATTCGCTGCGGGGCCTCTTCGACCGGCTGGAGCGCGACCGGGACGAGCACGGCGCCACGCAGAAGCAGCGGTTCGGGGCGTGGGCGCACCTCGTGAGCTTGTTTCGGCTGCTCCACGGGGGTGTCCGCGCGGCGACGGGCCTCACGTTGCCGGCGCGCCGCGGCGACCTCTTCGACCCGGAGCGCTACCCGTTCCTGGAGGGCCGCACCCTCACGCGCCAGACGACGGACCCGCTCGACGTGCCGCGCGTGTCGGACGCGACGGTGCGGGAGGTCCTCTCCAGCCTGGCCCTCTACAAGGGCGAGCGCCTGCTGTACCGGGGCCTCGACGTCGAGCACATCGGCGGCGTGTACGAGGGCCTGATGGGGTTCGACGTGCTCGTGACGGAGGGCCGGAGCGCGTGCCTTCAGCCGCAGCACGTGGTGGTGGACCTCGACGCCCTCGCGAAGATGCCCGGGGCGGAGCGGCTGCGTCACTTGAAGGCGGAGGCCGGGATCGACCTCAAGGACAAGGCGGCGGCCGAGGTGCGCGGCGCGGCGGACGCGGAGGCGCTGTTCGGGGCGCTGAGCCGCCGCATTTCGCCGCGTCGCCCGGGGTTCTTGCCGGGGGGGACGCTGGTGCTCCAGCCGGGCCAGGAGCGCCGCCGGACGGGCTCGCACTACACGCCGCGGGCCTTGACGCGCCCCATCGTGGAGACGGCGTTGCGCCCGATCTGGGAGCGCCTCGGCCCCGAGGTGACGCCGCAGCAGATCCTGGACTTGAAGATCTGCGACCCGGCGATGGGCTCCGGTGCGTTCTTGGTGGAGGCGTGCCGCCAGCTCGCGGGCAAGCTCTCGGAGGCGTGGCGCCGGACGGGCGAGACATTGAATCTGCCGCCGGACGAAGACGCCTTGTTGCACGCGCGGCGACTCGTGGCGCAGCGGTGTTTGTACGGGGTCGACAAGAACCCGCTGGCGGTGGATTTGGCGCGCGTCTCGTTGTGGTTGGAGACGTTCGCGAGCGAGCACCCGTTCACGTTCGTGGACCACGCGCTGCGGTGCGGCGACTCCTTGGTGGGTTTGTCGCGCGAGCAGATTTTTAACTTGGCCTTCGTGCCGGGCAAGGGGGCGTCGGCGACGGAGCAGGCGCGCAATCAGCTTTATTTGGCGGTGACGCGGGCAGAGAGGCTGAGGGCCCAGATTCACGCTCTGGGCGACCCGCCGGACAACGACGAGCTGGACCGCCTGTGGCAGGACGCGAACCAGGCTCTTCAAAGAGTGCGGACCATCGGAGACGCGATGGTGGCCAGTTACTTCGAGGGGGAGAGTGACAAGGACCGAAAGAAGGGTTTGGAGGAGCTGCGGACGAGAGCGGTGGGCTGGCTCCAGGACCAGCAGCGGCGCGACGAGGAGGACGAGCGGATCGCGAAGGGGGAGCGGACGCTCGACGAGCGGACCGAGGCAGAGAAGGAGAGGTCGCGGGAGATCGCGCACGAGATGAGGCGTCTTGTGGACGGCCTGCGCGAGGTGGGGGCGCACCCGGTGACGCCGTTCCACTGGGAGATTGAGTTTCCCGAGGTGTTCTCCAGGGAGAATGGGGGGTTTGATTGTTTTGTGGGGAACCCGCCGTTTGCCGGGAAGAACAGCGTGGCCGCCAGCAACCGGAGTTACTACTGCGATTGGCTCAAGGAAACCAACGAAGGAGCCCACGGAAACAGCGACCTTGTTGCGTACTTCTTCCGGCGTGCGTTTCAATACATGCAAGTCGGGGGAACGTTTGGGCTCATCGCAACGAACACAATATCGCAAGGAGACACCAAAGCGACCGGGCTCTTCTGGATTCGGAAGAACGCGGGGAATATCTACAGCGCGCAACGAAGGCTAGCTTGGCCGGGAGCCGCCGCCGTCGTTGTCAGCGTGGTTCATGTGCACAAGGGTCGCTTCTTCGGGCGCCCCCAGCTCGACGGCAAAGATGTAGACGTAATAACCTCTTTTCTTTTCCATCGAGGAAGCGACGAAGCGCCTGGCGTGCTCGCTAGTAACCACGGTCGTAGCTACGGCGGCTCCTTCATTCTGGGCATCGGGTTCGTTTTCGATGACGATAGCGTTAAGGATGGTGCTTCATCCTTTGCGGAGATGAGGGCTTTGATCGGCAAGGACCCTCGCAACGCAGAGCGAATCCGGAAATACCTCGGAGGAGAAGATCTCAATACAAGTCCTACCCAGGACACATCCCGGTACATCATCGATTTCGGTGAAATGTCGCGAGAAGAAGCAAGCAGATGGCCCGACCTTTTCGAGATTACCGAAAGGAAGGTTAAATTCTCGCGACGAAACGTTCCGAGACGTGACCGGCGGGAAACGTGGTGGTTGCATGCGACCCGAGCTCCCGAGGTGCACAAGTTCTTGGAGAGTCATGGCCAGTGTCTCGCAACAGCGCATGTTGCCAGCCACCTAACGTTCTGCTTTGTTGAGTCGGGCCGAGTATTCTCGAACACCATCGTAAATATCCTACTTGAAACCAATGGTTCATTCACTCTCCTTCAATCCGTAGTACACGAGGCATGGGTACGTTTCGTTGGCTCCTCGCTTGAGGACCGGCTCCGCTATGCGCCTACCGACTGCTTCGAAACCTTCCCTTTCCCCCCGCCCGGCGATCCTCGCACCCTGGACACCCATCATCCGGCCCTCGAATCCATCGGAAAGCGCTACTACGACTTCCGCGCCGAGCTCATGATTCGCCACAACGAGGGCCTGACCAAGACCTACAACCACTTTCACGACCCCGAAGACCACCGCCCCGACATCGTGCAGCTGCGGGCGCTCCACGCGGAGATGGATCGCGCCGTCCTCGATGCGTACGGCTGGACCGATCTCCGCCCGGCTTACGACTTCCGCCCTCAGCTCGACGAATCCACCCGCTACACCTGGGACGACGCCGCCCGCGACGAGGTGCTGGGCCGCCTGCTCGACTTGAACCGCCGCTACGCCGCCGAAGAAGCCGCCGCGAAGGAAGCCGCCGCCCCACCCCCCAAGAAACAAAAGCCCGCCGCCCCGTCCGCCAAGAAGCCCCCCCGCCCCCCCAAAAAAGGCGACCCCGGCGGCCAAACCAACCTCTTCTGACCTCCTCCGCCCCGAGCCATTCGACCCCCCCGCCCGGCGACTTCTGAAGTAACCTCACCGCATGTCCGCCGCCGAGAAGGTCCACCGCGCCACCCTCGCCGACCTGCTGGCCATCCCGGAAGACAAGCGCGACCACGAGATCATCAACGGTGAGCTCGTCAAGCGCGCCTCGCCGAGCTTCGACCACGGCGACGCGCAGATGATGTTGGGCTCAGACGTGATCCGCATCTACGGCCGCCGGCCAGAGGGGAAAGGCCCCGGCGGATGGTGGATCGTCGCCGACGTGGAGATCCTCTTGGAGGAGAACGAGATCTATCGTCCGGACCTCGTCGGATGGCGGCGCGACCGGGTGCCCACCCGACCCAAGATGTGGCCTGTCGACGTGCGCCCCGACTGGGTTTGTGAGATCCTCTCCCCGTCCAACGCCCGCAACGACACCATCCGAAAGATGCGCGTCTACCACCGCGCCGGTGTCCCCCACTACTGGATCGCCGACCCTCAGGAACAGACGCTGACGGTGTACCGCCACAGCCCCGACGGTTACACGGTCCTCCTCATCGCCGAGCGAGGCGACCGCGTCCGCCCCGAGCCTTTCACGGAGCTGGAGCTCGACCTCGCCGCCCTCTTCGGCGACCCCGACGAGTAGCCGCCTCCTCACCTCACGACACGGCCTTTCCCCACCTCACGACACGCCGTCTCCCGCGGCCCCGCGGCCTACTCGAAGACGTCCGCAGCCGACTTCGCGGTGGGGACGCGCTCCATCCAGCGGCTGAGCACGACCAGGTCGTCGCACGCCTCGATGCGCGCCAGATCTTGCGGCCCGAACACGATCCCCAGCGCCCGAGCCAGCTTGAAGAGCATCTCCCGCGCCCCCTCCGCGCGACCTTTCGCGACGCCTTCCGCGATGCCTTCCGCGCGACCTTCCGCGCGGCCATCGGCGAGGACGCTCTCCCACGCGGCCTCGTCCTTGATCCGCGCCAGCTCGTCGGGGGAGACGGAGCGCGAGCCGATCGCGCCGATCACGCGCTTCAAGAGGTCGTCCCGGTACTGGCCTTCGTCGATGACGCCGTCCAGCGAGTCGGCGATGAGCTCCATCCACCTCCGCGCGGCCGGCGGCGTCTGATCATTGATGTTCTTGGGATTTAGGAACACCAGCCGATGACACAAGACGCCGAGTTTGTTCCCCTGCTCATTCACCGGGTCCATATCGGTCACGGCCACAGAGAAGGACAGTCGCTCATCCCGCGGCGGCGTCGTCAACACCACCACCGTGTACACCGTGCGCGCCGTCCGATAATCGCGGTGCTCCGTGATCTGCTCCACGATGCTCACCGCGTGGTAGTGTAGAAATCGCTCGAAGAAATCCGGCTCCCGGATGTGCTGGATCTCCACGATCGTCCGGTGCGCCACGTCCTCGGCGAAGAGGTCGTACGTCACGTTGACCCGGCCGACCGTCTCGGGATACCGGAACTCCTGGTGGACGACGTCGACCTTGATGGGCACCCCGAGCACGTCGCTCACGAAGGCCGAGAACACCTCGTGATCGCCGAACGCCTTCTTGAAGATGGTCCCGAAGCGCAGGGGGATGACCTTCACCATGGGCGCCATCATTCACGCGCCGCGCCCGCACGCAAGCCCCAGGAGCCTCCCCCCCGCCTCCACCCCAAACTTTGAGGCCCGAGGAGACTCCCCTCCTCCTCGCTTCGCAAAGTTTGCGAACCAAGGGAGACCTGGGTCTTCTCTTTTCGCAAAGTTTGCGAACCCCTCCAGACTTCCCTCTTCGCCCGACTCAACGGTTGCGACGACCGGGAGACCTGCCTCTTCCCTCCGTCCCAAAGCTTGCGACGAGCACGAGACTTCCCTCTTCCGGCGACTCAACGTTTGCGACGACCGAGAGACTTGCCCCCACACCGGCACCGGAAAAATCGACGCGTCCGAGATCGATTTGGTGGAATGCCGCTCTGATCGGCGGCGTCAGACTCGCCGCGACCGCGATCGGCGGCCGCGCAAGACGTCTCCGGCGTCACCGTGAGGGAACGCATCGCCCGGAGCAACGTCGGTGTCACTCGCCCGCGCGAGCAGAGCGGCAGTCCGTCCGCTCGTTTCCACTCCTCCAATTTCCACCGAGACAAGGCAGGAAGACCGTGAGCAAGTCCATCCAGAAGAAGGTCGCAGAGAAGGTCACCGAGAAGGCCACTACCCCCTTCCACAGCGAGAACGCCAAAGCGTGCTTCGAGCACTTCGAGCCGATGGCGCGCGCCGTCCCCGAAGAGGGGCTGGAGCCGTTCCGACTCAACATCGATGTCGTGCGGGTCAATGTGCTCCGCGGCGTCGAGGCCATTGTCCCGCACGTGGAGACGATCCGCCGCAAGCTGCCGGAGTGCGCCGTGCACGAGATCCTGGAGGTGCACGAGGTCGCCCTGGGCCTCCTCGTCGCGGCGAACAAGGTGATCCCGCAGGTCAGCGACGGCGAGATCGACGCGCGGCTCTCGGCGCTGCGGCCGCTGCGGGAGGCGGGGCTGCGGCAGCTGGAGGTGTTCTCGCTCCTGGGCAAGCTCGACAAGAAGGTGCCCGCCAAGATCCGGAAGGGGAAAGGCTCGCTCGACGCCGCGCAGGACGCGGTCGCCATCGCGGCGGCGTTCCACGATCACCAGAAGGCGCTCGCGGGACAGCACCCGTTCTCGCCGGAGCTGCTCGACAAGATGAGCGAGGACGGCACCTGGCTCGTGAAGGCGCTGAAGCCGAAGAACGCCGCCAAGGGCGTGTCCACCGGCCGGGATCCGGCGGCGATCCTCCGCGACCAGTTCGGCGCGCTGCTCACGTCGCGGTACGAGGAGCTGCAACACGCGGGCGTCGTCGTGTTCGGGCTCAAGAACCTGGAGGACCACATCCCGGCGCTCGGCGCGCGCGCGGCCGCCACCCGCGGAGAGCCGGAGAGCGACGCCACCCCGCCGGCCGCCCCTGTCCCGGCGCCCGCTCCCCAAGACAAGTGATCTGACCCGCATGGTAGATTCGCGGCGTGACGACCTCCCCGCGATCCCCCCCTCCGGCGCCGGCTGAGCTGCTCAAGAGCGCGGAGGTCGCGCGGCTGCTCCGCGTGCATCCGAAACAGATCTATCGGCTCCTCGCCCAAGGGCTGCCCGGGCGGCGCGTCGGCTCCGAGTGGCGCTTCGTGCGCGAAGAAGTGCTCGCCTGGATCGAAGACCGCGAGCGCGGCGCCTCGACGCCGGCCACGGAGCGAGCGTCCGCGGTCTCCCCCGCCGCGCCGGCCCACGCGGGCGTCCCCACGGCCGGTTCCCTTCCCCCGACCCTCCAACCGATGCTCCCGGCGATCCCGGCGACCGGCTTCCGGGCGCCGCCGCCGCTCCTCGCCGCCAATGGGGACGTGGTCGTGGAGGTGCTGCTTTCGCAGGTGCAGGCGCACGCGGGGCGGCTCCTCGGGCTCGTGCAGGCGGACTCCGGCGCCGCGTTCCAGCAGCTCGTGGCCGGCGGCGTGCTCGCGGCGGGGTTTCATGGGCAGCCGCCGCCTTCGCACATCGCGGCGGTGCGGCTCGCGCGCGTTCACTTGGTGCGGCGGGACGTGGGGCTCGCTCACCCGCGGGCGATCCGGCTCCAGGACGTGACGGACCTCGTGCGCAAGCGGCTGGCGATCCGCGCTCCGTCGGCCGGCGTGCGGGCGCACCTCGATCGCGCCCTCGCGGAGGCCGGCGTGACGCTCGCGGGGATGCACACGGTCACGGTGACGGTCGACTCGCACCGCGACGCCTCGTGCGCCGTCGTCCGCGGGGAGGTGGACGCCGCCTTGACCACGTCCGCATGGGCCGCGCGGATGGGGCTCGATTTCCTGCGCCTCGCCTCGGAGCCGTACGATCTGGTGCTGCGCGCGGAGAGCCTCGGGCTGCCCGATGTCGTCGCCCTCTGCGAGGTCGCCCAGTCCCAGGCCTTCCGCGACGCCCTCTCGGCGATCCCCGGCTACGACCCGTCCGCCGCCGGCGAGATCCGGTACGACCCGCCCAGCCCCTGAGGTCGGCATCACGACCACTTCGGGGGCACGCTCATGTCCTCTTTCGTTCCTCGTTGATCCTCGTTGCTACCTAATGTTACCCATTGGGGCATGAAGCAGTGGTCCAAGGTGCAGGTCGTCGGCGTCCTGATCGCGCTCTTCGCGGGCGCCGGCTGCGATGGGCAAGAGGTCAACTCCGGAAGCTCGAACGGAGGCGGCGGGGGCACGAGCACCACCTCCAGCGGCGGCACCGGCGGCACCGGCGGCGGCACGGACACGGGCGGCACGCAGGTGGGGCTCGCGGATGTGCTGCTGTCCTACGGCGGCAGCTCGGTCACCGTCGACGTCGCGACGCTGGACACGCAGATGTACAAGGGCGCCGCGGTCGTGCCGCTCACCGCCGTGTGGGCCGCGGGGAAGCTGCACGACGACACGACCACGCTGCAGTTCGACTTCGAGGGCGACGACGGGTTCCACCCCTCGAACAAGGCCAACTGCGCCGCCTACATCACCGACGCGGAGCTGCCAAAGGGCTACATTTTGCCCGATACGCGCACGCTGGTGTGGGACGACACGCTCGGTCTGCCGGGCTGCTACAGCGTCAAAGCGGTCGCGAAGATCATCGGCCTCGACAAGAAATGAGGTCGCGTCCATTCGTCGCTGCGGGCCTCCCGGCAGGGCTCGCGCGGGGGCTCGCGAAGGGGCTCGCGGGGGGACTCGCGGCGCTCCTCGGGTCCGCCGCCGCCCGCGCGGACGAGCCGGTCCCGACGACGCCGCTGGAGGTCTCGGTGAAGGGCACGCGGCGGCCCGACGCCGGCACGGTGCTCGCCACGGTCCCGGCCGAGCGCATCGAACGGCTCGGCACCACGTCGGTCGCGACCACGCTGGAGCGCATGCCCTCCATCACCAGCGGCGGCGGCATGCGCGGGGAGCGCATCCTCAACCTGCGCGGCTTCGATCAACGGCAGATCGCCGTCTTCGTGGACGGCGTGCCGGTCTACGTGCCGTACGACGGGCAGCTCGACCTCGACAAGGTGCCGGTGGACATGGTCGCGCGCGTCGCGGTCGTGAAGGGCGCGGCCTCGCTGCTGTACGGCCCGAACGGGCTCGGGGGCGCGATCCACATCGTCACGCGGGCGCCCGCCGAGGGGCTGTCGCTGCGCACGTTCACGGAGGCCTCGCCCCTCAGCGCGGCGCGATCCTCGATGACGGCCAGCGGGCGCGCGGGGCCCGTCGGAGCGCTCGTCCACGCGAGCTTCGAGGGGGTGCGCTTCGTCCCGATGTCGGAGAGCTTCGCCCCGGCCCCGAACGAGGACGGCGGGCGGCGCGACAACTCGGATCGGCTCGCGGGGAACCTGACGGGGAAGGTGCTGTGGGACGTCGACGAGCGGCACCGGATCGCGCTCGCGGCCTCGCATTTCGAAGGGCGCTTCGGCGTGCCGCCCGCGGTGCACGACTTCACGGTGCGCGACTGGCGGTGGACGGACTGGTACTCGTCGTCGCTCGGGCTGTCGCACACGTTCCAAAGCCCCGCGCTGCAGACGGAAGAGGTCGTGTACGTGGCCAAGCTCGGCAACACCCTCGACGCGTACGACGACGGCCGGTACGCCACGCAGCTCAAACCGAAGGCGTTTCACAGCATCTACGACGAGGGCGCGGCCGGCGGGTTCGTGCGGACGACGGCCACGCTGCCCGTCGGGGCGGAGCGCACCTTCGTCCTGCGGACGTGGACCGGCGCGAAGCACGACATGCACGCGGGGCAGGCGGACCGCGACGCCGACACGGTGCGCGCCTCCACGAACCTCCTCACGACGGCGGCTCAAGGCGAGCTGGACGTGGTGCCGGGGTGGCTCCTCGGATCCGCGGGGCTGGAGCTGGACGGGGAGCTGCCGGACGCGCCGTCCTCGGGGCTCGCGCCGCGGCCGGCGCTGGGCTGGGGGCCGATGGGCTCGGTCACGTTCACGCCGGCGCAGGCGTGGACGATCACCGCCGGGGTGGCCTCGCGCACGCGGTTTCCGACGCTGCGCGAGCGCTTCAGCACGGTGTTCGGGACGCGCGACCCCAACCCGCTCCTGCGCCCGGAGCGCGCCGTGAACCTCTCGCTCGACGTCGTCTTCAAGCCCTCTCGTTCGCTGCGGGTGGCGGCCGGGCTCTTCGACTCGGAGCTCACGGACCTCATCACGAGCGTGTTCGTCGCGCCGGGCGTCGATCAGATGCAGAACGCCGCCCGCGCGCGCTACCTCGGGGCCGAGGCCGAGATCGGGTGGACCTTCGCGCCGTGGCTCGATGTCCTCGCCGGGTGGATGATCCTGCACGCGCGGGGCGGCGACGCGCTCGCTCAGCCGCTCGCGTACCGGCCGGAGCACAAGGGCCTCGTGCTGGCCACGGTGACGCCGCTCGCGGGTTTGTCGCTCACGGGCGTGATGCGGTACGTCGGGCGGCAGGAATTCCAGAACCCGGACACCGGGCAGTGGGGCCACCTCGGCGGCTTTCCGATGTTCGACGCGCGCCTCGCGTATGCCTTTTCTCCGGCGCTGCGGGCCTGGGTGCGCGTGACCAACCTCGCCGACGCCGATGTGGAGCCCCGGTACTCCTTCCCCGAGGCCGGGCGGCAGGTGTTCGTGGGGATCGGATCGAGCACGGGATCATGAAGCACGACGCGATCACCGAGAGCGAGCGGTTCTGGGGCCATGCCGCGGCGTTCGGCGCGATGTGGGGCGCCATCGAGGCCACCGTCGGGACCTTCCTGCACGCGCTCAAGATCCCGTTCGGGGGCACGGTGCTGGCGGGGACGGGCGCGGCCTTCCTGTTCGCGCTGCGCACGGTGTACCCGAAGCGCGGCGTGGTGCTCGCGACGGGCGCGGTGTGCGCGGGGGTGAAGCTGCTGTCGCCGGCGACGGCGGTGGTGGGGCCGATGGCCGGCATCCTCGTGGAGTCGTTGCTCATCGAGCTGGCCTGCTTCGCGTTCGGCGCGAACCCGATCTCCGCGGCGGTGGGCGGCGGCCTCGCGACGCTGTGGGCGCTCTCGCAGAAGGTGCTGACGCAGATCGTGCTCTACGGCGCGCCGATGATCGACCTCTACCGGGAGCTGCTCCAGCGGGCCGAGAAGTGGCTCGGCCTCGCGCCGTCCGGGGGTTGGTCGGTGGTGGTGCCGTTCGCGTCGCTCGTGAGCACGCTGGGCGCGATCCTGGCGCTCGGCGGTCACCGGGCCGGGTTGAAGGTCCTCGCGCGGAGGCGTCGCCGATGAGCGAGAAGAGGCGTCACGCTGCGGTGTTGGTCCTGGCCGCCGGCCTGTTGGCGGCGCTCTACGTCACGCGGCCGGAGATGCACGCGGGGCTCGGGATCGCGATGCTCGGGCTCGCGGCGGTGCTCGATCCGAAGGTCGCGAAGCGCTCGGGCCGGCCGCTGCGCTGGTTGGGCACGGCGATCGTGCTGGCGGCGGTCGGGCTCTGGCTCGGGCCGGGCGACATGCGCGTGCGGGGGCATGCGATCTCGCTGGCGGGCGCGCTCGCGGCGACGACGATGGTGAGCCGCGCGATCGGCCTCGTGATGCTCGGGTCCGCGGCGGGAGCGCTCTATCCGGCCGAGCGGGCGCTCGCGCGGCTGCGGCGGACGCGGTTTCGTCGGTTCGCGGAGGTGCTCGTGGTGGCGCTGGAGCTGGTCCCGTCGCTTCTGGGTGCGCTGGAGACGGCCCGCCGGGAGAGCGCCGCGCGCCGCCCCGGGCTCCGAGGCTTCCCGGGTCGGATCTTGGAGACGTTCGTCTTCGCCGTGGAGCACGCCTCCGCGCTGGCCGACTCCGTGGCACAACGGCTCGCGGAGTCGGCCCCCCAAGGAGGCCCGTCTTCGCTCACGGAGTCGGCGGAACAAGGAGGCGTGTCGTCATGAAGCGGTGGGCGCTCGTGCAAGGTGGCAAGGCAGCGGGAAAGTCGACGGCGGCGCGCCGCGTGGCCGAACGGCTCGAAGCGCGCGGCGTCCCCGTGGCCGGCTTTTTTCAAGAGGCCATCGAGGAGGACGGCGACCGGATCGGCTACCGCCTGCGCCGGATCGGCCGGAACGACGCGGTCGTGATCGCCAAGCGCGGCGCGGAGCCGCGGAGCCCTTCGGAGGAGGCGTTCTGCTCCTTCGTCTTCGACAACGGCGCGTTCGAGGCCGCGCGAGCGTGGCTCTCGGAGGACGCGCCCCGCGCGCGGGTGATCGTGCTCGACGAGATCAGCAAGCTGGAGGTCGCCGGCAAAGGTCACCACGACGCGGTGCTCGCGGCGCTCGCGCGGGACGCGATCACGGTGCTCGCCGTGCGCGCGGATCAGCTCTTTTACGTGATGGAGCGCTTCGGCCTGGAGGAGCCCGTCGCCGGCCTGGAGGCGAGCCCGGACGCGGACGACACGGAATTCGTCGAGGCGATCGCGCGCGCGGCGACGGGCGACGGGACATGAGCGGAGACGGATCGTCTTCGAATCGAGGCGAGCGCGCGCGGGGCGATGGGCGCGGGGATAGGAGCGCAGACGGCTCGATCCGCGCCGGCGGCGTCGACTGGATCGCCGCGTGGCGCGCCATGCAAGCCGAGGTCGCGAAGAACCGGAGCGCCGCCGAGGGACCGCCGCTCGAAGATCGCTGGCACCACCGCGCCGAGCGCTTCGATCGTGTGGCCCGGGCCGCCGCGGACGCGACGCTCCCCGCGGCGCTCGCCGATCAGCTGCACGACAGCGACGTCGTGATCGACATCGGGGCCGGGACGGGCCGGCACGCGGTCCTCTTCGCGAAACGCTGCCGGCGCGTGATCGCGATCGAGCCGTCCCCGGCGATGCGCGCCCGCCTGGAGCAGCGCGTCCGCGACGAAGGGCTCACGAACGTGCTCATCGTGAACGGGCGCTGGCCGATGGAGCGGCCGCCGGAGGGCGACGTCGTGTTTTCGAGCCACGTGCTCTACGGCGTCGAGGACGTCGCGTCCTTCCTCGCGGCCATGACCGCGGCCGCCCGCCGCTGCTGCGCGCTGTACCTGGGCCTGCGCGCGCCCGGGAGCGCCCTCGACCCGCTGCGCCGCCACCTTCGAGGAACGCCGATCCCTCGCCGGCCTGCGGCGCTGGAGGCGCTCAACGTGCTTCACCAGTTCGGCGTGCCGGCGAGCCTCTCCGTGATCGCCGGGTCGGAGCGGCACTTGGAGGTCGGCGCCGAAGACGAGGACCTCACGGATCTCTGTCACCGCCTCTCACTGGAGCCGAGCGACGCGAACCGCTCTCGTTTGCGCGGCATTTTGAAGGATTTCGCGCCCCGTCGCGAGGACGGCACGCACCTCCTCGGAGCGACCGGCCCCAACGCGCTCGTAGGCTGGCCCGCGAGATAGACCTCTCCATTGCGCGTCGCCGTCCTGCGCTTAGACTGCCGCGGATGATCCGGAGAGCCCTCCGCGCGGCGTACCTCGTGATCGTGTGCGCCGTGCTGGCGCTCTCGGCCGCGCCGCCTCGGGCCGCGACCGGATGGTTCGAGGTGGCCGCGGAGGTCGCCGGGCAGGCGGCCGTCGCGAAGATCGCCCCCTCCCGCAACACGGACGCTCCCCACATCCCGAGCGCCCGCAACCAGCGTAGCCGGCAGGCGGTCGCCTCTTCGACGGACCGCCGCCTCCCCTTCCCTTCTTTGCACGACGCAGCGACAGGCGCGCTCCCGAGGGTGCCTGTTCCGGCCCCGACTCCCGCGCTCGCATTGTACATCACGAACAGCTCCCTCCTCTGCTGAGCGGCGCGGTCGACTTCATCGATCGCGAACAAGCCATCTCGCTCATTGAAAGGAGGGCATTGTCATGCCCCGACCTGTGCTGCCGTTTCGTGTGCGGAGGAGGCCTCCATGGTGGAGCCGCCTCTTTCGCCGGCTGTTCAGCGTCCTGCGCGTCGTGCTCGTCGCGGGCGGCGCGCTCGGCCCCGCGCCTCCCCCGCCGCCGCTGCCTTATCGACCGACCGCGGACATGCAGGCCTCCGGAGACACCGGAGGCGAAGAGGACGAGTGACAGCGGGAAGGCCCGCCGGCCACTGCTCCACCGCTCTCGACCACAGGCGGCGACACCGACACTGGCCTGATCGCCCGCTTGCCTACGCCGCGTGGGCCCGCTGCGCCTTCACGAACTGCGTCACGAACGGGTCCGAAGGGCGGCTCACCAGATCCTCGAAGGTGCCAGTCTGCACGACCGCGCCCTCGCGAAACAGAGCGATCGTGTCGCCCAGATAAGCCGCCTCCCCCAGATCGTGCGTCACCAGCACCACCGTCTTCCGCAGCTCGGTGAAGATGGCCTTCAGATCCGACTGCAGGTCACTCCGGATGAGCGGATCCAGCGCCCCCATCGGCTCGTCCAGGAGGAGCACCTCCGGGTCCAGCGCGAGCGCTCGCATCAGACTGACACGTTGCCTCTGCCCTCCCGAGAGCTCCGCCGGATAACGGTCCATCGCGTCCTCGGGCAACCTCACGAGCTCACGCAACGTGGAAGTCCGCTCTTCGATGCGCGGCGCGGTCCAGCCGAGGTGCCGCGGCAACAGCGCCACGTTCTCGCGGGCGGTCAGGTGCGGGAACAGGCCGCCTTCCTGGATGACGTAGCCCATCCGGTGCCGCAGCCGGCGCGCGGACTCCGGCGTGAGCCGCTCCCCGAACGCGCGCACCTCCCCGCGATCCGGCGCGACGAGGCCGATCAAGAGCCGGATCAACGTCGATTTGCCGCAGCCGCTCGGGCCGATGAGCGCCGTCGTGCGTCCGGCCTCGAACGTCATGTCCAGCGGGCGGAGCGCCGACTTCCCCGCGAACTCCTTCGACACGCTCCGAAGCTCCAGCATCCTCCGCGGCTCTCCTCGGCGCGAGAGCGTACCCCATCTCGGCGGAAGGCGTATCCTCGACCCATGCGAGCGTGGATTCGAGCGGTGTACACGAGCGCCCTCCTCTTCGTTTCGGCCTGCGGATCGCGCTCGGCGCTGCTCTCCGCGGACGGCGCGGGCGGCGACACCACGGGCACCGGCGGCGCCTCCACCGGCGCCGGCGGCTCCTCCACCGGCACCGGCGGCGAGACGACGTCGTCGACCACCACGCCCACCACCACGCATCCGCCCACACAAATCATGGCGTGCGGCTCGCTCACGTGGGCCGCTTCGTTCGGAGGCGGCGGCGAACAGAGGATCTTCGACGTCGCGCCGGATCCGGCGGGCGGCGCCTACGTCCTCGGCACGTTCCACTCCCAGCTCGACTGCGGCCAAGGCAACGTGTTCATGCCCGGACTCGGCCTCTTCCTCTCCCACGTGAACGCAGCAGGAGAGATCGGCTGGTGCGATATGTGGCCGAACCTCGACCCCATGATGGTCGACTTCAACCTCTCCTCCAACGTCTGGGCCGGACGGGGCTCCCATCTCCTCACCGTCGACGGCGAGGGCAACGCGGTTGTCGCCGCGAACTTCAGCGACACCGCGAACTTCGGCGACGGCCCGGAGCCGAAGGGCGCGCGCGTCCTCTCGGTCGACGCCGGCGGAAAGCTCGTGCGCAAGGTGCTTATCCCCGTCTCCGAAGGAGGCATGGTGATCCCGATGGCGCTCGCGAGCACGAAGGGCGATCACCTGCTGCTCGCGGCCGACTTCGGCGGATCCGTCGCGTGGGGCGCGATCGACCTCCCGAGCGAGCCGCAGTTCGACGCCTTCTTCGCCGAGCTGGACAGCACGGGAAACGGCCTGTGGGCGCGGCGCATCCTGGGCCCCGGCACCACCGTGCACGAGCGGATCGACCCGGCGCCCGACGGCACCGCGGTGCTCTATTCCCTGGTGGAGTACCAGGCGGACTTCGGCGACGGCCCGTATCAATCGATCTGCCTTCAGACCGAGAACGGGCAGTGCACCTTGTACGGGACGGACCGCGTCGCGCACCGCTTCGGCCCCGGGGGCGACGTGGTGCCGGTGCTCGAGGACGCGCCGGGCCTCGGGCACGAGAACATGTGTTGTTCCGACGTGCCGGACGCGCGGCTCCTCCCGGACGGGTCCGAGATCCTCGCGAAGCTCCGCTACGGCCCGCCTTCCCTGACGCTCTCCCGGCAGCTCCGCGACGCCGCCGGACAGTGGAGCCCGCTCTGGGAACAGCACTGCTCCGGGACGTTCGCGGGCACCCTCGCGAGCGTGGCCGGCGGCGACGGATCGCAGCTATTCCTCGTCGAGCTCCAGGGCTCCGACGCCCCCACCCCCGAGTGCCTGGGCGTCCCGACGGAAGTCGGAGAGTGGCTGTTTCAGACGGACATCGACGGCAACTACCAGTGTCACCTCCACTTCGGCGGAGCCCCCGGCACCCCGTTGGTCGCGCGGGACGCGGCCGGAGGCATCCTGATCGGCGGCACCTACCAGGACGCCCTCACCACGGAGTCCGGCAAGATCCCGATCTCGGGCAAGTCGGACGCCGTCGTGCTGCGGTACGGCCCCAAGTGACCCCCCCGGGCAAACTGCCTGTCAGGAAGAGGCCTTTCCGATCCCCGGCAGCGTCATGTCCAGCTCCGCGCGGAAGAAGGCGTTGTACCGCGGGTCGTTGAACTTCGCGTAGTCGATCTCGAACGGCACCATCTCGATCAGCCCGTCGATGTGCTTGATCGTGAGCGCCATCGGCTTCACCGTCCGGTACGACGCGCCCTCCGGCAGGTCCTCGTTCGTCGCGCCGCCCGCGGAAAATAGCGTGATCAGCGTCGCGTCCGGGTCTGTATACACTGTGCGGAACCCCTCGGGGATGGACTCGTGCCCTCGGATCATCGTGCGGAGGCCGAAGCGATTCAGGAACGCCTTGAACTGCCGCCGTCCGAACGGGAAGCGCGCGTTCTCTTTCTGCAGGTCCAGCGGGATCACGTCCGCGTCGCTCGGATCGCTCCACAGCATCTGGAACCGCACGTCCGGATCGTTCAACGAGCCGAGCCGCTTCACCTTCTCCTGAATCGTGTCCTCCCGCGGGATGCCCGCGTGCACGAACATCGTCCGATCGAAGATCAACGACGTGGGCAGCAGCTCGAAGAGCCGCATGTACCGCGCGAACACCTCGGTCGGCGCGATCGCCTGGATCTCGCTCATGGCCTCACACGGGCGCACCGGCGCGAGCACCTTGCCGTTGTGCTCGATGTAATACTCGTGGTTGCCGCGGAGCAGATAGACATGCTCCGGGATCCGCACGAGGAGCTGCATCGCCGTGCGCAGGACTCCATTGTACGAGAAGCGCCCGCGATCGATGTAATCGCCGAGCAGCACCAGATTCATCTCCGGGTTGTTCTCCGGATCGTCCTTGAAGGCCTGCACCTTCCGGAAGAAGTCCGCCTGGAGGAGCGCCGCCTTGAGGCACGAATAGCACCCGTGCAGATCGCCGATGACGAGCAATTCGTGCCGCGACCCCGGGCGTGGCCGGTTCACGTAGACGCGGCCGTCGAGGAACTTCGAGCCTTCGGGGACCTGGTCAATCTCGACGGCGGTGCCGAGCTTGCCCATGCCCTGTTCGCGCTGATCCTGGAGCGTGGCGATCACGCGGTCCATCAGCGCCATATCGCCCTTGGCCTGGACGGCGAACGACTCCCGGTCTTTCGCGTACGGATACTCGAAGTCTTTGAAGAAGGGATGATCCGACGCGACGGGCGCCATCTTGGTGGGCGGCGCGATGACGATGGCGCCGGCGGGCACCTCGTCGAGGTCCTCGTCGTCGATCTCCTGCGGCTCCAGGAGCAGGTGGTAGAGCTCGCGGCGGAACTGGGCCTCGCTCGGGTGGACGCTGCCGTCCGCGTACATCAGCTCGTCGACGCTCGCGAGCAGCTCCGACCGCGTGTGATCGTCGAAGCGGCGGAACAGCTCGAAGCACCGCAGCTTCAGCTTGGCGGCGACGAACTGCTCGGTGGTCTCGCCCTCGGCGACGGACTCGGTGAAGAGGCCCTCGATGTGGGCCTGCGTCTCGTCCACGATCTCGTGGAAGTGCTCGATCCACCGCTCGATGTCGCCGTAGTGCTGTGACAGATCCGGCCCGAGCTGCTTCCGCGCGCGCTCGATGACGAGCTTGCCGACGTAGTCGCGCACGTACTGCTTCTCGGCCTTGTCGAAGTCCCCGTCGATGAACCCGAACGCCGTGAGATAATAGATGATCGCGTGCATCTGCTGCTCGGCGATCTGCGGGTCTTTGTGGAACGTGATCATCGGCACCTCGGGGGACGGCGGGCTTTGTCCCCGAGCCGATAGTGCGACGAGCTTCGCGGGTGAAACGAAAAACGACGCGGCCCGGCGACGTCGAGGACGGGCTCCTCCACGTCGCGGCCTTCACGCGCGGGCGTTCACAGGCACTTTCCGTCGAGCTGCAGCGTGTATCCCGGGTGGCACGAGCACGTGTTGTCCGGGTTGCAGTGGCCGGCGAACGCGTTCATCGCCTGCCACTCATTGCAGGTCTGGTCGAGGCCGAACTGGCACGGAGGCGGGAGGCAGCACTGCGCGTTGGGGTTCGCGCACGTGATCACCTGCGGATCGCCCCAGATCCCGACGGCGCACGCGTCCGGCACGGGGGGCGCGCACGTCCCGCCGAGGCTCTCGCACGGCACGGAAGACACGGTCCACGTCGTCGTCCCGGTGTCGGTGCCAGTCCACGTGGTCGTGCCCGTGTCGGTGCCAGTCCACGTGGTCGTGCCCGTGTCCGTGCCAGTCCACGTCGTGCTGCCCGTCCACGTGTCGGTGCCAGTCCACGTCGTGCTGCCGGTCCACGTGTCGGTGCCAGTCCATGTCGTGGTGCCGGTCCACGTGTCGGTGCCAGTCCACGTCGTGCTGCCGCTCCACGTGTCCGTCGTCGTCCCGATGATGGTGCTCGTGGTGGGGCACGGGTCGACGGACGGCACTCCATTGCACATCGACGTGGTGACGGAGGTCTCCCCGGAGCCGCCGCTGCCGCCGTCCCCGCCGGCGAGGATGACGGGGCCGCAGCCGGACAGGGCGAAGAACGCGCTCACCAAGGAAATCGAAGCGAATGTGACTCGAAGCATTCCGGAACCTCCTGCCCGTGGATGCGACCTCCGGGCCCCCGCCTTCGAAGAATCGTCCTGGGGTGTTTCTTTTTTGCCGAAGGAGCCTTTTCGTCCGGTCGCAGGCGGGCGCAGCGCGGCTGTACGCCCACCCCCGGAGCGTGCGCGCTCGCTCACTGCGCCTCCAGCATCTTGCGGAGTCGGTCTTCGTACAGGCTGCCTTTCGCGCGGGCGAGCAGCGACTCGGCGCGGGCGCGTGACTCGGCACCTCGTCCGAGGCGACGCAGCGCCTCGATGGCGATCATCTCGCGCTCCATGCCCAGCTTTCCGCGGGGAAACCGCGACGCGTGCTCCTCCGTGATGCGGAGGGCCGAAGCCGGCGTCCCGAGGGCCGCGCGCGCCCGATCGAGCAGCGCCGCCTCCTCCGCGAGCGCGTCCACCGAAGACGAAGGCGCAGCGGACGGCGCGCCGGTCGAGGCGCCCACGATGCCGGGAGTCGGCGCGCGCACCGGGGAAACGGAGGGCTCCGGCGTGGAGGTGGCCTGTGCGGGCGCCGGCGCCAGCGTGGAAGGAGGCGCGACTGCCACGCTCGCGGGGACCGCGGACGGCGCGGGTGGTTCCTGGGCGAACCAGGGGGGCGCGAACAGCGACGCGACGCCGACCACGACCCCGAGCCCGGCCCCGAACGCGGCCCCCGAGAACCACGACAGGCCCCCTGCGACCGCTGCGGCGGTCACGGCGCCGGCGAGCCGCGCGCGCGAGCGATCCACCTCGGCCGCGCTCATCGAACGCGAGGGCGGCACCGCGCGGAGCAGCGCGCGCACGTCGTCGGACGCGTCGTCCCGGAGTCGTCGCGGCTCGCTCACGGGGCGCCTCCTTCATCGGCGGGGGCGAGCGCGCGCGACGAGAGCGGCGCGGAGCCTCGGACCGTCGGGGCGCCCTTGCCTTCGCGGGCGCGCTCGGCGGCGAGCAGCTTCTCGAACTGCTTGCGCGCCGCGCTCAGCCGCGACCACACCGTGCCCACGGGGACGCCGAGGATCGTCGCGATCTCCTCGGAGGGCATCTGATCGAGCTCGAACATCACGAACACCGCGCGCCGGTCGAGGTCCATGCGATCGAGGACGCGCCGCACGATCGCCTGCGCTTCGCGGGCGGCGACGGCTTCATCGGGACGCTCGCTCGCGGGGGCCTCGCGCTCGGTGTCGGCGTCGGTCGGCACCTCGCGGCGAAACCACGCGCGCCGCCGATGCGCCGCGGCGACGCGCAGGCACACGCCGAAGAGCCACGTCGTGAGGGCGCTCGACCCGTCGTAGGTGGAGAGACGTCGGTGCACCACGAGGAACACCTCCTGAAACACGTCGTCCAGATCGGCCGGCCGCACGCCGAGCCGCTGGAGCGAACGAAACACGAAGTCCGCATGCGCCGCGTGCACCTCCATCACCGACAGCGGCGCGGCGCGGGCCTTTTCTGGTCCGCGTCCGAGGAGCCGAGGGAGGAGCGCCGCGAAGATCAAGGTCGCACCCGCATGGATGCGCTTGCGAGCCGCCGGCCTTCGAAAAAAATGAGATCGCCCGGTAAAAAAGCTCGAAAAGGCTTAAAAACAAGGGCTCGTTTCCCTCCCCGGCTTGTCCTCGCTCCACGACGTCCGCGCTCGATGGAACGGAACGCCCCCTCCCTTCGCGAACGTAGTGAGCGATTTGGGAGGGGCGCACGCGCGAAAGCGCGGGCGGGGGTGGGCACTCAATGCCTTGTTTTGAAGCCGTTCAGAGGAAGTGGACGCCGATGCCCGCGAGCGGGGTCACCGTGACGATCGACTGCTGGAACACCACCGTGCCGTCCGAGAGCTCGAAGGGGCGGCGCACCAGCGGGACGAGGATGTGCGCGCCGAGGTCGAGGTGCGCGCGCGACGTGAGGCGGACGCGGACGCGCGGCGTCAGGGAGAGCGCCGCCCACGCGGAGTCGCCCGGCGAGATCGGCGCCGCGTCGAAGACGACCGCATGCAACGACCCGCCCCACGCCGCGCCGCAGAGCGCGAAATCGTAGGCGCGCGCCCGCGTGATCGTGCCGCACACGCCGAGGCCGATCGCGGTGAGCCCGAACGCGAAGCGCGTGTCCGACGCGCGATCCTCCGGCATCCACAGCGCCTCCCCGGTGAGCTCGACGCGCGGCCCGACCGCGACGTAACCGCCCACATCGAGCGCGACGAACGGCGACGGAAGCAGCCCGATCCCGATGCCGGCGCGCAGCGAGATCCCGGCGCCTCCCGTGTCCGTCGTGAGCGCGAGAGGCAGAGGCCGCCGCGGAGCGACGGGCGCGGGCGCGATCGAAGGAGGCGCGATCGATGTGCTCGACGGCGCCGCTTTCGGCACCGCAGGCGCCTGCAACGTGAATGACGGCGCCTCCTTCACCGGCGCCGGCCCCGGCAGAGGCGGCGACGAGGGCGCGCTCGGCGGCGGTCGCGTCGCGGCGTCGGGATCGATCGCGAGCGCGATCGCCAGCACGCCTGCGGCCCGGATCGATCCGCAGCCGTCCGTCTCGCTCGTGAGCTCGCGCGATCCGGCGAGCGATCCGTCGGCGTTGCGCACGTACAGCACGACCCGGAACCCCGCGCTCGCCTTCGCGACGACCGCCTCGATCGAGCGCGCGGCCGACGACGAGATGGCCCCCTTCCCCGAGCCGCGCGGTGACGCCGTCCGCGATCGTTTGTTGCGACGCGCAGCCCTCCGCGCCGTCGCCCCGCACCCACGCGAGCCGCACCGGCTCCAGCGCGAGGGCCGTCGAGCTTGAAAACAAGACGATCCCCAGCGTGGGCAGGATTCGAAGACGAGCGCGGTCGGACATCGGATCGAAGTGGAGAGCGGATCCTACCGCTCCACGAAGAGCGAGCGAGCCCGCTCTACTCCGCGTCGCCGATCGGGAGTCCTACGACCCGCATCAGGCGGAGCGCGTTGGTCGTCGTGACGACGCCGGGCTTCAGGAGGTAATCGAAGGCCATCGTCTCGCCCTCGACGTGCTCCTCGAAGTGCGCGTTCGTGACGTCGCCGGCCGTCTCCTCCTCCAACGTCGCGAGGCCGAGATCGTGCGAGGAGACAGCGCCGATCGCGCCGGCTCGGAGCAGGTGCTTTACCACCGCCTTCGCGCCGATCTGACGCTCGCGCGAGTTCGTGCCGTGCAGCACCTCGTCGAGGAGGAACAGCACCGGGCTGCCCGCGTCGGAGGCCGCGGTGATCTCCTTGAGGCGCGACAGCTCCGCGTAGAAATGCGACACGCCCTGCTCCAGCGAGTCGGTGATCCGCATGCTCGTGCGGACGTCGAGCGTCGTCATCGCGAGCCGCGCCGCGCACACCGGCGCCCCCGCGAGCGCGAGCACCGCGTTCGTGCCGATCGACCGCAGCATCGTGCTCTTGCCCGACATGTTCGAGCCGGTGATCAGCAAGGCCTGCGGCGCGACGGACGACGCGGCTCCAGCTTGTTTCGAAGCCTTTTCAGGCGACGCCGCGGCTCCGCGAGAGCCGTCCCTCTTCGCGAACGCGACCGAATTCACGACGCGGCGCGCGGCCGGGAGCAGCGGGTGGCCGAGCGCGTCGGCGGCGTACCGCGGCGGGCCCTCGGTCACCTCCGGGAACACGTACGCCGGGTGCTCGAACGCGAACGTCGCGAGGCTCGCGAGCGCCTCCAGCGTCGCGAGCGCCTCGATCCACTGGCGGATCCGGCGACCGTGCTTCGCGCGCCACGCCTCCAGCGCGACGGCGCACCACAGATCCCACAGCGTGAAGAGGTGGATGAGCAGGTGGAAGATGCCCGCGTGCCGCAGATCCGCGAACGAGAGGATCGTCTGCAGGCGGCTCATCGCGGCGGACGCCGAAGAGGGCGGGTGCGCGGCGCCCTCCGAGGTCTTCGCGGGATCGGCGGTGACGTCTCCGAGCAGCGCCGCGTGGCACCGCGTGAGCAGCGCGCTCTCGAACGTCGTCTCCTCGATGCGACGAAACACCGGCGAAAACCGGCCCAGCGGCTCCTCGCGCGAGGCCGCGGCCGCGAGCGAGCGCTCCGTCGCGACGCCCGTCTTGAGCACCGCCACGAGCTGGATCGCCATCGTCACGAGCCACGCGTGCCGCGCGAGCCCCATCGCAGGGCCCAGCGTCCAGCCGAGGATCGCGAGCGTCACCGTGATCGGCGCGAGGAAACGAGCCGAGATCGCGAGCCGGCTCGCGCCCTCCGACTCGAACGCGCCCTTCGCCTCGCCCCACGCGAACAGCACGTCCGGCGGCATCTTCGCGCGCGCCTGCCGCGCCAGCACCGCGAGGTCCTCCCGCAGATCGGGCCTCGTCGCGAGCTCGCGCGCCGCCTCCTGCCGCTCCGCCACGGTCTTCGCGCTCGCGCCGGTGAGCAGCCACGAGGCGAGCGAGCGCTGCCCGGCCGCCGTCTCCGCCGTCACGAGCAACTGGAACAGCGAGCGCTGCCCGAACAGGTCCAGATCCTTCGCGTACGGATGCTGCTCCGGCGCGAACCTCTCGCCGCGCTCCGGCAGCGACTCGAACGCGTCTGCCACGCGGGAGAGGCCGCGCGCCACCAACGACAAACGCAGCTCGATCTCCGCCTTTTTCGTGATGAGGATGGCGTGCGCGACGACCGCGACGGCGAACGCGACGAACGCGATCGCGGCGCCGATCCCGAGCGGGACGCTCTCGCGGATCCCCCCGAAGAGGCCGAGGCCGCCCGCCGCGAGGAACGTCACCCCGCGGAGGGCCGAGAGCGATCGCTCCCGCGCGTCGAGCTCCTGGTTGCGGGCTTCCAGCTCCGCCTTCCGCTGCTCGTACGCTCGGGCGGGATCGCTCTCCATCACTCGACCGCCTGCGCCTCTTCGATCGCGTCGTGGCGGCGCTCGCGCTTGTTGATCGCGAGCTCCTTCTTGCGCACGCGCACGGCGTCCGGCGTCACCTCCACGAGCTCGTCGCGATCGATCCACTCCATCGCGGTCTCGATCGTGAGCAGGCGCGGGCTCGCGAGCAGGACGTTCTCGTCCTTGCCGTGGTTGCGGATGTTCGAGAGCTTCTTCTCGCGGATCACGTTAACGTCGGTGTCGTTCGGCCGATTGTGCTCGCCGATGATCATGCCCTCGTACACGTCGACGCCGGGCACGATGAAGAACTGACCGCGCGGCTGCAGGTGGTGCAGCGCGTACGGCGTCGCGACGCCCGCACGATCGGCGACGATCGCGCCCATCGGCCGGCGGATCATCGTGCCGCCCCACGGGGACCACCCGTCGAACAGCGTGTTCAAGAGGCCGGTGCCGCGCGTCGCCGTGAGGAACTCGCCGCGGAACCCGATGAGGCCGCGCGACGGCACGCGGAACTCCAGGCGCGCGCGCCCGAAGCCCGGGTTGTGCATCTTCAGCATGCGGCCGCGCCGCGTGGAGAGGCGCTCCGTCGTGATGCCCACGTACGCGTCCGGCACGTCGATCACGACGAGCTCCATCGGCTCGTTCAGCTCGCCGTCGATCTCGCGCGTGATGACCTCGGGGTTGGAGAGCTGCATCTCGTAGCCCTCGCGCCGCATCGTCTCGACGAGGATCGCGAGCTGCAATTCGCCGCGGCCGAGCACGAGGAACGTGTCCGGCGTCTCCGTCGGCTCCACGCGGATGGCGAGGTTGCGCTGCGCCTCTTTCTCCAGCCGATCCTTGAGGTGGCGGCTCGTGAGGAACTTGGAGGTCTTCGATTTCCCGGCGAACGGCGACGTGTTGACGCCGATGCGCATCTTGATGGTCGGCTCCTCCACGACGATGCGGGGCAGCGCCTCGGGCTGATCGACCGCGCAGATCGTGTCGCCGATCGTGACGTTGTCCATGCCCGCGATCGCGACGATCTCGCCCGCGGAGGCCGAGTCGGTCGTGGCGCGCTTCAGGCCCTCGAACGTGTAGAGCACCTTCACGTTGCTCTTCGTGACGACGCCGCCCTCGCCGACGACCGCGACCTCGCCGTTCTGCTTGATGGTGCCGCGCACCACGCGGCCGACCGCGAGCTTGCCGACGTAGTCGTCGTGCGTCGTGTTGCAGATGATGACCTGGAGAGGGCCGTTCGGATCGCCCTGCGGCTCCGGGATCTTCTCCATGATCACGTCGAGCAGCGGCACGAGGTTCGAGGGCGGATCCGAGAGCTCGCGGCGCGTCTGGCCGAGCTTTCCGATCGCGTAGATGTGCGGGAAGTCCGTCTGCGCGTCCGAGGCTTCGAGGTCGCAGAAGAGATCGAACACCTCGCTCAGCACGTCGTGCGGGCGCGCGTCCTGGCGGTCGATCTTGTTGATCACGACGACCACCGGGAAGCCGCGCTCCAGGCACTTCGAGAGGACGAAGCGCGTCTGCGGGAGGGGGCCCTCCGCCGCGTCGACGAGGAGCAGCGCCCCGTCCGCCATCATCAGCGTGCGCTCGACCTCCCCGCCGAAGTCGGAGTGGCCGGGGGTGTCGACGATGTTGATCTTGGTGTTCTTGTAACGAATGCTCGTGTTCTTCGCGAGGATCGTGATCCCGCGCTCGCGCTCGAGATCGTTCGAGTCCATCACCCGTTCGGCGACGACCTCGTTGTCGCGGAAGGCGCCCGTCTGGCGCAGCATGTGATCGACGAGGGTGGTCTTGCCGTGGTCGACGTGGGCGACGATGGCGATGTTGCGGAGAGCCGGCATAAAGCGGCGGCGCATTACCACGCGCCCCACCAAAGGGCGAGCGAGGAAGCTGCACCGATCGCGTTTCGTCCCCCACGCTTGACAGAAACGCCGCTCTCCGGTGCATTCAGCGCCTGGAGGTTCTTTCGCAGTATGAAGAAGACGCTTACCGCTTTGAGCATCGCGACCACCCTTCTCCTCGGCTCGGCCGCGGCTCTCGCCGACGTCGCGGGCGCCCCCGCGGGCGGCACCGGCGGCTCCACCAGCACCTCGACCGCCGGCAGCGGCGGCGGCGGCACGGGCGGCTCCAAGAGCAGCGGCGGCTGCTCGACGACGGCCGGCGGCGCCACCACGTCCGCGGCGATGCTCGTCGGTCTCGGGCTCCTCGCGGCGGTCCCGGCCCTGCGTCGCCGTCGCGCGCGCAAGTGACGCACCCCCACGGCTGACCGTTGGCGCTCGTCCACGTCACCGTCCGCGGGTGGGTGAGCGCCTTCCTCTTCACCCAAGCGGTCGAAATCCCCGTCTACGTCGTCGCGATGCGGCGCGCCCTCGCCCAGGAGCGCGCGCGGCGTCCGCGCGGCCTTCCGCTGCAGCTCGCGGTCGCCTTCGGGGCCAGCGCGATCACGCACCCGATCGTGTGGTTCGTGATCTCCGGCCTCGCGCCGAGCTTCCAGGATCCGGGCCCCGCATACATCGAGTACGTGGTGCGCGCGGAGAGCTTCGCGCTCATCGTGGAGGCCTTCTATTTTTACCTCGCGTGCGCGATCTCGTTCCGCCGCGCGCTCGTGTGGTCGCTCCTCGCGAACGGCCTCTCCGCGGGCCTCGGCTTCACGAGCCGCGCCATCTTCCACTGGCCGTGATCACGCCGGCCCTTGTTTCGTAGGCTTTCGCAACCATGAGCAGCACCTCGCACCCGACGTTCCTCATCGACCGATCGCTCCTGAAGCAGGTCATCGAGGAGTACATCCCCTTCAACAAGCTGCTCGGGATCCAGGCCGATCACGTCGGTCACGGGGACGTGCGCCTCTCGCTCGCGTTCCGGGACGAGCTCATCGGCGATCCGCTGCGCCGCGCGATCCACGGCGGCGTGCTCAGCACGATGGCGGACGTGGCGGGCGGCATGGCGATCTGGAGCGCCCTCGAAGAGCCGACCGCGCGCGTCTCCACGGTGGACCTGCGGGTCGACTACCTCCGCCCGGGGCGCCCGCACGCGATCGTCGCGGAGGGCACGCTGGTGCGGCTCGGCGGCCGGATCGGCGTCGCGGACGTGAAGCTCTACCACCCGGGCCACGAGTCGGAGCCGATCGCGACCGGCAAGGGCGTGTACGCGGTGAAAATTCCGAAGGCGTCCCCTAAGAGCGAGGAGTGATCCTCCTCCTTCGAGCGCGCCGCCCCGGAGCGGGTAAGGAAGGCGCGTGACTTACAACCAGGCTCGCCTCACTCGCGAGAACGACAGGCCCCTCGCGCGCGACGCCGACTACGTCCTCTACTGGATGCAGGCGTCCCGTCGCCTCCACCACAACCACGCGCTCGACTACGCGCTCCGGTGCGCGCGCGAGCTCAACAAGCCGCTCGTCGTGTTCGAGGCGGTGCGCCACGACTATCCGTGGGCGACGGCGCGCACGCACCGCTTCGTGCTCGAAGGGATGCTCGCGAACCGCGAGGCCGCGGCGAAGCTGGGCGTCACGTACTGGCCCTTCGTGGGGTCGCCGAGCGATCCGGGGCGCGGTCTCATGCGGCGGATCGCGTCGCGCGCGTGCCTCGTCGTGACGGACGACTATCCGTGCTTCGTGATCCCCGAGCACACCGCGGCGGTCGCGAAGAAGGCGGATCGCGCCGTGTTCGCGGTCGACTCGAACAGCGTCGTTCCCCTTCGTTTGCTGGGCGATCCGGTGAGCGCGGCGGCGCACCTCCGGCCCCGCATCCACAAGGCGTTCAACGACGCGTGGAAGCACCGCGCGGCCGCGGTCCCCGACGTGCCGGAGGCGGCGACGCGCAAGGTGGAGGCGGACTTCGCGACGTGGTCCGGCGACGTCGACGCGACGCTCGCGGCGCTGCCGATCGATCACGCGGTGGCCCCGATCGCGACGTCGCCGGGCGGGGACGCGGCGGCGCGCGCGAGGTTCGATCGCTTCCTGGAGCGCTCGCTCCCTCGTTGCGCGGAGGACCGATCGAAGCCCCTGCCGCCGGAGCAGAGCGCGGTGAGCGGCCTCTCGCCGTACCTTCATTTCGGCCACATTTCGATCGAGGAGGTCGCCTCTTCGGTGCTGCGCGCGGCGTACGGGACGGCGGATATCGCGACGGGCGCGCCCGGCAAGCGCGAGGGCTTCTACGGTTCGGACGCGAACGTGAACGCCTTCCTCGACGAGGCGATCACGTGGCGCGACGTCGGCTACCACTGGCACACGAAGCGCCGCGCGGACACGGCGACGCTCGCGAAGGCGCTGCCGGCGTGGGCGCAGGCCTCGCTCGGGAAGCACGCCGAGGATCGCCGCGCGCACGTCTACACGCTCGCGGAGTGGGAGCGCGCCGCGACGCACGATCGCCTGTGGAACGCGGCGCAGACGGAGCTCGTGCGCACGGGCACGATGCACAACTACCTGCGCATGCTGTGGGGCAAGAAGGTGCTGGAGTGGTCCGCCACGGTGGACGACGCGTACGCGACGCTGGTCCACCTCAACAACAAGTACGCGCTCGATGGCCGCGACCCCAATTCGTACACGGGCATCCTCTGGTGCTTCGGCCTCTTCGATCGCCCGTGGGCCCCGGAGCGCCCGGTGTTCGGCACCATCCGCTACATGTCGAGCGACAACACGGCGAAGAAGTTCAAGCTCGACGCCTACCTCGCCTACGTCACCTCGCTCGACGCGAAAGCCCGCAAAACGAAGCCGTAGCGCACCTCCAGAGCCAATCGCCGAAGGTGCCCACCCCCGGTCCCGGCTACGCCGTGCCCGCCCCTGCTATGAAAACGTCTGTCAGGGGAGACAGCGGCCAGTCAGCGCGGTGCTTGGATCCTCTCGTTTCCAAGGGATTCAGGACAAAGGTGCCCCCACCCGCCGTCCTCGGCGCTCATGCGCCTGCGGGCGGCGCCGCCCCCAAATCGCGTCGCTGTCGCGCCGCTCAGGGGGCGGTCACGACACGGTTGGAGCGGGGTCCTTCTTGGTGAGGCTCACCGAGTAACCGAGCGTCTCCAATTTCGTGACCAGCTGCTGTTTCAGGCGCGCTTGCTGGGAGCCAGATATCTCCGTGGGCTCCGGCCAGCGCACCTCGCCGTCGCGCAACGCGTAGTAGACCGTCACGGCCAGCTTGCGAGCCACAGCGATGATGGCCTTGTTGTAGTTGGCGCTGTTGTGCAGCACTCGCAAAAGAAGGCGCGCAGAGGCGAGTCGCGCTTGCGAGCGAGCACGTGAGCCGCCTGCACCAGCGCCGTTCGAAGCCAGGGATTGCCCGGTCGCACAGGCGCCTTGCGACTCTTGCCTGCGCTCTGGTGATTGCCGGGAGCCAACCCTGCCCACGAGGCCAGATGAGCCGCGGAAGGAAGACCGACATGTCCGCTCCCGTCTCGGCCACGATCGTGGCGGCGATGACCTGCGCGATGCCGGGGATCGTCTGCAGCAGCACCATCTCGCGGCTGTAGCTCGCTTGCAGACGCCGGCTCAGCTCCGCCTCCACCTGCGCGACTCGAGCCTCTTCCTGCGTCAGGTCGTCCAGCAACTGCCGAAGGATCCATAGCGTGGTCTCGTTGACGGGATTGCTCAACGCCCGCACCAACTCCGCCTTCTTGGTGCGAAGCGACCCCTGCGCTAGCTCCGCCATCTGCTCGGCGCTCTGACCTCCGTCCACCAGCGCCTGAAGCATCGCTCGACCGCTCTTGCCCAGCACATCGCTGAGCACCGTCGCCAGCTTGATGCCCTCGCTCTCGACCAGCTTGATGATCCGGTTCTTCGTCGCGTTCTTCACCCCCACCTTCTTGGCGCGGTAGCGCGACAGCTTGCGAAGCTCCTCCAGCTGCTCGGATGGGATGAAGCTCGGGGACACGACGCCGTTCATCAGTAGCTTCGCCAGCCACGCGCTGTCACTCACATCGGTCTTGCGACCGGGGATCTGCTTGACCGCCGACGGGTTCGCCACGCTCACCAACCGATGGGGCGAAAGCCGGCGCAGCGCGTGCACGAGCGGCTGAAAGTACACCCCCGTCGCCTCCATCATCACCGCCTCCACGCTGTGCTTATCGAGCCAGCGCGACAGCTCCTCGATGCCGTCCGCGTAGGTCGCGAACGTCCGGTTTTGGGTGCTCACTTGCTTGTCGGTCGCGATGCGAATCGTCGCCACCAACGTGTCGCGGTGCCGTCCACCCCACAACATCGCTCGAACATCCTCTCCATCGTCCTCGCTGCCTCGCTGCCGGACGACTCGAGAAAAAAAGGACCAACCTGCTATGCGTGCCGGGCACCGGAGGGTGCTTGCACATCTTGGGATTCGTCGAGCCGAGCCCAAACTCCCAAGCGAGGTCGTGCCTCAGTGGGGCGTCCGGGCTTTCGTTGCCGGCACCCACAACGTGCACATCTCACCCAACGTTTTCATCCATCGGGGTGAGGCGCAGCCTCGTGGGAACTCCCAAGCGTCGTGCTCGGCGGCTCCGCCGCCTGCGCGCGCCGCGGGAGGGGAGCCTTTGCTGGAAAGGCTTCAAAACCAGGAGATTTGATCGAAAATCGCGGCGTAAGAAAAAAGAGTCGACAACCTGGTCGGCGGCATGTAGAAGGGCCTTCCGATTTTTCGGGCGTGTAGCTCAGTTGGGAGAGCGCCTGACTGGCAGTCAGGAGGTCATGGGTTCGATTCCCTTCACGTCCACCACGCGATCGGCGAAAGGCGAGGCCACTGAAAAGTGCCTCGCTTTTTTCGTTTTGTCGTTTCCCGGAGGAGAGTCCGCGCCCGCTTTTCCGTGAGGTGACGGAACGGCCCCCTCCCTGCGGCTGCGAAGCAGGCGCTTGGGGAGGGGCGGGCCGCGCGCAGCGAAGCGAGCACGGACCGGGGGTGGGCACAATGGGCACCCTCTACTCCCCTCCTCTGCCGATCACTCGTCTTCGTAGAAGTCCATCACGTGGCGGAGCATCTCGTCGCGGTCGTTGCCGTAGCGCGCGAGCTCGTAGCAACCGAGCGGGTCCTCCAGCACGTGGACGAGGCATTTGTTGCAGTACGTGCAGCGCTTCGGGAGCGGGAGCTCCTCTCCGCGGCGCAGGATCTCCGGGAGATCCGGGTTCGCCAAGAGCGGGCGCGCGATCGTGACGGCGTCGCATTTGTTCGCTTCGAGCGCCTCGCGGATGAAGCTGCCCGTCTGGAAGCCGCCCGTGCACAGGACCGGGATCTTCACGGCTTGCTTGATGCGCGCGGCGTACTCCAGGTTGATGCCCTCGTACGCGAGGTGCTCCGTCGTGCGCGTCCAGATCATCTCCGCGAGCTTCGGCAAGTAACGGAAGATGAGGTAGTTGCGCACCGTGTGGCCCCCCTGCGACAGCAGCATGTCGTAGTAGCGCTCGGCCTCGGGCATGGGCAGCGGGCCGGGCGGGTTGCGCGGGTGCGGGAAGATGTCGCCGGACGAGACGTGGATCGCGCTCGCGCCGTGCTCCTCCGACCATTTCGAGATCTGCACCGCCTCGTCGATGCCGTCGCCCTCGCCCTCCCAGAAGCGCCACGGCGTCACCGCGTTGTGATGATCCGCGCCGCACACCTTCACGATCAGCGGGAAGCCGCGGCTCACCTTCGCGCGGATCGCGTCCACGACCTCCAACAAGAAGCGCGCGCGGTTCCGGAGATCGCCGCCGTACTCGTCGTCGCGATCGTTCGTCGCCGAGCTCAGGAAGCCCGTGAACAAGTAGCCGTTCGCGGAGTGCAGCTCGACGCCCGAACAGCCCGCGTCCTCCGCGCGCTTCGCCGCGACCGCGAACTCGTCGACCGTCTCGCGGATCTCTTGCACGGTCATCGGGTAGCCGCGCAGACCGCTGAAGCCCTCGACGACGTCGCTCGACGCGGGCGGCGGGCCCTCGTTCTCCACGCCCCCGAGGTCCTGCTGCCGACCCGAGTGCGAGAGCTGCAAGATGAAGGCGCAGTCGTGCTTCTGGACACGCTCCACGACCTTGCGCCAGAAGCGCACGCGCTCGGGGCGATCGATGGTCGCGTAGTTCGGCAAGATGCGGCCGCGGACCGAGATCGGCACGTGCGCGGAGATGATGCCGCCGACGCCGCCGCGCGCGAACTTCTCCTCGAAGTTGATGCGCGCGAGCGTGCCCGAGCCGTCGTAGTTGTCGATGCGGCCCGAGATGCTCGACCGGAAGATGCGGTTCTTTACGCGCAGATCCCCGATCTGGAGCGGTCGGAAGAGGACGTCGTCCTCGATCATGAACGCATGCTAGTGCCGCTCGACGGAAAGCGGACGCGAATGTTCGGGCGTCAGCGCGGGGTCGCCGCGCAGCGGAAGCCGATGGCGTGGTTGTACGTGTCCGGATCGGTCTTCCAGCGGTACGCGGGGCGCGACCAATCCGGCTCCGACCCGAGGAAATCACCGCCGCGCAGCACGCGACGATCGCCCTTGTCCGGGCCCTTCGGATCGACGGGCGGGCTCGCGCTGTCGGTCTCGGCGTACGGCGCGTAATAGTCCGAGGTCCACTCCCACACGTTGCCGGCGAGATCGAGCACGCCGTGCGCGGAGGCGCCCGCGGGGAACGCGCCGACGGGGGACGTGCCGACGTGGCCGTCGTCCTCCTCGAACATGGTCTTGCGCGTCTCGTTCGCGCTCTTCTTCCAGTGCTCCGCGCACTCTTTCCCGCACGCGTTGAGGCGCGTCGCGCTCGGCGGCTCGTCGCCCCACGGGTACTTCTTCTGGCTGGAGCCGCGCGCCGCGTACTCCCACTCGGCCTCGGTCGGGAGGCGGCGGCCCATCTGGCGGCAGTAGTTGTCGGCCATCGGCCACGCGACGCAGTTGATCGGGTGCGCCGCGCGGTCCGCCTTCCCGGCGTTGCAGAAGTCGGAATACTTCTTCTTCTGCGCGTCGGTGACGTTGGGCCAGCTCACGTGATCGAGCGCGCGCTCGCACACGCCCTTGTCGACGCACGCCTGGTACGCGGCGGTCGTGACCTCGGTCTTGTCGATGCAGAAGGTGGAGATCTGCACGCGGTGCGGCGGCTTCGCGTCCGCCTGCTCGATGAGGTCGCGCGCGCCCATGAACATCGCGCCGCCGGGGATCGCGATCATGTTCTCGGGGCATTTGCCCGCCGCGGCCGCGGTCGTCGTGGAGGCCGTCGCGGAGGTGGAGAGCGCCGCGGTCACGCTCGCGGTCGGCGTCCCGCTCGCGGACGACGCACCCGATGCGGCGCCCGAATTCGAGGGGCCGCGGAGCGCGAAGGCGAGCGCCGCCACGCCGCCGAGCAGGAGCGGCGCGAAGATCAGCGCCTTCGGGAACGAGCGCGCCGCCGGAGCGGGAGCAGGCGCCGCGCCCGTCGCGACGATCGGTTGACCCGTCGTCGCCTCCGGAGAGACCGGCGAAGGGCCCGTCACCGCGGGAGCGCGCTCCGTCGGGGCGCCGGTGATCTCCGGATCCGCGAGCTGCGTGCGCTGCTGCGAGAGCGTGTTCGGGATGTTGGTGCCGACCAGATCGGCCGCCCGCATCGCCGCGTTGAACGACTGGCCCGTGAGCGCCGTCGGCGCCTCGATCACGAGCTTGCCCGCGGGCGCGCCGGGCTCCACGAGATCCGCGAACGCGCGGGCGCACGCGCCGGCCTCGGGGAAGCGCGCGTCGATGTCGCGGGTCACGCAGCGCGCGAACCACGCGTCGAAGCCGACGGGCAGCACCGACGCGACGCCCGTCTCCGCGGCGCGCGCGGACGCGAACGGGATCGGCTCCACCACGATCTCGCGCAGCAGCGCCGGGAGGCTCGCCGTCTCGCGCCAGAATTCGTGGCCGGTGAGCATCTTGTACACCATGAGGCCGAGCGCCCACACGTCGGTCGCGGGCGTGATGCGGCCCTTCGAGTCGGTCTGCTCCGGCGACATGTAGAGCGGGCTGCCGAGCGGCTGCGTGTGCGTCTTGTGGCTGTCCGCGACGAGCTTCGCGATGCCGAAATCGAGGAGCTTCGCGGTGAACGGCGAGTCCTTCCGGCGCGAGGCCGCGAGGAACACGTTCTGCGGCTTCAGATCGCGGTGCACGATGCCCATCGCGTGCGCGCGCTCCAGCGCGTGGCCGATCTGCGACAGCACCTCCGCGACGTCGCCGACCGGGAGCGCGCCGAGCCGGGCGAGCGCGTCGTACAGCTCCTCGCCGCGGAGCAGCTCCATCACGAGGTACGGCGCGGAGGTAGCCTCGTCGACGCCCGCGGTGACGACCTCGACCACGTGATCGCTGTCGATCTGCGAGGCCGCGCGGGCCTCCAGCACGAAGCGCTCGCGCGTGGCGGGGTCGTTCGCGAGCTCGGGGTTCATCACCTTGAGCGCGCGCTGCTTGCCGGTGCTCCGCTGCTCGACGACGTACACCGCGCCCATCCCGCCCGATTTGAGCGCGCGGAGGATCTTGAAGTCGCGTCCGAAGACGGTTCCCGGTTCGAGGACGCCAGATTCGAAGCCCACGGTGTCTCCTACGCTGCGAGAGGGCTCGGGTTTCGCGGTCGGGGGAAGCGAGCGGCGGTCCGCTCGGATCGTCCGCGATTTCAGGGGGATTACGTCACTCTTCAGGCTCGGCCGTGGCGTCTTCGATCTGCTTGGACAGCGCGAGGATGGCCTCGCGGGCCTTCGCGAGCGCCGCGCGGTCGTCGCCCGTGCGCTTGCGGAGCTTCTCGATGGTGGCGCCGGCCGTCGCGAGCTCGGCGCGGGCCTCTTCGAGCTCCGTGGTCTGCGCCTCGACGCGGCCCTGCAAGCTCCCGCGCAGCTCCTCCAGCGCGGCGCGGTGCTCCTCGCGGAGGCGGCTCTGCGCGCTCGCGTGCGCCTCTTCGGCCTTGTCGAGCTGCTCGGCCATCTCGACCTCGGCGCGGGCGAGGTTGGCTTCGGCCGCGTCGATCTTCTCCTTCGCCGCGGCCTCCGCCTCCGCGAGCTTCGCCTCGTGCGCCTGCGACAGCTCGGTGAGCTTCGCCTCGTGCGCCTGCGACAGCTCGGTGAGCTTCGCCTCGTGCGCCTGCGACAGCTCGGTGAGCTTCGCCTCGTGCGCGGCGGCGGCCTCGCGGAGCGCCGCTTCCTTCGCGTCTTCGAGCTCCTTGTCGCGCGCGGCGAGCTTCGACGCGGCGTCGGCCAGCGCCGCCGCGAGCTTCTCTTCGGCGCCGGAGCGCTCGCCTTCGAGGGCGCGCGCGTGCTCGGCCGTCAGGCTCTGCGCGGCCTCTTCGCTCGCCTTCTGCGCGGCCGCGAGGGCCTCCGCGTGCTCCGAGGCCTGCTTCGCGAGCGCCGCGTCCTTCTCCGCGGCGAGATCCGAAGCCTGCTTCGCGAGCGCCTCGGCCAGCGCCGTCGCGTGCTCCGCGGCCTGCTTTTCGAGCGCCGCGTCCTTCTCCGCGACGACGTCGGCGGCGAGCTTCGTGCGCGCCTCCGCGTGCTCCGCGGCCTGCTTTTCGAGCGCTTCGGCGTGCGCGGCGGCCTGATTCGAGAGCGCTTCGGCGTGCGCGGCGGCCTGATTCGAGAGCGCCGTCGCGTGCTCCGCGGCCTGCTTTTCGAGCGCCGCGTCCTTCTCCGCGGCCAGCTCGGCCGCCGCCTTGGCGAGGGCCTCCGCGTGCTCCGAGGCCTGCTTTTCCAGCTCCGCGTCCTTCTCGGACACGAGCTCCGTCTCCCGCGCGACCAGCTTCTCCGCGGCCTCGCGCTGCGCCGCCTCCACCGCGGCGTCCTTCTCGGAGCGCGCCGCGGCGATCGCCGCGTCGGCCTCGGCCTGGGCGTACGCGCGCGCCGTCCGCTCGGCGGCGAGCTCCGCCGACAGCGACGTCGTGCGCTCCTCCGCGGCGGTGAGCGTCGCGCGGATCGTCTCGATCTCCGCGGCGAGCGCGGCCCGAGCGGCCTCCGCGGCGTCCGCGCGCGCCTTCAGCTGATGCTCGCGCGCGCCCACCTCGGCGGCGTCCGCCGAGAGCTTCGCGACCATCTCGTTCGCGTTCTCGCGCTCGCGCTCCAGGGCGAGGATCTGATCCGACAGATCGGCCTTCTCGCGCTCCAGGCCGAGCTGTTGATCGCGCAGATCGAGCAGCTCCTTGTCCTTGTGCGTGAGATCGCCGCGGAGCCCGAGCAGCTCCTTGTCCTTCTTGTTGAGCGCCTCGCGGAGATCGAGGAACTCGCGGCTGGAGATGCCGCCCGGCTTCGGCGGACCGCCCGACGCGAGCCGCACCCGCAGCTCGTCCGCCTCTTTGCGCAGGCGCGCCACCTCGCCGGCGTCCGCCGCCTGCGCGAGCACCTCGCCTTCGAGCCGATGGAGCGTCGCGTGCGCCGTCGCGACCTCTTTTTCGAGCCGGACGACCTCGCCCTTCGTGTGCTCCAGATCGGTGCGCGCGCGGTCGTTCTCGGCCCGGAGGCGCTCGGCCTCGGCCTTGTAGCGCTCCAGCTCCACGTCGATCGGGACCGGGCCCACCTCGGGCTTGTGCGCGTGCGAGTGGACCTGCGAGTCCCGCGCGGGCGTGTGCGACGCGTCGTGCCCGGGCTTGTGCGCGTGCGACGCGGCGGGCGCGTCTTGCCCCGGTTTGTGCGCGTTCGGAAGCGAGGTCGACGTCTCGCGGCGCCCTGTCACCCCCGGGTTCGGCAGCGCGGTCGACGTCTCGCGACGCCCCGTCACCCCAGGATTCGGGAGCGCCGTCGACGTCTCGCGACGCGCCGCCGACGGGGACGCGGCGTCCGAGCGCGGCGCCACGTGCGCGTGCGGCAGCGACGTCTGCGTGTCCGTGCGCGACGGCGGCTTCGGCTGCGGGAGCGGCGTCACCTCCTGACCGCTCTTCGCCGGCGGCACATGGAGATCGTGCGGCCGCTGGAACCCCGGCGACGTCGCCTCGCGCTGCGGCGGCGTGGGTCGCGGCGCGAGCAACCCCGGACGCGGCACGTTCGGCGTGCTCGTCGCGGATTTCGCGGACGCGCCGTCGCTCCGCGCGGCCTGCTCGGCGGCGGCCGACTGCGCGCGCAGATCCGCGCGAGCGAGCAGCCCTGCGCCTTCGGACGGACGCGGCGAAGGGACCGGCGCCGGCACCGGCGTCGCGGCGGGCGGCGACGACGCGCTCCCGGATTTCTCCATGCTCGGCGGCGGCGCGGGCTGCGTGATCGCGCCGGTGGGAGGCGACGAGGCCTGGTGCGCTTGCTGGAGCTTCGCGATCTCGGGGTGGATCGCGTGCAGCGGCTTCACGACCGTCGCCTCGTCGTCCTCGCCGAGCAGCCGATCGAACGCGCCGCCGATGAACTCGTCGATCTCGACGTCTTTCCCCGGCGGCGGCGCGGGCGGCCCCATCCGCGGAGAGGGCGCGGGCGCGGACACCACCGGCGCGGCGGGCATCGCCGGCGAAGGCGTCGCGAGCCCCGCGAACTGCGGGCTCTTCGTGTTGAGCGTCGGCTCCTCGCCCTCCGTCTCCGTGCCCTCGTCGATCACGATGTTCTCGTCGATCACGATGCCGTCGCCCACGTCCGCGTCCGCGGCCTCCAGCTTCACGAAGCGCTGCACGTGCTCGAGCAGCTCCCCGAAGGCGATCGGTTTGTGGACGTAGTCCTCCGCGCGCGTCCGCAGCTTCTTGTGCTGCTCGAACGTCTCGTCGCTCGACTCGCTCGACATGATCACGAGCGGGATGTCCTTGAGCGCCGTGTCCTTCTTCAGCTTGTTGCACACGGAGAAGCCGTTCATCCGCGGCAGCTCGATGCTGAGGAGGATCAGGTCCGGCCGGTCCTGCACGGCGGCCGTGAGCCCCACGTTGCCGTCCTCCACCACCGTGACGGCGCAGCCGAGGCGGCCCAGCTCGGTCTTGAGCTCCGCGGCAAACTCCGGATCACTCTCGAAAACAAGGACTTTTGTCATTGGAACCCGGGGGTGCGCGGCGATCGCTCTCGGAGCATGGACGATATCGACCCGCTGAAATCCTTGTCAAACATGAGGGGGAACTCCCCGCGGCGCGGCTTCAAATGGGGAAGAATCGCGCGGGTGCCTCGTCCCCGAAGCACAGGCCGAGGGCGCGCGCCGTCTTGATCGTGTCGCAGTCCAGCGGAACGGACCGCGTGCCGGAGGCGACCACGTCGAACGTCACGATCTCCATCGCGTCGCCGCGGACCGCCAGCACGCCGCTCAACGACGTCTCGGTGAGGAACCGCACCGCGGCCGTCCCGAAGCGGAGCGCGAGCTGCCTGTCGAACGACGTCGGCCCGCCGCCGCGGAGCAGGTGCCCGAGCGACATCGATCGGCACTCTTTCCCGGTGCGCAGCGCCAGCTCTTTCTCCACGTGCGCGGCGATGCCGCCGAGCACCGCCACGCCGCGGAACACGTCGCCCGAGTCCTTCACGGCGACCGAGCCGCCCGCGGGCATCGCGCCCTCGGCCACGACCACGATCGCGAAGCGCCGCCCGCGATCCTCGCGCTGCGCGATCTTCGCGACGATCGGCTCGTACCGGAACGGGATCTCCGGGATCAGCACCACGTCGGCGCCGCCCGAGAGCCCGGCCTTCAGCGCGATCCACCCCGCGTTGCGCCCCATCACCTCGACCACCATCACGCGGTCGTGCGACTCCGCGGTCGTGTGCAGTCGATCGATCGCGTCCGTCGCGATGGAGACCGCCGTATCGAACCCGAACGTCACCTCGGTCCCGATCACGTCGTTGTCGATCGTCTTCGGCACCCCGATCACGCGCGGCAGCCCCCGCTCCATCAGCTTGTGCGCGATGCGCTGCGACCCGTCGCCGCCCACCGCGATGAGCGCCTCGAACCCGAGCTCCTTGAAGCGCGCCACGAGCTCGTCCGCGCGGTCGACCGGCACAGGCTTGTCGGCCCCCGGCAAAATCGTGGGGAAATGAAAGGGATCGCCGCGGTTCGCGGTGCCGAGGATCGTGCCGCCGAGGTGGCCGATGCCGCGCACACGATCGCGATCGAGCCGCACGAGACCGCTGCTTTCCTCGTCGAGGAGCCCGCGGTACCCGTGCCGGATCCCCCACACCTCGTAGCCGGCTTCGATCGCGGCGAGGGTCGCCGCTCGGATCACCGCGTTCAGCCCGGGAGCGTCGCCGCCGCCCGTATTGATCGCGAGCTTTCGCAGCTTCTTCATGGTGGCGCGAGCCTACCAGAACGCCCCCACGGAGCCTCGCGCCGAGCCTGCGTTCCACATGAAAAATTCGCGGCGATCCGTGGGGAGAAGCGCCTCAGCGCGCGAGCCGCAGCGCCGGGAACTTCGCGGCCTCGGCGAGCACGCGCTCCACGAACGGCGTCTTCGCATCGGCGTAGGCGGCGCGATCGTCACGGAACCTCGCGGCGAGCTCCACCTTGAGCGCCTCGTACTCCTTCGCGAGATCCGGGTGCAGGTTCAGCCAGTCGCGGAAGATCACGTGACGCCGCCACTCGGCCCCGTCGTGCAGCACCACGTGCACGTGGTAGAGCCGCGGCTCCCCGCGCCGGAAATACAGCCGATCCTCGCCGCCGGCCCCCGGCACGTGCTCGTAGCCGAGCGCGACGAGCGGCGCGAGCGCGTCCGAGAGCGGCGGCGCGCGCATCCCGATCAAGATGTCGACCACCGGCTTCGCGAGGATGCCGGGGATCGCGGTGCTCCCGACGTGCTCGATCGCCTGAGGAAGGCGCTTCATGGCGATCGCGATCCGCAGCCGCTCCTCTTCGAAGCGCTGCTTCGCGTCGGTCATCGGCTCGGCGAGGACGATGGGCTCCACGTTGGGCATCGGGGGCTCTCCCGCGCGTACTCTGTCACATCCGGACGATGGACGCGCCCCACGCGAGCCCGGCTCCGAGCGCGCAGAGGAGCACGGTCTGGTAAGGCTGGATGCGCCCGTCGCGCACGGCCTCGTCGAGGGCGATCGGGATCGAGGCCGCGGACGTGTTGCCGTACTCGTGGATGTTCTCGACGAACTTCTTCCGCGAGTAGCCGAGCCGCTGCGAGATCTTGTCGACGATGTTCCGGTTCGCCTGGTGCGGCACGACCCAGTCGAGCTCCGCGCTCGTGAGCCCCGCGGCCTTCAGCGCTTGCATGGAGTAGCTCGTGAGGTGCTTCACGGTGACGTTGAAGAGCTCGTTGCCCTCCATCCGAAGGAAGTGCTTCTTCTGCTGGAAGCGCTCCTCGGTCATCGGCTCCGCCGAGCCGCCGCCCGGCATCGCGAGCAGGTGCGCCATCGTCCCGTCCGCGTGGATGCGCGACGACAGGATCCCGCGCCCGTCGTCCGTCGCGGGCCCGAGCACCACGGCCCCGGCCCCGTCGCCGAACAGCGGAGCGGCCACGCGATCGGCCGGATCCACGCGGCGCGACATCAGATCCGCGCCGACCACGAGGATCGTGTTGTACGTCCCCGCGGCGATGAACTGATCCGCGATCGTCATCCCGTAGAGGAACCCGGCGAAGCTCGCGTTGACGTCGAACGACGGGATGAGATCGGCCCCGAGCTTCTGCTGCACGTGCACGGCGGTGGCCGGCATCGGGCTGTCGCCGCTCACGGTCGCGAGGATGATCATGTCGAGGTCGGCGACGGTGAGCCCGGCGGCCTCGATCGCGTGCCGGCTCGCGGCGGCGGCCATGTCGCTGGTCACCTCGCCGGGCGCGGCGATGCGGCGCCGCTGGATGCCCGTGTGCTGCTCGATCCAGGCGCCGCTCGTCTCCATGTCGCGCGCGGCCTCGTCGTTCTCGACGATGCGGGCCGGGACGTAGTGACCGGTTCCGAGGATGCGCGTGCGTGGAGCGGAGGCCGACGGGATCATGGGCGGCGCACACTAGCGGCCGGCCCTGGAAATGGAACCTCAAAAGGCGCGCGCCGGGGCCTTGTCATTTGGCGAGGACGGCGCTTTTGGGTATCGTCCGCGCGCCATGGCAGCTTCCGACGACGACAAAGACGACAAGGCGACCGACGCGGACGACAGCGCTGAAGAGGCCGAAGCCGGCGCGAGCGGCGAAGGCGAAGGCGAGGCCGAAGAGCAGCGCGAGGAGGAGACGGCCCCCGGCAAGCGCGAGGCGATCCTCGCGAAGCAGCAGAAGTCGCCCGACGGGAAATCCACGTCCGCGGCGCCGAAAGCCGCGCCGAAGGCCAACCCGGTCCCGCCGCCGTCCGCGGGTCTCGGCAAGTCCGTCTCGTTGTTCGTCGCGATCGTGGGTGGCATCTCGGTGCTGATGTTGCTGCTCGGCAACGAGCGCGGCGTGAGCGGCCCTGCGGCCCCGCAGTGGAAAGAGGGCGACACGGTCGACGTCGACATCACGCTCGTCAGCACGGACAAGCAGGACCTCGCGTGCGCGTCCGGCTCCGACCTGAAGGGCCTGCATTGCGGCTTCGAGTCGCAGGGCAAGCGCTGGACGAAGACGGACGCGACCGACGAGAAGACGACGCTGCGCCCGTACTCCACGGTGAACGGCGTGAACTTCCTGGCGGCGGGCGTGTGGAGCGATCCGGCGCTCACGGCCGATCTGCCGAAGACGCGCTTCGCGGTGACGTGCAAATTCAAGGTGGCCGGCAAATTCGGCCGCGCCGACGTCCGCTGGCACGAGGGCGAGGGCTGGAACAACACCGACGGTTGGTTCACCGGCGACGTGTCCGCCTGCAAGATCAGCTCGATCCAGAAGTAACTCCCCGGTTGGGGCAGAGGGGGAATCACCAGCACGAAAGAAGGGGAAAGCGACGAAATCGGGATTTGCCCCCACTGGGTCGATCTCGGTGAAACCGGCGCCTTCGGTCCTCGTACTCCCGCGACCGGAGGTGAACCTTTTGCCCATTTCGTCCGCCGCGCCCCTTCGAACCTTGGACGCTCTCCAGCGCTTCGAGCGCGACTCTCCCCTCGAAGCGCGCCTGCCCGCGACGAGCATCCACGGCCTGTTCGCCGCCTCCAAAGAGAAGTTCGGCGACCGGCCAGCCATCACCATGATCCTCACCGGCGAGGACACCGAGACCCCTCGCACCCTGAGCTACCGGGACCTCTTCGCCGGCGTCACGCGCACCGCCAACCTGTTCGCCGATCTCGGCGGGCCCGGAGCAGGCGTCGCGTACCTCCTCCCCAACCTGATCGAAACACAGCTCGTCCTGTGGGGCGCCCAGGCCAATGGATACGTCGTACCGCTCAACTTCCTCCTTCGCCCCGAGCAGCTGGCCGAGCTGATCGTCGCGTCGGGCGCGAAGATCCTGGTGGCCCTCGGACCGCATCCCCAACTCGATATCTGGCAAAAGGCATTGGCCGTCCGCGAGCGGATCCCGGGCCTCACGTTGATCCGCGTCTCCCCGCCCGGAGCCCCCGCGATCGAAGGTGTCCTGTCGCTCGCAGAGGCCCTGTCACGGCACCCCGGCGATGCATTGCATTTCAGCGCCCCGCGCGGCGATCTCGATATCGGCGGGTACCTCCACACCGGCGGCACCACCGGATCGCCCAAGCTCGTTTCGCTCACGCATCGCGGCCAGATCGTCGGCGCCTTCGGGATGGCGACGCTCCTCGGGCTCAACGAACACGACGTATTCCCCAATGGACTGCCGCTCTTCCACGCCGGTGGGACCGTGCCGTGCAGCCTCGCGCCCTTTCTCGTGGGCAGTCACGTCCTCATGCTGTCGCCCGCAGGCCTCCGCAACCCCGCCATGGTCAAGCGCATGTGGCGAATCGTGGAGCGGTATCGAGCGACGCTGATCGGCGGCGTGCCGACCTCGATCGCGGCGCTGTGCGAGGTGCCCGTCGACGGCGATCTCTCGTCGGTCCGGCTCGCGATCGTGGGCGCCGCCCCCACCCCGCGCGCCGTCGTCGAGCGGTTCGAAGCGCACACCGGCAAGCGGCTCCACGACCTCCTCGGCATGACGGAGACGAGCGGCGTCGTCGCGGTGGATCCGAGCTTCGGAGACCGCACGATCGGCTCCGTCGGCTTCCGCATCCCGTACACCGAGGCCGAGGTGCGGCGCCTGGACGAGGGCGGCAAGCTCGGCGCCGTGTGCGCTCCCAACGAAGTGGGCGTCCTCGTCCTGCGCGGACCGCACGTGACGCCGGGCTACAAGGACCCGACGCAGAACGCCGCGCGCCTCAACGACGGGTGGCTCGACACAGGCGATCTGGTGTTCCTCGACGAGGCCGGCAAACTCCATATCGCGGGGCGCTCCAAAGACCTCATCATCCGGGGCGGCCACAACATCGATCCTGCGATGATCGAAGAGGCCTTCCTCGCACACCCGTCCATCGCGATGGCCGCGGCCGTCGGCGAGCCGGACGCCTACGCCGGAGAGCTGCCCGTCTGTTACGTGACGCTCCGCCCGGGCGCCTCCGCAGTAACAGCCGACGATCTGCGCCTCTTCGTGGAGCCGCGCATCGCCGAGCGCCCCGCATGGCCGAAGCGGATTCACGTCCTGCCCGAATTGCCGCTCACCGCGGTCGGCAAGATCTACAAGCCCGCTCTCCGTATCGACGCCACGCGCCGGGTGGCCGAGGAGGCCGTCCAGCAAGCCCTCGGGCACGCGCCGGAGGCCCTCGTCGTCTCCCCGGGCGGCGACCGCGGAGCGCGAGTGTCTGTCACTCTGAGCGCCGCCGACGCAGGCGCCCGAGAAGCGATCGCCGCCGCTTTGGGGGCCTATCTCTTCGAGAGCACCGTGGAGATCGCCGCGGAAAAACAAGGTCACGCCGCCTCCGAGAGCCCATCGACGAAGCCCCGGAGACAGTATTTCGCCGCGGGGACGGCGGACGCCTTCGAGCTGGAGCGCCTCGGTCATCTCCAGCAGATGTTGAATCCGATCACCTTCCGCCGCCTCGAAAAGCTCGGTGTCGCGAAGGGGTGGCGCTGCCTCGACATGGGGGCGGGAGAGGGCTCCGTGGCGCGCTGGCTCGCGGAGCGCGTCGGCCCCGAAGGACGCGTCGTGGCGGCCGATCTCCACCCCCGGTTCCTCGTCGGGATCGAGGAGCCGAACATCGAAGTCCGCGCGCACGACATCCTCGCCGCCGATCTGGAGCCCGGGGCCTACGACCTCGTCCATTGCCGCGCGCTGCTCATGCACCTGCCCGACCCGCGGAAGGCCCTGGAGCGCATGATCGCGGCCGTGAAACCGGGCGGTTGGATCTGCATCGAAGAGGGCGACTACGGCTCGTGGGAGGCGATCGACCACGACTCCGTGGACGGGGCGTGCTTCCGGCGGACCTTTCAGGCGGCGCTCGGCCTGAAGATGGACTATCGCTTCGGCCGCCGCACGCGATCGCTGCTCGAAGCCGCGCGGCTGACCGACATTGGCCACGACGGCGCCACGACGGTCAGCCACGGAGAGGAGCCCGGAGCCCATTTCCATCGCATGTCCGCGGCCGTCCTGCGCAAGCCCGCCGTCGCGGCCGGCGCCGCCACCGACGCCGATTTCGACGTCCTGGAGCGCGCCTTTCGCGATCCGTCCTTCGGGTTCGTCAGCGTGACGCTGTTCGGCGCGTGGGGCCGCCGCCCGGAGTAGCCCTCTTCATGAGACTTCGCGCCCGGCGGCCCGATGGACCGACCGTGCCTTTGAGTGGGAGAACGAAGATGACCTCGCGAATTCGAGAGATGTCCGGACGGTGGTTCTTCAAGCAGGAGTGGGGCTTTCAAAGCGCCCCCAACAAGGTGGATTTCGAGGCCTTCGGAAAGGCGCTGATCCATTGCGCGGGCGCCGACGGAGAGCTCGCGCCGGAGGAGCGCGAGTGGATCCTCGGATACCTCGCCTCCCACGGGGCCGAGGAGAGCACCATCGAGATGCTGAGCACGTACAAAGCGGATCAGAGCATCCACGAGGTGCTCGCGCCGTCCTCCATCGCGCAGGGCGGCCGCCGAGCCTTCGTGTACGACGCCTTGCGCGCGTGCTCCGCCGACGGAGAGCTGCACGATCTGGAGCGCGCGGCCGTGACCAAGCTGGCCACGGATCTGGGCCTCCCCGAGGGCACGGTGCCCCAGCTCGAAGCGGCGTACCGCGCCGAGAGCGAGGCGAAGGCGCGCCGGATCGCGCTCATCTTCCCCGGCAAACTGCCATTCTGAACAGGCTTGCTCAGACGAATCGCGACGAGGAGACAATCGCCATGACGAACAACGGTCAACTCTGGCTCTTTCATGAACACTGCGGCTTCAAGAGCATCCCTCCCCCCATGGACACTCTGGGGTTCGGAAAGCTGATGTTGAGCTGCGCGAACGGCGACGGCCGGATCACGCCCGCCGAGCGAGCCTGGGTCCTCGGCTTCCTGGACGCGTTCGGGACCGACCCGGGCGTGCTCGAGACGCTGCGCACCTACGACGGGAAAGAGGACGTCGTCGCGATCATCGCCGCGTCGCCCACCGTGAAGCTGTCCGCGACCTCGGCGCTCTACGAGGCCGTGCGCGCGTGCTCCGCCGACGGCGAGCTGCACCAGGACGAGATCGCCACGCTCCGGCGCGCCGCCAAGGCCATGGGGCTGGAGTCGCCCACCGTGGTGCGCGACCTCATCGACCTCCACCAGGACGAGCAACACATCCGTCAAAAGCGCCTCCGCCACATCTACCCGGACGGCATCCCCTTCCAGGACTGAATCGAACGGATCGCGCCGGCGCCGGCCCCTACCTCCGGCGCCGGGCAAGCGCTCGGCCCGGCGAGACTTGACAGATAGCAAAGTGATATCATTTTGCTTTCATGACAACCAACGGTCCTGTTTCCCGTGATGCGTATCGGCGCTCTTCTTCGCAGAATCGTCGCGAAGGAGGCGCACCGGAGGGGAAGGAGATCGTCGAGAGGCGGATCCGCGCCGCGAGCGGCGGCACCATGCTGTTCCTGCTTCTCTTGCTGATGATCGGCGTGCCCGCGTTCACCATCGCCACGTCGGCCATCCAGTTCCCGCCCGTCGCGGTGCTCGTGGTCCTCTTCGAGATCGGCGTCGTCATCGCGCTGTCCGGCTTCTTCGTCGTCGGCCCGAACGAAGGCGTGGTGATGCAGCTCTTCGGCCGATATGCCGGCACCGTCCGTGACGAGGGCCTCCGCTGGGCGAACCCATTCTTCGCGAAGAGCCGCCTCTCGCTGAAGATGCGCTCCTTCGAGAGCGCGCGCCTCAAGGTGAACGACATCGAAGGCAACCCGATCGAGATCGCGGCCATCATCGTGTGGAAGGTCGTCGACACGGCGGAGGCTTGTTTCCGGGTCGATAACTACGAGCGCTTCGTCGCGGTGCAGGCGGAGTCGGCGCTCCGCAACCTCGCCACGCGCTACGCGTACGACGCGCACGACGACGCGAAGCCCTCGCTCCGCGGCCACACGGACCACATCGCGGAGGAGCTGTGCGCGGAGCTGACGCGCGCCCTCAACGCGGCCGGCGTCGAAGTCGTGGAGGCCCAGATCAGCCACCTCGCGTACGCCCCCGAGATCGCGCAGGCGATGCTCCAGCGGCAGCAGGCGGGCGCGATCATCGCGGCTCGTCAGCGCATCGTCGAGGGCGCGGTCGGCATGGTGGAGATGGCCCTCACGATGCTCGCGAAGAACGACATGGTCCACCTCGACGAGGAGCGAAAGGCCCAGATGGTGTCGAACCTCCTCGTCGTCCTCTGCGGCGAGCGCGCGGCGCAGCCCGTCGTCAACACGGGCACCATCTACTCGTGACCTCGCGTGATTGGCACTCTGCCGACTCCGGCCCCGGAGCATGATTATGGCCGAGAGAAAACCCTTCCTCCTCCGGCTCGATCCAGCCGTCTTGCAAGCGCTCCAGCGCTGGGCGGACGACGATCTCCGCAGCTTGAACGGCCACATCGAGTTCCTGCTGCGCCGCGCCCTCGCGGAGGCCGGCCGCGCTTCTCCGAAGCCGCCCGCGACGGAGAAGCCGGCCCCCCACCCCGAAGGCGACGACTCCCCTCCTCCGAAGAAGGCCTCTCGTAAGTGAGAGTCGCACCTCTGGTGTAGTGGGGCTGCCGCCCCACTTCCCCGCCACGCGGCGCCGGTGTCGCTCTGGATGGACCACGGAGATCGGCTCTCGGAATCCGGGCGGCTCGGTGTACGATGCCGCCACGTGAAGGCGCTGATCAAGGTCGGTTACGCGTGCAACGAGAACTGCACGTTCTGCCACACCGCCGATCTGCGCGAGATGAACGACTCGGCGGAGCGCGTCGCGTGGAAGATCCGGCGCGCGAAGGCCCTCGGCTACTCGATGGTCGTGCTCTCCGGCGGGGAGCCGACGATCCGGCCGGAGCTGCTCACGTGGGCGCGGCTCGTCGCGTCGCTCGGCATGGACTTCGGCCTCGTCACGAACGGCCTGCTTTTGTCGTACCCGCACGTCACGAGCGAGCTCATCGAGGCCTGCCGCCTGCGCTACGTGTACATGTCGATCCACGGCGGCGACGCGAAGGTGCACCGCTCGGTGGTGTGCGCCGACACGTTCTCGCAAGCGATCGGCGCGCTGCAGCTCCTCGCGGGCCGCGTGCCGGATCTGACGGCCCACTGCGTCGTCACGACCGCGAACCTCCCGCACCTCCGCGGCCTCGTCGAGCGCCTCCTCCCGCTGAAACACCTCGCGATCAAGCTCTCGATGACGCAGCCGAAGGGCGGCGGCGCGCACGCGTTCGACGTGCTGGTCCCGCGCGTGACGGACTGCGCCGCCGCCGTGAAGGACGCGATCCTGCACGGGATGAAGCTCCGCGGGGCCGAACAAATGCCTCGTTTCGCGCACGACGGCGTCCCGTTCTGCCTGCTGCCCGGGCTCGAAGATCTGTACGACGATCTGAAGACGCACCGCTTCGGGACGATGATCGAGGCCGACGAGGACGACTTCGTGCCGGTGGACGACGTGGCGAAGGTGCACCCGCCGAGGTGCCAGCCATGCGCGCTGCGCGGGGCGTGTCCAGGCCTGTTCCGCGGCTATGTGGAGTCGCGCGGCGACGGAGAGATCGCCGCTGTCCTCGGAAAACCGCGCTCCAACTCGTACCATTTCGTGCCGGAGCGCGACATCGCGAGGCCGCCGGGCGCGCCGTGCCCGCTCGTGAAAGACGGCACCTCGCCGTACGACCGCGGCCGCACGCTGTTCGTCCGCCTGCCCGACCGGATGCGCCAGTTTCGCACGGAGACGCGGGATTTCTCGGACGAGGAGCTCCTCACCGTGAAGGAGACGACCGGCCAGATCTACCTCGACGTCTCCACCAAGCTCGCGCCGGACGACTTCGCGCGCGACATGTTGAAGCTCGTCGTCTCGGCCGAATGCCGTAAATGCGACAAGCGGCAAGGGTGCACCGGCGCGTGGGAGCCTCTGCGAGAGGACCTGTTCACGCGGGACGACGCGCGCATCAAGGAGCGCCTGCGATCGCTGACCGGCCGCGTGCTCGACATCGGCGCCGGCGAGGGGCCTTATCTGGACACGCTGGCCCCGAACATCGAATCTGGAGCCGTGGAGTACGTCGGCGTCGACCCGGACGAAGGCCGCCTGTCGATGCTCCGCGCCCGCGCCCCCAAAGGCACCTTCGTCGCGGCGCGCGCGGAGGAAATGCCCGCGAACCTCGGCGAATTCGATCACGTGCTCGTGCTCCGGTCGTACAATCACCTGCTGTCACCCCTTGTCGCGCTCGGCCCGGCGATTCGGTCCCTCCGAGTCGGCGGCACATTGATGGTCGCGGACAACGTGGCCTTCGGCCTGGTCCGGAGCCTCGCGCACGCGCGCCGGGCCGAAGGGGCGCGGGAGAACGCCTTCGAGCACCACCGCAACGACTCCGCGGCCGAGGCGCACCAGGTCCTCGAACGATTCCCGTTGATCCTCCGCGAGCGGCACGACGTGGGGCCGCTCACCTCGAACCAGTGGCTCCTCCGCTACGAGCGGGTGGCCGGGGACATCTCCGCATGATCAAACTGCCTATTTACGACGAGCGCGCCGAGCAGAAGGCGGCGAAACCCCCGATCCCGGCCTTGCCGATCGGCGACGTGGTCGAGACCGTGTTCGCCGATTTCCAGAACGACGCGTTGATGGAGCGCGAGGGCCGAAAAGACGGCGCCCACGAGGAGGCCGCGCACGAGAAGCGCAACTGGGTCCGCCTCTCGTACGACTGCAACAACCGCTGTACGTTCTGCCTCGACTCCGACGCTCACAATGGCACCATGCGGTCCACCTCGGACATCAAGGTGCAGATCATCGAGGGCCGAAAGCGCGGCGCCGAGCGCCTGATCCTGTCCGGCGGGGAGCCCACGATGCACCCCAATTTCCTGGACTTCGTGAAGCTCGGCCGGAGAGCGGGCTACCGAAAGGTCCAGACGGTCACGAACGGCCGCATGTTCCAGTATCCGGAGTTTTTGAACCGCGCGGCGGAGAACGGCCTCGACGAGATCACCTTCAGTCTGCACGGCCACACGGCGAAGCTGCACGACGCGCTCGTCGGCACGCCCGGCGCCTTCGTGGAAGAGACAGCCGGCCTCAAAGCGGCGCTCGCGTCCGGCCGGTTCATCATCAACATCGATATCGTCATCAACAAGCAGAACGTGCGGCACCTCCCCGAGATGCTGGAGACGTTCATCGGCTGGGGCGTGAAGGAGTTCGATCTCCTGCACGTGATCCCCTTCGGAAACGCCTGGACCGAGGCGAAAGACCACCTGTTCTACGATCTCGACGGCAACCTCGAATACCTGCAAAAGGCCTTCGCCTACGCGCGGAGATCCGATATCCACATCTGGCTGAACCGCTTCCCGCCGCCGTACGCGGAGGGCTTCGAGGATTTGATCCAGGACCCGTACAAGCTCAACGACGAGGTGCGCGGCCGTCGCGAGGAGTACGAGCGGTACCTGGCCTTCGGAAAGAAGCTCGATTGTCGCGAGCCGTCCCGGTGCAAGCGCTGTTATCTGGAGCCCTTGTGCGACGGTTTGGACGAGGTGCTCGCGGCGCGAAAGGCCGAGTCCCTCGGGGAGATCCGCTACGTCCGCACGATGGGCCCGCTCGTGCAGCTCCCCGTCGCGAAGGCCGCGCGCGTGGTCGCGAAAGATCTGGCGGCCGCGGAGCCGATCGCGCTCTCGACGCGGCCGGAGGAGATGATCCTGGAGCTCGCGAGTTATGCCGGACTGCCTGCCATGCTCCGCGAAGGAGAGAGGCTGTTCGGAAAGCGCTTGATCCGCTGCGATACGGACAGTCCGGAACAGGCGCGGACGCTCCTCGGAATGGCCGGTACCTTCGAGGTGGGGGTGCGCCTCACGAAGGCGACGGAGGCCTTCCTGGAGTCCTTGGTGCGCGAGGGTGGAGAGGCCTTGTCGCGCCTCGTGGTGGTGCAGCCGAACTACGACCGTGTCACCGACGCGCTCGCGAACGACGTGGACGTGAAGGCCTTCTTTTCCAGGCTTCCGGCGAAGGTCACGGCCGAGAACGTGCCCCCTTGTCTGGTGGGGGACTCCGCCGCACGCCCCCGCGAGCGCGCGCTCGACACCGGGGCGCTGGCGGTGGACGGCCGCGTGGACATGAAGGCCTTCACACGCCGCTTCGTCGAGGACGGGTTTTACACGAAGGCCCTACGTTGCAAGGACTGCAGCGCGAAGGATGCCTGTCGGGGCGTCCACGTGAACTGGGTCCGTGCCCACTCCTTCGCGCCGCTCACCCCTCGATGAGCAGCCCGAACATGCCGAGACCGCCCATCACGAAGAGCGCGTCGAACACGCCGATCAGCATGAAGTAGTCGCCCACTTCTGCGACGGTCGCGCCGTAGAACAGCTCGCGCGTGCCCGCGACGCCCGCGAGGAGCGTGGGCGTGAGCAGCGGGAACATCACCGCCGCCAGCACCAGATCGCGCGCCCGCGTGCGCACCGTCATCGCCCCGAACAGCGTGCCGCTCGCCGCGAGGCCCGGAGTCACCGTCAGGCAAAAGAGCAGCATCCCGGGGCCGACCTCCGCCAGATCGATGCCGAAGAAGACGGACGCGACCGGGATCACGATCGCCTCGATCGCGAGCAGGAACACCGAGAGTCCGAGCGCCTTCCCCGCGAAGATGGCGCTCCTGGCGACGGGGCTCACGAGCAGGCCGTTCAGCGCGCCGTCGTCCCGCTCCCGCTGCCACGCGCGCGACAACGCGAGCACCGCGGCGAAGGCGACGGCCACCCAGATGACGCCCGGCCCCACCCGCTGCCGCACGTCGGCCCCGCCGCTGAACGCGAGCGACGCGATCGTGGCGACGAGCACCGCGAAGAAGCCGCTCGTGGTGATGATCTCCTTGGTGGCAAGCTCGATCGTGAGATCCTTCCGCAGGATCAAGAGCATCTGACTCACCCAGCCGGGCGGGGCGGACGCGGGGACCGCGAGCGAAACCGAGGCGTTCACGGGCGGACCATACCAGCGATCCACGGGGCGAAACCGGCGAAAACCGCGCGGAGACTCGGCCCGTGGACCGCGCGACGGAGGCGGCGTCCGGCGCGTCTCGGCCGCGCGCTCCGAGCGTGGACCGGCAAACGCACATCGGGCCTCTCGTGACCCTTGAAGTGGCGCCGCACCGTGCGAGGATGCGCGCGCTTCGGCTCCCGACGCGGCGTGCTGTCGCGAAGGAGCCGGGGTTCTTTCACCTCCAGACGAAGTACGGAGCGCTGAATTGAACGACGTGACCGTGTCCGACAAAGACTCCTGGTCCACCGAGGACTCGAAGGAGCTGTACCTGATCGACCGCTGGGGCGGCGGCTACTTCGACGTCGACGAGCGCGGCAGCATGACGATCGCGCCCATGCAAGAGCGCGGCAAGCGCATCGCGATCACCGAGGTCATCGCCGAGGCGCGCGAGCAAGGTCTCCAGCTACCTCTGCTCATCCGCTTCCAGGACATGCTGCACCACCGCGTGCGCGCGCTGAACGACGCGTTCGGCCGAGCGATCGCGGAGAACAAGTACCGCGGCGTCTACCGCGGCGTGTTCCCGATCAAGGTCAACCAGCTGCGCGAAGTGGTGGAGGAGATCCTCGACGCAGGCCGCCCCTATCACTACGGCATCGAGGTCGGATCGAAGCCGGAGATCTTCGCGGGCCTCAGCGTCCACACCGACAACGAGTCGCTCATCGTCTGCAACGGCTACAAGGACGACGCGTTCATCCGCACCGCGATGATCGGGCGCAAGCTCGGCAAGAAGGTGATCCTCATCGCCGAGAAGCTGTCGGAGGTGCGCGCGATCACCCGCATCGCGAAGGAGATGAACGTGGATCCGTTCATCGGCCTGCGCGTGCGCCTGCAGACGAAGGGCGCGGGCCGCTGGGCCACGAGCGGCGGCGAGCACGCGAAGTTCGGCCTCTCCACCGCGGACATCCTCGCGGCGACGGAGATCATGAAGGAGGCCGGGATGAGCAGCGCCTTCAAGCTCATCCACTTCCACATCGGCTCGCAGGTGCCGGACATCCTCATCGTGAAGCGCGCCGTGCGAGAGGCCGCGCGCTACTACGCGAAGCTGCGTCGCATGGGCCACCCCGTCGAGTACCTCGACGTCGGCGGCGGCCTCGCGATCGACTACGACGGATCGCGCTCCACGTTCCACTCGTCGATGAACTACACGATCGACGAGTACGCGCGCGACGTCGTCTACAACATCACGGACGTGTGCGACGACGAGCGCGTTCCGCACCCCGACATCGTGAGCGAGTCCGGCCGCGCGATCGTGGCGCACCACTCGGTGCTCGTGGTGGAGGCGTTCGGCTCGATCGAGAAGACGCCGAACGTGCCGCCGAAGGTCGCCGCCGAGCACAAGCTCACGCGCGATCTGGAGCAGATGAAGGAGAGCGTGACGCCGCAGAACCTCGGCGAGACGTGGCACGATCTGCAGCAGATCAAGGAGGAGGCGCAGAAGATGTTCGACGTCGGCGTCCTCGACCTGAACGTGAAGGCCGGCGTGGAGACGCTCTTCTGGGAGGTCGCCGAGAAGATGCAGAAGCTCACGGCCGACATGGATCCGTCCGACGTGCCCGACGACTTCGGCGATCTCAAGAACCAGCTCGCGGACCAGCACATCTGCAACTTCTCTGTGTTCCAGTCGCTGCTCGATCACTGGGCGCTCGGCGCGCTCTTCCCGATCGTGCCGGTGCACCGCCTGAACGAGCGCCCGGTCCTCGCGAGCACGCTCGTCGACATCACGTGCGACTCCGACGGCAAGGTCAGCAAGTTCATCGACCTCAACGACGTGCGCGACACGCTTAGCCTGCACCCGATCAAGCAGGGCGAGCCGTACTACCTCGGCTTCTTCCTGACCGGCGCGTACCAGGACATCATGGGCGATCTGCACAACCTCTTCGGCCGCGTGAACGAGGTCCACGTGTTCCTCGATGACGACGAGGAGAGCGGCTACTACATCGAGGAGACGATCGCGGGGCACCAGATCCAGGAGGTGCTCGGCATGACGCAGTACGACGCGCGCGACCTCGTGGCGAAGGTGAAGGCGCAGATCGACACCGCGATCAAGCAGGACAAGATGAAGCCCACCGAGGGCATGCGCCTGCTGCAGGACTACGAGAAGGGCCTCAAGCTGCAGACGTATCTGAGCTTCGGCTGATCGCTCGGAACGCCTACAAAACAAGAGCCCCCGCGATCTCGTGACCGCGGGGGCTCTTCGTCTCTCAGCTCACGGAGAGCAGGTCAGTTGCTCTCTTCGAACTCCGCGTCGATGACGCCGTCCTTGCCCTTGCCCTTCGGAGGCTCGGCCTGGCCTTCGCCGCCGGGGGCGCCGCCCGGAGCGCCCGGACCGCCCGCGCCGTACGCGGTGCTCGCGATGCGGTGCATCTCCTTCTCGAGCTTCTCCAGGTTCGTCGCGACGGCCGCGGCGTCCTGCTTCTCGATCGCGGAGCGCGCCTCCTTGATCATCCCTTCGAGCTGCGTCACGTCGCCGGCGGGGAGCTTGTCCTTGTTCTCGGCGATCGCCTTTTCGATCGTGTAGCAGAGGTTATCGAGCTTGTTCCGCTTCTCGATCTCGTCGCGGCGCTGCTTGTCCTCCGCCTCGTGCTCGGCGGCCTCCTTCACCATCTTCTGCACCTCGGTCTCGCTGAGGCCCGACGACGCCGTGATGGTGATCTTCTGGTCCTTGCCCGTCGCGGTGTCCTTCGCGTGCACGCTCAGGATGCCGTTCGCGTCGATGTCGAACGTCACCTCGACCTTCGGCACGCCGCGCGGCGCCGGCATGATCCCTTCGAGGTGGAACTTGCCGAGCGTGCGGTTGTAGCGCGCCTCCGTGCGCTCACCCTGCAGGACGTGGATCTCCACGGAGGGCTGGTTGTCGCTCGCGGTCGAGAAGATCTCCTTCTTCTGCGTCGGGATGGTCGTGTTGCGCGCGATCATCACCGTCATCACGCCGCCGAGCGTCTCCACGCCGAGCGACAGCGGGGTCACGTCGAGGAGCACGAGGTCCTTCACGTCGCCCGAGAGCACGCCCGCCTGCACCGCCGCGCCGATCGCGACGACCTCGTCCGGGTTCACGCCCTTGTGCGGGTCCTTGCCGAAGAACTTCTTGACCGTCTCCTGCACGAGCGGGATGCGCGTCGAGCCGCCGACGAGCACGACCTCGTCGATCTGCTGCGGGGTCTTCTTCGCGTCCTTGAGCGCCTTCTGGACGGGCTCCATCGTCCGCTCGATGAGCGGGCGGATCATCTGCTCCAACCGAGCGCGCGTGAGCTGCTTCTGAAGGTGCTTCGGGCCGGTCGCGTCGGCCGTGAGGAACGGCAGGTTGACCGTGGTCTCCTGCACGTTCGAGAGCTCGATCTTCGCCTGCTCCGCCGCGTCCTTCAGGCGCTGCACGACCATCTTGTCGTTGGACACGTCCATGCCGGTGTCCTTTTTGAACTCGGCGATGAGCCAGTCCATGATCAAGTGATCGACGTCGTCGCCGCCGAGGTGCGTGTCGCCGTTGGTCGAGATGACCTGCACGACGTTGTCGCCGACCTCGAGGATCGAGATGTCGAACGTGCCGCCGCCGAAGTCGTACACGGCGATGATCTCGTCGCTCTTCTTGTCGAGGCCGTACGCGAGCGCCGCCGCCGTCGGCTCGTTCACGATGCGCTTCACCTCGAGGCCCGCGATGCGGCCGGCGTCCTTCGTCGCCTGGCGCTGCGAGTCGTTGAAGTACGCCGGCACCGTGATGACGGCCTCCGTCACCTTCTCGCCGAGGTAGTCCTCCGCCGCCTTCTTCAGCTTCATCAGCACGCGGGCGCTCACCTCAGGGGGCGTGAGCTCCTTGCCGCGGATCTCGAACGTCGGCTCACCGTGCTTGCCCTTGAGGACCTTGTACGGGACGCGCTTCGCCTCCTCCGTCGCCTCCTCGAAGCGGCGGCCGATGAAGCGCTTCGACGAGTAGACGGTGTTCGTCGGGTTGGTCACGGCTTGGCGCTTGGCGATCTGTCCGACGAGGACCTCTGCCTTGTCGTCCCACGCGACGACCGACGGGGTGAGGCGCGAGCCTTCTTCGTTGACGATGACCTTGGGCTCCTTGCCCTCCATCACCGCGACCACGCTGTTGGTCGTACCGAGGTCGATGCCGATGATCTTGCCCATGACAGATGCTCCTCCGAGATGCGTGCGAGTCCGTGAAGACGTCGACTGAAGTGGGTGGGCGGTTCCTCGTGGCGAAGTGCACGGGCCCGTCGATCCAGGCGTGCGAGGGACCATGAACCAGGTGCCGCGTCGCGCGGACACTCGGTTGTCCATGGCCGCCCCCGCAACCAGAGAGAGGCCAAAAACCGCCAGAGTTTCCGTTGGTTCAGCCGCGTTTGTGACCGAGCGTCCGAACCGGAGGCGAAGCTAACCACCCGCTTGTCCCGGTCAACCATCTGGCAGGGGGATTGCTAGTCGCGTGATCCTTCGGCCGATCATGGAGCTTGCGAAACGCGTCGGGCTGGATTAAGTCAGCCGACCCTTCGACCGGTCAGCGCCGGCCCACGAGGAGCGCCACCTATGAAGCAAGGCATCCACCCCGATTACAAACCCGCCCTCATCACCTGCGCGTGCGGGACGAGCTACACCACCCGTTCCACCCGCGGCAGCTTCACTGTCGACGTCTGCGCGGCGTGCCACCCGTTCTACACCGGCAAGCACAAGGTGATGGACGTGGCCGGTCGCGTCGACAAGTTCCGGAAGAAGTACGCCGCCGCTCAGAAGGCGTAACGCTCCCCGGGCACGAAGGCCGCGGCGGATCGCGAAGAGGTGATCCGCTGCGGCCCGTTCTATTTTGTTCGTTCGATCCGCGCGATCGCCCGCGAAACCACCTCGTGCGACGCGCGCCTGCCACGCTAGATTAGCCCCATGAGTGAGACTCCCGCCCGCCCGTACATCGGTGGCCAAGCGGTCATCGAGGGCGTGATGATGCGCTCCCCAGGCTCGTTCGCGGTCGTGTGCCGCAAGCGCAGCGGAGAGCTGGTCGTCCGCGAGAAGCCGATGCCCCCGCCCTCCGGCGGCCCGCGCGCGTGGCCCCTCGTGCGCGGCATCACCAGCGTCGTCGAGTCGCTGCGCCTCGGTTCGCGCGCGCTCCGCTGGTCCGCGGAGGTCTACGAGGCCGACTTCCCGGAAGACGAAGGCCCGGCCGACGACGGAAAGAAAGAGAGCCTCACCGACGCCGCGAAGAAGATGAGCTCGGCGATCGCGCTGTCGATCGCGTCGCTCGCCACGCAGGCGGACGGCGGCGACGTCTCTTCGGGCGACGGCGACAAGAAGGGCGGCGGCCTCGGCATGTTCGTGTCGATCGCGTTCGCGCTCGGCCTCTTCGTGCTCCTGCCGCAGCTCGCGGCGGAGGGCGTGAACAAGGCGTTCACGCTGAACCTGGCGGTCACGTCGCCCGGGTTCCAGGCGATCACCGGCGCCGCGAAGCTCCTCATCGTGGTCGGCTACCTCCTCGGGATCCGCCAGATCGCCGACGTTCGCCGCGTCTTTCAGTACCACGGGGCCGAGCACAAGACGATCACCACGTACGAGTCCGGCGAGGAGCTCGTCGTCGACAACGCGCGCCCGAAGACCACCGCGCACCCGCGCTGCGGCACCACGTTCCTCGTGATGGTCGCGCTCGTGTCGATCGTCGTGTTCTCGATCGCGGGCGCCTTCCTGCCGAAGCTCGAAGGCCCGCGCGCGCTGCAGAGCACGGTGTTCTTCTTCTTGAAGCTCCCGTTCCTCCCCGTGGTCGCGGCGCTCACGTTCGAGCTGCAGCGCTTCTTCGCGCGGTACTGCACGACGGGACCGCTCCGCGTCCTCCTGTGGCCCGGCTTCCTCGTGCAGAAGATCACGACCGCGGAGCCGGACGACGCGCAGCTCGAGGTGGCGCTCGCCTCGCTCCGCGCGACCTTGTGGCGCGAGCAGGCCGCGCGCGCGCCGGTGCGTGAGGACCGCGTGTTCGAGAGCTATCCGGCGCTCATGGCCGACGCCTTCTTCGCGACCACCGGCAAAGCTCCCCTCTCGGCGTCCACCGCGCCGAGCCCCGAGTACACCTGACATCCTCGCCGCTCCGCGCGGCCCCTCCCCCACAACGATTCCATGCTCCCCATCGAGAAGCTCCAAGCCGTCACGCGCAGGTTCCAGGAGCTGGATCATCTGCTCTGCAGCCCCGAGGTGCTGAAGGATCCGGATCGGCTCCAGAAGCTCAACAAGGAGCGCGTGGAGCTGGAGCCGCTCGTCGCCGCGTTCCAGAAATGGCGCGACATCGAGCGCCGCATCGTCGAGGACAAAGAGGCGCTGCAAGATCCCGATCTCGCCGAGCTCGCGCGCGCGGAGCTTCCCGAGCTGGAGGCCGACTCGACGAAGCTCGCGGCCGAGATCGAGCTGCTCTTGCTGCCGCGCGATCCGAACGACGAGAAGAACACCATCGTCGAGATCCGCAGCGGTGAAGGCGGCGAAGAGGCCGCGCTGTTCGCCGCGGATCTGTTCCGCATGATCACGCGCTACGCCGACACCAAGGGGTGGAAGATCGAGATCATGAGCACGAGCGAGGCCTCCGCCGGCGGCTACAAGGAGGTCATCATGCTCGTCACCGGCAAGAGCGTGTATTCGCACCTCCGCTACGAAGGCGGCGTGCACCGCGTGCAGCGCGTGCCCGCGACGGAAGCGCAGGGCCGCATCCACACGTCGACCGCGACCGTCGCCGTCCTCCCCGAGGCGGACGACGTCGACATCCACGTGGACGAGAAGGACCTCGACATCTCGATCGCGGCGAGCGGCGGCCCCGGCGGACAGGGCGTCAACACCACGAACAGCGCGGTGCAGATCCGCCACATCCCGACGGGCCTCATCGTCAAATGCCAGGATGAGCGCTCGCAGCTCAAGAACAAGGCGAAGGCGATGAAGGTGCTGAAGAGCCGCCTCCTGGAGCTGGAGCAGAACAAGCTCGACGCCGCGCGCCGCGAGGAGCGCTTCAGCATGGCCGGCTCGGCGGAGCGCTCGGCGAAGATCCGCACGTACAACTACCCGCAGAACCGCGTCACCGATCACCGCATCGGCCTCACGCTGCACAAGCTCGACAAGATCGTGGAGGGCGATCTCGAAGAGCTGATCTCGGCGCTCCGCACGCACCGCCAGGCCGAGCTCTTGAAGCGCGGCGGCATGGTGTCCGAGGCGCGTGCATGAGCGCGGGCCGCTCGCCTCTGAGCTCGCGCGCTCCGTCCGCGTCCGTCTCGTCGGGCGGCGCGCACGAGCACCTCGACGCGGACGCGCTCCTCGTGGCGCTCACGCTGTCGCCCGCGACGTACTCGCGGAACCGCTTCTTCGAGATGTACCGCTCCGCCGAGATGGCGCGCACGCGTCGCCGCGCGGGCCAGCTCCGCGGCGTGGTGGCGTCGCTCGTGACGTCCGCGGGGAAGGAAGGCGCCGGCCGCGTCGCGTCGATCGACGAGGACGAGGACGGCGGCGCGACCGTCGTCTACGAGGTGGCGTCGCTCGGCCTCCGGCGCACGCTGGTGCTGCGATCGCTGGAGATGGCGCTGCTCCGGTACTGCGTCGGACGCGCGCGCGGCGAGCAGACGCCCGAGCTGCTCACGCCGCGGCCCGCCGATCGCGACCGCATCGCGGTGGCCCTCCAGAGGCTCTCTCCCCTCGCGCGCGACATTCGTGCGGAGGAGTGAATAAAGTCGGGAACGCCTGCGGAAAGTGCCTGTCGGATCTCCGAATCAGCGGAGGTCCACCATGCGCGAAATGTTTCACACAGGCGGTTTTGGAATGTACCCGACGGCCGCGTTCGGCCTTGTTCTCATCGCCGTCGCGATCCGGTACGCGATCAAGCCGGAGTCTCGGTTCGTGCCTCTTCAGATCACGCTCGGTCTCCTCACGCTGTTCTCGGGGGCGCTCGGGTTCGTGACTGGCCTCATCGCCAGCTTCTCCGCGATGGGGGACGTGCCGGACGGACCGCAGACGCGGTGGATTCCCCTCATCGGAGCGGCCGAGTCGCTCTACAACGTGGCGCTCTCGATCGCGCTCGTGATCTTCGCGGTGATGGCCGCGTCGGTGGGCGCCGCGCGGATCGCCAGGAGCTTGCCGAAGCTCGCAAACGCGCGCGCCTGAGACGAAAGCTCACCGAGATTACGGGGGGCTCCGGCCTTTCCCCTCTCGCGGCCCCGCCGGGTTCGTACTACGAAGCGGCTCATGGCCTGTCTGTTCTGCAAGATCGCGAACAAGGAGATCCCGGCGAAGATCGCCCTCGAGGACGACGATCTCGTCGCTTTCCACGACATCAACCCGGTCGCGCCGACGCACGTCCTCGTGATCCCGAAACGGCACATCGCCTCCCTCGCCGACACGACGGACGGGGACGAGGCGCTCCTCGGCAAGATGCTCCTCGCGGCGAAGAAGGTGGCCGCGAAAGAGGGCATCGAGGCGAGCGGGTTCCGCACGGTGTTCAACACCGGCGCGAATTCCGGTCAGGCCGTGTTCCATGTGCACATGCACGTGCTCGGCGGCCGCCCGATGGCGTGGCCCCCGGGCTAGTTGGTTGGCGTCTTCGACCCCAACCAACTAGCCCTCTCTTACCCATCTCGGGGCGGCACGCGCCGCCCCGCCCCGCAAGCAAAGCTCGCGGGGTCCCCACCCCACGCGATCCGCTAACGAGGTCTTCCGATGGATGGGAGCTTCGGGCCTGACGTGGTGGATGTCTTTCACGAAGTTTGGGGCCGTTCAACGGAAACACGATATGAGTGAAGAGAAACCCCTGCTCTGGTCCCAGGCGCTGCCGCCGCGGGGGGCCTCTTCGGACGAGGTGCTGTCGGCGTTCCTCGACGGCGTGAGCGCGCGCGGGATCGAGCTCTATCCAGCGCAGGAAGAGGCGCTGCTCGAGATCGCGGCCGGCAAGAACATCATCCTCAACACGCCGACCGGCTCCGGCAAATCCCTCGTCGCGGAGGGCGTGCACTTCTTCGCGATGGCCGACGACAAGCGGGCAGTCTACACGAGCCCGATCAAGGCCCTCGTCAACGAGAAGTTCTTCGATCTCTGCGCCAAGTTCGGCCCCGAGTGGGTGGGCCTCATGACGGGAGACGCCGCCGTCAACCGCGACGCGCCGATCCTCTGCTGCACGGCCGAGATCCTGTCCAACTGGGCCCTTCGCGAGGGCGAGAATACCCCCTTCGACTACGTGGTGATGGACGAGTTCCATTACTACTCCGACCGCGATCGCGGCGTCGCGTGGCAGGTGCCGCTCCTCACGCTGTCGAATGCCACGTTCATCCTGATGAGCGCGACGTTCGGCCCCACCGAGCAGTTCGAGAAGATCCTCACCGAGCGCACCGGAAAGCCGACCGCCGTCGTCAAATCGACCCACCGCCCCGTGCCGCTCGACTTCGAATACAAGGAGATCCCCATCTTCGAGGCCGTCGCGGATCTCGCGAAGAGGGACCGCGCGCCCGTCTACGTGGTCAACTTCACGCAGCGCAGCGCCGCGGAGGAGGCGCAGAACCTCATGAGCACCGATTACTGCTCGAAAGAGGAGAAGCGCAAGATCACCGAGGCGCTGGTCGGCGCCACGTTCGACTCCCCGTATGGCAAAGAGGTGCAGCGGTTCCTGCGCCACGGGATTGGCCTGCACCACGCGGGCCTCCTCCCCAAGTATCGACTCTTGTGTGAGAAGCTCGCTCAGAAAGGCCTCCTCAAGGTGGTCAGCGGGACGGACACGCTCGGCGTCGGGGTCAACATCCCGATTCGAACGGTGCTGTTCACCAAGCTGTGCAAGTTCGACGGGGAGAAGACGGCGGTCCTCTCCGTGCGCGATTTCCAGCAGATCAGCGGGCGCGCGGGGCGAAAAGGCTTCGACGATCGCGGGACCGTGGTGGCGCTCGCGCCGGAGCACGTGATCGAGAACAAGCGGCTGGAGGCGAAGGCCGGGGGCGACCCGGTGAAGCTGAAGCGCATCGTCCGCAAGAAGCCGCCCGAGAAAGGCTACGTGCACTGGGATCAGGCCACCTTCGAGCGACTCAAGACGTCGCTGCCGGAGCCGCTCGTGTCCCGGTTCTCCGTGTCGCACGGGATGTTGCTCAACGTGCTGTCGCGGCCCGAGAACGGGTGTCCCGCGATGAAGAAGCTGCTCCGAGAGTGCCATTTACGGCCGGCGGAGCGGCGGATCCAGCAGAAGCACGCACTGGCCCTGTTCCGGTCCCTCTACGAAGGCAAGGTGATCGAGTTCGTGCCTTTCCGCGAGCGGGAGCTCGACTGGGAGACGGGCCGCGCGAAGGGCTCCGGCGTGCGCGTGCACACAGATCTTCAAGAGAACTTCTCGATCCACCACACGCTGGCGCTCTACCTGCTCGACACGATCCAGCAGCTCGACGTCGAAGATCCCCAGTATCCGCTCCAGCTCCTCTCTCTGGTGGAGGCCATTCTGGAAGATCCGGAGATCATCCTGATGAAGCAGCTCGACGCGATCAAGCGTGACAAGCTCATGGAGCTGAAGGCGCAGGGCGTGGAGTACGAGGAGCGGATGGCCGAGCTGGAGAAGCTCGAGTACCCGAAGCCTCACCGCGATTTCATCTACGGCACGTTCAACCAGTTCGCGGCGCCGCGCCCGTGGATGAAGGCCGAGAACATCCGCCCCAAGTCGGTCGCGCGCGAGATGTACGAGTCGTTCCTCGCGTTCCCCGAGTACGTCCGCGAGTACGCCATCGAGCGCTCCGAGGGCCTCTTGCTGCGGTATTTGAGCGACGTTTACAAGACGCTCACGCAGACGGTGCCCGATCGCGCGAAGACGGAGGAGGTGGTCGAGATGATCGCTTACTTCGGCGTGCTCGTGCGCAACGTCGACTCCAGCCTCGTCGACGAGTGGGAGCGGATGCGCGATCCGGAGTGGGAGAAGACGGTCGCGCCGAAGGTGGATCCGTCCGCGATGCGCGCGAACATCCTCTCCGACGAGAAGGCCTTCGTGGTGCTGCTGCGCAACGAGATGTTCCGCCTCCTGCGCGCGCTGGCGTCGCGGGAGTGGGAGACGGCCGCGCAGATCGCCTCGGGCGATCCGGCCGACGCGTGGACGGCGGACCGCATCGAGAAGGCGATGGCGCCTTACTTCGCGGAGCACGGCTCGATCCGCACGGACCCGACCGCGCGCGACCCGAAGAAGACGATCGTCGAGAAGACGACGGACGGCGAGCTGTGGCGCGTGCAGCAGATCCTCACCGACCCCGAAGAGCACAACGACTGGGTGCTGATCACCGACGTGGACCTCCGCAAATCCGTCGAAGCGAAGCATCCGATCATCGCGCTGCGCGAAATCAAGAGCTGACGTTGTAGCGGAGTGAGACAAGGAGTGAGGAGCTCTGTCCTCACTCGGGTCCTCCGTCTTCGCGCGGCCTGTCTGCGGGGGCGACAATGCGATGGTTGCCATCGTGGCGCGTGGGAAAGGGCGCGGATTCTGCGGGGATCCACGCGGGCCAAAGAAAAAAAGAAAGTTCGTAGGGAGGGTCCTCTTCGCTTCGTCACATGCACAGAACGAGGCGCGAAACAAACAGCGCCAACAGCGAACCGCCTGCATTGCGGGCAACTTGAAGGAAGAGAGATTGCCATGTTGAAGTCGCGTTGGTCGAAGGTGCTCGGGATTCTGCCGCTCGTCGGCGCTCTGGCCGGTTTCGCGGGTTGCAACAACACCCAGGCTTCCTCGGACGAGGCGACCGGGGAAGCGGCCGCGGAGCTTCAGAACGCGCCGCAACGCGGGCCGATGGGCGACAGGGGGCCGATGGGCGAGCGCGGGCATCGGCCGCACGGCGGGCCCGGCATGCTGCTCGGCGCCGCGCTGCACGAGCTGACGCTCACGGACGCGCAGAAGACCACGATCCAGGCGGAGCTCGACGCGCTCAAGCCGAGCGACGACGCGAAGCCGGATTTCGCTGCGCACCGCAAGGCGATCGCGGACGCCGTGCGCTCCGGCAAGATCGACGAGGCCGCGCTGCTCGCGCAGATGCCGAAGCCGCCGTTCGATCAGGCCAAGGTCGCGAAGGCGATCGGCGTGCTGCACGACACGCTCACCGCGGAGCAACGCAAGGAGCTGGTCGAGAAGATCAGCGCGCGCATGGAGAAGATGGGCGACCGCGAAGGACGCGGGCCCCACGGGCCGGACGGTGACGCGGATCGGCCTGAAAAGAAGGGCGATCGCGGTTCGAAGGGCGAGATGCGCGGGCCGCTCGGACACCTGCTCCAGGGGATCGATCTGACGGACGCGCAGAAGGAGACGATCCGCACGGCCATGGAGGCGAACCGGCCGAGCGACGCGGATCGCGACGCGATGAAGGCGAAGCACGACGCGATGAAGACCGCGATGAAGGAGAAGCTCGCCACGTTCGCGAACGATAAATTCGACGCGACGGCCTTCGCGACGCCGCCCGCGGACGCGCCGATGATGGGGCCAGGCGCCATGTTCGGCCACCAGATCAAGGTGCTCGCGGCGGTCGTGCCGGTGCTGAACGAGACGCAGCGGGCCGCGCTCGCGAAGAACCTCGAAGAGGCGCCGATGGGTCCGCCCCACATGGGCAAGGGTCATCACGGCCCCGCGGACGACGAGGCCGAGTAATATCGGGCCGTGGAGAGCGCCGACCTCAGGTTCCTCGCGGCGCGCGTCGCGAACGGTGACGACGCGGCCTTCCGCGGCATCGTCGACCGGACGCGGGCTCCACTGTACCGGCTCGCGGCGAGGCTCACGGGCAGCCTCGCCGAGGGCGAAGACGCCCTCCAGGAAGCGTATGTCGACGCGTACCGCGCGCTCCGTGAAGGGCGGTGGGACGGTCGCTCCAAGGTGGAGACCTGGCTCTACCGCATCGTCACCAACGCCGGGATCGACGCGCTGCGCAGGCGAAAAGAGCAGCGCGACGAGGGCACGCACGAGCCGCGGTTCGACGGGCTCGTGGCCGCGGAGGCGCGCGTGGCGCTGCGCGAGCTCGACGCGATGCTGGACGGGCTCGCGCCGCAGGATCGCGCGGCGCTCGTGCTGACGTCGATCGAAGGGCTCTCGGCGAAGGCCGCGGCGGAGGCGCTCGGCTGCTCCGAGGGCGCGATCGAACAACGGCTGGTCCGGGCGCGCACCGCGCTGCGGACGAAGCAAGGACGCGAGGAGGCTCGAGGATCATGAGCGGCGTGGATCTGGAACGAGAGCTCGAACGGCTCCGCGCCGCGACGGACGCCATCGAGCCGGACGACGGCTTCACCGACGCGATCTTCCGCGCGGTGAAGGGTGACGTGAGCGACGAGCCGCTCGCGGAGATCGCGCGCGCGACCGAGTCGATCGACGCCTCGCCTGCGATCGCCGACGCCGTGATGGAGCGCGTGCGGTCCGAAGCGGCGCGACCGGCGCGAGGCGCGGCGCCCGTGATCCCGATCGACGCATCCCAAAAATCTCGAAAAACGAAGCCTCGCGCGGGCTCGTGGACGGACGGCGTGACGCGCACCGGGCCGTTCGCGCTCGGGCTCGCGTTCGTGGCGGCGGCGGCGGGCGTGGTGTTCTTCGTGTCGACGCAGAGCGACGCGGACGCGACGGTGGCCACGGCGGTGGACGCGGTGGAGGTGGTCTGGTGACGGAAGAAGGCGTGACGAGCGAGGCGCCGCGGCCCTCCGCGGAGGCATCATCGCCGGCGAATGGAAGCGCGCGGCGCAAGGCGATCCTGATGCTCGCGGCGATGTTCGTGCTGGGCGGCGCGACGGGCGGCGCCATCGGACGCGCGTCGGCGCTGCGCGACATGCGGCACATGATGGAAGGCCCGCCCGGGGAGGCGCGCGCGAACTTCCGCATCGAGGCGCTGCGGAGGCACCTGGATCTGAGCGCGGATCAGGTCGACAAGATGCGCGCGGTGATGGCCGAGGCCGACGCGGAGCGCGACAAGGCGATGGCCGCGTGCGACCCCGGCATGGAGGAGCTGCGCAAGCGCACGGACGCGAAGGTGCGCGCGATCCTCACCGACGAGCAGCAGAAGCGCTTCGACGAGCTGCAGAAGCGCCGCGGCCGGCCGGGCCCGTGGGGTGGACCGATGGGTGGGCCGATGGGTGGACCGCCGCCTCCGCCGCCGCCGTGACGTCCTCCAGCGCCGCCTTCTCGATGCGATCGAGGCGAAGGCGGCGCGTCGCTCGAGCGTCCGCGCCGAGCTCCTCGCACTCCAGGATCGTCATCGTCCGCTCCGCGAGGAGCCGCGTGATGCGCACGACGCGCGAGCTCGCGGTGCCGTCGCCGTGGCGGTACGCGACGCGCATCGGCCGGTCCTCGAACCACGCGCGCTCGACGATCGCGCGCACCTCCGGAGGCGGCGCGAGCGCGGGGATGCCCACGAACAGTAGGTTCTCGACGTGGCGCGCGAGCTCGCGTTGCGCCTGCGTGGAGAGGGCGCCGCGCACCTTGTCGAGGGCGCTCTCCATCGTGTCGGTGAACGGCACGAGGCGCATCTCAGTGGCCCAGCGCCCGACGACGACGAGCAGCGCCGCCTCCCGCGCGGTGAAGTTCACGGGAGGCAGCGTGTAGCTGCGATCGAGGGCGTATCCGCCGCCGGGCCCGCGGTCGGCGTGAAGCGGGAGCGCCGCCTCGCGGAGCTCGTCGAGGTCGCGGTAGATGGTGCGCACGGTGACGCCGAACCGCTGCGCGAGGGCCTCCGCGGTGACCCCGGTGCGGCGCGCGCGCAGGTGCTCGGCGAGGGCGAAGAGGCGGGCCTTCTTGCGCATGAATGACTGACAGAAGGGTGACACACTCGCGGCGCTGGCGGGAGCCTGGGATTCCTCCCGAGACGACTGTAGTCTCCGGACGATGATCCTGACGGACGACACGGAGAACACCAAGACAACCACGTTCATCGGCGAGATCGACGCGGACCATTACGCTCTGTGCGAGGCCCTCTCCGTCAAGCTCACGGGGGGCGTGCGGGGCGGGTTGTTCACCGGCTCCGGCGTGGTCTTCAAGCTCGACGAGACGAGCCACAAGACGTACGTCGTGACGGCCAAGCACAACCTGCATATCGCCGGAAAAGGCACCGGGAACGAAGGTGACGATCTCGTCGACTACTTCAAGAGCCAGATCAGCGTGAAGGTCGAGGCCGTGGCCAACACCCACGCGATCTCGGACGTCGTCTTTCCGGACGGCAAGGCGGCCGACTTCAACTACGATGTCTGCATCCTGGAGGTCACGTCCCAGACGCTGGCGCAGGGCGTGAGTCAGGCGCTCTCGAAGGGGCTGCGCAATGAATTCGTGTCCTCCAAGGGCCGGAGCGGCAGCCTCTGGACGGATCGGAGCAACCGCCAGCTCTGGGACTTCCTGTCCAGGGACACGGCGAAGAATGTCCTCACCGGCGCGAACGGCTTCAAGGGCTATCACCTCCTCCAGATCGGGAACGGCAAGACGAGCTCGGGCTCGATGGCCAGCGACGGGTTCAAGAAGCGTGGAATCAGCATCGCGGCGCCCCGGAACCAGGCGCTCTCCGGGTGCGAGTGGATCGACAAGACGAAGGAGGGCTACGAGGACGTCTTCATCTTCCCGTCGACGAACACCTTCACGAGCGCCCCCGGCGACTCCGGTGGTCCGGTGTTCGCGTTCGACTCGACGAGGACGAGGTCGTTCCTCGTCGGCGTGAATTTGGGGGCCAATTTCTACAAGAACAAGGTCGACAACAACCCCAACAGCGCCACCGTGAACAACGCGTTCACCGTGCTCACGACCGACAACATCAACGGCGTCGCAGGGTACGATTTGCAGGGGGTGTACGGCTGATCGGAGCTGTCAGCGGCTGGAGTAGATGACCGAGTGTCCGAACACTCTCTCGACGGCCCAGTACACCACCTCACGGCGACGCGGCCGTCACGCAGCGCCGTCATCGCGACGCCGTCGACGCGCGGGGCCTTCGCCTTCCCCGCGGCCTGCACGGGCAGCGCGTCCGGGTTCTGCTTGTTGTTGAGGGCGAGGCGGAAGCGGCCCTCTCCGAGGTACGCGAGCGTGCGTTCCTTGACCTTTCTCCGCGAAGAGGGACAGCTTCGGGAGGTGGAGAGCGCTCATCAGAACACGCCGGGGATCACTTTGTAAGGCACCTTCGCGCAATAAGCGTCCCAATCGGCGCCGTACTTGGTGCGGCACCGCTTGTCGTCGCGCACGGAGCGATCGAGCAGCAGGATGGTGAGGAACGTCACGTAGAAATAAGGCACGAACCCGCTCGCGCCGGCGGGGAGGGCCCACGCGAGGGCGAGGAGGATCTCCGGCACGTAATGAAAGTGCCGCGCCACTCCCCAGTAGCCGGACGCGAGCAGCAGACTCTCGTGCTCCGCGCCGTCGGCGGTGCGGTATTTCGCGCGGATCACGACCGGCGCCTTCCCCCACACCGGCGCGGCGCCGTTCGTCGCGCGGGTGCGCTGCCGCTGCGCGTCCGCCTCGTAGTTGGCCCAGATCGCGGCGAGGCCGAGCGCCACGCAGAAGATCGCGTACGGCGTCGAGATCTCGATCGGCCGGAGGACGAGGTACTGCGCGGACAGCGTGTAGACAGCCGCGATCCAGCACATGACGCCCCAGCAGATGTAGTAGCCGAAGCGATCGTGCATGATGTCGAGGGAGGTGAAATAACCGCTCTCCCAGTAGAAGAATTTGAGGATGTACACGAGCTGCAGCCCCACGCAGACGAGCATCGCGTTCGTGGGGTGCCCGTGGTTCAAGGAGGCTTGTTTCGCCGCGAAGGAGACGATGATCACGGCCCAGCCCATCATCCCGAAGCGGCAGTTGATGAGCTGCTTCAGGTTCACGCCGAGGACGCTCGGGTGCAGCTCCGTGCCCCAGTAATAGTCGAAGACGAAGTTGCCCGTGCGGCTGGCGTCGCCGGTGGAGGGCGCGTGGATCCCCTTGAAATAGAGCCCCAGACAGAACACGAACGCGAAGGCGATGATCGTGGAGAGGACGGCTCCGAAGTGGTCCCACACGATGCCCGCGTCGAAGAGGTGAGCGCCGTACGAGGCCCCGAGGAAGAGGGCCAGTGTCACGAAGAAGGCCGCGACGCCGTTGAGCTTGTACCGAGGCCGCGCGCCGGTCGGAGACAGCGGTCCTTCGTAGACGCGGCCGGGCAGCACCAGGAGCAGCACCAGCTCGACGAGGAGGAACGTCGCGAGGAGGGCGGCGGCGGTCCACGTGGGCGCGGGAAAGCGCTCCACGGCCGTGTGCAGCCCCTGGGCCGAGAAGAGCCGCAGGAGCGAGCCGTCGAGATGCGTGCACACGATCCAGAACACGATGGCGGCGGGCGGCGTGATCACCATCAGGAGCAGCGGCCCCAGCGTCATGCGGACGAAGCGGGCGGCGCCGGAGGTGGACTGTCCGGCCCAGGTGGTGAGTCGCGGCGCCCCCTCGGTGCCGGCGCCCGGCGGTGCAACCGGGGAGTCGGCCGGCGTCGTTGTCTGGATGCGCTCCATCGTCATGCGAACAGACTACCAGGACCGTCGCGCGATGGGGCGGTGTGTTGTGTCGAGATCACGAAAATCGCGTCGCGCGCGCCGCGATCACGTAGGCGCCGCCAGCGTCACGAAGCGGCGCGAGGCGGGAGGAGTGACGCGGTGGGTCGTGCCTCTTCGAAAATGGTGTAGAGTCCCGTCCGTGGAGAGGCGTCCTTTCCGGACGCGCGGAGACATCATGGCGAACCACACATTCCAGGTCACGTTCCAGGGCACGGCCGACGAGATCGTCGCGAAGGCGAAGTCTGGAATCCAGAGTCAGGGCGGCACCTTCACCGGCGACACGGCGACGGGCAACCTCATCGCGAACACCCCCGCAGGCAAGGTGAAGGGCAATTATCGAGTGAGCGGACAGGTCATCTCCTTCGAGATCACCGACAAGCCCTTCGTGGTCCCGGCCAGCGTCATCGAGGCGCAGGTGCGAAAGTTCATCCTGAGCTGAAGAGGCTGTGCGGCGTGAGGTGCACCGGAGGAGCTGGGCCGGTGCACCGGACGCAGGCGTCTGCGTGAAGGGTGGGAGTCAGGGGCTACACCGCCCTTGTTCGCAATGGGCGCTCGGGACCGCGCACGAAGGGATCGCCCGCGGATAGGTCGAGTCGCAGTCGCCGGCTTTCCATGCTGGACAGGCGGTGTCGGCGATCTCCTTGATGGCCTTGTCGAACGCGGCTTTCTGGTCCTTCGCCACCGACGCGCCGCACCCGCCGGTCACGCACGTGCCGTCCGACGCCAGCACGCAATCCGAGTCGCTCTTGCAAGCGCTCGCGGCCTTCAGAGCGAGGGTCACCGCGTTTTGGGGAGGGCTGAAGATGGCGCTGCATTCAGCGAAGGAGAGCGTACCAGTCTTCGTGGGTGGCAGCTTCGCGAGCTCGGCGCGGATCGCCTTCATCGTGCCGCGATCCAGGCCAGTCTCCGGCGGTTCGGGCTTCGGCCGGGGCGCCGGAGGGGAGCTGTCGTCTCCGGCTGGCTCGCCGGAGGTGGAGCCGCCCGCTCGCTCGTCCAGCGAAACAGCGGGCGTCGCCGCGGGAGGCCCCTCGTTGCACGCGCCCCAGACGAGGGGGAGCGCGAGAGAGCCGAAGACGAAGGCGATCATGAGAGAGCGCCGGCCGGAGCGATTGAGGTCACGCATTCGTCCGCGTTATAACACGTTCGGATCGAATGGAGCGGCTGAGTCGCCCTCCCGAGGAATACGCGGCCGGCCCTGCCTGCGCACGAGACGATTGACAGCAACGCGCCGGTAAGAACATCGTGGCAGGAACCGACGATGACGACCGAGCTCTTCTGGCTGGTGCTCACCGCGCTCCTCGCCCACGCGACGACCGGCTGAAGCAAGAGGGCTCTCTTCGCGGCGTCACATCGAGAGACAGGCGAGGAGGGCGAGAGTCTCCGACTGACAGCCTTCGACGTAGGGGCTGCCGCTCGCGGCGTCGCACGCGGCTGTCGGGCTCGCGGGGACGCACGCTTCGAGGGCGGCGAACTCCGTCGGACACTTCGTCTTGCCCTGCGCGCACCCGCTCTCGCAGGCAGCCTCGTTGGGGGGCCCGGCCATGCAGGCGGCGGCCGTGACGCTCGGACAGATGGAGACGCACACCGCCGGGACGCCGCTCATGCACTGGACGAGCGCGGTGTTCTCGGCATCGCAGCCTTGCGGATAGGGGTTCCCGTCCGCGTCGCACACGAACGTCGGATTGTCGCCGCCGCAGGCGAGGAGCGCGCCGAACTCGGCACCGCACGCCTGCATCACGGAGGCACAGCCGGCCTCGCAGCTGGCCTCGTCGGGCGGTCCGGCCGAGCAAGCGGCCGCCAAGACAGCGGGACAGACATCCGCGCACGTGCTCGCTCCGCCGGTGCCGCCGGTGCCGCCCGTCGAGCCGCCGGTCCCGCCGGTGGTTCCCCCGCCGGCCCCTCCGCCGGCGCTCCCGGCGCTACCCCCCTCGGACCCGCTGCCCCCGCCGCAGCCGGCGAAGACAGGGACGATCAAAGCGAAGAGGAGCCCGAATGCGGACAGAGAGAGGGTGGGATTGAGCTTCATGAAGACAGGATATCGACGTTCGACTGGCGAGAAAACAGGCAGGCAGAATCCCGCCGCGTCGATTCGCGATCTCCGCGCGGACAAGCGCCCTTGCGTCCCGCCGAGGAAGAGCAGGCTCCGCGTCTTGCCTCGGAGTTGTCCCGATCGGGGCGAATCAGAGGGTGAAGAGGGGCTCGTCGCCCCTCAACGCACCCCCTTCGTGTCCGATCGACGCGATCCCCTCACGCCCCCGCGAGCGCCTTCTCGAACGTCTCCTCGAACGCCTTCACGATCAGCCCCGGATCCCGCACCACGCGCGCGTCCGCGGACACGTTCATCCGCATCGTCCCGGCGTAGCTCAACATCGACACTCCGAGCGCCACATCCCCCGAAACAGGCGCCCACACAAGCACGCTCGACAGCCGCCTTCCGAGGATGTGCAGCGCCTCCGTCGGCCCCGGCACGTTCGTCAGCAGCATCGACGCCTTCTTCGTGAAGATCTTGATTCCGATCCTCTCGATCCCCTCGCTCGCGAGCCCCATCGCCCCGAGCACGGTCATCGCCACCAGAGCATCCGGCGCGCGCTTCAGATCATCCATCAGCCGCTTCGACTCGTGGATCCGCGACTCGATATCTCCGCCCCCGACCGGCATCTGCAGAAACACCAGCCCGAAGTGATTCCCCATCTCGGCCCCCCGCGCGTGGCTCGGCACGTACACCGGCACCAGCGCGCGCAACGTATCCTGCTGACTGCCCATCTGATCCAGATACGACCGCAGCGCCCCGCCCACCGTCGCCACCACCAGATCGTTCAACTTGGCCCCACGCGCATGCGCCGCCCGCTTGATCACGGCCACGTCGTACGCCTTGGACCACGCGACCTTCTTCTGGATCCCGAGCGTGCCCTTGAGCGGTCCCACCGGATCCGCCGACAGCGCCAGCATCTTCCCGAGCGAATACGCCTTTGCCCCCGCCATCGACGCGAGCGCCATCACGTTCGTCGCCCCCTTTTCGGGCGGCAGCCCCACCTTCGGCGGCGGCGGCTTCGGCCCCTCGTCCGTGAACCCGATAAGGAGCTTCACGAGCGCGACCCCGTCCCCCACCGCGTGATGAATCCGCGCCACCAACACCGAACCGCCCGCGAGCCCCTCGATGTGGTGCACCTGCCAGAGCGGCCGATCCCGCGGCAGCGGCGAGCTCATGATATCGCCGACCATCTCCGCGAGCGCCCCCTCGTCCCCGGGCGCCGGCAGCCCGCTCCTGTGCACGTGATTGGCCAGATCGAAATTCGGATCCTCCTCCCACACCGGCGGAATCCCCGGCAGAGCCGAGTCCGCGACGCGCCGCCGAAACCGCGGATGAATCAGCAGCCGATCCCGCAGCAGCCGATCCACCTCGGCGTGCGGCACCGCCCCCTCCAGAAAGAGCACCGCATTGATGACCATGGGATTCGTGGCGGAGTCCATCCGCAGCCACGCCCCATCCACAGGTGACATCCAGGTTCGTTCCGTCACGATGACCCCATCCTACCCCAATCGGTCCGCTCGAAATCCGACATTTCCGGCAATCCCTCAATCGTCATCGTCTTCCAGCATCTCCGGCAGCCCGGCGGCCCGCCTCGCCTCGCGCGCCTCGATCTGCGCCGCTACCCCCGCCGGCAGCTCCTGATACTGCTTGTTTCGCATCCACCGCATCACCTGATCTCCGAGCCCGTCCTGCGCGTCCGGAATACTGAAATCCCAGCTCTTCGTGAGCCGCGCCTCCGCCTTCGAAGCCGCCGCCCCGCAAGCGATCGGCCACTTGTGCGGCGCATACGTGTAAGGCGTATAGTCCGGAGTCGAAGTGAACATATCGAGCGGCAGCCCGGCCTTCGCGACTGGCACGCTCGGATACGGCAGCCCCAGGATGTGCGCGAACAGCTTGTGCAGCGAAGCCACGTCGATGTGCGTCTTCGACACGTACCCCCGCTTCACCCAAGGCGACACCAGCACGAGCGGCGTCCGGTGATAATCCACGTGGTCCCCGCCCTGCTGCGGATCGTCCTCGGTGATCACGACCAGCGTCTTCGGCCAGTCGGGGCTGTGCGACAGCGCGTCGATCACCATGCCGGTCGCCTCGTCGTTCACCGCGCACATCGTCTCCGGCGTCGGGTTCGTCGGGTCGACGCCCACCGTGTGATCGTTCGGCAGCGTCATGTACACGAAGGAGTGCAGATCGCACGCGACCCGCAGCCGGCCCGCCAGATGACAGGCCTTCTCCACGTCGGGATACGTGATGTTCTGGAACGGCCCACCGGGATACTTCCCGTCCACCGGCGAATAATCGGCCGGGAAGCTCGACGGACTGCCCACGATCTCCCCCAGGACATCGTACTTGACACCGGCGTTCTGCACCCAGTCGAACACCGACCCTTGCTCCGGTCGCCCCACCTCGCCCACGCCGCACAGCGGCACCGGACGCGCGTCGGCGCTCCACGTACGCTCGCAGAAATCCGTCGTCCGCCCGTACGTCGTCCACTGGTGTCCCTGCGTCGACTGCACGGCCAGATTGTAGAAGTTGTCACCCACCGTGAACGTGCGGGCCAGATCCCGGAAATTCGGCCACACCTTATCCATGTCCGCGGTCGTCTCTTTCAGCGTGTACGCCGGGTCGCCCTCCACGCCCGCGAGATCGCCGAGCACCGCGTCGAACGTCTTGTTCTCCCGCACGATGAAGATGATCCGCTCGATGAGCTTGCTCGGCCCCATCGTGTTCGTCGGCGGAACAGGGAAGTCCATCGTCCCGTCCGGACAGGACACCTCGGGATACCCCGGCAGATCCGCGACGGCCACCTGTGCCTCCACGTCCTTCGTGCCGCCCGTGAAATCCGCGTCGCTCGGCGCTGCGATCCGCTGCACGCTGCCGCGCATGCGATGATGCCCGCTCGGGTTATCGGGGCCTCCGAACTTGTCCGGAGAGTCGAAGATGCCAATCGGACGGCCGCGCAGATTCGCGATGAGCAACGAGCCGTCGGCCCCGAAGGCGAGCCCGCTCGGCCACCACCCTGTCCCGAGGCGCCCCACGAGCGTGAACGTCGGCGGGCTCTTCGTGAGATCGACGTCGTACGCCGCCACCGCGTTGATCCCCGCGAGCAGCGCATACAGCCGCGAATTCTGCCCGTCGAACGCGATGCTGGAGACGTCGAGCCCGCGCAGATCCGGGGCGAAATCGATCGGCACCTTCGTCACGTCCCCCGTCACCCGGTCAATCACCGACAAGGTCTCTCCGAAATCGTTGGCCACCGCCATCCACTTCGCGTCGAGGAAGGCGACCCCCTGCGGGTTCTGATCGGTCGTGAACGTCCTCTTCACCACGGGCGCCGTCGGATCGTCGATGCCGATCTCCACCATCTTGCGGCTCCCCCAGACAGGCACGTACGCGCGCGTCCCCTTGGAATCCGCGGGATCGATGTACACTCCATACGTCTCCTGCGCGCCGATCCCCACCTTCCCGATCATCTGCTGGTACGTCGGCGAGACAGGATCGATGTCGAACACGAGGACGTCCTTCTCGTTCACCGCGCTCACGATCAGCCGCTTTCCATCGGGGCTCGCGGCCACGCCCGACGCGTACCAGAGCTTCGCCGGATCCATCGGGAGCGTGAGCGATCCCGCGTCGTCCTGCGTCAACGTGCCAGTCCCCGGATCGAACGTGAGCGCCTGCACCTTGCCCGTCGCCGTCGCCACGTACACGCGCCCCGGCGGAACATAGGCGATCGCGCTGTTCAGCCAGTTCGGAGGGCTGAACTTGACGACGCTCTTGACGGGGCTCGCGCCGCCCGCGATCTGCGTGATGTCGACGGCGCGCACCGCGTGATCGTCCGGCCCCGTGTCCACCGTCAAGACATACGGAGTCCCCGGAACAGCCACGATCGCGCTCGTGGTGCCGCCCGTCACGTCCGGCTCGTCGAAGGCCCATGTCGCGCCCGCGGGCTGGCTCGTGCGGCCGTCCGGAAGCACGTATTTCGCCGGGTCCGCAGCGTCCTTGCCAGGGTGACGAACCGCCGCGTCCTTCGGATCCGTCACCGTGCATTTGCCCGCGACCGGCGTGGGGAGACTCTCACCATCGTAGTCGGCCGGACAGCCCTCCTCGTGCGGGATCTCGGCCCATTTGCCCATCGATGGGCACGCGTACGGCGTCGTCTTCTCCGGACAGCCCTCCTCGTCCGGGCACGTGTACGCGCACGATTTGGGGGCGATCATGAATTCCTCCGGGTCCACGGACGACGTGGTCGTGGTGCTCGTCGTGGTGGTGGAGCCGCCGGAGCCGCCGGAGCTGGACGTATCGGAGCCGCCGCACGCCGCGGCGAGGAGGACGAGCGGGGCCGCAAAGAAGAGCACGGATCGCATGGCGCGCGAGGCTATCACCATCGCCCCTGCGTTTCGTGCGTCGGATTCGTTACCGCTCGAAGGTCACGTTGCCGGCGCGGTCGAACATCATCGCCGCGCCGTTTCGCGCGCGCACCGCCGCCATCAACGTGGCCTTCGGGAAGCGCGAAATCAGATCGCGCCCGTTCACGATCACGTCGAGATCCTCGGCGAGGAGCGGCTCCACCTCCGCGAGCGCGACCTGGATCGCCTCCCAGATCACCGCCACCGGGTTCGAGAAGACGCCGCCTCCGATCAGCGTGAGCACCACGCGCGTCTTGCCGAGCGACGCCGCCGCGAGCAACGTGCCGAGGTACGCCGCGCGCTGCAAAACACGGCAAATCGGCTCGAACATCGCGCCGAGCGCCTCCCCGCCGTACGACCCGCCGGCCACCGTCGACGTCAGCACCTGCGCGATCGTGCGCCGCTGCCCGCCGAGGACCGCGCCGTCCCAGTCGTAGCCGAGCACCACCTCCACGCCCTCGTGCACGCCGACCTTGATCGCGTCGAATTCATCGTGAATCGCCGCGAAAAATGCCGCCGTGTCGTGGATGGAGTCGTCCATCAGATACCCGTTCTGCGCGCGGGCGATCGCCTCCGGACACACGTCGCCGAGCAGCTCGATCTGCGGCCCGTCGGACACCTGCACGAAGCGCTCGCCGTCCTTGCCGGGCGCCGCGTAGTGCCGCAGCAGCGTCCCCGGAAAGGCCGACACCGACGCGCGCGGCCCCTGCGTCGGATCCGACAAATACCGCTCCACCGGCGTGATGAAGGGGCCCGGCGATTCGAGGCAGTTGTACTGCGACGCGACCTGGAACAGCGACGCGTCGCCCGCGGAGGCCTGCATCGCGCCGATGTCCGTCGCGGGCCCTTGTCCGTCGACCAGGAAGAGCCGCGCGCGCGGCGGTGACGCGGGCTTCTTCTCGGCGAAGAGGCGCTCCTTGCGGGCCTTCGTCCGCGCGCGCAGATCGCCGAGCGACGCGGCCTCGAATCGACCCGCGGACCACGCGTGCCCGGCGGCCTTCAGCGTCGCGTGCCCGCTCGCGTCGAACGAGAAGACGCCCGGATCCGCGCGCACCGCGGCCTCGGCCTGGCGCACGAGCGATCGGTCCCCGCGCTTCGCGGAGGCGCGCACCGCGGTGACGTGATTCGCCACCTCCGCGCGCAGCTCCTTCTCCGCGGAAGGTTCCCTCGCGAGCCTCAGAAACGCGTCGAGCATGCGCAAAGGACAGACAACCGGAGGCGTCTCGTCAAGTGGCAGAGTGAAGTAGTGTGAAACGCGAGCGGGGGTTCGTGGCGGATCCAGGGCGCGTGTTATCCATTCGATCCCGATGCTGGCCCTCTTTCCCTGGCTCTCCGCCGGCGCCGCCGCCCTCGTGGTGCTCACCGCGGGAATCGTTCGCGGACGGCTCTACGCGGTGTTCGCGGCCGTGTTCCTGACGGTGCACACGCTCCTCTCGAACGCGATGGCGCCGCTCTTCGCCGCCGTGCTGCCCGCGTACATGGTCTTGCAAGCGCTCGTGTACGTGCACTTCGCGCTGCTCGCCGTGCCGCGGATGCGCCCGTTCTGGTACCGCGCGCTCGTGAGCTTGCCGGCGTCGTTCTTCTCCGCGGCCACGTTCCTCGCGATGCCGTGGGCGATCGCGAAAGGCGTCGGCCTCCACCCGTACGGGTTCTTCGTGCCGTACGCGATCGCGCTGCTCGGCCTCCTTCAGAGCTTGCGCCACCGCTTCGAGGTCACCGACATCGCGCTCGACGGCCGCGCCGCGCCGAGCCTCACGCGCCACAAGCTCGGCGAAGGCCGCGTCGATCGCCCGCTGCGCGTCGTGCAGATCACCGATCCGCACCTCGGCCCGTTCATGTCGGAGGAGCGCCTCCGCGGCATCGCCGAGCGCGCCGTCGCCGCGGATCCGGATCTCGTCCTCTTGACCGGCGACTTCCTCACGATGGAGTCGCACGACGCCGAGGACGTCCTGGCGCGCGCCCTGTCGCCGCTGAAAGCCCTGGAAGGCAAGGTGTTCGCGTGCCGCGGCAACCACGATCACGAGGCGCCGGAGACGGTCGCGCGCGCGCTCGACGCGATCGGCGCGACGCTCCTCATCGACGAGGAGCGCACGGTCGACACGCCCGCGGGCCCCGTGCAGATCCTCGGGATCGACTTCCATTTCCGCGATCGCGAGCAGCGCACGCGCGCCGTCGTCGAGAGGCACCCGCGCACGGCCGGCGCGCTTCGCCTGGTGCTGCTGCACGATCCGGGCGCGTTCCGACACGTGCCGGACGGCGAGGCCGACCTCGTGCTGAGCGGCCACACGCACGGCGGACAGCTCGGCCTCCTCGTGCTCGGGTTGCCGCACACCTTCGTGTCCGCGTTCACCCAGATCCCGGATCACGGCCTCTGGGCGCTCGGCAAGAACAGGCTCTACGTGCACCGCGGGACGGGCCACTACGGCTTCCCGCTGCGCGTCGGCGTCCCCGGCGAAGAGAGCCTCCTGCGCATCCACCGCGTGGACGGCTGACGCGCCGCCGCGCACCGACTGCGCGGTTTTTAGGCTGCGTTACGTAGCGGCAGAGTGGTGCTATGAGGCCGGGATGGCCGAAGGAATTCGCACCGGCAACCTCATGGTGGAGGGCGCCCTCCTGCATTACGAGCTGCGCGGCGACGGCGAGCCGCTCCTCCTGCTCCACGGCATGGGCGGTCACGGAGGCGACTTCGCGCACGCCGGCCGCGACGCCTTCGAACAAGAATACAGCCTGATCATCCCCGACGCCCGCGGCCACGGAAGGTCGAGGAACGCCGACGGACACCTCCGCCACGCGCGCATGGCGGAGGACGTGCTCGCGCTCCTGGACCGGCTCGACGTGTGGCGTTGCCGCGCGATCGGCATGAGCATGGGCGCCAACACGCTGCTCCACCTCGCGACGGCGCACCCCGGCCGCGTGAGCGCGATGGTGCTCGTCAGCGCGACGATGACGTTCCCCGAGCAGGCCCGCGCGCTCATGCGCCAGGTGGCCGTGGAGCCGCCGCCCGAAGAGGAGTGGGACCGCATGCGCAAGATCCACGTGCACGGCGACCAGCAGATCCTCGCGCTGTGGCAGGCGCAGCGCGACATGGCCGACAGCCACGACGACATGGCCTTCGCGCCGGACGACCTCGCGCACGTCACCGCGAAGACGCTGATCGTCTACGGCGATCGGGACCCGCTCTACCCGGTGGAGACGGCGGTGCACCTCTACCGCGCGATCCGCGGCTCGGAGCTGTGGGTCGTCCCCGGCGGCGGTCACGGCCCCATCTTCACCGAGCGAGCGCCCCTGTTCGCGAAGACGGCGCTCGACTTCCTCCGTTGAAGGCGCCAATCGGGCTGCCGAAGACGCCTGTCAAACTGCCAGTTACGACTTCGCCCCTGCGCGCGCCCGGAGCCGATCCAGGTACTCCTTCAGCGGGAACAGCTCCACCTCGATGGCCCCCTGCGAGCCGTCCGCGGCGTAGTCGAACGGATCGTCCAGATCGCGGATGAACCGGAGCATGTAGACGAAGATCAGCGCCACGAACGGCACGAGCACGACCTCCGTCAGGAAGTTCTTGAAGTGCCCGAGCAGCGTCATCCCGAGGATGATGATCGTCAGCACCTCCAGGAGCGCGTACCCCGCGGCCACGAAGCCTGTCCGCGAGATCACCGCGATGCGCGTGGCGTTGCGCCGGAGGTTGTGCACCTCGCGCAGCGCGCGCGACGCGTGCGGCCCCGCGCCGTGATTCTCCAGCTCCGCGAGCCTCTGTCCGAGCCGCTCCAGCCCCGCGAACATCTCCTCTTGCGACTTGCGCCGATGGAGCCAGTCCCAGAGGAGCGTGCCAGTCTCCAGCACGGCGTTCCGTTCGGCGGAGAGGTCCACCGCGGGCCGCCCGATCGACACTTGCAGGAACGTCTCCTCGATGCTCTCCAGCCCGCACGCGAGCTCCGCGGGGAGCTTCTCGGCCTCTTTGTAGTCGGCCAGCGTGCCCGCGAGCATGAAGCCGGTGAGGAACGTGCCGGCCGTGAGCACGAGCGACATGTCCGAGAACTCGATCACCCCTTCGAAGCCGAGGAGTCGCTCCAGCCCGACCTTGAGCGCGAGCGCCGCGGCGACGTACGGGAGCGTCGTGAGGAGGAGCCGCCACTTCACCATGCGGCCGCCACCTTTATCAGATCCCGCGCCGAGATCGTGCTCCGCGCGCGCCGTCTCGCAAAGAGGGGCCCGAAGTCCCGTTCCGTGGGATCATGAGCCATGGCCGTCGCCCGTGACAGCCTCGCCACCGTCGCCGCGGTCGCGTTGCACGCGGCGGTCTTCGCGCTGGGCCTCCGGTTCTCCTCGCGATCGCCTTCGTTTGTCGAAGAAACACCGTCGCCGGCCGGCGTCGCCGACATCGAGCTGGACGTGCGCGACGACGACCCGCGGCCGCCCCCGAAGCCTCCGGAGACGCCGCACGCCCAGGCCGGCAGCGTCGACGTGCACGATCGCGGTGTGGCGCCCTCGTTGCCGTCGTTGCCGCCGCCGAGCGTGGAGCCTCCGCCGCAAGCGAGCGCGACCGCGCCGGGGACCGCCGCGCCGGCCGCAGGAACGGCCTCTCCGCCCCCGGGGGAGTACGGCGCGACCGGCGTCGTGCCGATGGCGGGAAGCGGCCCGTTCGGCGCCGCCGCGTGGACGATCGCGGGCGCCTTGCCGAGCGGAGCGGACGCGCCGGACGCCTCGCCCACCGCGCAGCCGGGCCCGATCGGACCGCGAAAGACCGCCGTGTCGGAGGACGTGAAGGCCCGGACGGACGCGCTCGTCCGCGATCCGATCACGGTGCACGATCGCGAGCTGGGCCTTGGAAATCCGGGTGGAACGGCGATCTCGAATTCCGTGGCCGAGGCGGTGCGCGCCTCGTCGCTCCCCGGCGAGTCGGGCGGCGTGCTCGTCGTGATGGTGGGCGGCGACGGCGCGGTGACGTCGGTGAGCGTGTCGCACTTCACGGGCGGCGACTCCAACGGATGGAGCGCCGTCGCGAGCGCCGCGGCCGCCGCGCTCAAGGGCAAGAAGCTGGGTTTGTCGGGGCTGGGCCCGAAGGGTGCCATTGTGAAGGTGGAAGTCCGCAGCAGCGTGACGTACCCCTCCGGCAGCCGCGATCGTGGCCAGTTGGGGTTGCCCGGCCTCTTCGACGGCCCGCCGCGCGACGTGATGCCGGCCCCTGCGCCCGGCGGAGACGACGCGTGCACCGCGCCGACGAACGGCATCAACCCGTTGTGTGGAGTCGGCATGGTGATCGCGCGCGGCGACGTCTCCGACTTCTTCACGAAGAAGCACCGAAACGTCCGCGCCTCGTTCAACGTGCAGGTCCTCGACAAGCCTGTCCGCTCCGACGCCCCGCCCGCGGAGAAAGCGCCGCCGCCCGCAGAAAAGCCCGCTTCCTCCGCTGCCGCGCCTCGCTGAGAGAGTGCCAGTCTGTCTTTGGGCCGCGGGGAGCGCTCGCCCCTCTCCCGCGCCCCTCTCCACGCGTCACGGCGCGCCTCTCGGCGAAATCGCTGGACAGGCACGCACGATTGGGCCACGCCGATTCCGCATGAAGATCGCCATCCTCGGCGGGACGCGGTTCATCGGCCACGCGGCGGCGGCGCTCGCGGCGGAGCGCGGGCACGACGTGGCCGTGCTGCACCGCGGAAAGCACCCGTGCGAGCTCGCGTCGGCGCGCCCGATCGCCGTGGATCGCCAGGATCCGAGCGAGGTCTGCGAGTCCTTGGCCCGCCTCGCGCCGGACGTCCTCATCGACACGCGCGCCATGTCCCGCCTCGACACCGAGGTGACGGCGCTCGCCATCAAGGTCCTGAGCCTGCCCATCGTGGCGCTCTCCAGCGTGGATGTCTATGCCCAGTTCGGCCTCCTGAACGGCCTGCCCGGCCCCGCGCCGGAGCCGCTCGTCACCGAGGATTCCCCGTTCACGATCCCCTTCCCTTTCCGAGGGATCGCGGGCCACGACGCCGGCCCCGACTACGACAAGAAGGACGTGGAGGACGTCCTTCGAAGAGCGGTGTCGGAGGGCGCGCCCGGCGCGATCCTCCTCCGGCTCCCGGCGGTGTACGGCCGCCGCGACTACCGCCGTCGATTCGGCGCCCTCGTGGACGCGCTCGACGCGGGCACGCGCCAGATCCCTTGTCGCGGCGGCGCGTCGGTGCGCCTGTCGCACGCGCACGTGCGCGACGTGGCCCACGCGATCGTGCTCGCGGCGGAGGCTCGAAAGCCCGGCGTTTCGGTGTACAACGTGGGTGAGGCGCAGGTGCCGACCATGCGCGAGCGCGCCGAGGCCTTCGCGGAGCGCATGGACGCCCGCTTCGAATGGTGCGAGACGCCCGACGTGCCCCCGCCGTTCGCCCTCTTCGGAAAGCAGCCCAACGACGTCGTGGTGTCGACCGAGAAGATCCGCGCCGAGCTCGGATTCCGCGAGATCACGACCCCGGAAGAGCGCCTCTCGGACACGATCGCGTGGCTCCGCGAGAGCCGCATTTGATGAGACCCAAAAAAGCGCGCGGCGCCGGGTTCCACGGCCCGATGCTCGCCGTCCGACTCGCCCTCTCGTCCGCGGCCCTCTTCGTGATGGGCTGTTGCCTGCCCGCCCTGGGCTCGAAGGAGCCGTATTCCGCGGAGGCCCTCGCGGCGCACGTGAAGTCGCGACAGGCCACGTACGGAGACGGCTGGACCGTGCTCGCGACACCATCGTTCGTCGTGATCGGCGACGGCCTCCCGAACGACGTGCGCCTCGACGCCGAGGAGGTCGTGGCCGTGGGCGCGCGCAAGCTGAAGGCGGCCTTCTTCGAGCGCGATCCGCCGGACATCGTGGACGTGCTCATGCTGAAGGACGACTCCAGCTACGACCGAGCCGCCGGCACGATCCTCGGCCCGCCGACCACCCCGTACGGCTTCTTTTCCCCGTGCCAGAAGCGAATCTACGTCAACATGACGAACGGCAACGGCACGCTGGTGCACGAGCTCGTTCACGCGTTCATGGCGGCCAATTTCACGTCCTGTCCGGTCTGGTTCAACGAGGGATTGGGCTCTCTCTACGAGCAGCCGGACCTCGCGAGCGACCCGATCCGAGGCCGCACGAACTGGCGCCTGGAGGACCTCCAGGAGGCCATTCGCGACAAGAAGACGATCCCCATCGAGGAGCTCCTCGCCCTGTCCGACTGGGATTTCACGGCGAAGAAGCGCGTCATGCTCACGTACGCGATGTCCCGCTACCTCTGCTACTACCTGCAAGAGAAAGGCCTCTTGCAAACCTTCTATCGACGTTTCGTCGAATCCCACGGAACGGACCCGACCGGCCTCGAAACCCTGAAATCCGTGCTCGGGATAAAAGACATGCGCGCCTTCCAGTCCGAGTGGGAGGCCGAGAACATGAAGCTCACGTTCCCCTGAGCTCCGCCTCCGCGGAACGGACTCCGTCCTCCCAGTGGCGGCCGCCGGGGCGCGACAAGCAGCGAAGACGCCTGTCGCGCCCCAAACCAACTCCCTCTCTGACTACCGCGCTCCCTTCGCGTTATGCCCGTCGGCGAACCCTTCCCACGGCGACGCGAGGTAAGGGAACCCCGCGAGGAAGGTCTTGTCGTTCGCGCTCACGCCGTCCGGCACCGTGCCGCCGAAGCCCGGGAGGCACGTCGGATCCAGCCCCGTGAGCAGCAGCCCCAGCTCGATGTCCGTCACGTCCGCCTGCTCCGTGTTGGCGCTCGGCGTGATCGGACGCCCGTTCGGGAAGCCCGACGGGATGCCCAGATCCACCCGCAGCACGTCGCCGATCGAGGTGATGCTGTGCGCGTTCGCCGACGGGATGTTCTTGAGGTTGATCACGTCGATGATGTCCGCGCGGTTGGTCTTGAGCTGCGCCAGCTTGCCGCCGCACGCCGCGAGCGCCCCGCCCGCCCCATAGAAGCCCGCGAACTCCGCGTCACGCACCACCACCGGATTCAGGAAGTAGCCCCCGAAGTACGTCAGATCGTCGCTCGGACGCAGACGATTCCAGAGGTCCTTGTCCTGCAGGCCGATGACGGCCTCGTTGATGAGCGGCAGCCCGAGGCGCGACACCTGCGTCCACGGACCCAGCCACTCCGAGTCCCCGTTCGCGCGGAGCACCCGAGTCTTGCGCCGGCTCGCCGAGGCCCACACACCCACGGTCTGCGCCGTGTTCGGCGTGCCCTTCACCACGTCCGTGCCGCCGTTCGCCACCTTGAGCGGGATCGACAGCGCGATCGTGTGCGTGTTGTAGCCGGCCACGTTGTCGTGCGCGTTGCAGCCGGTCGCCGGGCAGATGCCCGCGAGATCGAAGACGGCGCCGAGATCGACGTAGAACCCGTCGTCGCGCGGACCCGCCCACACCTTGCCTTCGCCGGCCATGTCCTTCAGGAACGGCGCGGCCGTCACGAACTGCTCGTACGTCGTGCCGCCCGGGATTTGATAGGCGATCGAGTTCGTCCGAGGCCCGATGTTCGGCGGGGCGACAGGCACGTTGACCGCGATGTCCTTGCTCGTGTTCCCCGTGACCTTGGTCACCGTGAACGTCTGCGCGCCGCCCGCGATCTGCGAGAAGAACTCCTTGCCTCCGCCGACGGGAGCGGCCATGTCCGCAGGGTCCTTGTACTCGAACGGAGCCGTGCTGAAGCGGATCTGGTACTTCAGCTTCTCCTTGAAATCCGAGCCGCCGCGCACGAGGTGGATCTCGTAGAGCACGTCGTCGGAGAACTTGTGGAAGTTCGGACCGCCGGCCGGCT
>JAXLYM010000032.1:0-101740 GCA_046351455.1 Polyangiaceae bacterium
GCCAAGGTCACACTCGACGCCGAGGAGTTTCTTCGGCGCTTCGTCTTGCACGTGCTCCCCAAGGGCTTCGTCAAGGTGCGTCATCATGGCCTGTTTGCCGCCGGCACCGTGGGCTCTGCGTGACGACAATTACATCTCCCCGCTGACGACAACTACATCTCCTCATCCTTGGAGGCGTGACCGATCGGCGTGAGGCTGCCGTCCACGATGTGGAGAGGCAGGCGAATTGCGACCGGTGAGCGACGCGCAGGTGAGGAAGCTGATGGAAGAGTTGAGCAAACACGAGGGGATCGGGCGTGCGGCGATGAAGGCCGGGATGGATCGGACGACGGCGCGCAAGTACATCGAGGCCGGCAAGTTGCCGTCGGAGCTGGTCGCGCCGCGGACGTGGTGCACGCGGGAGGACCCGTTCGCCGAAGACTGGGAGGAGGTGGTGGCGATGCTGTCGGAGACTCCCGAGCTGGAGGCGACGACGATCTTCGCGATGCTGACGGAGAAGTATCCGGGTCGCCACGAGCCAGGGCAGTTGCGCACGCTGCAACGGCACGTGAGGCGATGGCGAGCCGAGCAGGGGCCGGACAAGGACGTGGTGCTGGGACAAGTGCATCGCGCTGGCGAGGCGGCGCAGACGGACTTCACCTCGACGACCGAGCTCGGAGTCACGATTGCCGGCGAGCTGTTCGTGCACCTTCTATGCGTGGTGATGCTGCCCTTCTCCAACTGGCAGTGGGCGACGGTGTGCCTGTCGGAGTCGATGGCGGCGCTGCGCCGAGGGGTGCAGTCGGCGTTGTTCCAGCTCGGTCGTGTGCCGGAGTTTCACCAGACGGACAACTCGACGGCGGCGACACACCGGATTCCCGGGGGCAAGGGCGCCGTCGGCGAGAGCGAAGGGCGAGCCTTCAACGAGGATTACCTGGCGCTGATGCGGCACTTCCGGATGAAGCCGCGCACGACGGAGATCGGCGCGAAGGAGCAAAACGGCGATGTGGAGGCGAGCAACGGAGCGATCAAGCGACGGCTCGAGCAGGCGCTTCTGCGCCGAGGGAGTCGCGATTTCTCGAGCGTCGAAGAGTGGGAGTCCTTTCTCCAGGAGGTGTTGCGGAAAGCCAATGGGGCTCGGGGAAAGCGCGTCGAAGAAGACCTCGCGGCGATGCGCCCGCTGGACGTGTCGAGGCTGCCCGAGTTCACCGAAGAGCAGATCAAGGTCAGCGAGTGGAGCACCCTTCGAGTGAAGCACTGCGCGTACTCGGTCCCGTCCCGCCTCATCGGCGAGACGTTGCGAGTGCGGATCTACGAAGACCGGATCGAGGCCGAGTACGGCGGCAAGCTCCAGCTCTGCTGTGAGCGGCTCCGTGGGCGGAATCTGCGGCGGATCGACTACCGCCACGTGATCTGGTCGCTCGTGCGAAAGCCGGGGGGCTTCGCCCGCTACGTCTACCGCGAGGAGATGTTTCCCTCGGTGGTGTTCCGTCGCGCGTATGACTCTATCCACACTCGGTACGATGGAGTCAAGGGAGATGTCGAGTATCTGCGAATTCTCCATCTCGCTGCCAGCACGCTGGAGGCCGATGTGGAAGCCGCGCTCGTCCAACTGCTGGCGCAGGACAAGCCGATCGGCGTCGACGCCGTCAAGGGGCTCCTCTCGGCGCCGGCTCGCGCGGAGGTGCCTGCACTGGAAGTCTCTCCCATCGACCTGTGCGCGTACGACGCGCTGTTGGCGGACGAGACGCGGTTCGCGAAGGTGGGCACATGACGGCCCCGAGCCCGTCCGCGAGCACCCCCACGCTCGCGCAGTCGCTCGCGCTCCTGTTGCGCGCGCTCAAGCTCCCGTCGTTCGCGCGGCACGCCGAGGAGGTCGCGCAGAAGGCCGAGCGCGAGGGGTGGACCTTCGGCCAGTATCTTCATCACCTGGCCGAGCTCGAAGTCCAGGAGCGAAGTCGCCGTCGGATCGAGCGCCATCAGAAGCTCTCTGAGCTGCCGAGTGAGAAGTCACTCGCCACCCTGAATCGCTCCCGGCTCCCCGCCAAGGTGCAGAAGCAACTGGCGAGCTTGTGCGAGGGAGGCTTCGTCGAGCGGGGAGAGAATCTGCTCGCCTTCGGCCTGCCCGGCCGCGGCAAGACACACCTCGTGTGTGCCATTGGCCACGAGCTGGTTCAGCGCGGGTATCGTGTCCTGTTCCTGCCCACCTATGCCCTGGTGCAGCGACTGCTCGCGGCCAAGCGTGACCTTCGGTTGGAGAAGGAGCTGGCCGTGCTGGACGCCTTCGACGCGGTGATCCTCGACGACATCGGCTACGTGCAGCAGAGCCGCGACGAGATGGAGGTGTTGTTCACGTTCCTGTCGGAGCGCTACGAGCGCAAGAGCGTGATCCTCACGAGCAACCTGCTGTTCAGCGAGTGGGATCGGATCTTCAAGGACCCCATGACCACCGCGGCGGCGATCGATCGGCTGGTCCATCATGCGGTGATCGTGGAGATGACCGGGCCGAGCATCCGCAACGAGGAGGCGAAGAAGCGGGGCGACGGGACGAGCGCGACCGCGACCGGCGACAAGGCTCCACCGGGACGGCAGGTGGATGGGGAGATGTAATTGTCGTTTGTCCGATGGGGAGATGTAGTTGTCGTTTGTCCGATGGGGAGATGTAGTTGTCGTTTGTCGGAGGAGCGAAGAAGGAGGACGAGAACGGAGAGAAGGGGTGACCCGCAGCATACTGGCCGCTGATGACACCGGGTCAGGCTTGCCCGGATGGCGGCGGATGGGGAGATGTAATTGTCGTTTGTGGAAGGAGCGAAGAGAGACGAGGGAAGAGACGAAGGGACCGCCACGGCGACCTTCGAGGACGCCTCGGTGAGGACGTTGTCAGACGAAGGCCGGATGGGGAGATGTAATTGTCGTTGATGGATGAATGTAGTTGACGTCGGGCAGGTGGAGCCACGCACGTGCGCGGGTGGAGCCACGCACGTGCGCGGGTGGAGTGTGCGAAGGCGGACCCACGCACGTGCGCGGGTGGAGCGTTGCGATGATCCTCGGGGGCTCTTCAGCGTCGGCGCGCCTGGATTTCGCGCGTGATCGTCGCCCCGTCGATGAAGACCTGCGTGCTCGAATCCGAGAGCGCGCGCCGTTCGTGATCGGGAGTCGGCTCGCGATCAACATACGCTTGCACGAAGGCCGCCCACACCGGATCGGCCCCGAGTTCCGCATCCGCGACAGAGTTCTTCTGCGAGGCGCTCATGGCTCCTAGATAGCGCACAACGATGCTCTCCTGGTTGGTCACGGGAGCACCCACGCACGTGCGCGGGTGGAGCCGCGAACGTGCGCGGGTGGAGGTGGTGACAGCAGATAGAAACCGTCCTCGACGTTGCGGAGGCGGACCCACGCACGTGCGCGGGTAGAGGCGTGAGGGAGGGAGCGACAGTGTGTTTTGCGTGCGAAGAGGAGAGGGGTGCCCCCACGGTCGCGCGCCGGTCGCTCGATGCGCGACCGCCTTCGGCGCGCGCGCCTGCGCCCCCCAAGCCTGTGCTCGCAGCGTTGCTGCTCCGCGCAGTCGGGGGGCACCGTTGCATGTCAGCGCTCCGTCTTCGGAGGCTCCAGTGAGGCGAGGTTCTTCCGAAAGAGGCGCGTATTCGGATGAGCGGGTCCGAGCCGCTTCTCCGCCATGGCGACGGCGCGTTCGAGCAAGGGCCGCGCGCCGTTCGCGTCGCCGAGGTCCTTGAGCACTAGCGCGAGGTTGGAGAGCTGCGGCGCCACGCGAAGCTCCTCAGGGGCGCTCAAGCGCTCCGCCGCCTCCAGAGCACGCTCGAGCCACCTGCGTGCCGTCTCGTAGGACCCTTGGTGCCAAAAGTGGTGGGCCAGGTGGTCGGCGATCCTGATCCACAAGAGCCCCTTCTCGTCCACCGCGAGCGCATCGAGGATCGCGATCCCATGCGGGACGCGCAGCTCGACCACCTGGAGGCGGCTCGCGTCCACCGTTTCGTCGAGCCACGTCTCCACGGTCGGCGCCATCCGCGCAGCGCAGCCCGCTCGGTCTCTCGCAGGCATCGTCGCGGCGAGTCTTCGGTGCACGAGGCGGTGCAAGCTCACCTGGCGCTCCGCTCGCTCCGTCACGGTGAGCCGTACGAATCCGCCGTCCGCGATCGCCTCCCACGCGCGGTCCGCTTCGAGGGTGCCGGTCGTCAGGCCCGCGCCGGCCTCCGCCCAGTCCATCGGCGCGCTCTCCGGCGCCATCGTCGCGAGGCTGTTCAGCAGCGCGCGCGCCGCCGGATCCGTGCAGCGCTCCAGCGAAAGATCGATCGCTCCGAACGCGCCGCGGTCGTACGCCTCGCCGTACAGCTTCGGATCTTCGAGCAGCGCTGCATCGTGCGTCTTCAGCTCGGTCTCGTAGCGGGTCCACGTCTTCGTCCACTTGCGGACCGCGCGCGCGGCCATCTCCACCGCCACCGCGAGGGCGCCCAGCTCCTTCAACACCACGCGATCTCGCGCTGCGAGATCCTCCTCCGCACAACCGTCGGTGATCTTGTCCGCGAGCGCGAGCGCATCGTCCCGCTCCAGCATGTCGAGCCCCACGCGGGCGGCATCGTCGCCGAGCGCACGTTGCGGATCGCGCGTCGTGACGAGCACCTGCACATGACCTCCGGGAGATGCGCGCGCCAATCATCATCGACGTTGTCGAGCACCAAGAGCGCTCGCCCCGGTGCCTTTTGCCAGCGCGAACTGTACGTGCCGAGCGATCTCCTCCGCGTTGCTCGTCGCGTTGTTCGAGACCGGCCGCGACCTCGCGGGGCGAAGTGCGTCAGCTCTCCGGAGAACGCCACGAGCGCGCTCGGCTCGCCCTCCGCGCGCACCCAGTACACGCCGCCCGGATATTCGTGGAGTGGAGGTGCGCGTACTCCAGCGCGAGGCTCGTCTTGCCGGCGCCCCCAAGCCCGAACACCGTCGCCGTGCGCTGCGTGATCGAAGCCGTTCCACTCCGCGCGAGGCGCTCATGCACGGCCGCAAGATCCTTCTCACGCCCCACGAACAGCCGCCGTCGTGGCAGGTTGTTCGGCGGCATCGGCACCCCGCTCCGCGTCGATGCCGGCGGTGGGTGCGCCGTCGATGCCTCGCGATCGGCTGGAGCACCGGGCGTCGGCTGCCGAGGTGGGCGATCCGGGCGCGGGCGGCCCGGGCGGCTCTGCAAGGTCTCCCAGCTCGTGAGGAGATGCTCGCCGACCTCGGTCCACGCGCCGTCGGCCTCGGCATCTCCGAGCATCGCGATCGTCAGGCCGTTCGCAGGGAGAAGCGCCCGGTCCGCGAAGACGGTCCCCTTCAATAGACACGCGCGCGCCCGCACCGGAACCACTTCGACGTCACGCTTCAGCGACGCCTCCGCTAGCGCGAAGCGTCGGTCCTCAGCGACGAGATCCGGCGTGAGCAGCACCACGATCACGTCCGCGCCGGCGAGCCGCTCTTCGAGCTGCGCGAGGCGTTCTCCCGTAGGGAGAATGCCTTCATGCCACACGTCGACATCGTTCGATTGGGCCCATCGCTTGAGGTGCTTCGCGAGCTGCGCGCGCATGGCGACATCGTCTTCGCTGTCCGAAGACAGGATCACGACCCGCCCCGACACGTCGCCTCCAGCGCTCACGGGCGCGAGAATACATGACCCCGCCCATCCCGCGCCGCTCGGTTTCGTCCGGGGACACCGACGCTGCGTAGCCCCGCGGCATCACGACCCGCACCTCTCTCGCTCAACAACGTCTCCGAGACGCGGTTAAAAGGTCCCAGTTGGATATCCAAACCTCTCCCGCGCCCCCCCAAAAAACCAGCTAGATATCCCACCACCACTTCGCATCTTCGGTGAAAAAGCAAGGCTCAAAATCGTCGTCGGTAATGTGCTGTTTTCCCTGAAAATGCCCTCCTGAATCCTAGTGCTGTTGGGGAGTGTGATCTCGATATTCGCGGCAAAAAGCGCTGATTCGGGTGCAAATTCCTTGTTGAGTCACCAGGCTCGGTGTACCGATTGGGGTACGTAGTGACGCTCGGACTGGGAGGCTCCGGCGTGGTGGTGGAGGTGCGTGCGGGGGTTTCTCGCGCGCTGTTCTTGGTGCGGGAGAGGTGTGACTCAATGACGAGTAAACTGCCGGACAAGCTGGTTGAACAGCTCTTTGCCTATCCGGAGCACGCGGCGGAGATTCTTCGCGAGGTTCTGGAACCCCTCTTTTTCGAGCGGATGGATTGGACCACGTTCTCGCTCTGGCCAGGGCACTTTCTCGATAAGGCGCTCTCGGAGAGTCGCAAGGATCTGCTCTTTTCGGCGCGCGTCGGCGGGCAGCCCGAGCTGGTCTATCTGCTTTTTGAGCGTCTCCGGGCAGATCAACCGCCGGTGTCTTATCTGCAGCTCAACTACGAGCTGAAGATATGGAGGAGCTGGATTGCCAAGAACGCCAGCGCGGATGAGCTGCCAGGCATTCTGCTCGTGGTGTTTCGTGCGACCGAGTCGGGATGGGAAGGGCCCATTCAATCCGAGGAGGTGGGGGCTGCGAATCTCTTTGGAGTGCTGAAGGGGGTTGTTTGGGAAGATGAGCTCCGATGGGCCCACCGGCGGACCGTGCTCCGTCTAATCGATAGGCGGTTTGGCCCTCCGCACGCGGATGTTTGCGCGTTCATTCAAGGCGCGGATGTACCCACGCTCATTGCCTGTCTGGAACGCCTCGCCACCGCCTCCTCGGTCGAGGAAGTGCTCGGCTGGACTCCACCTCCAGCGGCCGCGTGACTGGCCTGTGCTTCGGTACGTGAGCACGCGCCGCAGCGCCCAACGCACGATAAGGGATGCCCTCATGCCAGGCGAGCTTGGGTATGGCTTGTTGCTGCGAACGACACATCGCTTGACTCCCGCGCTGGCCACGGCCATGTGCCGCTCCATCGGTCATGGAAAACACGTCTTCGGCTGCGCCGCTCGTCGGCATCGTCATGGGGAGTCGGTCGGATCTGGAGGTGCTCGAGGTCGCGCGCGAGATCCTCACGGAGCTTCGGATTCCGCATGAAGTGAAGGTCGTGTCCGCGCACCGCACGCCCGATTGGATGTTCGAGTACGCCGAATCCGCGGAGGCGCGCGGGCTCGAAGTCATCATCGCCGGGGCCGGCGGGGCCGCGCATCTGCCAGGGATGATCGCGGCCAAGACGCTCGTGCCCGTGCTCGGCGTGCCCATCCCCGCGACCCTCCTCAATGGGGTGGATTCGCTGCTCTCGATCGTGCAGATGCCGCGCGGGGTGCCCGTCGGGACGCTCGCGATCGGGAAGCCCGGCGCCGGGAACGCAGCCCTCTTCGCGGCGGAGATCCTCGCGAACAAACGGCCGGAGATCCGCGAGCGGCTGCGCGCCTACCGACAGGCACGCACCGATGAAGTGATGGCGAAACGCGATCTCTGACGTGGGCTTGCCGGGACTCGGGCTTCGTTCTACAGGCCCGCGCGCGATGGCAATTCTTCCCGGCGAAACGATCGGCATCCTCGGCGGCGGGCAGCTCGGGCGGATGTTCGCCATGGCCGCTCGCTCACTCGGCTATCACCTGCGCGTCCTCGATCCGGATCCGTCGTGCGCGGCGCGCTTCGTCGTCGATGCGCTCGTCACCGCGCCGTTCGACGATCCGACCGCCGCCGCCTGGCTCGCCCGCGGGTGCGCCGTCGTCACGCTGGAGATCGAGAAGATCTCCCTCGACGCGATGGCCGCCGCCGCCAAACACGCGCCGATGCGGCCCTCCGGCGACGTGCTCGCGATCATCCAGGATCGGCTCGCGCAGAAGCGGTGGCTGGAGAAATCGGGGTTCCCCGTCGGCGCTTTCCGCGCGGCGCTCACCGCGGAAGAGGTCGTGTCCGCGGCGAATGAGCTCGGCGGCATGGTGTTCGTGAAATCCGCCACCGGCGGGTACGACGGGCGGGGGCAAGTCGTGCTCGCGGCGAACGCTTCGGAGGCCGAGAAACGGGAGGCGTTCGCGCTCCTCGGCAACGGGGCCTGCGTCGTCGAGAAGGGGCTGGAGCTGCATCAGGAGCTGTCCGTGCTCGTCGCGCGGCGGCCTTCGGGGCAGGCCGCGGTGTATCCGCCGGCGCTCAATCATCACGTGGATCGCATCCTCGATTGGTCCGTCATCCCGGGGCCGTTCTCGCCCGAGCTGACGGCGCAGGCGATGGATCTCGCGCGCGAGGTGGCCTCGAAGATCGGCGCGGAAGGGCTGCTCGTCGTGGAGATGTTTCTGCTCAAGGACGGGTCGCTGCTCGTGAACGAGCTGGCGCCGCGGCCGCACAACTCGTTTCACGCGACGGAGGTCGCCTGCCTCACGAGCCAGTTCGAGCAGATGGTGCGCGCGATCTGCGATCTGCCGCTCGGCTCGACGGAGGTGGTGCGGCCCGCGGCGATCGCGAACCTGCTCGGCGAAGCGTGGCTCGGAGACGGGCCGCCCGCGTTCGATGCGGCGCTCTCGGACCCGGGCGTGCGGCTGCACCTCTACGGCAAACGAGTCCCGCGCCTGGGCCGCAAAATGGGGCATTTCTCGGCGATCGGCGCCACCCCCGAAGAGGCCGTGAAGCGCGTGTGCACCGCGCGCGACCGGCTCCAGAACATCGCGCGCTGAGCTCTCGCCGCGAGCTCTTCCGCGCACGGACGGTTGGCTCTCCGCGGCGCGGTGGTCATGATGGGCACCGATGGTTTTGCCCTCGTCCTCGCCGGGTACCTCGTTTCCAATCGAGCGGGATGGTCGAGAAGCCGCCCGCGACGCCGCTCGCAAGCAGCGTCTGCCACCGCTCGCGCGCACGCTGCGGGCACGCAGAATGGGGACCTACCGCGGCTACGGAGAGCTGCTCGATGCGGTGGATCGGCTCGGCGCCCGCGGCGCGCGCGTCGTGCAAGTCGGGCGCTCCGTGAAGGGGGAGCCGCTTCTCTGCGTCGAATTCGGCAGCACATCGGCGCGCGCTCGGACGGCCGCGGTGCTCGCAGGGGTGCACCCGAACGAGTGGATCGGCATCGAGTCGGCGCTGTCGCTCATGGAGCGGCTCACGTCGGCGGATCTCGGGGATCGGGCCGTGCTCGTGTTTCCGATCGTGAACCCGGACGGGGTGCTGCGCGTGGAGGCGCACCTGCGCGAAGGGCGGCGGCGGTTCATCCGGCACAACGCGCACGGCGTGGATCTGAACCGAAACTGGGACGCTCACTGGAACGAGCGCGGGCCTCTGCAATGGCTGCTTCCATGGATGTTCGCGCGCGGCTCCAGCCCCGCGAGCGAGCCGGAGGTCGCGGCGATCGCGCACACGCTCGCGGAGCGGCGCGTGGACCGCGGGCTGAGCCTGCACAGCTTCGGCGGGGCCGTGCTCTATCCGCCCGCGGCTTCGGTGTGGCCGGTGCCGGATTACGCGGAGCACCGCGCGTGGGCCCGCTCGCTCGCGCGCGCCGTTCGGCCGGAGCCGTACGCCGCGCTGCCGTGCTCGTGGTGGAGCTGCGGCGTCACGCACGGCGGCGTGGAGCTCGACTGGCTCCACGAACGGCACGGCGCGCTGTCGTTGCTCATCGAATGCGAAGGCGGCCCGGGGCTCTCGCTGCGGCGGCTCACGCAGCCGTTCGCCTGGTACAACCCGGAGGACCCGGGCACCGTCGCCGCGCGCATCGCGACCGCCGTGCTGCCGTTCGTGACCGGCGCGCGCGACCCGGGAGCTTAGTCGGCCCTCACCACAACGTGCCGATCGCCTGCACGCCGGCGCCGTGATCGACGCCCATCAAGCTCGCGCCGAGGAGGCGGGCGTAACGCGGGTGGTTCGGGTCTTCGCGGTTTTCCATGGTGCCCGCAGGGTCGGGGCGGCCGAACAACAAGGCGCCGCCGACGATGCCGAGCGTGCCGAGCACCGACTGCGCGATGAGGCCGCGCCGCGCGTCCGGCTTGTCGATGTAGGCGAAGTAGATCGGGGTCGACAGCGCCGTGCCGATGCCGAAACCAGCCCACATGCCGGCGATCTGGCTCCACGAGGGCTTCCACAAGATGCTCGCGCCGACCGCGCCCGCGAGGAACAGGTTGTAGCCAATCAAGCCGCCGGTGGAGACCGCGTCGTCCGTCTCCTTCCACTTCGAGCCTTCCTTGCTCGCGCCGCCGCCCATGAAGCTGCCCGCGATCGCGCCCCACGCGGCCGCCGACATCACGAACATGTTCGTCTTCGGCGAGGGCTTCAAGAAGGCGTACGTGAGGCCGCCCGCGCCACCACCGACCACCGAGCCGATGAAGACCGCGCGGCCCATCTCACGGAAACCCGGCGATTCGTGCGGGTTCGTCGTCGCGCCGCAGTTGGAGGTGGCCGCGGGGGTGGTCGCGTCGCACGCGTCCGTCACGAGCGTCTGGCCCCAGATGCCGAGGCCCTCTCCCGCGCCGAGCAACATGCCGCCCGCGATCGAAGAGGGGAGGCCCGCCGGCATCGGCGAGCCGGGCAGTCGGTCCGCCGCGTACACGCCGACAGGCGCCGCCACGCCCAGGATCGCAGGCGCGATGAACGCGGTCGCCGGATCCACGTTGCCCTTGCCGGCGATCTCCGAGTCGATCCAGATGCCCGTGCCGACGCCCCACGCCGCCGCCGTCGCGTACAGAAAGCCGATCTCCAGCGGGGTGGAGACAGGGCGCGATTGGGCCTGCGGGAAGGTCTGGTACGAGGCGTATCCGGGGTTGTACGGCTGCTGCTGGCCGTAACCCTGCTGGCCGTAACCCTGCTGACCGTACGGCGCGCCGTACTGCTGCTGCTGCGGGTACTGCTGCGGATACTGCTGGGGGTATTGCTGCGGGTACTGCGCCGAAGCCGCCGTCACGAGCGTCGTCGCCGCGAGCGCAGAAGCGAGTCCGAAGAGGTGCGAGGTTCGCATCGAGGCCAGTCTATCCGGGGTTGGGGAGGAACATGTTCAACGAAGCACGGACGCGCGCGCCTGCGCACGACGCCCACGCTCGGCGCGGCTCACTCGTGCGTGAGCGGGCGCTGCATGATGTCGGTCACGGCCTGACGTGGGGACTTGTTCTCGTACAGCACGCGGTACACCTCCTGCGTGATCGGCATCTCCACGCCGAGCTTCCGGCTCAAGTCGTACGCGCTCTTCGTCGTCTTCACGCCCTCCGCGACGTGGCCGAGCGTCGCCAGGATGTCGTCGAGCGTGCGGCCCTTGCCGAGCTCGAAGCCGACCGTTCGGTTGCGGGAGAGGTCGCCGGTGCACGTGAGGATGAGGTCGCCCATGCCCGAGAGGCCGGCGAGCGTCACCGGGTTCGCCCCCATCTTGGAGGCGACTCGGCCCATCTCGACGAGGCCCCGCGTGATCATGCCGGCCCGCGCATTGTGGCCGAATCCGAGGCCGTCGCACGCGCCGGCCGCGATCGCCATGACGTTCTTCATCGCGCCGCCGAGCTCCACGCCGGTGACGTCCGCCGACGAGTAGACGCGGAGGCGATCCGTCGCGAACGTCCGCTGCACCGTCTCCGTCTCGCGCCGGCCCGCGCCCGCCACCACCACCGCGGTGGGCATGCCGAGCGCCACTTCCTTCGCGAAGCTGGGGCCCGACAGATACGTGAGGCGCGCGAGCGTGTGGTCGCCGAGCTCGTCCAGCAGGACGTCGCTCATCAGCATCAGCGTGTCGTTCTCGATGCCCTTCGTCGCGCTGCACAGCAACGCGTTCCCGGGGAGGTGGGGCTTCGCGTCGCGCATCACGTTGCGGAGCGCGTGCGACGGGACGACGACCACCACGAGCTCGGATCCGGTGAGCGCCTCCTTCATGTCCGCCGTCGCGCGGAGGGTGCGCGGCAAGCGGGCGAACGGGAGGTAACGGTGGTTCACCTGCTCCTCGTTGATCGCCGCGGCGAGATCCGCGCGGTGGGACCAGAGCAAGGTCGGGTGGTCCTTGTCCGCGAGCACTTTCGCGAGCGCCGTGCCCCACGCGCCCGCTCCAAGAACGGTGATCTGCATGGGCGCACGGTACCATCCGCGACGAAGCCCACGAAAGCAGGTAAGGTCGCTGCGTGCTCGAAAGGCTTCGAAAGGCGGGTCGGGTCCTCTCTCGTCACGCGGTCCGTCACGACGCGCTGCGGTACGTCGCGAGCGCCGCGTTCGCGCTCTCGTTCGTCGGCGCGAGCTGCGGGCAGAGCGCGCTCGGCATCCTCCCCGGCGTGCTGAACGATCCGGGCAACCTCACGCTGCGGCAAGAGATCCTGAAGTTCGGCACCGGGAGCATGTGCAGCGAGGTGCTGAAGCGCAGCGTGCCCGTCCGCACGAACGACGACGATCCGGGGATGGGGCGCTTCTTCCCGGCCTCGTGCTTCGCGCAGCAGACGCCCGCGGGGACGATGCTCGTGCAGATGAGCGGCACCGGCTACGTGTGGACCAACGCGACGAAGCGGCTCACCTTCGATGCGAACGCGTCCGTCGAGTACACGACCGACTTCTTGATGGATGGCTCGACGCTCTACGCGTACTTCCGCACCAAGGCGACGAACCAGGTGGCCTTCAACGTGAAGGTGGTGGAGGCGCCCGCGACCGCTTCTTCCCTTGGTTTGCCGGTGCAGATCGACGCGGGGACGATCGTCCGGCAGATGGGGCCGCAGCTCCTCAAGGCGGAGCTGTCGCGCGGGTTCACGGTGATCCGCGACTCGAACGGGGCCGCGGCGTTCGGGCTCGGCGTCGTGGAGAAGGGGCAACGGCCGTCCGCGCCGTACGCGCCGGGCAGCTCCGGGAGGCTCCTGCTCGCGAACGATCGGAGCGAGATCCATCAAGGGCAGCGCGACTACACGGGGCCCTACGAGGTGACGGGGGACGGGCAGGCGCTGTGGCTCACGGTCTCGGTCGACGGCGCTCCGGGCGCGGACGTGATCGTGGTGCCGGCGTCGATCGGGGCGGCCTGGCGCGACACGTACATCAACCAGATCCAGACGACGCCGCCGCCGACGCCCGGTCGCGTGGACGAGCCGGTGATGCAGGGCGCGATCTGGCGACGCGCGGTGCCGGTGCCGAAGGGCTCGTACTACGTGGTGCTCGACAACACGACGACCGCGGGGCGCACGTCGCTGCCGGTGAACCCGAACGACGATCGCGCGGCCGCGGTGAGCTACGCGGTGGAGCTCGGCGGCGCGCCTTGATCGCGAGCCTCTCCAGCGACTGACGCGAAACGCCACACGATCCGAAACGTCGCGAGACCCCTTCGAGCGAAAGGCGCCGAGGCCGGTCGATCGTGTTCTTTGTGATCGTGCCCGGCGCACAACCACGCTTGCGTCCACGGGGGGCGCCGTATACACAACCGGGGCTTGCCGTCTCCCCCCGAAAACCGCAGCCGTCCGAACCGCAACGACCGATCGACCGAGAATTCCTCGGGCGCCGTCGAGGGCGAGCCGGGCACCCCTTCGCCCGCTCCGGCGGCGAGCACGGCCTCGCTCCGCGACGGGCGCGCGCTGCGGGCCGTGTTTTACACGGTGCTGTTCGGGCTCGCGTTCGGGCTCTCGGTGTTCGCGGTGTGGACGCTGACGCCCGCGCCGGATGACCTCGCGGCCGGCGGGCTCCGCCTCTTCGTGAAGGACCAGCCGATCCCGGCGGGCATCATCCTCTTCACGATCTTCGCGATCGCGCTGTGGCGCTTCCGGCACGATCTCCCGTTCGCCGCGGCGATCGGGGTCGGCGGGCGCCGCGACGTGCCGCAGAACGCCCGCGAGCGCTTCGAGGACGCCGCGGTGCTGATCGAAGAGGCGCAGCGGATCCTGAAGGCGAAGAAGAGCGACATCGCGCGGGAGCTGACGACGAGCGAGCGCGACACGGTGACGAGCTCGCTGGCCACGCTCGAGAAGACGATGCTCGCGGAGCGCTTCGATCTGGAGGCGTTCGACGCGGCGCACGCGAAGGCCGACAAGGCCGTGGCCGAGCACCTCGGCCGCTGGCGCAAGGGCGAGATGCGCGAGTACGCGGAGTCGATCGGCATCGCCGTCGCCGTCGCGCTGCTGCTGCGCGCCTTCGTCGTGGAGGCCTTCAAGATCCCGAGCGGGTCGATGATCCCGACGCTCGCGATCGGCGATCACATCTTCGTGAACAAGTTCACGTACGGGCCGCTGGTGCCGTGGACGGACGGGCGGCTGTGGTCGCGGCTGCCGCCCTCGCGCGGCGACGTGATGGTGTTCAAGTTCCCGGAGAACAAGGAGCAGGACTTCATCAAGCGCACGATCGCCGTGCCCGGCGACACGCTGGAGGCGATCGACGGGCGGCCGATCATCAACGGGTGGGTGGCGCCGCACTGCTACGTGGGGCCCTTCAAGGCCGAGGGGCGCACGGCGGATCTCTACGTCGAGTACCTCGAGGACAAATCGTACTTCACGCTCTTCGAGAACAAGCCGGACGATCGCGTGTGCGTCACGCCGGACGACTGCGGCGCCGGGTCGATGTGCAAATCGGGCGTGTGCGGGAGCGTGATCCAGGGCCCGTTCTACGTGCGCGAGGGCGAGGCGTGGGTCATGGGCGACAACCGCAACAACAGCCACGACTCGCGCTCCTGGCGCGGCGGCATGGGCGCGGGCGTCCCGTTCGAGAACATCAAGGGCCGCGCGATGTTCGTGTGGATGAGCTTCAGCCAGGGCGGCGGCATCGCGCAGGACCGCCTCTTCGTGAACGTGATGGGCCGGCCCACGCTGCCGAGCTCCGCGGATCCGAACCTGCGCGCGGCGCTCGAAAAGTGCCTGTCGACGCGGCCCTCGCTGGAGAAGACGACGCCTCCCCCGCCGAAGGGGAAGGGCGCGATCCCGCGCTGACGCAAGGCCCGCGTGATTGTGGGCTGACACGTTGCAGCGCGATGCGGCGAGCCGAGGCGCGTATTTGACGCATCGCCGAAGATGGCGGCGACGCGCGGACCCGAAAAGATCACACACCATTTCGCTGCCGGCCCACTACTGTGCGCGGCCATGTCGAAGCCGGTCGCGCTGATCACGGGGGCCAACGGGGAGATCGGGCGGAGCCTCATCACGCGGCTCGCCGAAGAAGGGCGCTACGACGTCGTCACGCTGGATCTCGTGCCGATCGCCGAGCCGTACCGCGCCAAATGCCTCGCGAGCTACGCGGGCAACATCATGGATAAGTACCTGCTCGACGAGATCGTCGCGCACCACGACGCGGACGTGGTGTTCCACCTCGCGGCGCTCCTCTCGACGCGCGGCGAACGCGATCCGGAGCTCGCGCACCAGGTGAACGTGGAGGGCACGCTGCACGTGCTGCGGATGGCGCAGAACCAGGCGGTTCGCCTCGGGCGCGCGGTGCGGTTCCTGTTCCCGAGCTCGATCGCCGTGTACGGGCTGCCGACGCTGGAGCAGAAGGCCGCGACCGGGAAGATCCGCGAAGAGCAGTGGAACCTGCCGATCACGATGTACGGGTGCAACAAGCTCTACTGCGAGCACCTCGGGCGGTACTACGCGCAGCACCTCCGCAGGCACCAGGCGCACGGATCGCCGCGCGTCGACTTCCGCGCGATCCGGTTCCCGGGGCTCATCTCCGCCGACACGATGCCGACCGGCGGCACCAGCGACTACGGGCCGGAGATGCTGCACGCGGCCGCGCAGGGCAAGCCGTACGCTTGTTTCGTCGGGCCGGAGGCGCGCATCCCGTTCATGGCGATGCCGGACGCGATCACCGCGCTGCTCGCGCTGCTCGATGCCGATCCGTCGAAGCTGCGGTCGACCGTGTACAACATCGCGGGCTTCTCGATCTCGGCGGAGGAGATCGCGCAGCGCACGCGAAAGGCCTTCCCGGGCGCGCAGATCACGTACGCACCGGACACGACGCGCGCGCAGATCGTGGACTCGTGGCCCGAGGACGTGGACGACTCGCGCGCGAAGCGCGACTTCGGCTGGACGCGCGCCTACGACGCGGACCGGGCGTTCGACGAGTACCTGCTCCCCCGCATCTCCTCGAAGCGCTGAGCACGAAGGGCCGCGAGCGTGGCCCTTCCTTGAACCGATTCGGGACGCTAGGCTCGCCTCACCTTGCCTTGAACCGAGGAGGCACGATGCGCGCGAAGCTTCACGCTGCGATGTTTGTGGTGAGTCTCGGGGCCGCGGGCTCGGGCTGCACCTTCAACGACGGCGCCTTCGAGACGGGCGGATCCGGCGGCACCACCGCGACCACCACGACGACGACGTCCGGCGGATCCGGCGGCACCACGACCACGCCGAACGCCGATTGCGGCAACGGCAAGCTCGACGCGGGCGAGGAGTGCGACGACGGCGTCTCCAACTCGAACACCGGCGCGTGCACGCTCGCCTGCAAAAACGCGGTCTGCGGCGACGGCTTCGTGAAGGACGGCGGCGACGAGGAGTGCGACGACGGCAAGGCCAACTCCGACTCGGGCGAGTGCACCAAGGCGTGCCGGAAGGCCACGTGCGGCGACGGTCTCTTGCATGCGGGCGTCGAGCAGTGCGACGAGGGGTCCAACAACGCGGACACCGGCGCCTGCACGACGAAGTGCACCGCGTGGACGTGCGGCGACGGCAACGTGTACCCCGCGCAGGAGACGTGCGACGACGGCAACAAGACCGACGGCGACGGCTGCGACTCCACGTGCCACACGAAGTGCGGGGACGGCATCGTGTACCCGGTCGTGGAGACGTGCGAGGACGGCAACACGCTGAACGGCGACGGCTGCTCGCAGGACTGCAAGAGCGAGTCGTTCTGCGGCGACGGCCGCGTGGAGCCGGGCGAGGTCTGCGACGACGCGGTGAACTGCTCGATGAGCTGCACCAAGATCGACACGGGCGCCTGCGCGATGGCCGTCGCGATCGCGCCCGGGGCGCCCGATCCGGAGACCGGCCTCATCGTCACCAACTACGCCGGCGACACGATGATGATGGGCGTGATGCCGGACAAGGTGCTCGATCCGTCGTGCTCGGCCGTGCACAAGCCCGCGCTCTTCACGTACAAGACCGGCGATCACGGCTCGATCGTGACGATGGAGACGATCGCACAGGCCGACACGTTCGCCGACACGGTGCTCTGGGCGTACCGCGATTGCCTGAAGAAGAAGAGCGAGGTCGCGTGCGACGACGACGGCGGGGACAATAACCTCTCGAAGATCAAGACCGGCTACCTGCCGCCCAACACGACGCTGTACGTCGTCGTCGCGGGAGCTTCGGATCAGGACATCGGGAAGTTCTCGCTCCACATCGAAGAGCGCCCGGTCACGCTGCTGTTCGGCACCACGTTCGAGACGGACATCGCGCCCATGACGGCCGCGGACAAGAACGGCGCGAACCTCTTGCCGACGTGGGGTTTCTGCGACGGCGTCGGCGCGTGCGGCGCCAACACGACGTCGAGCTGGAGCGGCTTCGGCTACGCCTCCGTGAAGGACATGCCGGACGCGGATCGGGCCGGCGTGACGCTCACGAGCCCGTCGCTGATGAGCTCCACGCTGACGACGGTGATGGTGCAGGCGAGCTACGATTTCTCGCAAAAAGGCGGCGGATCGGACGAGATCTTCTCCATCCAGGCGAAGGGCTCCGACGGCGTGTACAAGGACGTGTTCTCCACGGTGGTGTCGTCCTCGTTCCGCACGACCGCGGACGCCACGGCGCAGGGCGCGGGCAACGGCGACCTGCAGGTGCGGTTCAAGTACGACGACGCCGGCGGCGCGGGAAATTACGTCCAGATCGACGACGTCTTCGTGTACGGCTACTGACGGATGCGCCTCTCTCGCCCGCTGCTCACGACGCTGATCCTCGCGGCCGCGCTGCACGGAGCGCCGCCGGCCGTCGCGCAGACAGCGGGCGCCGCGCCCACCGCCGCCGACGAGGAGCGCCGCACGAAGCTGTTCAAGGAAGGCAAGGCCGCCGCCGACGCGGGCCAGTGGCTGGAGGCCGCGGACCGCTTCCGCAAGGTCGTCGCGATCCGCGGCGCCCCGAAGGCGTACATCGCGCTGGGCGTCGCGGAGGAGCACCTCGGCCACCTCGTCGCGGCGCTCACGGCCTACAAACAAGCCCGCGAAGGCGCCGCGGACAAGACGCTCACGGACGAGCTGCGCACCGCGAACGCCGCGCTGGAGCAGCTCCGCCCGCGCGTGCCGAAGCTCCTGTTCTCGCTGTCCGACGCGGCGGCCCGCATCGAGGTCGACGGCGTCGCGGTGAAGCTCGACGACGGCGCGCTCCTCGTGGATCCGGGCGACCACGCGATCCTGGTGACGTCCTCCGGAAGAGGCACCTTCCGCACGACCGCCTCGGTAAAAGAAGGCGATTCGCGTCAGGTGGACGTGGTGTTCGACGCGTCCGGCGCCCCCACCGCGACCGCGACATCGACCGTCGACGTCCCTGCGGGCCCGGCCCCGAAGCCTCCGACCGGCGCGCTCGTGATCGGCATCGCGGGCGTGGTGGCGGCCGGCGTCGGAGGCGCGCTGTACGGCCTCGGAGCGGGCCAGTACGGCGACGCCGACAAGAAATGCCCCGGCGCCGCGTGCACGCAGGACGTGGTGACCGGAGCCAACGGCGCGCGCGCGCAGATGATCGCGGGCGACGCGTTGATGGCCGCGGGCGCGTTGATGCTGGCCGGCGCCGGCGTGTGGTGGATCGTCTCCGCGACCTCGAAGAAGGACGCCGCAACCTCGGTGTTCATCGCCCCGCGGATCGGCGGTATCGGCGTCGGCGGCCGGTTCTAAACTGCCAGTTTGCGAGGGTGCCAGTTCGCCGTCAGCCCGGGTCGTCCGGCACGGCGATGCCGCCTTTTCCAGGCTTTCCAGTCTTCGCGGTGCCCGTCGGACGCGGCCCCGGAGACGTGCTGTTCGCCTGGGACTTCGCGGTGGCCGTCGCGCTCGGGGCCGCGGGCGTCTCCGTCGTCGCGGGCTCCACGGTCGCGGTCGTCGCGGTCGGTAGAGCCGGCGTCGGCGCGGGCGCTGCGGAGGTCACCGTCGCGAGGGCCGTCGCCGGCGTCGCGGGGCCTGTGCCGGGGCCGCTCGTCGCGAGGACGCTCACCGCCACGCCCACGAACGACGCGACCGAAATGAACGCGATCGTGCCGAGGATCCACATCGTCCGGTTCGACGGGCCGCGCGGCGGCAGGCTCATCCGCATCGGCGCGGGGAGGCTCGACGACGGCGGCTGCACCATCGCGCTCGCGGCCGTCGTCGAGCCCGAGAACGGCTCCGGCGTGGACGGCGGCGGCACCGGCGGCGTGAGCGCGGACAGCGAGATCGAAGGCAGCGACGGCAAGCTCGGCAGCGACGCCTCCCGCGGGCGCACCGGCTCCGCCGCGGCGTGCGGCGCGAAGTGCACCGGCGGCAGCGACGCGGAGTCCAGCGCGCGCCCCGTCGGCCCCGTCGCCGAGAGCGAAGGCGCCGGGTGGTACCCCGAGGCCGTGTACATCGGATCCAGCGGCACGTACCCCGCCGCGAACGGCCGCAAGAGATAGTCGATCTCGTCCGCCGACTGCACGCGCCGCGAGAGATCGCGCTCCATGCACCGCGCGACCACGTCCGCGAGGCCCGGCTCCACGTGCGGCGCGAAGTCCTGCAGGCGCGGCATCGGCCCGTCGAGCACCGCGGCCACCACCGTGAACATCGACTCCCCCTGGAAAGGCCGCCGCCCCGCGAGCATCTCGAACAGTGTCACGCCGAGCGACCACAGATCCGCGCGGTGATCGACGTAGCGCTCCCCCTTGGCCTGCTCGGGGCTCATGTACGCGGGCGAGCCCAGGATCGTCCCGGTCGTGGTCGTGGTGGAGTCGGTCTCGACGACCTTGCTGATGCCGAAATCGAGCACCTTCACCACGAGCGATCCGGCGCCCGGCTCGTGGTGCAGGAACACGTTCGCGGGCTTCAGATCCCGGTGCACGATGCCGGACGCGTGCGCCGCGGACAGGGCGCGCGCGATCTCGGTCGCGATCTGCGCCGCGATCGCAGGCTGGAGCACCCGCTCGCGCCGCAGCTTGCGAGAGAGCGGCTCCCCGTCGAGCAGCGGCATCACGAGGAACGGCGTGCCGCTCGCCGTCTCGCCGACGTCGTAGATCTCGATCACGTTGCGGTGCGTGATCCGTCCGCACGCGCGCGCCTCGCGGAGGAGCCTCGCGCGGTAGTCCGCGTTCTCGTCGGTGATCAGCTTGAGGGCGACCTCACGCTCGGTGCGGACGTTCTTCGCGGCCCACACCGCTCCCATCCCGCCGCGTCCGATCGTGCGGACGAGCAGGTACTTCTCCGCGACGAGGGTTCCGGCCTCCATCGCCTCCATGGGCGGCGTGAGGGTACCATGGCCGTTCGCCGCGCAGCGATCTCGGTTTCCTGCTCGCGCGCGCCGCCCGAGATCCGCGCGGCTATGAAAGCGTTGCGGCCCGTAGAAAAAATTGCCCGGCGCCCCGGCGGCGTGCTCTCAGGAAGGCCCGGCGCGATTCCGCCGATCCTCCGCGCGGTGCGGCTCGATCGGCTCCGGCCGTGGCGGTATAACATTTGCTCTTTCATGCGGGGCTTTGTGCGCTCGGAGGACTACGGCAAATGGCGGCGGCCTCGAAGGACTACGGCAAGAACGGCTCTCGATCCGGTGCTCCACGCGGTGCTGGATCCGCCGTGAAAATGGCGCGCCTCCCTGCGCTGATCACGTTCGTCGCGCTCGGCGTCGCGGCCCTCGCGGGGTGCGGCCCGGGGGATGACACGAGCACCGGCGGCGCCCCCAGCGGGGCCGGCGGCTTCGGCGGGAGCACCGGCGGCGACGGCGGCGGCGGCAGCGGCCCCTGCGAAGACGGCGCCACGCAGGACTGCCACATCACGCTCGGCCAGCATGGCAATGTGCTCTCGTGTTTCAGCGGCACGCAGACGTGCGAAGGTGGTCAGTGGGGCCCGTGCATCGGCGCCCAGGCCGACCACCCGGCGCCGCCGCCTCCGCCCGCGGGCCCGTGCCAGAACAACCCCTGTGATCCGACGTGCCAGGTCTTCGATCAGGTGCCCGCGCAGCCGATCGGATCGCCCCCGCAGAACCTGATCGCCCCGTGGCAAGTGGGCAATTACGGCGGCCTCCCGCCCAGCCTGCAGGCCCAGGTGACGGGGGAGCCGTGCTCGGACGGCAGCGCGTGCCAGGTCGACCAGTTCTGCAACAACCCCTCTTCGAACTCCTGCAGTCACACGAAGTGCGTCGCCGGCGCGGGGCTCCAGAACAACTGCGATCCTTGCGTCAAGCAGGTCTGCATCGCGAACCCCGCCTGTTGCAACGCGCCTATCCCCGGCACCGGGCCGTGCGCCCACGATCTCTGCGCCACCGGCGTCGCCCTCACGTCGGGCTGCGATCCGTGCGTGACCACGATCTGCACCGGCACCGTGTACTCGCAGTGCTGCAACGCCGCGACCGGCGCCTGGACGGCGGAGTGCGCCGACAGGGTGGCGAACCCGACGGTCTGCAACAAGAACTGCACCTCCGGCACCTGGTCGAACTCGTGCGTCGCGCTCGTCGACACGCTCTGCAACGCGAAGTGCCTCGCGGACACCACCGCTCCGATCTGCGCCCACGACAAGTGCTATCTCGGGGACGCGCTCGACTCGGCCTGTGACCCGTGCGTGGCGCAGATCTGCGCGGATCCGCTCACGGCGTCGTGCTGCTCGGGCGGCGCGAACGCGTGGACGGGCGCGTGCCTCCAGGCGGTCGCCTCCGTCTGCAAACAGACGTGCCCCGCCAAGGGCGACTGCGTTCCGTGGCTCCCCACCCAGAAAGATCCGGGCTGCGGCGGCTCGTGGGACCTCACGATCGGCGTCGGCTGCAAGAGCGCGGGCGGCGTCCCGTCGGTGCCTGTCTGCAACCGTGGACAGATCGCATCCCCGGCCGGCCTCAGCCTGTTCGCGGACGCGACCGGGCTCCCGAACGCGATCAGCCCCGGCCTCGGATCGGCCTCGCTCGTCACGGTCCCGGCGATCCCGGCGGGCGCCTGCGTGAACGTGAACCTGCCTGTCGCCACGCCGGACGGCGCGCTCCTGGTGGTCAATCCGGGCAACGCGGCGGGCTCGGGCGGCGTCTACAACAACGCGGAGTGCCACAACAACAACAACTGGGGAGCCTGGTCCACCGGCACCGGCACCTGCGCGGAGCCCACGTGCGCCGGCGCGAGCGCGTTCTCCAAGCTGAAGAAGGTCAAGCTGTTCTTCAGCGTCGACGTCTCGCAGTCGATGAGCAAGAGCGTCGTGACCGGCGCCATCAACACCGAGCCTTCGCGCTGGACGTACCTGAAGAGCGCGCTGAACGGGTTCATGAGCTCCGCGCCCGACGACACCGCGGTGTGGATGCGCTTCTGGCCCAACAACAGCCCGGATCCGATGATCGGCCAGTGCCCGCAGCCCCAGCCCACCGGCTGCGGCCCCGTCCCCGGCTGCAAGAACCCCAACGTGGATGTCGGGGACCTCACCGCCGCGAACGAGACGTCCGTCATCAACACCATCAACACGATGGTGCTGACCGGCGTCACGCCGATGTTCCCCGCCCTCGAAGCGGCCGAGCAGCGAGCCATCGAGTTCCAGCAGGCCAATCCGGACTGGAACGCGGTCGTCATCCTGGTGACCGACGGTAACCCCACTTTGTGTATCCTGACGCCCTCGAAGATCGCGAACCTCGCGGGTCAGGCGTACCAGGGCTACGGCGTCCGCACGTACACGATCGGCATCGCCGAGGTGGCGGAGGCGACGGTGAACCAGATCGCCGGCGCGGGCGGCGGAAAGAGCTTCTTCATCAGCACGAACAACGCGGCGGACTTCCAGTCGCAGCTCGTGGGCGCGCTGAACCAGATCAAGAACGACTTCGTGTCGTGCACGCTGCCTCTGCCGAACCAGAACATCTTCGATCCGACGAAGGCGCTCATCACGTACACGACGGGCGCGGGCGCGGCGTCGAACCTCCCGCAGGTGGCCAACGCGATGAGCTGCGCCGGCGACGGCTGGTACTACGACAACGCGGCGAACCCGACGTCGCTCACGCTGTGCCCGACGACGTGCACGAACGTGAAGCTCGACACGAACGGCAAGCTGGAGCTCAAGATCGACTGCATCAAGCAATACCTGCCCTCCAGCACGAGCGAGACGTACGCGGCGAGCTGCCCGGCCGGCACGTCGGTGCAGTGGGGGTGGCTCGGATACGACACGACCGATCCCGGCGACTCCAGCATCGTGTTCAGCGCGCAGACCTCGAACGACAACGTGACCTTCGGGGCGCTCCATCCGCTCGCCACCGCGAGCACGGCGAACAACAACCAGGTCTGTGCGGTCCAGTCCGCGTGCCGGGTGGACCTCTTCGACAAGCTGGGGGAGAAGCCGGACGGCCACATGAAGTACCTCCGCCTGCAAGCGGACCTGAAGCCGACGACGGACAAGCTCAAGACTCCGACGCTCAACTCCTGGCAAGTGACGTACTCATGCACCGACTCCGAGTAGCTTCGCTCTTCGTCCTTCCTCTCTTTCTTTCGGCGTGCGGTGAGAGCGACTCGATCTCGGGGGGGCCGTCCGGGACGGGCGGCTCGACGACGACGACGTCCTCGTCCAGCACCACGTCGAGCGAGGGCGGCGGCGGCTCCACGACCACGAGCACCGGCGGCTCCGGCGCGGGCGGCGCGACCGGCGGCACCACCGGCGGAGGCGGCACGACCGGGGGCGGCGGCTCCACGACGACGTCCACGTCCTCGTCCACGTCCACGTCCACGAATACACTCTGTGGGAACGGCGCGATCGACGCCGGGGAGGCGTGCGACGGCGCGGAGCTCGGGGGCGTCACGTGCCAGTCGCTCGGGTATCCGGGCGGACAGCTCGCGTGCGGGCCCTCGTGCGCGTACGATCTCTCCACGTGCGAGGGGTCGGAGAACTGCACGGACGGGGTCGACAACGACGGGGACGGGCTCGTGGACTGCGAGGAGCCGAAGTGCGCTTCGGAGTGCCAGAGCGCTTGTTTCGCGCCGGTGGTGCTGGGCGACGGGGACGATCCGAACGGCTCCACGACGGGCCACACCAACTCCGTGCAATCGAGCTGCGTCGCGCAGAGCGGGCCGGACGTCGTGTACGTGATCGATCCCTCGCAGACGGGCGCGCTCGATCTCGTCCTCTTCGAGAACGGCAGCGGACCGCTCAGCGTGTCGGTGCGGACGGACTGCGCCGCGGCCAACTCGGAGCTCGGGTGCAGCGACACCTACGCTCCGGACGATCCGACCCAGAAGCGGCTCAGCGTGCCCGTCACGGCCGGAGTGCCGGTGTTCGTGGTGGTGGACGGGGACGGGGCGAGCGCCGAGGGGCCGTACATCCTCTACGCGCAGACTCGGCCTCTCTTCTGCGGCGACGGCTTCGAGGACGCGCCGGAGACGTGCGACGACGGCAACACGGCGAGCGGCGACGGGTGCAGCGCCACGTGCCAGGTGGAGGCGACGGAGACGGAGCCGAATGGCACGCTCCAGACGGCCAATCCGATCGCGACTCCGTGGTACGCGCAGATCGCGCCCGCGGGCGACGTCGACGTGGTGAAGATCACGCTGCCCTCCGCGGGCGGGCTCGCGGTCTGGACGGACGGGATCGGCGGCGGGCGGTGCCTCGACGGGAGCATGGATACGGTGGTCACGCTGCTCGACGGCAACGGGGCCACGCTCGCGACGAATGACGATCACGCGGGCGCCTGTTCGCTCGCGGCCGCATCGGGGCTCGCGGCGGGCACGTATTACGCGCGGATCCAGGCTCCGGCGGGCGCCTCGGCGGCGGCGGCGACGTACGGATACCGGCTGTCGTGGGGCGCCTTCAAATGCGGTGACGGGACGCTCGCGGTAGGGGAGGAGTGCGACGACGGCAACACGGCGAACGGCGACGGCTGCAGCTCCGCGTGCAAGGTGGAAGTGAACGAGACGGAGCCGAATGGCACGCTCGCGCTGGCGGACGTGTACAGCTCTCCGTGGGTCGCGCGCGTCGACCCGGACAACGACGTCGACGTGGTGAGCGTCAACGTGCCTTCGGCGAACGGCAAGATCACCGCGAAGACGCTGGATCCGACGGGCGGCGCCGGGTGCGCGGGCGCGATTGACACCTACGTGGAGGTGCTGGACGGTAACGGCGCCACGATCGCGCTGAACGACGACGCGGCCGGCGGCACGTGCTCCAGCGTGACCGCGCAGAACCTCGCGGCGGGCAAATACTACGTCCGCGTGCAGGCGCCGCCGGTGCTCGGCGCGAGCAACGTGTACATCTACTCGTACAAGCTCGATATCCTCGTTCAGTAACCCCTGTCACGCGGTAACGGGGGTGTGCTAAGCCTCGGGCGTGGCTCAGCGTCATCGCTACCTGTTCGTCTGCACCAACCGACGGCCCGATGGGGCGCCCAAAGGGTCTTGCGCCGCGCACGGAGGGGCGGAGATCCACGCGGCGCTGAAGGGGGCCCTCGCCGAGCGGAACCTGCACAAGGTGGATGTCCGCGCCTGCAGCTCCGGGTGCCTCGATCTCTGCTGGGTCGGGCCGGCCATCGCCGTGGAGCCCGATCACTACTTCTACGGGCGCGTCACCCTCGCGGACGTGCCGGAGATCGTGGATGCGCTCGCGGAGGGGCGGCGCGTGGAGCGGCTCGTGCTGCCGGTCGCGGATTTCGACGAGAAGACGGCCGCGCCGGGGCTGCCCGCGCCCGCGCCGAAGGGGCCGGCCGCGTGATCGGGCTGTCGTTCCGAGAGACGATGTCGGGCGCATACCACCTGTGCGCGACACCCGATCTCGACCGGCCCATGCACTTCACGATCGAGGCGCGCCTCCGCACCCTGCGCGCCTTCCTCACGAACGCGGTGCTCGATATCCGCGGGGAGATCGTGGCCGAAGGGTTCGCCGATCACAAGGCCCTCGACGGGACGCTCTGCCTCGACCTCTTTCGCGGGCGCGTGCTCGTGTACCAGTTCGGATTCGAGGGGAACGACGGACAGGCGTACTCGTTCAGCGGGCGAAAGACGCTGTCCACGGGCGGGCTCCTCCAGGCGATGACCGTCCTGCCGGGCGGCCTCTTCGACTCCGCGGGTCACAAGGTCGCGACGGCGCTCCTGCGCTTCGATCTGCGGAGCGATCTGATCAAATTCCTCGGCAGCTACCGGCTCGTCCGGAGCTAGCGCCACGGACTTCACCGCTCACGGAAGACCCACCATGAACGTGCTCCACCTGGAACCGAAAGACACTCTGCTCCTCGTCGTCGACGTGCAGGAGCGCCTCTTCGCCGCGATGCCCGAGGCGGCGAAGGCCGATCTCCTCCGCGCCGGGACGGCCCTGCTCGAAGGGGCGGCGCTGCTCGGCGTGAACGCGGCGGTGACGGAGCAATACCCGGAGAAGCTCGGCTCCACCGTGTCGCAGCTCTCGGACGCGCTGGGGCGGGCGTCGATCCCCGTCTTCTCGAAGCTGGATTTCTCGGCGTGCCGCGACGCCGCGTTCGACGCTCACCTCGCGCGCTCGGAGCGGCGGCGCGTGGTGCTCATGGGGATGGAGACGCATATCTGCGTATTCCAGACGGCGCGGGACCTCTTGTCGCGCGGCTTCATCGTGCACGTGGTGATGGACGGCGTGGCCTCCCGCCGCGACGATCACCGGGTGACGGGCCTCGAGCTCTGCCGCGCGGCCGGCGCCGTGATCACGACCGCCGAGACGGTCCTCTTCGACTGGCTCGGTCGCGCGGGGAGCGACGATTTCCGCAAGATCTCGAAGCTCATCAAGTAGCAGGTTCGATTCGCACCCAGCGCACACGGCGTGAGCGGGGGAGTGATACGAGGGGGCGGAGCCCCCTTGTAAAATCAAAAAAGCGTCTGTCTGCCTGTGCTCGTCGCGACGTGAATCCGCTCTAGAGCTTGAGTCGGGCGACGAAGCTCTGGCGCTCGTCGACGCTCTCGAAGTGCTCGTCTCCGATGTCGAGCGTGCCCTGGAACGAGCCCAAGATCACCGCGTTGCCGTCGGGGTCCGCCGCGACGTCGTAGACGTGTTGTTTGCCCACGTAGCCGCCGAGCGAGATGCCCTTCAGGAGGTTGCCTTTCGCGTCGTAGCGGCCGAGGATCGCGTTCTCCTTGTTGTTGCCGCCCAGGCCCCCGGAGCCCAAGTCCATGGCCCAATCGGTGCCGACCGCGAACAGGACCTCTCCGTCCTTCGTCCCGGCCACGCTGATCGGGCTGGGTGAGTCATTGACGGGGTAACCCTTCGCGTAGACGCCGTTTCCGCTGCCGTCCAGCTTGAGCAGGAAGACGTCCGTCGTCTGCGTCGGAGGCGTGGAGATGCCGCCGATCGTGAAAGGAGCATAGTAGTACGTGCCGGCCACGTAGACGCCTCCGTCCGAGTCGACCGAGATGTCCGCGACGGTCGGGAGGAAGCCGTAGCCGTTCGGAGTCACGCTCTGCTGCACCCAGACAGGCTGTCCCTTCTCGTCGATCTCGGCCACGAACATCGAATAAGGGCTCACCTGGGTGAAGCCGATCGTGCACCCGGAGTACGTCGCGCCGGCCAGGTAGAGATGGCCCTTGTCGTCCGCCGCGAGCGCCGTGGGGCCGGAGGTCGCCCCGTCGAAGCGGAGCTGCCACGAGAGGATGCCGTTCGAATCGTAGACCGCGACCTCCACCTGGGCCGCGCCGTTGCTCGTGGGCGGGACGATGCCGAAGTCGACGTGGTCCGTCGTGCGGGCGCTGATCGCCACGCTGCCGTCGGGCCGCGCCGCGACGCCGTCGACGTAGGTTTGAGCGTTGGAGTCCACGAAGTCGCGCGCGAACTGGGTGCTGCCGTCGGGGTTGAATGCGGCCAGATACGCGGCGTGCTCGGCGGTCATCTTGCCGGCGCCGAAGTTGATGCTCCCCTCGAAGGCGCCGCCCAGGAAGTACGTGCCGTCCGAGCCGACCGACACGTTGCCGAGCCAGTCGTTCGCGCCGGTGCTGCCGCTCATGAGGTGATTGCCACTCTCGTCGAGGTGCGCGACATAGATGGTGTTGGGCGCCTCCGCCTTCAGCGTGCCGCCGCCGAAATCGATCGCGTCCTTGAAGGTGCCGGCCAGATAGAGGCTGCCGTCCGTCCCGCTCACGATCCGGCCCGTCGAGGGCGCGCCGGTGAGCGCGTGCGCGAAGGGCGTGAACGTCTGTTCGACGCCGGAGCCCCCGTCCGTGGACTCAGGCGTACAACCGATCGCCGCGGCGACCGTCAGGCAGAGGAGCGAGAGCGCAGTGGTGGTTCGCATCGGCCGCGATCATAAGCAGATCCCGTGCCGCACGCGAGGCCTTGTTTTGATGGAGGAGGGGAGGAGAGTGTGTCAGTTTCTGTGCCAGCGCACGACACCGCGCGACGCCACCGGGCCCGGAGATCCAGGGCGCGGGGCGATCACCAGCCGAGTCGATGCTCGATGTAGTGGGGCAGCATCTTCCGCCACCAGGGCCAGTCGTGGTTCACGTCGAAGCCCCAGAGATCCAGGTTGTGCGGGATGCCCTTGCGATTGAGCACCTCGGAGAGCTGCACGGACTTGTGGGGAGCCTCGTAGTCGCCGCGGCCCGTGACGATGTGGATCTGGCAGCGCTCGCGGAGGAGCCACGCCGTCTCTCCGTCATTCATGTTGGAGAGGTAGGCGCAGGGGTTGTTGAAGTAGAGGTTGTCGTCCGAATAGCCGTGCGTGTAGCCCGGGTTCAGGTCGTAAAAGCCGCTCATCGCGACGAGCGTGTCGAAGAGATCTGGCCGGCGGAAGAACTGGTTCGCCGCGTGGAAGGCGCCGAAGCTCGCGCCGGTGACGCCGATGCGGGCGTGCGGGTTCTCCATGGCGTTGCGGATGTACGGGACGACCTCCCGCTCCACGTAGCCGGAGTAGGCCGCTTGTCGGCGCGCCGCCTCGGGCACCGGGACCTCGTCGCTCATCCAGGAATACTTGTTGATACTGTCGATCGAGAAGACCTGGATCCGGCCTTCGAAGATGTACTTCTCGATGGACTTGATCAGCCAGAAGCGCTCGTTCTCGAGGAAGTCGGCCGCGGCGGTGGGGAAGATCAGGAGAGGGTGGCCGTGCGTGCCGTAACGAACGATCGGCATGTCGAGGCCGAGGCGCGGGCTTTTCCAGCCGAAGATGTGCCGGGGGAGATGCGGGTCGACGTACAAGGCGGCGCTCCTTTGGTTACGACGCGCACGCTACATCAACGCGCCGCCGTCGCACCATAAAGAAGGCACGCGGCGCGGATCCTTCGCGCGGAGGCTACTCGTCGGCGGCCTTCTCTTTGGCGGCTTCCTTCGCGGCGCGGGCGCGGCTCATCTCGGCGAGGCGCGTGACGACGGCGTGCGCCACCATCCCGAGGACCTGCTTCTCCAGCTTGGCCTTGTCCGCGGGGCTTCCGCCGAACGAGATGCGGCTCTTCGCGCTGGGCCCGCCCGGGATACGGCCGACGATCGCGCACGTGACGCGGTGGACGTCGCCCTTCGTCTCCGACGTCATTTCGGTGACCTTCACCGTGAACGAGAGAGACTTGGCCCCTCCGAAATTGGCCTTCTTCGCGGCCTGATCGAGGAGCTTCTTCAGGGTCTTCTGGAAGGCGGCGGCGTCGTCGCGATCGGGGACGTCGATCTTCGCCCACGTGACGGACGTCTTCCCGGCGTGGGCGACCGAGGGGACGCTCGCGACGCACGCGGCGATCGCGATGGCGAAGGCGAGGAGGTGGCGACGCATGCGGCGCACCCTAATGGCGCGCTGCGTGATGGGCCAAGTTGATGGAGGGGGCTCCGGAACTGGCATGCTCCGGAGCTGGTCAGTTGGGAGAGGGGCTGTTCAGGAGGCGGCGTCGGCGACGCGGAGGTCCACTTTCAAGGTGTCCTCATCCATCTTCGCGGTCGCGGCCTCCGCGGGGACTTCACCGAACGTGATCTCGACGGTGAGCGTCTCTCGCTTGAGGATGTCGGCGTTCGCCTCGATCGCGGCGCGGAGCGTGGGAGTGACGTCGAGCGTGAGGTGGATGCGGTCCGCGACGTGGAGGTTCCGCGCCTTGCGGAGGTCCTGAATCGTGCGGATCGCCTCGCGGACGAGGCCTTCGTACTTCAGCTCGGTCGTGATCTCCGTGGCGATGAGGACCTGCATCTTGTTGGAGTCGCCGAGCGACCAGCCCTTGACCGCCGCGCGCGACACCGACACTTCCTCCGGAGAGAGGGTGACCTTCGCGCCGCCGTCCAGCGTCAATTCGAGCGGGCTGCCCTCGCGGTAGCCTTCGAGATCCGCGGCCGTCAGCTTCTTGAGGGCGCCGAATACTTTCTGTGCGTCCTTGCCGAACTTGGGGCCGATCTTCTTCGCGTCGGCCTTCACGCCGAGCGAGAGGAGGTTCGAGACGTCGGTGCGGTACTCGATCGCCTTGACGTTCAGCTCTTCGAGGATCTGGGGCTCCAGCTCGGCGAGGTCGCCCGGGTTCGTGCCCTCGGGCAGCTTGACGACGAGCGTGGAGAGGGGCTGTCGGACCTTGATCTTGGCCTCTTCCCGGGCGTTGCGGCCGCGCTCCACGATGTCGAGGAGCAGGGTCATGCGGCGCTCCAGGGCCTCGTCGTGCACATCGGCCTTGGGCTGCGGGAACGTGCGGTGGTGGACGCTCTCCTCGGCCTCGGGATCCGCGTTGCGGACGAGGTTCTGGTACATCTCCTCCGTGACGAAGGGGATGATCGGGGCCAGCACCTCCGTGAGCGTGACCAGGACTTCGTAGAGGGTCTGATAGGCAGCGAGCTTGTCGGCGCCGACCTCGCTCTTCCAGAAGCGGCGGCGGCTGCGGCGGAGCCACCAGTTGGAGAGGTCCTCGATGAAGGACTCCACGTTTCGCATGAGCGTGTGGACGTGGTATCCGCTGTACGCGTGGTGCGCCTCGGCCACGACCTTCTGCAGGCTGCCGAGGATCCAGCGGTCGAGGACGTTGCGCTCCGCGAGCGGGACAGGGGCGCTCTTCGGGTCGAAGTCGTCGACGTTCGCGTACGTGACGAAGAAGCTGTACACGTTCCACAGCGTGATGAGCTTCTTGCGCGCTTCGTCGATGGTCTTGAAGCCGAAGAGGAGGTTCTGATCCGGGATGTGCGAGGCGTAGAGCCACCGCATCGCGTCCACGCCGGCCTCCTTCGCGGCCTTGTTGAACTCGATGGAGTTGCCCCAGCTCTTGTGCATCTCGCGGCCGTCTTCGGCCTTCATCAGGGCGTATCCGAAGAGCGTCTTGAAGGGCGCCTTCCCCGCGAGCACCGTGCTCATCGCGAGGATCGAATAGAACCAGTTGCGGAACTGGCCCGGGAAGCTCTCCGTCACGAGCTCGGCCGGGAACCACTTCTCCCAGTATTCCTTGTCCGTCGCCCACTTCATGGTGGAGAAGCCGACGATGCCGGCGTCGAGCCACGGATTGCCGACGTCCTTCACGCGGTGCGCGACGCCGCCGCAGTGCTTGCAGCCGATCTTGACGCCGTCCACCCACGGGCGATGCGGGGAGTTGCCCTCGAACTCGGCCCATCCGGAGACGGCGCGCGACTTCAATTCTTCGCGGCCGCCCACCACGTCGAACTGGTTGCATTTCTCGCAGATGAAGATCGGCAGGGCGAGGCCCCAGTACCGCTTCTTCGAGATCATCCAGTCTTCCATGTTGTGGAGCCAGTCCACCTCGCGGTCGCGGCCGTAGCTCGGGATCCATTGCGCGGTGTTGGCGGAGTCGATGATCTGGTAACGGAGGTTCTTCTTCTTCTCCTCTTCCGTCACCTCTTCATCGGGCTTGTCGAGCTTCTCCCCCATGTGGATGAACCACTCGTCGACGAGGCGGAACACCACTTCGCTGCTGCAGCGCCAGCACACCGGATACGAGTGCTTGTAGTGCTCCTGCTTGTAGAGGATGCCTTTCTCCTTGAGGAGCGCCACCACCCGCTGAGCCACCTCGCCCGCGGGTTTGCCGGTGAATTCACCGAAATTCGGGAGGAACTGGCCGAGCTCGTCCAGCGGCGCCACGACCGAGAGGCCGAGATCCTTGCCGAGCTGGAAGTCCTCTTTTCCGCAGCCGGGAGCGATGTGGACGACGCCGGTGCCGTCCGTCTCCAGGACTTCGGTCCACGCGACGACCTTGTGCACGACGCCCTTCTGCGCCGGCAGATCTTCGAACGGTGACTCGTATTCCAGGCCCGCGAGAGAGGAGCCTTGGACCTTGTCGAGGATCTCGTAGGCGCCTTTTTCCTTGAGGATCGCCTCGCGCGCGGCCATCACGTAGAAGATCTCGTCTCCCTGCTTGACCTTGAGATAGGTCTTGTCCGGGTGGACGGCGGCGGCCACGTTGGAGGTGAGGGTCCACGGCGTCGTGGTCCACGCGATCAGGGACTCTCCGGGGCGATCCTTGAGGCGGAATTTGACGTACGGCGAGAGGTGCGTCAGCTCCCGGTACCCCTCTGTCGCGATCTCGTGCTGCGACAGGCCGGTTCCGCAGCGGCCGCACCAGGGCATGACGTCGGTGCCTTTGTACACCCACCCACGACTGTGGCACTCCTTCAGGAAGGCCCAGATCGTGTAGTTGTTCTCGTCGCTCATCGTGTAATACGAGTCCGACCAGTCCATCCAGTAGCCGAGTCGGATGGACTGCTCGGTCTGCACGGCGGCGAAGCGGCGCGCGCGCTCCTTGCATTTCTCGACGAAGGCGGCGATCCCGTAGCTCTCGATGTCGCGCTTGGACTTGAAGCCGAGCTCCTTCTCGACCTCGACCTCGACCCAGAGTCCCTGGCAGTCGAAGCCGTTCTGATAACGCAGCTCGCGTCCCCGCATCGCGTTGTAGCGACAGAACATGTCCTTGTACGAGCGGCCCCAGGCGTGGTGAACGCCCATGGGGTTGTTCGCCGTGATCGGGCCGTCCAGGAACGACCACGGGGGCTTGCCGCGGTTCTTCTCGACGAGCTTCTGGAAGGACTTGTTGTCGTCCCAGAGCTTGAGGATGCGTTCCTCTAAGGTGGGGAGGTCGAGCTTGGGGGAGACGTCACGGTAGCGCATGGCGCGCCCCTCGTAGCACCTTCGCGCCGCCGCGCGAAATGGGCTGCTCTGGGGCTCGGGCGAAACGGGGCGGCGCCGCGACGTGGAGCCCCGGCCGTCCCGACGATGCGCGCGCGTGCTCGGAAGGGGCCCCGCGTGTAGCATGCGCGCCACGATGACCCGACGCAGCGCCCCGCACGTGGCCGTGCTCACCGGCTTTCTCCTCGCATCCGTGATCGGATCCGGCACCGTGAAGGCCGATTCGCCCGCGGAAACGAAGGGGGAGAGCGCCCCTCGACGGTGGACCGCCGCGACCCCCGACGAGATGATCCAGCTCGCGCTCTCGCGGGCGCAGCAGGGGGGCGAGGACGCGCTGGCGGGGCTCGTGACGGCCGCGTTCCTCGATGATCGCGGGAGCTTCGGGAAGGCTCGCAACGGGCTCGACGCGATCGCGGCGTCCACCTCGCCGCTCGCGGACGACGCGCGGTGGCTGTCGGCGCGGCTCAAGCCGGATCCGAAGCCCTCGGTGTGGCCGGGCGCGCGCGTCGTCTCGTACGACACGCCCGCGAACGCGACGGGGCTCGTGACGGGGCTCGCGGTGCTGGGGCCGTTCCAGGACACGGGCGGCGGGGGGCTCGACAAGAAAGAAGGGCCCGAGGCGCCGGGCGAGAGCTTCTCGGACATGGGCGCGCGGTACTCGTGGGGCGTGTACGAGGTCGCCTGGCGGCGCGCGATCCCACAGTCGGTGACGGCGCGCGGGCTGCCGCTGGATCTCTACATTTATCCGCGCACCGAGAGCTGCACGATCGCGGCGTCGAAGGTGTCGTTCCCCGCGGGCACGAAGAAGGTGGTGCTGTTCGGCGCGGCCTCCGGGACCGTGCGGCTGATCTGGGACGGCAAGACGATCACGAAGAGCGAGGACGTGCACACGAAGCTGGTGCTCGATCGGCTCGCGGCGGAGATCGACGTGACGCCGGGGCCGCACCTCGTGGCCGCGAAGGTGTGCACGTCCGCGGTGAGCGACGAAGGGCGCGTGCGGCTGCGGTTCACGGACGAGCTGCGGCGGCCGATCAGCGTGAATTCGTCGTCGGATCTGAAGGGGCTCGTGCTGCCGGCGAACGAGGATCCGAAGAAGGCGGAGCCCGCGGACGCGAAGGGGAAGGGGCCGGCGAAGGGCGCGGCTCCTGCGAAGGGGGCTCCCGCGAAGGGCGCTCCTGCGAAGGGCGGGAAGGGCGCGGCGAACGCGAAGCCCGCGGATACGAAGGGCGCGCCGAAGGCGAATTTCGCGGGCGGCGGCAAGCCGATGGACAAGCCCGCGGTGACGCCTCCGAAGGGCGCCGCGAAGGGCGGCAAGGGCGCGGCGCCCGCGAAGGGCGGCGCGAAGCCTGCGGACGCTCCGAAGGTGGAGGCGCCGCCGGTGGCGCGGCCGATCGAGACGTCGCTTGAGAAGGCGCTCAAGATCGGCGACAGCCCGACGACCGCGCAGGTGCTTCAATCCGCGGTGCTCCGCGTGCTCGGCGGCGCGGACAACGCGGCGTCTCCGCGCGCGCCGGGGCTCCTCGACAAGGTGACGACGAGCGGCGCGATCCCGGTCGACACGCTCGCGATGGCCGGGTGGATCGCGACGAGCGGCGCCAACAAGAGCGGCTGGCTCAACCTCGCGCTGGCCCGCGGGCTCGTCGAGGGCGACAAGGCCTCCGTCGCGTTCGCGCAGCGCAGGCTCGCGGCCGGGCACATCACCGGATCGTCGCCGGAGTGGGGCCTCACCTCGATCGAAGACCAGCCGTTCAAGAGCGCGAACGACACGGAGGCGCGGATGATCCGCGCGATGGCGAAGCGGCGTCTCGGCGGCGCGGGCCTCGCGAAGCTCGGTCTCGACGAGATGGTCGCGCTGGCCGACGAGCTCAAGGACGCGGCGCCGGTCTCGCTGTGGGACGAGATCTCGTCGGCGTCGTACTCGCAGCCGGAGCTTCGATTGAAGGCCGTTCAGAGGCTCGCGGACATGCGCGGGGACGCGCGCGGGCCCACGTACGTGCGGGCGTTCCGGTTCCAGGGAGGCGCCGCGATGGAGGCCGCCGCGGCGGAGTCGCTCGTGCGGTTCACGCACGCGTTCGACGTCGCGAACATGGGGCGCGAGCTCTACGACACGGGGCGCTACGCGTGGGCGCGCGAGCTCTACTACATGGCGACGCTGCTCGGCCCGAACCGCGCGACCGGGTTCGTCGGCCTCGCGGAGTCGCGGCGCGCGCTGATCGCCCTGGATCCGAAGGCGAAGGACGCCGAGGTCGAGCGGCAGAAGGCGGACCAGGCGCTGCTCCGGGCGCGCGATCTGGATCCGGGCGATCCGACCGTGAAGGCCGAGCTCGGGCTCCGCTCCGGCAACTCGAAGGAGGCCGTCGCGGGTCGCGAGAAGATGCGCGACGAGGACTACCTGCCGAAGCCGGAGGACTTCCTCGCGCGCGCCCGCAAGAACCCGGCGAAGAAGGGCGAGATGTTCGATCGCCAGCTCCACTGGGTGCGCGTCGTCACGTACCACCCGGACAAGCGCATCTCGCAGCTCATGCACTACGCGCGCGAGATCGTGATCGAGCCTCGCACGGACAACGATCTCTACGAGCCGAGCATCCCCTCCGAGGGCGACACCGAGCTCCTGTACGCGAAGCTCTACCGCACGGACGGCACGGTCGCGCTGCCGGAGGAGCAGTCGTCCGGAGGCCGCCCGTTCGTGCGCTGGCCGGAGCTGCACACGGGCGACGTCGTCGAGGTCGCGGTGCGATCGTGGACGGACGGGCCCGTGGGGCGCCGCGGTGACGCGCCGTTCTATTTCATCGACTACGTGGGCTCCACCGACACGCACCCGATCCTCTACAACGAGGTCGTCGTGGACTCGGCGGAGGGCTCGCGCCTCGCGATCGACGTGCTCAACGGCAAGGTCGAAAAGTACGACGAGCAGAAGAAGGATGGCCGGGTGATCCAGCGGTACATCTGGGAAAACCCGCCGATCGTGCAGGAGGAGCCGCTCGCGCCGAGGCTCTCGGAGGTGCTGCCGGTCGTCGTCGGATCGACGTTCGCGGGCTGGGGCGAATTCCGCGAGTGGTACCGCGGCGCCGTGAAGGGCTTCACCGAGCCGGACGAGCAGACGCGCAGGCTCGCGGCGGATCTGACGAAGGGCAAGAAGACGCGCGACGAGAAGATCCGCGCGCTGTTCGACTTCGTCGCGGACGACATCCGCTACGTGAACTACGTGTCGGGCGAGTGGTGGCTGCCGAACCGGCCGCAGGAGCTGCTCGCGCGCCGGCAGGGTGATTGCGACGACAAGGCGATGCTGCTCATCACGCTGCTGAAGAGCATCGGCATCGACGCGACCGAGGTGCTCGTGCAGACGCGCTACACGGCGGAGCCGTCGCTGCTCCGCAGCACGAAGGCCGCGATCCCGGTGTTCGATCACGGCATCGCGTTCTTGCCCGGCGAGAAGGGCAAGCCCGGCATCTGGCTCGACGCGACGAGCCCGGAGAGCCGCCTCGGACCGCTGCCCTCGATGGACTCGCGCGCGGTCGCGATGTTCGTGGACGAGGGCGACGCGAAGATCATCGACACGCCGTCCGCGAGCATCGAGGACCACGGCATCGACGCGGAGTGGGCGATCAAGCTCTCGCCGACGGGCGCCGGCGAGCTCACCGCGAGCGAGCGGCACTCGGGCGACGCGGCCTTCGAGGCGCGCATGAACCTGAAGCAGGCCGACGCGCGGCAGCAGTGGGTCGAGCAGTACCTGTCGAACGGCTTCTTCCCCACCGTGCAGGTGAAGCCCGAGATCGACTTCAAGGCCGATCTGCCGAACGGCGTCGTGACCATCAAATACGCGGCGCAGAGCGATGGATTCGCGCGGCGCGAGGGCGACGAGCTCGCGGTGCCGCTCAGCGAGACGACGACGCTCACGTCGCAGCTCGCGCCGCTGTCCAAGCGCACGCTGCCGGTCGCGCTCCCGCCGAACCTGGCGCCGGGCCACCAGACGCGCGCGATCACGATCACCGCGCCGGCCGGCTACGCCTTCGCGGAGCTGCCTCCGGGCGGCGAAGAGAACGGCGGCGAATTCGGGAAGGCCAAGATCACCTTCGCGAAGGGCAAGACGAAGGACAGCGTGATCGTCACGCGCAGCGTCGCCTTCGACATGTCGGTCGTCCCGGTCGACAAATACGAGAAATGGCGCGCGTGGCTGCAGCGCACCGATCGGCTCATGCACCAGATGGTGCGCCTCGTCCCCACGGGCGACGCGAAGAAGGTGGACGTGAAGACCCCGGATGCGAAGGCCGCGCCGAAGGTCGACGCGGGCACCGCGAAGAAAGTCCTTCAAAACAAGCCGAAGCAAGACCCCAAGGGCGCGACCAAGGGGAGCAAGAAGTGAGAGCGATGCGATCTCTGATCCTCGGCGCCACGGCGCTCGTCCTCGCGGCGTGCACCGGCACCACCCCCGAGCCCGCGACGCCGCACGGCCCGTCGAAGGCGCTCGCCCCCATGTTCATCGCGGCGATGGAAGCCGAGCAGAAGCGCTCGGACGACCCCGGGCCGTACCTCGACATGATCGACGAGGCCACGCGCGATCCGGCCAATCCAGAGGCGCTCGGCGCGACGGCCGCGGCGCTCGACGCGCTCGTGTTCGGCGCGACCCCGGAGCTCGAGGTCGGCGGCGAGAGCGCGATCGTGTACCGCTCGCCCGACGCGATGAAGACCGTGATCGCGCGCCTCGAAGCCGCGTGGGCCACCGCCGGAAAGAGCGCGCCGGAGGGCACGAAGGCGCCCGCGGCGCTGCCGTTCGTGCGCGCCCTCCTGTCGCGCGCGCTGCACCACCTCGCGCTCTACACGGGCGAAGAAGGCGCCGCGACCGCGTGGATCGCTCGCCGCGGTTGCGCGATGCAGGCGTCGGTGATGGGGCCGCTCGAATGGAGCGCGCTCAAGAGCCTCGACGGTCCCTCGCCGATCGGCGCGACGGATCCTTTCCCCGCGAAGCTGCCCGGCGTCGCGCCGTTCGCCGCGCAGGTGGAGCCGGTGATCGCGGACGCGGACGCCTGCGGCCTCGACACGAAGGGCCAGAATTATCTGCAAGGCTCGCGCGTGCTGGTCGTCGACGTGCAGAGCCCGAAGGCGCAGCGCATCGCGGTGATGCTCGACTCCGGATCCGCGGCGACGGTCGAGATCGGCGGCGTCCCGGTGCTGCGGCGCCTCTTCGAGGCCGGCGGCGGAACGAACACCCGCTTCGGCGCCGTCGACGTGCCCGAGGGTTGGACGCGCGTCGTCGTTCGCCTGGCGCGCCGCGGGGACGGCGCCCGCATCGAGCTGAACCTCTTCGGCGATCGCGGCGAGCGCCTCCCGATCCGCGCGCCGCAGCCGGGCGACGTCGCGACCGGCAAGGGCACGAACCCCGAGGCGATCGAGATCCGCCCTGTTTCTGCGAGCGATTCGAGCGTCGTGCTCGCCGCGTCGGGCCTGCTCGGCATCGGGGAGGCCCGCGCCGCGGAGCACCTCGTCGAGCCGAAGACGGTGGCCGCCGACGCGAAATCCGCGGTGAGCCACCGCCCGCCCGCGCTGGAGCTCGTCTACACCCGCGCGATGCTGATGGCCGGCGAGGTCCCGTACACGAAGATGTCGGTCCGCCTGCGCGACGCGGTCGATCACATCCAGGCCGAGTGGAAGGACGCGTGGGAGCCGAAGCTCCTGCACGCGCGCCTCGCCGAGCGCCGCAAGGGCTGGGGCGACGGCGCGGTGGAGGCGCTCACCGATCTCGGCGTCGTCGTCGCGTCCCCCGGAGAGCCCGCGCACGTCCCCTCGGCGGAGGAGGCCGATCGCCTCGTTTTGGCGACGATCGCGATGGTCGCGAAGCGCAGCCGCCTGTCCGACGTGGCGGAGGCCGCGTACGCCGAGCTCGCGAAGAAGGCGCAGGGATCCGCGCTCCTCCTCGGCGCCGACAGTCGCCTCCACGGGCGCTCCGGCCCCGACGCGATCCGCGCGGCGTGCGAGAGCGGCGTCGATCGCGCGGGCCTCTCGTGCTTCTACGCCCTCCAGGACCAGCCGAACAACGCCCGCACGCTCGCGGAGCTGGACCGCGTGCGCCGCCTCCGGAGCGCGCCGAATTCGCTGCGCGACACCGAGATCTACCAGCGCATCCGCATGGGCGATCGTCACGGCGCGCTCGTCCTCTACGACGCGCTGCCGCCCGCGGAGCGCGGCATGCTCGACGTGCTCGGGTACCACGCGCAGTTCATGGACACCGACTCGTCCGCGAAGGATCGCTTCCAGCGCGATCGCCTCGTCGCCCGCGACACCCCGTGGGCGATCGGCCCGTTGTCGCGCGCGCTCAACATCCAGCCGGATCCGGCGCCCGCGCTGGAGGCGGCCGGAAAGAAGCTCGTCGAGGCGGATCGCCAAAACGCCTTCCTCCCCGGCGCGGGCACCGCGGTCCTCGACCACACCGAGACGTACGACATCGAGCCGACCGGCTTCGTGCACTACGTCGTCTACGATCTCCGCCGCGTCTCCGGCACGACGGACGTCGCGTACGGCGCGTACACCTACGGCCCGATCATCGAGGGCCGCACCGCGTCGCGCCAGCTCCGGCGCCGCATCCACAAGCACGACGGCCGCATCCTGGAGCCGGACGCCGCGCCGTTCGCGTCGCAGGGCGGCAGCGATCTCTCGCAGCTCGAGCAGAACGACTACGTCGAGGAGATCACCGAGGGCTGGTCGCTCCCGAACGACATGGGCCAGCTCACGATCGACACGCCGGACCTCCTCCCGGAGCGCACCAGCGTGAAGAGCGCGACGATCACGCTCCGGTACCCGGCGTCGCTCGCCGCCTCGATGTGGGCGCACCCGCTGCTCGGCGCCGCGGCCGAGAAGAAGACCGCGAGCACGATCGAGCGCGTGTACCGCATCACCGACGCGAAGCCGCGCCGCATCGAGGACGGCGTGCCGCCGCTGGAGCGCAGCGTCGCGCTCTCGTTCGGCACGCAGAGCTGGTCCAACATCGGCCGCGCGCTGGAGGAGCAGATCCGCTCGCTCGAAGAGACGGATCCCTTCGTGGACCGCTGGATCGACGAGGCCGCGGGCGACGACAAGAAGCCCTCGCGCGCCCTCGTGGAGCGCGTGGTCGCGGCCGTCGGCAAGAAGCTCAAGATCAGCGGCGGCGGCGAGCTCAGCGACGCGGCGGCCCTCTACTCCGACGGCGCGCAGCGAGGCACCGCGCGCGGCATGATCGAGACGAAGCAGGGCAGCCGCACGTGGCTCGTGTACCGCGCCCTGAAGCGCCTCGGCGTGCCCGCGGACATCGCGATCAGCGAGACGGAGCCGTACACGACCGCGAAGGATTTCCCGGTGCACGCCGGCCGATTCCGTCACCCGCTCGTGGTCGCGCACCTCGGCGGGACGGACGGCGACGTGTGGATCGACGCCGACGTGGACGGCCCGCCGCTCCCTCCGGGGCGCATCAGCCCCGAGCTGCGCGGCCGCACCGCGATGCTGCCCGGCGGCAAGCTCGTCACGGTCGAAGGCACCGCGACGGACACGGTGGACGAGGTCGACGTGCGCCTCACCGTGAACGACAAGGGCGACGCGACCGGCAGCTTCACGATCCTGCTCCACGGCCGGCCGGCGCAGGCGCTCTCGGACGCGTTCGAGACGGTGGTCGGCACGGAGCGCCGCGAGATCTTGCGCAGCGTGGTGCTCGGCTGGCTCCCGTGGGCCGACGTCGACGACGTCGCGCTCTCGTCGAGCGAGGGCTCGTGGGAGATCGCGCTGCGGGCCACCATCAAGATCAACGGCTTCGGTCGTCCGGAGGGCAAGGACGGCAAGGTCTGGGTCCTCGGCGGCCTGGAGCCGGTGCACATGGCGGGTCGCGGCGGCGTGGGCACGCTCGGCGCCACGTACGCGTCGCGCGCCGCCCGTCAGGACGCGCTCTCGATCGACTCGCCGATCCAGTACCACGTGCGCCGCCGCATCGATCTGCCCGCCGGCGTGTCGGTGGTGCGGGAGCCCGCGACGATCGACGTCCGCGACCCCCACCTCACGGCCTCTCGCAAAGGCACCTACAAGGGCACGGTCATCGAAGAGGACTACCGCCTGAACCTCCCGACTGGCACCGTGGACGCCGGGGAATACCAGCAGTTCGTGGAGCGCGTGCACGTGGTGGACGACGGCTTCATGGCCGGCATCCGCGTGAAGAAGTGAAACCGCAGGCGACTCCTCGCTTCGAGATCGAGGAGGACGTCCCCCTCGCGCCGAGGACCACCCTCGGAGTCGGCGGCCCGGCCCGTTACTTCGCCGCCGCCCGCTCCGAGGAGGACATCCGCGAAGCCCTACGTTTCGCGGTCGATCACGCGCTCTCCGTGAAGACCCTCGGCGGCGGCTCGAACCTCCTCGTCGCCGACCGAGGCGTCGACGCCGTCGTGCTGAGCGTCCGAATACATGGAGTTCGTTTCGACGCGTCCGGCGCGGTGACGGTGGGCGCGGGCGAGCCGTGGGACCCGTTCGTCGAGCGCATGGTGAACGCCAATCTGGGCGGTCTGGAGTGCCTGTCCGGCATCCCCGGAGACGCCGGCTCCACGCCGATTCAGAACGTGGGCGCTTACGGCGTGGAGGTGGCGGACACGCTGGAGTCCGTGTCGGCCATTGATCGTCAGACGCTGGAAGACGTGGAGATCCCCGCCGCGGACTGCGCGTTCGCGTACCGGGACAGCGCCTTCAAGCGGGCGTGGGACGGCCGCTACGTGATCACCCGCGTGACCTTCCGGCTCACCGAGAACGCGCCCCCGAAGATCCGTTATGCAGAATTGACGCGAGCCCTCGCCGAAAACCCCAAACCTACGCTTGCAGAGGTCCGCCACGCCGTCATCGCATTGCGCCGCTCCAAATCGATGGTGCTCGATCTCGAAGACGAGAACCACCGCAGCGCCGGCTCCTTCTTCACGAATCCGATCGTCGACGACGCCACGTTGTCCCGCGCCCGCGAGGCCGCGACATCGGTCCTCCGAGAGGGCGAGTCCATGCCGGAGTTCGCGGCCGGCCCCGGCCGGACGAAGCTCGCCGCAGGCTGGTTGATCGAGCGCGCCGGCTTCCGAAAAGGCACCTCCGACGGCAAGGTCGGCCTCTCCACGAAGCACGCGCTGGCCGTCGTGAACAAGGGGGGAGCCACCGCCGCCGACATCGTGGCGTTCGCCGCGAAGGTGAAGCGCGGAGTCTTCGCCCGATTCGGAGTCCACCTGATGCCGGAGCCGGTCTTGTGGGGATTCGAGCCCCACGAGACGGCCGAGCTGCTCGCCGACGCCTCGCGCACAGCCACCCACGATTAGGAGCCTCCGCCCTTGACCCGGCGGGCGACTTCATGTCCGATGCCGCGCCGGATCGACCTCTACGCAGGCGATTCGGCGGACAAAGCATTCGAGGAGCGAGCGAGATGACGATGTGGAGAGTGGCGCCGGCGGTCCTTTTCGGCGCGGCCTTGATGGGCTGTGGCAACGGGAGCTCCGGCTCCGCGCCCGTGGGCTCCGGCGCACCGGCGGCGGGCAACTCCGGCGCACCGCAGGCGGCGGCGGCGAACGGCAAGACCGTCCACCAGAAGCTGACGAAGGACGAGTGCACCTTCGAGTTCGACGCTCCCGAAGCGCTCAAGCCCGGCAAGGAAGACGGCATGAGCATCGACGCCAACGGCGCCTCGTTCGAGATGATGGTCTACGCCGGCGCCTCCCTCTACGGCCTCGATCAGCTCGCCGGCCTCACGTTGATGGGCACGAAGGACACGGTGCTCGTCAAGGAGACTGCCAACAACATCAACCTGGTCGTCACCCGCAGCGAGAAGCCGCCGAGCGATCCGAACAAGTTCATCGGCGGCCACGGCGAAGAGGCGAATCCGGGCGATCGCCAGCTCGGCTGCTCGTACCTCTGCTGGGGCCCGAAAGAGAAAGAGGCGGAGACGGTCGCGATGTGCAAGAGTGTCCGTATTCAATACAAGAAGGCCGCCGAGAAGTAGGCCGGCGTCGGGGGGAGGCGGGGAGCCCGCGGTCACTGCGCCGAGACAGTGGGGCTGTTGCCCTGCACGTAATAATAGAGCTCGGCCTTTTCGAGGCATTTCTCCTTGCCGCCGAGCGCCTTCGCGAGATCCGGCCACGTCTCGCACGTGGACGTCGCGAGCTTCTTCGAGGCGCCGATCACGGTGGTGAGCTCGTCGACGATGGTCTTCCAGTCGGGGACGGTCAGGTTGTCTTTCGCGGCGGCCGGCTGGGCCTGGAACGCGGTGGCCTTCTTCAAGATGTCCGCGAGCGCGTCCCGGGTCTCGGCGCCTGATCGCTGCGTCTCGTCGATGTGCTTCGCGAGCGGATCCACCTTCCCGGAGGCCAGCGTGCGCGCGTACATCGTGCGCTCTGTATACGCCTGGCTATAACACCCGAGGTACGTGTAGCTGCGGAGCGTCCCGTCGTCCCGGAGCCCCGTGGAGAAGTCGACCCACATCCGCTCTTCTTCGAGCCGACAGGCCTTCTCGACGGTGCGGTTCCACTCGGCCTGCTCCTTCATCAGCGCGTCGTACTTCGCCTTGTCGCTCGTCTTGAGCGGCAACAAGACCTCATCGAGGTCCTTGGTCATCTTCTTCTTGAGGCACTCGACCGACCGCGCGGCCGCCTCTTTCTGTTCGATGTTGTTGGGCGCGTCCGCGACGGGGCACTTCTTCGCGAGCTCGGCCTGGAGAGCCTCGTAGTTGCGCGGCGCCTTGCGAGGGGGCTTCTGGGGCTGCGCGGTGACGGTGGCCGTCGCCGTCGCGGTGGCCGTCGCCGTGAGGGCGGGCGCCGGGGTGACCGCCGTCGCCGTGGGCAGCGGCGCGGACCCGGATCCACCGCCGGAACAGGCCACGAGGGAGAGCGCCGCGAACGTGAGGAGAGTGGGTTTCTGGAAGGACATGTGAGTTCTCCGGCGCCGAAACGCCCCGCTGTCAGATCGATTCCGCGCGTCCGGCAGCGCCGCTACCGGCCCCCGCCGAGCGAGCTTCTCAGGCCTGAAGGCGGCTGCGACTGGCCACCTCGATGAGCTCCACCTTGTATCCGTCCGGGTCCACGACGAACGCGATCACCGTGGTGCCGTGCTTCATCGGCCCCGGCTCGCGCGTGATGGTGCCGCCGGCCGCGCGGATCTGGTCGCACACCTTGTAAATCTCCTCCACCCCGAGCGCGATATGGCCGTACGCCGTGCCGAGCTCGTACTTGTCGACTCCCCAGTTGTGCGTCAATTCGATCTCGGCGTGCTCGGGGTTGGTGCCGTATCCGAGGAACGCCAGCGTGAACTTGCCGTCCGGGTAATCCTTCCGGGAGATCAGCTTCATCCCGAGGACCTCGGTGTAGAAGCGGATGGAGCGGTCCATATCGCCGACGCGGAGCATGGTGTGGAGGATGCGCATGCGCCCTCTCTTACCGCGCCTTCCGCCCGGCGACACCCCTCATTTCGCGCGCGCCGAGCTTGATTTGCCGCCGGTCTGCGCCTTCTTGATCGGCTTGCCCTTCGCGTCGAGCGTGCCCGGCTCCGCGCAGCAGCGGAACCCGGTCTCGTAGAACACGAACGTCGGCTCGTGCGCGTCGTTCGTCCCGCGGCAACCCGTCCATGGCTTGGCCCAGAAACCACCCATGAGCGCCCCCGGCCATTTGCGGCCCGCGCGCGTGGACACCCACTCTTCGACGTTGCCCATCATGTCGAAGACGCCATACGGCGATACGCACGTGAGGTATTTGCCGCTCGTCGAGCCTTGCCAGAGGCGTTCCAGCTCGACTTTGACCACGTCCTCGTCGGGGTCGTTGAGCTTCTTCACGTCGAAGGCGACCCATTGCTTGTCGCTGTTGCAGAGCTTCTTGTCGACGGACCAGCCGTACGCGAGCGGGCGCTTCTCGGGGCCTTCACAGGCCTGCTCCCACTCCTCCTCCGAGCACATGCGGCGACTGCGCTTCTCGCACCACGACTTCGCCATCTTGTAGCTCTTCATCACGTAGGGCTTCTGGCCCTTTTGATTGGGAGCCTCGTACATGTCCATGCACACGTTGATCTCCTTCGCGGGCCCCTCCTCGGCGGAGATGCCGGGCCAGTAGGAGTAACAGTGTGTATCCTTCTTGTCCTCGTCCGGGTTGACGCAGTAGTGCTGCATCACGTCGTAGTGCGTCCCCTTCACGAGGCGCATGTCATTGGGGCACTGGTCGGAGGCGCCGGGGTCGAGCGGGGGCGACACGGGGATGGACAGCAGCGCTCCCGCGAACGTGGAGAGGGCCAGGAGGGCGTCGAGCATGGGTGTTCCCTCAGGAAGGCAGACTGGCCACGATCGCATTCCCGGGGAGCGCGCCCGAGGGCTTGATCAGGTACGTCTTCGCGACATAGGCCGCGATCGCGCCGCCGAGGACGAACGCCACCAGGATCAGGATGGCGACCGTCGCCCCGGACAGGCCCTTTGCCTCCGCGGGCTGCGCGGGCTGCGCCGGGGGACGGGACGTGTTCGCCGGGGGCCGCACGCTCGGCTGCCGCGGCGGATCCGTCGCGGGCTTCGCGACAGGCTTCTCCGAGGCCTGCTTCAGCAGCTCCCGCACCGGGACAGGCGCCGGCCCCTCGTCGCTCTTGAGCGTCGCGCCGAGGGCCATGTCGTCGTCCGTCACGAGCGCGCCCGCCGGCCGCACCACGCTGCGCGACGAGCCGTCCGCGTCGAGGAGGGGGCGGTCCGCCAGCTCCGGCATACGGATTGTGGCCGACAGGTCCGACTCGTCCGGAGCGTCCTCGATCTTCGGCTCCGGCAGCTTCATCCCCTTGAGCGGAGAGGCCTCGATGAAGGCCGTCCCGCCGAGGCCGACGTTCTCGTTGAGGGGGACCGGCGTGCGATTCCGCGCCTCGGGCGGGGCGCCGCCTTTGCGCAGGCCGGACGCCGGACCGAACTGACCGCTCTTGGGCGGGCCGAGCTCGATCTCCGACTCCGAGAGCGCGATCGTCCCGCTGAGCGACGCGCCCGGCGACTTCGTGGTGGACTGGAGATCCGAAGTCGCGCCATACCCCGTATTCGGGAGAGGCGCTGTCGGGACAGGCTGCGTCGGGAGCGGCTGCGTCGTCGACGTGGGCGCCGCGGAGAGCGGCGAGCGCGCCTGCGCCTGGCGCGACGCCTCGGTCAGCGACTGCTGCGTCTTGATCTGCTTCGGCGGCCCCAGCGAGATCGCCGTCGGGTCCGCGATGGGCGGCGGCCGGTTGGATCCGGTCCCGGCGGGAGGCACCGGCGTCGCGGGCACCCCGGATTTTCCGGACCCGGGGCCTTCGTCGACGACGAGGAGCTGCGCCTTGCCCGGCGTCAGCGAGTTGAACGCGGACCTCCCGCTCGACGTCGGCAACATCGAGAGCGGCGCCTCCCCGGAGCGCTTGCGGGCGTCGTCGATCGCCTCCTCCAGCTCCTTGAAGGTCTGCGCCTCCCCCTTCATGAAGTCGCCCTGCCGCGCGCGCCGGAACCACTCGATCTGCGCCTGCGAGTTGCGCACGACGAAGTCGCGGAGCACCTCCATGTCGGGCTGCGCGAACGCCTGCTTGGCGCGCCACTCGCGGAGGCGATCGCGGATCTCCGCGGCGCTGCCCCAGCGCTCGGCGGCCTTCTTCGCGAGGCATTTGTCGATCACCTCGATGAACACGGGGCTCACGCCGGGGCGCAGCTCCGCGAGGTTCGGGTGCGGCTTGAGCGCCGCCGACATGATCACGTCGAACGCGCTCTTCTCGATCCACGGACGACGGCTCGCGAGCAGCTCGAAGATCATGACGCCGAGCGAGAACAGGTCCGCGCGGTGGTCCATGTTCTTGCCGCCCTTCGCCTGCTCCGGCGCCATGTACGCGGGCTTGCCCTTCATCGTGCCGGTGCGCGTGTGCGTGATGCGCTCCTCGGCCTTCGCGATCCCGAAGTCGACGATCTTCACGTTCCCGTCGAACGCGATGAGCACGTTGCCGGGCGTCAGATCGCGGTGCACGAGGCCGAGCGGCTTCCCGTCGGTGCCCTTCAGGTTGTGCGCCTCGATGAGGCCCTCGCAGATCTGCATCGTGATGCACGCGACGATCTGCTCCGGGAACGTCTCGCGCTTCACGCGCGCCTCTTTGAGGAGACGCGACAGCGGCACGCCCTCGATCAGCTCGACGGCGAGGAACATCCCTCGATCGTCGGTGCCGTGGGCGACGACGCCCATCACGTGCGGGCTCTTCATCGCCGCGGTGAGCCAGGCCTCGTCGAGGAACATGTCGACGAACGTTTTGTCGTTCGCGATGCTCGAATGAAGCCGCTTGATCCCGAGCACCTCGCCCGCGTGGGGACCGGACTCGACGCGGGCCATTTCGACGGACCCCATCCCACCGCTGGCGATCTCCGCGAGGACCGTCAGCGTCATCGACTCCGCCGGGGGAAGCGGGACACGCGCCATCGGGCGCATGCTACTCGGCCTTGTCCCCCGCGCCCAAGTGCCTCGCGATCAAACAATCGCTTCGCGGCGCCTGGCGCCGTGCGAGAGACATGCCTAGGCTACGCGTCCGGTCGCTTCCCCCCGTCGCGAGGGGGCTCGGGTTCTCTCGCCGGTTGCTTTTTCGAAGCGGCGCGTCCAGAAAGCGGTGTTCTCGTCCTCCGTGGCAAAGGCGCACGCCCGCGCCGCGGATCCCTTCCTCCGGTTCGAGGAGAGAAACTGAAATGTCCGAGAAGAAGACCCCACAGCCCGCACCCGAAGACGTCGTGTTCGGTGACGAGCTCCCCGTGCTGCCGATCCGCAACGCGGTGCTGTTCCCCGGCGCCGTCGCGCCGTTCGACGTCGGCCGCGAGAAGTCCGTCGCGCTCGTCGAGGACATCGACAACCTCCCTGGCCCGGTGATCGCCATCTTCGCGCAGCGCGATCCGTCGACCGACGACCCGGGGCAGGAGGACCTCTACCCGGTCGGCTGCGCGGCGCGCGTGCTGAAGGCGCTGAAGCACTCGTCGGGCAACTACTCGCTCGTGCTGCAGGGCCTCACGCGCATCCGGCTCGACACCGTCACGCAGACGGCGCCGTACCTGAAGTCGAAGGTGAAGCGCCTCGACGAGCCGCAGACGGAAGACGTGGAGGCCGAGGCCCTCGCGATGAGCCTGCGCGACATCGCGAAGCAGGTCATTCAGCTGATGCCGGAGCTCCCGCGAGAGGCCGGCTCGCTGATCGACAGCATCCAGGCCCCCGGCGCGCTCGCCGATCTCGTCGCCGCCAACCTCGACGCCCCGGTCGAAGAGAAGGCGCAGCTGATCGAGACGGTGGAGACGAAGGAGCGCATCCGCAAGGTGCTCCGCCTGCTCACGCGGCAGCTGGAGATCCTCAAGATGCGCGAGCGCATCAACTCCCAGATCAAGGAGGAGATGGGCAAGAACCAGCGCGAGTACGTCCTGCGCCAGCAGCTCAAGGCCATCAAGGAAGAGCTCGGTGAGGACGACGGCGATCAGGGCGATCTCGACGGCTTCGAGGACAGGATCGCGAAGGCGAACCTCCCGACCGAGGCCGAGCAGGTCGCGAAGAAGCAGCTCAAGCGCCTCCGCACGATGCAGGTCGGCTCCGCCGAGTACACGGTCGTGCGCACGTACCTCGACTGGATCCTGGACATCCCGTGGACCCAATCGACGATCGACAACCTCGACATCTCCGCGGTGCGCAAGGTCCTCGACGAGGATCACTACGGCCTGGAGAAGGTGAAGAAGCGCATCCTCGAGTACCTCGCGGTGCGCAAGCTGAAGCAGGACAAGAAGGGTCCGATCCTTTGCCTGCTCGGTCCGCCCGGCGTCGGCAAGACGTCCCTCGGCCGGTCGATCGCGCGCGCGCTCGGCCGGAAGTTCCACCGCATCTCGCTGGGCGGCGTGCACGACGAGGCCGCGATCCGCGGTCACCGCCGCACGTACGTCGGCGCGCTGCCGGGTCAGGTGATCCAGGGCATGAAGAAGGCGGGCACGGTGAACCCGGTCTTCATGCTCGACGAGGTCGACAAGATCGGCCACGACTTCCGCGGCGATCCCTCCGCGGCGCTCCTCGAGGTCCTGGACCCGGAGCAGAACAACACGTTCGCGGATCACTACCTCGAGATCCCGTACGACCTGTCGCACGTGATGTTCGTCGCGACGGCGAACATCGCGGACCCGATCCCGCCGCCTCTCAAGGACCGCATGGAGATCCTGGAGATCCCGGGCTACACGCGGCGTGAGAAGCTGGCGATCGCGAAGCAGCACCTCTTGCCGAAGCAGCTCAGCGAGCACGGCCTCACGACCGAGCAGCTCGAGGTGACGGATCGCGCGATCGAGGAGATCATCGATCACTACACGCGCGAGGCGGGCGTCCGCTCGCTGGAGCGCCAGATCGCGAGCGTCATCCGCGGCGTCGCCGTCAAGGTGGCCGAGGGTGACACGCAGAAGCGCAAGGTCGACAACGAGGACGACATCCACGAGTTCCTCGGCGCCGCGAAGTACATCTCCGAGGTGGCCGAGCGCACGAGCGAGACGGGCGTCGCGACCGGCCTCGCGTGGACGAGCGTCGGCGGCGAGATCCTCTTCATCGAGGTCACGCGCATGTTCGGCGCCGGCAAGCTCCAGCTCACCGGGCAGCTCGGCGACGTCATGAAGGAGAGCGCGCAGGCCGCGCTGAGCTTCGTGCGGTCGAACTCGTCGCGCTTCGGCATCGCGAAGGACTTCATGGAGAAGTCCGACCTGCACATCCACATCCCCGCCGGCGCGATGCCGAAGGACGGACCGTCCGCCGGCGTGACGATGTTCACCGCGCTCGTGTCGTTGCTCACCGGCATCAAGGTGCGCCACGACGTCGCGATGACGGGCGAGATCTCTCTGCGCGGCCGCGTCCTCCCGATCGGCGGCCTCAAGGAGAAGGTCCTCGCGGCGCACCGCGCGGGCATCAAGCGCATCATCGCGCCGGAGCGCAACCGCGCCGATCTGGAAGAGGTCCCGAAGGAGGTCATCGACGAGCTCCAGTTCTTCTTCGTGAACCGCATGGAACAGGTCCTGGAGGCCGCCCTCGAGCACATGCCCGAGCCGCTCCCGCCCGAGGCCGAGACCAAGCCGGAAGACAAGAAGGACGAGAAGCCCGCGACGGTCGCCAATTGAGTCGCGCGGGAAGGGATCTCGATCCCTTCCCCCCGCCTGCGGCGGGACCCCCCATCCGACCCTCACGTGGGGTTGAATGATCAACACGCAGTGAAGATGAGCGCCTCCGATCCCGAGATCGGGGGCGTTCTCTTTTTGTCCGCGCTCGTTTCGCCTTGCGCTTCTTCGTTCCTCCCGGAAGATCCGATCATGCGCTTCCGTGGGAGCTGGACCATCGCGCGCCTGTGGGGCGTGCCGGTGCGCGTCCACTGGAGCGTGATCGTGTTCGCGCTCCTCTCGGGCGGCTTCAAGTTCCGGCCGGGCGCGTGGGTCGCGACGTTGCTCCTGATCCTCATCCACGAGATCGGTCACGCGCTCGTCGTGCGACGCGTCGGCGCGCGCGCGACGGCGCTCGACGTGCTCGGCTTCGGCGGGCTCTGCTGGTGGGAGGGCCGCGTCACGCCGCTCCAGCGCGCGGCCATCGCGTGGGGCGGCATCTGGGCGCAGCTCGTCGTGTTCGCGATCGCGGCGCTCTACGTGTCGCTGCGCGGCTACCCCGCGCACACGTTCGTCGCGGACATGCTGCACGTCGCCGTCACGAACAACCTGTACCTGGTCGCCTTCAATCTGCTGCCGATCCAGCCGCTCGACGGCGCGGAGGCGTGGTCGCTGGTGCCGCTCCTGTGGCGCCGCATCAAGGGCGAGCGCGAGCCGCGCGTGCTCCTCACGACGCCTCGATCCGTCGTCACGACCGCGCCGCGCGCGCCGCTCGTGCGCCCGGCTCCGATCCGCGCGACGGCACGCGTGCAAGTGATCGCGCCCCGCCTGGACCGCGCGCACACCGAGCGCACCGTGACGGCCCACCTCGACGACATCGACGAGCGCGACTTCACCCCCGAGGCCCACGCCGTGATCGAGCGCGCGCGAGAGATCGCCCGCGAGGCCGCGCGCGAACCGAACGGCCCTTCCTCGACGAGCGGATCCGATCCCGAAGCGGACGACGGCGAGCGCCCGAAGCCCGGCGGAGCGCCGCGCAAGTGATCCTCACCGCCGCCGCGCGCCCCCGCGTTGCGTCGGACAATTCGTCATGATCGCACGAGGCTATCCTTCGGCCGTCGTAGAGAAGTAATCTACGGACCCGAGCATGGCGCTGAAGCCCTGTCCCAATTGCGGCTGGATGTGCAACGAGGCCGACGGCACATGCAACATGTGCGGTAAGCCGACCGGCTTCGCGGGCGCGCGCCCCGCGGCTCCTCCGGCGCCTCCTCCTCCGGTACCCGCAGCCGGCGGAGCGTATGCGCACCCCGGTCCCCCTGCGCCGGCCGGATATCCCGCGCCCGCGCCGCCTCCACCCGTCGCCGCCGCGAGCCCGTGGGCCGCCGCGCCCGCGCCGCCTCCGCCGGTGAATCCGGGCGCCGCGTCGCAGTTCGGCCCGTACGGAGCCGCGCCGCCGCCTCCCGTCCAGCAGCCGGGCGGTCAGTTCGGCAACGTGCCGTTCGCGAGCGCCGCGCCCGTGGTGAACGAAGCGCCGTCCCCCTGGGCCGCCGCCGCAGCGCCTCCGGCCGCGCCTGCGCCGCCGCCTCCACCGCCGCCGCCTCCGCCTTCGCAGGCCGCGTACGGACAGGCCGCCCCGCAGGCCGGATATGGCCAGGGAGCGCCGATGTTCGGAGCGCCTCCCGGGTACGCTCCGCAGCAGCCTGCGGCCGCGCCCGCGTTCCCTGGAGCGCCTCAGTTTCAAGGCGCGCCCGCGCCTCCGGGGCCCGTCGTTCCGCCGCCGGTCGTCGGCCCCAACGGCATGATCGCGCCGCCGCCCGCGCCGCCTCCGTCGCTCGGAGCGATGCCGGGCGGAGGGCTCGCGCCGCCGCCGATCGTACGTCCGGGCGCGGTCGCGCCGCCTCCGATCATCAGCACGGGCGGCATCCCGCCGATGATGATCCCCAACGTCGCCGCGCCTCCCGGCCCCGTCGGCACGCGCGTCCTCGTCGGCTTCCTGGTGACCTTCCAGAACGATCCGAACGGCGCCTTCTGGGCGATCCACAGCGGGCGCCTCCAGCTCGGCCGCGCGCCCGCGAGCGGCGTGGCGGAGGGCACGGACGTCGCGCTCCCGGATCCGAGCGCGTCCTCCCGCCACGCTTCGATCTACGCGGATCCGTCGACGGGTCAGGCGTACGTGGAGGACGACGGCTCGCGCAACGGCACCTTCCTCAACGAGCAGCGCCTCAACCCCGGTGAGCGCCGGCAGCTCCGCGACAGCGATCGCCTGCGCATCGGCAGCACCACGTTCGTGGTGAAGCTCCTCGTCTCGTAGCCGAGACTCCGGAACGCTCCCCTCCCTTCGCGCGCGAAGCGAGCGATTTGGGAGGGGCGGCGCACGCGCAGCGCAGCGAGCATGCGCCGGGGGTGGGCATCGCTTCGCGCTTCTTGGAGCTGGGCGGATCGATTCGGATCGGGGAAGGGAAGGCGCCGCGCGATCACGCGGCGCCCGTCGTGCGCGTTACTGGCAGGTGCCCGCCATGCAGGTCTGGCCGGGGTTGCAGACCTTGTCGCACGTGCCGCAGTGGTTCACGTCCTCTTGCACCTTCGTGCACACGCCCGCGCACGCGAGGTTCGGCGCGTCGCACGTGCACGTGAAGCCGGGCGTCATGTTCGTGCACGTCTCGTTCGTTGCGCACATCGCCGCGCCGCTCTTGCACTCGTCGATGTCGACGCACGAGCCCGGACCGACGCCCATGCACATCCACCCGGTCTCGACCTTGCAGTTCGGATCGCAGCCGTCGCCCGCCATCGTGTTGTCGTCGTCGCACTCTTCGGTCGCGCCCTTCGCGCCGTCACCGCAGCCCGCCGTGCACATCGTGCCGTCGCCGCTGAAGCCCGAGTTGCACGTGCACGTGAACGACCCCTGCGTGTTCGCGCAGACCGCGTCCGCCGCGCAGTTGTCCGTGTTCATCGCGCACTCGTCGATGTCGTGGCACGTGCCGGGGCCGGCGCCCGTGCACGTCCACCCCGGCTCCTGCTGGCACTCCGCGGAGCAGCCGTCACCGGGCGTCGTGTTGCCGTCGTCGCACGTCTCCGGCCCGCTCTTCAGGCTGTCGCCGCACGGCGTGGCCACGCACTTCTTCAGGCCCTTGTCGTTCGGCGAGCAGATGCCCGAGATGCAGTCCTTCTCGGTCACGCAGTTCGCGCCGTTCGGACAGCCGACGCCGCACGCCGTGTCACCGCAGTCGACGTCGGTCTCCGCGCCGTCCTGCACGCCGTTGAGGCACGGGTGGATCGAGCCCGGGAACGTGCAGTCGAAGTACTCCACCGCCGTGGGCTTCACGCCGTCGAGCGACGCGACGGGCGCGGTCGGCGGCCAGAAGATGCGCAGCTTCACCTCGCCGGGGATGCCGACGCCGCCCGCGGTCGCCTCGATCTCCGCCGTCGGCAACAGGGCCTTGTAGCTCCCTTCGTTCGCGCTCGTGCCGTCGCATTCGTTGAGCTGGTAGAGGTTGAACTTGTGCGACTCGTCGTTCGGGCACGTGGTCGTGACCACGCTCTCGATGTCGGTCTTCGCCATCGTGAACGTGCCCGACGTGATCGCGTCCTTCGAGGGATCCGCCGTGCCGGTGCCGCCGTCGCCGCGGCAGAGCGAGCCGCTCGCGGTGGAGCCGCCGGTGCCGCCTGCGCCGCCCGTGCTGCCGCCCGCGCCCGTTCCGTCCGCCGCGGGGAAGCCGATCGAGAAGCTCGTGATGCTCTCGTAGCTGCCGGTCGCGCAGAGCTCGCCGTTGCCGGTGAGGATCTTGAAGCCCATCGTCGCGGGCGGGAGCGCCGCCGGATCCAGCGGCGGGTCGAACACGATCTGCCCGCCTTGCGAGCCCGTGAGGATGCAGATGTCGAGCTTGTCGCGGCTGAGGAAGGTGCCCTTCGTCGGCTTGTCGTTCTGCGACGCGAACGGCATCCCGGTCGTCGGATCGATCGCGTTGTGGCTCGCGTCGAGCTGCACGCCGCACAGCGGCTTCTGCCCGGTGGCACCCGAGGGCGCGACGCCGGCGGCGAACCGGCGGTAGCAGTTGCACTCGTCGGCGATCCAGCCGCAAAGATCCTGGACGCCGAGGGCGGTGCTGTTGTTGCAGCCCTGAGCGGCGACGAGGATCGATCCGACTCCGAGGGTGAGAGAGGCCAAGGCCAGCGAGAAGGAGCGACGCATGGTCCGTAGTCTAACGAACCCGCGCCGCGGACGGCCAAATTACGGCTCCGAGTACGGCCCCGGCACCACGTAGGCGTCGTCGCGCCCGGCGTAGGTGAAGATGCCCCAGCACTCGAGCTTGGTCTTCAGCGCGAACGCGAGCGCCTGCGAGAGATCGGCCTTCGGCAAGAGCACGGCGAGGTTGGAGCGCCGCACGCCCCACCAGCCCGGCCCGTGATCGAGCAGCGCGTCGTGGAGATCTTTCGCCGCGAGAGCGGGGCTCGCGAGGACGGCGAGGCGCACGCGCAGCTTCCCGTTGTTCTCGCCGCCGTTCGGGAAATCGAACCAGTAGAGGTCCGGCCGCGCCTTCAGCGGATCCACTTTGAAGCCTTGTTTCTCCAGGAATCGCTGGAGATCTTCGGCCGTGAGCGGCGCCGTCTGGGCGTGCACGTCGATCCCTTGGCACACGTTCGGAGCGAATTTGAAGGCGCCGAGGGTGATGGAGGGATCGTTATCGCCTTCGGGGGTCTGGAGCTGATTGTCCAGCGAGGGCAGGTCACTCGGGTACTGCACGTCCGCGTCGATGCCGCGGCAGCCGACGGAGGCCGCGCCCGCGAGGCAGAGGAGGGCGGCGGCGGCGGTGGACGTGAGCGCACAACGCGCAGGCATCATGGGGCCGATCATCTTATGTGTCGGGTGGCGCTGCAAACTCCTCGGCGAACATTTGCCGCCCGTCGTTCTTTCGCTCTACAGTTTCGGGCGATGATCGCTCGCACGGTTTCCCGCCCGTCTCCGGCTCGCGCGGCCCTCCTCTCGGCAGGCGTCCTCGTCGGGTTGCTCGGCGTGGGTTGTGGTGGCTCCCCCACCGCGCCCAAGTACGAGGAGGTCTTCTACCTCCACGGCGGCGGCCTCATCGACAAGAACGCGAGCTACGAGACGTACTTCGAGAAGCTCAACATCGACGCGAGCGCGACGGCGCCTCGCTACGTCGGCGTGGGCGTGCTCGAAGGAGACGTCCGCCTCTCCCGTCCGATCGACTGGTACGTGCGCGGCGCGGATTACACGCCGGAGCAGCGCTTCATCTCGTACCAGTCGCCGCGCCAGTTCCTCTTCTCGATCTACGAGCGCATCGATCACCCCGAGGATTCGTGGGCGGACGTGCTCCGTCGCTTCGAGGGAGACCTCCACGATCAGGGCGCGACGATCCTGAGCGGCCGCGTCCCGATCGCCTCCGCGAACGCGCAGGGGCGCAGCTACCTCTTGAAGACGATGGTCGCGGCGAAGCCCCCGTACCAGTCCTTCTCGCACGAGATCATCCTGCGCAGCGGCCGCCGCCTCTTGTTGATCCAGGTCGTGCACGGCGAGAACACCGACACGATCGCGGACGAGATCACCGCCGCGTTGAAGAGCATCCTCGTCTACTGATCGCCTTCGATTCGCGTGGAATTTACAAGGGGGCTCTCGCCCCCTCGTATCACTCCCCCACAGGCAATCGTCCGCGTCGTTTGCACGCTCGCGGGGCGCCCGTGCACAGGCGAGCATTCGCTGCCGAGAGAAATCCGAGCCGATTTGCCGCGTCGCCGAAGATTTCGCCGATCCATCGGCGAGGTTCGCCGATCCGTGATGCGCATGGACGCGCGCCCCGAAGAGCCACGTCTCTACGAGCATGAGACGCCGAAACACGGTCGGGGGAGTGATACGAGGGGGCGGAGCCCCCTTGTAATTCCGAAGCAAAATGGCGCGCGGGAGCCCACGCGAAAGGAGCGATTGTCTCCGTGTCAGTAGCGCGGAGGCAGATCCGGCGGCTCGCCGCGATCTTCGTCATCCGGCTCGGTGCTGGTCGGCGCCGGCTTGTCTTCGAGCGGCACGTTGACCATGAACTTCTGCCCCTGCGATCCGCCGAGCCACGCCGTGCGACCGATCGTCGACGATCGCGGCGAGCCGAGCTGGAACCGCGGCGCCGCCTCCGTCTGCACGTGGATCTCCATGTTCACGTCGTAGATGCCGCGCGTGAACATGTCGACGAGGCCCTTCAGGATCGGCCGGTTGTGCCCGCCCGGGAGGAACGACAAGTAGTCGTCGTACCCGAGCGGCCCGAGCACGATGTTGAAGCGCCCCGACCCGTCGTACACGTAGCGCCCGATCGTCATGTCCTCGCCGAGGCGGCAGTTCATCACGCCGAGCTTGTTTCGAAGGGGTTTCTCGATCAGCGTCCAGTGCCCGATGAACTGCTCGATGCGCACGCCGAGCGAGCCGAACACGTCGGTGAGCACCACCTCGAGGCTGCGCGAGGACCGCGACTTCGACGCGAGGATCGGCGCGTAGCGCAGCAACATGAACCGATCGATCGGCGTCATCATGTTGCCGAAGCCGTCGAGCCCGATCGAGCAGAACATCCGCCGCGTGAAGGGATCCGTGCCCTTCGTGCGGTACATCACGCTGAACCGATACTTCGTCCACGCGCGGTACAGGAGCCCGAGCAGGCGGTGGTGCAGCACGTCGAACAGCTCGCGCGTCGGCTGCGGCCCGCCCTGGTAATCGTTGAGCGCGATCTTCTCCGCGAAGTGCGGAGGCAGCGGCGACGTCGAGCCGTACAGGCTCATAAACGTCGTCGAAACGCGCACGCGCTCGCGCTCGTCCGGGTACTTCGCGGGCGTCGCCTCGGTGACGTCGCTCGAATGGAACACGAGCGAAGGATCCGACCTTAGCCGGATCTTCTCGTCCGTCGCGGGCCCCAGCTGCCCCACCGGAGGCGCCTTGGGGTGGAGCCGCTCGAGCAGGTACACGAGCCGGAAGAACGCGAACCTCCGCGCTTTGGACTCGATCTCGCGGAGCGAGTCCTCGGCGTTTTGGTTCGTGGCGGTGTTCCCGGTCGTCATGTCGCGATGCTCAGACTACCTCGCTGCGGCCTCGGCGCGCGAGCTAGATGAGGTACAGGTTGCCGCTCTTCGGCTCCCATTTGTAGACGACGCGGGTGTTCGTCCCGGTGATCGTGAGCTGCGTGAACGAGTTCAGCGACACGTACGAGGCCAGCATCTCGTTCAAGATGCTCGCGAACAGGTACATCTCGCCCTCGCCGGTGAAGCCGCCCTCGTCCAGCTCGATGTCCGCCGCCACGCCGCGGACGGGCGCGCCGCGGTAGAGCCGATCCGTCGGCCGCACCTTGATCGACTTGATCGCCTGCAGCCGGAGCTGGTTCGCCCGCGCGGCCTGCCGATCCATGATCGCCTGGAAATTGTAGAGATCCACGGTCGCCCGCAGCACCTCGAGATCCGTGATGGAGCGGTAGCTCATCGCCATGTGAGCGATCACGCGCCACTGCAGCTCGCGCCCCGTCGGAGGCGGCAGCGCGGGCGTGACGCCGGTGAGGTTCGTGAAGCTCGCGACCGCGGGCGACGTCGCCGTGGGCACGCGCAGGTCCCCCACCTTGAGCTGGCTCGGCAGCCTTCGGTTCGTGCACGTCGACTCGATGCTGATGACGTCGAAGTCGGGCAGCACGCCCGAGTCCTGCGGCGTCCCGAACGACAGGTACACGTCCACGCCGTCGCCGATCACCGCGGGCCTGAGGTGCAGCTGATAGAACACGCCGCGCTGCGCCGCGTCCTGATCGACCTCGTGCTCGAACTCGTAAAACGATGGGATCTCGACGCGCTGGCTCGTGCGCCGCGCGATGCCGATCACCTTGTCGACCGAGTAGATCTCGTACGCCTGCGGGCTCCCTCCCGAGGGCCGCGCGAGGTACTCGAACTTCGTCGTCTCGGGCTTGATCGGATCGGTCGGGTGCTCGAACAGGTTCACGACGGGCGTGCAGAACAGCCGGAAGTTGTCCTTCGTCACGCGGACCGCCGGCGGCATGCTGTCCTTGAACTGGAAGATGATCGCGAACCGATCGGTCACCTTGTCCGCGGGCAGCGCCTCCAGCCCCGTCACGTCGAAGAAGGCGTACTTCTGCGGCAGCGTGAAGAACTCCTGCAGCAGGCGGAACCCCGGGTACACCGTCTTCGGGTAGGGGATGAGCGCCTCTTCCTCCGCGAAGCCGACCATGCGCACGGCCTTCGCGGGCAGCGTCGCCACGATCGAGTCGCCGCGCGTCGGATCCACGGCCGCGAGCGCGATGCTCTCCACGTGCTGCCCGACCCACAGCCGCACGTCGTCCTGCAGCCGGCGCTCCCCGTGGATGTAGAAGCGCACCTGCGACAGCGCGAGCGCCGCCAGCGAAGCGCCGCCCGTCACCTTCAGCTCGACGCGGAGCGACTGCGTGAGCTGAGCCCCCGTGTCGACGCGCACGTCCTCCACGGAGAGAGGCAGCAGCTCCACGTCCTGCGTGGTGCGGAAACGGCAGGAGACGCCGTCGATCGGCACGCTGCCGACCTCCGCGTTGCGAGCGACCGTGAGCTTCTCGCGCACGACGTTCGGCAGCGGCGCGAACTCCACGATCGACGTGGACGGGATCTGCCGGAGGTAGTGCGGGAAGAGCAGCGCGCCGACGGAGTGGATGACCTCGGGCAGCTCGTCATCGATCTTCTGCCGGATGCGTCCGGTCAAGAAGGCGACGCCCTCGAGGAGCCGCTCCACGTCGGGGTCGGCCCCGCGCTCCGCGAGCAGGGGCGCGATGGCCGGATAGGCGGCGGCGAACTCCTTCCCGAGCTCGCGCAGGTACGTCAGTTCGTCCTGGTAGTACTTGTTGAACATGCCCGCCAGAGGCAGTCGACCGTCGCGGCGTGTCGCTGTCAACGCTTCCTTGCGCTCGCCGCGCCCGTCACGTCAACACCGCCGCGCGCGCCGCGCACACGACCCCGGCGCCCCGCCGAATTTCGCAGATGTTCGCCGCGCGCCTACGCGAGCTTGACGTTGCCGGAGCCGTCCATCGCGGTCGACAGCCGCAGCGATTGACGCCGCCCGTCCGGCGTCTGGAACTGCCCGGTGATCTCGAATTCGAGGAGCATCTGTGCGAACGCCTCCCCCTTGATGTGCCGCACCTGCACGTTCTTCAGCCGCGGCTCGTACTGCTGGATGCACGCCTTCAGCGAGCGCTGGATCATCGCGATCGCGTCGGGGAAATCGTGCAGCACCTCCGACACCTCCATGAGGCCGTAGTCCGGGAGGGTGCGCGCGCTCCCCATGCGCGTGTTCAAGATCTCGACGAGGTGGGCGGAGATGTCGGCCTCCAGCTCGTTGCCGTTGCGCGTCGTGTAGTTCCAGGAGGAGGTCGGCTGCGCGAGGCCCTCGAGTTTCTTGAACAGCGACGCCATGGCGAAGACGATACCTCCATCCGAGCGCGTCTCGGCAACGCGATCTTCCTCGCGGAGATGGGAGCGTCAGACGCGCGCGATCTCCCAGTCGTCGTCGGCGGAGACGTTCCCTTCCATCCACGTCCACTCGATGCGCTGGTACGTGAACGCGACCTCTTCGAGCTCCGGCAGCCGGCTGTGACGAGGGTGTTGCGTGTTGAGCATGCGAAACTGGATCGACGCGATCGTCGCGTTCAAGAGCCGCACGGTGAACGCGTGCCGCTCGATCCCGTTCTGCGCCGGCCGGAAGAGCCGCAGCGTCACGTCCGTGAGGTTCTCGTTGTTGGTGAGGACGTAGTAGAGGAGCGGCGAAGATCGATCGACTTGCTTCGTCACGCGGAAGCGCTTGTGCATGCGCTTCCCCTTCGGCCTCCCGGTGACGGGATCCCGAGGCGCGACGATCTCGTGCAGGAACGACACGATCTCGATGGACCCTTCACGCCCCTTCTGCGTGACGGAGCCCAGGATCGCTCCCTGTCGAGTCCCTGTGAGTGTGAGAAAACCGCTCAACGCCATGAACGCGCGCCCGTTATCACGCCGACCAGGCGGATGTCAGACCGAGCCTTCACTCTAGCGCACTTGCCCCACGAACAATGCGAACGTTCTCCGCGAACCGCCTTGGACGATCCCGCAGCACGCACCGAGAAGAGCCACGCAGCCGCTCCCAGCAAAACGAAGCGAGCCGCCCTCACACGATGACGTAGTGGCTGGATGGGGGGTCCCGCCGCAGGCGGGGGGAAGGGGCAAGCCCCTTCCCACGAGAGACAAAACGGCGATGGGCGCCGAGCCAGAGCCCGACGCCCATCTTCCACGCGCCCCAAACAACGTACGGTTGGATGGGGGGTCCCGCCGCAGGCGGGGGGAAGGGGCAAGCCCCTTCCCACGCAAGCTCAGACGACCGGCGACTCCCAGTCATCCATCGCCGTGATGCCGCCCTTGACCCACGTCCACTCGATCTTCTGGTACGTGAAGGCGACCTCTTCGAACTCGGCGTAGCGCATGAGCTCCGGGTTCTTGTTGTTCAGCATGCGGAAGCTGATGCTCGCGATGTTCGCGTTGGTCAGCTTGACCGTGTAGTGCTGGACCTCGACGCCGCCGCCGCTGAGCGCACCCGCCTGGTTGGGCGTCCAGAACTGCAGCTCCCACTTCGTCACGTTCTCGTTGTTGACGAGCACGTTGTAGAGGAGCGGGCTCGACATATCGAGCTCCTTCGTGATCACGAACGGCTTGTGCTGGCGCTTGCCGGTGGGCAGACCGCTGGCCGCGTCACGCGGGCTGACGATCTCGTGCGAGACCGCGATCACCATGATGGAGCCTTCGCGGCCCTTCTGGGTGACGGAGCCCTTGATTTCGCCGGTCTTCTGGCCAGTGAGACGGAGGTACGCGTTGAGAGCCATTGTGGTGCAGCCTTCTTTCGCTCGAAACCGTCTCCCTGGACTCAGTCAACACACTATTGCGCGCTGGCAGGGGGACGACCCGATTGAATGGAGACAACTCGGAGAAGGAACTCTTACGTCGGCCCGAGATGCCGAAGTGGGAGCAACGCTAACTACACCCCCTGACACCGTCAAGCAGTCCCGACTCACAAACTTGCAATTTTCGAAACGCGATTCCGAAGCCAAATTCCCGGCACCTCGAAGTGCTATCGGCGATAGCAGACCTCTTCGGGAGATCCGCATCTTACGAGCGAGGTGGGACGCACGTGATCCACGTCGGGCCGGGTTCGCGGGCGAGATGGGACACGACCTGCTCGGGCTCCGAGGCGCTTCGTCGGTGGCTGGCCGTCACGAATTCGCGCCCGTTGCGCGGTGCATGTTAAAACGGTGACGTGAAGCGCACCTGGTTGGGGGGCACCTTGGTCAAGACGGCGGCGAGAGCTGCGGGGCTATCCGCTGCCATGCTCGCTTGGATCGGTTGCGGGGCCGCGCCCGAGCAGCCTCATCTGGAGGCTCCGACGCGGAACCAGGTGCCGATCGCCGTCTGCACGACGCCGCTCGGCGCACCGAAGCGCGCCGGTTCGCGCGCCGTCGTCCGCAACCTCGATCCCGAGGACTGGGCGCGCATCCTGATGCCCTCCTACAACGAGGAGAAGGGCCTCACCGCCACCGAGACGGACTGCACCGGCAACTACGTCTTCGCGAACGAGTCGCTGCGCGGCGGCATCTCCGCGAAGGGCTGGCCGCGTCTGCTCGAGCCGGAAGAGATCGACACGCGCGCCGGCCCCGAGGGCATGCGCGTCGTGTGGCTGCGCGTGCTCAAGTTCGAGAACGGCGACGAAGGCGGCCCGATCGCGCTCGTGCGCGCCGTCGACGATCGCGCCGAGATCTACGGCATCGGCAGCTTCCGCGGCCCCGCGAAGTCGAAGATCGATCCCGTGCGCATGGGCAACGAGAACCTCGTCGTCGCGGAGACCAAGGTCTGCCCCGACCCGGACGACTGTCGCAAGCGCGCGCAGTTCTTCCTCGTGCGGAGAGGGCGCTTGATCGAAGGCGCGAGCGTCGATCTGGAGCGCACCGCCGTCGTGCCGTCCGTCCTCGAGCGAGGCCTCTACGCGCGGTACCAGCTTCAGACGGACGTGCAGTACAAGCCGAACGGGATCCAGCTCCTCGAGCAGGTCACCGTGAAGATCATCCACTACCAAGAGGCGACGCGCGACAGCGATCGCGAGCTGCGCAAGGTGGAGTTCGCGCGCTTCCTCCGCGTGGAGCGCGACACGCTGTTCTCGTCCAACGATCCTCTCTGGGAGCGCGTCGTCGGCCAGGACTGACGATCGTCTCGATCGCGACGATCGCATCGGAGGCGCCTCACGAGGGCGCCTCTCCTGTTTTGTCGCTCACGATCCGTGCGTGAGGGAGCCTCTGCTGCGTGGTGCGCCGCGCGAGAGAGCCTCTGCTGTGTGACGCGCCGGCGGCGTCGACGCGCACGACGTGAGCGGTGCGTGGGCGGGTGAAATGAAGACGCCCCCGTCTCCGTCACGGAGGCAGGGGCGTCATTGGGCGAGCGAGCTTCGCACGTGCGCGAGCGATCGCCCGCGGCGCGTCACCAGCAGAAAATCGAGTCGCCGTAGCCGCAGCTCGGACGCTGCAGCATCGCGTAGCTGAGGCCGACGAGCGCGCCCGTGAGCAGACCGCTGATCGCCCCGGCCGCGACTTGACCCGGGTCCTCGTACGCGCGGAGCGCCTTGCCCGAGGCCGCGTCCGTGCCCGTCTCGATCGAGCGACCGATCGTGCCGAACACCGCGGCCGTCAGCGGGAGCGCCACGTTGCCGATGAAGCCGGGCGCGCTGAAGCGGCCGTCCGAGTACTTGAACGTGTCCACGAGGAAGATCGCCGTGCCCGTGCCGAGCGCGCCGTAGCTCGCGAACATGTGCGTGGACGGACCGCCGTACGTCTCGCAGCCCGAGCCTGGGAACCCGACGTCCGTGTTCGCCGTCGAGCAGCCGGGGCGCGCGCCCTTCGCCGCCGCCTTGATCGGGCCGTCGATCAGCACCGCCGCGCCGAACATCGTCATCGCGGGCGCGAGCATCGAGAAGTGCCAGCGGCCCTTCCAGCCCACGGTCGCGGTCGGATCGCTGTAGTAGACGCGCGGCATGAGGAACGGGCTGAGGACGCCGATCGTCATCGCGACGTCGGAGACCGTGCCCCAGCCCGCGTCGCGCGGAACGTCGGGGGTCACCGGGACCGGGTTCCCGGCCGGCTGCGCCGCGGCGGACTGCTCGAACGCGAGCGTCGCCGTCATGGCCGTCAGACCTGCCGCTACGATGGTGTGGCTCAATCGCATCCGCGCGCCTCGTTGCTCTTTGGTGACGAGCGCCGGGTCGTCCGCTTGTTCGGTCGGCGATCCCATGCGCTATCGCTTCATCTGGTTCGAAGAGATCGTGAACCGGGGCTTCGGCCCCGCTTCACCGGAGGAACCGTTGTAATCCTCGCCAGCGCTCGCAGCATACGCGCGAGCGAACTGTGGGCCAAAAATAGCTTCGAAGGTTTGTTTGTCCTCGCCGGCGTAGTCGCCGTGGCGCGCCTCGTAGAGCTTCCACAGCTCCTCGTACTTGTTGGAGAAGAGGCCGCCCTTTTTCCCCTTGCGCTCCAGCTCGTCTTCGAGCGTGCGCGGCGACAGGCGGCCGAGGAGCGTCTTCACGCCCTCCATGACGCCGTTGAGCAGCTTCACCTCGTGCGCCATCACCTCGATGAAGTTCTCGTTGAGCTGACGCGCGGCCTCGGGTCCGCCCGCGGGCGTGAGGAGGATGTTGCCGAGCTCCTTCGCGTCCTTCGCGGTGGCGACGCGATCGCCGTCGTCGTTGCGATCGGCGCCGAGCATCTGCTCCGTGAAGGCCTGGTAGCCGTCGCGGAGGCTGATGAAGCACTTGAGGAACACCTCCACCGAGTCGCGGAGGCGCCGCGCGAACTGCAAGATCGTGGCGACGTCGTCGAGCGGCTTCGATCCAGGCGCCAGCGTGCGCGCCAGCTCCGCGATCGCCGTCTGCGCGGCCTTCCCCGGCGTCATCTCGCCGAGCGCCGCCGCCTCCACGCCGTAGTACTGAGCGAGCTTCTGGAAGTCCGGCTCCGTCCCGACGGCGGAGTGCTCGATCGCGAGGCGCCTCAGATACTGCGTCCGCACCTCGGGCGTGAGGCGCGCGAGGTGATCGTAGAGGATGCGGTACACCGTGCCCCACGAGGCCCGGTACGCCTCCATGTACGGCAGGAGCTGGCGCAGGTACGGGTCCTCGTTGCCGGGGGCCACGACCATCTTGCGCTGGACGTTCGCCTGGTTCGACCAGGCCTCTCCGCTCATGTCGAGGAAGCCTTCGCGGCGCTCCTCCTTCTTCGCGGCGGCCTCCGAGATCGCGAGCTTGATCGTGACCGGGCCGATCGTGATCTCGGGGTTGGCCGTGACGTCGACCGGGACGTCTCGCTGCAGCCGCTGTCCCGCGTACACCGTGCCGTTCGTCGATCCGAGGTCGCGGATCAAGATCTGCCGATCGCGGAGATCGATCGCGGCGTGGAACTGCGAAACGTAAGGGCGATCGATGTGGAGATCGTTGAGCTGGTTCCGCCCGATGCGCACGGGGAACCGCTCGTAGATCACCTCGAAGCTCTGATTCGTTTGGGTGTCGACCACCCGGGCGACGAGCGCCACCGGCATGGCCCGGTAGCCTAGCAGAGACCCCCGCCCCCTTGCCTAATGCGCGACATGCGCTCGGCCAGGAAACGCCCCGCGAAATCTTGGCCGTCGCACCTACATGGTGTGATGCTCCCCCACAGCATGAGTGTCCTCCACAAGATCCCGCCCTTGGTGTCGGCGTTGGCGTTCGGATACGGCGTGGGCATGTCGGCTCCCGAGTCGACGATCACGTCGGTGAACGCAGCAGTCGTTGCGTACCAGGCACCGACGGGCCTGCGTCCGGTGATCGTGGCGCCGCAGCAGGTGACCTCGGGATCGCCCCGGCCGGCGGGTGAGGAGTCGCGCGAGCTCAACCTCATGCGGCGCGCGGCGGACGACGAGCGGCGCGGCGCGGCGTGCGAGATCGATCGGCCCCTCTTCTCGAAGAGCCCTCGTTACGAGTCGCGGCCCGACGCGATGAGCGACGACTCCGATGATCTCGACGGGCCGGGCGTCGACGCGCTGTCGCGGCTCCAGATGCCGGATCTGAAGGTGTCGATCTCGCGGCGCACGCTGAAGTACGTGCGGTTCTTCGCGAAGACGGATCGCGGCCGCGGGATGTTCGAGACCTGGCTCAAGAGGAGCGGCAAGTACCAGGACCTGATCCAGTCGGAGCTCCGTCGCCGGCGCTTGCCCGAGGATCTCATCTGGGTGTCGATGATCGAGAGCGGCTTCGATCCGAGGGTGAAGTCGCCCGCGGGCGCGGTCGGCCTGTGGCAGTTCATGCCGACGACCGGGAAGGTCTACGGCCTCGATCAGAACAAGTTCATGGATCAGCGGAAGAACCCGCGGCTCGCGACGCAGGCGGCGGCGCACCACCTCCGCGATCTGTACCTCCGCTTCCAGAGCTGGGACCTCGCGCTGGCCGCGTACAACATGGGGTACGAGCAGCTCCTCAGCGCGATCGATCGGTACGGCACGACGGACTTCAACGAGCTGGCGCGGCAGGAGGCGATCCCGTCCGAGACGGCGAGCTACGTGCCGAAGATCGCGGCGGCGGCGATCGTCGCGAACAACCTCGAGCGCTTCGGCTTCGACCGCGTGGAGATCACGCAGCCGCTCGACACCGCGGAGCTCGCGGTGCCGCCGTCGACGCCGCTCAAGCTGCTCGCGAAGTCGTGCGGCGTGTCGACGTCGGTGATCCGCAACATGAACCCGGACATCCTCGGCGATAAGCTCCCGCCGGGGCGCGGCGATTTCCTCGTGCAGATCCCGGCGGACTCGCTGTCGCGGGCGCGCGCGTCGCTGCCTTCGATGCTGGACAACGAGCCGGTGGAGACGGACGCGAACGTGCTCGATCCGGTCGATCTGCTGGGCGGGCGTGATTTCAAGCCGCGCCGCGCGGACGAGGACGGGAGCCTGCTCTCGCTGCTGCCGCACCCGAAGCGTCACTCGATGCGCGACCAGCTCGAGGCGCTCGGCGGCGACGACGACACGGATCGCGATCGGGACGACGACGACGTCGCGCCGCGGAAGGGACGCAAGGGGCGCGAGGTGCTGATGTACCGCGTCGGACCAGGTGACTCGCTCGTGAGCGTCGCGAAGCAGTTCGCGCTCGACGTCGAGGACGTGGCGCGCGACAACAAGATCGACGCGTCGGACACGCTGAAGGCAGGCCAGCTGCTCAAGCTGCACGTGCGAAAGGACGCGGTCGAGAAGTCGACGGAGCCCTCCTCGAAGGCGCCGCTCACGACGCAGGACACCTCGAAGGACGAGGAGCCGAAGCCGATCCACAAGTCGGATCGTCGCGATCGTTCGGACCGCGACGAGCCGACGAAGCACCACGCGAAGAGCGATCGCCGCGCGCGCGCCGAGGACGCGTCCGAGAAGAAGTCGACGTCGCGCTCCGAGAAGAGCGAGCACGCGACGAAGAGCGACAAGCCGAAGAGCAAGTCGAAGAAGCACTAGAGCGCTGCAACAAGCATGAAGCGGGGGCTCCGGTGCCCACCCCCGGCCTTCGCTTTCGCGAAGTCCGCCCCTCCCAAATCGCTCTCTCCGTTCGCGAAGGGAGGGGCCCGTTCCATCTCGCCTGGAGCCGCTCCAATCGACTGCGCCCGCTCCGAGAGGCATTGCGCCCGCTCCGAAATTGACCGCCCACGCGGGGGACACCGACTGCGCGCGCGCCGAAACTGACCGCGCACGCGGGGGACACCGACTGCGCGCGCGCCGAAACTGACCGCGCACGCAGGGGACACCGACTGCGCACGCGCCGGGAGCCACTGCGCACGCGCCGGGAGCCACTGCGCACGCGAGGATCGGAGATTGCGCGCGCGCCAGAAGCCACTGCGCACGCGCCGGGAGCACTGCGCGCGCGAGGATCGGAGATTGCGCACCTGTCGTCGGGGAAGGGGAGCCTCGGAATGCTGTTGGAGCGCTTCGCGCGCTTTCGCGGAGGGGAACACGCGTGTAGGTTTCCCGCGTGGACAGGCGGCCTTCGCAGTACACGCTCCCGCTCTTCGGCGATGACGCCGGATGGGGCTCGCCGGCGCCGCGGCAGGCCGAGTCGCCCAAGCCGCCCCGCGCGCGCTCTCCGAAAAAGGGCGCCGACGCATCGCCTCCTCTTCCGCCGGTCGCGCCCGTCGAGGACACGCCGGCGCCGCCGGTCCTGGAGACGCCCGCGCCTCCCGCGATCGAGACGCCCGCTCCGCCTCCGATCGAGACGCCGGTGCCGCCGGTCGCGGAGACGCCCGCGGCGCCCGCGATCGAGACGCCTGCTCCGCCGATGGTGAACACTCCGCTGCCGCCGGTCGCGGAGACGCCGGTGCCGCCGGTCGCGGAGACGCCGGTGCCGCCGGTCGCGGAGACGCCTGCGCCGCCCGCGATCGAGACGCCCACGCCGCCGATGGTGGCGGCCTTCCCGGCGCCGATGCGACGGCCGTCCTTTCCGATCGAGCGCACCGGCGCTTCTGCGACGCGCGCGCCCCGTTCGCCGGATCCGGAGACGCCGCCGCCGATGTTGCGGCGCAATGCACCGCCGGCGGACCACGATTTTCCGCCGCCTCGTCGCGCACCCGCTTCGGCGGATCCGGACTTTTCGCCGCCGCGTCGCGCGCCCGCTTCGGCGGATCCGGACTTTTCGCCGCCGCGTCGCGCACCCGCTTCGACGGATCAGGACTTTCCGACGCTGACGTCTCGTCGCGCGACTCCGCCCGCGGAGAGTGATTTCGCGCCGCCTCGTCGCGCGCCCGTGTCGACGGATCAGGACCTTCCGACGCTGCAGTCCCGTCGTGCGCCCGCGCCTTCGGAGATGGATGCTCCGCTGCAACGGCGCGCGCCCGCGTCCGCGGAGCAGGAGATGCCCGCGGGGATGCCTCGCAGCGCTCCTCGCTCGGGGCGCGCGCAACAAGAAGAAGAGGCGCCGGTCCTCAGCGTCGCGGATCTCGATCGGCGGCTGAAGCGCGTCGTCGAAGGCGCGACCGAGAAGGTGCGCGTCGCGGGCGAGGTGTCGAACCTCAAGAAGCACGCGAGCGGGCACAGCTACTTCACGCTCAAGGACGAGGAAGAGGACGCGTCGATCGACTGCGTGATGTACCGCACCGCGCCGGCGCGCGCGCGCATGCTCCTCGAAGACGGGGCGCGCGTGGTGCTGCAGGGGCGCGCGACGGTGTTCGTCCCGCGCGGGCGGCTGCAGCTCATCGCCGACGACGCTCAGCTCGAAGGGCGCGGCGCGCTGCTCGAGGCGCTGGAGCGGCTCAAGGAGAAGCTCGCCTCCGAAGGGCTGTTCGATCGCGAGAGGAAGCGCCCGCTGCCCCGCGACGCGAAGGTGATCGGCGTCGTGACGAGCGGCGACGGCGCGGCGATCCACGACATCATCAAGGTGGCGTTCCAGCGCGGGCCGGTGCGCATCGTGCTCGCGCGGGCGCCGGTGCAAGGGCGCGACGCAGCTCCGAAGATCGCGCGCGCCCTCGCCACGCTGTCGCGGCTGCGCGACGTGGAGGCGATCATCGTCGGGCGCGGCGGCGGCTCCGCGGACGATCTGCTCGCCTTCAACGAAGAGGTGATCGTGCGCGAGGCCGCGCGCTGCCGCGTGCCGGTGGTGAGCGCGGTCGGTCACGAAGTGGACATTTCGCTCCTCGATCTCGTCGCCGACGCGCGCGCCGCGACGCCCTCGCAGGCCGCGGAGATGCTGGTGCCGGACGCGGCGGCGCGGCGCGCGGAGCTCGCGCACGTCGCGCAGCGGATGCGGCGCGCGCTGATGTTGAAGGTCGACCGCGCGCGCTCGGATTTGACGCTGCGGGAAGGGCGGCTCGATACGTTCCAGCGCGCCCTCGCCGAGCGGCAGCAGTGGGTCGACGACGCGATGGCCCGCATGGAAAAGGAGATGGTCCGGCGCGTCGGGCAGGAGCGCACGTCGCTCGCGCAGATGGACCGCGCGCTGTGGTCCCGGCACCCGCGGGCGGTGCTCGCGGCGGCGCGCGCGGCGATCGAGCCCGCGGCGCAACGGCTGGCCCCCGCGACGAGCGCGCGCATCGTGACGGCGCGTCGTGAGATTGACGTGCTCTCGTCGCGGCTCGCTCGCGCGGTGGAGAGGCGCCTCGACGCGGAGCGCGGGGGACTCTCGCGCGCGGCCGGTCGGCTCGACGCGCTGTCGCCGCTCGCGGTGCTGTCGCGCGGGTACGCGATCGCGACGGACGAGCGAGGCCGCGCGGTGCGCTCGGTGCACGAGGTGGCGCCGGGGCAGCGCCTCGACGTGCGCGTGCACGACGGGGCGATCCAGGCGCAGGTGATCGCGACCTCCCGCCGCGACGGAGACGCGGGATGATCTTGCTCACTCGACTCCGCGGTCCGTCACGCGGCTTCGGAGACGCGGGATGAGCTTGCTCACTCGATACAGCGATCCGTCACGCCGCTGCGGAGGCGCGGAATGAACGCGCCGTATCGATCCGCTGTGCGGCGGTTCGGGGTCGTGGGGCATCCGATCGGGCACTCGCTGTCGCCGGTGATGATGCGCGCTGCGTTCGACGCGCTCGGGCTCGCCTGCTCGTACGAGGCGGTGGACGCGCCCGATGAACAGGCGATGGAGCGGCTCGTGACCGAGCTGCGCGCCGGGGCGTGGGACGGGCTCAACGTGACGGTGCCGCACAAGCGGAGGGCGCTCGCGCTCGCGGACGCCGCAGGTCAAGAAGCCGAGCGCTCGGGCGCCGCGAACGTCCTCGTCCGCGAGGCGAACGGGCGCGTCCGCGCGGAGAACACCGACGCGCCCGCGATCGTGCGCGTGCTCGAACCGCTCTTGCGATCGCGGCGTTGGGCGCTCGTCGTCGGGAGCGGCGGGGCCGCGCGCGCGGCGCTGCTCGCGTGCGAGGCGCTCGGCTTCCGCGGCGTCGACGTCACGAGCCGCTCGTGGACGTCCCCGGAGGTGGCGTGGCACCGCGGCTCGAAGCTGCCCGAGATCAAAACGAAGATGCAGTTCGAGCCTTGGATCACCGAGTGGGGCGTGCCGTCGCAGCTCGTCGGTCGCGAGGTCGATCTCGTGATCCAGGCCACGAGCGCGGGCATGCTCGGCGCCGATCCCGGAGAGGACGTCGTGGAGCACGTGCCGTGGGGCTCGCTGCCGCGCACGGCCGTCGCGTTCGACCTGGTGTACCGCCCGCGATCGACGCCGTTCCTCGTGACCGCGCGCCGTGAAGGGCTCGTCACCGAAGGCGGCCTCGGCATGCTCGTCGAGCAGGCCGCGCTCGCCGTGCAGATGTGGCTCGGCGTCGCGCCCCCGATCGACGTCATGCGACAGGCCGCGGAGAAAGAGCTCCGCGAGAGCCGCACCTGACGAGGCCCGCTCTTCGAGCGCCGCTTCGAATCACGTGAACGCTTCCCCGCCCTGAACGAGCGAAGCGAGAGATTTGGGCGGGGCGGGCCGCGCGCAGCGAAGCGAGCACGGACCGGGGGTGGGCACCCTTTTGCGATTTTGGCGATGCTTCAGTCGACGTCGAGCGCCTTGCAGACGTCGCCGATCGGGGCGGGGCGCGCGTAGTACCAGCCCTGGCCGTAGTGCACGCCCATGCCCGCGAGCACCTCCGCCGCGGCCGCCGTCTCGACGCACTCCGCGATCGTCTTGATGCCGAGCGTGGTCGCGATGCGGTTCACCGACTCGACGATCGCGCGGTGCAGCGCGTTCGTCATCATGTCCTTCACGAACATGCCGTCGATCTTCACGTAGTCGACCGGCAAGCGCTCGATGTAGCCGTACGACGCGTGGCCGCTGCCGAAGTCGTCGATCGCGAAGCGGCAGCCCATCGCGCCGAGCTCCTGGATCAGCCAGCGCACCTCGTCGAGGTTGTTGAGCGCCGCCGTCTCCGTGATCTCGAAGCACACCTTGCCCGGCGGCACCGCGGAGCGCTCCAGGTTCTCCACGATGAAGTCGAGCAGGCCCTCGCGCGCGAGCGAGATCGCGGACAGGTTCACCGAGAAGAGATCCAGCTTCCGCAGCGCGCGGCGGGGGAGGGCGCCGATGGTCTGGAACGCCTTCTTCACCACGAAGCGATCGATCGCGTCCATCACGCGGCCGTTCTCCGCCGCCTGGATGATGCCGACCGGCGACTGCGGGCGCCCCTTCTCGTCGAGCACGCGCATCAGGATCTCGAAGTGGCCGCCCTGCTCGCGCGGGCCGATCGGGTGGATCGTCTGCGCGTAGAGCTGCAGCTTGCCGGACGCGAGGTGGTGCTGGATGCCCGCCACCCACTCCATCGATCGGCGGCTCTGCGCCATCTCCTCGTCGTTGTCGAGGTACACCTGCAGGCGCGCGCCGCCGCTCTTCTTCGCGACGCGGCACGCGTGGCTCGCGGCGGCCATCGCGGCGTCCGCGGAGTCGCACTCGATGCCGAACGGGAAGAGGCCGAGGCTCGAGTCGATCAGGAACGTCTTGTGGCCCCACGCGAAGCGGAACTCGCTGAGGCGCCGCTGGATCTCGCGCGCCACCCGCTCGGCGTCGCGCGCGTCGTGGTCCGTGAGCAGGATCGCGAACTCGTCGCCCGCGATGCGCGCGGCGCAGTCCTCGGCCGGGAGCACCTCGTAGAGGCGCGTCGCCACCCACTGGAGCAGATCGTCGCCCGCGTCGTGGCCGCACGTCGCGTTGACGAGGCGGAAGCGATCGAGGTCGATGTAGCAGAGCGCGTGGCGGCCGCCGCTCGTCCTGCACGCCTTCAGCACCTCGTCGATGCGCTCGAGGATGCCGCGGCGGCTGTAGAGGCCCGTCAGCGGATCGTACCGAGCTCGTCGCGCGATCGTGGGCGCGAACACCGCGCCGCTGTGCGATTCACGGAAGACGATGAGCGCGCCCTCGGCCCCTTCGCGCGGGGCGATCGCGTGGCGCACGCCGACGATGTCGTTCGCGTCGCGCTGGATCCAGCCCGTGGTGTCCGCGCCGTCCGCGAGCGGGCCGTCGGCGGTGGAGGAGACGACGCCGGTGTGCAGCACCTCGTCCACCAGGATCGGACCGTCCGCGAGCCTGCGGCGGAGGATGCGCTCGGCGGCCTCGTTCATGCGGACGACGCGGCCCTTGTCGTCGGTCTCGATCACCGCGACGCCCACGCGCTCGAGGCACGCGTCCAGGCCGGGCGTGTCCATCGCGGGCGGCGGCGCGCTGAGCTCTCCGCTCGCGATCGACATGATCTCGCTCGTGGTGACGGAGCTCGGCTCGTCCGCGATGAGCGCGGTGCTCGGCGGGATCGTCTTCGCGACCGTCTCGACGAAATCGATCGCCGAGATCGACCTCTGCCGCGGGATCTGGAGGACGCTCCCGGAGGGCGGAGTCGGGGCGTCACGCCGCGCAGGAGGCCGGTTCGTGCGCGGCTCCTCGTCCATCAGGGCCTCGAGATCGATGCTCTCCGCCGGCGCGGGTGCGGCGCGCTCGCCGGAGGATGGCTCGGGCGGCGGGAACGCGCTCCGGCCTTCGGACGCTACGTCCCGATCGGCGAGATCGCTTGGGTCCTGTGGTTTCAATCCGCCCGATGGTACGCGAAAACGACGTTGGCCCGCATTGGGAACTTGCCCCACACCCGGGCGACCGGCGTAGAACAAGACACCCTCCATGGTCGCCCCGCGCGCTCTGCGTTTCTTGGCCCCTCGGCTCGCCGCCCTCACCCTCGCGGTCACCGCGTTCGCGTCGCTCGGCGCGACGTGCGCTCCGGCCGCCCCCGTCGAGCCGCCGAAGCCGTGCGACGTGCAGATCGTCACGCTCAACATCTACGCCGCGGACAACATCAACCCGAACGAGAACGGCAACCCGCGGCCGGTGCGCGTGCAGCTCTATCAGCTGAAGAACGAGGTGCGCATGGAGAACGCCACCTACGATCAGATCCTCAACAACGCGAAGGAGACGTTGGAGGACGACGTGCTGAAGGTGGACGAGCTCGCGATCTATCCGAACGACCTCGTCGAGGTGAAGTTCGAGCGCATCAAGGAGGCGAGCACGCTCGCGGGCGTCGCGCTGTTCCACGGCCCCAAGGGATCGAGCTGGAAGACGTTCTACCAATTCCCGCTGATGCCAGGCGAGGTCGCGTGCGGCGGCCGCGGCAAGGACGGCGGCGCGCCCGACGCGGATCCGCGGACCGCGTTCTTCATCGAGGGCGCGAAGATCGACAACGGCAGCCAGTTCGACGAGACGATGTTCCCGAACGCGAACCCGGTTCGTAAGGTGAACCTGCCGAAGAAGGGCGCCTCGCCGGAAGCCGCGCCCACGCCTCGCTGACGTCTCGCGGACGTCGCATCAAGCTCATCGTGTGTTGGGCCGCGTGATGGGCTCACGTCTTCCGTGAGCGCCCTGTCACGCGTCACGATGACGTCACACGTTCAGCGTCAAGTCCGCTTTGATGCGGCCTGCATCGTGTATTTCCCGCCTCGCGTGAAGTCGCGCCACCCGGGTGACAACTTCTGATAAAGAGGTGGGCGGGCGAAATGATCCACCCGCGAAAGCCTGTCTGGACCGAGGGGCTCTTCATGACCCCTCAGCATTTGCAGCAGTCCGACCTCTACCACGAGGCGCTGATGCACGCCCGAGTTCATGCGCTCGCCGCGTATGACTGGGGGATCAGCGGAATTCAATTCGACGAGCGCGCGCTCGCCGCTGGGCAGCTCAAGCTCGTCAAGGCGCACGGCGTCTTCGCCGACGGCACGGTCTTCATGGTCGGCGATCGCGGCGAGGACGTGTGCGAAGCGCGCCCGCTCGAAGGCGCGTTCCCCGCCGCGCTCGAGTCGCTCGACATCTACCTCGCGATCCCGAACTCGCGCGACAACGCCGCGAACATCGGCCTCGACCCAGCGAAGGCGGGCCCGGCGGTGCGCTTCCTCGCGACGTCGTCGACGGTGCAGGATCAGAACACCGGACGGAACGAGACGGCGGTCACGTGGGCGCGCGGCAACCTGCGCCTGATGTTCGGCACCGAGCCTCGCGACGCGTACCAGGCCCTCCGCGTCGCGCAGCTCGTCCGCGATCGCACCGGCGCGATCGTCCTCCGCAAGGAGTTCATCCCCTCCATCTTCCACATCGGCGCGTCCGAGCACATGATGGCGAGCCTCCGCCGCGTGCTCTCGGCGCTCGTCGGCAAGCAGAAGTCGCTCGCGGAGGGCCGCCGCCTGCGCTCCGCCGCGAACGTCGACTTCCAGGCGTCCGACACCGCGAAGTTCTGGCTCCTGCACACGTGCAACTCGTTCATCCCCGTCACGTCGCACTACGTCGATCACGGCGACGCGACGCCCGAGGAGCTCTACCAGATGCTCGGCGGCCTCATCGGTCAGCTGTGCACCTTCTCCGCCGACGGCGATCCGACCGCGATCCCGAAGTTCAACTACCTCGACCTCACCGAGTGCTTCGAGCCGATCTTCGCGCGCGTGCTGGCGCTCATCGCGGGCTCCCTCGCGGACGACTACATCGTCGTGCCGATGGAGAAGCGCGAGGACGGCATGTACCTCGGCCGCTTCGAGGATCCGAAGATCCCCCGCAACCACGAGCTGTTCCTGGAGGCGAAGGGCATCGACGAGGCGACGCTGCGCGAGCGCCTGCCGCGCCTGCTCAAGATCGGATCGTGGACGCACATCGGCCACATCCTCAACGCCGCCATGCCGGGCGTCCGCGTGCAGATCGAGTACCGGCCCCCGGGGGCGATCCCGATCCGGCCGGGCGTCGTGTACCTCCGCGTCGACCAATCCGGCGATTACTGGAACGACATCCTCGGCTCTGGCACGATCGCCATCTACCAGCCGATCGAACCCCAAAAAGTGGACCTCCGGCTCATTGGGGTGAAAGCTGCGGGCGCAAAGTAGTCCGTTCCCCGACTCTGGGACGACGGCCCGCGTGAGCGCGCCCGCCTTCGCCCCCCCGCGCAAGCCTCATTGACCACCCGGGAACGGACCGTCTGATTCAGGAGCCACGCATGGCGAGCATGTCGCAAGAGATGTACTGGGTCTGCTCCGATGTCTTGTCGCTGATCCTTCAGCTCCGGAGCTCGCGCGATCTGCCGGCCTCCGACATCTTGCAGCGCCGCGTCCTGCAGCTCTTCGAGACGATGATGCAGAACGGCAAGGAGCGGCGGATCCCCGAGCAGGACATGATCGACGCGAAGTTCGCGCTCGCCGCCTTCGCCGACGAGATCGTCTACCACTCGACCTGGCCGGGGAAGACGCAGTGGCTGCAGAACCCGCTGCAGCTCCAGTTCTTCGGCATCAACACCGCCGGCGACGGCTTCTTCAACAACCTGGATCAGCTGCACGGGCAGCGGAACCGGGAGCACGTCGCACAAATCTACTACCTCTGTTTGGCCCTTGGCTTCCAAGGGAAATATCGTCTGCGGAACCAGGAAGGTTTGACCGCGGTCGTGGAAGGGCTCGGCAACTACGTGGCGCTCAGCTTGGGCGGCGGGGACATCCTCGCGCCCAACGCGGAGCGCAAGGACGGCGCGACCGGCACCGTCCGCAAGGAGCTGCCGTTCCTCGCGATCGCGCTCGGCTTCCTCGTCCTCGCCATGCTCGTCGTGATCATCCTCAAGCTGGTCGTCGGCTTCAACGCAGACAGCGTGGTCGACGCCATCAACAAGCTGGTCGCGGGCACCGCCAAGTGACGGCGCCGGCCGCACAGAGCGGCCCCGGATCGACGCGCGGGCAGACGCGGTTCGTAGCGGTTTCGTAGGAGACGTTCGATGTGGCTCTGGATCCTGAGCGCCCTGTTCATCCTGCTCGTATGGGCGGTGTACTTCGTCGCCTTCAACGGGCTCGCCGATCAGCCTGGGCTCCCCATGTGGGTGCCGATCGCGATCTCCGCGGCCGTCGTCCTCGGGCTGATCGGTCTCGTCATCTACCGCCGAGTCCGCGCAGCGCGCGCGGCCCGAGCGCTGGAGAAGGCGATCGCGGAGCAAGCGCAGGAGCAGGCGCTCGCCGCCAAGCCTGAGCGCCGCGCGGAGATCCAGGAGCTCCACCGCCAGATCCAGGAGGGCATCAACGCCCTCAAGACGTCGAAGCTCGGCGGCGGAAAGCGCGGAGCGGACGCCCTCTACGCGCTGCCCTGGTACGTGATCGTCGGTCCGCCCGGCGCCGGTAAGACGACGGCCCTCCGTCACTCCGGCCTCGTGTTCCCGTACCTGGATCCGGCGGGCGGCGGCGTGCGCGGCGTCGGCGGCACGCGCAACTGCGACTGGTGGTTCACCAACGAGGCGATCCTCCTCGACACGGCCGGCCGCTACACGACCGAGGACGACGATCGCGATGAGTGGATCGCGTTCCTGGAGCAGCTCAAGAAGTACCGCTCCGACAAGCCCGTGAACGGCGTGCTCGTCGCCGTCAGCGCGAACGATCTCATCGACCAGACCGAGGAGCAGATCCAGGAGACCGGCAAGAAGGTCCGCGCCCGCATCGACGAGATGCAGGACATCCTTCAGATGACGCTGCCGGTCTACATGCTCTTCACGAAGATGGACCTCGTGGCCGGCTTCGTGGAGTTCTTCGGCGACATGAAGAAGAGCGAGCGCGGAGCGCCTTGGGGCTCCACGTTCCAGCTCGCGTCCGACAAGAGCGATCCGAAGAAGCTGTTCCTCGCCGAGTTCGAGGACATGGCGGAGCGCGTGTACCTCCGCAGCGTGAAGCGCGTCGCCGCCGAGCGGAACAAGGACGCGAAGGAGCGCATCTTCTTTTTCCCGCGCGAGTTCGGTGAGATCAAGGCGCACCTCGCGGACTTCATGGGCGCCGCCTTCGCGCCGAGCGCCGGCAAGCAGCCGACCCCGATCCTCCGCGGCTTCTACTTCACGTCCGGCACGCAAGAGGGCCGGCCGATGGATCGCGTGCTCGCGAACATGGCGCGCACGTACGGCCTCCGCCCGGCGCAGTACGAAGAGCCGGCCGGGAACGCGGAGTCGAAGAGCTACTTCCTCAAGGACGTGTTCACCGGCATCGTCTTCCCGGACGCCGACGTCGCGGCCCGGAGCGAGGCCGAGCTGCGCCGTCGCCGCATCCGTCAGATGGTGATCGCCGCCGCGGCCGCCGCGGTGGCCGTGCTGTTCATCGTCCCGTCGATCATCTCGTTCTTCAACAACCGCGCCCTCGTCAAGCAGACGAGCGACATCTCGGACGAGGCGAAGACGATCGCGTGGTCGGCCCAAGGCGGCGGCAACGCCATCGAGAACGTCGGCAAGCTCGACAAGCTGCGCGGCCACGTGGAGCTGCTCGATCGCCAGCGCGACGACACGCCCATCGAGTACACGTGGTTCATGTACCAGGGCGGGAAGCTCTTCGAGCCGACGAAGAAGCAGTACATCGAGAGCCTGAAGCAGGGCTTCGTCCAGCCCACGCGGGAGCTCCTCGAGGCGAAGCTGCAGACCGTCAACGCCGAGAACTACTGGGAGTATTACAACCTCCTGCGCGCGTACCTCCTGCTCGACAACAAGAGCCCCGAGGCGAAGCTGCGCTTGAAGGAGTTCGATCAGTGGGAGGCGTCGCGCCTGGAGGCGCTGTGGGCCGAGAAGCTCGGCGACACCGGCATCCCGCGCGCCGAGCTGAAGGACAAGCTCCTGCCGCACGTCCTCTACTACGTGGAGCTGCTCCGCCGCGGTGAGACGCCGGGCGAGGAGCTGGACCAGGCGCTCATCGCGCGCGTCCGCAACATCCTCTCGAAGGTGGAGCCGGCGGATCGCTACTACGCGCAGTTCGTCACGGCCCTCAACACGAAGAAGAAGGACGAGAGCGGCCCCGACACGGCCGACAACCTCGTGTACCCGCCGATCACGCTCGCGGACCTGCTCGCCGATCGCCAGGAGGCGCTCGCCAAGATCCGCAGCCGTCAGCGCCAGCGTCCGGGCGGCAAGTACTTCGAGGTCGGCGGCGCCTACACGCTCGACGGCCACAAGAAGGTCCTGGAGTCGCTGAAGGAGGGCTACAAGCAGATCGATCGTGAGAAGTGGGTCATCCCGCTCACCGACGACGAGAAGCAGCAGTCCGCGAAGATCCAGCAGGCGCTCGATCGCGTCCGCCAGGACTACGACTCGGCGTACATCCGCCAGTGGCAGGACTTCTTCCGCGACGTCGACGTCGACGTTCCGGACAACAACAAAGAGGCGATCGAGGAGTTCAACGTCCTCGCGACGCGCGACTGGCCGTACCTCCGCTTGCTCCGAGCGCTCGACGAGAACACCCAGTTCAAGAGCGAGAAGAACCTCGGGAAAGAGGCGGCGACCGGCGACGGCGGCTTCCTCCAGCAGCTCAAGGAGAAGGCGAACCGTCGCGTCCAGCAGAAGACCGCGGGCAGCGGCATCACGCTCGACGACTTCCTCAACAAGGACAAGGGCGAGCGCTACGACCCGGTGCCCGACTACTTCAACGAGATGGTGCGCTTCGGCGTGCCGCCGGAGCAGCCGGCCCCGAAGGAGGGCGAGGCCCCGAAGCCTCCGCCGGAGACGTCGCTCGCGAAGTACATCGGCCTGCTGGAGCAGCTCTCGGCCGAGATGAGCAACGTGCAGAGCGGCCCGCCGAACCCGGACACGAAGAAGGCGACCGAGCTCTTCATGAACGCGGTGAAGGAGACCGAGGTCCTGCTGCTCAAGCTCGACAAGCCCGGTCAGGAGATGATGCGCCCGCTGCTCATGAACCCGCTGCGCCAGGCGTACCGCGCGGTGGTGAAGAGCGCCGGCGGCGCGGCGAGCGGCCTCTGGGAGGTCGAGGTGTGGCCGTCCTACGACAAGAACATCAAGGACCGTTACCCCTTCAACCTCGCCTCCACGCGCGACGCTTCGTTCGAGGACGCGGTGGCCTTCTTCAAGCCGAAGGACGGCACGCTCTGGGGCTTCTACGACAAGTACCTGAAGGGCTTCCACTACCAGGTGCAGCACGACTTCTATCCGCTGCAGCAGCTCCAGGACGACACCCCCGGCGCGAAGGCCTCCACGCCCTTCAAGACGAACCTCTACAACTGCCTCAAGCGCGCGCACGAGATCACGGACTCGCTCTTCGCCGGCGGCGGTGACAAGCCGAACGTGCAGTTCCAGATCAACCTGAAGACCGTCAGCCCGATCGTGAGCGAGGTCGTCTTCGAGATCGACGGGCAGGTGCGGCGGTACCGGAACGAGAAGGAGTTCTGGTACACCTTCGACTGGCCGGGGAAGAACGTCACGGGCGCGAGCATCCGGGTGCGCGGCGCCGGCGGCCTCGACGAGGAGATCAAGCGCGAGGGCCCCTGGGGCATCTACCGCCTCTTCGAGACGGGCACCGTCACCGCGCAGAAGGACAGCGACGAGGTCTTCACCGTCACCTGGCAGATGACCGCGCCGCCCGTCACCGTCGTGATGGAGGTCCGCCCGACCCGCGCGAACCACCCGTTCGTCCCGAGCTTCTTCCGCGCCACGAACTGCCCGCCGAGCATCGGTGACAGCTTCGGCGGCGGAGGCGGAGGCGGCGGCAAGAAGGGCTGATCCCCGCCCCGATATCAATGAAGGCGAAGCCGCAGCGTCCCCCCGCTGCGGCTTCTTCGTTTCCGCCCCTGGCCCTCCACTTCATTTTTGATGCGCGCACCGAGCGATGCCTGCTCCCCGCGGCGCGCGCGTTCGTGTAAGAAAAAAGAAGCATGTTCTGGCGCAAAAAGCGCGCACCGGCGGCGCCTCCCCAGATCGGTTGTTTCGGCAAGCTCCCGGCGACCGGCGACTTCATCCGGCTCAACGCCGCCACCGACGAGCTCGCCGCGTTCGATCGCTGGATGGGCGGCGGCATCGACTTCGCGCGCCGCTCCATGGGCAGCTCGTTCGACGCCGCGTACCACGGCTCGGTGGGGCTCTTCATCTTCCACTCCGAGGGCCGCGGCGACGAGCAGCCAGCGCGCGCGCTCGTCGGCGCGTGGGCTCCGAGCGGCGACAACGCGGGGCGCCTCTACCCGATGACGGTGTTCGCGTCGTACGACTACGGGCAGCTCGTGGCTGCGGGCGGCGGCGTGCCGATCGCGCTGTTCCCGTTCCTCTCCGCGGCGTACGAGCTGGTGCTCTCCGGCCGCTCGCTGCCGGTGGACGCGTTCCTCGATCGCGTGTCGCGCATCCAGCTCCCGTCGCTGGACGATCCGGATCTCGTGACGGCGGGCTACCGGCAGTGGCTCGCCTCGCAGCCGATGAAGGCGCTGTGGGACACGGGCTTCGGCACCGACGCGAACCGCTACTGGGTCGTGCAGAACATCCTCGCGAGCGTGCAGCCGTTCCGCGGTCAAGAGATGCCGAAGACGGGGCTCGCCGTGCGCTTGCCGCTCGGGCCGGGCGACGCGTACGCCGCGGCCGTGTGGATGGACATGACGCTGCGCCTCGCGAAGTGGAAGAGCACGCTGCTCAACGCCTTCTGGTCGCCGCAGCAGGCGCTGCTGCTCCACCTCGGGCCGCCGCACGTCGCGTCGTTCCGGGAGCTGATCTCGCCCACGGGTCAAGCCGATCACGTCGCGGATCTGTGCGGCCCCGCGACGCTCGATGAGGGCACCACGCGCAGGGCGCTCGGCCCGCAGCTCGACGGCCTCGTCGCGCGAACGGACCTGTCGCTGTCGCAGTTCCTCGAAGGGCTCCTCGGCGTCTAGCCGCCCTGATACGCTCCGCCCCCACCATGGCGGCGGACGACCTCATCAACGAAATCAAAGAGAAGCTCACGGACCTCCTCGCTCCGATCAGCGGCGGCGTCGGCGCGGATTGCTCGTTCGAGGACGTCGACGCGATCAAGAACGAGATCGACAAGAGCGCGTCGATGGGCGGGGCCAAGACCGACTGGAACGCGGTCGTGAACAACTCCGAGACCGCGCTCACGGAGAAGACGAAGGACTTCCGCATCGCCCTCTACTGGGCCGCCGGGCGCGCGACGCAGGACGGCGTGCGCGGCCTCCTCGAGGGCTTCGTCCTCCTCGACGCGATGATGGAGGCGTACTGGGACAAGATGTACCCGCCGCTCAAGCGGCCGAAGGCGCGCGCCAACCTCGCCATGTGGCTCGCGGAGTACACGAAGACCTTGCCGTCCATCAACGCGTTCCAGCCGACGGCGAAGGACGCGGACATGTGCAAGGCGCTGGAGAAGGTCAGCCGCCGCGTCGACAACGATCTGGCCGACAAGCTGGGTGACGCGTTCCAGGGCCTTCGCGAAGTTCGCAACATCATCTCCAACATCGAGCGCAGCTTGCCGAAGGAGGCGCCGCCGCCGCCTCCTCCGCCGCCGCCTCCTCCTCCGCCACCGCCTCCTCCGCCTCCTCCTCCGCGTCCGGAGCCGCAGGCCGCCGCCGCTCCCGCGCCCGCGCCGACGTACGCGCCGGAGCCGCAGCCCGTGTACGCGGCGCCCGCAGCCGTCGGCGGTGAGGCGCTCCCGCCCGAGCTGGATCCCGCTCAGATCCAGGACGTCGAGACGGCCTCGGCGACGCTCAACCGCTGCACGCTGATCCTCCAGCGCGCGGGGGACGCGGTGCGGGCCGCGATGCCGACGCTGCCCGTCGGGTACCGCGTGCAGCGCACCGGCCTCTGGCTCGAGGTCAGCCAGGATCCGCCGAACGATGGCGGCATCATGAGCATGGCGAACGGGCCGGCCGAGTACCTCCGGCAGCAGCTCAACGACGCCGCGGCGGCGGGCGAGCCGACGACGCTCCACGGCGTGGCCGAGACCATGATCGGCGAGAACCCGCTGTGGCTCGATCCGCAGCGCCACTCGATCCAGGCGCTGGAGCAGCTCGGCGCGGACTACGACGGCGTGCGCCAGACGGTGCTCGTGCAGCTCGCGGCGCTCCTCTCGCGGGCGCCCGCGCTGCCCACGCTCAAGTTCAACGACGGCTCGCCCACCGCGGACCCGGACACGGTCGCCTGGCTGGAGACCGCGGTGAAGGGCGCGTTCGGCGCGGGCGGCGGCGGCGGCGGCGCTCGCAGCGGGAGCCCCGTGGACAAGGCGATCGCCGACGCGCAGGCCAAGCTCGGCGGCGACGCTCCGGACGTGCCGGGCGCGTTCTCGGTGCTCCACAAGGCCGCGCGCGCGGCGCAGGCGCCGGCCGACAAGTTCCGCGCGCGCCTCGCCCTCGCGAAGATCGCGCTGCAGGTCAGCCAGTTCAACATCGCGAAGGCGCAGCTCGAAGGCCTGGAGCGCACGGCGGAGCACCACCACCTCGCCGAGTGGCAGCCGGACCTCTGCGCGGAGCTCTACGCCGCCCTCTACCAGGTGCACCGCACGCAGAACGCGGCCTTCGGCATGGAGGTCCCGCCCGAGGCGCGCGCCAGGGAGAACGGCGCGTTCGAGAAGCTCTGCGAGCTCGACGCCGCGGCCGCCCTCAAGCTGATGATGGAAGCGCCGCCGATGTGAGCGGGCGCACCAAAGTCAAGCTCGATCGTCCGAACGCCCGGTCATAGACGGGCGACCCTCCCACGCCACCTCTCGCAGAAGCCTGATTTCAAAAGCGCTTTTGCGTGTTCCCGAGCCAACCGAAAAGTGTTCGCCGGCCCGTCCCGCGCTCAGGATCATGGACCTTTCCGTTTGGGGTTTGGTTATGCTCCGCGCGCAGCTCGGCGGGAAACGGACAACGTTGCCACCTCGCCGTGACGGTGTCCGAATCGGCTCCTTTCGCAGGGGCCGTCCGGGTGAAGAGTCGATCGTCTCATGAATCGCGTTTGGGGCTTCAGACCGCCGTTCGGCGTCTTCTGCCCCACCCCCGAAAAGGGGAAAGGAGCCTAAGCGATGTCGAAAGAAGGATCAGTCGCGCCGAAAGAACGCGTGAACATCACGTACAAGCCTGCGACGGGTAACGCGAAGGAAGAAGTCGAGCTGCCGCTCAAGCTCCTCATGCTCGGTGACTACACCCAGCGTCCGGACCCCCGTCCCCTCGAGGATCGCAAGCCGATCAGCGTGGACAAGGACAACTTCCAGAAGGTCATGGGCGAGCAGAAGCTGGCCCTCTCCTTCAACGTGAAGGATCGCCTCTCCGAGACCGAGGACTCCGAGATCACGGTCAACCTCAAGTTCCGCCGCCTCTCCGACATGGAGCCCGAGGCGATCGCCAACCAGGTGCCCGAGCTGAAGAAGCTGCTCGAGCTCCGCGCCGCGCTCACCGCCCTCAAGGGCCCGCTCGGCAACGAGAAGGCCTTCCGCAACAAGATCCAGAACATTCTCAACGATCCCGCGCAGCGCAACCGGCTCGTCAACGAGCTCGGCCTCAAGAAGGAGGAGTAAACAATGTCGACCGAAGCTCAGGCCAGCGGCGGAACGCAGACGCTCGAAGGCGGCTCTCTCCTCGAGGAGATCCTCGCCGAGACGAAGATGACCCCAGGCGACGAGGGGTACGAGATCGCCAAGCGCGGCGTGCAGGCGTTCATCGCCGAGCTCGTCACGCCGAAGCGCGAGGGCGAGAAGATCGACAAGGCCCTCGTCGACGCTCTCATCGCGGAGATCGACGTCAAGCTGTCGCGCCAGATCGACGAGATCATCCACCACCCGACGTTCCAGAAGCTGGAGAGCGCGTGGCGCTCGCTCAAGTTCGTCATCGACCGCGTCGACTTCCGCGAGAACATCAAGGTCGAGCTCCTCAACTGCTCCAAGGAAGACCTCCTCGCGGACTTCGAGGACGCGCCCGAGGTGCCGAAGAGCGGCCTCTACAAGATCGTGTACTCGGCCGAGTACGGCACGTTCGGAGGCCGTCCGTTCGGCGCGATCGTCGCGAACTACGACTTCGGCCCCGGGCCGCAGGACATCGCGCTGCTGCAGAAGTGCGCGGCCGTCGCGACGATGTCGCACGCGCCGTTCCTCGCGGCGGCGGGTCCCGGCTTCTTCGGCCTCAAGGACTACCTCAACCTGCCCAACCTCAAGGACCTCAAGAGCCTCTTCGAGGGCCCGCAGTACACGAAGTGGCAGGCGTTCCGTGAGAGCGAGGACGCGCGCTACGTCGGCCTCACGCTCCCGCGCTTCCTGCTCCGCCTGCCGTTCGGCGCCAACACGGTCCCCGTGAAGGCCTTCAACTACGAAGAGGACGTCATCGGGAAGCACGACGCGTACTGCTGGGGCAACGCGGCCTTCGCGATGGCCACCCGCATCGCGGACAGCTTCGCGAAGTTCCGCTGGTGCCCGAACATCATCGGCCCGCAGGCCGGCGGCACGGTGGAGAACCTCCCGCTGCACCAGTACGAGGCGATGGGCGAGATCCAGACGAAGGTCCCGACCGAGATCGTCCTCACGGAGCGCCGCGAGTTCGAGCTGTCGGAGGAGGGCTTCATCGGCCTCACCTACCGCAAGGACTCGGACAACGCGTGCTTCTTCTCCGCGAACTCCGCCCAGAAGCCGAAGTACTTCGGTCAGAGCGAGGAGGGCCGCGCGGCCGAGCTGAACTACCGCCTCGGCACGCAGCTCCCGTACATGATGATCATGTGCCGCCTCTCGCACTACCTGAAGGTCCTTCAGCGCGAGCAGATCGGTACGTGGAAGGAGCGCTCGGATCTGGAGCGCGAGCTCAACGACTGGATCGGTCAGTACGTGGCCGACCAGGACGTGGTGTCCGCCGCGATCCGCGGCCGCCGTCCGCTCCGCAAGGCGCAGATCACGGTCGAGGACGTCCCGGGCAACGCGGGCTGGTACAAGGTCGACATGAAGGTGCGCCCGCACTTCAAGTACATGGGCGCGTTCTTCACGCTCAGCCTCGTCGGCAAGCTCGACAAGGAATGATCGCGTGAGCCGAGGACGCTCGCGAGCGCCCTCGGCTGCACGATCGAGAGGCCCCGCTGCCGGTTGGTAGCGGGGCTTCTTCTTTTTGTCAGTTGCCGGTGCCGGGGAGGGTCGCGTTCGACAGCCACTGGAAGCCGTCGATGATCGCGAGCGAGTCGTACGCGCTGTCGCCGACGTCCCAGATCGCGATGCGCAGCTCCACGATGTCGCCCGGGATCACGTTGCCCGCGGTCGTCAGCCAGAAGGTGCCGCCGCCGATCGTGCAGTTGTCGAAGCCGCCGTTGCTCACCTCGAAGCCCGTGCCCATGAGCTGCGACGAGCCGAGCGAGCACGACGAGGCGCTCACGTCCGGGTCCCAGCAGTTGGGGTTCGCGGCCTGCGAGTCGCACACGGCGAAGAGCGGCGTGCCCTTCGCGATGTTGATGCCGATCGGCCACTGCTGACCGCCCTGCGTGTACGTCATCAGGTTCTTGTCGATCGGGTTCGCGATCGGGGACGGGACGCCGTTCGGCGTGTCGACGAGCGCGATGAACTGGTCGTTGTAGCTCGTGCACACGAACTCGGGGTACTCCGCCGAGAAGAAGTACGAGTTGAAGCTGAAGGCCTTCGCGTTCGTCGGCGCGCGCAGGCGCAGGTACAGCATCGCGGAGTCGTTCGCGGTCGCCGAGTCGGCCGCGTTGCAGCCGGGCGAGTCCGGCAGCGCGTTGCCGTTCTTGAGCGGCGGGTTCGGCGTCGCGTACCAGTCCTTCACGCTGTGCGTCTGGCCGCCGCTGTTGATCGTGACGGCGGACAGCGGCATGTGCGTGTTGCTCACGTTGGAGCCGACGGGCGCGCCGCCGTTCGGACCGGGCATCATCTGGGCGCCGTCCGCGGCGATGCCGCTCGACATCACGACGACGCTCGCGCCCTCCGTCGTGCCCGGCGACACCGAGCCGAAGCCGGGGCGGATCGAGAGCGCGCCGAAGTCCTGGAGCACCGAGCCGTCCGCGCGGAGGATCTTCGCGTCGATGAGGCCCCACGTCTTGTCCTGCAGCGCGAGCGGCTGCTCCGTGGTCTGCCGGCAGATGCCGAGCGCCTTCGCGTAGTCGAGCGCGACCTGCGAATTCGAGCCGAGGCCGCTGTCGCACGAGAGCGTGTCCTCCACGTCGAAGAGGTCCGTCTTGCCGTTGCAGTTGTCGTCGAGGCCGTTGCCGACGACCTCGATCGCGCCGGGGTTCACGAGCTCGGGCTGCGCGCCGCAGAGGCCGGGTTTGTCGCAGCAGTCGCCGTCCGCGACGAGCCAGCCGTCGCCGTCGCAGTCGGTGGTGGCGCTGTTGCACGACTGGCACGCGCCGCCGGAGCACGTCTCGCCCTGAGCGCACGCGTTGCCGCACGCGCCGCAGTTCTTCGCGTCGTTCATCGTGTCGATGCAGGTCTGACCGCACGCGGTGAGGCCGCCGCCGCACGAGCCGGCGCACGCGCCCTGGAAGCACACCTCGCCCATGGGGCACGCGGTCGCGCACACGCCGCAGTTGGCCGGATCCGTCTGCAGGTTCTTGCAGGTCTGACCGCACTGCGTGAGGCCCGGCGCGCAGAAGCCGCACTGCCCGTTGAAGCAACCGTCGCCCGCGGGGCACGCGTTTCCGCACGCGCCGCAGTTCTTCGGATCGTTCGTCTTGTCGACGCACTTCTGTCCGCACTTGGTGGTGCCGCCCGTGCCGAAGAGGCCGCACTGACCGCTCGCGCACACCTGGCCCGCGGCGCACGCGGTGTTGCAGGCGCCGCAGTTCGCGGGGTCGTTCTCGGTGTCGACGCAGGTCTGACCGCACTTGGTGGCGCCGCCGCTGCACTGCACGGCGCACGCGCCGTTGCTGCACACTTCGCCCGCGGCGCACGCGGTGCCGCACGCGCCGCAGTTCGCCGGATCGCTGCCGGTGTCGACGCAGGACTGGCCGCACTTGGTGGAGCCGCCGACGCACTCGAGCGCGCACGCGGCGTTGCTGCAGACCTGGTCCCCGGCGCAGGTGGTGCCGCACGCGCCGCAGTTCGCGCCGTCGATCTGGGTGTCCACGCACTTGCCGTTGCAGTTCGTGGTGCCGCCGAGACACTGCGCGCCGCACTTGCCCTGCGAGCACACCTCGCCGCCGGCGCACACGGTGCCGCACGTGCCGCAGTTCGCGGGATCGAACGAGGTGTTCGTGCACACGTCGCCGCAGAGCGTGGCGCCGGGGCACACGGCGGGCGCGCCGCCGGAGCCGCCGATCGCGCCGGTGTCGGTGGAGGCCCCTGCGCCGCCGCCGCCGTTGAGGCCGCTGTTGGTCTTGCCGGCGGAGCATCCGGCCCACGTGCCGATCGTCCCCGCGAGGAGGCAAGCGGCGCCCAAGAATCCGAGACGATCGAGCTTCATGGGGCCTTCATGCCCAGAGATGCGATCGCCGATCACCAACTTTCGGCAGACAGGCTCGATCTCGACGGGGCGCCGCGATCACAAGCTCTGCGCGTCGAGGATCGCGGCCCAGCCGGCGCGCACCTCGTCGAGCGTGCCGACGCGGCGCGCGGGCGGGAGGCTCCCCGAGAGCAGGCGGCCGTAGCCCTTCGTGCGGACGCGACGATCGAGGAGCGCCACGATCCCGCGATCGCGCTGCGTGCGGATCAATCGACCGAAGCCCTGCTTCAGCGTGATCGCGGCGTGCGGCACGAAGTACTCCGTGAACGGGCTCCGGCCCGCGGCCTCGATCGCCTTCGCGCGCGCGGCGACGACCGGATCCGTCGGCACCGCGAACGGCAGCTTGTCGATCACGACGAGGCGCAGCGCATCGCCGGGGACGTCGACGCCCTCCCAGAAGCTCATCGTCGCGACGAGCACGCCGTCGTTCGCCGCGCGGAACCGCGACAGGATCGCTCCCTTCGGCGCGTCGCCCTGCACCATGATCGGGCGCTTCAACAAGCCTCCGATGCGCCGTGAGAGCGCGCGCATCGCGCGGACGCTCGTGCACAACACGAAGGCGCCGCCCCCGGTGATGCGCACCAGATCGGCGGCGCGCTCGGCCGCGGCGTCGAGGAAGCCCTCCTCCGACGGCTCCGGCAGATCGTCCGGCACGTACAGGATCGAGGAGCCCGCGTAGTCGAAGGGGGAGGGGACCGTCGCCTCCTCGATCGGCACGGTGAGCGAGTCGTCGAGGCCGAGGCGCGATCGCACGAACGCGAACGAATCGCTCGCGGCCGCGCGGTTCGCGGTCGTGAGCGTCGCGCTCGTGAGCACCACCGCGTGCGCCTTCTCGAAGAGGTGCGCGCGCAGCACGCCGCCGATGCCGATCGGGGACGCGCCGATCGCGACGTTGCGCTGTGTGACCTCGACCCACGTGACCTGGTTCGCCGCCGGATCCAGCACCTTCGCGGCGGAGTCACGGAGCGCGGTCGCGCGGCTCGCGACGAGGCGCATCGGCTCGTCCTTGGCGCCGGCCTTCGCGTACCCCGCGAGCGCTTCGAGCGTCTCGTCGAGGCGGCCCCACGCGTCGCCGACCTCCGCGGTCCACGCGTCCGGCGGCAGGAGCGCGCGGCCTCCGCCGTCGCCTCCCGCGGCGCGCGCGACGCTCGCGATCGCCTCGAAAAAGGCTGTCGCGGCCTCGTGCACGACGGCGGTGAGGGCGGCGCCCTCGCCTCGGCCGAAGACCGGATCCGATATGCCCGCGCCCACGAACGCGCGCTCGGCGTCGCGCAGCATCGACTCCACGCGCGCCTTCGAGATGCTGACGCCGAAGAACGACGTCGCGACCTCCTCGATCTGGTGCGCCTCGTCGAGGATGACCGCGTCGTACGGAGGCAGCGCGCCGGCCGCCCAACCCCGTTCGCTGCTCGTCGCGCGGAGGGCGAGGTCCGCGAAGAACAGGTGGTGGTTCACGACGAGGATCTGCGCCTTCTCCGCGTCCTTGCGGAGCTTCGTGATGAAGCACTCGTCGTAGTAGGCGCACCCGCTGCCGATGCGCGTCTCGCTCGACGAGCAGACCTCGCGCCACAGCGGGTCGCCTTCGGGCAGCGTCGCGAGCTCGGCCATGTCGCCGGTCTCTGTCTCCTCGGCCCACGCTTCGATCAGCGGGAGCGAGCGCATCATCGCGCCGCCTTGGGTGTGTCCGTTGCGGCGCACGTCGGCGAAGCGGCGCTTGCAAAGGTAGTTGCCGAGGCCCTTCACGAGCGCGACCTCGGGCTCGAATTTCAGGTGCTCCGCGACGAGGGGGAGATCCTTCGTGACGATCTGATCCTGGAGCGTCTTCGTCGCGGTGGAGATGACGACCTTCTGCCCGGACAGCAGCGCCGGCACGAGGTACGCGAGCGTCTTGCCGGTGCCGGTGCCGGCCTCGCACAAGAGCACGCCTCCGTCTTGGAGCGTGCGCTCCACGGCCTGCGCCATCGAGAGCTGACCGGGCCGATCCTCGTACCCGTTCATTGCGCGCGCGAACGGGCCGCCGTGCCCCAACAGATCGATCGCGCGCGCCTTCACCGCGGCGGACCATAAGCAGAGTTGCGATCTGTACGGAAGGCTCTCCCCCCCGCGGCGCGCGTTAGCGCGACGCTTGGGGGGGACCGGCGCGCGGAGCGTCGGAGCCGCGAGCACGACGGAGGGGGGGCACCCCTCCATCGGATCTTCTCACTCGTGGTGGCCGGCGCTCTTCGGGAAGCCCAGCGCGAAGCGGATCTCTTCCATCGCGTCTTCCAGCGCGGGGGCGTCTCGCTCGAACTGCACCTCGCACCATGTGTCGAGCTTTCGATCGCCGTCGCCGGGATCGAAGATCGGACGGCACGTGGCTTCGATCTCGCGGTAGCCGCGGGCCACCGCTGTCGCGGCGAGGCTGCGGGCGCGGACGAAGAGCTGGTCCTCGGTCTCGTTCGGGAAGTCGGTGTGCTGCGCGCGCACGACGAAGCCGACCGTGGCTCGGCCCGCGTGCACGAAGATGCCCGAGTCCATCAGCAAGTTCTCGCGGACGCGCTCGGCGACATGCACGACCTCACCCCGCGTTCGATAAAGCTCGAAGCCGGCCGAGATCAGCGCTTTTTTGATTTCCTGGGGGGTCGGCATTCTCTCCGTCAGAGGCCCCTCATCGTCATTTTTCTCAAGAAACCGCGCCTCACGTCAAGAAGCCTACAAAACGAGGGGATGCGGGCGGCCTTCGTGCTATGCCCGCCGCCGTCCGGGTCTCCAACCCCTCCTGAGGCAGCGTTCCGGTGAACAAGACAGTTTCGGCAATCGGCGGGCTCTTCGTCATCCTCGTGGCGGTGGTGTTCATCGTGAATTTCCGCCCTGGCGCGGGCGCGCAGCAGGTCGCCTCCGGCCCCACGTGCGCGATCGAGGTGCACGGCAGCTGCATCCCGACCACGCACTACTGGGCAGCATACCGCCTCGCGGCCGATCGGTACGTCGACCAGGCGCGCTCAAAGCAGATGGGGCTGCGCCGCATCATCGCCGACGCGCTGATCGAGCGCTTCATCCTCAACGAGGACGCCAAGCGCCTCGGCATCACGGTGAGCGAGGACGAGGTCACGAAGGAGCTCGCGAAGGGCCGCGCGTTCGTGTCGCTGCCGGCCGATAAAGAGCGCGAGATGGGCTACTACCTCGGCCTCCTCGGCCCGCAGCCGCAGCGCATCGAGTGGGAGGTGCCGTTCCGCGCGATGCAGGTGAAGAGCGCGAAGACCAAGGCCTTCGATCTCAAGCAGTACGAGAAGACCGTCCGGACGATGACCAAGCTCAGCGTCGAGGACTTCCGCGACTTCCAGCGGCAAGAGCTCATCGCCGCCCGCATGCGCGACGTCATCCGCTCGCGCGTCCACGTGGCCGAGAGCGAGGGTTACAACGAGTACTCGAAGATGAAGAGCACCGCGACGCTGAGCTACGTGAAGCTCGACGCGTCGTTCTATAACGATCTCTTCGTCGACCAGTCGCAGAAGGCCGTGGACGAGTGGGCCGCGAAGAACGCGGACTCGATCAACAAGCAGTACGAGTCCCGCAAGTCGCAGTACGAGGGCGAGTGCCGCGTGTCGCGCCACATCCTCGCGAAGGTGTCGGAGGACGCGTCCGAGGCCGACAAGGCGAAGGCCAAGAAGCGCATCGACAAGGCGCTCGAGCTCGTGAACAAGGGCGAGGATTTCGGCGCGGTGGCGAAGCGCTTCTCCGAAGAACCCGGCGCCGAGACGCGCGGCGGCGATCTCGGGTGCGTGCCCAAGAAGCAGATGGTGCCCGAGTTCGAGAAGGCGCTCTTCGAGATGGAGGAGGGCAAGGTGAGCGGCGTCGTCACGACGCAGTTCGGCCTCCACATCATCCAGCTGCAGAAGATCGCGAAGGGCGACGCCGTCGAGAAGACGCTGAAGGCCCAGATCGCGCGCGAGCTCTACCAGAAGGCGACGGCCGACGCGCTCGCCGCCGAGGCCGCGAAGAGCATCCACGCCGCCGTGAAGGGCGGAAAGTCGCTCGAGGACGCGCTGAAGACGCACCTCGAGGAGCTGGCCGCGAAGCTCCCCAAGGACGACAAGAAAGACGAGAAGAAGGCCGACAAGAAGGACGAGAAGGCCGACAAGAAAGACGACAAGAAGGCCGAGGACGAGATCGTGGAGAACAAGCTCCCCACGATCGAGACCCACTCCGAGCGCCCGATCGTCACGTCGTCCACGCCCTTCAACGCCTCCGGCAACCCCATCCCCGAGGCGATGAGCACCACCGAGCTCGTGAAGCAGGCCTTCGCGCTGCAGAAGCCGGGCGACGTGCTGAACGATCCGGTGCAGCTCCGCGACGGCTACGCGGTCGTCACGCTCAAGGAGAAGGCGCCGGTGAAGAAGGAGGACTGGGAGAAGGATCGCGACCAGATCCTGAGCCAGATCCGCACCGCGAAGCAGATCGACGCGCTCACGCTCTACATCGCCCGCGCGCGCAGCAAGATCGAGAGCGAGTCCCCGATCAAGCGCAACGAGTCCATCACGAGCGAGCCCGTCGACGAGAAGGGATCCGAGCCGGATCCGGGTGAGGATCCGGGCGAGTGATCCGAGGCGAGCCGACCGTGGCCGCGCCGATCTTGGAGTGGGGGCACCGCGACATCGTCCTGTCGAACGGCCTCTCGGTCGTCTTGATCCCGCAGCCCAGCGTGCACCGCGCGGTCGCGTCGCTCTACCTCCGCGTGGGCTCGCGCTACGAGACGAAGGACACGAACGGCCTATCGCATTTCCTCGAGCACATGCTCTTCCGCGGCACCCCGCGGCACCCCACCGCGCACGCGCAGGCCCTCGCGTTCGAGCGGCTGGGCGGCACGCTGTACGCCGCGACGCACGTCGATCACGGCGAGATGAGCGTCACGGTCCCGCCGAAGAACCTCCACGCGATCCTGGAGCTCTTGGGCGAGGTCGCGTCCGAGCCGATCCTCGGCGACATCGAGGTGGAGCGCGGCATCGTGCGCGAAGAGATCTTGGAGGACCTCGACGACGACGGCCGCGACATCGACGCCGACAACCTCGTGCGCGCGCTGATGTACGACGACCACCCGCTCGGCTTCACGATCACGGGCCACATCGATCAGCTCGATCGCTTCGACGCCCCGCTCCTCAAGGCCCACCACGCGCGCCACTACACCGCGCAGAACGCGGTGCTCGCCGTCGCGGGCAACCTCGGCGACGTCGACGCGTGCGCCCTCGCGGCCGAGCGCGCGTTCGGATCTCTGCGACGAGGCGAGCGCGTGCAGCCGGCCCCGCCGCGCCTCGATCAAAAGAAGCCCCGCGTCCGCTTCGTCGAGAACCAGTCCAGCCAGACCGAGCTCCGCGTCGCCTTCCGCGCGCCCAGCGAGCGCGACCCCATGGAGCCTGCGACCGAGATGCTCCTGCGCATCCTCGACGACGGCATGTCCACGCGCCTGTACGAGCGCATCTGCGATCGCCTCGGCCTTTGCTACGACGTCTCCGGCGCCTTCGAGACGTACGAGGACGACGGCGTGGTCGACGTCGCGGCGGGAGCGCGCCACAGCCGCACCCCTCAAGTCGCGCGCGAGATCTTCACCTTGCTCCGCGAGGTCTGCGATCACGGCCCGACCGAAGACGAGCTGACCAAGGCGCGCGATCGCCACCTGTGGTCGGTGGAAGCGATGCTGGACGACCCCGAAGAGACCGCTGCGTTCCACGGCCTCTCCGCGTTAGCCGGCACCCTCCGCTCCCCGGTCCTCCGCCACGAACAGCTCACAGCGGTCACCCGCGATCAGGTCCGCGAAGCCGCCCAGCGCATCTTCCGCCCCGACCGCCTCAGCGTGACCGCCGTCGGCCTCCTCAAAGACTCCGACGTCACCAAACTAGAGCGCTCCATCAAATCCCTGAGCTAGCGCCCACCAAAGCGCGCAGAGCGATCCCGAAGAGAGTCCCGCGCGAAGCGCGCGCATGCGAAGCGTGCGGGGGTTTGGGGCCGCTCGCGGCCCCATCGAGAGTAGAAGCGCGTGAGCGCGAAAAAACGAAACCGCGAACCGTCGCACAGGAGGCCATGCGACAGCCCGCGGTTTCAACCACCAGCGGAAACAGGAGACAGAAACGAACCGCTCGGACCCGAGGCCCCCCGAGGTGACGGAGGGGACTCTGAAGGCGCCGAGCCGAGCGGCCAGCTTCCAGTGAGTTGAATGCCCGCACCCCGCCGGAATCGATCACAAAAAGTGATACCGTCCGCGCCCATGTTCCGAAGGGTGCTCGCCATCACGCTGAACACCTACCGCGAGTCTGTCCGCGCCCGCATCCTCCTCGGCCTCGTGGGCGTCGCCTTCTCCGCGGCCCTCTACTCCTTGGTGGTCGGCGCCTACACGTTGACCAACGCCCCTCGCGTCGTCTCCAACCTCGGCACCACCACCCTCTCCCTGTTCAGCGTCGCGGTCACGATCGTCATCGGCGCCACCTCCCTCCACCGCGAGCTGGAGCAGAAGACGATCTTCCCGATCCTGGCCCGCCCCATCGCCCGCACCGAATACCTGGCCGGCAAGCTCCTCGGCACCGTCCTCACACTGGCCACCTTCATCATGGCCGACGCCGGCCTGATCCTCAGTCTGGGCGGCGCCTTGGGAGGCCGCCCCATCGCCCTGGTGGCCGGCGTCTGGACTGCCACTCTCCTTATCACAGCCATCTTCCTGGTGAAGTGGCCCAAAGCGCGCACAATCGCCCCGATTCCGTGGTCAATCGTGATCTTGATCGCCGGAGCCTGGTTGTGTGGAGTCGCCCCCGACGAGCGCCGCGTCGTCCTTGGATCGGCCGCGCTCTCCCTGATTGAAGTGAGCGTCGTCTCCGCGGTGGTGCTCCTCTTTTCCTCGTTCTCGACCCCGTTCATCTCGGCGATGCTCACGATTGGCCTCTTCATCGTGGGTCGCAACGCCGACATGCTCCCGCGCCTCCCGGTGAAGATGTTCGGCCAAACCATCCACGACATGGGTGTGTTGTTATCGAAGATCGTCCCCAATCTGCAGCTCTACGTCCCGCCGCGCCCTCTTTTGACGGGGGAAGCATTGAACGCGAACCTGCCAGTTTATTACGGCCAGGCCTTGTTGCACGGCGCCGCATGGACACTGGGCCTCTTCGCGACAGCCAGCTTCTTCTTCAAGCGCCGCGATTTCCTTTGATGATAGCGCCAGTCTAGGTGCCCCCCAGGGGGCGCTCGTCGCGTTCGCTCCTCGCGCCCGCGCCCCCCAAGCCCGGCCGGGCGCTCCGCGCCCTTCGCTCGCAAAGCTCGCGCCCGGTCGGGGGGCGCCCGTTTCCCCGAAAAGAGTATCTTCCCACGCGCCACCGGTAGAAACCAGTTGTGGCGAGCGACGTACGCTCTCGGGCGCCCTTCAAAGGCGCTCTTCAGCAAAATCCGGGAGAACCATGAGTCAAGAGCAATTGAGCGCCGAAGAAGCGGCGATGGTGGCCACGTGGGAGCAGCACCTCGGGGCCGAGTTCGGGATGAAGAGCGCCAGCGCCGCTCTGGAGACGATGTCCGCGCACCCGTACGTCGTCCTGGTGCCGGTGGCCACCGGAGGCACGGGCCGCGACGGCGTGGGGACCTTTTATGGCGACCACTTCTTGCCAGCGATCCCCGACGACATGATGATGACGCCGGTCGCGCGCACCCTCGGCAAAAACAGGCTCGTTGATGAGCTCGTCCTGAAGTTCACCCACTCCATCCGCATGGATTGGTTCCTGCCGGGAGTCGAGGCCACCCACAAAAAAATAGAGATGGCGTTCGTAGCCGTCGTGGAGTTCGAGGACGGAAAGGTCTCCGGAGAGCGCCTCTATTGGGACCAAGCGTCGGTGCTCGCCCAACTAGGCCTCATCGATCGCTCCTTGCCAGTCGTGGGCCCTGAGGGAGCGCGCCGCCTCCTCGACCCGAGCGTCCCCATGAACGAGCTGATGCACCGCGCAAAGGCCTGAGATCCAGGGTTATCCCCCCTCGTCGTGCTCGCGGCAAAGCTGCTCCGCGGGGCTCCGTTCACCGGCCAGAACGCTCTCGGGCGCCCCGCTCCATTACACGTGCTTTCACCGAAGCTGGCGTTCTCTCGCGCGAATGTCCAAGAGGAGCATCGCGAGCAGCGATCACCAGGAGAGCGACGAGATGAGCACGAGCGCACCCCAGGCCAACCCCTTCGAGTACTTTGATCAGGTGTGCGGCCGGGCCGAGCTGGATGTGATTGAGGAGCGACACCGCCTCTGCAAGGCGTGCGATAGCTACGTGGACCGCACCCACCAGTGCCGCGAGTGCTGGTGCTTCATGGACGTGAAGGCGCGACGCCCCGGCGCGACTTGCCCTCTCGGCAAATGGGGAGTCGCGCCGGCGGCCAAGATCAACGGCGCTTGATCACGCCATCGCCGCGTCGAGGGCGAGCCGCAGCTCGTCGGCCAGATCGCGCCAGTATTCGACTCCCACCGAGAGCCGCACGAGGCCCTCCGTGATCCCGCACGAGGCCAGGTCTTGCTCGGACATCTCCGAGGCCGTGGTCGTGCGCGGGTGCGACGCGAGCGACTCCACGCCTCCGAGCGAGACAGCCAGTTTGATGATCTTGAGCGCGTTCAGGAAGCGGAACGCCGCCGGCCGGCCGCCCGCGATCTCGAAGGCGATCATCGACCCGGGGGCGTTGCATTGCTCGGCCACGATGCGGGCCTGATCGCCCACGAACAGCGACGGATGGTGCACCTTCACCAGCGCGGGATGCGACTTGAGCGCGTTCACGATCTTCACGGCGTTCTTCGACTGCTTGATCATGCGCAGCCACAAGGTCGCCATGCTGCGCTGAAGGAGCCACGCGGTGAACGGCTCACAGATGGTGCCGAGGAACGCGCGCGTCGCCTTCACTCGACCGAGCAGCGCCGGATCCCGCAGCGTCACCGCGCCGGCCACGAGATCGCTGTGCCCGCCCAAAAACTTGGTGGCTGAATACAACGCGATGTCCGCGCCGTGCAGCAGCGGTGATTGAAACACCGGGCCAAGGAAGGTGTTGTCGACCAGGAGCAGGGCGCGTCCGCTGGGGACATGAGCGTCGATCCGGGCGCGCAGGGCCTTCAGATCGATCATGTGGAGAGTCGGGTTCGCGGGCGTCTCGATGTAGACGAGGCACACGTCCTTGGCGTGCTCCCTGAGCGCCTCATCCCATTTGCCGTCCTCGACGGAGACGGCGCGAACCTGCCACTCTGGCAGCATGTGATTGAGGAAGTGGTCCGTGCCGCCATACACCGGCCGCTGATAGAGCACCACGCTCCCTGGCCGCGCGAACGTGAGGATCGTCGTCGTGATCGCGGCCATCCCGCTCGTGAACACGGCCGCGGCGCGCGCGCCCTTCTCGACGGAGCGCAGCGCGTCCTCGAACATCTCGGCGTTCGGGTGGTTGAGCCGCGCATAGATCAGCTCCGACCGCGCCCCCGCCGGCGCCTCCGTCTTTCCGAGCGCCACCTCGAACCAGTATGCGGCTTGTTCCGCCGACTCGAAGACGAACGTCGACACAGGGTAAATCGGGGGCCGCACCGCGCCGACGCTCAGCGAGGGATCGAAGCCCTCCGAGATCGAGCTGGTCTGCGGGTGAACGTGCGAGCGCGGGCGATGAGTGCTCATGCGCCGACGTCGCACCATCCGTGTTCCGACGTCAAGATCCACCGCGCCGAAGAGCCATGGTCGCCCCGCGTCAAGAAGAGGCGTGCGCGCCACCACGAGGCTTTGGAAGTGACGAGGTATTCGTATACAAACTGGCAAAAACCGCCCACGAAGCTGAAACGCTGAAAGTGACGGGAAAGCGCTTGAAATAAAGTTCCGGTGCCGTCGAGGTACGGCATTGCGGAGGCGGGTCGCTTCGGGCAAGATGGGGGGAGACAATGGCAGTCATCGAGCACACCCACCTTGAGCGTCCTGCGATGCACGGACACAAGCGTTATGTGCGGGCGCCCCAACCTGTCTACTTTCCCTCTTCGGAAGAGATGCCCGAGACGAACCGCCACCTCGAGCTGCGTACGGCGCTCTATCAGATCTTGCAGCATGAGCTCGCCGCTCGCGCCACCATCGGCTCCGATCAGTTCGTCTATTACTCCCCAACGACCTCGAAGAAGAAGCTCGCCCCCGACGCTTTTGTGAGGCTCGGCCAGCCGCACGCGACGTTCCGAGTGTGGAAGACGTGGCTGCGCGGCGCGCCGGACATCGCGGTCGAGGTCGTGAGCGACTCGGACGAAGGCGAGGAAGATTGGAACGCCAAGCTGGAGCGCTATCGCGAAGCCGGCATTGGTGAGGTCGTCCGGTTCGATCCCGACGACGCGGCGCACCCCGTTCGAGTCTGGGACAACATCGATGGAGACCTCGTCGAGCGCGAGGTCCCGGACGGTGAGCTGTACGAGTGCACGAGCCTGGGCCTGTTCTGGGTAGCGGTGCCGCACCCCGCGTTCGTCCGCATGTTGCGCCTCGCCCGCGATCGGTCCGGTCACGATCTCCTTCCCACGCCGGTCGAAGCGGAGGCGCGCGCTCGTCAAGAGGAGGCGCGCGCTCGTCGGGAAGCCGAGCAGGCGCGAGACAACCTCACCGCGGAGGTCGCCGAGCTTCGTCGTCAGCTCGAGGCCTTGTCCACGTCAGGCGCAAAGTCCGCCTCCCGATCTCGCAAGCCTGAAAAGAAGCGACCAGCCGCGCAGAAGAAGCCGCGCGGCTGATCGCTGAGTCACCGCATCACATCTTCTGGAGAGATCCGCAGTCCAGGTCGCCGCCCAGCGAGTAGATCTTCGCCTTGTAGCGCTCGCCGTCCTGGTATCCCTTCCACTTCGAGGCGTTGTTCATGTCACAGGACAGCTCCTTCTTCGAGGCGTCGTCCGTGAAGTAGACTGTATACGTCTCGGTTCGCTTGCCTTCGCGCTCGCATCCGCGGCAGTTGCCGGTGTTCGTGACGCCGGTCCCGGGCCATTTCGGCTCCTCGTTCGGGCCTCCCGAGGACTTCGCCGTCCGCACTTCATGCCACTTGTTCACGCCGTACGTGCACTGTTCGGGGGCCGTGGTGCACTCCTGCTTTTCTTTGAAGGTGCCGTCTCCATTGTCGACCTTCTTCTTGGTGCACACCGTCTCGCCCTTGGCGCGGCTCTTCACGCGGGCGTCCCCGGGCATGCTGGAACAAGCCCCTTTCTCCTCCACCTCCTCGAAGCGCTCCACCGCAATTTCACGCGTCCACTCGTGCCGCGCCACGGTCACCGTCGCGTCCTTCTTCGAGCAAGCGCGCGCCACGAACAGGCCAATCACCGCCACCAAGATCAGCCCCACGATCCACCCCACGCTGCTCTTTTTGGGGGGCGCCGCCGGGGACTGGGCCTGTCCAGGGTAATTGCCTTGTCCAGGGTAAGGGGCCTGTCCGGGGTAGGGGGCGCCCTCTTGTCGCAAGCCCACGTCTCTCCCGCCCGCGAGGGGGCTGCCGCATTGACTGCAATGCGCGCACCTCCGGCTCATGGGGTTTCGGCACGCGGGGCACTGGAGATCGGCGCCGACGAACTGGTGATCTTGCACCGCGACGCGCTCGTTATCCGGCGGGAAATAGCGCCTCGCCGGGTCCTGAGGGGCGCCGCAGTTGGGGCAGAATCGGTGGGTCAGCCCCAGCAGCTTCTTCTGCTGGCAATACTGGCAGTCCCACATCATCTCGTAGGTCTTCTCGGTGGTCGTCGTGCTCACTTCATGTCCTTGTGTTCTCTTCGCGCCGGAGAGTCTGGGCCGATGACTGCCGCTCCGCGACTCGATATCAACCCGTCGTCCTGCGGAATCGAGAGGGGTTGTCTCCCATGTCCTTCGTGAAGGCCCGCCGAAAGGCCCGCTCGTCCTCGTACCCCACGCGCGCGGCGATCGTCTGGACCGCGTCGGTCGTCGTCCGCAAGAGCCCCGCGGCCGTCTCCATCCGAAGGCGGCGCTGAAAGGCCGCGGGCGGGTGCCCTGTCGCGGCGACGAAGCGACGGCTCAACGTGCGCGCCGTCACGCCCACCTCTCGCGCGAGCGCCTCCACGTCCAGCGCGCGCGCGAGATCCGCTCGCAAGATCGCCTCCGCCTTCGTGACGACGCGATCGTTCCGCGCGAGGTGCGCCACGATCTTGAAAGGCCCCTGCGCGCTGCGGGCGTCGTCGACGATCAGGTAGCGCGCCACCGCGTGCGAGAGCTCGGCCCCCGCGAAGCGACGCACCACGTGCAGCGCGAGATCGATCTGCGCCAGCGCCGCGCCCGCCGTGATCGCGCGATCGGCCGCGACGACCAGCTCATCTTCCACGAGCCTCACCGCCGGATAACGCGATCGAAACACCGGCGCGAGCCACCAGCTTGTTGTGGCTGGAGCGCCGTCCAGGACGCCGGCCTCCGCGAGCAAGAACGTGGACGAACAGCTCGCCGCGAGCAGCGCCCCGGAGGACGCCGCGCGCTCGATGTGCCGCGCGAGGGCCCGCGTCCCCTCGGCCTTCACGTCGACGAGCACCTGCGCGACATCAGCCATCCCCGGCCCGAACACGAGCGCGATGTCGGCCCGCTCCTCGCCGAGCGCCCCGTCGACGCGCAGCGATTTCCCCACCGAGGTGCCGACGGCTCGCCCGTCCAGAGATCGCACCGCGCATCGAAACAAAGGCGACGAGCCGCCGAGCGCCTTCGACAGCAAATTAGCCGTCCCGAGCACGTCGAGCGTGACGGCGACCCCGGATCCAAAGCACCGCTCGGTGACGATCAGATCCACGGCGAGCGGTCCCGGCATGCGGCGAGCGTACACAATCGCGCGCCGTTCGACCGCCTCTTCAAAGTTGCCACCGGGCCCGCTCGGGATTCGTCACATTTCATTTTCGTCGGATTTACAAGGGGCTCCGCCCCTCGTTTCACTCCCCCGAAGAGCAAAGTGAGCGACTGGAAGGGCTGCACGAGGAGATGTGATGATCAGGCTTCTCGGCGCGGCACGGCTCGGGGACGGTCACGCCGGATCCCGCGGCGGCGTCCCCTGGATGGGCCGGCGCGTGGGCCGCGAGCCACTCGCTGATGCCGCGGATGATCGCGTCGTGCTCGGGCTCGTGGAGGAGGTCGTGCACCAGCTTCGGGCAGCTCCACAGCGAGCGATCCTTCGACGACGCGCCGGTCACAAACTCCTTGGATCCGCGAGGCAACGTGATCTCGTCGGCCTCGCCGTGGATCGCGAGGATCGGGAGCGTGAATTCGGCGCGATGCTCGGCGATGCGATCCATCGTGTCGAGCAGCCCCGCGACCGTGCGCGCGGGCACGTCGGCGAGATCCACGAACGGATCGCTCTTCGCCGCGGCGATCACGTCCGGCGCCCGCGAGAACTTGTCGATCGGCAGCGAGAGCGCGCCCGCCCCTGGAAACAAGGCCGAAGCGAAGTGCGCCCCGAATTTCGCGCCGCCGCCCGCGTCCGCGGCGAGGGCCGGCGCGCTCAAGAGCAGCCCGCTCACGTCGGCCTGATGATCGAGCACGTACCCTGTCGCGATCGCGCCCCCCATGCTGTGACCGAGCACGAACACAGGCAGCGCGCCCTCGGCTTTCTTGCTGCGCTTCACGAACGAGTCGAGGTCACTCAAGTAGTCGGCGAAGTCGTCGACGCGCTGCGATTTCCCATCGGATCGCCCGTGCCCGCGGTGATCGTACGAGCGCACCGAGAACCCCTGCTTCGCCAGCGTGATCGCGAAATCGCCGTAGCGCGCCGAGTGATCTTTGAGCCCGTGCACCACCACGAGCACGCCGCGCGCGTCGGCCTTGGGTCGCCACGAGCGCTCGAAATGCACCCATCCGCCTTCGCTCTCGTACGTCGACTCGCTGACGAGGACGCCGTCCTTCTCTTCGGTGTGCGGCGCAAATGGCCTGGGCGCGCGCGCCTCAAACGCGGCGCATCCGGTGAGCGCCGCCATCGCGAGCGCCGTGGCAAACAGGGTGAGAGTGGCGTCGATCCTCGAGATGGTCATCGCGAAAGCTCCTCGATCCAGCCGCGGAGGATGCGCGCGAACCCGCCCCGATTGAAGGGCCGCCGCGGACGAAATGCGGACGAGGACGGACACGCCGCGGGGCCGCGACGCGAGGGCCCAGGCGATGCGTCCTTCGCCAGGCGAGGGCCCTGCGTGGTAGAAGCCGGCTCGTGACCGCGTCTCCGCGCCCTTCGTTCGCCTGGATCTTGTCCGCGGCGAAGGTGCTCATCGTGGTGGGCGTGATCCTCGGCGCGGTGTCGGCGCGCGTCGTGTACTCGGGGGAGCGCGAAATAGCGCTCTCCACGGCAGGTCTGCGCGCCGGCGATCCGCACGAGGCGGCGCTCCACGCTCGGCGCGCGGCCGGTTTTTATGCGCCGGGAGCGCCTCACGTGCGCGTCGCGTACGAGCGATTGATCGCGCTCGCCGTGAAGGCCGAGCAGGTGGGCGACGTCGCGACCGCGCTCTACGCGTGGGAGGCCGTGCGCTCCGCAGCCTTGGAGACAAGGTGGATCGTGACCCCTCACGCGGACGATCTCGCGCGCGCCAACGCGTCGATCGCGCGCATCCAGGCCGCGCAGGAGCGCCCGCTCGGCACGCGC